>NZ_JBFNQD010000045.1:0-1239 GCF_040797145.1 Labrys neptuniae | reverse complement strand
TGGCCTGCTGCCGGTTTTTCGGACACCAGGTTAAGCTAACATAGCTTTCTCCTCGAACTCGACAGGGCTCATATATCCCAATGTCGAGTGCCGTCGCCGAGGGTTGTAGAAGCGCTCGATGTAATCGAACACGTCCGCCCTGGCGTCATCCCTCGCCCTGTAGATCTTGCGGGCCGTGCGCTCGGTTTTCAGCGACGAGAAGAAGCTTTCCATCGCAGCATTGTCCCAGACGTTGCCCGACCGGCTCATTGAGCAGGTGATGCCGTGATCGGCCATCAGGCGCTGGAACTGCTCGCTGGTGTATTGCGATCCCTGGTCGGAATGGTGCAGCAGGCTGTCGGGCTTGCCTCTCCTCCAGATCGCCATGATCAGGGCGTCAGTGACGAGCTGCGCCGTCATCTCCGCCTTCATCGCCCAGCCGACGACACGCCGCGAGAACAGGTCGACGACGGCGGCAACGTAGAGCCATCCTTCGGCGGTCCAGATGTAGGTGAAATCGGCAATCCACTTCTGGTTCGGGGCCGAAGCCTCAAAGGCGCGATCAAGGAGGTTGTCCGACACTGCCGCTCGCTCGCCGGTATCCTTCGGCAACCCACGGCGGCGCGGCCGGGCACGTAGCCCGTTCTCCCGCATGAGCCGCTCAATGCGATGCAGGCCGCAGGAGAGCCCCTCCGCCAGCACATCATGCCAAACACGCCGGGCGCCGTAGGTGCGGTCGCTGCTCTTGAAGCTTCGATCGATCCTGGCAACGAGAATCTCGTCGTGCCGGGAACGAGCGCTGGGACTACGATTAAGCCAGGCATGGAAGCCTGAGCGGGACACATCCAGAGCCTCGCACAGCCACGCCACCGGCCAGATGTTCCGGTGCCTCGCGATGAAAGCGAACCTCATGTCACTTCCCTCGCGAAGTAGGCTGCGGCCTTTTTTAGGATGTCGCGCTCCGCCTTCAGCTTCGCCACTTCCTTGCGCAGCCGGTCAATCTCCTGCTGCTCCGGCTTCATCTGCCCATGACCGGGAAACGCACGCAGCGGATCGGCCGATAAATCGCGCACCCATTTGCGCAGCACATTCTCGTGGACATCGAGGTCGCGGGCAGCCTGGGCCACCGCAACGCCCCGATCCTTCACCAATCTCACCGCCTCAAGCTTGAACTCGCGACTGAATTTCCTTCGTTGCATTCCCACTCTCCAGTTCCGTCAAACACCTTATCTCGATGTCCACGAAACCGGCAGCAGGCCA
>NZ_JBFNQD010000044.1:0-1240 GCF_040797145.1 Labrys neptuniae | reverse complement strand
CCCACGGCTGTCCGGTTTAGATTTAGTGGACAAGGCGCACGGTGTTGATTCTACTCGTGTTCAGGACGTTGGCGCGTCACCTGGACACGAGAGTTGAGCAACACCGTGCGGCACCACAATAGCGTTTTCCACGATCTGGTGAAGCGAGTTCCGTGGGCGAAGTTCGATCGGCTTGTGGTTGCGCACAAGGCCGATCATCGGATCCGCCGTCTGTCGACCAAGAGCCAGTTTCTGGCGCTGCTGTACGGGCAGTTGGCTGGCGCGGTCAGTCTGCGCGACGTCGAGTGCGGGCTCAGGAGCCACGCCGACCGTCTCTACCATGTCGGCGGGGTGACGGTGCCACGATCCACTTTGGCCGATGCCAACAGCACTCGGCCGAGCGCGGTGTTCAGCGAACTGTTCGCCCAGATGGTGGCCCAGGCCCAGCGGGGCCTGCGTCGGGCGGTGGGCGATGCCGTCTATCTGATCGATTCCACCGGGATCCGGCTCAGCGGGCTGGGCAGCCAATGGGCGCGCTTTTCGGCAAAGACCTGCGGCGCCAAGGTCCATGTGGTCTATGATCCCGATGCCGACCGGCCAATCTATGCGGCCGTGACGGCGGCCAACGTCAATGACATCACCCCGGCCCAGGCCATGCCGATCGAGGCCGGCGCCACCTATGTGTTCGATCTGGGTTATTATGATTATAGCTGGTGGGCTCAGATGGACCGGGCCGGCTGTCGCATCGTCACGCGCTTCAAGACCCGTACGCGCCTGACCGTCACGGCCGAACTGGCTGTGCCGGAGGAGGATGGTGCCATCCTGTCCGACCGCATCGGCCTCCTGCCGTCACGCCAGGCCAAGAGCCGCAAGAACCCGTTCCAGGCCCCTGTCCGCGAGATCCGCCTCAAGACCCCGACAGGCAAGGTGCTGCGCATCCTGTCCAACGATCTTGACACCAGCGCCCAGGAGATCGCCGACCTCTACAAACGGCGCTGGGCTATCGAGCTGTTCTTTCGATGGGTCAAGCAAACCCTGAAGATCCGCCACTTTCTCGGCACCAGCGAGAACGCCGTGCGCATCCAGATCGCCGTCGCCCTCATCGCCTTCCTGCTCCTGCGCCTAGCACAGGCTGCTCAAAAGGCCGTCCAAAGCCCCCTCGCTTTCGCCAGATTGGTTCGCGCCAATCTCATGCATCGACGCCGTATCGACAAACTCATCACAGGTCCGCCGCCACCGCCTCCTCCGTCACCTCAGATGG
>NZ_JBFNQD010000043.1:0-1429 GCF_040797145.1 Labrys neptuniae | reverse complement strand
CTAGCACTACTTTGGCAGATTAAGTGCTTGTTAAGTTATCTGATCAATGCTGATCGCTTGAGGAGGGTCCCGAGCGATGGCAGAGGCGGATGTTACGCTGACGGAGTGGCTAAAGCCGTTCGTTGAAGAGCTGGGGCATAAGAGGCGTCGCCAGATGTGCCCGCTCTACATTTCCGGCTTGATCGGCCCGGGTGAACGCAAAAGCATGGAGCCGATGGCGGAACGCCTGGCGCTGGCACAGTACGACCGGCTGCATCATTTTATCTCGGATGGGATGTGGGATAGCGCGCCGCTGGAGGCAGAACTGGCGGTGCAGGGCGACCGCCTGGTGGGCGGGAGCGATGCCTTTCTGGTGATCGACGACACCAGCCTGCCGAAGAAGGGCGAGCATTCGGTCGGGGTGGCGCCGCAATATGCTTCGATGCTCGGCAAGCGTGCCAATTGCCAGACTCTGGTCTCGCTGACCTTAGCTCGCGAGGAGGTTCCCGTTCCAGTCGGTCTGCGGCTGTTTCTGCCAGAGAGTTGGACCAGTGACCTGGAACGGATGGCCAGGGCCGGCGTTCCCGAACCCAACCGCATCGCCCGCACCAAGCCCGAGATAGCGCTGGATGAGGTCGACCGACTGATCGCAGCGGGCCTGCGGTTCGGCACCGTGCTTGCCGATGCCGGCTATGGACTGTCGGCTCCCTTCCGCCAGGGCCTGAGCGCCCGCGGGCTCAGTTGGGCCGTCGGCATTCCCAAACACCAGAAGGTCTATCCGGCCGATGTCTCCTTGATCTTCCCGGTCGCGGGCCAAGGTCGGCCGCGCAAGCATCCCATCCCCGATACGCTCTCGATCGCAGCCGAGGAGGCTTTGCTGCAGACGAATTGGAAGAGGGTAAACTGGCGGCGCGGTACGAAAGCGCCTCTGGCGGCCCGCTTCGCCGCCTTGCGCGTGCGCGTCGCCGATGCCAACCCCCAGCGCATCCTCGACAAGGGACAACAACATATGCCGGGCGAAGAGGCTTGGCTGGTCGGGGAATGGCGCTCCTCAGGGGAGCGCAAATATTACCTGTCCAATCTACCCCTCGAAACGCCTCTCAAGGCCCTGGCGGGCGCCATCAAGGCGCGGTGGGTGTGCGAACAGGCTCATCAGCAGATGAAGGAAGAACTCGGTCTCGATCATTTTGAAGGACGATCCTGGCAGGGCCTGCACCGCCACGCCCTCATGACTATGATCGCCTACGCCTTCCTGCAGCATCGGCGTCTGCAACAGCAAGAGGACGCGGGGAAAAAAACGAACGAGGGAAGGACCGCCCCAACCAACCCTCCCAGCCATCAGGCGCGCTGTCATCAAAGCACTATACCCGATCAAATCCTTCCATCGATGTCCCAACTGCCGCATCCGCTTCAGCGGAGCGTCTCCTTGAATCTGCCAAAGTAGTGCTAG
>NZ_JBFNQD010000042.1:0-1438 GCF_040797145.1 Labrys neptuniae | reverse complement strand
CCCTCATGCAGCATCGAGATGTCCTGGTAGCGCAGAGTGCGCTCCATGCCGGCGACGAACACCGATTGCTGGTCGGAATTGCCGGCCCTGAAATGGTTGAACACCAGGTTCAGCGTGATCGCCATCAGCGCGGCCGAGCTGATGCCGGAATGGAAGATGGTGACGAACCAGGACGGGAAGTGCTCGTAGAACTGGGGCGCGGCGATCGGGATCATGCCGAAGCCGATCGAGGTCGCCACGATGATGAGGTTCATGTTGTTGGTGTAGTCGACCTTGGACAGCGAGCGGATGCCGCTGGCCGCCACGGTGCCGAACAGCACGATGCCGGCCCCGCCCAGCACCGCGGGCGGCACGGCGGCGATCACCCGCCCCATCACCGGCAGCAGGCCGAGCGTCACCAGGATGAGGCCGGCGGTGGCGACCACGAAGCGGCTCTTGATGCCGGTGACGGCGATCAGGCCGACATTCTGGGCAAAGGCGCTCTGGGTGAAGGAGCCGAAGATCGGTGCCAGGGTCGAGGAGAGCATGTCGGCGCGCAGGCCGTCGCCGAGGCGGCGCGAGTCGACCTTGGTGCCGATGATCTCGCCGACGGCCAGGATGTCGGCCGAGGTTTCCACCAGGGTGACGATGATGACGATGAACATCGAGACGACGGCGGCGATCTGGAAGGTCGGCCAGCCGAAATGGAACAGGCTGGGCAGGGCCGCGGTGGGGCCGCTGGCGACCTTGGAGAAATCGGTCATGCCGAAGGCCATGGCGATGGCGGTGCCGATCACCATGGCGAGCAGGATCGACAGGCGGGAGATCGCCGCGTTGCCGAGCTTGCTCAGGAGCAGCACGATGCCGAGCGTGGCACCGGCGAGCGCGATATTGGGCATGCTGCCGAAATCGGGGGCCTTGGGATTGCCGCCCATGGCCCAGCGTGCCGCCACCGGCATCAGGGTGAGGCCGATGGTGGTGATGACGATGCCGGTGACCAGGGGCGGGAAGAACTGGGTGATCTTGGAGAAGACCGGGGTGATCAGAAGCCCGAGCAGGGAGGCGGCCATGACCGCGCCGAGCACGGCCGGCAGGCCGCCGCCGGTGGGGCTGACGACGATGGCCACCATGGTGGCGACGCCGGCAAAGGAGACGCCCTGCACCAAAGGCAGGCGGCAGCCGAACAGGGGCAGGCCCAGGGTCTGCAGGATGGTGGCAAGGCCCCCCGCGAACAGCGAGGCGGTGATCAGCATGCCGACCTCCTCGGGCGCCAGCCCGGCCGCCTGGCCGACGATCAGCGGCACGGCAACGATGCCGCCATACATGGTCAGGACGTGCTGCAGGCCATAGGCCAGGTTGGCGCCGATGCCCAGATTCTCGTCTTCAGGGCGCTGCAAAGCTGGGGCAGCCGTGCCGATCGATGTGGAACTCAAGCCGGTTTCCTCCTTCACGCGTTCTT
>NZ_JBFNQD010000041.1:0-1518 GCF_040797145.1 Labrys neptuniae | reverse complement strand
CAGACTGCTGACAAACCAGTAGCGTTAGTCAGCAGTTTTTGATTCAGTGGGTCATGTTGAAGAAACCCGGCCCCGAGCAGACGGCGATCGAGATGGTTACGCTCGATGCGCTTGTTCCCAAGGATCATCTGCTGCGCAAGATCGACGCGGTGATCGACTTTTCCTTCATCCATGATCGCGTGTCGGGGCTTTACTGTGCGGACAATGGCCGTCCTCCGCTGGACCCGACCTTGATGTTCAAGGCGTTGTTCATCGGCTACCTGTTCGGCATCCGCTCGGAGCGCCAGTTGGTGCGCGAGATCGAAGTGAACGTGGCCTATCGCTGGTTTCTGGGGCTCAAGCTGATGGCGCCGGTGTTCGACGCCTCGACGTTGTCGCAGAACCGGCGCCGGCGCTACAACGACACGGATGTGGCTCAGGCCATCTTCGATGCCATCGTGGAGCAGGCGATCGGACATGGGCTTGTGGATGGCAAGGTGCTGTACACGGACTCCACCCATCTGAAGGCGAATGCCAACGCCAAGAAGTTCGACCTAGCCCAGGTTGCCAAGTCACGAGCCGATTACTGGCAAGCCCTGGACGCGGCTGTCGAGGCGGAGCGGGCGGCGCATGGCCAGGCCCCCCTGCCGGTGCGCGAACGTGAGCCCGAGGTGAAGCAGACCAAGGTCTCGCGGGTGGATCCGGACAGCGGCTACATGGTGCGCGATGGCAAGCCCAAAGGCTTCTTCTATCTCGATCACCGCACGGTGGACGGCAAGGTCGGCATCATCACCGATACCTTTGCCTCACCCGGCAATGTGCATGACAGCATCGTCTATCTGGGCCGGCTCGACCGCCAGCGCGAGCGCTTTGCCTTGCCGGTGAAGGCGGTAGGGCTGGATGCGGGCTATGCCAGTGCTGGCATCGCCAAGGGATTGGAGGATCGAGCCATCCTGGGTGTGACCGGCTATCGTACCCCCAACCCGCCCAAGCCTGGCATGATGCGCAAGAGCCAGTTCATCTATGAGGAGGAACGGGACGGCTATCGTTGCCCGCAGGGGCAGTTGCTGGCCTATGCCACCACAGACCGCGACGGCTATCGCCAGTACGCTTCCGATCCGGCCATCTGCCGCACCTGCCCGTTGCTGGCTTCATGCACCCGCTCCGCCGACAACCGACGCGTCATCACCCGGCACGTCTGGCACGAAGCGCGCGAGCGCACCGATGCAAACCGCCTCACGCCCTATGGCAAGCTGATCTACAAACGACGAAAGGAGACGGTGGAGCGTTCCTTCGCCGATGCCAAACAGTTGCACGGCCACCGCTATGCCCGCTTCCGAAGTCTCACACGCGTGGCCTGCCAATGCCTCCTGGCCGCTGTCGCCCAGAACATCAAGCGCATCGCCACTCTGCTGGCTCCCGCTTACAGGTCAGCACCAGCCTGAAAGGGCTCTTTCTCAAAAAAGTCGATAACTCAAACCTTTGCAGCAGGCACATAAAATAACCCCGCCAAAAATGGCGGGGTTTGTCAGCGGTCTG
>NZ_JBFNQD010000040.1:1298-2387 GCF_040797145.1 Labrys neptuniae | reverse complement strand
ACGGTCTTGGCCTTCTCGACATCGAGGATGGGCATGCCGAAGATGGGCGAGGCCGGGTCGGTCTTGGCGGCGGGGTTGGTGACGTCGTTGGCGCCGATGACGAAGGCGACGTCGGCCTGGGCGAACTCGGCATTGATGTCCTCGAGCTCGAACACCTCGTCATAGGGCACGTTGGCCTCGGCCAGCAGCACGTTCATGTGGCCGGGCATGCGGCCGGCGACGGGGTGGATGGCATAGGAGACGTCGACGCCCTCTTCCTTGAGCTGGTCGGCCATCTCGCGCAGGGCATGCTGGGCCTGCGCCACCGCCATGCCGTAGCCGGGCACGATGATGACCTTGCCGGCATTCTTCATGATGAAGGCGGCATCGTCGGCCGAGCCCTGCTTGACCGGGCGCGTCTCCGGGCCCTTGCCGCCGCTTGCCGCCGCCGCATCCCCGCCGAAGCCGCCCAGGATCACCGAGATGAAGGAGCGGTTCATGCCCTTGCACATGATGTAGGACAGGATGGCACCGGACGAGCCCACCAGCGCCCCGGTGATGATCAAGGCAAGGTTGCCCAGGGTGAAGCCGATGCCGGCCGCCGCCCAGCCCGAATAGGAGTTGAGCATCGAGACCACCACCGGCATGTCGGCCCCGCCGATCGGGATGATGATCAGCCCGCCCAGCACCAGCGAGGCGATGACGATCAGCCAGAACAGGGTGTGGCTGGCCGAGAGCACGAAGGCGATGATCAGGGCGACCAGCAGCGCGGCCAGGGCGGCATTGATGACATGCCGGCTCGGCAGCAGGATCGGTGCGCCGGACATGTTGCCGTTGAGCTTGGCGAAGGCGATCACCGAGCCGGTGAAGGTGATGGCGCCGATGGCCACGCCCAGCGACATCTCCACCAGCGACTGCGCTTCGATCTCCCCGCCATGGGCGATGCCGAAGGCGGCGGGGGCATAGAGGGCGCCGGCGGCCACGAACACCGCGGCCAGGCCCACGCCCGAATGGAAGGCGGCCACCAATTGCGGCATCGCCGTCATCGCCACGCGCCTGGCCACCACGGCGCCGAGCCCGCCGCCGACGGCCAGGCCTGCGACCACCAGC
>NZ_JBFNQD010000040.1:0-1200 GCF_040797145.1 Labrys neptuniae | reverse complement strand
GACGCCGGCGACGAGATAGAGGAACTGGGTGAGATTCACGGACATGGACGCTTCCTCACTGGCCGGCGCCGGCGGCCGAAGAGGCCCCGGTCTTCTTGGTCTTGTCGGCGGTCTTGTCCTTGGGCTTGTACATGGCCAGCATGCGCTCGGTGACCAGGAAGCCGCCGAAGATGTTGATGGAGGCCAGCACCAAAGCCAGGAAGCCGAAGCCGCGGGCCCACCAGGGCCCGCTCTCGTCCCCGGCCAAGGCGACGCCGACCGAGAGCAGGGCGCCCACCACGATCACCGAGGAGATGGCGTTGGTCACCGACATCAGCGGGGTATGCAGGGCCGGGGTGACCGACCACACCACGTAATAGCCCACGAAGATGGCGAGCACGAAGATGGCGAAGCGGAAGACGAAGGGATCGATCGCCCCGCCGGTGGCGGCATGGGCCACGCCCCCCAGCGTGGCGGCGAGCTGGTCGGCATAGTCCTGGGCGTGTCTGGCGGCCTCGCCGGCAGCCTGCGCCGCGGCCTGGGCCTTGTCGAGAAGCTCTTGGGGCGTGTCGGCCATGTCGGTCTCCCTCGATGGGATGGATCTGATTGGGGGCAGGTCCCGCTCCATCCTCTCGATGGAGCTGAAGACCCGCCTTCTTCTGGAAGGCGTTCGGCTCCAGGCGGGTCCCGCTCCATCTCTCGATGGAGCTGAGAAGACCCGCCCCCCGATCGTCAGGCCGGCTGGGGCTGGAAGGAAGGATGCACCACCGCCCCGTCCTTGGTGAGCAGGGTGGCCTTGACCAGCTCGTCCTCCCAATTGGGCGCCAGCGTCTTTTCCTTCTTGTCGACCAGCGTCTCGACGAAGGCGAAGAGGTTGCGGGCATAGAGCGAGGAGGCGGAGGCGGCCAGGCGGCCGGGTACGTTGAGATGGCCGATGATCTTGACCCCGCCCGGCGTGACCACGACCTCGCCGGGGCGGGCGCCCTCGACATTGCCGCCGCGCTCCACCGCCAGGTCCACCAGCACGGAGCCGGGCTTGAGGCTGTCCACCATCTCGGCCGAGACCAGGCGCGGGGCGGGCCGGCCGGGGATCAGGGCGGTGGTGATGACGATGTCCTGCTTCTTGATGTGCTCGGCCACCAGGGCGGCCTGCTTGGCCTGGTACTCCGCCGACATCGGCTTGGCGTAGCCGGCCGATGTCTCGGCCTGTTTGAACTCCTC
>NZ_JBFNQD010000039.1:0-4393 GCF_040797145.1 Labrys neptuniae | reverse complement strand
CTCGTCACTCTCAATGCCATCGTGCGAGATCAGGTCACCTTCAAGGCATGACACTCGCTCAACTACAGTTGCCAGGATCAATCTGTTTTCTTATCCATCAATTGTTTATTTTTCTAACTTTTGATCCATAAAACCCGATAAGTTCACTCTCGTCATGTTTGTTTTGTCATCGATGCGTTTTCCCTACCATCGTCGCGAAGCGGGCTGATGTCGTGTATCAGGGACTCCTGCTTTGAAAGGGTCCCGGGAATGAAGAGCGAAGTGCGTGCCGTGGTGATCGGCGGTGGCGTGGTGGGATGTTCCATCCTCTATCACTTGGCCAAGATCGGCTGGACGGACGTCGCCCTCATCGAGAAGAACGAGCTGACCTCGGGCTCGACCTGGCACGCCGCCGGCGGCATGCACACCTTCAATGGCGACGCCAACGTCTCCAAGCTGCAGAAATACACGATCGACCTCTATCGCGAGCTGGAGGCGCTGACGGGCCAGTCCTGCGGCATCCATGCCAATGGCGGCCTGATGCTCGCCGCCAATGAGGGCGAGATGGACTATCTGCGCCTGGTGGCCAGCCGGGCCCGCTATCTCGACATGGAAACCGAGATCATCCCGGTGGCCGAGGCCAAGCGCCGCAACGTGCTGATCGAGGAGAAATACTTCACCGGCGCGCTCTGGCGTTCGGATGGTGGCCATGTCGATCCCTGGGGCACCACCCACGCCTATGCCGCCGCGGCCCGCAAGCTCGGCGCCGAGATCCATCGCTTCACCCGTGTCACCGGCCTCAGCCAGCGCCCCGACGGTTCCTGGGACGTTGCCACCGACAAGGGCTCCATCCATGCCGAGCATGTCGTCAATGCCGGCGGCCTGTGGGCCCGCGAGGTCGGGCGCATGGTCGGCATCGAGCTGCCGGTGCTGGCGATGGAGCATCATTACATCGTCACCGAGGCCATCCCCGAGCTGGAAGAGTTGGACAAGGAGATCATCAACACCACCGATTTCTCCGGCGAGATCTATGTGCGCCAGGAGGGCAAGGGCGCGCTGCTCGGCACCTATGAGCACAACTGCACGCCCTGGTCGGTCGACAAGACGCCTGACGATTTCGCTACTCAGCTGCTGCCCGACAATTTCGACCGTATCGCTCCCGAGCTCGAAGTCGGCTTCGAGCATTTCCCGGCGGTCGGGCGCGCTGGCATCAAGAAGTCGATCAACGGCCCCTTCACCTTCGCCCCCGACGGCAATCCGCTGGTCGGTCCGGTCAAGGGCCTGCCGAATTTCTGGGTCGCCTGCGCCGTGATGGCGGGCTTCAGCCAGGGCGGCGGCATCGGCCTCACTTTGTCACGCTGGATGGCCGAGGGCGATCCGGGCGCCGATATCATGGCCATGGACGTCGCGCGTTTCGGCGTGTTCGCCACGCCACGCTACACCAAGGCCAAGGTGATCGAGAATTATCGCCGCCGTTTCCGCCTCGCCTTTCCCAATGAGGAATTGCCGGATGCGCGCCCGCTGCGCCGCACCCCGATCTATGGCCGGCTGAAAAAGGCCGGCGCCGTGTTCGGCGCCAATTTCGGCCTGGAACACGCGCTCTGGTTCGCGCCCCCGGGCGTCGAGCCCACCGAGAATCCGACCTATCGCCGCTCCAACGCCTTTCCGCATGTCAGGGCCGAGTGCCTGGCGGTGCGCGAGGCCGTCGGCCTCTACGAGACCTCCAACTACGGCAAATACGAGATCACCGGTGCCGGCGCACGCGCCTGGCTCGACAAGCTGCTCGCCTGCAAACTGCCCCGGCCGGGCCGCATGGCAATCGCGCCGATGCTCAACCCTGAGGGACGCATCGTCGGCGACCTCTCCATCGCCTGCCTCGCGATGGACCGCTATCTGCTGATCGGCTCGGGCTTCGCCGAGGCCTATCATATGCGCTGGTTCTGGCAGCAAAAACCGCCCGAAAACGTGCATGTGCGTTCCGCTGCCTCGACCCTGACCGGTTTTTCCATCGCCGGGCCGAACGCTCGCACGCTGATGCAGCGCCTTGTGCGCGAGGATCTTTCGCCCGACGCCTTCAAGCTCTTTGCGGTCAAGGAGACGGCCGTCGGCATGTCCCCGGTGATCTTCTCGCGCGCCGGCTTCACCGGCGAGCTCGGCTACGAAGTTTGGACCACGCCGGACTTCCAGGCCACGCTCTATGACGAGATCGTCGAAGCGGGCGCCGACCTCGGGCTCAGACTGTTCGGAGGCAGGGCGCTCTCTTCCCTGCGCCTCGAAAAGGGCTATGGCTCTTTCAACAAGGATTTTCGGCCCGACTACACGCCGGCCGAAACCGGGCTCGATCTCTTCATCGACTTCAGGAAGGAAGGCTTCACCGGCCGCGACGCCGCTTTGGCGGAACGCGAGCGCGGCCCCAGGCGCCGCCTTGCCGTCCTGGAGGTCGACACGGATACGGAAGTGATCGGCTATGAGCCGATCCTCAAGGACGGCACGGTCGTCGGCCACGTCACCTCGGGTGGCTATGGCCATTATGTCGGCAAGAGCCTCGCCATCGGCTATGTCAAGAGCGAGTATCACGAGGACGGTGCCGCTTTCGCCATCGACATTTTCGGTGAGGACCGTCCCGCTATCCTGCGGGCGGCGCCCCTGCACGATCCCAATGGCGGGAGGCTGCGCGGATGAGCCGGGAAAACACCGGGTCCGAGCACGGCCGTGCCGGCCGCCGCGAGCGCGGCAGCCGCAACACCGGGGCGGCCACCCCGCCGATGCCGCGGCTGGCCAATCGCTTCGCGCCGGTCGACATCCTCTCGCCCGAGCAGGTCGAGCGCATCCTCGATGCCGCCTATGCCCTGCTCGAAACCGACGGCATGAAGATCCTCAGCCCGCGAGCGCGCCAGGCCTATGCCGCCCATGGTGCCCTGGTGGATGAGGCGACGCAGATGGTGCGCTTGGGGCGCGACATCGTCGAGGCCATGCTGGCCAAGGCGCCCAGCCGCTTCGTGCTGCATGCGCGCAATCCCGAGCGGGACCTGCATGTCGGCGGCAATGTTGTCAATTTCGGCCCGGTCAACGGCGCACCCAATATTCGTGATCTCGAGCGCGGCCGGCGCTATGGCGATCTCGAGGCCTTTCGCGACATCCTCAAGATCACCAACGGCCTTGGCCTCCTGCACTGGCAGGGCGGCGTGGTGGTGGAGCCGGTCGACATCGCCGTCCCCGTGCGGCATCTGGAGATGTACCGCGCCCATATCGAATTGTCGGATCTGGTCTGGGCGGCGCGCGGCGTCGGCGGCGTGCAGGCGCGCGATGCCCTGGCGCTTTCGGCGATCGAGCATGGCTGCAGCATCGAGGCCCTAGCCGAACGTCCGACCCTGATGACGGTGACCAACGTCAATTCGCCCCGCGTGGTCGACGAGGACATCCTCGACAGCATCATGATCATGGCCGAGCACGGCCAATGCGTGGTGATCACCCCCTTTACGCTGATGGGGGCGATGGCGCCGGTGACCCTGGCCGGCGCTTTGGTGCAGCAGACGGCCGAAGCCCTCTCGATCATCGCGCTCTGCCAGATGCTGAGGCCCGGCGCGCCCTGTGTGATGGGCGGCTTCACCTCCAATGTCGACATGAAGACGGGGTCTCCCGCCTTCGGCACGCCCGAATATGTCAACGCGGCCCTGGCGACCGCCCAGCTCGGCCGTCGCCTTGGCGTGCCGGTGCGCACCAGTGCCGTCAATGCCAGTCCGGCGCCGGATGCGCAGGCGACCTGGGAGACCAGCTTCTCGCTGTGGGCAGCGATCATGAGCCACAGCCACCTGATCAACCATGCGGCCGGCTGGCTCGAAGGCGGGCTGTCGGCGAGCCTGGAAAAGATCGTGATCGATGCCGAATTGCTGCGGGGCTGGGCCGAGATCCTCAAGCCCATCGAGTTCGGCGACGACGAGATCGCCCTCGATGCGATCCGGGGCGTGGCGCCGGGCGGGCATTTCTTCGGCTCCCCCCATACGCTCGCCCGCTACGAGAACGCCTTCTATCGCCCGGTGCTCTCCGACTGGTCCAATTTCGAAAACTGGCGCGATGCCGGCGAGCGCACCGCGACCGACCGGGCACTGGATGTCTGGAAGAAGACGCGCGATGCCTATGTCCCTCCGCCCCTCGATCCGGCCGTGCGTGAGGCAGTGGGTGCTTATATCGCCAGGCGCAAGGAGGAGATCGGGGGGTGAGTCCAACGGTATCAAGACCGAACAAGCGATAGGCGCAGCGCCGGTTTTCTGGGACCGCTGGCTTCCAGCCGGCTCTTCTTTCTTGACGAGTACAGTGGTTGCAAGAGCCGGCTGGACGCCGGCGGTCCCTGTGTAGTTAGACTGTGTCAGGATGGGTGCGGGCGAGAGACCGTGCGATCCTGGGTCGTTGAAGA
>NZ_JBFNQD010000038.1:0-5642 GCF_040797145.1 Labrys neptuniae | reverse complement strand
GGGCCGGGTTTCTTCAACATGACCCACTGAATCAAAAACTGCTGACTAACGCTACTGGTTTGTCAGCAGTCTGAGCCCGGCTCCGCCGGGCTTTTTCGTCCGGCGCGGCGGAATTTCAAATAAGAACAATTCAAGAACAAAATGCTGGCCAACGCCTGGCTTCCCGGCTAATTTCGCGCTGAGTCGAGGATGGGAGGCAGGGATGGCGATAGATCCGAAAGTGCTCTTTGCGGACGAGGTCGTGCCGGCGACCGCGGAGGAAGCGGCAGCCCTGGACGGCATCATCCGCGACTGCGATGGCGATCCCTACAAGGCGGCGCTGACCTTGTACCGCCTGTTCACCCTGCAGTCCGCGATCGTCGAGGCGAGGGGACGAGCGGAGGAGGGGAGCGCGGACTGAGCGTTGCAGTCCGGCGCAGCGTTCAGGCGTGGCTGCGAGGCGGCTCGATCAGCACGATCTGGCATTCGGCGGTCAGCGCCTCCGGACAATGCTCGACCCCGTGCGGCACGATGATGAAATCGCCCTCCTCGACGACTTCGTCGCGGTCGCGGAAGCGCATGAGCAGGCGGCCCTTGTGCACCAGCAGGAAGGCGTCCTCCCTGGCGTTGAAATGCCAGCCGGATTCGGCCTCGATCTTGGCGAGCTTGATCTCGATGTCGTTGATCCGCCCGGCAATCCGGGGCGAAGCGGTGTCGGCAAAGGCGCCGAAAGCTGAGGTAAGGCTCTGCTTGTGATAGGGGGAGAGATGGTTGTTGATCTCCGCCACGTCCCGCATGATGGCGGCAAGCTGGCCCGCCACATCCTTGCTCTCGGCCGGATAGCGCCCGTCGAGCGCGGCGGTCCCGATGGTGAAGCCCATGCCGCCGGCTTGCTTCACCGCCGCGATCTGGCCGGGCGTCTCGATCGATCCGGCCATGTAGACGGGCTTGGACACCGCGGCGCACACGGCCTGCATCAGCGCCGGCACATCTTCCCTCGAGCGATAGGCCAACAGGTCGAGGCCGTGCACGCCTTCATGGGCCGCGATCCTGCGGGCGCTGGCAACGATCTCCTCGATGCCGCCCTCGAGCACGCTGGGATGGCCGCTGATGCGGCCGGGGAAGGGGCAGTAGCGGATCCGGGTGCCCCTGACGATCGCCGACACCTCCTCGACATGCGTGCCGCCAAGCAGGATATCGACACCGATCTCGACAGCGGCCTGGGCCGAGGCCAGTTCGCTGTCGCGATCGAGCGAGACCACTTCGAGATAGGAGGTCGCACCACCCGCCCGGATCATCCGGCTGAGGTCCTTGAGCCGCTCGATCGGCAAGCCGATATCCTTGAAGCCGATATGGCGGATCCCGAGTTTCAGTGCCGTTTGAAGATGCATGTCCGCATCCTCGACAGTCTGGTCGTTGCGGGTGAGCATGAAGATGAAGCGAAGACCCATCAGGAGACCCTCTCTCTTTCAGTATCGGCTTTGGCCGCAATGAGACGCCGGGCATAGGCGATGGCGGTCATGAGGCTTGCAGGATCCGCGATGCCCTGTCCGGCGATGTCGAACGCCGTGCCATGATCGGGGCTGGTGCGGATGAAAGGCAAGCCCAGTGTGATGTTAACGCCCCGATCCAGCCCGAGATATTTGATCGGAATGAGCCCCTGGTCGTGATATTGGGCGACCACCACGTCGAACCGGCCGCGCCGGGCCTGGAAAAACACGGTGTCGCCGGGCCAGGGGCCGCTGGCGTCGATGCCCTCGCGGCGTGCCGCCGCGATGGCCGGCGCGATGATCTCGATCTCCTCGCTGCCGAACAGGCCGCCTTCGCCGGCATGGGGATTGAGGCCGGCGACGGCGATGCGTGGCGCCGGAATGCCGAGCGCCCGCCCGCCTTCATGCGCAAAGCGGATCGCCGCCATCTGGGCCGCGAAATCGGCCTGTTCGATGGCAAGGCGTAGCGCGGTATGAATGGTGACGAGAACTGTCCGGATCTCGTCATTGGCCAGCATCATCGCCACCCGCGCGGCTCCGCCATGGGCGGCCAGGATCTCGGTATGGCCTGGGTAGGACAGGCCCGCTGCCGCCAGCGCTTCCTTGTTGATCGGGGCCGTGACGATGCCTGCCACCGTGCCCGTTCTGGCGGCGCCGATGGCTGCCAGCAGCGCGTCATAGGCAGCCTTGCCGCAAGCCGCGCTGATCCGGCCGAGCGGCGGAGATTCGTGGATGTCGCAGGCATCGACGACATCGATGACATCAGGGCTGAACCGGGCCTTCTCCGGCTCGGCGATGCTGCGAACCCGCAATGCCAGGCCAAGGCGGGCCACGGCATCGGCCATCACGCCAGCGCTGCCATAGACGATGCAGGGGCCGCAGCCCTCGGCAAAGGCCTTGGCGATGATCTCGGGCCCGATGCCGGCGGTATCGCCCATGGTGATGGCAAGCGGCGGGGAGGCTGCAGACGAGCCGATATCCGGCTGCTGTCTGCCGGCCAAGCCGGCGTCTTCGGAGGGAATGGTTTGCATGGCTTGATTATCGAGGAAATCGAGCCCGGAAAAAGCGATAGTTTCTGGCCGGAACCGGTGATACTAGATCACCAATGGATCGCTCCGTCATTCCCTCCCTCGATGATTTGCGTGCCTTCGAGGCCACGGCGCGGCTGGGCTCGGTACGCCTGGCCGCCGACACGCTGGCACTGACGCATGGCGCAGTCAGCCGGCGCATCGCCAAACTCTCGGATGATCTGGGCTTCCGGCTGTTCGAAAAGAGCGGCCGCGGCCTCAAGCTGACGGCGGCGGGCGAGACGTTGTTCCTGACGGTGAACCGTTTCTTCGGCGAATTGCGCGCCACCGTTCAGGGCCTGCGCGCCGCGGCGACGCAGGACGATGCCCTGGTGCTGTCCTGCGAGCCCTCGGTGGCGATGCGCTGGCTAATCCCGCGCCTGGGCGGCTTCCAGGCAGCCCATCCGGCGATCGCCCTGCATCTTTCGGTCGGCGGCGGCTCGATCGATTTCGCGCGCGAGCGTATCGATCTCGCCATCCGCCGCCTCGACTTCGCCATGCCCGAGACCTGGCAGGTCCGGCGCCTGTTCGCCGAAAAGGTCGGGCCGGTGATGGTGCCCGACCGCCTCGCCGATTTCGAGGAGGGCGCCTATATCGGCCTCGGCAGCAGGACGCGCCCCGACGCCTGGCCGACATGGCTGGCGCGCCACCCCCACCGGCCGCGCCCGCAGGAAATCCGCTTCTACGACCATCATTTCCTGATGATGGAAGCGGCCTCGGCGGGCCTGGGTGTGGCCCTCGGGCCGCTGGTATTGGCAACCGACGACCTCAAGCGAGGCCGCCTCACCGCGCCCGCCGGTTTCTGGGCCGACGGCACGCATTACGGACTGGTCTGGCCGGGCGAGCGAGAACTGGGCGCGAAAGACGAGCAGTTGATGGCCTGGCTCGTGGCGGCATGCTTTTCCTCGTTTGGATAGCGATCCTGTCGAGCGGGAACAGGAACGGCGGAACGCTTTCTTTCCGAGACCTTTGGCGCGAGATCCTACAAGATGCACGCTGCCGAATCTGCGAGAACCAGCTGCTTGTGTCGCGTTTCAGCGCGCTACACCACCTTCAACATGGTCACGACATCGAGGGACCGATCATCATGATTCCCTTCATCGCGACGCTCCTCGTTGTTCTATGTGCAGGGCCGGCGTTCGCGCAGACACAATCTGGTGGCGATCAAGTCCTTCAAATGAACCCTACCAGTGCTTCACGGTGCTCCGGCATTGGGGCCGTCAACAACGCAACGGTAGTCGAAGGCACGCGTCAGGGGTGCCCCGATGTCAAGGGAACATTGAGCGGCTCATCAGGAGCTCTCAAGGCGCGAGAAGTCACAGAGAAGGATCTGGGCGGCTATGGATATGTGGGTGATGGCGTCAGCCGCCCGCTCTCCGGGGTGATGAATCTCAATGGCCGCAATACAGCCGGGTGGACTCTCCGGCAATGGCGCGCCGTCTTGCCTGGAGCCCAGGCCCTCACGGACAACATCGATGAAGCGGCCATTGCCTCGGCCATCCAGGCTTCCGTGGGCGACGTCATTCTTCGACTCGGTCCTGGAACGATCGCGTTCACCAAGCCTCTGGTCCTTTGCGATAAGGCTGTAATTATCCAGGGGGAGAGTCTGTTATCCTATAATGGCGTCACCAAGATAGTGGTGAAGCATAGCGGCAATGGGATTGAACACTGCGCCGGCGCTTCGCAGCGATCTCGCGTTGAGCTTCGCAATATCGATCTCACCCTGGACACGGCCTATCAGTCCACCACGAGTGCGGCTTGGGCGCTCTATGACAGGAAAGCGAACTGGACCCGTTTGGACAATGTCAGGGTCGTTGGCTTCAACAACTGCCTGAGGTTGACCGATCCTCAAGGCACCATGTTGACGCGCGTCCAGTGCTACAATCCAGATAATGAGCGCAAGAACACCGGCATCGGCTTCTACTACGAAGGAACGGCGTCCTTCGAGAACAAGATCTACGACAGCGGGGTTCAGGCATTCCGCCAGGCATATTATTTGAAGTCGCTCGTGGCGGGAAAGCCCGCAGGAACGATCGGCCTTGAAGACTTTACCATCCGCAACTCTGGCTGCGGGCATAGCCAGGATTGCATCACAGTGACCTCCGATGATCGCCGATATGGCGGCCTGTTCTTCAAGTTCGAAGACATGTCGGGGGAGGCTATCGGCCAATTCGTCCAGATGCGCGGGGGAACCCACGTCATCGTCCGCGACGGTCTCTGGTTGATCTACCCCAAGCCGTCCACGAGCAACTGGGCAGACAACAAATCCCTTTTCGAGTTCGGTGGCGATGTCGGCGTGTCGGGCCAAGCTGACATCGGCACCACCTCGATTCGCATGGAGAACAACAACATCTATGTTTCGGATGCAGCGGGGGCTACCGTGGAAAGTGTCTTCAGGCTCAACTCCCGCACCAGTGACGTCGTCTTTGCCAACAATCAGATTGGCTTGCCGCACCTTAAGGTCACCAAAGGCTTTTTCTACTTCAGCAACTATCATCACCCGGACTTGGATTTCCAATTCTGGATGAGGCCCAACACGGTCACGGAATATGGGACAAGGTGGCGCTCCCCCGGTGCCCGGTTCGTCCCGCCAGCGAATGCGTACTATACGGAGACGGATCCTGCCGGTGGGTTTCCGATCGAAAGTACGGAACGCACCTATACCTATTACGACATGGAGATTTTCAAGCGTGGCTTGGCGACGACGAGCGCTGCCCTGTGCGGTGCCGGCTCGTCTGTGTCTCCCGGTTCTTCCAACAATTCTGGCACGGTCAATGATGCGGGTCCCCGTGCGGGGCCGGCAACCTGCACAATCAACTTTGCGCAACCTTATTGGAACATGGTCCCACGCTGCATCGTCCAGAGTTCCAACGGGTCAATCCCGGTCACCGTCGTCAGCGTTACCCAGCGCCAGCTGGTCTACAGACGGGCCAATGGTCCCATCAGCGTCACCTATCGCTGCGAATAGATGCAGGGCATCGTCTCTGCCGAATGAATAATCATTGAAGGTCCCAAGCAATAAACGAGACGTGGCCTGCTGCCGGTTTCGTGGACATCGAGATAAGGTGTTTGACGGAACTGGAGAGTGGGAATGCAACGAAGGAAA
>NZ_JBFNQD010000037.1:0-2500 GCF_040797145.1 Labrys neptuniae | reverse complement strand
CTTATTAGACCCGAAACCGATGTGATCTAGCCATGAGCAGGTTGAAGGTGGGGTAACACCCACTGGAGGACCGAACCGGTGTCTGTTGAAAAAGCCTCGGATGACTTGTGGCTAGGGGTGAAAGGCCAATCAAACTCGGAAATAGCTGGTTCTCCGCGAAAACTATTTAGGTAGTGCGTCGCACGAATGTTCCAGGGGGTAGAGCACTGGATGGGCTAGGGGGTCTTACCGATCTACCAAACCTAACCAAACTCCGAATACCTGGAAACACTATGCGGCAGACAGACGGCGGGTGCTAACGTCCGTCGTCGAGAGGGAAAAAACCCTGACCACCAGCTAAGGCCCCTAATTCGTGGCTAAGTGGTAAAGGATGTGAGGATCCCATAACAACCAGGAGGTTGGCTTAGAAGCAGCCATCCTTTAAAGAAAGCGTAACAGCTCACTGGTCTAAACAAGGGTCTTTGCGCCGAAAATGTAACGGGGCTCAAGCCACGAGCCGAAGCTGTGGGTGTGCGCAAGCACGCGGTAGCGGAGCGTTCCATAGGCCTGTGAAGGAGTATGCGTGAGCAGCTCTGGAGGTATTGGAAGTGCGAATGCTGGCATGAGTAACGACAAACAGTGTGAGAGACACTGTCGCCGAAAGTCCAAGGGTTCCTGCGTAAAGCTAATCTGCGCAGGGTTAGTCGGCCCCTAAGGCGAGGCTGAAAAGCGTAGTCGATGGGAATGAGGTGAATATTCCTCAACCAGTGGGTAGTGACGGATCTCTTCCGTGGTGTGTTCTTATTGGATTGAGCATGCCATCACGAGGTTCCAGGAAATAGCTCCCACATCAGACCGTACCCGAAACCGACACAGGTGGACTGGTAGAGTATACCAAGGCGCTTGAGAGAACTATGCTGAAGGAACTCGGCAATTTGCCTCCGTAACTTCGGGATAAGGAGGCCTCGTTCGTGGGCAACCATGGGCGAGGGGCACAAACTAGGGGGTGGCGACTGTTTAACAAAAACACAGGGCTCTGCTAAGCCGCAAGGCGACGTATAGGGTCTGACGCCTGCCCGGTGCCGGAAGGTTAAGAGGAGAGGTGCAAGCTTTGAATCGAAGCCCCGGTAAACGGCGGCCGTAACTATAACGGTCCTAAGGTAGCGAAATTCCTTGTCGGGTAAGTTCCGACCTGCACGAATGGCGTAACGATCTCCCCGCTGTCTCCAGCATAGACTCAGTGAAATTGAATTCCCCGTGAAGATGCGGGGTACCTGCGCTTAGACGGAAAGACCCCGTGCACCTTTACTATAACTTTACACTGGCATTCGTGCTTGCATGTGTAGGATAGGTGGTAGGCTATGAAGCCAGGGCGCCAGCCCCGGTGGAGCCACCCTTGAAATACCACCCTTACGATCATGGATGTCTAACCGCGACCCGTCATCCGGGCCCGGGACAGTGTATGGTGGGTAGTTTGACTGGGGCGGTCGCCTCCCAAAGAGTAACGGAGGCGTGCGACGGTGGGCTCAGAGCGGTCGGAAATCGCTCGTCGAGTGCAATGGCATAAGCCCGCCTGACTGCGAGACTGACAAGTCGAGCAGAGACGAAAGTCGGCCATAGTGATCCGGTGGTCCGTTGTGGAACGGCCATCGCTCAACGAATAAAAGGTACGCCGGGGATAACAGGCTGATGATTCCCAAGAGTCCATATCGACGGAATCGTTTGGCACCTCGATGTCGACTCATCACATCCTGGGGCTGGAGAAGGTCCCAAGGGTTCGGCTGTTCGCCGATTAAAGTGGTACGTGAGTTGGGTTCAAAACGTCGTGAGACAGTTTGGTCCCTATCTGGCGTGGGCGTAGGAGAATTGAGAGGATCTGTCCTTAGTACGAGAGGACCGGGATGGACGTACCTCTGGTGGACCTGTTGTGGCGCCAGCCGCAGTGCAGGGTAGCTATGTACGGTCGGGATAACCGCTGAAGGCATCTAAGCGGGAAACCCACCTCAAGATGAGTTCTCCCTCGAAAGCCGTGGTAGACCACCACGTTGATAGGCCGGGTGTGGAAGCGGAGCGATCCGTGCAGCTTACCGGTACTAATAGCTTGATCGGCTTGATCGCTCTCATTTATCAATACTCACGAATGGCCTTGAGCCATATCCTGAGACGGGGCGCCTCTCGCGACATGAAACCATGTCGCTGGCGGCGCTCTTGACGATCCCAATGTGACAATCCTTCGGATTGCACAGGGGATCGCAAGGACATCTTGCTTCATTTTTGCTTCGCCGGCCTGGTGGCACTAGCGAGGAGCCTCAACCCGATCCCATCCCGAACTCGGCCGTTAAACTCCTCAGCGCCGATGGTACTATGTCTCAAGACCTGGGAGAGTAGGTCGTTGCCAGGCCTGCAAAGCAAAAATCTCTGAAATCCATGTCTATATACCTGCCGCGGGGTGGAGCAGCCCGGTAGCTCGTCAGGCTCATAACCTGAAGGCCGCAGGTTCAAATCCTGCCCCCGCAACCAA
>NZ_JBFNQD010000036.1:0-10518 GCF_040797145.1 Labrys neptuniae | reverse complement strand
GACCCAGGATCGCACGGTCTCTCGCCCGCACCCATCCTGACACAGTCTAACTACACAGGGACCGCCGGCATCTTGCCTGCATCTTCCCCTGCCCCAGGCGTAGCGTTTCCAAAATGCAGGCTGGAAGCCTGCGATCCCAGGGATTCAACCCGTCGCAAAACGGGCCTCGAGCAGATCGAGTTCCCGCACCAATCTGCGGGCCACCTCGTCCGAGAGCCGCCGAGTGCGGGCATATTGGAAGATCTGGTCGCGCTCGGCCCTGAGGCCCGCCAGGCGCAACTGGCGCTCGATCTCGTCGATGCGGCGCGTCAGTTCGGCTTCCTCGCCGGTCTGCAGTCGCCCGTCGATGCGCTGGCGATAGAGATCCATGATGCGCACGCTGGCATCGGCGTAGAGATCGGCATCGCTGCGTCCCAGCCCCAGTTCGTGCTGGGTCCGCTCGATCGCCTTGATCGCCGCCTCCGCCGCGGCGATGCGGGCCTCGTCCTCCTCCTCCTGGTGCGAGGGCTCGGGCGGCAGCTCCAGCCCCTTGAGCAGGCGGGGAAGGCCGACACTCGCCGCCACCAGGGACATCACGATCACCCCGGCTGCCAGGAAGATGGCGAGGTCGCGCGCCGGGAAGGGCGTGCCGTCGCTGAGGGCCAAAGGCAGCGTCAGCACGCCGGCCAGGGTGATGGCGCCGCGTACGCCGGCGAGCGAGGCGGCGGCAATCAGCCGCCAGCTTGGCAGCATGATCGCCTTGCCCTTGCGCGCGGCGCGAAACAGGGTGAAGCGCAGCGAGGTCCACACCCACAGAAAGCGCAGGATCGCCAGCGCCAGGGTGATGGCGAGGACATAGACGATCATCCAGATCGCACCATGGCTCCTGGCAGCGGCGGCGACGATCTGCGGGATCTGCTCGCCGAGCAGCACGAAGATGATGCCGTTGGCCGCGAAGTGCACCATGTCCCACACGGCGCCGCCACGCATGCGGGCAGCGACTAGCGATTGGCCGAGGCGCTCGACATAGCTCATGGTCATGCCGGCGGCGACGGCGGCCAGGATGCCGGAGCAATGCAGTTCTTCGGCCAGGAGATAGGCGGCGAAGGGGATCAGCAGGCTGACCAGCACCTGCGAGCCCGCCTCGTCGCCGAAGCGGCGCGCGACCCAGCGATTGGCCAGGGACGCGCCCCAGGTGACGGCGATGCCGATGGCGATGCCGCCGCTCGCCACCCAGAGGAAGGTGCCGAGGGCGCTGGTGAAGGAGAAGGTGCCGGTCAAGGCCGCGGCAACGGCAAAACGCATGCAGACCAGGCCGGAAGCGTCGTTCAGCAGCGACTCGCCTTCCAGCACATGCATCAGCCGCTTGGGAATGGGTACTCTGGCCGCGATAGCCGATACCGCGATCGGATCGGTCGGCGAAACGACGGCCGCAAGCGCAAAAGCCACCGCCAGCGGCATGGACGGGATCAGCCAGTGGATGAAAAAGCCGACACCGATCACGGTGAACACCACCAGGCCCAGGGCCAGCTCGATGATGGTGCCCTTGTCGCGAAACAGGCCGTCCTTGGGAATGCGCCAGCCATCCAGGAACAAAAGCGGCGGCAGGAACAGCAGAAAGAAGACCTGCGGGTCGAGCTCGACCCTGAAATTGGCAAAGGAGGCGATGATTGCGCCGAAGCCGATCTGGACCAGCGGCAGGGGCAGGACGATCGGCAGCATCCTGGCCAGCACGCCGCTGAGGACGACAGCCAGCAATAAAAGTAGAATGACCGAGATCGTCTCCATGCCCACCTTATCCGCTCGTGACGCGGCCAAGCTAGGAAGCGGCTGTTAAGATATTGTTGACCAGTCCGAGTTTTCACCAGTTCTCAAGGGCGTGTCGGATCCGGCATTCCCGCCGGCCGGGCGAGCCTTTCCTAAGGAATCCGGCGCGGCCGAAACCCGATCGTCGGAATAGCTCACAACAACGAGCACAGGACGTTCAATGGATTGGGAATAGACGGAATTGTCCATTGCGCGACATGTTGGCTTAATCCTAGGTTGAACCCGACGGTGGACCTGCAAAACATTTGGGCTGCCTTGCCGGTAAAGCGGCGTCGGGGGAAACATAATGTCTTCTTACAAATCCATTGAACAAAATCCGAAATATCAGGAACTGGTACGGCGCCGAAGAACGCTCAGCCTCACGCTTTCGGCGATCATGATGATCATCTATTTCGGCTTCATCCTGGTCGTCGCCTATCTGCCTGGCGTGCTCGGGCAGCATCTGGGCACGGGCGTCACCACCATCGGCATTCCGATCGGCATTCTCGTCATCGTCGCCGCCTTCATCCTCACCGGCATCTATGTCCGCAAGGCCAACGCCGAATTCGACACGCTGACCCAGGAAATCGTCAAGGAGGCACGCGGATGAAGCGCAGTACCCTCATCCTCGCGGCCTTCCTGCCGGCCCTCACGGCCACCCAGGCCCTCGCCGACGCCGTCTCCGGACCGGTGCAGCAGCAGGCGACCAACTGGCACGCCATCATCATGTTCGGCCTGTTCGTGCTCCTTACGCTGGGAATCACGGCCTGGGCTGCCAACCGCACCAAATCGGCCTCGCAATTCTACACGGCGGGCGGCGGCATCACCGGCTTCCAGAATGGCCTCGCCATCGCCGGCGACTTCATGTCGGCGGCCTCCTTCCTCGGCATTTCCGGCCTGGTCTACATGAAGGGCTATGACGGCCTGATCTATTCGATCGGCTGGCTGGTCGGCTGGCCGATCGTCACCTTCCTGATCGCCGAGCCCTTGCGCAATCTCGGCAAGTTCACTTTCGCGGACGTCGCCTCCTTCCGCTTCAAGCAGACGCCGATCCGCGTGCTCGCCGCCTTCGGCACGCTGGTGACGGTGGCCTTCTACCTGATCGCGCAGATGGTCGGCGCGGGCAAGCTGATCCAGCTCCTGTTCGGCCTGCAATACAGCTACGCCGTCATCATCGTCGGCGTCCTGATGATGCTCTACGTCACCTTCGGCGGCATGGTCGCCACCACCTGGGTGCAGCTGATCAAGGCCTGCCTGCTGCTGGGCGGCGCCACCTTCATGGCCCTGATGGTGCTGCTCACCTTCAATTTCAGCCTCGAGGCCCTGTTCGCCAAGGCGGTGGAGGTCCATCCCAAGGGGGCGGCGATCATGCAGCCGGGCACGCTCGCCAACCCGCTCTCGGCCATCTCGCTCGGTCTTGCCTTGATGTTCGGCACGGCCGGCCTGCCGCATATCCTGATGCGTTTCTTCACCGTCGCCGACGCCAAGGAAGCCCGCAAGTCGGTGTTCTACGCCACCGGCTTCATCGGTTATTTCTATATCCTC
This sequence comes from Labrys neptuniae, assembly GCF_040797145.1. Classification (NCBI taxonomy): domain Bacteria; kingdom Pseudomonadati; phylum Pseudomonadota; class Alphaproteobacteria; order Hyphomicrobiales; family Xanthobacteraceae; genus Labrys; species Labrys neptuniae. The sequence continues at coordinate 7,188 of NZ_JBFNQD010000036.1, read as the reverse complement.
ACCTTCATCATCGGCTTCGGCGCCATCACTCTGGTGTCGACCAACCCGGCCTTCCTGACCGATCCGGCCAAGGGGCTGGAGGCGATCCGGGGCGGCATCAACATGCCCGCCATCCATCTGGCCGACGCCGTCGGCGGCGACATCTTCCTCGGCTTCATCGCCGCCGTCGCCTTCGCCACCATCCTGGCGGTGGTCTCCGGCCTGACGCTCGCCGGCGCCTCGGCCATCAGCCACGACCTCTATGCCACGGTGATCAAGGGCGGCAAGGCCAAGGAACAGGACGAGATCCGCGTCTCCAAGATCACCACCATCGTGCTCGGCGTGATCGCCATGGGGCTCGGCATCACCTTCGAGAACGTCAACGTCGCCTTCATGGTGGGCCTGGCCTTCGCCATCGCGGCTTCCTGCAACTTCCCGGTGCTGCTGATGTCGATGATGTGGCGCGGCATGACCACGCGCGGGGCGGTGATGGGCGGCTATCTCGGCCTGATCTCCGCCTTGCTCGGCGTGATCTTCTCGCCCGGCGTGTGGGAAGCCGTGCTCCAGCATCCCAAGGGCTCGGCGCCGTTCCCCTACGAGAATCCGGCGCTGTTCTCGATGGCGCTGGCCTTTGCCGGGATCTGGCTGTTCTCCAAGCTCGACAACAGCCAGCGCGCCGCCGAGGACCGGGCCGGCTTCGACGACCAGTATGTCCGGTCGCAGACCGGCATCGGCGCTACGGCGGCGAGCAAGCATTGAGGCTCGCGTCATCGTTCGCAAATGAGCGCTCCGCCTTCCCCGGCGGGGCGCTTTTCCTGGGACCGCCAGCATCCTTGCTGGCTCTTGGACACACTGCGCTTGCAGGAAAGGAGAGCCAGCAAGGATGCTGGCGGTCCCAGGATCAATCCAGCTTCAGGCCATATTCGGCCGCGCTCTCGACCAGCACCTCGGCGAAGGCCTGGGCCAGGGTCGAGGGGGCGAAGAGGTCATAGGCGGGCTCGTCGGAGACCTGGTGCAGCAGGATCGGGATCTGCGCCATCAGGGTGCGTGCGACATGGCCGGGCCCGAACACGCGCGGATGCAGGTCGATCCGGCATAGTTTCATCAGCGCGCTGCGCGCCTTAGGCCCCGACAGGCGCAGCACGCCGAAGGCCGAGGAAAGATCCACCACCGAGGCGTTCTCGCCGAGAGCATGTCTTAGGCTCACGGCAAGGCTGCCCGGCCGTCCCTGCTTGTCCAGCACCAGCCAGTCGCCAGGGCCGAGCGAAAGCACCTTCAGCGCCCCCGAGACCGCCGATCGGCCGGGCTCCGGCAGATCCAACCCGAACTCCGCCTTGAGCACACGGCGCAAGCCCGCCTCGCCATCCCGCCGCAGCTTGATCTCGGCGATGTCGGGGCTGCGCTCGGCCAACTGCACCTCGGCAACGCGATCGGAGGGGCGGTCCGGGATCAAGGCGTGATGACCGGGTACGGAGCGCGGCAGGACCAGCGGCTCGACGACCCCGACCGGCGAGGCATCCTTCACCCTGAGATTGTCCGGATCGACGAAATGCGGGGAGACGATGGTGACCTCACAGGCTTCACCGCGCACGGGATCGGCAGCATGCAGCCTCTGGCCGATCCGTTCCTTGCCGCCGCGCAGCAGGGCAAGGCCGATGAAGCCCTTCCCCTGCGTGGTTGGGCAGGCGGCGGTAACGAAGCCCAGGCTCTCCTTGGCTTCGGCGGAGGCGGTAAGATGGGCGCCGGCCCGCAGCTTCTGCCCGGGATCGTCCACCTTCACGCCAACCAGGACAAGGCGCCCAGCCTCGGTCAGGCCGGGACGACCGGCCAGGACGCGGCCGACATAATCGCCCTTTTTCTTGAGCATGCGGCCAAGGCCGAGATCGGCGGCCGTGGTCTGGCCGTTGAGCTCGCTGCCGGCGACATGCCCCTTCTCGATCCGAAGCAGGTTGAGGGCATCGAGCCCATAGGGCTTGATGCCGAAGGGCTTGCCGGCCGCGAGGATGGCTTCCCACACCGGCTCGGCATGGCCTAAGGGCACGCTGACCTCATAGGCGAGTTCGCCCGAAAAGGAGATGCGGAAGAGCCGGCCGGAAACCCCGGCAATCATCGTCTCGGCAACGGCCATGAAGGGGAGGGCCGCATCGTCGAGGTCCTGGCTGGTGATGCGGGCGAGCACCGCCCGGGCCTTAGGGCCGGCTACCGCGAAAGTCGCCCATTGATCGGCGACGTTGGTGATCTGGACGTCGAGATCGGGCCATACGGCCTGGTGATGGAATTCGAGATGCTCCAACACCGGCCCGGCATTGGCCGTGGTAGTGGTGACGAAATAATGATCCTCGGCCAGCCTGGAGGTGGTGCCGTCGTCGAAGACGATGCCGTCCTCCCGCAGCATCAGGCCGTAGCGGGCTCGTCCCACCGGCAGGGAAGCGAAACCATTGGCATAGATGCGATCGAGAAAGACGCCGGCATCGCGACCCTGGACATCGATCTTGCCGAGCGAGGAGGCATCGGTGACGCCGACAGCCTCGCGCACGGCCCTGGCTTCGGCGAGCACCGGTGCCCAACTGGTATCCCGGGAAGGCGAATAGACCAGGGGCCGCAGCCAGAGGCCGAGCTTGACGAAGACGGCGCCGTGCCGCGAATGCCAGTCATGCAGAGCGAGCCGGCGCTTGGGGCGGAAATGCTCGCCCGTCTCGGCACCGGCAAGCGCACCGAAGGAAACCGGCGAGGCATAGGGCCGGAACGTCGGCAGGCCCGTCTCGGCGACACCCTGCCCCTTCGCGTCGGCCAGGATGGCACTGCCGACGAGGCCGCCGGTCTTGCCCTGGTCGGTCGCCATGCCGAGCGTGGTGTAGCGCTTGGCATGTTCGACATGGGCATAGCCCTCGCGTACCGCCAGCCGCAGGTCGTCGGCAGTGACGTCATGCTGCAGATCGACGAAGGCCTTGCCGGAGCCGCGCGAAACCTTGGCCTCCCAGAAGGGGTGGGGCGGCGTGCCCTCGCCCGCCGTTCCCGCGGCATCGCCCACGAGCTCGATCCGCTCATTGCCCCTGGCGCAGAAGGATACGGCCCTTTCGTCCCACTCGAAGGGCAGTCGGGCCTGGCCGGCGAGTTGCAGGCGGGGATCGTGCCCACCGGAGACGCAGAGCAGGTCGGCCAGCAGCATTTGCGGCCGCAGCCTGGCTGCGACAGGCGTGATGGTCAGGACATGCAGGGGCGCGCCCTCGGTGGCGGAGACCTGCGATCCAAACCAGACGGGGATGCCAGCTCGTTCCGCCTCGCGGCCGGCGGCGGAATCGGGCCTGGTGTCGATGATGCCGGCGATCTCGACGCCGGCCTCGGCAAGCAGCCGGGCCGCACCGTAGCCGCGGTCATTGTTGACGAAGAAGGCCGCCCGCCGGCCAGGCGCCACGCCGAAGCGCGCGACATAGACCGCCGCCGCCGACGCCAGCATCACGCCCGGCCTATCATTGCCGGGAAAGGCGATCAGGCGTTCCTGCACGCCGGTGGCGAGCACGATCCGGCCCGGACGGATGATCCATTGGCGCTGGCGCACCTCGCGCTGCCCGGGCGTGATGCGGTGATCGGCTACCCGCTCGACGGCGCCGACGACCAGCCCGTCATAGAGGCCGTAGGCGCCGGTGCGGTTGAGCAGCATTACCTCGGGAAGCGCCGCCAGTTCGGCGAGCTTGTCGGTCAGGCCTTCACGCGCAGCGGGGTCGAGCAGTGCCGAGCCGCCAAAGGCGAAATCCTGCTCCAGCACGATCACGCGTTTGCCGGCCCGCCCCGCCGCCAGGGCGCTGTCGAGCCCAGACGGCCCCGAGCCGACGACCAGCAGGTCACAATGGGCATGCATGGTGTCGTAGCTGTCGGGATCGGGCTCGCGCGCCGCCCGCCCCAGCCCCGCCGCCCGGCGGATCAGCGGTTCATAGACCTTCTCCCACCAGGCTGCCGGCCACATGAAGGTCTTGTAGTAGAAACCAGCGGGCAGAAAGGGCGACAGCCAGCCATTGATCGCGCCGAGGTCGAAGCCGAGCGAGGGCCAACGGTTCTGGCTCACCGCCTCCAGCCCCTCGAAGAGCTCGATGGTGGTGGCGGGGATGTTGGGTTCGCGCCGGGCGCCCCGGCGCAGTTCCACCAGAGCTGACGGCTCTTCCGGCCCGGCCGTGAAAATGCCGCGAGGCCGGTGATATTTGAACGAGCGCCCGACGATGCGCACGCCATTGGCCATCAGGGCCGAGGCGAGGGTATCGCCGCGATAGCCATGCAGGATCTTGCCGTCGAAGAGGAAGGTCAGCGGCTTGCCGCGATCGATCTGTCCGCCTTGGGCCAGGCGATAGAGGCCGCTCATGCCGAGTGCTCCGGCAGGGCGATCTCGTCATGCCCAGGCGGGTCCCTCTCGATCGTGCCATGGGCATGATCGAGAGGGACCTGCGAGATCTCAAGCATTTGCACAGTTTCCCGGCGGGACCCATCGGTGGCCCCCGCCGGAAAACCGTGCCCGGCGGCCACGGCCTGGATCTCATGGCTGACCGTATCGCGCAGCACCTTCAGCACCTGCCGGCAGCCATGCACATGCTGCCACCACTCCAGATGCCAGCCGGCCGGATTGTCGCGCTCATAGACATAGTCGTAATAGGCCTCAACCCCGGCGTCTTCGCCCGGCCGCAGCACCGACGCATCGCCGCGATAGCGGAACTCGACCTCGTCACGCACGCCGCAATGGGGACAGGCAATTCTCAGCATGACAGGAAGGCCTCAGCGGTCAGAAAGCCCCGTGAGTTCGACGAGCTGTGGGTGTTGTCATCCCCGGCCGAGCAAAGCGAGGGGAAGGGGATCCAGGGGCCTTGAATCGCACCCTGCAGCTTCTGGAGCCCCTTCCCGCCGCCTGCGGTGGCGCTGTCGCCCCGACTTGCGAGCAAGTCGGGGCTGAGGATGACAAGTGCGGTCATTGTGATGCTTCTCATCTCAATGCATCCAGGCATAGGGGCCAATGCCTCGTTCGTCGATCACCCGCCCCTCCCGGAAGCGTTCCAGGCCGAAATGGGCGATCAGCGGGTGCGGCGCGCCGGTCGCCACCAGATGGGCCGTGGTGAAGCCGCCGGCCGGGATCGCCTTGAAGCCGCCATAGCACCAGCCGCCGTTGAGATAGAGATTGGGCACCGGCGTCGTCGAGATGATCGGATTGCCGTCGGCGGTCATGTCCATCGCCCCGCCCCATTGGCGCAGCACGCGCAGGCGCCCGAGGGCCGGCATCAGCGTCAGGCCTGCCGCCAACACGTCCTCCACCATCGGCAGGCTGCCGCGCCTGGCATAGGAATTATAGCCGTCGAGCGCGCCGCCGAAGACCAGACCGCCCTTGTCCGACTGGCTGACATAGAAATGGCCGGCGCCATAGGTGACGACGCAATCGATCAGCGGCTTGATCGCCTCGGAGACGAAGGCCTGCAGCACATGGGTCTCCAGCGGCAGGCGCAAGCCCGCCATGCCGGCCAGCAGCGAGGAATGCCCGGCCACCGCGAACAGCACCTTGCCGGCGCGAATGCCGCCGCGGCTGGTCTCGACGCCGCTGATCGCCTCGCCCTCGCGCGTGATGCCGGTGACCTCGCAATTCTCGACGATGTCGACGCCGCGCCGGTCGGCGGCACGGGCATAGCCCCAGGCCACAGCGTCATGGCGTACCGTGCCACCCCGCCTCTGCAGGAAACCGCCGAGTACGGGAAAGCGGCCATTGTCGACGTCAATGAGCGGCACCAAGCGCTTGACGCCTTCCTTGTCGAGCAGCTCGGCATCGACGCCTTCGAGCAGCATCTGGTTGGCGCGCCGGGCCAGCAGATCGCGCTGGCCGTCCGCATGCACGAGATTGAGCGCACCGCGCTGGGAGACCATGGCATTGTAGTTGAGCTCAGCCTCGAGCCCTTCCCACAACCGGAGTGAGAAATCGTAGAAGCGGATGTTCTCGGGCGAGAAATAATTGGAGCGGATGATGGTGGTGTTGCGCCCGACATTGCCGAGCCCGATGCCGCCGCGCTCCAGCACCGCGACGTTGGTGATGCCGTGATTCTTGGCGAGATAATAAGCCGTGGCCAGGCCATGCCCGCCGCCGCCGACGATCACCACGTCATAGGCCGGTTTGGGCGCCGCCTTGCGCCAGGCTGGCCCCCAGCCGCGATGTCCGCGCAACGCCTCGAACGCGAGACGAAATCCCGAATAGGCGGAAGAGAGGACGGACATGGGCTCCGCTGTGATGCCGCGAGGGCGCCTGCCCGACGCAGGCGCCCTCCCGACTTAAGCACCTCGCTTGCCGCTGGCAATCGAAACACCGAGATGGGCTGCGATTTTGTTGCCGCCCCTCCGGAACCGAGATGAGATGGCCGACCATCCCGCCCCGGTCTCCCGCAGCACCATGCCGTAACTTTCTCCCAATTTTTCCGCCATTCCGGTCTTGCCCCGCGCGGCGCATATCTATATGAAGCCCCCGACCAGCTGCGGAGAGGTGGCAGAGTGGTTGAATGCACCGCACTCGAAATGCGGCATGGGGGCAACTCCATCGGGGGTTCAAATCCCTCCCTCTCCGCCATTCCTTCTTCATGGCACTTGGCAAGCGCGGCAGGTCATCCAGGCCGTGTAAAAATGTTTTTAATCAAATCGTTACAGTAAGGCACCTCCGGCTGCGGCGAAGCCGGAGAAGTCAGTGCGCCGTCGATCTCAACTGCCTTTCATGCGACTTTCTACCGAGCTACGTGCGTGGTTCGCTTGGCATGCAACGTCCGCCTCTCGAGAACGGGCGATTGGGGGGCTTCTTACTAGAGCATCGGACATCTAGTCGGACGCATAGCCGGCGGCGTTGAGATAGTTCCAGCATTTTTGGGGCTGCGGTGATCGCAGATATCGCCGATTGCATTCCAGAGTTGTTCGAAAGTTCAAGCGGCAGCTTCCGCCCTCTGAGCCCGACACCCCGGAAGTTCTGGCCCGGGGCGATCCAAAGACGGGGAGCACCTCAAGCCGCAACGGACCACAACATGTAGACGCGGACAAATAGGGGAGCAGGTCAGCGGCCATCATGACACTGGGGGCCGCAAACCCAAAAAAGCCCTGCGCGGTTAGCGACAGGGCTTATTCGAGAACGTTGGTTGCGGGGGCAGGATTTGAACCTGCGGCCTTCAGGTTATGAGCCTGACGAGCTACCGGGCTGCTCCACCCCGC
>NZ_JBFNQD010000035.1:0-12505 GCF_040797145.1 Labrys neptuniae | reverse complement strand
AGTTCCTTGAACTTGCCCTTGCCGCGCCCGCCCGCATGGATCTGCGACTTCACCACGTAAAGCGGACCGGGGAGCTCTTTCGCTCCCTTCACCGCTTCCTCGACGGTTCGCGCCGCGGCGCCGGGAGAGATCGGCAGGCCGAAACTCTGCAGCACGGCCTTGGCCTGATATTCATGGATGTTCATTCTTCTTGGACCTCGTCGCTGTCATGGGATGGTGCCACCCGGTCATGGAGCATGCTTCCGCCGTCCCCGCGATCCAGGTGAGGGAGCGCAGGCAGGAGGGGCTGTTCGATTGAAGGAGAGGAGGGGAACGATGCCGGCTTGGTGTGGCCGGCGTCGTCAGCTAGGCCTGCCCTCAGAGCAGGCCGGCGCCGCGGGCCCATTTATATTTGGCGCCGAGCACTTCCACCGGCAGCTCGGTGGAATAGGCATAGGCCGGCACGCCATGGGCATAGAGATATTCGGAGGCTTCCTCGACCTGCACGTCGCCGGCCAGGGAGGCGACGATCGGCTTTTCGATGCCTCTCGCCTTCATCTCTTCCTTGGCCTCGATCACCAGCTTGGCGAAAGTCATCGGCGGCGTGATGATGGTGTGCCAATAGCCCAGGATGATCGAGTGGATGCGGTCGTCCTCCAGGCCCAGCTTGATGGTGTTCTTGTAGGTCGAGGGCGGTTCGCCGCCTGTGATGTCGACCGGATTGCCGGCCGCGCCGAAGGGCGGGATGAACTTGCGGAAGGCCGCATCGAGATCATCCGGCATCGACATCAGCGACAGGCCGTTGTCGACGCAGGCATCCGACAACAAGACGCCCGAGCCGCCGGCCCCTGTGATGATCACCACGTTCTCGCCCTTGGGCGTCGGCATGATCGGCACGCCGCGAGCGAATTCCAGCAATTGCCGCAGCGAACGGGCGCGGATGACGCCGACCTGCTTGAAGACGTCTTCATAGATACGGTCGTTGCCGGCGAGCGCGCCGGTGTGCGAGCTTGCCGCCTTGGCGCCTGCCGAGGTGCGGCCGGCCTTCAGCACGATCACCGGCTTCTTCTTGGAGACGCGTTTGGCGACTTCGGCGAAGGCGCGGCCGTCCTTGAGGTCCTCGCAATGCTGGGCGATGATCTTGGTGTTGTCGTCCTGCTCGAAGAAAGTGAGCAGGTCGTCCTCGTCGATATCGGACTTGTTGCCGAGGCCGACAATCGCCGAGACGCCCATCTTGGCCGAGCGCGAGAAGCCGATGATGGCCATGCCGATGCCGCCCGACTGGGAGGACAGGGCGGCCGAGCCCTTGACGTCATAGGCGGTGCAGAAGGTCGCGCAGAGATTGGACGGGGTGTAGTAGAAGCCGTAGATGTTCGGCCCCATCAGGCGGATATTGTATTTGCGCCCGATCTCCTGGATCTCGCGCTGGCCTTCCTCATTGCCGGTTTCGGCAAAGCCCGAGGGAATGAGCACGGCACCCGGAATGCCCTTCTCGCCGCATTCGACCAGGGCGCCGGCCACGAATTTGGCAGGAATGGCGAAGACGGCGGTATCGATGGCGCCGGGCACATCCTTGACGCTCTTATAGGCCTTGTAGCCGAGGATCTCGTCGGCCTTGGGGTGGATCGGGTAGATCTGACCCTTGTAGCCGCCATTGATCAGGTTCTTCATCACCGAATTGCCGATCTTGCCATCCTCGGAGGAGGCGCCGATCACGGCAACGGCTTCCGGACGCATGATGCGGTTCATCGCGGTGACGATGGCATCCTGCGAGGGCCTGAAACGGGCCGGCTTGGCCTCGAAGTCCACCACGATGCGCACGTCCGCGGCGGTGGCGCCGTCCTTGGTGGCGAAGACGGGGTTGAGATCGAGTTCGGTGATCTCCGGGAAATCGGTGACGAGCTGGGAGACCCTTGCCAGCGTGTCGGCGAGGGCATCGCGGTTGACCGGGTCACCGCCGCGCACGCCCTTGAGCATCTCGGCGGCCTGGATGCCGTCGAGCATGGAGAGGGCCTCGTCGCGGTTGATCGGCGCCAGGCGGAAGGTGATATCCTTCAAGACTTCGACCAGCACGCCGCCGAGGCCGAAGGCGACGAGCTTGCCGAAGCTGTCGTCGGTCACGGCGCCGATGATGACTTCCTGCCCGCCTTTCAGCATCTGTTGGACCTGGATGCCTTCGATGCGGGCATCGGCCTTGTAGGCCTTGGCATTGGCGAGGATCTTGTCGTGGGCGGCTTCGGCCTCGGCGGCGGAAGCCACGCCGACGATCACGCCGCCGGCTTCGGTCTTGTGCAGGATGTCGGGGGAGACGATCTTCATCACCACCGGAAAGCCCATGTCGCCGGCAAGCTTGGCAGCCTCGGCGCTGGAGCGTGCCAGGCCCTCCTTCGGCACGGGAATGCCATAGGCGTCGCAGACGAGCTTGCCCTCGGGGGCGGTGAGGCTGGTGCGGCCCGATGCCTTGACGGCATCGAGAATGGCCCGGACATCGGCCTGGATGGATTGCGCGGGTCTTGCCTGGATGTTCATGGTGTTTTCTCCCTGGTCGTTGCCGGATCGAAGCTTCGTCCTGTCGGTGGGAACCTAACTTCTGGTATCTGGTATGCCAGATTTGAATTTGTCAAGCGCGACTTTCGCTATCGACCGGGGTAGAACGCGTCGAAGCGAAAACCGCGCCTCTTTTCTATTTCTGTGTCGATGTGGCTTTGCGTTTCCCGGCGATTTCGCCTGACCGCAAAACGCTTTAGCTCTAAAGAACCAGATTTTGGTTCATTTTCGCGTGTCGCGTGGAGCCAAAGGCTCGAGCTTTGGCTGTATCCTATAGCGTTTTGCGATTTTATGGAGTCACCAAGAATCGCAAAGACGCATCCAAACAAAGAGTTAGAGGAAATAAGCGTTCACACTTGAACGCGTTTTGCTCTAGAAGATATTGTTCTTATTCAATGGATTAGGCGGTTTCTGGCCCCGGCTATGTCTGCACTGCCGGGACCTGGCATAGGATGCGGCGATACTGAATGAGATATCGCCGCGGGATCCTATGGTGATCTTCCTGGCCGGTGCCTGTCAGGGCACCGGCGTTTGCGATGTGACGTGGCGGGCTGATGCTCGCCATGCGAGAGCTATGCCGCGGCCGTGTTGGCCGGCTGCTGTAACTCGTGCTTGCGCACCACGCCCGCACGCCAGGGTTTGAGGACGCCGATGGCGAGGATGGCTGCCAGGATATTGGCGCCCGCCGCGATGATGAACACCACGTCCCAGGTTCCGGTCTGCTGCTGCAGTACGTTGGCGAAGGGGACGAGCAGGGCCGCCGTTCCCTTGGCCGTGTAGAGGAGGCCGGCATTGGTCGCGGCATATTTGGAGCCGAACGTGTCCGTGCAGGTCGAGGGGAAGAGGGAATAGATCTCACCCCAAGCGAAGAATACGAAGCCCGAGAGCAGCACGAACCAGACCGGATCATGGCCGAACAGATGCAGCATGTAGATGCCGACACCTTCCATCGCGAAGGCGATGAACATGGTGTTCTCGCGGCCGATCTTGTCCGACACCCAGCCGAAGAAGGGGCGGGTGAGGCCGTTGAGGATACGGTCGAGGGTGGCGGCGAACGTCACGGCCGTCATGGTCAGGCCAAACAGAGAGACCGGGACGCCGTCGAGCTTGAGATCGGCGCCGATCGGCTTGAGGTTGGCGGTTACCATCAGGCCGCCGGCGCCGACGATCACGAACATGAAGTACATCAGCCAGAAGATCGGCTGGCGCAGCACTTCGGTCGGCGCGAAGTTGCGGCGGGTCTGCACGATGTTCTTGTTCAGCACGGGAGCCGGCACCTGGCCGCTGCGGGGCGTGTGCATGAACAGCGCGAAGATGATGACGATGATGCCCTGGCCGAGACCGAACCAGAAGAAGGCAGCCTGGAACCCGTCATTGGCGATCATGGCCTGGATGGGCGCAACCGTCAGGGCCGAGCCAGCACCGAAGCCGGCCGCCGTGATGCCGGCCGCAAGGCCGCGTTTGTCCGGGAACCATTTCAGCGCGTTGCCCACGCAGGTGCCGTAGACGGCGCCGGCGCCGATGCCGGCAATGATCTGTCCCAGATAGAATAGAGTGAGCGAGGTGGCGTAGGAATTAATCACCCAACCGACGGCGCAGAGCGCACCACCGAAGACTACCACCAGTTTTGGCCCGTATTTATCGACGAACCACCCTTCGATCGGCACGAGCCAGGTCTCGAACAGGACGAACAGAGTGAAAGCCCATTGAATGGCTGCCCGGTCCCAGCCGAACGTCTTCTGGATATCGGGAACGAAGAATGTCCAGCCATATTGGAGATTGGCGATCATCACCATACAGACGACGCCGATTGCAAGCTGTGTCCAGCGGAAGGCATCAGATACCCTCGGCAGGTTTTCCTCTCCTTGCGACCCTACCATTGCAGTCCCCCTTGGTTTTTGTTGGAGGTTGGACGGAGCCCAGGCTCCATTAAGCAGGTTATGTCGCCATATTGGTATCTTGCATGCCAGTTGGCAAGCGCCGTTTTTCGGCAAGGCACGCCAAATTGCCCCGGAAGAGGCGTCTTCCAGGGGGCTTGGGAGCGAATCGAGAGGAAGGGCAATCGGTAGCAAGTTACGGAAAAAATTGAGATCTTCGCTCGGTGCGCCTTGGTTGCCGGCACAGTTGCGAATAGATCAAAAAAAGTTGCATAGAAGCAGCCGTAACTCTGCTTAATGTCGTATTTATACTAGAAATAGTCGCTTATCAGACATAATATTCTGGCATGCCAGAACGGAATTCGTCTCCCCGACGGCTACCAGCTGCCACGCCTAGCGGGGCAAGCCCTGTGACCGGACCTGGTCTCCCAAATGCGCCCCTACGCCCCCTTGCCTGCTTTGAGCGGTGGCGAGTGCTACACCGGCCTGACAGGCTGTGGCTCGCCCGGAGTGGCTCGGCTCGCCGCAATAAAAGGGCAGCCAGAATCACCGGAGCCGGCCAGGCAATCGCCCCAGTCGAATCGATCCGGCCGAAGCCATTCTCAGGCTGCCGCCCCGGATCTCGGATAAAGGGGCGGCGGCGATCCAGGCCTTCAGAGGCCGAAGGGTTCGCGGGAACCGGCGCGGATATCGGCCTGGGCCATCTTCATCAGGAAGCCCGAGAAAGCCGCCCAGAGACGGTTCGACAGCGGACGGGCAGCAGGGCTGCGGGACAGGGCGGAAGTGGTCATGGTCGTTCTCCACATTGGGTGTTCGAGGAAAGATCCTGTGTTGCCGTGAATCTGGCATACCAGATCCCAGAAGAGAAGGGCCTATGTTGCAATGCAGTCATGCGCTCTTTGCATTGCGAAGTAAACTGCCTCAGCTCATCTGCAATCCGCTTGTTCCCCCGCCTGATGGGCGGTGTGGGCTAAACCAAGTTTAGGGATATCTCTATACTAAACACGAAGATGCAAGGTTTACCTTGCAGGCTTTACTGCATCGCGGCATGAAATTACGGGCGCCACAAACCTGCGAATTCGTCGATGCAGACGGTCCTTCGAGCCGGCAGAGTCCGGTTTCCTGCGGCCGCAATTTTACTCGCTTTCCCCGGCGAATTGAATAGCAAGTATTTGAAATAAAAGAGAATTCATCTCCCCTTCTGGTGAAGGAAGAGGCCGGCTCCAAGTCTGTTGGAGGGTGAAAAATGCGGATTGACACTCTGGTATCTGGCATGCCAATGTACCAGCTGTACGGCATGCCATGGCGTCATTCCGCCAAGTAGAAGGCGATTTCGGCATAGTTGATTGCCCCCTCTTCATCGGAGGCGGTTTCATCAAAGCCGATGACCCTCAGCGGCATATCGTTGCGAAGAACAACGGGAGGAATTGCCCCAATGGCAACGGTTACAGCATTGCAAAAGCCCGTGACCACGACGGCCGAAGACACGCTCAAGCAAAAAGCCCGCGACGGCAGCGTTGTCTCCGGCGGACATCTCGTCGCCAAGGCGCTCAAGGCTGAGGGTGTCGACACGATCTTCACCCTGTGCGGGGGGCATATCATCGACATCTATGATGGCTGTCTCGACGAAGGTATCCGCATCGTCGACGTCCGTCACGAGCAGGTCGCCGCCCATGCCGCCGACGGCTATGCGCGCCAGACCGGCAAGCTCGGCTGCGTGGTCACCACGGCCGGCCCCGGCTGCACCAATGCGATGACCGGCATCGCCACGGCCTTCCGCTCAGAAAGTCCCGTTCTGCATATTGGCGGGCAGGGCGCGCTGACCCAGCATAAGATGGGCTCGCTGCAGGATCTGCCGCATGTCGACATGATGAAGCCGATCACCAAGTTCGCGGCGACGGTCTCCTCTACCGAGCGCGTGGCCGACATGATCTCGATGGCGGCACGCGAATGCTTCGCCGGTGCCTATGGCCCGTCCTATCTCGAGATCCCGCGCGACGTGCTCGACCGGGAAGTCACCCTCGACCGTGCGGTCCTGCCGGAATCCGGCAAATATCGCGCTTCGACCAAGTCGATCGGCGATCCCGCCGACATCGAGAAGCTTGCCGATATCCTGGTCGCCGCCGAGCGCCCCGCCATCCTCTATGGCCAACAGGTCTGGACCGGCCGTGGGCAGGAAGAGGCCATCGCATTGCTGCGTGGGCTCGACATTCCCGGCTATTTCAACGGCGCCAGCCGCGGCCTGCTGCCTCCCGGCGACCCCCATCATTTCGATCGCACCCGCTCGCTCGCCTTCGCCAAGGCCGATGTGCTCGTCATCGTCGGCACGCCCTTCGACTTCCGCATGGGCTATGGCAAACGCATCAGCAAGGACCTCAAGCTGATCCAGATCGACATGGATTACCGCACCGTCGGCAAGAACCGCGACATCGATCTCGGCCTGGTCGGCGATCCCGGTGCGATCCTCGGCGCCGTGCTGCAGGCGGCCTCCGGCCGCATGGACAAGGGCAAGCGCCAGCTGCGCCAGCAATGGATGAAGATGCTCCAGGACGCCGAAGTGGCCGCGACCGAAAAGCTGATGCCGCTCTTCCTGTCCAACCAGACGCCGATCCATCCCTATCGCGTCGCCTATGAACTCAACGAGTTCCTCGGCGAGGACACCATCTATATCGGCGATGGCGGCGACGTAGTGACGATCTCGGCCCAGGCCGTGCGCCCCCGCGGGCCGGGCCAGTGGATGGATCCGGGCGCGCTCGGCTCGCTCGGCGTCGGCACCGGTTTTGCCCTGGCGGCCAAGCTCGCCAATCCCAACAAGGAAGTGCTGTGCTATTACGGCGATGGTTCCTTCGGCATGACCGGTTTCGACATGGAAACCGCCGATCGCTTCGGGGCGCCCTATCTCGCCGTCATCGGCAACAATTCCTCGATGAACCAGATCCGCTACGGCCAGGTCGCCAAATATGGCGAGGAGCGCGGCAATGTCGGCAACAAGCTCGGCGATGTGGCCTTCTCGAAATTTGCCCAGATGCTCGGCAATCACGGCGAGGAAGTCCGCGATCCCAACGAGATCCAGCCGGCCCTGCGGCGGGCCCGCGAGGCCATGGCCAGGACGGGGCGTTCGGCCCTGGTGAATATCTGGGTCGATCCGGACGAGTACGCGCCCGGCACCAAGAACCAGACCATGTACAAGTGAGATGGCGGGATGGCCGGCCGCGTGGGAAACGCGCCAGCCGGCCATCCCGGCCCCTCGCCATAACAGATGACATTTCCGAGGAGGGAACGATGGGACAGGCACTCGAAGGCGTGCGCATCCTCGACTTCACGCATGTTCAATCCGGTCCGACCTGCACGCAGTTGCTGGCCTGGTTCGGTGCCGACGTGATCAAGGTGGAAAAGCCGGGCGTCGGCGACATCACCCGGACCCAACTGCGCGACATCCCCAATGTCGACAGCCTCTATTTCACCATGCTCAACCATAACAAGCGTTCCATCACGCTCGACACCAAGAACAAGGCCGGCAAGGCGGTGCTCGAGGAGCTCGTCAGGAGCTGCGACGTGCTGGTGGAGAATTTCGCTCCCGGCGTGCTCGATCGCATGGGCTTTTCCTGGGCCCGCATCCAGGAACTCAATCCGCGCATGATCGTGGCCTCGATCAAGGGCTTCGGCCCCGGTCCCTACCAGGACTGCAAGGTCTATGAGAACGTTGCCCAATGCGCCGGCGGCGCGGCCTCGACCACCGGCTTCGACGACGGCCCGCCGCTGGTGACGGGCGCGCAGATCGGCGACTCCGGCACGGGTCTCCATCTGGCGCTCGGCATCGTCACCGCGCTCTACCAGCGCACCCATTCGGGCCGGGGCCAGCGTGTCGACGCCGCCATGCAGGATGGCGTGCTCAATCTGTGCCGGGTGAAGCTGCGCGACCAGCAGCGCATCGAGCGCGGTCCCATGAAGGAATATCCGCAATACCCCAACGGCAAATTCGGCGACGCGGTGCCGCGTGCCGGCAATGCCTCGGGGGGCGGGCAGCCCGGCTGGATCCTCAAGTGCAAGGGCTGGGAGAGCGATCCCAACGCCTATATCTACTTCATCACCCAGGCGCCGGTCTGGGGCGCGATCTGCAAGGTGATCGGCAAGGAAGAGTGGATCACCGACCCCGACTATGCCACGCCTGAAGCGCGCCTGCCGCGGCTTCGCTCCATCTTCGACACCATCGAGAAATGGACGGAGACCAAGGACAAGTTCGAGGCGATGGACATCCTCAACAAGTTCGACATCCCCTGCGGGCCGATCCTGTCGATGCGCGAGATCGCCAACGAGCCTTCGCTCAGGGTGACGGGGACCGTCGTCGAGGTCGACCATCCCGAGCGTGGGCCTTATCTGTCGGTTGGCAATCCGATCAAGCTCTCAGACAGCCCTACCGTGGTGGAGCGCTCGCCGCTTCTGGGCGAGCACACGCAGGAAGTGCTGCGCGACGTCCTCGGCTTCGACCAGGGCCGGATCGATGAGATTGCGGGAAGCGGCGCCCTTGGCGCTCCCGTGGCGATGGCGGCCGAGTGAGGTTTCATCATTGAGATGATGGGGGCGGGTGCCGTCGTGGTGCCCGCCCCTTTTTATATGGAGCGCGGACATCGCGACATGCCCGTATGTCGCGATGTCCGCTTTTGCCATCCGTTAGGCCCAGCGTTTCCAAGAGCGGACAAGATGTCCGCGCTCCTAGGCTTCCTCTTTGACAGCTTCTGAAATCTGGTATACGTTATGCCAGATAAGAGCGATATCCAGGTGCGGGAGGGAATGATGAAACTGCACGAGTTCCAGTCCAAGCAGATCCTGGCACCCTATGGTGTCGAGGCGCCGCAGGGCGCCGTCGCCATCACCGCCGACGAAGCGGGGCAGGTGGCGCGTCGCCTCGGTGGCTCTCGCTTCGCCGTGAAGGCGCAAATCCACGCCGGCGGGCGCGGGCGGGCCGGGGGCGTCCCTATCGTTTCCTCCCCCGATGCAGCCGAGGAGGCAGCCCGGGCGCTGCTGGGCCGGCGCCTCGTCACCGAGCAAAGCGGTGCGCATGGCCGCGTGGTCGAACGCGTGCTGGTGGAGGCGGCCGTCGATCACATAAGCAGCTTCTATCTGTCGCTCAGCGTGCATGCCGCCAGCGGCACCCTGGTCCTGGCTGCCAGTGGGGCCGGCGGCGATGATATCGAGGACCGCGTCCTTGCCGGAGAAGGTGGTCTCGAGCGGCTCTCCCTGGGGGACGGCAGCCAGGCGAGACGCGAGGACCTGCAGGCCCTGGCGGCGCGCCTCGGCCTGACCGGGCAGCCGGCCGAAGCCTTCAGGGCTCTTGCCGATGGCTTGCGCCGCGCTTTCCTGGAACTCGATGCCAGCCTGATCGAGATCAACCCGCTGGTTCTGACCGCCGACGACAGGCTGCTGGCGCTCGACGTCAAGATGATCATCGACGACCACGCCCTGTTCCGCCAGGCTTCTCTGGCGGAGCTGCGCGAGGAAGACGGGGACGAATACGAGGTCAAGGCCCGCCAGCGCCAGCTCAATTATGTCCGCATGGATGGCAGCGTCGGCATCGCCGCCAATGGCGCCGGGCTCGGTCTCGCCACGGTGGACCTCGTCCACGCGGCCGGTGGCGCCCCGGCCAATTTCATGGATATCCGCACCACGGCGACCAGCCTCGACATCGCCCATGGCTTCGGCCTGCTGCTCGATAATCCCCAGGTCCGCGCACTGCTCATCAACGTGCATGGCGGCGGCATGCAGTCCTGCGACACGGTGGCCGAGGGGCTCGGCATCGCCATGCGCCGGGCCGGACGGACGCTGCCGGTGGTGACAAGGCTCGCCGGCAACAATGCCGACTATGCCCGCTCGCGTTTCGCCAATTTCGGCTGCCGCATCATCGAATGCCCGGACATGTGGACGGCCGCCGCGAAGGCCGTTGCCGCCGCACGCTGACGGCGATTTTGCTGCAGTTTTAGACTAATTAATCCAAAAAAGCGATAGCGCCGTCGGCGCTCAAGGGAGGGCGGAATGGCTATCCTCATCGACAGTGAAACCCGCGTCGTCTGCCAGGGCATGACCGGCTGGGCCGGAACCCATCATACCGCCGCGATGATCGAATATGGCACCAAGGTCGTGGCGGGTGTCACGCCCGCCAAGGGTGGGCGGTTCCATCTCGGGGCGCCGGTGTTCGATAGCGTCGCTGCGGCTGCCAAGGAGACCGGCGCCAATGCCAGCATGGTCTTCGTGCCGCCGGCGCAGGCGAGTGCCGCCATCATCGAGGCTGTCGAGGCCGAAATCGCGCTGGTCGTCGCCATTACCGAGCGGGTGCCGGTGCTCGACATGATCAGGGTGCGCCATGCCCTTGCCGGATCGAAGACCCGGCTGATCGGCCCCAATTCGCAGGGGATCCTGTCGCCAGGCCTGTGCAAGATGGGCGTGATGGCAACCGGCAGCGAGCGTCCCGGCAGCGTCGGCATCATCTCGCGCTCGGCCTCGCTGACCAGCGAGGTGATCGCCCAGGTTACGGCTGCGGGTCTCGGGCAGTCGACCACCGTCGGGGTGGGCGGTGACCCCGTGCATGGGCTGTCGATGCGCGATTGCCTCGAATTGTTCCTCGCCGATCCCAAGACCGAGGGCATCGTGCTGATCGGCGAGATCGGAGGCGAGGAAGAACAGGAAGCGGCCGATTACATCGCCTCTGTCAGGCCGGCCATGCCGATCGTCGGCCTGGTCGTCGGGCTGCATGCCCCGGCCGAGCGGCGCATGGGCCATGCCGGTGCCCTGACCATGCACGGCCGCGATCGCGCCGACGCCAAGATCGCCGCCTTCGAGAAGGCCGGCATTACCGTGGCGTCGAGCCCGCATCTGGTCGGCGATACGATCGGCCGGGCGCTCGCTGCGAGGGCGAAGGCGGCTTGAAAGCAAATCTTTCGGGAAGGAATGATGGCCGGTCTTCAGACCGGCCACTTTTTTGACAAGGAGCGATAGTTCCGTTTTGGTCTGACGACCGGCATATCGCGCCGCCACGTCCTTCGCAGAACAGGCATCCTGCCAGCGCCCGGGCCTCCATCACTGCACGAAGCGGTTCTCCAGGCAGCCGATACCCTCGATGCTGACGCGGACATCGTTCTCAGCTTCCTTCATGGCGCCGACGCCAAGCGAGGTGCCGCAGCAGATCAAATCGCCCGGGAGCAGGGTCATATCCCCCGAGATCAGGCTGACCAGCCTCGCCGGCGGGAAGATCATGTCGGCAACGGGATAGTTCTGGCGCTCGTCGCCATTGAGCAGCGTCTTGACCACCAGGGTGGCGGGATCGATGTCGGTGGCGATCACCGGGCCGAACGGCCCGAAGCCGTCGAAGCTCTTGGCGCGCACCCATTGGGCGAAGGTCGAGTCTCGCGTGATGATGTCGCCGGCGGTGATGTCGTTGACGCAGGTATAGCCGAAGATGGCGTCCGCGGCCTCCGCCTCGGAGGCATTGCTGCAGGGCTTGCCGATGACGATGCCAAGCTCGCCCTCATAGACCACCCGGCCGTCATAGGAGGGGGGCCTTGCCACGGTCGCGCCCGGCGCGGTGACGCTGGTGGGCGCCTTGAGCAGATAGAGCGGTTCCGGCGGCACAGCGACGTTCAGCTTGGCGGCGAGCTGGTGGAAATTGTTCCAGAGTGCGATGATCTTGCCCGGCACTGTCGGCGCCAGGAGCTTGGCCTGTGCCAAGGGCAGCGTGCGGCCGGTGGCAGCGGCGATGCCGAACATGTCGCCGCGATGGACGTGGATGTCG
Source organism: Labrys neptuniae (assembly GCF_040797145.1). Lineage (NCBI taxonomy): Bacteria > Pseudomonadati > Pseudomonadota > Alphaproteobacteria > Hyphomicrobiales > Xanthobacteraceae > Labrys > Labrys neptuniae. The sequence continues at coordinate 319 of NZ_JBFNQD010000035.1, read as the reverse complement.
TCGCCTTCGAGCGTGCCGAACTGGGCCTGCCCGTCTTCCTCGAAACGGATCCATTGCGACATGGCGGTTTTGCCTTTCTTGAAAGGATGGGAGCGAGCTATTTGCCTGCTGTTCAGAATCCCTTGATGATTTCCTCGACCATTTTCTTGGCATCGCCGAAGAGCATCATGGTGTTGTCCTTGAAGAAGAGCTCGTTCTCGACGCCGGCATAGCCCGAGCCCATGCCGCGCTTGATGAACAGCACGGTCTTGGCCTTCTCGACATCGAGGATGGGCATGCCGAAGATGGGCGAGGCCGGGTCGGTCTTGGCGGCGGGGTT
>NZ_JBFNQD010000034.1:0-33197 GCF_040797145.1 Labrys neptuniae | reverse complement strand
AGGTCCGCCGCCACCGCCTCCTCCGTCACCTCAGATGGTGCTGCAATGGAACTGAAACTTAACCGGACAGCCGTGGGTCAAGCCCGGCTATGACAATTCGCAGTGTTTCCTTCTGAGATGAGCCGCATCGGACCTACCCCGTCTCGTTCAGAAGCGAGAGGAAACGGGCGAACAGGCCGGCCTGGGAATGGATGCCGAGCTTGTGGCGGATGTTGCGGCGATGCACCTTCACCGTGCCCGTCGAGATATGAAGCAGGCGGCTGATCGAATCCGACGAATGCCCCTGCAGCACCAGATTGACGATTTCTCCCTCCCGCGCCGTCAGCGACTGGCTGGCCCAGAGCCGAGCCCGGTCGAGATCGCTGCCCGGCAGCGGCAAGGTCGTCACCCGGCTGCCGGCCTCGCCGAACTCCGGCAGGTCGCGCCAATGCTGGGCACAGAGCGCGAGGACGATCGGGGCCAGGTCGCGCAGGCCGCGCACCTCCGCCGTGCCGAACGGGCCGGAGGCGGCCAGGCGCATCAGGGACCAGACCACCGAGGTCTGTTCGGGAAGCTGCACGAAGAAGCCGACCTCCTCCGCCAGCCCGGTCTGGCTGTAATAGGAGCGGAAATACTCGCTGGTGTAGAAACGGTCGGGCGCCAGCTCGCGCATGCGACGGAAGCCCTCGCATCCCCCGATCGCAGCCCGGTGGAAGGGATCGAGCAGATAGGCGCCATCCTGGTAGAGGGCGACGAAGACATGGCTCTCGGCAGGCGAGAAGGTCTCGTACAGCATCGGCGGCCGCGCCGAACCGCGATAGGCGAACACCACGCTGTGATCGAAGCGCGCATGCAGGCCGAGCCAGGCCAGCAGGGCACGCTCGAACTCGCCCGGCCCAGCGTGGCCCGCCACTTTTATCGCCTCCGCCAGCGCCGTGGATGCCGCCAAATTATGCCTGGAGCTGCCGATTTCTACCCCCTGTGATGAACAAACATGCAGCATATACCCCCGGATAGGTATATACGAGAGGAAATCGGCTCTGCTAGCTTTCTCTTCGCCGAGGGCCGAAAAGCAAGAACGAACCGGCCAGAACGAAACGGCTCGGCACCGATCGAGGGGACAAGCGCGGATGAACGACACGACCTCGCCCGATATCGAATTTCGCGCCGTCGCCAAGCGCTACGGTGAGGTCATCGCGGTTCATGGCATCGACCTTGCCATCCCCAACGGTGCCTTTGTCGCGTTGCTAGGCCCCTCGGGCTGCGGCAAGACCACCTGCCTGCGTATGATCGGCGGCTTCGAGCAGCCGAGCAGCGGGCAGGTGTTGATCCGCGGCCAGGACATGGCCGGAACGCCGCCTTTTCGCCGCCCGGTCAACATGGTCTTCCAGCAATATGCCCTGTTTCCGCATCTGAGCGTCGGCGACAACATCGCCTATGGCCTGCGCCAGGCCCGCCCGCGCCTGGCCGGTTCGGAGATCGCCCGGCGCGTCGACGAGGCGCTCGCCATGGTGCGTCTCTCCGGCTATGGCCGCCGGCGCATTCACGAGCTCTCCGGCGGCCAGCAGCAGCGCGTCGCCCTGGCGCGTGCCCTGGTCAACAAGCCTGCCGTGCTGCTGCTCGACGAGCCACTCGCCGCGCTCGACAAGAAGCTGCGCACCGAGATGCAGCTCGAACTGCAGAATTTGCAGCGGTCCCTCGGCATCACCTTCGTGCTGGTCACCCACGACCAGGAAGAGGCGCTGTCGATGAGCGACCTCGTCTGCGTGATGAACAAGGGCCGTGTCGTCCAGACCGGGGCTCCCAGCCAGATCTATGACGATCCGGCCGATCTCTTCGTCGCCGATTTCGTCGGAAAGTCCAATTTCCTCGACGGCAAGGTCACCGCGGCAGAGGGCAAGGCGGCCAGCATCGTGCTAGCCGACGGCACTACGCTTCAGGCCCGGACCCACATGCCGCTACGACCCGGCCAGGCGGTCCGCGTGAGCATCCGCCCCGAAGCCATGCGGCTGGAGACCGGTGACGGACCAAGGCTGCAGGGTACCGTGCACAACCGCATCTTTCTCGGTTCGACCGCCGAATACGCCATCGAGATCCGGGATGTCGGAACCATCCTGGTCGCGGCCGACCACCTGGCACACGGTCCCGGCCTCAAGGGGCCGGGCGATAGCGTCTCGGTCGGTTTCGCACCGGGTGCTCCACTCGCCTTCGCCGCCTGAACGACCTGAAAAGCCGCAAAAAGCGACGCTACCAGAGGGAAATGAGCCATGTCGAAATCCTATCGCGACGACCTGCCAATCTCGGCCCAGGGCTTTGTCGACCAGCTCCTGCGCTATCGCAAAGGCTCGATCAGCCGTCGCCATTTCCTTGGCGCCACCGGCCTCGGCCTGGCGATGGCCGTGCTCGGCCGCGAGAACGGCCTGCTGCCCGCCCCCGCCTACGCGGCCGGCGAACTCGGCGACAAGATGTCGATCGCCACCTGGCCCAATTATCACGACCCGCAGACCTTCGTGAATTTCACCAAGGCGACGGGCGTCGCCGTCGAGGTCAACGTCTTCGGCTCCAACGAGGAGATGCTGGCCAAGCTCCAGGCCGGTGCCACCGGCTGGAGCCTGTTCGTGCCGACCAACTACACCATTTCCACCTACAAGAAGCTCAGCCTCATCGACGCCATCGACCTTGCCAAGCTGCCGGCCTACAGCGCCTCGACCGAGGATGCCCGCTTCACGGCCGAAGGCACCGTCGACGGTACGGTCTATGCCGTGCCGAAGAACTGGGGCACCACAGGCTTTGCGGTGAATACCCAGAAGCTCACCAAGCCGCTGGCGAGCTGGAAGGATTTCTGGGACACCGCCATGGCCGAGGGTTCCAACCGCACCATGGTGCATGACTACCAGCTCACCACCATCGGCAACGCCCTGAAATATTTCGGCTATTCCTTCAACTCGCTCAAGCAGGACGAGCTTGCCAAGGCCGAGGAACTGCTGATCAAGGCCAAGCCGCATCTCTATGCGGTGTCCTCCGACTACCAGCCGCCCATGCGCGCCAACGATGCCTGGATGACGATGTGCTGGACCAATGACGGGGCCCAGCTCAACCGCGACTTGCCCCACATCAAATACATCCTCGGCAAGGAGGGCGGCGAGATCTGGACCGATTTCTACGCCATCCCCAAGGATGCGCCCAACAAGCCGGCCGGCTATGCCCTGCTCAACTATCTGATGACGCCTGAAAATGCCGTGAAGGAGCACATCGCCAATGGCGCGCCCTGCACGGATTCGCGCGTCAACGCCCTGCTGCCCAAGGACTTCCTGTCCAATCCCATTCTCTATCCGGCCGCCGAACTGCTGAAGCCGCTGGAATTCGGGGCAGCGGCGACACTGACCGATCCGGGCCGCGCCGAGTTGATGGCCCGCTTCAAATCGGCCTGACCGGCCTTTCCGGGCGGCGGCGTCATGCCGCTGCCTGCTCCTCCACCGGAACCTCATCCGTGGCCTCCTCCCGCGCCCGCCGCACATTCGTGACGACCCTGCTGCTCGCCCCGGCGAGCGCCTGGCTCGTGGTCTTCCTGGTGCTGCCCTTCATCGCCGTGCTCGTCTTCAGCGTCGGCGAGCGGGCGCCGGAAGGCGGTTACCAGGCCGCGTTCTCGTTCGCGCAATATGCCAATCTCGGGGCGCGCTCCACCGCCTTCTGGAACACCGCGATCCTGGCACCGGTCGGTGCCTTCGCCTGCCTGCTGGTGGCCTATCCCGTCGCCTACTACCTCGCCGTCAAGGCGCCGCCGCGCTGGCGCCTGATCCTGCTGGCACTGGTGGTCATCCCGTTCTGGACCAGCCTGTTGATGCGCTCCTATGCCTGGATGTACATCCTCGGCTCACGCGGCATCCCGGCCCTGCTCGATCTCATCGGTATTGCCGATGTCCGGCTCCTCAACACGCCGGGCTCGGTGCTGGTCGGCATCGTCTATGGCTACCTGCCGCTGATGATCCTGCCGATCTATGTCAGCCTCGAGCGGCTCGACCGCCGCCTGCTCGAAGCCTCGGCCGATCTCGGCGCCACGCCCTTCTCGACCTTTTTCGGCGTGACGCTGCCGCTGTCCCTGCCCGGGGTGATGACCGGCTTCAGCCTGGTGATGATCCTGCTGCTCGGCGAATATCTGATCCCAACCTTGCTCGGCGGCGGCAAGGTGTTCTTCATCGGCAACGCCTTGGTCGACCTCTTCCTGCAATCGCGCAACTGGCCGTTCGGCTCGGCCATCGCCGTGACACTGGTGGTCGCCTCCGTCGTGGTGCTCATGATCGCCAACCGTATCACGGCACGCGTCTCGGGCGCCCGGCAGGTGGACCTGATCTGATGAGAGCCTTCGTCGCCGCCGTCTTCGCCTTTCTCTATCTGCCGATCGGGCTCCTCGTCCTGTTCTCCTTCAACGCCGGCCGCAATGCCAGTGAGATCGTCGGTTTCTCGACGAAGTGGTACGGCACGGCACTCGCCAACCCCTTCCTCACCGAGGCCCTGCGCAACAGCCTGATCGTCGCCTCCAGCAGTGCCCTGCTGGCGGCAGTGTTCGGCACGATGGCGGCCCTCGGCCTGTCGCGCGTGGGAACCCGAACCCGCCTCGTCTTCGATGCCCTTTTCGGCGCCGCCATCGTGGTGCCCGGCGTGGTCATCGGCATCGCCACGCTGGTGGCGCTGGTGCAGGTCTTCGCCTTCGCCAATCCGCTGCTCGCCGCGCTCTGGCCGGGCGACAGCCCACCCAAGCTCGGCCTTGGTTACGGCTCGATCATCGCAGCGCATGGCCTGTTCTCGATGGCATTGGTCACCATGATCGTACGGGCCCGCCTCGGCAGCCTGAGCCGGGATCTGGTCGAGGCGTCGAGCGATCTTTACGCCACGCCCTTCACCACCTTCCGCTCCATCGTGCTGCCGCAGATCTTCCCGGCCATCCTGGCGGGATTCCTGCTGTCCTTCACCTTCTCCTTCGACGACTTCATCGTGGCCTTCTTCGTGGCGGGCCCCCAGACCACCCTGCCGATCTATGTGTTCGCTTCGATCCGCCGCGGCGTAACCCCCGAGATCAACGCCATCGCCACGCTCGTGCTGGTCGCCTCGGTGCTGATGGTGCTGCTGGCCCAGTTCCTGCTGCGCAAGCGCCGATAACGGCCCTCGCGCCACCAATTCCTGAGTGAATGACCATGATCCTCGAAAACCGCATCGCCATCGTCACCGGCTCCGGCTCCGGCATCGGCCAGGCCGGCGCCCTTGCCATGGCGCGCGAGGGCGCCATCCTCATTGTTGCCGATCGGGACAAGGACGCCGGCGAGGCGACCGCCAGCATGATCCGCGCACGAGGCGGCCGTGCCGATGCTGTCGCCACCGACGTGGCGGATGACGCGGCCGTCGAGCGCCTCATCGGCGGCACACTCGACCGTCACGGCCGCATCGACATCCTGCACAATCATGCCGGCATCCAGGTCGGCGGGCCGCTGACCGAGGTCAGCCTGGATGGATTCGATGCGTCCTGGCGCATCAATGTGCGTGCCCATTTCCTGGCGGCCCGGCTCGCCATGCCGGCGATGATCGCGGCGGGCGGCGGCGTCATCCTCAACACGGCTTCCAATTCCGGCGTGTTCTACGACCGGGAAATGATCGCCTATGCCACCTCCAAGCATGCCGTGGTGGCCATGACGCGCCAGATGGCACTCGACTATGCCCGGCACAAGGTCCGGGTGAACGCCCTGTGCCCCGGCTGGGTCGACACCCCTTTCAACGAGCCCTTCATTGCCCAGATGGGCGGCCGTGCCGCCATCGAGGCCTATGTTCGCGAAAAGATCCCGATGGGCCGCTGGGCCACGGCGGAAGAGATCGCCGAGGCCATTCTCTTCCTGGTCTCGGATCGTTCCGCCTTCATGACCGGCCAGGCTCTGGTTGTCGACGGCGGCGAGAGTATCGGCTGATACCAAGCCTCGGAGATGACGTCGGGTCGAAGCATGGCCTTCCCGCGATCGTAGGACGTGTCAAAGACATCGTAGGAAGTGTCAAAGACATCGTAGGAAGTGTCAAAGACTTGGCATGGGCCGTCGCCGCAAGCTTGGGCCAACGCGGATGACGTCTGATTTACCCGTTCCGTCATTGCGAGCGAAGCGAAGCAATCTGGAGGCCTGAAAGCACAGAGTTTACGGCCTCTGGATTGCTTCGCTTCACTCGCAATGACGGGGTGGCCTTTAGGATTCCTGATATGCAAATCGGCTCTGCTCGTCTCCCGCGCGCCTTTCCGCGCGGACGGTATGGTGCTGCCTCGCGTTGACCAAAATGAACGCTCCTGTTTTTCGAGCAAAACACCCTGTCAATATTCGGCAGGAAATGTGTCGGTCGACATCTGCAAAAGCGCTTTGAAAAGGCTTGACTCGGGCCGCCGGCTGGAGTGCAACTATGTCAATAACATGACAAATCTGTTGCAAACTTTTGGCATACGCGTCTCTCCAGCGTCGTTTGTCTGATGATTTGCCCAGGGGAATCTCGCTTGTCTGCATCCCGCCAGATGCAACCGTTAGGTCAAATGAGGGGGGTCAACTTGAATAGGAACTTCATCTACGTGATGGTCGGTCTCGTGCTGGGCATCGCAATCGGTATCGCCTGTTTCTACTCCTTCCCCGACAAGAAAACCGCGGCCACGATCGCCGACTACATGTCCCTCGTCAGCACGATCTTCCTGAAGCTGATCAAGATGATCATTGGCCCGCTGGTGCTTTCGACCCTGATCGTCGGCATCGGCCACATGGGCGACGCAGCCACCTTGGGACGGGTTGGCGCCAAGACCATGGGCTGGTTCATCTCGGCGTCGATCGTGTCGCTGCTGCTCGGCCTGGTGATGGCCAATCTCATCCAGCCCGGCCACGGCATCGTGATCGCCGACCAGAGCGGCAATACCGCCAATATCGCGACCGCCTCCTTCAGCTTCAAGAATTTCATCGAACATCTGGTTCCGACCTCGATCTTCAAGGCGATGGCCGAAGGCGAGATCCTGCAGATCGTTGTGTTCTCGCTGTTTGCGGGCGTTGCCATCATGGCCCTGGGCGAGCGCGGCAAGCCTCTCGTCCACCTTGCCGATGACGTCGCCCACATGATGCTGACAATCACTGGTTATGTGATGACGCTGGCGCCGTTGGCCGTCTGCGCGGCCGTGGCCTCCGTCATCACCACGTCCGGCCCAAGCGTGCTCTTGAACTTCGTCAAGTTCCTCGGCGGCTTCTACCTGACGCTGCTCATCCTGTGGGGGTTCCTGATCGCCATCGGCTATTTCCTGCTCGGTGCCCGCATGGGCAATCTGATCAGGCGCATGCGCGAGCCCTTCCTGCTCGCCTTCTCGACGGCGAGTTCGGAAGCCGCCTATCCCAAGATCCTCGACCAGCTCGAGCGGTTCGGCGTCCCCAAGCGCATCGCCAGCTTCGTGCTGCCACTCGGCTATTCCTTCAACCTCGACGGCACCATGGCCTATACGACCTTCGCGACCCTGTTCGTCGCCCAGGCCTATGGCATGGAACTCTCGCTCGGCACCCAGCTTGCCATCGCCGGCACGCTGATGCTGACGTCCAAGGGCGTGGCCGGCGTGCCCAAGGCATCGCTGGTGGTGATCCTGGCGACGCTGCACCAGTTCAACATCCCGGATGCGGGGCTCTATCTGATCATCGGCATCGACCAGTTCCTCGACATGGGCCGCAGCGCCACCAATGTGATCGGCAACTCGCTGGCGGCGTCGGCAGTCGCCAAGTTCGAGGGCGGCCTCGGTCCGGAAAAGGACGACATCAACGCGCCGGAAGTGGCGCCCGCAGCGGCACCCGCCTGAGCCAATGGCGGCGGCACGGCTCGTGCCGCCGCCTGCCGTCGTCGAGCATCCGAGAGCATTTTTGAGAAGAGTCGACAGGCTTTTCGACCAGGAAAATGCGCCAAAACAAAGAGTTAGGGGAAATGGCACCTCACGGAAAAGCCATTTTGCTGCAGCGTGGCGGTGCCAATCCACCCGCTGTCCGGATTTTTCAGGAGAGAGTCTTGCATAAACTCTTGGCGCTAGCGGCCATCGTCATTCTGGCGGCAAATGTCCCCGCCAAGGCCGAGGACATGATCGGGCAGGACCTGACGGCCGCACCGAAGCAGGATTACTTTCCGCTGGAGCTATCCGGCACGTTGCTGAAGGCGAACCAGACCGGCGCCATCATCATCGGCTATCGCGACGCCTCCTTCCCTTTCTCCTTCAAACGGCCGGAACAGGCCGAACCGCAAGGCTACGCCATCGAGTTTTGCAAGGGCGTGGTCGACGAGATCTCGCGCGAGCTGCATGACAAGCCGGTTCGCATCGACTACAGGCTCGTCACCTCGGACACCCGCATCGCGGCGGTGACCTCGGGCGAGGTCGACCTCGAATGCGGTTCGACCACGGCCAATCGCGAGCGCGAGAAGCAGGTTTCCTTCTCGCCCGTCACCTATGTCGCGGGCACCAAGCTGCTGGTCAAGCGCGGCTCGGGCATCCGCTCCTACAAGGATCTGCAGGGCAAGACCCTGGTGGTGACGGCGGGCACCACAAACGAAGCGGCGCTGAGGCAGCTCAACGACAAATATCATCTTGGCATGACCATCGCTTCGGCGCCCGATCATCAGCAGTCCTACGACATGCTGGCGGCCGGAAAGGCCGATGCCTTCGCCACAGACGACGTGCTGCTCTATGGTTTCATCGCGCGCAACCATGCCCAGAAGACCTTGGCCGTGGTCGGCGATTTCATCACCTATGACGCCTATGGCATCATGTTCCGCAAGGACGATCCCCTGATGGCCGAGGCCGTCAAACGCGCCTTTGCGACCATGGCCGAGCAGGGCAGACTGGTGAGGACCTATCGCAGATGGTTCCTCCAGCCGACGCCGACCGGGGAGAATCTCAATCTGCCGATCTCCCTGCAATTGACCGAAGCCTGGCGGGCGCTCGGCATCGATGCGTTCTGATCGACCGAGGCCCCGATGAAAAACACCCCCGAACCAAGTTCGGGGGTGTCGATCGTCAGGCAGCGGAGACGATTTTCATCAGCGCCAGCAGACGCGACGGTTCACCCAGCGCCAGCCGTAATAGGTGTGGACGCGTACACGCTGCCAGCGGCAGTAACGTGCCGGACGCGGACGCCAATGCGGGCGGTAATAGTGCGGGCGATAATAATGCGGGCGGCCGCGGTGATAGACCTTCTGCGCGGCATCCGGTGACGGGGCCGACTGTTCAATGGCCTGGATCACGCCAGCATTGGCTGCGGGATGGATCACCGCAGCCTGGGCCGACTGCGCGGTCATTGCAGCGCCCCCCATGCCGAAAGCCAGAGCGGCTGCCAGAGCGAGTTTGCGAAACATTCGTTCCTCCTGCGATTCAAATCGGCGAAAGCTCGACCCGACCCCGACGGGCCGGCTTACTATGATACTAACTGCCGAAACCGTGAAGGTTCCGGGGGGAGCGGCGATTATCGTTCGTCCCTTCCCGCTTCCACTATCCCGGCATTGGCTGAATGCGACTTGATCGACCCGTTCATCCTGCATTCAGCCGGCGCGGCAACCTATCGTACCGCCGGGATTTCATGCCTATATGCGGCAAAGGCGTTCATCACCTTCTCGTGAGGACTGCCGCCCCTGCTGCACAGGAAGAGGCGAAGCTGCGTTGACGACACCTGATATCCCGCGATCGACCAATCCATTGAAGCGAAGTATCGGCCGGATCCGACAATTACTGCCCGAGAAATGGCGTCACCCGGCGCCCGTGGTTGCCGTCCTTCCGCTTTCCGGCACCATCGGTACCGGCTCGCGGTTCTCGAGCAGCCTGAACATGACCAAGCTCGACAAGCTCATCGACAGTGCCTTCGCCGTGAAAGGCGCCAAGGCGGTCGCGCTGGTGATCAATTCACCCGGTGGCTCGCCGGCGCAATCGCATCTGATCATGCGCCGTATCCGCGCCCTCGCCGCCGAGAAAAAGCTGCCGGTCTTTGCCTTCGTCGAGGACGTCGCGGCCTCCGGGGGCTACATGATCGCCTGCGCCGCCGACGAGATCGTTGCCGACCCCGCCTCGATCCTGGGCTCCATCGGTGTGGTCTCCGCCTCCTTCGGCTTCGACAAGCTGATCGAGAAGATCGGGGTCGAGCGCCGCGTTCACACGGCCGGGCGCTCCAAGACGATGCTGGATCCCTTCCGGCCCGAAAAGCCCGAGGATGTCGAAAGGCTGGCGGCGCTGCAACATGACATCCATGACATGTTCATCGCCCTGGTCCGGGAACGCCGCGCCGGCAAGCTCAAGGGCGAGGAGGAGCTGCTGTTCTCGGGCGAGTTCTGGCTCGCGCCGCGGGCCATCGAGCTCGGCCTTGCCGATGCCATGGGCGATGTGAGGTCCACCATGCGCGCGCGCTATGGCGAGAAGGTACGCTTCAAGACCGTGTCGGAACCGCGTGGCCTGCTTGCCCGGCGCTTCGGCCTTGGCGCCCATTTCTCGGCTGCTGAAAGCGAGCAATTAACCGAAGGCATTCTTGCCGCACTCGAAGGGCGTGCAATTCGTGCCCGTTTCGGTTTATAGTTACGGAATGATGAATGAAGAGGACCTGCCATGCATCCTGTCGTTCTAGCCGTCGCCAGCCTTGTCGGGACCGTGGTTCTCGCGCGCCTGGTCAAGCGCGAATGGGAGCGAGTGAACAACGAACTCTACAAACCCCAGCCCGTGCGACAGGAAGCCATCAACCTGCGCCGCGACCCGCGTAGCGGCGTCTATCGCCCCGAATAAAGCGGCGCGGCCGTTCCGGTTGCGGGTCCTCATGCAGATCCGCCAAATGCAAAGAAGCAGGTTCTCGCGAACCTGCTTCTGCTTTTTTGGCGGGGCTTGGATCAATCGAAGTTGCGAATGATCCGGCAATGCTTGCGCATCGGCACGCTGCGGTCCTCCATGATGGAGCCGTCGTCCAGCACCACCTGGCGCCAGACATTGGTGCAGCGCTGCTGATCGACGAACTTGACCTTGACGGGAGCCACGGCCGGGCGGGGCCGCGGCGGATTGCAGGCATGGGTGCGGCAGGGCGGCGGGTTCGTGATGATCACACGGGCCTCCGGCGAGGTCCCGCCGCCATTACCGCCACCACCGCCGCCGGACGCACCCGAGCTGGCGCCTCGGCCACCGCCATTGCCGCCGGCACCCGGGCCGGTCGTAGCGGCGAAGGACGTGGAGATCGAGCCGGCTACCGAGCCGAAGATCAAGGCCGCGATAAGTCCTGTACGAAGAAGGGATTGCCTGGACATAATACTTACTCTCCTGAGCTTTGGTTTGGACGGGATCGGTTGTGGTGTCCCGTTGCGTCCCTTGTCTCATGAGTGCTTCCCGGCATCTGTGCGGACAGGCACAAGGCCGCGCGCCGCACAAACAGGTTTCCCCAGTGTCGATCTTGCTCTAAGGGTCGGGCCCTGGTCTGTACCGGCGGAAACAGTTTCTCCGGCACGGCTCAGCTGAAGAAAAGTGCGATTTCCCTGAACCGCAATTTTCTCGGTCTCTTTTGTTTTGACGCATCTTCTCAGTTGAGAAGCCGGCCGGCTTTCTGGAGAAAATGCTCTAGTTCGAGAACCGTCATGGCCGACGCTACCCCCGCCCATATGCGCCCTGAACGCTCCTTCCAGGGCCTGATCCTGACCCTTCAGCGCTATTGGGCCGATCACGGCTGTGTCGTGCTGCAGCCTTACGACATGGAAGTGGGCGCCGGTACCTTCCACCCGGCCACCACCCTGCGCTCGCTCGGCCCCAAGGCCTGGAAAGCGGCCTATGTGCAGCCTTCGCGCCGCCCCAAGGATGGGCGTTATGGCGAGAACCCCAACCGCCTGCAGCATTATTACCAGTTCCAGGTCATCCTGAAGCCTTCGCCGCCGGAGCTGCAGGACCTGTATCTCGGCTCGCTGGCCGCCATCGGGCTCGATCCCCTGGTCCATGACGTTCGCTTCGTCGAGGACGACTGGGAGAGCCCCACGCTCGGCGCCTGGGGCCTGGGCTGGGAGTGCTGGTGCGACGGCATGGAAGTGTCGCAGTTCACCTATTTCCAGCAGGTCGCCGGGCAGGAATGCAATCCTGTCTCCGGGGAGCTGACCTATGGCCTCGAGCGCCTGGCCATGTATGTCCAGGGCGTCGAGAACGTCTATGATCTCAACTATAACGGCCGCGACGGCGCCGAGAAGGTCACCTATGGCGATGTCTTCCTGCAGGCCGAGCAGGAATATTCGCGCCATAATTTCGAGCATGCCGACATCGAGATGCTCAAGCAGCACTTCATAGATGCCGAAAAGGAGTGCAAGGCCCTGCTTGCCGCCGGCGACAAGGGCAATCGGCATCAGCTCGCTTTGCCCGCCTATGACCAGTGCATCAAGGCGAGCCACCGCTTCAATCTGCTCGACGCGCGCGGCGCTATCTCGGTGACCGAGCGCCAGAGCTACATCCTGCGCGTACGCGACCTCGCCAAGGCCTGCGGCGAGGCTTGGGTCAAGACCGAAGCCGGCGGGGCCTGATCGTAGACCCTCTCCGCGCTCCCCATCCCTTCCCTTTCCGGCCTTCCAGGTCACCAGCTTTCGAAACCGATCCCATGCCCGACCTCCTGCTCGAACTCTTCTCCGAGGAAATCCCCGCCCGCATGCAGGCCAAGGCGGCCGAGGACCTCAAGAAAATGGTCACGGATGCGCTCGTCGAGCGCGGCGTCGTCTATGAGGGCGCCTCGGCCTATGCCACGCCGCGCCGCCTGGCCCTGACCGTGCATGGCCTGCCGGCCCGCCAGCCCGATACGCGCGAAGAGCGCAAGGGCCCTCGTGTCGGCGCCCCCGACGGCGCTATCCAGGGCTTCCTGAAGGCCGCCGGCCTCGCCTCGCTCGACCAGGCCCGCATCGAGAGCGATCCCAAGAAGGGCGAGTTCTACGTGGCGGTAGTGGAAAAGGCCGGACGGGCCCTACCCGACCTCATCGCCGAGATCGTGCCGGAAGTGGTGCGCAGCTTCCCCTGGCCCAAATCCATGCGCTGGGGTTCGGGCAGCCTGCGCTGGGTGCGTCCGCTGCATTCGATCCTCTGCACCTTCGGCCCAGAGACCGAGGACCCGGAAGTGGTGCGCTTCGAGATCGAGGGCGTCGCCGTCGGCGATACCACCAAGGGCCATCGCTTCATGGCGCCGGGGACCATCCAGGTCAGGCGCTTCGAAGACTATGTCGCCAAGCTGGAGGCCGCCAAGGTGGTGCTCGATCCGGCCCGCCGGCGCGATATCATCCTTACCGATGCCCGCAACCTCGCTTTCGCCCAGGGGCTGGAACTGGTCGAGGACGACGCGGTGCTGCATGAGGCCGCCGGCCTGGTGGAATGGCCGGTGGTGCTGATGGGCTCCTTCGAGGAGAGCTTCCTCTCGGTACCGGACGAAGCGATCCAGGCCACCATCCGCGCCAACCAGAAATGCTTCGTGGTGCGCGATCCCAAGACGGGGCGCCTCGCCAACCGTTTCATCCTGATCGCCAATATCGAGGCTGTCGACGGCGGAGCGGCCATCGTCGCCGGCAATGAGCGCGTCATCCGCGCGCGCCTCTCCGACGCCAAGTTCTTCTGGGAAACCGACCAGAAGCCCCTGCCCGGTTATGAAGCTGAAGGCAAGCCGCTCGACCAGCGCCTCGCCAAGATCATCGCCTCGAATGTGGTGTTCCACGAGAAGCTCGGCACGCAGGGCCAGCGCATCGAGCGCATCGCCGCTTTGGCCAAGGCGCTCGCGCCTGTCGTGGGTGCCGACCCCGCCAAGGCCGAGCGGGCGGCTAGGCTCGCTAAGGCGGATCTTGCCACCGAAATGGTCGGCGAGTTTCCCGAACTGCAGGGGCTGATGGGCCGCTATTACGCCACCGCCCAGGGCGAGGACGCCGCCATCGCCGCCGCGCTCGAGGATCACTATCGTCCCAAGGGCGCCGGCGACGGCGCGCCGAGCGATCCGGTCGCGGTCGCCGTGGCGCTCGCCGACAAGCTCGACACGCTGATCGGCTTCTGGACCATCGACGAGAAGCCGACCGGCAGCAAGGATCCCTATGCCCTGCGCCGGGCCGCCCTCGGTGTCATCCGCCTGGTGCTCGACAACAGGCTGCGCCTGCCCCTCCTCACGACCGTCGCCAAGGCTCCCTTCGCCAAGAGCAACGACATCGCCGACGATCTCCTGGCCTTCTTCGCCGACCGCCTGAAGGTGCAGTTGCGCGAGCAGGGCGCGCGCCACGATCTCGTCGACGCGGTCTTCGGTCTCGGCGGGCAGGACGATCTCCTGCTCATCGTCCGGCGGGTCGAGGCACTCGGCCGCTTCCTCGGCAGCGAGGACGGCAAGGCCCTGCTGGCGGGAGCCAAGCGCGCCGCCAATATCCTGCGCATCGAGGAGAAGAAGGACGGCGCCGGTGCCTATGCCGGCGGCGCGGATGCCTCTCGCCTCACCGAGCCGGAGGAAAAGGCGCTGCAGGCCGCCTTGCAGGCGGCCCGGCAGGCAGCATCGGCTGCCATTGCCGCCGAGGACTATGAAGGCGCCATGACGGCCCTTTCGCAGCTGCGCCGGCCCGTCGACGCTTTCTTCGACAAGATCCTCGTCAACGCCGACGATGCTGCCCTGCGCCTCAACCGCCTGAAGCTGCTGGAAGAGATCCGCACGGCAACCCGCAGCGTCGCCGATTTCTCGCGCATCGAGGGCTGAAGCGTTTTGCGATCTGGCGGAATCGCCGAGAATCGCAAAGACGCTCCAGCCAATCCGCAGGATTGGCTTGGGACCAACGAGGGAGAGCAAGCACGCGTTTTCGCCTAGACGCACTTTGCTCTCCTACTCGGCCCCAACAAGCCTCATCGACCCGTCATCGCGAGCACAGCGAAGCAATCCAGGGGCTCTAGGCCAGCGATCTTGCGAAGGCTGGATTGTTTCGCTGCGCTCGCAATGACGGATATGCTTGCTATGAAAACACAGGCCGAGCTCGTCTCCACAAGACGATCTTGCACCATTGCTCGCCGGTGCTAACACTAGAAAGCTTTCACCGGATATGCGTTTCTTGTCGCCGGGGACGCCTGCATGACCGTTTCTGACTCTACCCTACAGCGTCCCTCCCCCAATTGGGATGACTACCGCTATGTCCGCGCCGTGGCGGAGACCAAATCCCTGGTGGGCGCGGCGACGGCCCTTGGCGTCAACCATTCCACTGTCTTCCGCCGCATCAATGCCGTCGAGGAATTGCTCGGCGCCCGCTTGTTCGAACGAGGGCGCAGCGGTTACGCCCTCACGGCGGCGGGGGAGGAGATGGTGGCCCTCGCCGGCCGCATGGCCGACGACATCAGCGGCTTCGAGCGCCGTGTGGCGGGCCGGGATGTCAAGCCGTCCGGGGAATTGCGCGTCACCACCAATGACAGCATCATGGCGCACCTGACCATGCCGGTCTTCACCAGTTTCCTGACCAGCTTTCCCGACATCCGCCTCGACGTCGTCGTCTCCAACCTGCCGCTGAACTTGTCCAAGCGGGATGCGGACGTGGCGATCCGTGCCACCTCGGCGCCGCCGGACACGCTGGTGGGGCGGCGGGTCTGCACCATTGCCTGGGCCATTTACGGCCCGGAGCGGCTGAAGGGTGCCGAGCTCGCCGACCTCTTCGCCGAGCGCTGGATCGCCACCGGCGAAGGTCTTTCCAACATTCCGCCGGCACGCTGGGTGGAACGTGAAGTGCCGAACGAGCGCATCGTGATGCGCCTCAACACCATTCTCGGCGTCGCCGAGGCCCTGCGGTCAGGGTTCGGGGTCGGCTTGCTGCCCTGCTATATCGGCGACGCCCTGCCGCTGCCGCGCCTGTCCGAGCCGCTGCCGGGCGTCGGCGCCGGCCTGTGGTTGCTGACCCATCCCGATCTCAAGCACTCCGCCAAGGTTCGCGCCTTCATGGACCATGGCTGGGAAGCACTGACGAAGCTCAGGCCCGTGCTGGAGGGAACGGCAGAGGTCTGAGCGCGCTCCGTCTCCCCAGGCTCGATCGCCGCTCTACCCTTCAAGCAAGGCGATCGCCTGCTTCCCTCTGCGCGGCCACCTCCGCTGGCCTGGCAGTGCCACGATGGGCCGCCGCTGCCGCGATCAGGGCCATGGCGGCCAGGGCCGCACCGATGCCCGGCAGATAGGCGATCGGCACCCGCTCCACCGCGACGCCGCCGAGCGCCGTGCCGAGGCCGACACCGACATGCATGGCGGAAAGATTGAGACTCACCCCAGCCTCCGCGGTGTCATGCCCCATCGCGATCAGGAAGCTCTGCACTGCCGGCGAAATCATCCAGCTCAGGCAGGCCCAAGCCATCATCACCGGGAAGAAGGACAGGCTCGTGCCCGTCACCAGCGGAATCAACATCAGGGCCGTGAGGTAGCCCATCGGCACCAGCATGATCGCCCGGCGCGGCGTGAGCTTGTCGGCGGCGAGACCGCCGAGATAGCCGCCCGAGACGCCGGCAATGCCGAAGGCGATGAAGGCCAGCACGGTACCCATGCCGACAATGCCGAGAACGGCACCTAGATAGGGGGCGAGATAGGCAAACAGCACGAAATGGCCTGATATCATCAGGATCGAGACGAGCTGGGCACAGATCAGCGGACGAGACCGCAAATGGGCAAGGTAGTCGGGCGGCCCCTGCCGGCGGGCACCGACATCGGGCAGCTTCGAGCGGCAGACCACCAGGACGATGACGGCCAGGGCGGCAAGCACCAGGAACACGCTGCGCCAGCCCGCAAGCGAGCAGACCAGCATGCCGATCGGCACGCCGAGCACCAGCGAGCCGCTCACCCCCATGAAGATCACGCCGATCGCCCGGCCCTTCATGCTCTCGTCGACGAGTTCGGTGGCCAGCATAGTCGCCAGCAGCGCGATGGTGGCACTCGCCGCCGCCATGCCGACACGGGCGGCAAACAGCGCGCCGTAGCCGGGGCCGGCGGCTGCAAGGAGATTGCAAAGAGCGAAGGCGGCCAGGGCAGCGAGGAAGGCTGCCTTGTGCTGGAAACGCGCGGTCAGCAGCAGTGCGGCAGGCGCCGCCAGCGCAAAAGTGATGGAAAAGGCCGTGGTAAGCTGGCCGGCCAGGCCGAGAGAAACATCGAGGCTGCCGGCAATGTCGGGCAGGATGCCGATGACGATGTTCTCGGCGGTGCCGGCGACGAAAGTGGCAAGTGCGAGGAGCAGGACGCGCCGATCCATCTGGTCTTCCCGATATGTGAGATCGGGTTTCGAGGCAGCGCTTCGGTTATCCCTCCGAAGCGGCTGGATAGCACGAAAATCGCGGATTTGGAATTGCCGTGCGCCTCTTCAGACTGGCGCCTGCCTCAGGACGGAACGCCGCGTTGCCAGGATTGCCGGTCCGAAGACCCGCACACCGGTTTCGTCCTACGCCGCCGCCCGCCCTGCGCCGACATTGGCTAGTCCGATGGCGCCGAGGATGATGCCGACGCCCGCCCATTGCGAGGGCAGGAAGGCCTCGTGCAGTATCAGCCCGGCCATGACGACCGCCACCGGCAGTTCCACCGAGGACAGCATCGCCGCCAGGCCCACCCCGGTGGCCGGAATACCCTTGTTGAACAGGAACGGCGGCAGCACCGTGCCGAACAGGGCGATGACGAGGCCCCAGCCCCAGATGATGCTGGGATCGAACCGCACAGACAATTGCGGCAGGGCGATCAGCACTGCGACCACCGCACCGCCGAACACCATCAGGAAGCTTCGGCTGATCACGTCGACATGCACCGCCACGTGGTTGGAACACCAGATCACCGCGGTGTAACTCACGGCAGCGAGCAGGCCGAAACCGACGCCGAGCACGCTCAAATGGGCGGCATCGCCGAGGAGATTGGTCGCCAATACGGTGCCGAGCAGCACCAGCAGGGACGAGACCAGCTTGGTCGGCGACGGCCAGGCCCGGGTCAGCACCGCATCGAGCGCCACGCCCATCCATACGCTCTGCATCAGCAGTACGATCGCCGCCGAGACCGAGGTATAGGCCACCGACAGGTAATAGAAGGAGCCGGTGAAGCCGATGCTGGCACCGCCGGCGATCAATTTGAGCCGGTCGGGCCAGCGCACCGGCAGGCTGCCGGGCCTGGCCGGCCGCATCCGGCTGGCCAGCTTGATCAGCCCGAGGACGACGGCGCCGATGACGAATTGCGTGCCGATAACCTCGCCCGGCGAATAGCCCTGGCCATAGGCGAGCTTCACGCAGGTCGACTGCAGGCTATAGCAGGAGGCCCCGATGAGGACGAGCACGATGCCCACAAAGAGATCCTTGCGCATGGCGGCCTTGGCATGAGGGAGAATGAGCGTCGAGGCTGGTGCCTCATAAATGACGCGTCTGATTGGCTTGCCCATTGCGGAGAGTGCTTGGGGGCAAAACGCAACCTTTGTCATGCCCGGGCTTGACCCGGGCATCCAGGGGCTCGGCAGTCGCGGTTGGATTGCCGGGTCAAGCCCGGCAATGACAAAGGTCGCGCAAGCGGTCCTTGCCGCGCCTCAGCCGATCTCCACCACGACGCGCCCCCTGACCTTGCCTTCCAGGATGTTGGCGGCGGTCTCGCGGACTTCGTCGAAGGGGATCGAAGTGGTCATGGCGTCGAGCTTGTCGCGGTCGAGTTCGTTGGCCAGACGCCGCCAGGCTTCCTGGCGGACCACCTGGGGGCATTGCACCGAATCGATGCCGAGCAGCGAGACCCCCCGCAGGATGAAGGGCATCACGCTGGAGGGCAGGTCGGCCCCGCCGGCCAGGCCGCAGGCGGCGACGGCGCCGCCATATTTGATCTGCGAGATCACATTGGCCAGGGTGAGCGAGCCGACCGTGTCGACGGCACCGGCAAAGCGTTCCTTGCCGAGAGGGCGCACCGGCCCGGTCAGCTCTGCGCGGTCGATCACCTCGGAGGCGCCGAGATTCTTGAGATAGTCGGCCTCCTCCGGGCGTCCCGTGGAGGCGATCACCGTGTAGCCCGCCCGGGCGAGCAAGGCGACCGCGGTCGAGCCGACACCGCCGGCCGCCCCGGTCACCAGCACCGGTCCGCGCGAGGGGGTGATGGCATGGGCCTCGAGCGCCATCAGGCTGAGCATGGCGGTATAACCGGCCGTGCCGATCGCCATCGCCTGCGCATGGGTCATGCCATAGGGCACCCTAACCAGCCATTCGCCCTTGACGCGGGCCCGCTCGGCATAGCCGCCGAGATGGGTCTCGCCCACGCCCCAGCCATTGAGGATGACATGGTCGCCGGGATCCCAGTCCTTCGAGGAGGAGGCGATCACCTCGCCGGCGAAGTCGACCCCCGGGATCATCGGAAAACGCCGCACCACCGGCCCCTTGCCGGTGACGGCGAGACCGTCCTTGTAGTTGACGGTCGAGTGGGTGACGCGGACCGTGACATCGCCGTCCATCAGATCGCGCTCGTCGAATTCGGCGAAGTTGCAGGCATAGCCGGTATCCGGCTTGGTGACGACGAGAGCCTTGAAAGTCGACATGCACGCTCCTGCAATTGCTGTCTGGTGTCCAGATCGTATCCTGGCGTTTTCGAGGCCCGGGCCGGTTATGGCAAGCGGAAAAATGGCCGCATGTCCGGCGAACCGCCGCGCTCGTCCGGCAAACAAGCGACAGGCAAAGCCATCATCGAGCGTTCGGCCGGATTAATCCGACATATTGCGCCCCAAACATGCCAGTTCTTCAGACAAAAGCGGGATCAGGCGCAATTATTACACTCTGACACATTTTGTTATCCGCCCAACCTATCGATTTAGACGTTTGAAGAATTGAATTTATCGGCCGGCTGTGGAAAGGCTCTGCGCCAAATACGTGCCGGCACAATCGGCCAATCCGAAATCACTGAGGAAGTGCAATGACGAAGTGGGTGTATGGGTTCGGCGACGGCAAGGCCGAAGGCGAACAGGGCATGAAGAACCTGCTGGGCGGCAAGGGCGCCAACCTGGCGGAGATGTCGAATCTGGGCTTGCCGGTGCCGCCCGGCTTCACCGTCACCACCGAAGTCTGCACCTATTACTACGCCAATGACCGCAGCTACCCACCGGAGCTGCGGACCCAAGTCGAAGCGGCCCTGGCCGAGATCGGCCGCATCACCGGCAAGGCTTTCGGCGATGCCAGGAACCCGCTGCTGGTCTCGGTGCGCTCGGGTGCGCGCGCCTCGATGCCGGGCATGATGGATACCGTGCTCAATCTCGGCCTCAACGACACCACGGTCGCTGCGGTAGCTGCCGCCTCCAACAATGAGCGCTTCGCCTGGGACTCCTACCGGCGCTTCATCACCATGTTCTCCGATGTGGTTCTCGGCGTCGACCACGGCCATTTCGAGGAGATCCTCGACACCTACAAGGAACGCAAGGGCTATGTGCTCGACACCGACCTCCAGGCGGCCGACTGGAAGACGCTGGTCGGCCAGTACAAAGCCCTGGTGCTCGAAGAGCTCGGCAAGCCCTTCCCGGAGGATCCGCAGGAGCAGCTCTGGGGCGCGATCGGCGCCGTGTTCGCCTCCTGGATGAACGCCCGCGCCATCACCTATCGCTCGCTGCACGCCATCCCCGCCGAATGGGGCACGGCCGTCAATGTACAGGCCATGGTGTTCGGCAATCGCGGCGATACCTCTGCCACCGGCGTCGCCTTCACCCGCAACCCCTCCACCGGGGAGCACGCGCTCTATGGCGAGTTCCTGATCAACGCGCAGGGCGAGGACGTGGTGGCCGGCATCCGCACGCCGCAGCCGATCTCCAAGGCGGCGGCCCAGGCCGGCGCCTCGACGAAGCCCTCGATGGAAGAGGCGATGCCATCAGCCTTCGCCGAATTCGTCGGCATCACCAAGGTGCTGGAGAAGCACTACCGCGACATGCAGGACATCGAGTTCACGGTCGAGGACAACAAGCTGTGGATGCTGCAGACGCGCTCGGGCAAGCGCACGGCCAAGGCCTCGCTGCGCATCGCGGTCGAGATGGCCAAGGAAGGCCTGATCAGCGAGGAAGAAGCGGTCGGCCGCATCGATCCCGGCGCCCTCGACCAGCTCCTCCACCCCACCATCGATCCCAAGGCCGAGCGCGTCGAGATCGCCCGCGGCCTGCCGGCCTCCCCCGGCGCCGCTTCGGGCGAGATCGTCTTCACCTCCGAGGAGGCCGAAGCCGGCAAGGCAGCCGGCAAGACCGTCATCCTGGTGCGCCAGGAAACCAGCCCGGAGGACATCAAGGGCATGCTGGCCGCCTCGGGCATCCTCACCCGCCTCGGCGGCATGACCTCGCACGCCGCCGTGGTGGCGCGCGGCTGGGGCAAGCCCTGCGTCTCCGGCGCGGGCAGCATCCGCGTCGACACCGCCGCCGGCACGCTGCTGGCCGGCGGCAAGACCTACAAGAAGGGCGACGTCATCACCATCGACGGCTCGACCGGACAGGTGCTGGCCGGCAAGATCGCCATGGTGCAGCCTGAGCTCTCCGGCGAGTTCGCCGAGCTGATGACCTGGGCCGACGGTGTCCGGCGCATGAAGGTGCGCACCAATGCCGAGACCCCGGCCGATGCCCGCCAGGCCCGCAGTTTCGGGGCCGAAGGCATCGGCCTGTGCCGTACCGAACACATGTTCTTCGACGAGGGCCGCATCGTCGCCATGCGCGAGATGATCCTGTCCGACGACGAGAAGGGCCGGCGCGCGGCTCTTGCCAAGCTCCTGCCGATGCAGCGCGAGGATTTCCGCCAGCTCTTCGAGATCATGTCGGGCCTGCCGGTCACCATCCGCCTGCTCGACCCGCCGCTGCACGAGTTCCTGCCCCATTCGGAGGAGGAAATCGCCGAAGTCGCGACCGCGATGGGAGCCTCGGCCGCCAAGCTCAGGGCCCGCGCCCAGGAATTGCACGAGTTCAACCCGATGCTCGGCTTCCGCGGCTGCCGCCTGGCGATCGCCTTCCCGGAGATCGCCGAGATGCAGGCGCGCGCCATCTTCGAGGCGGCGGTGGAGGCCGCTGCTTCCACCGGCCAGCCGGTGACACCCGAGATCATGGTGCCGCTGGTGGCGACGCGTGCCGAGCTCGACCTCGTCAAGGCCCGCATCGATGCCATGGCGCAGGCGGTGGAAAAGGAGAAGGGCGTCAAGCTGGTCTATCAGGTCGGCACGATGATCGAGCTGCCGCGCGCCGCCATTCGCGCCGGCGAGATCGCCGAGAGCGCCGAATTCTTCTCCTTCGGCACCAACGACCTCACCCAGACCACCATCGGCATCTCGCGTGACGACGCTGCCTCCTTCCTCGGCACCTATGTGCAGAAGGGCATCTTCGCTACCGACCCCTTCGTCTCGATCGACCAGGAAGGCGTTGGCGCGCTGGTGGAGATCGGCGTCGAGCGTGGCCGCAGGCAGCGGGCCAATCTCAAGCTCGGCATTTGCGGCGAGCATGGCGGCGACCCGGCTTCGATCGCTTTTTGCGAGCGCAGCGGGCTCGACTACGTCTCCTGCTCGCCCTTCCGCGTGCCGATCGCCAGGCTGGCCGCCGCACAGGCCGCACTCGAGGCTAAAAAGTAGGCCCGGACCTCGAATGCGGTTCACTTAGGCGTCTTCGAGTTCGCACGACCTTTGTGATAGCCGGGTCAAGCCCGACTATCACAATCGACTTCCGAACATCTCATTCCGGTGCCGTAACCATGCCCTGGCCGATATCGACCTCGGGGACATCAGCGGCGAACACGGTCCTGCGGGCGCTGGCGAGAATGCGGGCGCCGACGCTGGCGGCGCTGCCGCTGACGCCCTTCTGCTCGAGCGCCTGCCACCACAAGGCAGCCACGCCCGAGACATGCGGGCAGGCCATGCTGGTGCCGCTGATGGTGTGAAGGCCGCCACCTGGCCAGGCCGAGGTGATGTCGACCCCGGGCGCCGCCACCGCGGCCAGCATGTTGGAAAAGGCCGCCACCTTGTAGGTGTCGGCGTCCCGCCCGATCGCAGCCACCGCAATCACGCCATCGGCCGCAGCCGGCAGGGATGCGGCGATGCGATAAGGTATCGCCGCGGCCCGCTTGCTCTCATTGCCCGCCGCCGCCACCACCAGCGGCGAGGTGCCGAGGGCGCCATGGGCCTTGAGCATCGCCATGATAGTGTCGAGCATGCGCAGATTGCTGCGATAGCCCACCAATGCCATCGAGGTGGCCGGCTCGATATCCCAGCCCTCCGAAATCAGGCGCTTCACCAGCCCCGGGAAATCGAAGCCGAGCGACATCGAGACGATGTCGGCCTTCTCCGTCAACGCCCATTGCAGGGCTTCGAAGATCATGCCGGAATCACCCTTGCCGTCATCGCGGAGCACCTTGCCGATCAGGGCCTTGCCGACACCGCGCGCGATGCCGATACGCCGGCCGCCGACGTCGCGGCCGAAAATGGTGCCGGCGCAATGGGTGCCATGGCCCTTGACGTCGCCATTGCCGATGCCGGTGAAATCCTTCTCCACCAGCGCCACGCCGGCAAAGGCCGGGTGGGCCGCATCGATGCCGGTATCGAGCACGGCAACCGTGACCCCGGCGCCGCTAAACGGGCTGGTATCGGCGCCGACGGCCGCAATCCCCCAGCTTGCGCCAGCCTCGGCCGCCGCCGGCGCAGGGCTGTCGAGGGGTTCTATCAGCGCCGTCGGCATGTTCTCGGCATAGGAGGTGTCGGGATCGGCCTCCAGCTCGCGCAGGGCATGGTCCGGCAGGTTCTCAACCGTGATTTCCGGCGGCTTGGGCTCGAGCCTCTCCAGCCCCATCCGACCGGGCGGAGCCGCCTTGGGTCGACGCAGAATGACATAGGATCTCATGACCTCCCCCTGCCTGCCGTCGTGCCGAACGTTCCGCCTGTTGTCATGCAATGGCGGGCGTTATCGCGCCGTGACAACGACATACGGGGCTGTGGGCTGTTCTTCGGGATGCTTTGCCCCCGCCGGCCGCGTGGATATAAGGACATGATGGCCGGCTCATCGCCGGCGCGACAAAGGGGGCCTTGCATGTCGGGATTGGCACGAATTCTTGCGATCCTTGCCGTTATCGTGGTGGTCGTCGGCCTGGTGGTCAGCGGCGGCATCAACACCATTCCGACCGACGAGGAGAAGGCCAAGGCTGCCTGGAGCGAGGTGCAGAACCAGTATCAGCGCCGCGCCGACCTGGTGCCCAACCTGGTGGAAACCGTGAAGGGCTATGCCAAGCAGGAAGAAAAGGTCCTGACCGAGGTGGTCGAAGCCCGCGCCAAGGCAACCAGCGTGAAGATCGACGCCAGCACCATCACCGATCCCGAGAAATTCAAGCAGTTCCAGGAAGCCCAACAGGGCCTGTCCGGCGCTCTCGGCCGCCTGATCGCCTTGCGGGAAGCCTATCCGGACTTGAAGTCGAACCAGAACTTCCTGTCGCTGCAGTCGCAGCTCGAAGGCACCGAGAACCGCATCGCCGTGGCGCGCAAGGACTATATCGAGGCGGTCCGGGTCTTCAACACAGACCTG
Organism: Labrys neptuniae; assembly: GCF_040797145.1. Lineage (NCBI taxonomy): Bacteria > Pseudomonadati > Pseudomonadota > Alphaproteobacteria > Hyphomicrobiales > Xanthobacteraceae > Labrys > Labrys neptuniae. Next base: position 8,717 of record NZ_JBFNQD010000034.1, on the reverse strand, counting down.
CGCACCTTCCCGCAGAGCATCTACAAGGCGATCTTCTACAGCGGCACCAAGCCGATGGAGACCTTCAGCGCGGCACCGGAGAACCAGGCGGCCCCGAAGGTCAACTTCAACTGAGGCCGGGATCGGCATGAGCGATCGCGCGTTCTTCGTTGTGCCGGTCGTCAGACCGGCATGCGTTGCAGGACAAGCCGGTCTCGCTCCATCTCTCGGTGGAGCCGAGAAGATCGGCACATCGCTGCTTGCTGCGCTCGCCTTGCTGCTTTTCTTCCTCTCCTCCGCCTTCGCGATCGACTTTCCCGCACTGACGGATCGCGTGGTCGACCAGGCAGGCATCATTCCGGCCGGCGAACGCACCAGCCTCGACCAGTCCCTGAAGGCTCTGGAGGACAAATCGAGCGACCAGCTCGTCGTCGTCACCCTTAAGAGCCTGGAAGGCCTGGAGATCGCCGATTACGGCTATCAGCTCGGCCGTCATTGGGGCATCGGCCAAGGCAAGCTCAGCAATGGCGTGCTGCTGATCGTCGCCCCCAACGAGCGCAAGGTACGCATCGAAGTCGGCTACGGGCTGGAAGGCACCCTGACCGACGCACTCTCCAGCGTGGTGATCCAGCAGGCGATCCTGCCCAAATTCAAGGCTGGGGACATGCCAGCCGGCATCAAGGCCGGTGTCGCCGCCATCGAGGACGTGCTGCTCAACAATGAGAGCGAATGGAAGCAGCGCGCCAAGGATGGCGCCCGCAGCGACGAGGGTTTCGACCCGCAGACCGTCTTCGTGATTCTCTTCATCCTGTTCTTCATCTTCGTGATCGCCTCGGGCTGGATCGATTCCTCGCGCGGCGGCCCGCGAGGACCGGGCGCCAGGCGGCGCGGCTCCGGTCCCGTCTTCATCCCGACCTCGTCGGGCTGGGGTGGTGGCTCGAGCTGGGGCGGTGGGGGAGGATCGTCCGGCGGCGGCTTTTCCGGCGGAGGCGGCTCCTTCGGCGGCGGCGGTTCGAGTGGGAGCTGGTGAGATGACCCGGGTGCTGACGCAGGACGATCATCGGCACATCGCAGCGGCCATCACCGCGGCGGAAGCGGGCACGTCCGGCGAGATCTATTGCGTCGTCAGCCATGCCGTGGCGAGCTATCGCTGGATCCCGGTAACCCTGGGCGCGGTGGCCGTCCTGCTTACCCCCGTGCTGATCGGCCTGCTGGCGCCCGGGCTGCTGCACGCCTCACTGTTCGGCGCGGACTGGAGCAGCGGCAATTTCAGCCAGGCCGACATGGCGTCCTCCCTCAGAAGGGGATTGCTCACCCTCAGCCTGATCCAGATCGCCGTTTTTGCGGTGGTGACGGCCCTGAGTTGGCCACAGCGTGTGCGGCTCTGGTTCGCACCGCCGCCCATGCGCCGGCACAAGGTGATGCTTGCAGCCCGCAGCCAGTTCCTGGCCCAGGGCCTGCAGCAGACAGCCGATCGCACCGGCCTTCTGCTGTTCATCGCCATGGCCGAGCGGCAGGCCGTGCTCATCGCCGATGATGGTATCGACGCCAAGGTCGAGCAGCAGGTCTGGGACGACACCATCGCCGGCCTGACCGAGGCTGCTGCGGCCGGGCGTCTCGCCGAGGGCCTGGTCACCGCCATCGGCCAATGCGGAAACCTGCTGGCGCAGCATTTTCCGCCCGAGAGCCAACCGCGGAACCAGTTGCCGAACCGCGTGGTGGAGCTATAGGGCGCTACGCGCCCGTCAGCGCCTCATCGAAGCGGCGCCAGCTGTCGGTGAGGTCGAGCACGGCGCGGCTGGCGCGAGCCTCGTCCATCTTGATGGCGGTCAGGCCCGCCGCGAGCGCGTCCACCACCGAGACCGGCAGCGGCGCGCCGTCGATCAGATGCTTGCCGATATCGGCGGCCATCTGCTCGTCGGCGCCGTAATGAGCGGAAAGCTCGGTCACCTCATAGCTCTTGTCGATCAGTTTCTGCGAGGTGCGCGCATCGTGCACCCGGAAGTAGTTGCGCACGAAATCGCCTTCCGCCATGCCCTTGGAGCCGATCACGCAGAAACGCCGGAACTGGTCGGGCACGTTGATATTGGTGTGGAAATTGAGGGCAACGCCGTTCTCGAACTCAACGATCGCCACCTGGAAATCGATGATGTCGGCATCGGAATCGAACACCTTGTCCGTGCTCAGCCAGCCGCTCGGCTTGCGGTGATAGACCTCCATGTCGTTGATGCCGACGGCCGTGGGGGCATTGCCTGGCAGGAAGGTGCGGCGGCCGCCGAAGCTCGCCACCCGGACCGGACGCGAGCCGACCAGGCCCTGGTAGAGATCGATGTCGTGGCAGCATTTTTCCAGCATGAAGCCGCCGGAATAATGCTGGTAGCGCCGCCAGTCGCGCATGAAGAAGGCGCCGTGATAGGGTGCCAGATGCTCGGACGCCTCGATCGAGACGATGTCGCCCAGGATCCCCTCGTCCCGCATGCGGGTGAGATCGCGGTAGAGCGAGGCATAGCGCAGCACCAGGCCGACCATCACGCTGTCGGTGCCATGGATGCGCAGGAGTTCAAGCAGCTTGAAGGTGTCCTCCTGCGAGGTCACCACCGGCTTTTCGGCAAAGACTTTCACGCCATGCTCGAGCCCCGCCTGGATATGGCCGAGATGCATCGCATTGGGCGAGCCGACCATCAGGAGGTCGAGCTTTTCGGCGGTGAGCAAAGCCTCGGGGCTGTCATGGACGCGTCCCGCCTCGATGCCATGCTCCTTCATGTAGCCGAGGCCCGCCGGCGCCGGGTCGACATAGCCGACCACGGTGAAGCCCGGCACCATCAGGCTGAAGATGCGGGCGAGATAGCCCATGCGATAGCCGAGCCCGATAATGCCGACCTTCATCGTTTCCGCTCCATGACTGTTCAGACAATTCCTACAGGGCTTCCGCGGACGATTGAACACATCCTCGGTGGCATGAACGGTTCGCCCACAGCCTGGAGGTAGCTCATTTCACCGCCCCGGCCGTGAGGCCCTGGATGAAGTTTCGCTGGAAGATCAGATAGACCACGATGATCGGCGCCACGATGATCACCGCGCCCGCCGTCAGGGTCGGGATGTCGACGATATATTTGCCCTGGAAGAACAGCATGCCGATCGGCAGCGTGCGCACGGCATCGTTGTTGACCAGGATCAACGGGATCAGGAATTCGTTCCAGGTCCAGATGAACAGGAAAAGTGCGAGCGTCGACATCGCCGGCTTCATCAAGGGCAGGATGACATGGCGCAGCACCTGCAATCGCGTCGCGCCGTCGATCACCGCGGCGTCGACGAGCTCGGTCGGCAATTGCCGCATGGTGCTCGCCATGAACAGGGTCGCGAAAGGGATCGACATGCCGATCTGCGGCAGGATCAGCGCCCAATAGGTATTGAGCAAGCCGAGCCAGTGGAACTCGTAGAACAAGGGAATGATGAAGGCCTCGGTCGGCACCATCATGCCGATCGTCAGCATCACGAAGAGCGTGCGCTTGAGCGGCAATGTGAGGAAGGCGAAGGCAAAGCCCGAGAGAATGCCGAGCATGACGGCAATGGCGACCACGGGCACCACCACCAGCACGGAATTGAGGAAATAGGTGCCAAAATGCCCGTCCACCCAGGCCCTCACGAAATTCTCGAAATGCGGCTGCTGGGGCAGGACGAAAGCGCCGGCCAGAAGGTCCTTCTGGCTTTTGAGCGAAGTCAGCAGCAGCAGCGCAAAGGGCGAGACCGTCAGCAGGGCAAATAGCCAGAGCAAGGCCCGTAGCGGCAGCATGGAGGCGGCGCGGCGTGGTGAGGCGGCCATCAGCGATCCCCTCCCCGCTCTGGCATGAAGCGATGGATGACGGCATTCACCACAAAGATCAGAATCGCCCCGATCACCGCCACCGCCGAGGCATAGCCGTAGCGCCCGAGATCGAAACCGAGCTGATACATGTAGAGGTTGGGCACCAGGGTTGCATTGGCGGGGCCGCCACGCGTCATGGTGAAGACGAGATCGAAGCTCTTGATCGAGGCGATCACCGTCAGGAGCAGCACGATGCGCATTTCCGGCAGCAGCGAAGGCACGCTTATGTGGCGGAAGGATTGGATCGGCGTGGCGCCGTCGACCTTGGCGGCATCGTAGAGCGAGGGCTCGATACGCGCGAGGCCCGCCATGAAGATGGCCATGCAGAACCCTGCATAATACCAGGTGGCGACGAAGCCGACGGCCGGCAGGGCAAAGGTGAAGCTGCCGAGCCAGGGCAGAGCAAGCGATTTGAGGCCGATCGCCTTCAGGACCTGGTTGAGCGGTCCGAAGGCGGGATTGTAGAGCCAGCGCCAGATGATGCCGAGTACGGCCGTGGGCATCACATAAGGCATGAAATAGAGCGTGCGGAGAACGAGTTGCTCACTGCTTCGGATCGAAGTGACGATGGCCGCCATCACCAGGCCCAGCAGCAAAGGCAAGGCCACGTAGAAGACCAGCAGCAGGAGATTGTTCTTGAGCGCGATGGTGAACACCGGGTCGGAAAACAGCGCAATATAGTTTTCCAAGCCGACGAAACGTGGCGCGCTGATACCGTCCCAGGCCGTAAAACCAAGGACGATGGAGCTGAGGATCGGCACCAGAACGAAGGCGCCATAGATCAAGAGCGACGGCAGCACATAGAGAAGATTGCGGTATTTGGAGGCATCGAGCATGAGGCTGTCTCGGATCCGATCCTAAGATGGACGAGAAGCCTTCTCCCCTTGCGGGAGAAGGTGCCCCGAAGGGGCGGATGAGGGGAGATACGCAACCTTTGGAAAGTACGCTTTTGCACCCCTCATCCGACCTCGCTTCGCGAGGCCAATGCGTGAAGATGCCTTCCGTTCCCTATTTCTTCAGGCTCGCAATATAGCCCTGATAGTCCTTGTCGACCGCAGCGACGAACACTTCGGGTGTATCCTCCTTGGCAATCACCCGAGTCAGGCCATCGGAGAGCGTCTTCAGCATGGTAGGGCTAGCCCAATCCGGATAATGGCCGAGGGCATTGGCGGCGTTGACCGTGTTCCACACCTTGATGGTCTCGCCGAGCAGGGCCGGGATCTGCACCTTGTCGGGTTTCTCCAGCGCCGCGACAGGCAGGTAGCCCGCCGCCGCCCAGGCCGCCGCGGCATCGTCGGACAGGAGATAGTTGATATAGTCGCCGGCAAGATCCTGCGTCGCCTTGTCCTTGGCGAGCGCCGTGATGGCCCAGGCAAGCTCCACCCCGCCGACCACCAGCGGGTCCTTCACGCCGGCCGCGGGCGGCAGCGCCATGAAATGGATGTCGGGATTGGCCTGCATGTCGCCCAAACGCCAGGTCCCGGTGACCTGGAAGGCGCCCTGCCCGCCCACGAAGAGCTGCACGGCATCGTCATCGGCAATGCCCTGATAGCCATCGTTGAAGGCGCCGCCATTGGCCCAATCCTGGATCTGCTTGGCAGCGGCGATATAGCTCGGCGTATTCCAGCTGCCGCCCCGGCCATAGACGAGGTCATCGAGCCCCTTGCGATCGGCAGCGCCGATCATGGCCTGCGACAAGGCAGCGTACATATGGAGCGACATGTGGCCCTTGGTCAGGCCGATGGTGAAGGGCACGGCCCCCTTGGCCTTCAAGGTCTCGACGTCCTTGGCCAGTTCGTCCAGCGTGGCCGGTGGCTTGTCGATACCGGCCTCCTTCAGCACCTTGGCGTTGTAATAGAGGCCCACCAACTCGCCGAGGGCCGAAATGCCATAGGTCGGGCCGGTGCCGAACTCACCCTTCTCGGACCAGCGGTCGCGCGCCAGCACGCTGTCCGACTGTTTCTTGTCCCAGCCATATTTCTTGATGTAGTCATCGATAGGCAGCAGCAGCTTCTGCTTGACCATGGCGCCCATCTCCTGGGCGCCTTGATTGGCCTTGGTTACCGCGGGCCCCTCGCCCGTGGAGAGCGTCAGTTTCAGGGTCATGGCGAGATCATCGAAGGTTCGCGCCGTGCGGGCGATCTTCACACCCGGATGCGCCGCCTCGAACTTGGCGTTGATATCGGTGATGACCTTGGCCTGGGAAGGCAGCGCATTGTCGTCCCAGACCGTCAGAGTCTGCGCACCGGCGCCCTGAATGGTGCCTCCCCACCACAGGGCGGCAACTGCCAGCGGCGGCAGAAGCCGGCGCAATAGAGCATTGGTTCTCAAAGAAGACGTCCCAGTCCGCAACATCGGTGGTCCCCCTCTGCGTTGCGCTATGCTGGACGCTGGTCGCCTGTCCGAATTGGATGTACGAACGGCCGCGCCCCATTCTTGGTTGGCGCTACCATCACGGGGAAGCAGGCCGTTGGCAAGTTGCAATTGCATATTGGTAAGACGATAGTGGCTGAATGGCCGGCCAGGAGCCTCTTCCCATACCTCCCCTCCCCGCCGGTTCCGCACGGAGTTCCTCCTTGGCCGACACCGCCGTCATCCGCCCCGCCACCGAGGCCGACCGCCCCGCCCTTTTTGAAATCTGCCTGCGCACGGCCGACAACGGCTCCGATGCCGGCCATCTCTATTCCGAGCCGCACCTGCCGGGCTTCATTTGGGCCGTACCCTACCAGGCCCTGGCACCCGATTTCGCCTTCGTCCTCGACGCCGGTAGCAGAGCCGTGGGCTATGTCGTGGCCGCGCCAGACACCACCGCCTTCGCCGACCGACTGGACAGCGAATGGTGGCCGCAGGTGCGCCTCGAGGTTGCTGACCTGACGCCCAGCAAGGCCAGTGACGAACGAGCCCTGTCGCTGATCCGCCGCCCCGAGCGGAAGGATCCTGCCATGATCGCCGACTATCCGGCCCATCTCCACATCAATCTGCTGCCGCCGTTCCAAAGCAGCGGCTGGGGCCGCCGCCTGGTCGAGACCGAACTCGCGGCTCTCAGAGCCAAAGGCGTGCCGGGCCTGCATCTCGGCGTCAGCGCCGGCAACGCCAAGGTGATCGGCTTCTACGAGAAACTGGGTTTTCGGGAGATCGCACGACCGGCAAGCATCTATATGGGCATGCGGCTATAGGGGCGCTGGCGGGCAAAAGGTCCATCCTGCCGGTGTCCGTCGCCTGCTGCGCTGACGTAACGTCTTTCCGACTTCCCATCAGGCCTCTTCCGTTTTACCAACTGGTAGTTCCGCTGGGTGGCAGTTCAATTCGGGAAGACATCATGCCGGCACCGCATTCCGACGCTTTCGTTCTCTTCGGCGCCACGGGTGATCTCGCCTTCAAGCAGATCTTTCCTGCCCTCTACGCCATGGTCCGGCGCAACGCCCTCTCCGTCCCGGTGATCGGCGTCGCCTTCGATCCCTGGGACGTGGAGAAGCTGCGCGCCCGGGCCCGCGAGAGCGCGGTGAAGGCCTATGGCGATGCCTTCGACGAGAGCGTATTCGCCCGGTTTTCCGATCTTCTCGGCTATGTCAGCGGCGATTACCGCAGCCCCGAGACTTTCGCCAAGCTGAAGGCGGCCCTAGGCCAGGCCAGCCGCCCCCTGCACTATCTGGCAATCCCGCCGAGCCTGTTCGAAACGGTGGCTGAGGGCCTGCAGCAATCGGGCTGTGCCGCCAATGCCAGGCTGATGGTGGAAAAGCCCTTCGGGCATGACGAGGCCTCCGCCAAGGAACTCAACGCCGTCCTGCATCGCTTCTTCGACGAGAGCGCCATCTTCCGCATCGACCACTATGTCGGCAAGGAAGCCATCCAGAACCTGCTCTATTTCCGCTTCGCCAACGCCTTCCTCGAGCCGGTCTGGAACCGCAATTTCGTCGAGAGCATCCAGATCACCATGGCCGAGAACTTCGGCGTGCAGGGCCGCGGCAAGTTCTATGACGAGGTCGGCACCATCAGAGACGTGATCCAGAACCATCTCGTCAACGTGCTGATCCTGCTCGCCATGGAGCCGCCGGCCGGCCGGCTCGAGGACGATCTGATCGAGGAGAAGGTCAAGATCTTCAAGGCGATCCGCACGCTGACGCCGCAGGACGTGGTGCGCGGCCAGTTCGTCGGCTATCGCGACGAGCCCGGCGTGGCACCGAATTCCACCGTGGAGACCTTCGCGGCGGTGAGGATGTTCGTCGACAGCTGGCGCTGGGCCGACGTGCCTTTCTATATCCGCGCCGGCAAGAACCTGCCGGTGCGCTGCACGGAGGTGGTGGTCCGCTTCAGGAAGCCGCCGCACGACGTGTTCGCCGAACGGTTGCAAGGGCCCTCCAACGAGCTTCGCTTCCGCATCAATCCGCAGATCACCATCGGACTCGGCTCGCGTATCAAGGCGCCCGGCGAGAACCTAGTGGGCGAGCCGGTCGAACTCGTCGCCGTCGATGACGGCACCGGTGACCTCGCCCCCTATGAGCGACTGATCGGCGACGCCATGGAGGGCGACAACGCCCTGTTCACCCGGCAGGATGCCGCCGAAATCGCCTGGCGCATCTTCGATCCCGTCATCGGCAATATCGTGCCCGTTACCCCCTACCAACCCGGTACCTGGGGCCCGTTGACCATGGCCGGCTTCGAACCGCCCTTCGGCTGGGTCGACCCGACGGTGTAAGGACCCGTCCATGAAGGGCGGCGCTGAGCTTTGTCATGCCCGGGCTTGACCCGGGCATCCACTGCAATGCCCTACGCAATGGCGAGAAAAGAGCTGGATTGCCGGGTCAAGCCCACGGCTGTCCGGTTTAGATTTAGTGGACAAGGCGCACGGTGTTGATTCTACTCGTGTTCAGGA
>NZ_JBFNQD010000033.1:0-34073 GCF_040797145.1 Labrys neptuniae | reverse complement strand
GTCATCGTCGCCATCAACAAGGACGAAGAGGCCCCGATCTTCCAGGTCGCCGACTACGGCCTGGTCGCCGATCTCTATACCGCCCTGCCGGAACTCAAGGACGAGCTCGACTGCAAAAGCGGAGCGAACCGCCGTGATTGCCAAGTGTAATTAGCACCACTCCACCATGAGGGCTTTTTCTGACGAGATGGACGTACCGGCCGTCTCGATGGGCCATGGCCAGGATGTAGAGCATCGCATGAGGGAGACGTCCACCAGAACGGAATCGCGATCGACTAGAGTCTGACGAAAAGTGCGCTCCACATGTACGGAGCCTATGGATCTGGGGCGGTTGACTTCTGAAAGGACCTCAAGCGCCAACAGATTCCCCATTCTTTGTGCTCCAGGCGCCGCTGACCGCGGTGATGGAGGCTTGCGGCTTCGCTCACTGGAGCAGGCAAAGCTGCGCTCGCGCCAGAAATAGATATTCCGGGCATGTGCCCTATGGGGGTAGTCGATGTTCGAAAAAGAGGCTGAACGGAGCGACGTCACAATCACTCCCCTCGTTTATCTTGTTGATGATGACGACGACTTCCGCGAGGAAATGGTAACGGGACTATCCAGATTGGGCCTGAACGTACACGGATTTCACAACGCTGAAGCCCTATATAGAGCTTACGCCGCCAAGCCATCGCAGATCGTGATCCTCGACATCGGCTTGGAGGGTGAAGACGGCCTGTCCATCGCTGCTCATCTGCGGCCCTCGCAATCGGTCGGAATCATCATGGCGACCGGCCGGGGGGCAATAGAGGACAGGGTCGCCGGCCTCCAGAACGGTGCTGATGTCTGCCTGATTAAACCCATCGATGTCCGAGAATTGGCTGCCTCGATTGCGGCGCTCAATAACCGGCTCAACTACCATCATAGGACGCCCGCTCTCCCTCGATCCCCGCAATGGGCTCTGGTGGAAGGCGGCTGGATACTTACCGATGGCATGGGCCACCGCCTGCGTCTGACCGTCTCCGAGCAGCGCCTCCTAGGGCGCTTGTTCCGTGAGCGCGGCAACACTGTCGAGCGGAGTGCTCTCATCGAAGCCATGGGCGCAGACATCTATGACTTTGACTATGCAAATCTTGACACCATCGTAAGCCGCCTGCGTCAAAGAGCCAAAAAGGCGAATATGGATTTGCCCCTGCATGCCATCCGTGGCCACGGATTTGTCTTTCCTGATTAGAGCATCGTGCCGATATTATGAAGCATATCCTGCATCCTTGAAGTAGTTTTTACATTCGCGTGGCTCGAAGAGTTTGCAGATGTCGTGCAGGGCTTTGAACAGGGTATCGAAGGTTCGAGCTGCGGCTTTTCGCAAATGCGCCTTAAGCTTGGAGAAGGCCATTTCGATGGGGTTCAGGTCTGGCGAGTACTGCGGCAGGAACAGCATCCAGGCCCCGCGCGCCCGGATAAGGGCTTCGGCCTTTGCACTTTTGTGGACACTGAGATTGTCGAGGATAACGATGTCGCCAGGCCGCAAGGTCGGCGCCAACTGGGTTTCGACATAGACATTGAAGGCGGCACGACCCATCGCGCCCTTGATCACCCAAGGAGCGCTCAGCCCTTGGTGACGCAGGCCCGCGATCAGGGTCTGGGTCCCCCATTTGCCAAAGGGGGCACGGGCCTTGAGCCGGCGACCGCGAGGGGCGCGGCCACGCAGGCGGGTCATTTTGGTGTTGAGGCTGGTCTTGCTGCTCCGCGCTGCCCTTCGGGTCGTCGATAAAGACCAGGCGGCCTGGCTGGCGGCGCATCCGGGGCTGATGCTTCTGGATCCAGACACGGCGCTTCTCGGTCACGTCAGCGCGTGCGCACTCCGACGCCATCAGCTGTTTTTTTATACGTAAACCCGGCACGGCACAGAAGGCGCGACAAGGAAGCGGCATGGGCAACAATCCCGCTCGCCCGTACGAGCCGCTCGGCAAGCTCAGGCATGGTTATGTCCGGCGTCTCCTCCACCGCAGCGATGAGGAAGTCCAGGTGATCCGACAGCGGCCCCTTGCCTGCCGGTCGCCCCATCTTCGAAGCCTTGACTTGCCCGCTCCGTTCCACTCGTGAAGCCCAGCGGATCGCCGAACTGGCACTCACGGCAAAACGCCGCCCCGCCGCTCGGCGCGACTGCCCTTGGCTAATCACATCGGTCACTCGAACCCGTAGGTCGTCGGAATGTGCCATGAAACACCTCCTAACACGGTGAATCACGAATCCACCCAAAAGGGAATCCCTCGACTCAAACTTCCCGCACGACGCTCTAAGAGCCTCCGAGAAAGAGCTCCGTCTCTGCGAAAATTCAGGCCGCCGACCAGTCGAGGATGATGAACGGTTCCTCGACTTCCTTCTGAAGCAGCTTCTGATAGGACCTAGCGGGGTCCCAAGGTGTCATCGCGCTGAACATTCCAGCAGTCGGAATGCGGTTTTCCGCCAGCCATTTGAGCGCAGTCGCCAGACCGGAGAAGGTGCTATGCGGCGCGTTGTTGTAGCCTTCGTAGAGTTCTTCCCAGACGAACCCCCGGGAAAGGATAGGAACTTCCCATTCCCAACCGCTGCGCAGCACGACGTAGTTGAAAAAGACCTCATGCAAAATTTCGTGGGCCAAAATATCCGTGTAGGCCTTCCAGGGAACGCCCACCAGCACGACCTCGCCGCGCTTGCGGACGATTTTGCAGCCATCGAGCACAGCCTTCTCGTGACCGGAGCAATCAATCACGAGGGCGACCTTTCCTCGAAAGTCTGCATCCTCGACCGGAATGGCGGCCAGTGCCCGGCCGATGCCGGAAGCGAGTGCCTTTTCACGGCGCCTGGCATCCGGCTCGACGATGGTGACGTCATAGCCCGCAATCTGGCATTGATGGGCTGCCAGGTAGCCAACCGGGCCGGCGCCGCAAACGACGACCTTCTCGCCGGGACGGGCAGCCGTCGTCATCAGCGTGGTCATCGACACACCCATCAATCGTGCGACGACGGCGAGTTCCACCGGCATGCCATCCGGGATCTTGAGCGTATAGCGGTGATCGAACTGCTGGGTGGACCGATGAGCGCCCATGCAGAGCAGGCGATCCCCCACCTTCACGTCCGTCACCGCCGAGCCGATCTCCTCGGCCCGAAAAACCGCCGCATAGCCCGGGCGGATCGGGAAGTTGTCGCCATTGGCCCAGGCAAGCTCGGTGCCGGGGCTGATGAGCGTGGCCAGGGTGGACCCGCGCACCTCGCTCGCGCCCAGTTTTGCCTCCTCATAGTCGAGGAGTTCGAATTGCTGCTTGCCTGTGAATACGATCTCGCGGCCCATGACACACCTCAAACTTCTGGATGGGCGGTCACGCCCTGATGGCTTCGCCGCTGGCGGCGTCGAAGACGTGCAGATGCCGGGGGTCGAAATTGACCCGGATGCTTTGCCGGTCGGATGAAGGTCGGCTGGAAGCCGGGATCTGGGCGCAGAGTTCCTGTTCACCGATCCGCAGATTCAGGAGTGCTTCCGAGCCGAGATATTCCGTGACTTCGATCGAGGCGTCATGACCTGGCGTTCCATCGGGGGCGACCTGGATGTCGCTGGGACGTATGCCGATGACGGCTTTCTGGCCCGCCTTGAGCCGGGCGGCGATCAAGGCGGGGACCGGAAAGCGCAATGGCCCGGCCGAAAGCATTGCTTGACCGTTCGCCTGCTGAACCTCGGCGGGGATGAGGTTCATCGCCGGGCTTCCGATGAAGGTCGCCACGAACAAATTGCGAGGATGCGCGAAAACCTCTTCGGGGGACCCGACTTGCGCGATGTGACCGTCCTTCATGATCACGATCTTGTCGGCCAGGGTCATGGCCTCGACCTGATCATGGGTGACGTAAAGCACGGTCGTCCCGAGGCGCTTGTGCAATTTGGCGATTTCGAGCCGGACCTGCGTGCGCAGCTTCGCGTCCAGGTTGGAGAGCGGCTCGTCGAACAGGAAGACCTTGGGCGTACGCACCATCGCCCGCCCCATGGCCACCCGCTGGCGCTGGCCACCGGAAAGCTGCGAAGGCCTGCGATCGAGCAGGGCCTCGAGGCCGAGTATCCGGACGGCCTCGGTGATACGAGCCGCGACATCCTGGGCTGAAAGCTTTTGCGGCTTGAGCGCGAACTCCATGTTCTGCCGCACCGTCATATGAGGATAGAGAGCGTAGTTCTGGAAGACCATCGCGATCTGCCGGTCCTTGGGCGCGACGCTGTTCACCACCCTGCCCGCGATCTCTATCTCGCCTTGCGAAATGTCTTCGAGGCCGGCGACCATCCGCAGGGTCGTCGTCTTGCCACAGCCCGACGGGCCCAGCAGGACCACGAATTCCCCCTCCTCGATCGCCAGGTCGATATTGTGCACGACCTCGAGCTGGCCATAGCGCTTGATGACGCCGCGCAGCGTTACGGATGACATGCGGTTACACTCCCAACTGCCTGGAGCAGACGCGTTCGAACTGAACGCGTCCTTGCTCTAACCCTTTGTTTCGACGCGGCTTCAGCCCTTGACGGAACCCATGGTCAATCCCTTCACGAGCCAGCGCTGGCAGGTGAGGACGAAGATCATTCCTGGAATGAGCACAACGAAGGACCCGGCCATGATGCGTCCCCACTGAACCGCATCGCTGGACCAGAAGGACATGACCGCAACGGTGACCGTCTGGGCCTTGGAGCCGGTCAGCATCAGTGCGAACAGAAACTCGTTCCACGAGAAGATGAAGCAAAACACGGCCGAGACGGCCAGGCCCGGCGCAGTCAGGGGGAGCGTCACCTTGAGAAAGGTGGTGATCACGCCATGCCCATCGACCTGGGCGGCTTCTTCGAGGGCCTCGGGAACCTCGTCGAAGAAGCCTTTCATCAGCCAGACGGTGAGCGGAATGTTGAAGGTCGAATAGACGATGATCAGGGCAAGGGGCGTATCGAGCAACCCGATCGTCTTGAAGATGATGTAATATGGCACGACAACGGTGATCGGCGGAAACATCCGCATCGACAGTATCCAGAATGCGACGTCGTTGATCCATTTTTTCTTGATCCGCGAGATCGCATAGGCGGCGAGCGAGCCCACGACCAGGCTGAAGGCCGTCGATCCCAGCGCCACCATGAGGCTGTTCAGGATCTGCAGGTGGAACGGGCGTACGGTGAACAGGTCGTAGTAATTTTGCAGCGTCGGCGTGAAGATGAACTTCGGCGGCTGCGAGAACATGTCCACGGGCTGTTTCAGCGACGAAACCAGGATGAGATAGATCGGGATCATGAAGACGATCAGCACGATGCCGATGAGAAGATAGATCAGTGTCTTTTCGCGTATCGTGGGTGTCATGGCTCTTAGCCTCCCGCCTATCGCGCCTGGACGGCCTGGCGCCGCTGCATCGAGCGGAAGAAATAGGTGATCAGCAGCGAGATGATCACCAGCGAGACGAAGGACGCCGCAGCCCCCACGCCCATGCGCCAGAACGTGAAGCTCTGGCGGTAGATGTAGAGCGAGATCACCTCGGTCGCGTCGGCGGGGCCGCCCTTGGTCAGCACATAGATGATGTCGTAGATCTTGAAGGCATCGATCGCTCTCAGGAACAGCAGGCTCGCCAGCACTGGCCGCAGTTGGGGCAAGGTCACGAAGCAGAAGACGTCCCAACGGGAGTTGCCGTCGATGCGAGCCGCCTCATAGGGTTCCGGTGGCAGACTTTGCAAAGCGGCCGCCGTTCCCATCATGAAGAAGGGAGTCCATTGCCAGATATCGGCGATGGCGATGGCCGTCAGCGCCCATTTCGTGGTGGTGATCCAGCCAATGGGCGATATCCCAAGCAGCCCGGTAAAATAATTGAGATAGCCAAGTTCCGGGAAATAGAGGAACAGCCAGACCAATCCCACGATCACGGGTGATATCATCATGGGAATGAGCAGGAGGGTCCGCACGATCCCCATCGCCGGCAGTTTCTGGGTGACCAGGACCGCCATGCCTACGCCCAGCACCAGTTGCACCGACAGCGTCATCGCCATCAGCTTGAAGGTGGTGATCAAGGCATGCAGGAACGCCGAGGAAGTCAGGACTTCCGCATAGTTCGACAGCCCGACGAAAATCCGCGGGATGAAGGGCTTGGCGAGATCATAGTTCCGGAAGCTGAGCCAGAGCGCGTACAGCATCGGGAAGATGGTCGTGACGAACAGAATGACGATCGCCGGCAGCAGGAAGATGCGTGCGATGGCTCTGTTGCGATTGGCTATCTGGCTCATGGCGTCTCCCCGAGGCATCGGCTGATCGCCCCGGCACGCAGGCCGGGGCGATCCAGGCTGGAGGTCCTGGCCCGGCTTACTTCGCCAGGACTTTGACCGGCGTGTCCCTGATCCAGCGCAGGCGCTGTTCGAGCGGGAACATGGAGAGCTGCGTATTCACCGCAGTGCATGCCTTGGTCAGGGCCTCGAGCGCCGTCGGCGTTTCCCCAGCCATGTATTTGCTCAGCTCGACGCCGAAGTTCTCCTCGACCGTCTGATAGAACGGATGAAAGATCCGGCGACGCGCATCGACCTGGCTGTCGAGGAGCACCTTGTAATAGGGATACTTGGCCTGAAGCTTGGGATCGGCGAGGATCGACTTGCGGAACTGGCTCACGCCCTTGCCCTCTTCGGCAAACCGCCGCATGAGCTTCTCGCTCGTCGCCCATTTGATGAATTCCCAGGCCGCATCCTTCTCCTTTTCAGGCGACTTGGCGTTGACGGCGAAACCAAGCGTGCCCGTGTAGGTCGGCTGGGGCCCCGCGCCCGAGACGGGGTTCGCGGCAAAGCCGACCTTGCCGTTCTTGGCAACCGCCGCCTCGTCGGGATTGGTCAAGCGCACCGAGCGCACGCTCCAATAGGCCGCCTGCGCGGCTTCTCCACGCTCCATGAAGCCGGACTGGATGTCCCACATCAGCCCGAGATAATCCGGCGGATTGAAGGGGACGAGCGCCTTCATGTACTCCGCAGCCTTGACATGGGGTTCGGCCGTCATGGCGCACAGGCCGGTCTTCGGGTCCCAATAGTCGCCGCCGAAGGAGCGCATGAAGGGGAAGTAGTCGTGGGTAATGGCCCCCTGCACGCGGCTGTAGGACTGGCTTACGCCATAGAGATCATGATCGAGGGGCTTGCCGGCGGCCAGCTCGCCCTTCTTGCGCGAAAAGAACTCGGCGATGTCGCGATATTGCTGCCAGGTCTTCGCCGGCGCCAGGTCGTAGCCGTATTTCTTCTTGAAGTTGGCCTTCTCGTCGGGGTTGTCGATCAGGTCTTGCCGATATTGCTGGAGCCATGTCATGCCGGAGGCCGGGAAGCCAAGCAGCTTTCCTTGCCAGCTCAATTCCTGCAGCTGAACGGGAACGATGTCGTCGAGGCCGATTTCCTTGGCGTCCCGTTTGGCTCGTGACGTCAGGTCCTCCAGCGCGCCAGCTTCACCAAGCATGCCCACCCAGGGACTGTCGACCCACAGCAGCTGATAGGTGGGATTGTCGGAGCTCGATTCGACGATGATCTTGTCGATTAGCCCCGGATAGGGCAGCTGGTCAATATGGACCTTGATGCCCGTCTGCGCTTCGAACTCCCCGACAAGGGGCGCGACGCGGGTAACCGACGTATCGCCGATACCGAGCATCTTCAGTTCCACGCCGGCATAGGGTTTGTCCTGCGCCCAGGCGGTTCCGGCCAACATGGTCACCATGCAGGCCGCCCACACAGACTTCTTGACGTGTCGCATTCCCATTTCCCTCCCTGGATATCAACGCTTTGCTTATTCGGTTAAGCAGATAGTCACCGGACTGCTTGGGTTCAGCCGGCAGGGGAAAGCTGCGTTCCTTCCCCTCGAACTCTCAGCTATTCACCGACCACATTTTCGGGCCGCCTTCGCGCTCGTAACCCAGCGCTCCGTCCCAACTGACCAGTTCGAGAGACAGGCCCCATGGCGCCCTCAGATAGATCCAGTCGAGGCCCTCCAGAGGCCCTGATGGGATGCGCGTGGGTCCATCGAGCACTTCGACGCCGGCGGCGCGAAGCCTTGCCGTAGCTGCAGCAACGTCGTCGACCTGAAAGGCGAGGTGGAAGCCGCCGACCTCGCTGTTGCGCTTCATCGGTGTTTGCTCCGGCTCGCCGGAATATTCGAAGAGCTCGAGATTTCCTCCATTCCCGCACACGATGACGCGCTGATCCTTGATACGCGTCCCAGCCGGGACACCGAGCCGGCGGACCATGAATTCATCGTCGAGATCGGCACCGCCGCATTCCATTACAGTGACGGCACCGAAGACGCTTTGAAAGAAGTCAACGGCTTGGTTCATGTCCGGCACGGTGACGCCGATATGCTGAATGCCTCTAACCTGGATCAAGTCTTCCCTCCCCTCGGCGCCCGCTTATCCGTTTAAGCAATTTTGTGCAGGCTTCAGTAGTAACTAATTAGTTATTTCATTTCGGCTTGAGGTTGTCAACGCCCTAGGCCTCTGCGAACGGGTGCGGTTCGTTGCGCTCCCAGGAAAACATGGCGGCGGGAAGGGCCGGTCGCCCTCTCGCCAGGTCGGCCGCTTTTTCGCCGATCATGATGGTGGGAGCATTGGTATTGGAAGAATTGATCAAGGGCATGATGGAGGAATCGCACACCCTCAGCCCATCAATGCCGTGAACCTTGAGATCCACCGCCACCACCGACATCGCGTCGTGCCCCATCTTGCAGGTTCCCACCGGATGATGGTCCGTTTTCGCCATCCGGCAGGCATAGTCGAAGGCCTTTGACGGATTGTTGCCGATGTCCGCTCCCGGCAGAACCTCCCGCTTCAGGAAGGGCGCCAGCGCTGGCTGTGCCATGATCTCGCGCCCCAGCTCGAGACCGCGCAGAGACATTTCCAGATCATAGGGATCGGCCCAGTAATTGGGGTCTATCAGCGGGGCATCGGCGGGATCGGCACTCCTCAATCGCACGCTGCCGCGCGAGCGCGGTCTCACGAAAGCCGTGTTCAGGGTGACGCCTGGATTTTGGAGCCTGGCGATGCCGGTCTCGATGCCGGAGCCCTGCCCGAAATGAAACTGGATATCGGGTGATCGCGCGGCGGGATCGGCGTACCAGAACCCACCCATTTCAAACAGAGAGGACACCACCGGCCCCGTCTTGAACAGTATGTATTGCAGGCCCGCGGCCACCATGCGGTGCGGGCGCTGGACCCGATCGTAGGAATGGTCGCCGCTGCATTCACACAGCACACACAGATCGACATGGTCCTGGAGGTTTTCGCCGACTCCAGGCAGGTCGTGGACGACCTTCACGCCGACGGAGCCAAGGTGGCGGGCCGGGCCTATGCCCGATAGCAGCAGAAGGCGGGGCGAGCCGATCGCACCCGAGGAGACGAGAACCTCCCGGTCGCATGCAATGCGCCTGAGCGCCGTGCCCTCCCTGACCTCGATGCCGGTTGCCCGTCCCCGCTCCACCACGATCCGCCTGACCTCGGTACCGCTCATCACGGTCAGATTGGGCCTCGGCATGGCCGGCCGCAGAAATGCCGCCGCTGCCGAGGAGCGACGGGCGTCGCGTTGCGTGAGCTGGTAATAGCCGATGCCACGCTGATAGCGCCCGTTGAAGTCGGGGTTGTAGGGAAGACCGGCCTGTTGCCCCGCCCGGATGAAGGCATCGCAGATCGGCAGCGCCCCGCGCGGCATCGCCACACCAAGTGGACCATCGGCGCCGTGGAATTCGTCGTCGAAGCGCTGATTGCCCTCGGCACGCTTGAAATAGGGAAGGAGATCGCGGTAACCCCAACCCTCGCAACCGGCCTCGTCGCGCCAGGCATCATAGTCGAGTGCATTGCCGCGGGTGTAGATCTGGGCATTGATTGTGGATCCGCCGCCCAGCACCTTCGCCTGGGTGTACCAGAGCACCCGCCCCTGCATGTGGCGCTGCGGTACGGTCGACCATCCCCAGGAAGCGATGCCCTTCGTCATCCGGGCAAAGCCCGCGGGCCAGTGGAACAGAAAGTTGCTGTCCCGGCCTCCGGCCTCGAGAAGAAGCAACTTGACGTCAGGGTCTTCGCTCAAGCGCGAGGCGAGCACGCAACCGGCCGGACCGGCACCGACGATGATGTAATCGAATTGAGCAGACACCGGCACACTCCCCTGGCTTCGCGCTGCCGCCAGCCGATATATATAAGTAACTGTATAGTTATTTTTAGGGCGTAGTTAGCCTGCTTTCACCCATGAGGTCAACGTCAAAGCCGTAGGTGCGGGAGGGTGCCTGCCACCGAGTGGCGCGCGACAAGCCTGGGCTCGACCAGATAGCGCCGAGGCTCTGAGCCCACTCCCCTCACCTTCTCCAGCAGCGTCGCGGCGGCATGCCTGCCGATCTTGCGGGGGAAGAGATCCACGGTCGTGAGCGCAGGCAGCAGAGAAGAGGATTGAGGCAGATTGTCGAACCCGACGATCGAATAGTTGACGCCGACAAGCCGGCCGGCAAGGTGAAGGGCGGCGTAGGCTCCGAAGGCGACGTAATCGTTGAAGCAAATGGCCGCGCAGCAGGTTGGGTTCATCTCCAGCAGCCGCTTCGTCGCGGTCTCTCCACCCTCGTTCGTCGGTGAGGTCGGTATGATATGCTGCGGCGCGATGCTTTTGCCGACCTCGCCCAGGGCCCTGCGAATGCCCTGAAGACGACCAGCCCAGGTCTTGCTTCCTTCATGGCCGCCGACGAATCCGAATTCGACGATGCCGGTGTCGATGAGGTGCCGGGCGGCAAGGTAGCCTGCCGTCTCATCGTCGGCACCGACGAAATCAGCCGAAGGATCGTTGATGTCCCGTACGCAAATCACATAGGGCTTCGACCGCCGACGAAGGCCTGCCATCATGTCGCGCGATGTCGTATGACCCGGGCTGATCAGCAGACCGGCAACATTCTGCGCAACCAGGGCGTCGATCAGCGTTGCCTGGCGCACCAGATCGTCCTTGGTATTGGCGACGATGGTCAGATAGCCCGCTTCGTAGCAAAACGCCTCGAAATCACTGAGCAATTCCGCAAAGAACGGGTTGGAGATGTCGTGAACGATGACCCCAAGCAGGTTGGATTCGCCCGTGCGCAAACGCGCCGCGGTATCATTCCTGATAAAGCCCATGGCATCGGCGACGCGCCGGACATTTTCCTGGGTCTCGATCGAGACACGGCCATTGCCGCTCAGGGCATAAGACACCGCCGCCGTTGATAGTCCGACCGCCTGGGCGATGTCCTTGATACTCGGCCCTTTGGGACGTCTGACCACTTCCGCCCAATTTCCCTAACGCTCGCTGCGATACTTCGAACGGTCGAAAGCTTAGCTCAGTTGGACCGCTCGATCAAAGTGGCCTTTGAAGGGCTTCCACATAGGATGGAAGGCGAAGCGAAGACCGGGCCTGCAATACCCAGACAATTACGATCATACGTCTGGGACCTTCCCAGGGGACCTGTTGCTCACGTCTCCACTGGTCTCCTGCATGAGCAACTCGGCGGTAAACAGGTCGAACTGCGCTCCTCCGATGTTCTTGTAAATCGTGATCTCTTCTTCGAAGGAGCGCCCTGATCGAATCCCGGTGCATAGTTCCGATGCGTCGGCTCGAATATCCTTCCACCTAAACCTTCCAGCCTCAAAGGCCTGTACGAGGTCACCAGCATTGGTAATGCCGCTACGGCTGTTTACAAAAACGCTACCGCGCGCGATTGCATCAGCGTCGCATTCACGCATTTTGGGCAAATAGGAGCCGACGAGGTCGAGATGTGTTCCGGGCTTCAACAGGGCGCCCTTGACCAAAGGCTGTGTCGACATCGTCACGCATGAGATGATATCGGCTTGCGGCACAGCTTCGTCGAGATCCCGCATTGCCTTTGCCGTGACTCCTTCCTTGTCGCGCAACCACGCTGCAAGTGACTGAGCTTTCTCGAACGTTCGGTTCCACACTAGAACCTTGTCGATAGACGGACGCGCAGCGCGATGGGCTGCCGCCACATGAGGACCAAGACCGCCAGCGCCCACCACCAGCAGAACGCGCGCATCTCCCCGTGCCAGCAACCGCGAGCCGAGACCGGAATCGGCGGCTGTCTTACGAAAGGTCATCGCTTCGCCGTCTGCAACGAGCTGAGGAGCGCCTGTTTGCCCGCAGAATACACACACCAGCCCCTGTACAGTCGCCTGCGGGGGCTGCAACTGCAGGTTCCCAGGAAACACTCCGACCATTTTGACAGCGATCAATTCGCCAGCTTGCCAACCGACCAATGTCACGAACTTATTCGGTCCGCCAGCAGGCTCGTTGGTGAGAACCACTTCAGAGATCGGTATTTCGCCAGTCAGCTTTTTCTCAAACCACGGGATCAACCGTTGGTAGGGCAAGAGCCGATGGACGAGATCTGCATCGACGTACCGCATGACCTCGCTCCTCAAATCGTCCGCAGAAAGTCCGCCACCGACCGCTCCGCATCCGCCTGAACGCCATAGAAGTAAGCCGTCTCCTCGCGATAATGATCGAGCTCCGCCAGTCGGCCTTTTTCGTCCCAGCCCAGCAAGGGCGCGGCAATATGCGAAGTCTCCTCAGCAAGATCGAGCCCCAATGTCGATTCCCAGCCTACTGACAAGCGCCGGCGCAAAATGCCTGCAAGTGTGGTTGCCTGCTCCTCCTCGATCGCCCAGCGTACTGCCTCATGCGACCACCTAGCTTCATCCGGCTGCCTCGGCACGCCATAATCGATTGGCGTCGGCCGACTTGTCGGAGTGATATGACGGGCAATCGCGCGGGTAATACGACGTCCGGCATCGCGATGCGTCATCAGAAGGCCACCGGTGAAGACAACGAAATTCGGCAAGGCCGGTGAAAGGTCATGCTCTCTGACCTCCATCGAGCCAAGTGGCTCGTTCCCATCTGCCGTGCGCGGCCGGACCCCTGCCCAGGAATAGAGCACATCCTTTCGGGCCAGCTTCATATTGGGGAACAGCATATTGATTTCGCGCAGGATCGCGTCGATGTCCCCTTCGGCAGCCCGGAAATTCTTGCGTTCGCCGTCTGCAGGGCTGTCCCAAGGTCCGATATAGTGAAGGTCGTTCCAGGGAATGAAATAGAACGCCATGCCGGTGCTGGTGACGGTATCGAAGCCGATGCCTCTGAGATGATCGGGCAGCTTCACGACGATATTGGTGCCCTTGGCCCCGACGTTGAGGTCCGCTCCACCGACGCCAGCCATGCGCGTGATCTCATCGACCCAGACACCGGCAGTGTTGGCAATGGCACGGGCGCGCACTTCACCGGTTTCTCCCGTGCGCGTATGAACGCCGATACGCCAAAAGTCAGCCTCGCGCCGTAAGTTGGTGACGCCGGTATAGTTGCAGGCCGTCAGGCCAGCCCGACGCGCCTTCACTATGGTGTCGTTGACGATGCGCTCGGGCCAGCGGAACTGATATTCGGTGAAGCTGATGGCCCCTCGGATGCGTTCCAAGCCGGCAAGCCCACGAAACACGGGCAATTGCCGGGCCTCCGCGGCGGTGTAAAATCGCGTGTCGAGCGGCACTCCGCCCGAGAAAGCCGACAGGATGCGGAAAGCGAGACGGGCTTTTCTCGTCGAGACGGCATTCTCGTCGGTCAAAGGCACATAGAAGGGCACGGCGCGGACACGCTCGGGGCAGGAACGCACGAATTCGGCCCGCCCCCGCATCGCCCGGCGGGCCAATTCCAGACACTTCAGTCCAAATTCCGGCTTTAGCAAGAAGGCAGCAATGGAATTGGCAGCCGGAGAGAAATAGCTCAGCCCGCAATGCTGGAGACGCGACGTTCGGCTGGAGGTGGCGCTACCATAGTCGTCGCGTTCGAGCAGAACGGTTTTGTAGCCAGCAGCCACCAAATGCTGAGCGGCCGAAGCACCGATGATGCCGGCGCCGATCACGGCGACATCATACAAGATATCGTTGCTGGGAAGGGGCATGGCCATGTTCCGGATGGGAAAGGAAGGCGGGCGACCATGGCTGCCCGCCCAAGTGAATCACTCGATCCAGCGCGGGTCGCCTGTGTTGCCGGCAGATTCAGACAGCCCGAACTGAACGAGGGCTTTTTTGATAAAACCATTGGAATGGAGTTCTGCGATACGCTTGTTGAAGGCCTTGAGCAGGCTCTCGTTGTCCTTGTTCATGGGGAAGGAGCCCTGGCCCGGAAACTTCGAGGACACGACGCGCTCGTCCGGCCCGGCGACCGCCGCCTTGAAGCCTCCAAGTTCGCCAGCTTTCTCGGCCAGCATGGCGATGGAGTAGCTTTCCACAAAAGCGTCGATGCGCCCATTCTTGAGATCTTGCTGAACCTGAACCAGTACCGGATAGGTCTTCAGCTTGGCGCCATAAAGTTTTTTGAGGTCGGCGACCCATAAATTGGTTTGGACGGTACCGACGGTCTTGCCTTCGAGATCCGCCAGCTTGGTGGCTCCTTCCTTCGACACGATGCCCATCTGGTCGACATAGAGCGGATCGCTCATGAACAGTACTTCAGAACGCGCT
This sequence comes from Labrys neptuniae, assembly GCF_040797145.1. Taxonomy (NCBI): domain Bacteria; kingdom Pseudomonadati; phylum Pseudomonadota; class Alphaproteobacteria; order Hyphomicrobiales; family Xanthobacteraceae; genus Labrys; species Labrys neptuniae. The sequence goes on along the minus strand of NZ_JBFNQD010000033.1, from coordinate 19,571 downwards.
TTTGTTCGGTACCAGTCGCCAACGGTGACATCAGCACGGCCCGTCTGAACGTAGTTGAGGGCCGCGGCGGCATCGACTGAGATCGTCTCTATGCTGAGGCACTCGAGCTTGGCAATTTGCTTGAGAATTTCGCCATCGACGCCCGTGACCGATCCATCGCTCTCGACGATCGAGAATGGCCGATATGTCTGGGCGGCCACGGTCAATACGCCGGGCTTGAGCGTCTTGACATCGGGGGATGGTGTACAGGCCCCAGCCACCGTTCCGGTTGCTGTCGCCAGCGCGATTGCGGCAAACATCGTTTTCAGCATTTTTATCATTGGTTAGCTCCTCTCCTCTGGTGAGTCGTTTAACGTCGCGAACGGGCTGCAACCTTGTGTTCGATCCAGCCGACCAGAAGGGAGGCGGGAATGCAGATGGCCGCGAAAATGCCTCCGGTGAGGGCGTAGGCGGCAAAATTGCGGAAGGTTGTGGCGCCGATGTCTGTGGCTTGAGCCATGATTTCCGGCAGAGCGATCGCAAAGCACAACGAGGTGCCCTGAAAGACCAGAACCGCAAAGCCCAGCAACGCTGGCAGCGCTACCCAAAATCCCTGCGGCAAGATCACATAGCGGAAGGTGTCCCAGTCCGACAGGTTGAGCGCCTGGCTGGCCTCGCCCTGCCCGGCGGGCACTGCCTCCAGCCCCCCCCGAATGATTTCCGAGGTATAGGCGCCCGTACTCCAGGCTAGACCGATGATTGCCGAGGTCATGGAGGAGAGTACCAGCCCGCTTTGCGGCAAGCCTGCATAGAAGAACTGAAGCAGGACCAGTGCTGGCGCCCCCCGTCCGACTTCTACCAGGAACAGGGTAAGATAACGCAGCCCACGCACGCGCGAGCGTACGGTTACCGCCCAGATCAGGCCAAGCGGCACGCCGAGCGCCAACGTGATCGCCGTCAATTGGAGATTGACGACCAACCCGTCCCATAGTTGCGGCAACCAGGAGTTGATCGTTGCCCAATCGGTTCCCATCCAAAGCTTGATCATCGTGCCAGCCTCCGCTTGAGCGTTTCGCCCAGATTTCGGGATAGCCAGGCGATAGGCAGGCTCATCAGAATGTAGGCGGCGCCGACGAGGCCAAGGACTTCCAAGCCCCTATACGTCATCTCGGTGACGTAGCGCCCTTGGAAGGTCAGCTCCTTCAGACCGACGGTGGATGCAATGGCTGAATCCTTGAGCAAGCCCACAGCGTAGGTGGCAATTGCAGGCAGCGAAAATATGAACATCTGCGGCAATGTCACGTCACGGAAATGATGCCAGCGTGACATGTTGAGCGCCGTTGCCGCCTCATGCTGCCCCACCGGCACGGCAATGAAACCGCCGCGATAGATCTCTGCCATGTTGACGGCACTGATGAGACCGAAAGTCATGATTGCCGCAGTGAACGGGTCCATCTGGACGAGATCGGCGCCGACGCCGAAGAAAATCAGGAAGATCCACACCACCGGCGGCACGGAACGTACAAGAGCTATGAACACGATGGTCAGGATGCGGAGCGGCGCAAATGGGGCCGTACGGGCGAGCATGATTGGAAAACCCAGCACCATACCAAGTGCGAGCGCGGCCAGCGTCACCGCGATGGTGAGTGGAACGCCGCTGAGGATCAGCCAGAAATACTCCCAGGTCATCGCTCATTCACCGCGCGCAGGAAACGGCGAGCCCGTTCGGTTTGCGGATTGGGGATGACCTCGCGACTGGGGCCTTCCTCTATGATGGCACCATCGGCCATGACCACCACGTGGTCCGAGACGTTCTTGGCAAAGCTCATCTCATGCGTAACGACGATCATGGTCATGCCGGAGTCGGCGAGTTCACGCATGACGCCCAGAACCTCCAGCCCCAGTTCCGGATCCAGAGCCGAGGTCGGCTCGTCGAACAGCATAACCTTGGGCCCCAGCGCCAATGCTCGAGCGATTGCGATGCGCTGCTGCTGACCGCCCGAGCATCGCGATGGATATTGGCTCGCCTTGTCGGCAAGGCCCACTCGCTCCAAGAGGCGGCGCGCGACGTCCTCGGCCTCCTTCTCGGAGCGTCCGAGTACGCGAACCTGCGGCAGAGTGATGTTTCGCAGGACGCTCATATGCGGGAACAGGTTGAATGACTGGAACACCATGCCGAGGTTGCGGCGTAGCTCGCGCACGCGCCGCTTGTTGTCGTCCTTACCGACCTCGATCTGGGTGTCGGCTACGGTGATAACGCCGCTGCTGGGCTGCTCGATGTAATTGAGACAACGCAGCAGGGTCGACTTGCCCGAACCACTTGGGCCGATGATTGCCAGCACCTCGCCTTCGCTGACCCGAAGATCGATCTGCGGCAGCACGAGATGATCTCCATAGCGCTTGCTCATCCTTTGGAGAGAAACCAGAGTCTTGCCGCTGCTGGCCACGGTGCTGCTCCATGTTTTGATCAAGGTCTTTGTCATAAGGGCCGTACGAGCCGGGCGGCTTCGTACATAGAGGCGTGGACGTTCCGGCTTAGAACCGCATCACCGATGCGGTAGAGTTCGAACTTGCCGGCCGGATTGGTGGCCACCGTCTGCGGCTGGAGAGCAATAAAGGCCGCCTGATCCAGTTCCCCCTGGTTGCGCGACTGCGGCTTGAGAGCGAAGTAGATGTCCGCGACCGGCTGCGTGCCCGCCTCGTAAATGATCTGATCGACTTCGCGTTCCTCTTCACGATCCGAATGCACCTCTCGCAGTACCGCGATCAGAGCGTTCCCATCGAGATAGACCTCCATCAAGTCGAAGCTTGGCGACATCACCGTATTGCGTTCATAAAGACGCTTCATGAAGTTGACGCGCGCAGTACGTCCAATCTCTTCGCCGATCATCTGGTCAGGCGTCGCGATCTCTACGATACTGCCGCGCTGGGTGATGAAGTCGGCCGTCGTTGCCGCGACATGAGTGCCGGTAACGTCAAACAACAAGACGTTCTTACCGGGCGCCTCCTTACCGGAGAGAATATCGCGGGCGCTGACCGCCTTGTCGATGCCGGGAACATCCGGCACAGTCGGTTTGCCTCCGGTGGCAACGATCACGACGTCCGGCGCCTCGGCAAGTACCGCGTCAGGTGTCGCCGAACGACCGGTGCGCAGGTCAACGCCGAGCTTGCGAACCTGCATCTCCAGCCAGCGCACGATGCCTGCCATGCCGGCACGCCAGTCCACCGCCGGGGCAAGATTGAGCTGACCGCCCGGTTTGTCGGCCGCCTCGAAGAGTACGACCTTGTGGCCGGCCTGGGCCGCGGTACGCGCTGCTTCCAGACCAGCCGGCCCCGCACCGACGATCACCACCTTGCGAGGATTGGCACTCCGAGCGACGTCATGGCTCATCGTCTGTTCGCGAGAGGTGACGACGTTCTGGATGCACAGGGCATCCTTGCCCTGGCCACCGCGGTCGATGCAATAATTTGCGCCGATGCACTGGCGCACATCGTCCTCACGGTCCTCCATGAGTTTGCGCACGAGGTGGGGGTCGGCGATATGGGCCCGGGTCATTGCCACCATGTCGACATGGCCTTCCTCCACCGCGCGATTGGCCGTGGCCAGGTCCCGGATCGCGGAAGCGTGAAAGACCGGAATGTCGATTTCGGCCTTAACGGCACTCGCCAACTGCAGGAAGGCTGCGGACGCGAAGCTCATGTCCGGAATCATCGCCTGTAGACCCCGGAAGTCGTCGCCGTGCGCCTGATAGACATTGATGAAATCGATCAGACCGGAGTTGCAGTAGCCAGTGATGACATCCAGGCATTCGCTCTGGGTGAGGCCACCACGCAGCAGTTCGTCGCCCGCGACACGCAGGCCCAGCACATAGTCATCGCCCACCGCTTCGCGGACCGTCTCCAGTACCTCGCGGCCGAAGCGCATACGGTTTTCCAGGCTGCCGCCATATTTATCTGTGCGCCTGTTCAGCATCGGGGAGATGAATGCATCGATCAGGTGATGAGCGGCAGCGATGATCTCGCAGCCGTCGAGTCCCGCCTTCTTCAGGCGGACCGCCGCATCAGCGAAGTTTAGAAACACGCGCCTGAAGTCAAAATCCTCCATCTCCTTGGCATAGTGCCGATGCATCGGTTCGCGGGTGGAGCTTGGATTGATCAGCGGCAGCCAGTTCGCACCGTCCCAGGCGCCACGCCTGCCGATATGCGTGATCTGACACATGATGGCGGCCCCATGAGCGTGCACGCGCTCGGCGAACTGGGTGAGATAGGGCAGCACCCGGTCTTCGCTGACCGAAATCTGGTTGAAGGACAGCGGGGAATCCAGCGCCACCGACGAGGAGCCGCCGAACATGGTCAATCCGATGCCGCCCTTGGCTTTCTCGACATGGTAGAGCTGATAGCGCTCGCCGGGCATGCCGTCTTCCGCATAGCCCGGTGCATGAGAGGTGGACATGATGCGATTGCGAAACGTGATGTTCTTGATCGTCAGCGGTTTCAGCAATGCTTGATATTTGGCCATGCTACCCGGCCCTTTCTGGCGGTGCGTGAATGGTGGAGGTGGAATTGCCGGCACGCATAACGCCTGCCTGCTGCAAGAAAGCGCGGATCTCGGCCGCGGCCTCGGAGGGTGGGACACCTTGGACGATGCGCTTGCCGCCCATGCTGTCGGGTCCCGCGAAGATGCGAGCGGGACGTATGCGAAAAGGACGCAGCGTCCAGCTGGCACGCGCGGCGTCAATGGAGGCGCCAGCCCGATGGATCAGGATCTTGCCCTGCCGGGTTCTGCCCCAGGCGACCTGCAGCGGCGCCGATGCGGCCGCACCGACCGCGAGGACGGCGCCGGCGGTCAACCGAAAGCGACGGCGTCGGCCAGCCGGTTCGGCGGCCAGAACCGTCAGGCCGTTCTCCTCACGCACCAGATCGGTGACATTGGCGATGCAGGGCATGCAAAGATCCTGCGCGATCAGATAGGGCAGCATGCCACTGCCTTCGCCATGTTCGGCAGTCGTGCCGCACAAGACGATGTCGGGCGAAGCGGTGCGTAAGGCGTCTGCAAGCACCGGCACCGCATCATCGGCTTGGGTGAGAGGGCCAAGCACCGTGAGCGTATCGAGACCCATGCCGAGATAGTCGCCAAGCGCGGGCTCGTCATGTTGGCCGGCATGGAGCACAGTCAGCACCGCCTCCTTTTGGGCGAGGGCAAGCGCCAGACGCAGCGCACGTGCATCGCTGTCGGCAGCACGCGAGCGACCTGTTACCGGATGACGCCCGGCCGAAAGCAATACGGCAATCGATAGGTCAGCCACGGGCGCTCTCTCCGTTTTCAAGCAGAGCGGCCAGCACGGCGCCAGCGTCGGCGACAATGGCAAGATCCGCACGAGCCAGTATAGCGGCGTGAGGATCGGTGTTGACGGCCACGACATGTGCGCAGTCGCGAATGCCCTCTAGATGCTGTGGGGCGCCCGAGATGCCGAAGGCAACATAAGCCTGGGCTCGCGTGATGTGGCCGGATGCACCCACCTGTCGATCACGCGGCAGAGCCCCTGCATCGCATACCACCCGGCTGGCGCCAATCGTCGCCGACAGCGACCGTGCAACTGCACCGAAAAGCCTAAGATCGCGTACGCCGCCACCGGCACTGACGACGAACTCGGCCTCTTCGAGGGCAAGCCGTGATACGTCGGCGACTTCGATTCCGTCATCGGTGACACCCGCTGGGTCGCTCGTCACGCCCTGTACCATCAAGGTCCGAGCCTCTCGACGGGCGACTGGCGTTGTTGCCTTGCAGGCGCTGGCCGTGAACGTCGCGACGGGTGGCAGCGACCGGGCATAGTCGTGTTGCCGATCAGCAGCGGGCACCAGCACTTCGTTTCCGCGTAGTTGCACGATCCCAATCGCGGGGCGCACGCCCAACCGAGTGGCAAGAAAGCGGGCAAGATCGTTGCCGGCGTCCGAGCTTGGCAAAAGCACATGTCGGGGCTTCAAATCGCCACACAGAGCTGCCAACGCGGATCGGCGCTGGAAAATACCCGCATTTTCGAATGTCACCAGCCGGTCGGCGCCGGCCCGTCCGGCGTCACGTTCGCTAGCGCCAATGCGGCAGAGTACGATAGCCTCGCGTGGCCCAGCGAGAAAACGAGCCAGCCCGATCAGTTCCACCTCGGCCTGCGGCCAGGTCTCGCGGGCGAAAGCGACGACGACGATATGGCTCTCGGGCTCCTCGACGCGTACGACATCGGCATCGTCGCGCGCCTCAGCCTCGGCCGTGTCTGCTCCGCCGGGCCGCATGGGAGTACGTGCATCATCCCTGTGAGCGGCCGGACCTCGCAGGGTTCGGCGCCGACGCGCGGGCGCGGCTGGGAGGACGGCTTCCTCACCCTGTGTCTCCTCCTGGGCCCGAGACAAGCGAAGGCGGCCCGCAGGTCGTGGGTCAGAGCGAATGGCTGTATTATTTCGACGCACCCTGGTCGGAGCTTGTGCGGTTTCGACGTTCGGCGTTGATGTGGTTGATGTGACGGTCGCGACCTCTTCCATCGCTGCGGCGTCGCTACGGTCGGCGCAATCCGGCTCCTCGATGCGCTCGGGCGGCTTTCCTCTGTTGATGCGTGTGCGGCTCATGCGCGGGCCTCCACCGCTTCGAGGAGGAGTTCGGCGATGTCGCGCACGGGAGGGTGTTCACCGGCAACGCCTTCGAGCATCTGTACACAGCCAGGGCAAGCAACGGCCAAAACCGGCATGCCGGTAGCGATAGCCTGTTCCATGCGCATGTCGGGAATGCGCCGCTCCGAGTTGATTATCGACAGCGCGCCGCCACCGCCGCCACCGCAACAGCGTGAACGTGTGCGGCTGTGTTCCATCTCAGCAAGTTCAAAACCGATGGCACCCAGCACGCGGCGCGGCCCGTCGAACTCGCCGTTGTAGCGCCCCAGATAGCAAGGATCGTGGTAGGTGATGCCACCAGTGGCCGGACGAAGTACGCGAAGCCGCCCTGCAGCCACCAACTCGTCCAAAAGGTCGGTGTGGTGACGCACCGTATAGCGTCCGCCAAAAGCCGGGTATTCATTACGCAGGCAGTGGAGGGCATGCGGATCGATAGTGACGATCTGTCGGAAGCGATAGTGGGCCAGCGTCGCGATATTGGCCTTGGCCAACATCTGAAAAGAATGCTCGTCACCAATCCGGCGGGCAAGGTCGCCGCAGTCGCGCTCCTCCACACCCAAGGTCGCAAAATCGACCCGCGCCTCACGCAGCAAATGCACGAGAGCGCGGAGCACCGTCTGGCCTCGCCGGTCGAACGCGGCTTCCGACAGCCACAACAAGGTATCGGCGGACCCTGTTACGCTGATAGATGGCAGCTTAAGATCCACGGCAAAATCGAGACGCGTGGCAGGGTCGGCGCCGCCGACCGTGTCGGTCATCCGCAGATTGGCGAGCGCTTGTACCGACTTTTCCGGCGTAGCCCCCCGTTCCAATGTCTGAAAGCGACGCATGTCAATGATGGCATCGACGTGTTCGATCAGCATCGGGCACTCCTCGACACAGGCGCGGCAGGTTGTGCAGGACCACAATGTCTCGGGGGCGATTGCCGCCTCGCTCTCAGCCACCAATTCCTGCCAGGCATCGGTCGAACGCCAGCCATTGCCGTGGCCCGGATGCGGGCTTCCACAATAGTCGGGCCGCGCCGACACCGCGCGCATGCTGGCCGAAAGGTCGGCAATCAGCCTCTTGGGATTGAGCGGTAGTCCCGCCGCGAAGGCCGGACATGCAATCTCACAGCGCCCGCACTGCACGCAGGCATCGAAAGCGGCAAGTTGCTTCCAACTGAAATCCGCCGGGGAACCGGCGCCAAGGCGCGGAGCCTCGAGGTCGAGCGGCTTCAGGTCACTCGCGCGGCCCGTAAACCGCTCGGAACGAGGGTGGTTCACCAGGTGAACCGCACCAGCAAAGGCGTGGCGCATCGGCCCACGAGCGATCATGGTTGCGAGGCAACACAGACCTGCAGCGCCGGTCAGAACGAGGACGACGGCCAAGAGCCTGTCGGGCCATCCCGCCGGTACCAAGGCAATCAAGGCCGCGCCAAGGAAAAAGGCGCAGGCGAGGGAAAAAAACAAGCGCAGCCGCGCCCAGATACCGCCAGACAACCGCTTCGGTCTGGCTAGGCGCCGCCGATACTGCAGAATGATACCTGCACCTAGGCCGGCGACCAGGAACAAGCATGTTCCCGTCATCGCAAGTACAAGCGCACCCGGCGCGCGCGCCAGGACAAGTGCAGCGTTGAGGGGAGATAGAAGAAACAGGCCTATGATGCTGCCTGCTGTCAAAGCATGCATGCGCGCAGACAATGGTTCGCGCGCGACGCGATCATGGATATCGCCGAAATAGCGTGGAAGGAACCGAGGGATGCTACGCCATTCGATAGGCGACTTGCTACCGGCAGCCCACAATCGAGAAGGCTGCAATATTTCAATTACTATTATGACAATTGTAATCGCAGATATAGCGATGACAGCATAGCTAGACATAATGGTAAAGACCAAACGTTATCGTTCACCGGACACATGCCCGGCGTTCGGCAACTTTCGGTCGCCCCTCTGTTATTTATAATATCGTTCCATCTGGAACCATTCTCGATAATCAATTTGATGTCAATATGGTCTGTGCAGATTTTTAAGGCGCCAAACTGCTGCATTTCCGGACAAAGCAAGCCCAAGCAATTGACAATCAGCGACCGATCGCCAAGTTCACGGATGGTACGCCACCGGCCCGTCGTGCTCAGACCTGAAAGACGGGTCCGAGCGTTGTGGAGACGCCATTGCGCAGACAGCCGAAGCCGGCATACAGACATGCCGGCCAGCCCCTGATTGAGACCAAAAGAAGCGATGAATTTTAGCGCCGAGAATTCAACTGCCCTTGACGTAACGAGTCTGTGCCGCGATCACGCGTTCGCCGAAGCACTGACCATCTGCCTTTGGGCCAACTACTGGTCGCATCGAACGATTACCGCTACGGAAAACAGTTTCGGTCTCAATCGCGACGATTGCAATGTGCTGATCACCCTGTGGCGCTACCGGCAACTAACCGCGAGCGAAATCGCCCAGCTCAATGGCAGGCCGAAGAACTCCATTGGACGGGCGGTCAAGCGCCTGACGGAGAAAAAACTGGCGCAAATCCATGCCGACAAGGTGGATTCGCGAAAGAAAAACCTGCGCCTTACCGCCGATGGTCTTGCCATGATGGAGCGCCTGAAGCCGATCTTTATCGATCGACAGGAAGATATGCTCTCCCGTCTCGACAAGAACCAGCGAAAGATCGTGCGGGATCTACTATTTAAAACGTTCGTCGATCTGCCGGCCTGGCAGGTCGATTGACCCTAGCAAAGCAGGAGCCGTTCACCAAGCACTGCTGCCGGAGGTGTTCTATTTCGTGGGCAGCCCTTGAGCGGCTTCCGCGTTACGGCGTCGACTCATAAACTCAGGCACCATATTCTTGCGGCGACGAGCTTTACGGCGGCGAGGTAATTTTCCGGACGCTTGTCATATCGGGTTGCGATGCCTCGGAACTGTTTGATCCTGTTGAAGAGGCGTTCCACGAGATTGCGTTGCCGATAGACCCAGCGCGAGAATACGTAGGAGCCCTAGCGGTTTGTCTTTGGCGGAATATTGGCCCAGGCCTTTCGCTCGACGGCCCTGGCCCGGATAGCATTGCTGTCATATCCCTTGTCGGCCAGCAGGATACCTCCTTCACCCAGTTCGTCTGTCGACGCGTCGGCCTGGGTGCAGTCAGCAACCTGTCCGCCGGTCACACGCAGGTTGACGGGGCGCCTTCGGCGTCGACGAGCGCGTGGATTTTGCTCGTAAGTCCGCTGCGGGAACGTCCCATGTCACCATCGTAGGCCGCCGAGACGGCTTCGAGAAGCCGATCCCATACTCCGGCTTTGCGCCAGCGCACAAAGCGGTTGTAGCAGGTGGTCGGCGGGCCATAGCGCTCCGGAACCTCCGCCCAGGGCGAACCCGTTCGAAACCGCCAGAGGACGCCATTCAACACTCGCCGGTCATCGGCTCGGGGAATGCCACGGGGCTTGGTGGGCAACAAAGGCGAGATGATTGACCATTCGTGGTCGGTGAGTTCGTAGCGACGACGCGTCAACAAGGCCTCCTTATTTGGAAACCTTGAATCACAGCGGCCCATAAACGACCAGATATTTTATGAGTTTACGCCGTAGTTCAGCAAGCTTCTCCCCTTTCAAATCGACCACTCCGACATTGCGCAGTCTCTGGCAAGGCGCAACACGATAGCTCGGCCGATACCCTGGCCCGCCCCTGTCACGAGGACGACCCGTCCCTCTGGCTGCATATCCATCGGACCTCCTAAGGTTTGCCGATGCTACTGCTGGGCGCAGCACGAAACTCCGGCTTTCGCTCGGGACTGGCTTCGGCAAGTGCTTTACGGACGCCTTCCGTATCGAGATTGGCGGCGTATACCGGCGTGCCGGGCTGCTGACGCCAGGACTCGTCAAGTTGGCCGGCGTCGACACCGTCAAATCCGAGTTCGTCGAAGAGGCGGATGACTTTCGCCTTATGGGCCTCATCGTCGCCCGAAACCGGCAATGCGATGCGGCCCGGTGTGCCCGCAGGCTTGCCTCCATCAAGGAGACTGCGCCAGTGCAGGTTGTTGATTGCCTTCAGCACCGGTCGTCCAAGGTGGTTGGCCACCCAACGGCTTTCAGCCATACCCTCTTCGATTGCATCGATCCGGCCATCGCGCTCCCGGGGATAATAATTTCCGGTGTCTACGACGGCAACTTCGGGACTGACGCCTTCGAAGAGGTTCTTCGGTAGTTCGGCAATCTTCCACACCGGTATTGCAACGAAGACGACGTCACCGCTGCGCGCTGCCTCGATGACGGTTACCGCCGTGGTGCCTGTCTCGGCAACAAGATCTACAAGCGACTCAGGGCCGCGCGAGTTCGCGATGAAAGCTTGGTGGCCCAACTTCGACAACCGGCGGGCCAGCGAACCGCCAATTTCACCAGATCCTATGATTCCAATCTTCATCAGCGGTCTCCCAAGCTATGGAATGGTTGACGTGAGTCTGCGGGACAGTCGGGATGCCGCGCTTTACGACGATCAGAGCCTGTAGCCGCCGCTCGCTTCGATCACCTGCCCGGTAACCCACCGGCCTTCGTCCGAAGCTAGAAAAGCCACGACCGCGGCAATCTCTGAGGCTTCACCGAAGCGGCCGAATGCGGTGTCTGCTTCGATGGCCTTCACAGTGTTGGCATCCTCCCGGACGGCAGCATTCATGTCTGTTCGCGTCCAACCCGGCGCCACGGCGTTCACCGTGATTCCGCGCGGCCCAAGCTCCATCGCGAGCGCATGAGTGAGATTGTTGATAGCCGCCTTAGCCATCGAATAGATCGGCACCATCGGTTGCGGACGCGTGGAAAGGCCCGACGAAATGTTGATGATGCGTCCGCCATCGGAGAGACGGCTCAGCGCCGACTGGACCATGAAGAACGGCGCCCGGGCGTGCACGGCGACCATGGTGTCCCAAGCGTCCGGCGTTGCATCCGATAAACTGCCCCAACCTGAATTGCCCGCATTGTTGACGAGAATGTCGAGCGTCTTGCTGCCTTCCCGTTCCGTAAGCTCGCGGTCGAGCTCATCGAACAAGCCCGGAATAGACCCAGCGTCAGCGAGGTCTGCGGGCAGCGCAAAAGCGGTCCCGCCCGCCTTCTCGATGGCTGCCACCGCTTCCTCAGCGCCCGCCCTGCTTGTATTGTAGGTGATAGCCACAGTCGCGCCGTCGGCCGCGAGCCGCTCAGCGATCGCCCGGCCGATGCCGCGTGATGCTCCGGTCACGAGAGCGGTTTTCCCATTGAGCGTTAGCGCCATTAAGGTTTTCCTCTGTAAAGCGAACTGCGATTTCAGTGAGTTTGCGGATGAGCCGGCGCCCCGGTTCAGGCGATGCGTTCGCGCCTGATCGGGCCGGGACTTGCCTCGACCACCGTGAGAGCCAGGCGGACGAGGTCAGCATCGCCGCCATACTCGTGGTCTGCGATATGATGCAGGAGCACGCCAGCCTGTTCGAGCTGCCGGGCACCGCTGAGTGGGCCGGCATTGACGGGCTTAAACCCAGCGTCAGCGATCAGACCTCGCGTGACCTCCCTGGCTGCGGCGTCGTCGGTTACGTAGAAGATGTCGGGCTGCAATGGCGTTGCTGACCAAGCCGCCGCTTCGAGCGCCGGAGCCGCCATCAGGTTGAACGCCTTGACGATACGGCCATTCGGCAGCCGCCGTTGCAGGTCTTCGGAGGTCGAGCTGTTGCGCATGAATTCCAGATCATGGAAGTGCACGAAGTCGGCAGTGACGCCGAGCGGGTTCATGGTCTCGATCACGACCTTACCGTCGAGCGCGTCGCCAACCTCGCGCACGATCGCCTCGACCCGGGGCCAGTAAACGGAGAAAAGAACAGCCTCACCGAATTCCGCAGCCTCGCGGATCGTGCCAAGCCGAGCCTTGTCGCCCAGTTCCGCAAGTAATGGCGCGATCTTCCGGTCCTCACCGTCCTTCGCGATAACGAGTTCATGACCTGCAGCGGCCCAGGCTCTTGCCAGACGACTGCCGATATTGCCGGCGTTCAAGATTCCGATCTTCATTAGATATCCTATTCACTTCAACGTTCGCGCGTCCTTGCGGAGCGGTTCGGTTGGAAGGTAGGATATCTCCCGGGAATGGATTAGATGCCCGACGAACCCCAGTCTGTTGTTCGCGCGAGCAACAATGGTGAACCAGCGCTCGGTCGCCGGGACGGTCTGGAGCGCAATTTTGAGCTTCAGCGAGGGCTTCAGAGCAGGCTGGCGTTACTATCATCCCCGAAAGCATCGCGGCAAAGGTCAACGAAGCCACGTACCTTCGGATCCATGTAGCGCGTGGAGGCAAAAACGGCGTGAACCGGCATCGGTATGCTTGCCCAACCCGGCAAAACCCGAACCAGGCTTCCCTCCGTCACATGTGGCTCAGCCATGAACTGCGGAAGTTGCGCCACTCCCAAACCGGACACGGTCAGGTTCTTTGCCGCAACGATGTTATCCAGCGCGCAGCGTGGCGCCTGCGAAATCTTCTCTGTTGCTTGGCCGTTGACAAGGGTCCAGTTCGCACGGCCGCTGGACGTTTTCATAACGAGGTCGTGGCGCTTTAAATCGTCGACGGTTCGGAGCGCCGCACCTTCCTTCAGATATGCAGGCGCGGCATAGAGACCGTAAGTTATCTCTCCAAGCTTGCGGGCCGACAGATCAGAATCTTGCAAGGTGCCAATGCGGATCGCGACATCGATCCCCTCATGAATGATATCGACGAACCGAATTGAGTATACCGCTTCCACCGTGACCTTCGGCCACTTGGACAAATAGGCGGCGATCCAATTGTCGACGCGTGTTGTGCCGAACTCTGGCGTCGCTGTGATCTTAAGACGGCCCTTGGGCTCCTGACTCTGCTGGGCGACCGCGGCTTGGGCCGCCTCTGCGGCGGCGAGGATCGAAGAGGCGCGTTCGAAATAGTCCCTTCCGACTTCCGTCACGCTGAGGCGGCGCGTCGACCTGTTCAGCAGCCTCGCGCCGAGCTTTTCCTCGATCCGCTGCACGATGCGGCTCACCCGAGCCTTGTCAGTCTCAAGGCGATCGGCCGCGGCGGTGAAGGACTCCTCCATCACCACTGCAACGAAGACCTGCATTTCGGAAAAGCCGATTGTTGATGTCATAGACAACATTCTGTCACGCGCCGCCTGAACCATCAATCAGCGCGAGACCCACATTCCCGCCATTAATGGGATGAATATGGATGTAGTGTTGTAATCGGAACAACAACAGAATCCGACTGATTTGCTGGGTCAATGATCCAGCTTTCAATCGGGAGGCACTATTTCGATGGCATCGACGCGGTCCGGGTAAAACGCGAGGTATCCCTTAATGATCAGCATGTGGTCGAAAGGGGCCTCGTAAGACCAGGCGATATCCCTGGCGGCGCCACTTCGCGCGCTGAAATAGCTGGCGTCGCCCTTGTACGGACAGTGGGTGCTGGTGTCGCTCGGGCTGATTTCGCTCATCGCGACGTCGGCGCGCGGGATGTAATAGACCGGATTGAGGCTCGCCTCCTTGAGGATGAGGGCATCGCGGCTGTCGGCGAGGATGGCATCATCCAGCTTGACGACAACCCTCTTCCCCGCCGGAGCGATGGTAATCGGATGGTCGGGACCTGGCTTTCTTCCACCTTGCATGTCGTGTTCCTTTTTGCTTGCCGGCGGTGCGCAAGTCTCGCGCCGCGCCTGCTTGTCGAGGCGTGCGCGCATCCGGGCGTTCGTCCGGCCGTAGCCCGCGGAATGGATCTGGTGTGCCTACTGCTCGATTGGAACTAGACGCATCGCCTTCCCGCCGAGCTTCGGAACGAGCCGCTGCTGGACCGCGACGACGGCGGGCAGCGGACGCCACGCGATAGTCATGGTCTCGATTCGGCCGTCCTCGCCCAGGCGGACGTGGTCGAACGCGTCGATCACGTGGTCCTCGAACCGGATGGTGAGGATCGCGATGACGTTGGCACCGTCGCGCATCATCATCCTCGGCTCGAAGGCGTCGATCGTGGAGAGCAGTTCGGTGAGGACGGCGGTGACACTGGCCCGCCCCTTGAAGGGCATGGGAAGGATCGGGCTGTTGAGTTCGACGGTGTCGGAAAGATGCACGCTCGCGCGCCCGACGTCGCCCTGGTGCATCGCCTCGAGGAAAGGGGTGAGATGGTCTTCGCTCGGCATCGCTCTGGTTCCTGATACGTGCGGTCCGGCGGGGGCTGCGGGCCTCCCTCAACCGATAGCCGGACGCACCTCGGATGGAGCGTCCGGCAGGGGGTCACTTCGCGACGGTCGCGGCGCTTGCCTGGGCCATGAAGAGGTCGACATGGACCTGCGGCATGCCCTCGAACGTGCCGCCGATGGGCGACGGGCGCTCTGCCTCGTCGATCAGGCGCTGAGCATCCTGGCGCGACACGGGCGTGCCGGGATGCGTGTAGGCGCGCTCGGCTTCCGGACCGGTCGCCTGCAAGTCTACCTTCGGAGCGTAGGTCCAGAAGTAGATCGGCGTGCTCGGTTCGATGCGCCAGCTATCCGCGAGCGAACCCGCGTCGATGGCATCGAAGCCGATCTTGTCGAAGAACTCGGTCACCGCCCGCTTCGCGCCGGCGTCGTCGCCGGCGATCGGCAGCGTCGTGCGGTTCGCCGAACCCTTCGGCGTCGCGTTGGCCTTCATGTGGAGCCAGCTCAGGTTGTGGAAGCCCTTGACGACCTTCGCCCCCGGCAGACGCTGCTGGATCAGCTCGCTGGAAGTCAGCTCTGCCTTGTCGAGGACGTCGTTGTTGCCGAAGGCGGGATAATAGTTCGTCTGGTCGAGTACGACCTTGCCCGCGAACTTGTCGGCGGGCAGCTGTTCGGAGGCGGCGATCGGGATCGAGAGCGTGACGATGTCACCCGCCGCAATGGCCTCCGCGGTGGTACCGGCGCTCGCCAGCGGACCAAGCTCCTCGATCAGGTCCTTGATGGTGTCCGCGCCGCGGGAGTTGCTGATCACCACCTTGTAGCCAGCTGCGGTCGCGAGGCGCGCGACTGCCTTGCCGACAAGGCCAGAGCCGATGATACCAATTGTCTGTGTCATCTACGTTGTCTTTCTTCATGGGGGTGGTAGCCGCCAACAGGACTGATGCGCCGGTGCCGTCTCGCGCGCCCTCAGACGGCGAGCGCTCCAGCAAGCGACACGAGCGAAGTTATGAATTTGATGGAGGAGTTAACAGTCTGGCCGCGGGCAACAGACTGTTGTCCCTCGAACCTACAATAAATCGCCAGCCGTGCAGGCACACTCAGTCCGCGAACGACAAGAGCGCTCGGAAGGCAAGCGTGATGACCAGATCGTTACGATACCCGGTGACAACCGAACGGCTTCACGCCGTTTAGAATCTAACGCGTGGGGCGCAGCAGATCGTCTCAACTGAAGCCTTCGACATCACTCCTGAAGCCATCGCGGCAGACGTCGACAAACCCTCGCACCTTCGGATCCATGTAGCGCGTCGAAGCAAAGACGGCGTGGACCGGCACAGGAATACGCGCCCAACCCGGCAGGACTCTAGCAAAGCCGCCTTCCGCTACATGCGGCTCGGCCATGTATCTTGGAAGCTGCACGATCCCCAGACCCGACAGCGCCAGGTTCCTGGCGGCCATGGTGTTATCGAGGGCGCACCGTGGTGCGTGCCACACCTTCTCCGTCTTTTCACCATTCACCAAGGTCCAGCCCGGACGGCCGCGCGGCGCATGCATGATGAGGTCGTGCCGCTTCAGATCATCAACCTTGCGGATAGACGCTGCGCTCCTCAGATAATCGGGGGAAGCATACAAGCCGTAGGTCAACTCTCCCAGCCTGCGGGCCGAAAGCTCCGAGTCATCCAACGGACCGATGCGAATCGCCACATCGACACCTTCATGAATGATATCGACGAGACGGTTCGTGTACTCCGTTTCGACGCTGACCTTCGGCCACTTGCGCAAGAATCCAGCGATCCAGCCATCGACCCGCATCGTTCCAAATTCAGCCCCAGCCGTAACTTTCAGGCGGCCCTTCGGTTCTTGAGTCCGCTGTGCCACTGCGGCTTCGGCGGCTTCAGCTGCCGCTAGGATCGACGAAGCGCGTTCGAAATAATCGCGCCCGACTTCTGTCACGCTGAGATGCCGGGTCGACCGGTTCAAAAGCCGCGCGCCGAGCTTCTCTTCCATTCGCCGCACTATGCGGCTCACCCGCGCCTTATCCGTTTCGAGGCGTTCCGCCGCGGCGGTGAAAGACCCTTCGGTCACCACGGCAATGAAGGCCTGCATCTCCAAGAAATCTATTGTTGTCGCCATTACAACAGTTTGTCTTTCTCCGGCTGAAATATCAATGCACAAACAACTGTCACTCTGGGGGACATCGGCGGTAAGCTAGACTGGTAGAATCCAAACGGCTGTCGACCAGTTTCTAGGCTCACAGTATCCAAAAGAGGGTTAAATGACACCGTAGGTAAGTTAGTCAGGTATCATTCATCAATTCTAGGATTTGTCAAAGTCGCCGTTCTGACTTTGTTCGATCGGTGAGCTACCGCCATAGTCTTTGAGGGATTGGGACAGTTCGGGTGTCTGATTGATACTCTGGCGCAGCTGGCGCATATCGTCGGGACTGGTCGAAGCAATCTTCTCGTTCACCCCCTTGCGGATAGGCGGCGGCAATTGGTTGATGCTGACGACCTGCATCTGGGTGATCCGCGCAGGCACATTACCCGGTGCCTGACTAGCGGGTGCTGCATCATTGGCTGGCGCTTCATTGCGCGGAGCCGCGCGCCCTTCCGGCGAAGACTGACTTGCTGTCACCGCCATGGCGACCGAACTGCTCAAGGCGAGCAACGAAGCCGCCACAGCGGCGCATATCGTTTTTCTCATGCCGTTTCCTTCACATCGCTTGGGATTCATTTTGGGCCGGCTCCGCCGGCTCGACGATGGGATCACCTCCGAGCCGAGCGCTCGCCCTGTCGGACTGGACGGCACTCAAGCCCGTAGCAGCCACGCCTGAGCCCATTGCGCAAACCAAAAACTCAAGCGTCGATGCCCGAAGCTCGAGCCGGGCCATGATCGATGTCAGTTGAAGGCAGCCCCCAGGACATCTGCGGAGGCAGCCTTGTTTCCAGGCAGCGCATCTGTCGCCCGCGCTGTCGTCCGATCACCGATTACGGTGGAAAGCCCAGTTCAGGACGTGCCAGAAGATCCCGCCATGCTCCGCTGCACGCAACTTGGCCGCAACCTTCGGTCCAGTCATCGTGCCGCGATACTGGCAATCGCACAGCAGACGATGGGCCAATCCCGGACTGAGTTCAAAATAGGCGCACGCATCGCCTAACGTATCCCCAGCCAGGCCATCGGCGCGCAGGACCGGGTCATCATAGGCAAGCGCGACCGGACCATGGTCGACCCGCAAGCTGCCGCGAGCCGTTTTCGAATAGGTTTCGATGCGCTGGAAAGGTATGAGCGGAACGTCATGCCTATCCAGGAGTTGGGCCCAGCGCTCCCGGCGTTCGGCACGCGTCAGCAACCGGGGCTCGGATTGAAGCGGTAGGATGTCGGCCTTGAGCCGGAGTTCGTCCAGACTTTGATGCAGCATGGAAACCTCCATTGGCTTCGTGATGGCGAAAGCAGCGATGCTTCACACCGGGACCGCCAAGGAGAAGCGTTCGACCACTTCCGCCGCTCCCCGACCCTCTTGTCATGCCCGCCGCTATGGCTTGGGCATGGAATAGCGCTCCACTAGCCGGCATTGTTCTTCGACCCAGGTGCGCATACGTACCAAAAGATCGCCGCAGAGGTCGTAGATCACGACCTCACGCGCCAGGATCGATTGCCCAACAGCATGCATCGCACGCTCATCCATCGAGGCTGGATGTATCTTACCTGCGCCGACCGGGGCTATCCGACCATTCCTGGAGCGGGCCGAGCAATCGCGAACTGATCGATCGCCCCTCTGACTAGGGGTGAGAGGACCAAAGGCCGCATCACCAAGCCAGTACCCACACATCGGAAATTCTCTCTGAGCGAGATAGTTCGGAATGGCTCGGCGTCCGAACACCGATGAAGGCACTTCGTTCCTTGTTTCTGCCCGTCGCGATTGAAATTCTTATGGGTGATACCGAAACTGGTCGACCATGGCTCTTCCACCTACAGAACCAGTCAAAAGGAAAATATATCGTTTTGCGATGGGATGGAATTAACAACAATCATAGGTTGCGATAACGATCGGGGCCGGAGCAGAAACTGCCACTCGGCCTGCCCGCAAACGGTCTCGGCCGGCCCGAAGCCGCGTCCGCCCCGACACGTCCCTGGCTTTCGCAACTGGTTACGGGAACGACATCCCTGATTTGAACCTGCGATTATAAGTGATGGATTTTGCTTGTGGGGCAATAGGCCCAAAACATAAAACCCCGCCAAGCGATAGCTTGAGCGGGGTTTATCGTAGTTTCGTCCGTTATGTCGTGCTGTAGCGTGAGAATTGGTTGCGGGGGCGGGATTTAATCATTACTTGCAACCATTGCGGGCGCACCTTAGCGTACTAGAAAACCTACTTTATGATGATCCTAGGGGATTATTTCGTACTGCAGCGTAGTTTCCTCGTATACTGTGACTGAATGCGCGGATGCCACTAGCCTGCCGGTTGTTTTAACTGTTCGTGTACCTATCATCGGACCAAGGCAACACCCGTCTGAAGCGCAAACGTCCCTTCAAGTTCGTGATACAGATGCACTCGTCCTCACCGGGAAACCCGCCAAATCCAAAACATTGTGAATTTCGGTCAAGCCAAATGGCTTGGGAAGAAGGCCGCTCCAATCGGCATTGGCGCGAGAGAAGGCCACTGCCGCCCCGATGTGATGAGCATCTTTATTTGCGGCCACCGAGATTGCACAACATGCGCTAGCACTACTTTGGCAGATTAAGTGCTTGTTAAGTTATCTGATCAATGCTGATCGCTTGAGGAGGGTCCCGAGCGA
>NZ_JBFNQD010000032.1:0-39779 GCF_040797145.1 Labrys neptuniae | reverse complement strand
CAGCCCGGTAGCTCGTCAGGCTCATAACCTGAAGGCCGCAGGTTCAAATCCTGCCCCCGCAACCAATTCTGTCATAAGTCACTAACCGTCCTGATTTGATCGTTAGGGCGGTTTTTGCGTTTGGCTCCGCGGTGTGGCTGCACTGTGAAGGGGCATTTCGGTTGTCGGTCGCCAAAGTCCGCAGGTCCGGACCAACTCGTTATGAGAGTTCGCGAGCGCTCGGGATAGTTTGGAGCCTCCGGCAAACCCGGCGCGTTCAACTTTCCTACCTGGATTGTTGGCTCAAATGCCTCCATCGGTCATGACGTAATCGTCGTCGTCGAAGTTGAGGTAATAATACCAGCCTGCGTGATCGCTGACTCACGTAGGGGATTCCCAAGCAGTCGAAAGTCTGAATCTATAGGCCCTTGGATGGAGGGTGTGACCATGGGCTCGGCGATCGGTTTGCGTGCGGATTATGACGGAGCGGCGTTGCGGCGATTGGCACGGACGTCGAGAAGTGCGAACCAAGCGCGGCGCTTACTGGCCTTGGCCGAGATTTACGACGGCGGCAGCCGGACCGCGGCAGCACGGATCGGCGGCGTGGGCTTGCAGATCGTGCGTGACTGGGTGGTTCGGTTCAATGACCGTGGCCCGGACGGCCTTCTGGATGGCAACGCCTGCGGCCCTCGATCCCGGCTCAACGATGCCCAGCGCCAGGCGCTGGTCGAGATCGTGGAAAGTGGCCCGACCCCAGCGATCCATGGCGTCGTTCGCTGGCGGCTGATCGATCTGGTCCAGTGGCTCCACGAAGAGTTCGCGGTGTCGCTCGATGAGACGACCGTTGGGCGCGAGCTGAAAAAGCTGGGCTATGCCAAGCTCACGGCGCGGCCCCGCCACCATGCTCAGAACGAGCATGCGATGGAGCAGTTCAAAAAGGGGGCTTTGCTGCCGAGCTGGCAAAGGTCAGGGCAACCCTCCCGAAGGGCACGCCCATAGAGATCTGGTTCCAGATGCTATGAGGGCGGACACCGGCTGGCCTTCTGAGCCAGAATGCGGCGTCCTTAAGAGGAGCCGATCATGTCATTCACCAGCGATACTATTCTCGTTGCTCTCGAATTGAGCAACACCTTGTGGCTTGTCGGCACGCGCCTGCCCGGCATTCGAAAAAGCCATATCTATCGGATCGACGCAGGCGATACGGACGCGTTGCTCAAACTTCTTGGCGAGCTCCAATCGCGCAATCAGAAGACGTCGAAGACCGGCGCATCCATTGCCTGTTGCTTCGAAGCCGGGCGGGACGGATTCTGGATCCATCGGCTGCTCACCGACCACAATATTCCAACGCACGTGGTCGAACCGACAAGCATCCTCGTGAATCGTCGGGCGAAGCGGGCGAAGACAGATCGACTTGATGTTGAGGGCCTTTTGCGAGTGCTTGCAGCCTATCTGGCGGGAGACACCCAAATCTGCAGTATGGTGCGTGTGCCAACTCCCGACGAGGAGGACGGCAAGCGCGTACACCGAGAGCGAGAATATCTTGTTCAGGAGCGAACACGGATCGAAAATCGGATATTGGCCTTGCTCGCAACCCAGGGAATTCGGTCAAGGCCATCGTTGCGAACCTGGGAGCGAGACATAGCGGTCCTAGAGACCGGTGACGGCCGCAAGCTGCCTCGTCATCTCACGGCGGAATTGAATCGACTACGTCGACGCTTTTGCCTCGTCCGCGAGTTGATCACGGAACTGGATGCTGAGCGTGACGAACTTCTCGCGACCACGCCCCCGAGCGATATCGTGGCCCCCAAAGTTGCGGCACTCGCCGGCATCTACGGGGTAGGCAGTAATTTTGCGGCCGTGCTCGCCCGCGAGGTCTTCTATCGCCAGTTTGGCAACCGCAAGCAGTTGGCAAGCTACGTCGGCCTGACCCCAATCCCTCACCAAAGTGGCAGCGTCGACAAGGATCGACGTATCGGTCGCGCAGGCAATGCGCGAGTTCGCAAGACGATGGTGCAGGCAGCCTGGCTTTGGCTGAGGTATCAACCCGATAGTGAGCTCTCTGCCTGGTTCAGGCAGCGCGTCGGTGCATTAAAAGGGCGAGCCCGGCGGATCGCGATCGTTGCGATGGCACGCAAACTGTTGATCGCGCTCTGGCGCTTCACCGAAACCGGCGAGATCCCGGCCGGAGCCATTCTGAGAACCGCGTAGGAAACACAGCCGGTCTATCGCTGGCTTTGCGAGGAGCACGACCGTCTTCGTCAATGGTCTACCATACCCGCGTTCCAGGTTGGTCGTGCTCTATCGGGACCTTGCCTCGTGCATGAGGCATTATGGTTGCGGGTTCTACGCTGAACCCGACCGCATGTAAGGTTACGCAGCCAAGGCTGCCGCACAGCGCCGTCCCGAACTCGCCTTGCCAACTCAGCGATATGACGTGAGGAAGCAAGCTATGCCGCCATAGCATTGACAGCCCAACTCTCATGTAAGGACGAAGCGCGTGTTGGTCAGAAGAACAAGATCACTCGGCGCTGGGCGCGGCGCGGAACCCGACCGTCGGCGCCGAAGGATCAGAGGACCAAATCGGCCTACATCTTCGGCGCGATCTGCCCCGAACTGGGCAAGGGCACCGGCCTGGTACTGCCCTTCTGCAATACCCAAACCATGTCGCTGCATCTGGCCGAAGTATCGTTGGCTGTCGCGCCCGGCGCTCACGCGGTCGTGCTGGTGGATCAGGCTGGTTGGCACACAACCAACAAGCTTGAGATGCCCGGCAACATCAGCATCATCTCGCTACCTGCTAAATGTCCCGAGCTGAAGCCGGCTTTCGCGAAGCGAAGACGCTTCGCTGTCGCCCGAGGGGTCGAGAACATCTGGCAGTGCATGCGCGAAAACTGGCCCTCCAACCGCGTCTTCACATCCTACGACAATATCGTCGACCATTGCTGTGAGGCTTGGAACAAGCTCATCGACCAGCCTTGGCTCATCATGACCATCGGACGTCGCAAATAGGCCTATGGGTTCTGATCAGCGCAGGTTGGTATAATATGGCGCGGAGGTCGTAAGGAGTGACACATCCTAATGACCAAGTAGCAGAAGGCGGACATCGCTTCGCAATGATTCTCCCTTGCAGTCTGCCAATATCGAGCGAGAATTGTCGTCGAGACTTTTCCTGAACTTCTCTGTAGCGGCAGCTCTTGGAGGGGCACGTGGGGGCCATTGTACTGGTTCATGGCATTGCTCAGGAGCAACGTGGGGCCGAGGACATCGCCGCAGAAACCGTGGCGGCCCTCGTAAGCGGCATCCAAAATGCGTCCCAGGACATGCGGTCTGAAGAGCGCGAACGTCTCGAGGCTCTGGCCCAGCGAATTCGCAAGCGGGATCGTGATGTGGAAGTGACTGTCGCGTTTTACGGATCCGCGTTTCTACAGTCACGCACCGACGATGTTGACGCCAAACGGTTCAAAGATGAGCTTGCGTTGGCGATGATCAAACGCGCGCGAGACGATAGCTCAAGGACGCGTACGCAGGACATAGCCGCAAGGCAGTTGCAAGAAATCGAGGCGTCCGGCGAAGCCCAGGGGCTGGGCCGAATGGCGGGCGCCATCGTCGAGCGCCTTGGTCAAATTCCCGGTATTGCCGACTGGATGATGGATCGAGCCGTCGGACTTATTCCCGCATTGGATCAGGTTGGCCAATACATGCGAGAACCAAATGTTCGCGAATTCACCCGCAATGAAGTTCGGCGCCTTATGACGCCGGACACGCGCGTGCTGATCGGACATTCGCTTGGCTCGGTGGTCGCGTACGATATTGCGCGGGAACAGACCAATCCCTTGCCTCTCCTGCTCACGCTCGGCTCACCGCTTGGCCTCAAGCAAATCATCTATGACAGGCTCGATCCGCAGCCGCCAGCTTTTCCAGCTAAAGTACATCGATGGGTCAACGTTGCGGACCGTGAGGACTATGTCGCCAGCACGCTCAATCTGGAGCCGCTTTTTTCTCCCATGCCGACTGGCGCGATCTTCGACAATGTCGAAAGCATCGACAACGGCAACGAACCGCACGCGCTCAGGCGATACCTCACCAAGAAGGTCGTCGGCTCCGCAATTTTGCAAGCGATGATGCCACTTGTGTAGGGAGGGGGTAGATTGGGCTCCTCGCGGCATCTGTTGGTCATCGCCTCGCAGTGCGAAGCCGAAGGATCGCTGACCAGTCTGCATTCCACGGCCTATGCCCTTGCCGAGACCTTGCGAGACGACTTGCGGGGACATTGTGGAATCGACGGAAGCACTGGCGTATTGTTGGATGGTGACCGTGAGACGACCGAGAGAGCTGTCGCGCAGGCTGCTGCGTTAGCCCGCGATAAGGTACTGGTGCTCGTCTGGATAGGTCATGGCAGGGCTCATGACCAACGATACTACCTGATGCCTTTTGGCGCCCGGGCCGAGACTATCGAAACCTCGGGAATTGAGCTTGTTTCATTGCTTGGGACGATCCGGAAGGAAGAGCCCAGTGGCGTCGTGCTCGCCATCGATGCTTGCCAGTCCGGTACAGCTCTCGTGTCGGCGCTACGGGCCTGGGTTCAATCACAAGGCCCTGCGGTTCCGATTGCGATCCTGACAGCCACGGGTGAGGCTGCCGCTTTCGATCTGTCGTTCAGCAAGGCGTTGACCGAATTGCTTTACCAAGGAATCGGCGACGCTGATCGCGAATTGAGTTGCGCGATTTTGCGCGATCGCCTGTGCGAGATCACAGGCAAGCAGACAGCTCACTTGGTGCAGTATGACGGCGCGCCACTGCCCACCCAGATGTGGATCGGGCACAACATTGCGTTCAATCGGAAGGGTCTTTCCAGGGCGCCGGACCTTCGCGAGCAGGGTCTGGTACTGAGCCAGGCGATTAAATCGTTGGCTCGTCGGTTGGCAACGGAATCGTCGAGCCTGGCTTTCATGGCTGACGCAGGGGTAGGCAAAACGACGCTGTCGGCGATGCTCGTGCAGATGCCCGACGCCCTGCGCGCGATCACCGGGCACCAGAATTTGATTGATGCCTCGTTCTTTGCGACCGAGGACACGACGTATTTCAGAGTGGTTCAGGCCCTTGCGGACCAGTTGGCACTATACAAGGGCTTTCGAGACGCTGCGCAGCTTTTCCTGCAGAGGAACGAATTACCCGATCAGGAGCGAATGCTGCTGGGGCCGTTGCGGGCGTGGGTGGAGACGCTCGATACGCCGATCGGCAAGGCGAAGATCACGCTCCTGCTGGACAGCGTCGACAGCATCGGATTGGCGCGCCCGCGAGTGTTGAGACTCCTTGAGTCGCTCGCAGATGTTCCCGGCATACGTGTTCTCCTGACGGGCCGTAGCGGTGTGGAGACGCCGGCTAATATCGAACGATGCGACCTTGCACGACTGACCGATGAGGAGGTCCGAAACTATCTGTCGAAAGTGGGCGTCGATCCGCAATTGCACGATGTGCTCGTCGATCGGATCAAGGGCAACTGGCTGTGCGCAGCCGTGTTTGGCGAGGAAGTCAAGGCTCGCGAGATTCGTGGCCAAGCGGAAATCGTCGACCTCACCCTTGAAAGGGCCTTCGAAGATCGCCTCGAACGATTGGGCGTCTGTATCGAGGATCCGGAGAATCCGGCTGGACCGCTGACCATCCTTTTCATGACGTTGGCCGCAGCTGGTGCCGGCGCCGTCATGCCAAGCAGCCTATTGCGCGCCGCTTGCGCGGCCCAGGGGCATATCGGGGCGGAAGAGCAGCTCGACAAGGACCTCAAGAAACTCGCTGGTCTGGTGGCGCACGGCACGACCCGAGAGACAGCCATGTGGGGCCTCTTCCACCAGGAATTGGTGGACTATGTACGTCGCTCGACAAAGTATCGGACGAGCATCGTAAAGGCACACGCCGCAATCGTGGATGTCCTGCAAATTCGGGTGCCCAATAGAGGTTGCGCGGTGCCGATCGAGTGGCGATATGCGTTCGATCGCGAACTCGATCACCGTTCTGAATTGGGGAAACTGACAGGGCAGATAAACCGGTTCACGTCGATCATGTCCAGCGATCCGACAGACAATCGCTCGTTCTGGGTGCGTCTGAACCAGGCTCTCAAGAAAATTCAGAAATCCGATCATCCGGACGTGCTCAGGACAGAAGCCAGGCTTGCGAATTTCGAAGCGACATTCGGCAGCCCCCGAGCGGCGCGCGACCTTCTCGCTCTCCTCCTGCCGGATATGGAGAGGGTACTCGGTGCCGGCCATCGCGACGTTTTGATGGTGCGAGCGGACCTGGCGTCATGGACAGGCGCGTCCGGTGATGCCAAAGGTGCCTGCGATCAAATCGCCGTCCTCCTCGAAACCCAAGAAAAGGTGCTTGGAGCAGACGATCGAGACACCCTCAGAACGCGAGCCACGCTGGCGCTGTGGACGGGGAAGGCCGGCAATGCCGGTGCAGCGCGCGATCTCTATGTTGGCCTCTTAGCGGATCAAGAGCGGGTGCTCGGAGCCGATCACCCGGACACGCTCATGACGCGATCCAACATCGCGAACTGGGTGGGGGAATGTGGTGATGCCCCCCGTACGCGCGACCTCTTTATCTCCCTCCAAAGGGATCTGATACGGGTGCGCGGAGCGGATGACCGCGAGGCGCTCAGGTTGCGAGGTACCATCGCCTACTGGACGGGCATGTGTGGCGATTCCCGGACGGCGCGCGAAATGTATGCTTCTCTCCTGCTTGATCAGGAACGGATATTGGGAGCCAATGATCGGGAGGCGATGCAGACCCGCGCTTCTCTCGCGCACTGGATTGCCGAGTGTGGCGATCCCCAGACAGGGCGCGAAATGTATGCCGCGCTCTTGCTGGATGAAGAACGCTGGCTGGGAGCGGATGATCTAGAGGTGCTGCAGACCCGCGCCAATCTCGCACGCTGGACCGGTGAATGTGGCGATCCTCGTGCTGCTCGCGACTTATTCAGCAAGCTGCTGCCGGATCGGGAACGGGTGCGTGGCGCCGATAGCTTGGACGCACTTGGGACGCGGGATTGCATCGCATACTGGACGGGGCAGTGCGGTGATGCCCATGCTACCCGCGACCTGTACGCCGAACTGCTGCCGGATCAGGAACGAGTACTTGGCGCCGACCATCCGGACACGCTCATCACACGAGAAAACATCGCGGACTGGACGGGGCGTTGTGGCGCTCTCAGGACCGCGCGTGATCTGTTCGCTACCCTTCTGCCAGATCAGCAGCGGGTGTGCGGTCCCGACCACCCATATGTGCTCAGGACCCGTCGTAATCTCGCGTACTGGACCGGGGAATGTGGGGATGCCTCGGCTGCACGCGATCTGTATGCTGACCTGCTGCCGGATCAGCAGCGAATATACGGCACCGACCACCCAGACGTGCTCAGGACGCGGGACAACATCGCGAGCTGGACTGCGCAGTGTGACGACATCGAAGCGGCCCTCGACCTCTACGCCGCTCTGCTGCAGGATCAGGAACGGGTGCTCGGACCCAATCATCCAGACACGCTCGCGACACGACACAACGTCGCGGACTGTACGGGGCAAAGTGGCGATCCTTCGACTGCTCGCGACCTTCTAGCGAGGCTTCTGCCAGATCAGCGGCGGGTGCTCGGCGCCGACCATTTCGACGTGCTCAGGACCTGGAATAACCTAGCACACTGGACGGGACGTTGTGGTGATGCCTGTGCTGCGCGCGATCTGTTCACTGAGCTGCTATCAGATCAGCGGCGGGTGCGTAGCACCGATTATCCAGATGTGCTCACGATCCGACACAATCTCGCACATTGGACCGGGGAATGTGGCGATCCACGTGCAGCGTGTGACCTCTTTGTCACCCTCCTCGGGGATCAGGAGCGGTTGCTCGGTGCTGATCATCCCAAGGTGCTCAAGACGCGGAGCAATATCGCAAAATGGGGTGGGAAAGTCGGCAATGCAGGCGAGGCGTCAATTTGAAGGCCGAGAGCGCACTGAGCTTCATGCCGATTGGTCGCCAGGACTGGCACGTCTTGGAGAAAGTGTGGCCTCCGTCGTGCCGCAATCGGTTGCCGGACCATCCAGCTGGCAAGCCGAAAATTGTTACTCGCACAGGCTTCCTGGATGTAATGAATGCTTTCCTTGCTGCGTAAATGCAGAGGGTGCCATTGGATACCTTGCGCACTCTACATCAACCAGGAAGGAACCCTTCATGTCCGTTTTCATCAAGCCTGCCTCTGCCTTGGTGCTTGCCGGTGCCGTCGCTACAGCCGCGGCGATGCTGTCGACGGCGGCCGGCGCGGGCCCGGTCGCCAATGACGGGACGAAAGAGAAATGTTTCGGAATTTCGCTCAAAGGCCAGAATGATTGCGCTGCCGGCAGCCATTCCTGCGCTGGTACTTCGACCGTCGACTATGATGGCCAGTCCTTCAAGCTCGTTCCGAAAGGCAGCTGCGTCACCATGAAGACACCGACTGGCATGGGGTCACTGGAACCCCTGAAGAGCTGAGGCTGCAATCAGATCGCTCGATCCCTCTCCCGGAGTTCGGGAGAGGGATCGAGCGCACCCGTCAGGGGATAGATGCTCATGGAAGAACATTGTAGCCGCGGCACTCAAATTCACACGAGCGGCATAGGTAAATGACGTTCATGGTTATGCGAGCCTTTTTTCATTCCCTCTTCAATGGTCCCGTTTGGCGGACATTTCTGCTGATGGGTGTATTTGGCGGGCTCTTCGCGTCATCGTCCTATAATCTTCTGGAACTTTTCACGGCAAATTATCGCTACGTTGCCGACTATGGGATCATGGCGCTGATGGAGGGGGGCTTGCGCCAACTCCTGGAACTCATCTTGTTCGGGTATCTCAGCGTGGGATTCTATATTCTGTTCAAAGGTTGCCTCTATGGCTTGCTCGCGCATGTCGCCAAGCATTGAAACCCGTTGAGCCACGTAGCGCGAAGCGGGCAGGAGGTGCCGACAAAACGCAGGGTTGGGCCCCGCCAATGTCCGCATCGACGAATTCATCTTCGGCGAGCGGATGGAGCGGAGGCGTCGTGCGCAGCCTTCAGTTCAGTCGGTATTATCCTTCGGCGGCCAACGTCATCAGCCGTTCACGCAGCCAGCGTTGTGCCGGATGGTTGGTCGTCCGGTCGTGCCAGACACTCGCGATAGTAAAGCCAGGAATGGTGAGTGGCGGTTCCACCACCTGCACCTGATCCGACCAGCCATCGGCGATCCGCCGTGGGATCAAAGCGATCATGTCGGACCGCGACACTACCTCCGGCACGATCAGAAAGCCCGACGTGGATAGGGCTACGATGCGGCGGTGGCCGATGGCCTCTAGTGCCGCATCGGCAGGCCCCGAGAACCCGCCGCCCTGGGGCGACACGACGATGTGCTCCAAAGCGCAGAATACGTCCAGGCTGAGACGGCCTTGCACGGCCGGGTGTCCCTGCCGGGCGATCACTACGTAATCCTCACGAAAGAGCTGGCGCTGGCGCATGGCCGCAGGTGCATGGTCTGGCGATGCCAAGGCAAGGTCGACCTCGCCGCGCTCCAACTGCGTGGCGACCGCCAGCACGTCCAGGGCACGCCAGGCGATGCGGACCCTGGGGGCCTCGGTCCTGAGTGCGACGGAGAAGCGGCTGAGCAGCGCATACTGCACATAGTCGCTCGCGGCGATGACCAGGGTAGCCTCCATGGTCGCCGGGTCGGACGGCATTCCATCTGCCACAACCCTGCGGACACCCTCAAGCGCTTCATGCAACGGTTGCCGAAGCTCGACGGCGCGCTGGGTCAGGACCATCCCACGTTGCGCCGGAATGAGGAGGGGATCGCCGAGTTCATCGCGAAGCCGCGCCAGCCGGGCCGACAAGGCGGGTTGGCTCAGGTTCAAGCGCCGGGCGGCACGCGTAACGTTTCCTTCCGCCAGTAAGGCTTCGAGCGTGACGAGCAGGCCGAGATCGAGGTTTCTGGTATCCATTTGCTGGATAACAACAGGTAAAAGGTTCGATTTCAATACCGCGTCATGCCGCTCTACATGAGGATCGGAATGGAGGATCCAGGGGGATCCATCGCCCCCCTCCCGACAAACGAGCCGGCATAATGAGCAGCGATAATCAAGCGATCACCGTATTGGGACAGGTAAGGGCGAAGGCCCGCCACGAAGCCGATGTACGGGCAGGCCTTCAAGCCTTAATCGAGCCGGCGCGGCTTGAAAGCGGCTGCATCTCTTACGAGATGTTCGAAGATGTTGAGCATACCGGCAGCTTCTATTTCGTCGAGGAGTGGGAAAGCCAAAGCGCTCTCCATCTTCATGTGAAACGTCTACAGCCTCACATGAATAAGATTCTGCCAATGCTAAGCCAGCAGCTTCAGATCAGTGTAATAAGACCTCCGGAGTAACCTTACTGGAAATCGATCCTTCCTGCTCGCCGATGCCTTCCGGCCACGAGAGACTGCCGAGCGTTTCGGCAAGATCGTCGTCGAATACCGACAGATCCCAACAATCAGGAATAAGCCATCATGAAGGTTCTTATTGTTTACGCGCACCCTGAACCCACTTCGCTGACACGGCAGTTGGTCGAGGTGACCGCTGAGACGTTGTCGGCGGCGGGGCACACCGTGATCCATTCAGACCTTTACGGCATGAAGTGGAAGGCGGTGTACGATGCCGATGACTTTCCAGTCCGTAACAACTCCGAACGGCTGTCATTCATCATGGAATCGGGCCATGCTTACGGAAGCGGGCATCAGACGTCCGACGTGATCGTCGAGCAGCAGAAGCTGCTCGCGGCCGATGCTGTGGTCCTGCAATTCCCGCTGTGGTGGTTCGGCGTGCCCGCGATCCTGAAGGGCTGGATAGAGCGGGTCTATGCCTTCGGTTTTGCCTACGGCTATCAGAACGGCTCCAACGAGTTCCGCTTTGGCGACGGCATCCTCAAGGGCAAGCGAGCGCTGGTCAACGTGCAGGCAGGCGGCCCAGTGGCCGATTATGGCCCGCGGGGTATCAACGGGCCGATCGAGCAACTGCTGTTCCCGCTGACCCATGGCGCGCTGTTCTACCCCGGCATGGACGTGCTGCCGACGCACGCGGTCTATGGCGCTGGTCACGTTTCCACGGCGGAGGAAGTAGACGCGATCAAGGCAGCATGGCGTGTGCGTCTCGCCGGGCTATTCACCGACAAGCCGATTCCCTTCCGTTCGCAAAACGGCGGCGACTTCCCCGATCGCCACACCATGGTCGATCACGTCGCGCCAGGCCAAACCGGCCTCGCCGCGCACTTTGCTGATCTGATCGACGCATAACGAGCACACCGATGTCGCCTGCATTGTT
The DNA here is from genome assembly GCF_040797145.1 of Labrys neptuniae. Lineage (NCBI taxonomy): Bacteria > Pseudomonadati > Pseudomonadota > Alphaproteobacteria > Hyphomicrobiales > Xanthobacteraceae > Labrys > Labrys neptuniae. The sequence continues at coordinate 28,466 of NZ_JBFNQD010000032.1, read as the reverse complement.
CGCGCTTGCCGTGGCGGCCTGCGCGATCGGCACGACGGAGTTCGTCATGATCGGGCTCGTACCGGATGTCGCGCGCGATCTTACGGTAACGCAATAAGGATGGGGTTCGAGGAAACGTCGTGCGCAGTCTTCAGTTCAGTCGGTATTGCCCTTCGGCGGCCAACGTCGTCAGCCGTTTAAGCGGAGAACATCATGATTTCACCCTACACGATTTACATCCCTGACGAACGGCTCGCCACGATCAGAGTGAAGGTCGAGGCTTATGACTGGAGCCAGCTGCCGGATACGGGGGGCTGGTCGGCGGGGGTCGGGGTTGATGACCTCAAGCGGCTCGCCGCGTATTGGCGGGACAGCTACGACTGGCGTGCCGTCGAACGGCGCCTCAACGCGCTGCCCAACTTCACGGCCGACGTGGAAGGCGAGCACCTCCACTTCGTTCATATGAAAGGCGACGGCTCCAAGCCGCCCGTCCTGCTTCTCCACGGCTGGCCGGGCTCGTATCTCGAGTTCGAGCGGCTGTTGGAGCCGCTCGCAGCGGACGGGCACGATGTTGTCGTCCCCTCGCTTCCTGGCTTCGCGTTCTCCAACCCGATCACGCGCCCGATCGGCCCGCGGCGGGCTGCTGCGCTCGTGCATGGGCTGATGGTACAACTGTTCGGCGACGCGCGGTATTTCGTTCAAGGGGGCGATTGGGGCCACAGCATCGCGGCCTGGGCAGCGCATGATCGATCGGACGCTCTGCTCGGCATCCATATTAACATGATGACCGTGCGTGCGGCGGATGCCGCTCCGACGACCGACGAGGAGAAGTCCTTCGCCGCCAAGCGGGCCGCCATTGCCGATCGGGAGAGCGCCTACTTTCACGAGCAGGAAACTCGTCCGCAGACGCTCGGCATCGCGATGGCCGACAGCCCGGTCGGAGCGGCGGGCTGGATACTCGAAAAGTTCGGCAAGTGGGCCGATCTTCCGACTACCACCGATGGCGACCCCGACATCTGGAGCAAGTTTTCCGAGGAGGAACTCCTCACCAACCTCATGCTCTATATCGCGCCGGCATCGTTCGTGACTGCAACCTGGATCTACTACGGCAGCCGGCTTGAGAAGTCGCGGATACTTCCAGCCGGCACCCGCATCCAGGTGCCGACCGGCGTTGCGGCCTTCCCGGATCCGGTGTTCTTGCCGCCGCCGCGCTCGTTCGCGGAGAAGACCTACAACATCGTGCATTGGACCGACATGGCGCGGGGCGGGCATTTCGCCGCGCTGGAAGAGCCGGAATTGATGCTGGCCGACCTGCGCGCCTTTATCGCGACGGTGTCGGGAGCGCGCTCCTGAAGGTGGAGATCTCCGTTTCCGAAGCGCGGTGCGTGGCGCTGGCAGCGCAGGGCTTCAATGCCCTGCGTCGTCACGGCCGCATCGGCGCGGGCCAGGTGCGAAGGGCGATCGACCGGCCTGGCCTGCTCCAAATCGACAGCAAGACCCGCGTCACCTAACCCGTAACGCCATCTATGTGCCGCGACGGCGGGCCTCAGCGTATGTTTTCGATCATCCTCTCACCGGAGCCCGATAAGGTTGCGCAGCTCGCCGGCCCATTTCGGTAGGGGAAACGAGAATTGCACGGCCTCGCACTTCTTACCTGTGAGATCCGGCACGATGCGTAACTTCGGGCCTGACTACTCAGGCTCGTCCAGCTAGTACCACATCATGACGGCAACCTTCTCAGCCGACGAGCTGGAACACCTGCGCGCGATGACGCCGGGAACTAGGCACCGCGTCCATCTCAACAATGCCGGTGCAGCGCTGATGACGACGGGCGTGCTGTCCACCGTGGTCGATCATCTCAACCTGGAGGCCGAAATCGGCGGCTATGAGGCGAAAACGCGGGAGATTGAGCGTATCGAGGAGTGTACCGCAGCGTCGCCCGGCTCGTGAACGCCGACCCAGGCGAGATCGCGCTAGCACAGAACGCGACGGTCGCCTGGCAATGGGCCTTCTACGCGCTAGGCTTCAAGTCCGGCGACCGCATCCTGACGACCACCGCGGAATATGCCGCCAACTACCTATCCTACCTTCAGATCGCGAAGCGCACCGGCGCGGTGATCGACGTTGTTCTCGACGATGCGGACGGCAGGCTTGACCCACAGGTGCTGGAGATGATGATCGACGATCGCGTGCGCCTGATCGCGATCACCTGGGTTCCTACCAACGGCGGGCTGGTCAATCCCGCCGCCGAGGTCGGCCGGACCGCCAACGCATATGGCGTCCCCTATCTGCTCGACGCCTGCCAGGCGGTCGGCCAACTCCCCGTCGACGTGGCGGCACTCGGCTGCGACATGCTAGCCGCGACCGGGCGTAAGTTCCTGCGCGGGCCGCGGGGCACGGGCTTCCTCTACATGAACCGCGCACCCGCGGAGCGAACCGAGCCGGCGATGATCGACATGTGCGGCGCCACCTCGGCGGGCGGGAACCGCTACACGCTGCCGACCGATGCGCGCCGGTTCGAGACGTGGGAGAGCAACTATGCGGCGCGGCTCGGCCTGGGCGCTGCGATCGAAGAGGCGCTGGCGATCGGCATTCCGCGCATCGAGCGCCGGGTGAAGGCGCTCGCGACTACGCTGCGCGCGCTGCTGGACGAGGTGCCCGGCGTCACCGTCCGCGACCTCGGCCCCGATCCGGCCGCGATCGTGACGTTCACGCTCGACCGCATGGATGCCGCGTCTGTCGCAGCCCGCCCGGCCGACCGCGGGATCAACGTGTCGGTGTCATCGCCGAGCAGCACGCCAATCGACAGCGAGCGCCGTCACCTCCCAGACCTCGTTCGCGCCTCCCCGCAACCTGTTCCCGATTGCGTTTTCCCGAAATGGTCTGTTGGACATGGAGAAACGGGACTGCTGCGAGGTGTCGGAACGGCCGGTTTGGGGATGTCCCGCCGATTTACCTGATGGCCGGCAATGGGCCGGCTGCCGAACGGCAGCTTATCGATTTTCCGGGACGAAATCGGACAGTCCGGCTACGACCCCAATCCGGTCAGAGACGCACCCAAGAGCGGTCATAGCGACATCGTCAGCGACGATTTCCCGTGTTGTCATAGCGCAGTGTGGCTGCCTCGACTTTGTCGCCATTGGCGGCTGCCCATGAACACAGTGCTTCAAACGGATCCCGCAGTGAATGGCCGAGTGGAGTAATCGCATATTCCACGCCAATCGGCTGCGTCGGGAGAACGGTCCTCGTCACGAGGCCGTTCCGCTCAAGCCTCTTCAAAGCGTCAGCGAGAGCCTTGTGCGTAATCCCATGGAGACGCCGCTTGATCTCATTGAAGCGCGAGGGTTTGGGACAGATCACTATGAGTATCAGGATCGTCCATTTGTCCGCGATCTTGTCGAGCACCGGGCGAACCCGCGCCATCTCGCCAAGGGCGCAATGAGAAAGAGCTTCCAGGTCAGTATACTCGTCCATATCTAGGCTATTTCAGGTGCGTAATTGATACCAGATATCCACCGTATATCATGACGAGACCATCAATTGAAAGGATTCACGATGGCTCGAATGAGTAACAAGGTTGCCCTGGTCGTCGGCGGCGCCAAGGGTATAGGCTTGGCGATTGCAGAGCGGCTTTCTGCCGAAGGGGCGAAGGTCTTCATCACCAGTCGTAGAAGTGAAGATGCTGAGAAGGCGGCCGAGGGTATCGGCCATGATGCGGTCGGCATTGCCACCGATGCCAGTGTGCCCGAAGATATGGTGGAGGCTGTCGAAAAAGTGCGACAAGCATGCGGCCGTATTGACGCGCTCGTATTGAATGCAGGCCTGTCCGAGCCTGCGCAAATAGCCGAAATAACGCCAGACCACTTCGACCGCCACTTTGGCGTCAACGTCCGCGGGATGGTTTTCGGCCTGCAGGCGGCTCTTCCCGTGATGAGAGGAGGCGGGTCAGTCGTGCTCGTCGGATCCATCGCCGATAACGCCGGCTACTCTTCGTACGGAACCTATGCCGCCACCAAGGCAGCCGTTCGTTCTTATGCTCGAACCTGGACGGCAGAACTCGCGCCCAAAGGTATACGCGTCAACGTTATTGCGCCCGGTCCAACGGATACGGAAATGATGGCCGCGGTTCCGGAAGACACTCGTGCGGCACTTGTCGCTCCGATCCCGATGGGGCGAATGGCGCGGCCTTCAGAAGTGGCTGCGGCCGCTTTGTTCTTGTTGAGCGATGATGCGAGCTACATCGCCGGTGCCGAATTGTGCGTCGACGGCGGTTTGAGGCAGGTCTAAGGTCAAGTCGAAACGGTGTGCCCGATCCGAGCAGGTCGGGTATAGCAAAACGCGCTCAATGACAGACCGACTTTACATCGAAGCCGTTCAACATCGGAAAAACACTGAATACCAAGTCCGGTCATGTTGGGGCCTCGGTTCTCGAGGACTCCGTCCACCTGTCGTGAAGCGTCCACTTCGGGCCAGAGGCAATCATTGCAGTGCAGGAGCGTGACAACGATCCTGTCAGGTCGATCCCACATGCCCATGCCATCACGCCAGCCCAATCCGCCGATGCCGGCAAGTCGTGCTGCAATTTCAGCGCGTTCCGATCGATCTTCCTGCCTTCCGTCTCAGGATCAATCTCAATTGCAGGGCAATCCCCTTCCTCCGCCCGCTGATCGATCCATCAGAGCGGGCGGATGATCGTGGGCGCTGCTGGCGCCGATCTCACTTCGTTGGATGAGACCGCGCGGTGAGTTTGTTTCCGTCCGGATCGCGAAGGTAGGCGACGAATGAGCCGTTCGGGCGCTCCGCAGGCGGGCTCACGATCGCTGTGCCACCATGCTTGGTACCGGCCTCGTGCCATGCCAGAACATGGTCAGGGCTTGCGGCCGCGATACCGATCGTGCCACCGTTAGCCACAGTGGCCGGCTTGCCGTCGATCGGTTTCGTGATCATCAGTCGGCCGCCCTCGTGGGTGTAGATCAGTCTGCCTCTCGGATCCATCTCACCGGGCCTGCCTCCCAGCGCAGCAAACGTGGCGTCGTAGAATCTTCGGGCCCGCTCCAAATCGTTGCTGCCAATCATGACGTGCGTGAACATATTTCATCTCCAATACTGTAGACAATGGTTTCCCATTCTAACGTCTCCTACGTAGCCATGGGCAGCTGCGAAAATCCCGATTAAAGCGATCGTTCTGGACCTGACTTCTGCGAAAGAGCCATTGATGACCATGGCCCCCTGAAAGGTCCGGTTTCAGGACTGACGGCCATCGATACGGCCGTCCGGGATGGGTCACGAGCTGCTGCGGCCGATCTGCGGGATAAATCAGGTTATCGCACCTAATCGGCGGTTCGCAGTGCCGTTTAGTACGACTGCTGTGATGGAAGGCATTATCGCGCCGCCGACTACAATATGCGAGCCGCGCGCATCGCCGGGAAACCCGAATATCATTCACTCCTTACGCGGGTTAGGGGCTGTGAGCAGCGTCGCCCTGCGTTGCGCAAAATACTGTGCGGGCGTGCTTCCTAGAGCCTTCTTAAACATCGTGATGAAAGCGTTCACCGACTCGTAGCCAAGCTCGGCCGCTACGGTCTGCACTGTCGCACCGCTGGCCAGTTCTCGGAGTGCGACGATAAGGTGTAGTTGCTGCCGCCAGCGTCCGAACGTCAGGCCCGTCTCCGCGATCATCAAACGGGCCAGCGACCTCTCACTCATCGCCACGCGTTTCGCCCATTCGGCCGACGTGCCGCGGTCGGAAGGTTTAACCGTTAGAGCATCCGCTATCGTACGGATCTTCGGATTGCTGGAGACGTGCAAATTGAAGCGCTCACGCGGCATTTCGGCCAGTTCGTCGAGGGCCACCCTAGCAAGCCGGGCCGCATGTCCATCCGAAGGATAGTCGGCAGGCTCGCGAGCCAACCGATCGACCATTTCCCGGATCATCGGGGAGATTGACAGAGTACAGCAATCCTCGGGTAGCTTCGCCGCCCCTGGTTCCACGAAGAGATAGTTAAGCCGGGCATTCACTGTCGCCCGGGCGCTATGCGGCACGCCGCCCGGAATCCAGACTCCGCAGTTGGGCGGCACGATCCAGATCTCGTTATCTGCGGTACAAGTGACCGCCCCATGCAGCGTGAGGATCAACTGGCCCTTGCGATGCAGATGCATCGGCACCTCCGCCTCGTAATCTGCGAAGTCGAGCTGCCACGCGACGGCCGGTCGATCCGTAAGGTCGGGGTCGAAGACAGAGACGGCTGATCGTGACAGGAGCATCTGATTGGCAGCTTTTAGATATTTTCTGACAGAATACCGAATTTATTCGCCTCTGCAATGCAGTGATAATGCGTCGCATGAGCGTCGAACCTTCAGCGAACAGATCGATAGGGAAAGCCGCCGCCGCGATAGCGGGTGCGGCTTCGCGTTACTGGCGAGCCCCCGCTACGAGGGCAGATGCGGATGCGGTTCTGTTCTCGGTGAAGAGCTTCGCCGCGGCGATGCTGGCCTACTACATTGCGCTGCGTATCGGGCTGCCCAAACCTTTCTGGGCCATCGTGACCGTCTATATCGTCTCTCAGACCTCCGCAGGCGCATCGCTCAGCCGCGGCGTCTATCGGTTCGCAGGGACGCTTATTGGCGCCGTGGCGACGGTAGCGATCGTCCCGAATTTCGTGAACGATCCGATCGCATGCAGCGCGGTTCTTGCCTGCTGGATCGGTTTTTGCCTCTTTTTCTCACTACTTGATCGCACACCAAGAGCCTACGCCTTCGTTCTGGCCGGCTACACAGCGAGCCTGATCGGTTTCCCCAGCGTGCAGGATCCCGGCGCGATCTTCGATACGGCCTCGGTGCGGGTCCAGCAGATCTTGATCGGGATACTTTGCGCCGTCCTGGTGCATCGCTACGTCCTGCCGAAGCACATGACCGGCCAGTTCACCGTCAAACTGTCGGCAATGCTGCGGGATGTCCGTCGGCTGGCAGGCGATGCGCTGAATGGAACGCCCGGAGCGAATCGCAGCGAGCGTAACCAGCTCGCAGCGGACCTCCTCGCCCTGCAGGGGTTTGCAACGCACCTGCCGTATGACGCAGCGCCCGTAACGCCGGATGCCAAAAAGCTCCAACTGCTCCATGACCGGCTCGCCCGACTGCTTCCGCTCGCAACCGAGATCGAGGACCGGATCCATTTCCTTGGCGCTGAGGGCGACAACCCGCCCATCGAACTGATCGCCTTCCTCGGTGACGTCGGGATCTGGATCGCAACCGTCGAGGCGACCGCGCGGGAGAACGCCGCAGTCCATCTGATCGCCCGCGCGCGATCACTTCAGAGACATTTCAGCGCGGAGGCCGCGACCCCTGGCGATAGGCTCGCCGCCAATCTCGCCGGTCATCTGGCCGAAATGATCGGCCTGCTTCAAGACTGCGACAGGCTTGGGCGGAATGTCGCGACTGCCGACCGATCGCGCGAGGCGGCATCGCTCCACGGGGCGCTGCGTGCGACCGGCTACGTCTATCACCGCGATCCCTGGATGGCAGGCCGGGCCGCGCTGGGTGCCATCGTCGGCATCCTTATCGGCTGTGCCCTCTGGGTGTGGTCGGCTTGGCCAGAGGGCGGAACGGCCATCTCAATCTTCGGCGTATGCTGCGCATTGTTCGGGAATGTCGACGCGCCAGTGCCGAACGTCATCAAATACCTAGTCGGCTCGTTTTATGGGGTGGCGATCAGCCTCGCCTACAGCTTCGTCATCCTTCCCCAGGTCACGGACTTCGCCGTCCTTGTCGCGGTGCTCGCCCCCGCCTTCCTGTTCGCCGGCTCCCTGCAAGCGCGTCCCTCGACGACGTTCATGGCGCTCGGCATCACTCTCACCATCCCGATCCTCTCGGGTCTAGGCGCCAATTACACCGGCGACTTCGCACAATCCCTCAACACCATCACCGCGCTTTTTGCGGCAACCGGATTCGGGGTCGTAAGCATGTCCCTGTTCCAGACCATACCGGTCGACGCGGCGATCAACCGGCTGCTTCGCTTAAGTCGGAGGGATGTCAGCCGACGAGCCCTTGGCGGCCTGCCCGACGAGGCGCACTGGAGGAGCCTCATGATCGATCGGACAGCGCTGCTCCTCCCAAGGCTGCGGGTGTCAAACCAGGACGATTTGGACGTTCTCGACGATACCCTGCACCATCTTCGCATCGGTCAGGCCGTTGGTCAGCTTCGCACGGCGATCCCACAGGTCAAGGGCGACATTGGCGACAAGGTGAGCGAACTTCTTTCCACGATCGCCGCACGCTTCAGCGCTGGAAGCCTGACGGGATCGGTCGATCACATCGGCTTTGATCGGCGCATCGAGACGTTGGCGGCGATGATCGCCGTCAGTTCGATGAAGGACCGCTCGAGGATGCTCGACCTCCTCATCGACCTTCGGTTCGCGCTCGCTTCGAGTGGCACGGCAGATGGGGGATGCAGCTCATGATCGTTGATCTCAATGTTGGCGGCGTCCTCATCCCCGGCCTGCTGGTGCTCGCATTCGCCGCGCTTGCCGGCACCATTGCGGTGATCCGCATCCTCTCCGTCGCGGGCATCTATCGCGTGTTCGCATACCGGTCGCTCGTCGAGCTCGCCACCTTCGCCATCGTGTACGGTCTGCTCGTGCAGCACCTACCATCGATCGGGTTATTTCAATGAAGCCTTTTCTATCCCTGCTCGGCCGCTACGCCCTGACCCTCTGCCTCGTCGCGACCGCCACTCTAGTCGGGCTGCCGGTGTGGAGGCGCTACGAGCAGACGCCATGGACACGGGACGGGCGCGTGCGCGCTGATGTGGTGCGTCTCGCGCCCGACGTGTCCGGCCTCGTCAGCGAGGTGCTGGCGCATGACAATGAACAGGTTCGTGCGGGCGACGTGATCTTCCGCATTGATCAGGCGCGCTATACGCTTGCCCTGAAAACGGCGGAAGCCAAAGCGGACAGGAGTAAGGCCGCTCTAGACATGGCCAGTCGCGATCTCGTCCGCTATCGACAGCTCGGGGACGCGAGCGTCACCCAGCAGAAGTTGGAACAGGTGGAAGCCAACGCCCGGCAGGCCGAGGCGAGCTATCGGCAGGCCCAACTCGAGCATGACCTCGCCGCGCTCGATCTGGCGCGATCTTCGGTCAAGGCTCCGGTTGACGCCATCGTCACCAATCTCGGCATTCATCCAGGAGACTTTCTGGCGGCCGGGGTACAGGCGGTGGCTCTTGTCGACACCGCCTCGCTGCGCATCGAGGGATACTTCGAGGAGACGAAACTGCGGCAGGTCGCGATCGGCGACCGAGCCAGAGTCCGGCTGATGGGGCACGATGGCGAGATTACCGGCCGCGTGGAGAGCGTCGCTGCTGCCATCGCCGACGACCAGCGCGGCGAAACGGGCAATCTTTTGCCGAAAGTCGTGCCAACCTTCTCGTGGGTCAGGCTCGCGCAGCGCATCCCGGTCCGCATCCGCATCGACCCCGTCCCCGTCGGCATCAGGCTGATCTCCGGCAGTACCGCGACCGTCGAGATCATCCCCGCTAGCGCCAAGTCTGCGAGCGCGGCGAACTGAGATGGTGACGGTCTAGAACTATTTTGGCAGACCGTATGTTCGTTTTCCCCGCGGCGATCGCTCGCCCAAACTCTTCGCGGCGATTAGGCCGGAAGGCCGGCCTTCAGCCGTGATCGGGAGGATGGGCTATGCACAAGGACGACAGAGCTTTTGTGGGTCTCGATACCTCTAAATTGAAAATCGCCGTGGCGTTAGCCGAAGAAGGCCGCCAGGGAGAAGTCCGCTTCTTTGGGGACATAGAAAACACGCCTGAAGCCGTGCGACGTCTTGTAGCCAGGCTAACCGGAGAATATCAAAAATTGCATTTCTGCTATGAGGCAGGACCAACCGGTTATGGATTGTATCGCCAATCTTGCTCACTGTGCACCAGTTGAACGAAAGGGCGATTCAACGCTATCGCGACGCGGTGGCGCGACTGCGCTTGGCGGTAGTCGAGTCACGAGCGAGGCTATATGTTTTCTGTAAATATCTTATAACGTGCCTTGCCCTATTGTTGCGTGGCAGCTATAAGATCTTACAGTAAATCTTATAGCTTGAGGTCACATGAAAACCATTGACCTTGCCTACCGCACCATGTTCGCCGAATTGGTGCAGCGCAGCCTCGATGCATCGTTTGAGACCGATTTCTCGATTGCCGGCAACTTCGTGCGCGTACCCGTCAAGGGCAGGAACTATTGGTATTTCGAACAGACGCAGCCAAAGAAAACCCGCAAATATGTGGGTGCAGCGGACGATCCCGATATTGCCAAAAGGGTCGAGGCCTTCCAGGAAATCAAAGGTGATCTGCGCGCCCGCCGCAGGCTTGTTTCCTCCTTGACCCGGGACGCCGGCCTGGCGGCGCCCGATCGCTTCACCGGCGACATCGTCGAGGCAATGGGCAATGCCGGCATTTTTCGTCTACGAGGACTGCTCGTCGGCACGGTTGCTTTTCAAACCTATGCCGGCCTGCTTGGCGTCCGCTTGCCTGGTGCGTCGTTGCAGACAGGTGATGCCGACTTCGCCCAGCACTATTCGGTGTCATCGTCGCTCGAGGATACTCTTCCCCCTGTTCTCGATATTCTGAAGGCGATCGATCCCAGCTTTCGGGCGATCCCCCACCGGCTGGATCCCGCGCGTGTGACGCAATTCGAGAATGCCGCCCGTTACAAGGTGGAATTCCTGACACCGAACCGCGGATCTGATGACTATGCCGATCGCGCCAGCCCGATGCCGGCCTTGGGAGGTGCGTCAGCCCAGCCCTTGCGCTTTCTCGACTTCCTGATCCAGGAGCCGGTCCGCACCGTTATGCTCCACCGATCCGGTGTCCCGGTCGTCGTGCCGTCGCCGCAGCGATATGCGGTGCATAAATTGATTGTCGCCTCACGGCGGCAATCGGATGCCGGCAGTGCTGCAAAACGTGAAAAAGACATCCAGCAGGCGAGCCTGCTGATCGAGGCCCTCGGCGAAACCCGTCGTGGGGACGACCTTGCCGAAGCACTCACCGAGGCTTGGAATCGGGGCCCGAATTGGCGCGCAGCCATCCAGCAAGGCCTGAACGTGCTGCCAGAAAGGCAGCGGACGTCAGCCTTATCGACAATCCAGGTCGGCCTGGCTTCGACCGGCGCAAAACTGGATGGTTTCAACGGGACAGGATCGACCGCAAAGACATGACAATGCCCTCGATAGTCTGGCGCACGAGGGAAGTTGACGATTTAACGATCGATTGGAAAGCGTTCGTTCCTTGGCCGGTATCGGTGTCCTCTTGCGTAAGGCAGTGCCATAGGGCCCGTTAGAGTGAGAGAGTGGACGGGATTTTCGTGACGGGTTGGTTGCCGGGAGAGAGGCTTCCGGCGCCCGTCATGGAGATTGGTTCCATGACCAATGAGGTTCTTGATACCCATCGCGACGCCAGCGGTGGATACAAGGTCGATGTGAGCCGTGGTGAACGGATCGGACGCGTGTCTTCCGAGTGGTTCTCGCGTCCCGGCGACGAGCGATATCTGTCGCTATCGGAGCTCGGCCTTGCCGTTCGCCAGAGAGCTGAGCGCAGCAGGACGCAGGTGGTCGAGAGCGCGCTGATCCAGGTTGAGGCAAGCCGGGAGGATCCCGAGCGGCTGTCTCTCATCCTGCCAGGTGCGGATGTGCCCGTTGCACCCACCCATTGGAGCTTCGGTCAGCTTGCAAGCCAGGTCGGAGCACCGGCTGCCTATCTGCGTCAGCTCCCAGCGGCGCTCGCCGGCATCAATCTGCAATATGGTCTGACCTCGCACCGGACCGAGCAGATCAAGTCATTGGTAACCGACAATGGCCGGGTCGAGCTGCGGGCGGTGACGGGCCCGGACTATGGACGCATCTATGATCATGAACTGGTCGAGGCTGTGCAGCGCATTGCCGGCAACGGCACCGGTGATACGCGTTGGAAAGTGCCGGGCGTTCTCGACTGGTCGACGGGCATCTACAATCCGCGTGTCGACATCACCAAGGACACGACCACGCTCTATGCCTCCGATCGTGATGTCTTCCTCTTCCTGGTCGATGATCTCAACCCCATCCGAGCCGGCACATTGCCGGACGGATCGCCGGATCTCTATTTTCGCGGATACACATATGCGCCGCCGTACGCCAACCATTGGCGCATGGATATGCGCAAGCTGGTAGGGCAGAACTTCGCTCGCCTGCGACAGGAAAGAGGCCTGACGCAGGAAGAGGTCGAGGCGCGCTCGGGCTTCAGCCAGCAATATCTCTCCAACCTGGAGCGGGGTAAGCGCAACCCAACCATCATCACGCTCTATGAGTTGGCACAGGCCCTTGAGGTCAGTCATGTCGAGCTTCTTCTTCCTCCTGGCGAAGAGGCATAAGCCCTGGAAGCTGCGGACATCGGCACGTACTCAAGTATCCCTCCAGTCAGGTGTATGCTTGACTGACTGAGCATGTTGCCAGTCTCGACTTTGGCCCGATGTGGAAGGCGGTCGAGCCCCTCGGCATTGGGCGGGGATTTCGGGGAACTAGGCGCATCATCATGGCAGGCAAGGACAAAGGTTTTGCCGTGTATCCCCGAGGTCGCGCTCTCAAAAGCACCAACCCCTCCGACTGACAGATCCCCTAAGTCCGTTCGAGATCCCCCAGCAACCCCCGCGGCTCCGCACCGTGTTGGCGCAAGCGCCTGCCCGCACCACTGCGGACCTTGGGGGTCGAGCTGCCACCCGAGTGGCAGTGCAGACGTCTCCCGACGGCCTTGGCCGGGTCTCGTCGGAGGGAATGGTCCCTTCGAGAAGCAACGGAGACCCACAATGCAGAACATCGTCATTCTCGCCGGCAACATCGGCCAGGCCCCGGAAACCCGCACCACCCAGAACGGCACCGCCATCACGCACTTCACCCTCGCCACCTCGCGTCCCCGCTACGCCGAAGGCAAGGTCATCCGCGACAAGGAGGGCTTCCGGGTCCAGGACACCGAATGGCACCGCATCACCGCTTTCAACGGCCTCGGCAAGACCATCCGGCAATATTGCGAGGCGGGCATGAAGGTTCTGGTTCGCGGGCGCATCCACTACACCAAGTGGACCGACCAGGACGGTGTCGAACGCTACGGTTGCGAGATCATCGCCGAGACGGTCGACTTCCTGAGCCGGGCCAAGCAGACCGAAAACGGCGAGGATCGGCAGGACGACGACTCGGAGATCCCATTCTGAGCCGAATGTCAGAAACCCGGCGGCGCAAGCCGCCGGGTTCTCATGTGATCTTGGCTTTCAACACTCCGGCTTGCCAGCCGGACCGGAGCGGCCCCGCGCCTGCCGGCGCTGATGGAGCCGCGCTCTCTTTCTCTCTCTGACATCCAAGTCTACGGCTCGCTCAGCCAGCCTCAAGGACGAGCGGTTCCCCCAAAATTCTGGCGAATTTCGGCTCCCCCACTCGCCGACTCCGTCGGCCGCTTCGCGCTCCTCGACCCTGTCTTCGCTGCGACCGTGCCCGCCTCCCGTCATCAAGACCAAGGAGGACGCTATGACCTACGAATTCAGCCTTGAGCAGCATATCGAAGAATTGCGCGCCGAATACAAAACCTGCCTCGATCCCATCGAACGCGAGGCGATCGGGAACGCCCTGAAGGAAGCCCGCAAGGCCCTGGCTGCCGAGGAAGCCGAGGGCTTCTGGGCCGCCTTCCTCAAGCCGGCTGAACCGGTTCCGGCCGTAGGCTTCCCGTTCTGAGGCTTCGAGAGACAGGCGCGGATGCGCCTGTCTCACTTCCTTTGCTCGGCACCGATCATAGGCAGCAAGCCCGCGCTAAGTTGAAAACGCGGTACTCACGCTGGAACATCAGCTTCTTCTGACGGAAAGATGCCGCCATCACGAAACGCAGTTGATTAGTCGCATCCCGCACGCTGTTCGCCGCAGCTTTTTGTCTGGCTAGAGCGAGTTTCAGCCGAAAAATCAAATGATAGACGCCAAGAGCGGCAAATCCCCACAGAACGAGAACTTCCAAACCCTGCACGTCGCCCCTTATAACTCGTGCCGAATTTCGTGCAGCGCGAGGCCGGCGGGACTGCGCAGAGCTGGATCCTCGCCGTTGTCGACGGCCATCACCATGCGGATGCGTTCGTTTTCCGCCATGCGCTTGGCTTCGGCGTCCCCATATCTGGCGACACTGAAGTGTCGCGTCAAACAGCGCCGCTTGCGCTTTGCCGTACTATGCTCGAGAGCCTCGACCTCGATTCGGGCGATCCAATAGGCCGGGCGGGAGCCGCTTGCCGGCTTGAAGTGAACGCCAGTTATGCTGCCTTCCGGTCGATTTTTGCGCACACGCATCCGCATGTCGCGATGGGTGAGCGGTGGTACGATCTTAAGCACTGCGTCGCGATAGGCGCGCGCCACGAACAGGGCTGGCTCCTTGCCGCCATAGGTATAGTCGCTGAAGGATTTGCGGATGGGACGTGCGCCTCGGCTCAAATTGACGAGCCAAGCATCCTGACCGTGGGCCGGCCGTTCGACGCGAAAAATCGCGTACATGTCCACGTTGTGGAAAGCCTTCGGCCGTGGCTTGGCCGGAGCTTGAACCCTATCGGAATGGGTGGCGTTACGCCTCATGCACATCCCCCTCAATGCCTGTCGACGTCGGAGAAAACTTTCCGAGAAAGAAAAGAAAGTTACGCTTCCGGCAAGACAAGTTCGGTTTGTTCGAATTACCCACACAGGTAGTTTATTACCAAGATCAGTTTGTAATGGAGTGGATGATACTGGTACATGTCTCCTCCATAATCATTCCAATTGCATGTTACATCTGCGTTTAATAGGCTCTTGTTCGTTAATTTGTTGCCTATGACGTAGGGGATTTGTCGTGGAGCTAGACGCCGCTAGTGCTGCCTATATTCAGGCGAGCCGCATCCTGAGAGTGGAATCCCCGCTCGGTGCCGATGTCTTGCTGCCCGAGCACGTCGAGATCCGCGAAGCCATCAACGATCTCTTCACGATCGTGATCGCGGTTCGCTCCAAGCGCACCGATATCCGGCCGGACGAACTGGTGGGCCGCCTCGTCGATCTGTCGCTCGAACTTGGCCAAGGCGGGCGCCGCACATGGAACGGATTGACCGTCTCGTTGGTGGAGGGGCCGGCCGTAACGCGTGGCCTGCGCTCCTACCAGCTCGTGGTGCGGGCGAGCCATTGGCTCCTGACGCAAAAGACGGACTGTCGCATCTGGCAAAATCAATCGTCACTGGATGTCGCGCAAACCTTGCTGGCCGAGCACAAGCTCATTGCACCGGCCGTGAATGGAGCTATCCCGCCGCCGAAACCGCAGACTTTTTCGGTCCAGTATAATGAAAGTGACTGGAACTACCTGACCAGACGCCTCGAACAGGATGGGCTGTATTATTGGTTTGAACATGCGGGCGGCGAGGTCGGATCGGTTGCAGCCAAGCATGTCATGCATATCGCCTCCCATGTCTCCGGCTATACCAAGGGCTCGGAACCCGATGTCCGCTACGCCCTCGGCTCGACCGATCGCAACCACATCACCAAGCTCGAACGGCGCTTCCACTATGTGCCGGGCAAGCGCAGCGCAGGCGACTGGAATTTCCTGACCCCTTCCAGCGTCCCGACCGCCGACACGCCCTCTCTGGTCTCGTTGCCCGGGAACGAGGCCTACGAACTTTTCGAATATCCGATGGTCGGCGGCTACGGCAGTGATGGCGCCTCGGCGCAGATCGACCGCGGGACGGTCGAGGCACTATCCAAGCTGAGGATGCAGGCGGCCGAGGCCGAGCACGAGCGGGTGGAAGCAGCGTCCAATGTCCGCACGCTGGCTCCCGGACAACGCTTCAAGCCCTACGACGTGGCCAATCCCGGCAACGAATTCGAGGAGCATGTCACCTTCCAGATCGTGCACACCGCCCGTGACCGCTCCTACGAAACCAATGACGGTGACCCGGAATATTCCAACCGCTTCATCGCCCTGCCGTCGCGCGTCCCGGCAACACCGCATCGCACGACGCCGCGCCCGCGGATCGACGGCACCGACATCGCCGTCATAGCCGGTCCGCCCGGTGAGGAAATCCATCCTGATGAATTTGGCCGGGTGAAACTCTGGTTTCCATGGGATCGGCGCGCCAAGAAGGATGGCAGCGACACTTGCTGGATCCGGGTGGCGCAGAACTGGGGCGGGGGAACGTGGGGCAGTCAGGTAATCCCGCGCATCGGCATGGAAGCGATCGTTGCCTATCTCGGCGGCGATCCAGACCGACCGCTCGTTGTCGGCCTCGTGCCGAATGCTGCCCAGAAGGTGCCCTACGAACTGCCGGCGAATAAGACACGTTCGACCTTTCGCTCCAACTCGCACAAGAGCACGGGCTTCAACGAATTCTCGCTGGAAGACAAGACCGGTGGGGAGAACATGTTCTTCCATGCCCAGAAGGACCACACCACCCGCGTGCTCAACGACCGGACCGCCCGGATTGACAGCCACGATATTCATTCAGTCGGCGGCAACCGGGCGGTCGAAGTCGCCAACAATCAGAAGCACGAGGTCGGCGGCTCCTATCATCTCACGGTGGGCGGTACCGGCGCAGGCGCACTTGGCGCATTGGCCGGTGTAGCCGGGCTCGCGGGGCAAACCGCCAGCCTGTTGCAGCAGGCGGGCCAGATCGCGGGTGGCGGTGGCCCGGAGCTAGCCTCCTTTGCCATGTCGGTGGGCTCCTCGGCTCTCGGCTTCCTGTCTCGTGGAGGCTTGAACGCGCGTGACGGTGTGGTCTCCGGCCCCAATCCTCGAGCGGACGCCGGTACGGCGCTCGCGGGCGCCGGCGCCGGTATGGGGCAGGATGTCGGTGGCCTCTTCTCCCTGCCGGGCATGATGTACACCGTGGCTGGCACCTTCAAGCATGACAGCATCGGTATTGCTCGCGCCGAGCAGATCGGATTGAGCAAGGTCACGCATGTCGGGGCTTCCTTCGTCACCCACGTCGGGAAGGCGCATGCACTTAAGGTCGGCGAGACATCGAAGGTCGAAATCGGTAAGGCCCAAAAGCTCGAAGTCGGCGAAGCCTTCGAGACCAAGGTCGGTAAGACCAATGTCATCGACGTCGGTCAGACCTTCGAGATCAAGGCCGGCGAGAAATTCGTCATCACCGTTGGCGGGACCCGTTTCCAGATGGACAAGTCCGGCATCGTCACCATCGAGGCGCCGACGATGACGATCGTCAAGGGCGGCGGCGCGCAGCTCACGGTCGGGCCGGGGCCGATCCTCTATGTGCCGACGCTTGTGCCGGGGGCCGTTCCCTCACCGCCGGCGCAGTGCCTCAGGCGCATGGCGGCCAATTCCACGCCGTTCGTGGTGCTCTGATGACCGAAGAAATCCCCAATCTTGATCTGCCCGATCCAGAGGCCACGGCCGAAGCCCTGCGTCAGGCGCTCGGCAAGATGCCGCGTCCGCTCTTCGCCGTGTTGGACGGTGGCTTGTTCGACGACCTGCCGGGCGATCTCACGCGCAAAAATATCGCCTGCCGGTCGCTGTTCCTCGATCATGCCGACAAGGATATAGAACTGGCCGGCCCGTGGCTGGTGGCGCTTGTCGATGATGACACCTTGAACCATGTCGCGGATCTGGCCCTCGCGAAGCCCTGCGCCGTGTTTTGGTCCTGCCCGGGCGGAGATATGGCCCTCTGGCGTCACCTGCGCACCATCAATGAAATCCTGATTCCCGCCGAAACCGCCTCAGGCGAGGGCATTGGTGAGAGGCCGTCAGGAGAGTTCCGGCGTGTCCTGTTCCGTCATTGGGACCCAAATGTGTTCGCCAGCGTGCTGCCGCTGCTGAGCGGGGCGCAGTTTGCCCGCGTCTTTGGTCCGGCCGAAGTCATACTGATGAACGCACCCGATTATGGCGGTCTCAAGCGTGCTACCAAGCGCACGGACTGGCCAGAACCGGCAAGAGGACTGCTGCGCATCGAGTCTGATCAGATCGGGCGATTGCAAGAGGTTATGGTGCATTCCTCCCGACTGCGCATCGCACGCTATCTGAAGGAGAACATTCCTCCAAATCCACCGGGTATATCCGACGAAACGGCTTGGCGGGCGACCCTCGCCAACGAAAAGACCTCCCATCAACTCGGCATTCAAACCGAAGCCGGCAAGGCGCGTTGGGCCTATCTGAACATCGTCTCCGACAACAAGGCCACCGAAATTCCGGAAATCCGGCGATACATCCAAAATGGCGAGGAGAGCCCCGACGAACAGGTCCGCTCTCTCATGCGTCACACCATTGATGCGCTGCGCACTTACGGGAAGGGAGTGCCAGCATGAGTGGTGCACTCGACACGGCACTAGGCTGGGGCGGCAGCATGGTGGGCGGCGCCGGTGGAGGCGCTCTCGGCACAATGCTTTGCGGTCCGATCTGCGGCTATATCGGCCGTGCGATCGGCTCCAAGGCCGGCGAAATGGCGGGAAGAGCAGCAGCCGGCTGGATCGCGACCCAAATGGAGCAGGCCGACACCAACGCAGATTCGAAGACAAAGGCAGAGGCCAGAGCCAAGCCTTGCGAAACCTGCACGAAAATCGAATGCTTCGAGCCGCCTAAAGGGAGTGACGAGAAACAGCGCGCTGATTTCGAGAAGCAACTTAAAGACCAGCAAAAAGCAATTAACGAGATTCCTCCAGACAAATTGCTTGATAACATGGCGAAGTACGGTCAGGTCAAGCGAGGCCCCGGAGATGCTAGAGCGCGGCAGGATATTCGTGATCAGTACGTCGACAATCGTACTCGTGATCTTACGAGAGATTATTTGAAGCAAGGCACGCCAAATGCGGCTGAGGAAGCAGCAAAGGAAGCAGCGAGGGAAGCTAGCACTCTCGATGCGCTTCACACACCGGATTTGAGCGTGGGCGGTGACGGAACTTTTTCGCCTGACAATGGAGGGATGGGCGACCGCAGCAACAATCGCTCAATCGGTTCACAGTGGGGTAAGAAGGGGCGTCGGAACGCTCTGAAAGAGCATGCTGAGGATGCCAAAAAACAGGGGAAAAAAACAAATGTGACACTTGAGGTATGCCCAGAGAACGGTAGCAAAAGTGGCGATCCTTCCTCGAAGCCGGTGAAGCCCTCCGACCCCCTAGAACTAGTGCCCGATCCCGGACAGGGCACGGGTGACTATATGTCTTGAAGGCTTACAATGAGATTGTTGTGCAATAAGAGGGGATACAATCGTGGCGCTGAATGATCACTTCCAATACATCATCGGTCGCTTTGGTCGGCCGGAAGGTGGCGCCGCTCTGCCTACGGATGCAGATCTTGCCGCATATCGCGAGATCGTCCCCCCCTCTATGCTCGATTTCTGGAAAGAATGCGGTTTCGGCCTCGTTCTCGACGGCTATTTCCAGTTCTGCAATCCCACAGCTTACCAGCCGCTCATTGAGCAGATATTCAAAGGCGACAAGGATTTCGATCCGAAACTGATTTGCCCAATCGGCTTTTCCGCGTTCGGAAAACTGCTTTTGTGGCACAAGCAGTATTTTACGATCGACCTCGACCTCATCGATTTGAGAATGTCGTGCGCCGGCTATTTCAGGCGAGAAGATCCCAATGAGCAAGATATTGTAATTGCTAGTGTCCTCATGAATTTAGATGGAAAGAGCTTCGACAAAAACGACGAGGACGGAAAGCCACTCTTCAAACGAGCTTTAAAAAAGCTGGGGCGCCTAACTCCAGACCATATTTATGCCTTCAGACCTGCTCTCGCCCTAGGCGGTACACCGGATCTAAAAAGCCTAACCATCTATAGTGCTCTGGAGCATATGAGCTTTCTGTCGCAGCTTGGCTCCATTAAACTTATCGACTTTTCGAAACTCGGACAGACGTCGTCGCCGTAGGCGACAGAGTGCATGCAAATCGCGTCAATGGCGAACTGCAAGAACTACCTGCCGATGTCTCTTTCCTCCGATTGGAGACCGAAAAGCCGATCGCTCGGGCCACGTTTCTGGCTAAACGGACTGATCAAGAGTTGGGCACCACGCTCGAACCCAAAAAACTGCCTGTCGAAGTCGGTTTTTTCCTTCGCTCGAGCCCGCTCAAGGCCATTGAGTCCATCTGCAGCCCGTCGAAATCCGTGTTGGCTTGCTATGCCTCTCAGGTTAGCGTTCGCCGTTCTCGTTTGCGCAAGGATCCACGGATGCCCACTGGTACCGTCAAATGGTTCAACGCCCAGAAGGGATATGGCTTCATTCAGCCCGATGACGGAGGGGGCGATGTTTTCCTCCATGTCAGCGAGATTGAGAAGGCAGGCCTTGATGATGTCCACGAGGGACAGAAGGTTGCCTATGAACTTGTGACCGACCGCAAGACGGGCAAGGCCAAGGCCGGGAATCTGAAGGTCCTGTGACCATGGCCCGACTTACCTACTATGTCGTTCTGCCCTTCGTTCGGACGCAGGAGGGTGCGTTGCTGGCCATCGACGGGGAGGACGCAGCCTCCGGCGATATGGGGCGCGCTCAGGCCGCGGCCATCGTTGGTCGCTGGCGAGGTGACGACGATATTGTCGGGGCCATTGCCTTCTCGCGTAGCGGGGATCCCGACATCGGCTACTTCGACGATGCTGAGATCCTCGGCCGCTATGGCGAGACGCCGGACGACCTCTTCGGAATGAAATGATTCCCCAATATTGGGTGACTGGTCACGTTCTGTCCTTGCAGGGATGTCAGGCCACGCCCGGGGTGCCGATAGCGTGATGCCGAAACGGCAACACCTGTTGCCCATTCTCGGACTACCCGGGGGCCGCCGATCCCGGAATCCTTCTCCTGCCCTGATAGGGGCAGATTGGGGGAGCGATGGGCCCAGATTCATCCCGGTGGCGCGCCGCCGCATATTACGATCATGTCAATGAGCTGTTCCCTACACGACCTTCCACGATAGCTTGGCCACGCAATCGGTGATTTCGCCGGCTGGACGCGGATAGGTCAGGCCGGTCTGGACGCTGATCTAGGGGCATTATGTCGAACGCCGTCATCTCGCCGCACCCAAGATCGCCGCGATCACGCTACGCAGCGGAACGGAATGTGGCGGGGGCGACTATGGGCCGAACGGCGGCGGCTTCGATCAAACTGGCTACGGAACCTTGACGTTTCTCGATCTTGAACCAACCAGACGCTAGGTCGGAGTTGGGCTCGCGCGGGCTAGCAACTGTGTCTAGGTAGCTGGGTTTGAGCGCCATGGAGTGGCCGCTTTAAGGATGGCGTTTGCGATTGTGACCAGCTTTCGTGCAATTGCGACGATGACGAGCTTATGGCGTCCGCCGACACTTAATGTGACAACGCCCTGGCCGGGCCAGCTCCCCATAATAGGTCCGCAGCAATCACCATGGCCTCCTCACGTGACGAGGCAAGCTTCATCGGATAGCCCCAGAACTTGGCGAAGGCTACACCGAACGCCTTGAACGCCAGACGCTTGGCAGCGTTAGGCTCGATTACGATCATCGCCAGCACGAGCGCACGTAGCTCTACCTTGTGCTTCTTCATCCACAGCGACGTGCGCTTCTTTTCTTCCTGGCTATGCTCGTGGTCTTCGGCCGGAGCGGAATCGGCCAAGATCACGAACGGCGTGCCGCGTTTCAGATTCGCCTCGAACGCCTCGAAGTCCTCGTCGTGGTCGTGATCGAGACCTTTGTCGAAACTCATCCAGACGAGCGGGAAGTTCGTGCTGTCCAAAGGCATGTATCGTCTCCTTGCTGGGATTGGATGCTTTCAATTCGAGCGGACGTGCCGCCACGACATGGTCAGCGCAGTTGCGCCCGGAAGCGTGACGGCCAACAGTTCCAAGGCAACGAGATGACCGCCGTCGCGTAAACCATCAAATATGCCAGCGAGCGTGCTAAGAGAGAAAAGCACTCCGCCGAGAAGAATCATGACCCAGTCGGCAGTGCGTCTCCCGGCGAGTGCCAGCAACGGCGGGACCACCCAGGCGCCGTAAAAAATAGATACCCCCCACAACGCGGCGGGGCCAAACGTAATGGCCTGCATTGTCCCGCCGCTTCTGACGTAGCCGTTCAGATAAGAGAAGCACTGAATCGTGACGAAGATCGCGGCGCCGACGGCTGGGACAAGCCACGCGAGTGCGAGCTTAACTGGTTTCGTTTCGATCACGTCGACACTCCTATCCGAATTTGGTCGATAGGGCAGTCGCGCGCCGCCCCTTTCGAAAATGAGCGTGTCGTAGGCGCGGCATATCCCTCGTGCACGAAAACAATAGGTCTTTCGGTTCTTGGCGTCATTGCGTAATTCTGCCATTTTATGTTTTAATCCGGCCGAGATCGAAACCGCCGAGGCCTTTGATGTATCTAGATGTCCGTAGCGATTGGCTTTCCTACGTCGACGAGATTCCGCGCGTTCTCGTAGCGGCCAACGCCGTCGCTAATCTCGAAAGCCTGGAGCAATCGTCGAGACACCAGCATAAGAAAGCGCAACTGCTCTTTACGGTCCGCGGCATCATCAACTGCAAGGTTGAGGACGCTGTCTGGATCGTGCCGCCGCAATGCGCCGTATGGATTCCCGGCGGGCTACCCCACACCGTTTTCGGCTCCGGCGAGGTGGAGTGTATCAACCTCTTCATTGATCCTTCTGAGGCTCCGAACCTGCCGAGCGAATGCTGCACGATCACGGTGTCGAGCTTTTTCCGCCATCTGCTGATGCGGGCTAACGAGCTTCCGGAGCGCTATGACGTCGATGGCCCGGATGGCCGAATCGTGTCCGTTATCATCGATGAGTTGGCCGTGGCACCGGTCGAAGATCTCCGCCTCCCGATCCCTCGCGATTCGCGCCTGAAGAAGCTCACCGACATGTTGATCGCGGCGCCTGCGGATCACGCCACGGTCGCAGAGTGGGCCTCCCGCATCGCGCTCAGCGAGCGCAGCTTGAGCCGTATACTGGCGGAAGAGGTGGGCATGAGTTTCGGCCGCTGGCGCCGGCAGCTGCATGTTGTTCTCGCCTTGCGGCATCTGAGCGCCGGCCAGACAGTCCAGGCCGTCGCGATGGATCTCGGCTATGAAAGCGCCAGCAGTTTCGTGACCATGTTCCGAAAGATGGTCGGCAAGCCGCCGAGCCGCTATCTGTTGGAGCGTCTTAGGCCTGCACCTCGCAATCATGGCGAGCGATAGGAACTGCTGGGTTTCATCCAAGATCGTCGAATAGCGAATGCTTCGGCAGGGCGGCTGTCCCGACACTCGACGTGTTCACGATCAAAAGCTCTTTGTCATCCCGAGCCCGACGATTCGGCCTGGTCCGACAGCCACGGTTTCGAGGCCACCATAGACCGAGCCGAACGTCTCGTAACGGTCGTTGAGGAGATTTCGCCCGAAGGCATAAAGATCCAGATCGCCAGCATCGTTCTTCCATCCGATCCGGGCATCCACAATATGGTAGGGCTTCAGATCGAATGAATGGTCGACATCCGCCGGACGACTCCCCGTGAACTGATACTGCACCCCAAAGGACAACGAACCCGGCAGATTCAAGGCGCTGGCCGAGGTATCGTATTGCAGCCCTGCCGTGGCGGTCCATTTCGGTGTGTTGGGTACGCCGTTCCCGGCGACAGTATTGGTGTTGGCGCCATTGGTTCCCAGCTCGCTGTGAGTGTAGCCGAGGCCGCCCGTCAGAGTCAGCCCATTCGAGATGAGCATACGGCCCTGAAGCTCGAAGCCACTGGTCGCGTAATCTTGGTAGGTTGTGCGGAACGCCCCGAGCGCAGGATCGAGGTAGCTCATGACGCCATTCTTGATGTCGTTGTGATAGACGCTGGCATTGAGCTCGAGGCGGTCCTCGAACAGGCTTGCCTTCATGCCTGCCTCATATGTCCAACCTGTCGCCGCTGGATATGGATCGGCTACGACGCCCTTCACCGGGTAACCGAACAGTGGATAGACACGAGTGGCATGTCCGCGCGCCAGCGAGAGATAGGTCCGAATCTGATCCGACCACTTGTAAGAAAGCGCCATACGGCCCGTTGGATAAGTTTGCGAGGTCGAGTTCGAGCCTGTCAGGTCGGCAATATTCCTTGAGTTGGTACGCTTGAGCTCGATGTCATCATGACTCAATCGACCGCCGATCGAAAACTCCCATCGCTCTGCGAACGGAATTGAGATGTCACCGAACACGCCGAGGTTGGTGCTGTTGAGGTCGGTGTTCATCGTGATGGTGTCGAAGTAGGGCGCAGGCGCGCATTGCTGGCCGATGCATGCACGGCTCCCCTCGGTGCGAGTAACAGTGGCGCCCATGACCCACCGGATCGAAGAGCCTTCAAGCGAATTCAGTCGCAACTCCTGGCTGAAGACGTTCTCTTTATCCTTGAGATCACCACGCGAGCTGAAAGCCGGAAATCCGAGTCTGTCATAAAGTAGCTTGTCGGCATTGTCGGTCTTGCCGTCCATCTCATTGTGCTGATAGGCGCTGACGGAGGTGACCCTGAAAGCGTCGAATTCGCGTTCCACGGTCAGCGTAGCGCCACCTTGGGTGGTCCGCGAACTCGGTTCAGACAAGGTTCCGCTAATTGGAAATCGTGACGTATCGCGTAGGAGGAAGAACGGCGCGTTGCCTTCATCCCGGAGGTAGCTGCCGGTAAGCGTGACAGTCGTATTGTCGATTCCGGTGAAGTGCAGCCCGCCACGAAATGCCGCGATATCGCGCTCGCCGAGCTTATCGGTGAACAAGCTGCGGACGTCGCCATCCTGGTGACCGAAACGTATGGCCATGCGACCATCAAGTGCGCCCGGGATAATATTGCCGCCCAGAACCATCTCACCCATGCGATAGCCGTTTGTGCCAATCTCGCTGGTCACATGGATATCACGCACCCCGTCCGGCTGATTGGTAACGACATTGATGGCGCCTCCGAGTGCATTGCTGCCCCATAATGTGCCCTGCGGGCCGCGCATAACCTCTATTCGACTGACATCGAGGAGAACGTTGGAGGCACTCATTAATGTATTCGGCACACCGTCGATATTGAACGCGACCGTGCCATCTGAGAAATTGACGGGCGTTCCGAGCGAACTCACGCCGCGAATAGAGAAAAACTGCGAACCTGCGGCTCTGTTGATCCACTGCACATTTGGCGAATTGCGGGCAATGGCAGCGCCTGGATCGAATGGTGCAGCCGTCAAACTTTCCGGGGGAACTACGGTGATGCTTTCGGGGACCTTTTGAAGGTTCTCGTTAGTTTTTCGAGCCGTAACCACCACAGGATCGAGGACTATAACGTCCGCCTCGGCATTCGTTTGAACGGGCTTTGTCTCAGCGGATGCCGTTTGCGCCTCGGCGGCACAGCCCCATCCTGAAGCAAGAAACGTAGCAAGCAAATATATTGAGCGTGTACGCAGTTTGTAATTATTTAAATCAGTCATTTGTCACCCAGCCTCCAGTAAAATGCGGTCGACAAATCGCGAGTGATCCGCATTAACACCTGAATAAACTGGAGTTTGCTGAACGAGATTTCTCTGTCCCGCCAATCTGTATGTCTATCCGGCCAAACTGCGGTCTCGGCCGTGTTGCTGCGGGTCGCAATGGAGACGTCAGCAGGCTGGGTATGTTGGTGACGACCTGACGTGCTCCCGCAAAACTAGCTCAGTCTGGACTGGAGTTTTCCATGTAATGAGGTGCTCCCTTCCGAAGCGCCGAACGGCCGCACCGCCGTCCTTCTGCATGGCAAGAACTTTTGTGCTGCGACGTGGGAAGACACGATCAAGGCGCTTACCTCGGCTGGCTATCGCGTCGTTGCGCCAGATCAGATTGGCTTCTGCACCTCCACAAAGCCGGAGAGCTATCAATACAGCTTCCATCAACTGGCAGCGAACACCGCGGCTTTGCTCGCCAAAATCGGTGTCCTGCGGGCGACATTCATCGCTCATTCGACTGGCGGCATGCTCGCCACGCGCTATGCCCTTCTATATCCTAAGCGGGTTGAGAAGCTGGTTCTGGTCAACCCTATCGGCCTCGAAGACTGGAAGGCATTGGGCGTTCCCTATCGCACCGTGGACCAATGGTATGCTCGCGAACTGAAGCTGTCAGCCGCTGACATCCGCAACTACGAGCGTAACACTTACTACGCCGGGCGTTGGAAACCCGAATTTGACCGCTGGGTCGATATGCTCGCTGGCCTGAATAAGGGGTCGGCAACAAGTTGGTGGCGTGGAATTCCGCCCTCATCTACGATATGATTTTCACTCAGCCAGTGGTGTATGAGTTTAAGAACCTTGTAGTTCCGACCGTGCTGATGATCGGAGATGCTGATACGACCGCGATCGGGAGCGATGTGGCGCCGCCCCAAGTGAAGTCGAAAATCGGGCACTACAATGTACTTGGCAAAAAGATCGCTGCGATAATTCCCCACGCGACCTTGGTTGAGTTTCCGGGGCTCGGGCATGCGCCGCAGATGGAAAAGCCTGAGCACTTCCACAGATTGTTGCTCAATGCGTTGACACAAAACTAAGCAACGTGAAGCGCCACGGCGCGTCAATTCTTCTACCAAACGTTCTTGATCGGTAATCTCCGCTCCAGCTCATGGTGAGGTTGTAGAGCGTCTTGTGCGGCCCACTAGGTTTGCATACCAAGGCTAAACTGAAGATAGGGCGATCCCTGCGCTCGGTTCCTCTA
The DNA here is from genome assembly GCF_040797145.1 of Labrys neptuniae. Classification (NCBI taxonomy): domain Bacteria; kingdom Pseudomonadati; phylum Pseudomonadota; class Alphaproteobacteria; order Hyphomicrobiales; family Xanthobacteraceae; genus Labrys; species Labrys neptuniae. Next base: position 1,835 of record NZ_JBFNQD010000032.1, on the reverse strand, counting down.
TTAGGGGGCAGTTCCGGGTGAGGGCGGAATGACACTTTAAGCTTTTGACTAGGTTGGCCCCTTGGCTTGCTGCCTTACGCTTCCGGTCTCCCCCCGCGTAGCGCTTCCGCCGTTACAAGCCCGGCAATCTTCTCGGATAGCGCAGGATTCGATACAGCCCGAGCGAGAGTGACACCACCGGTAAGCATGGCGAGCAATAGAATAGCCCGATCTTCTCGCGAGGTATCTTCACGATCAGTTTGCGCACCTTCCGGGAGGCCCGCAGCGATTTCCGTGATTAGGCGCTCGAGTTCTTCGGTATAGGCATTTCGGGTTTCGTTGTCGGTGCGCATGACGTCGGCCGACAAGCTTGGCAACGTGCAGCTTTCACCGAGATCGCATGTCCGCTTGTATCCCAAATAATAATTGACGAAGTTTTTCAGCCAGCCCTGTGGATGTTCGGCCTTGAGGGCTGATATTCCCAGACGCAACTCTTCTAGCCCGGCAAGGACGGCGACGCGGAAGGCCTCGCTCTTTGATCGAAAGTGCCCGTAGAAGGCGCCGTTCGTCACTCCTGCTGCCTTTGTCAGCGCGTCGATGCCCGCGCCACCATATCCTTCCTTACGAAACACCTGCCCAGCAGCGGCGATGACTTTCGCCTGGGTACGCTTCTTATGTTCAGCGCTGTAGCGCATATAAACCTCATAAAGAGCAGGCGCTCTTTTTGTCTTGCATAGAGAGTTTTCACTCTCTATTGATAGAGAGCGTCCGGTACATATCGCACTCGGACTTGTCTAAAACAAGGAGAGACCATGCCCATCACACTGACCATCCCGGAAGGCCTGCTGTCGCCTACGGCGCAGGCGGAGGCCTTTGCAGGACTGACAGAGGCCGTCCTCGAGGTCTCCGGCCTCAATGGAAATGCGTTCATGACGTCGAACGTTGTCGGCTCGATCAATGTCCTTCCCAAAGAGCACGTGCTTGTGGCCGGGAAACCAGCGGAGGCGGCGTTCGTCGAACTGAAACTGCCCGAGATCGCCCTGGCGACGCCGGAAGCCAAGCGGACCTTTATCGAGAAAGCAACCGATGTGGTCGAACGAGCCGCAGGCGGGCGGCTCCGACGCGAATATATTTGGTCGAACATTGTCTATGCACCTGAGGGAGCTTGGGGGATTGCTGGCCGCAGCTATGATAGCGCCGACCTTATCGGCGCCATCACGGGGTCGGCTGCGTAACCACATTGGACGCCCAGAAAAGCCGGGCCGGAAGGCCCGGCAGCAATAGGAATTGATCTATGCAACTGGCTAACTATCTCTTCTTCACCACGCAGTGCGATGCTGCGCTCACCTTCTATACGGAATGCGGCCTTGGTCGGGTAACGATGTTGATGCGCCACGGAGATCACGGCATTCCTCTCGCCAGCGAGGAGATGAAAGGCAAGGTGATGCATGCCCGTTTCGAGGGGCCGGGAATTCTGTTCTTCGCCTCGGACAATCACGACGCAGAGCCGATGAGAGGCTCGGCCCATATTCTCATCCTGGATGATCGTGGTCGGACGGATGACCTGTTTGCGAGGCTGGCGGCTGGTGGCAAGGTGACGACACCACTCGCGATGCAGCCTTGGGGGAGCTACTATGGCAAGCTCACGGATAGGTACGGGGTTCAGTGGATGCTGGACTGTACAGTTTAGGGTCTTCAAAGCGATGGCGCTGGACGATGCTGGTCACTGTATTCTTGCTGAGGCCAAGGTCGCGCGCGACCCAACGGTAGCTGCGACCTTTGGCCTGCTGCCGGTTTTTCGGACACCAGGTTAAGCTAACATAGCTTTCTCCTCGAACTCGACAGGGCTCATATAT
>NZ_JBFNQD010000031.1:0-39946 GCF_040797145.1 Labrys neptuniae | reverse complement strand
TGCACACGGTCTCTCGCCCGCACCCATCCTGACACAGTCTAACTACACAGGGTGCACGGGCATCCTGCCCGTTCTTGCCCTCCCACCAATGTCGCGTTTCCAAGAACGGGCATTGCGACATGCAAACATGTCGCCCTGATGCCCGTGCGCCCGGAGGCACTTTCAGCATGGAACGATTCCAATTGATCGTAGGCAGCGGCGCGAAAAGCGACTACATCAGGGCCAAACCGGCGGCGCCCCGGCACCGCCTTGGCCTGTTCTGATCCGGAGATCCTCTCCATGCCTGCCGATTCCGCTTCCAATTCACGCTATCCCCATGTGCCGCTGTTTCCCCTGGGAGCGGACGAGACACCCTATCGCAAGCTGACCAGCGAGGGCGTGCGGGTCGAGAAGCTCGGCGGCAGCGAGATCCTGCAGGTCGATGGCGAGGCGCTCAGGCTCTTGGCCGAGCAGGCCTTCATGGACATCAATCACCTGCTGCGCCCCGGCCATCTCCAGCAATTGCGCAACATCCTCGAAGACCCCGAGGCGACCGACAATGACCGCTTCGTCGCCTATGACCTCCTCAAGAATGCCAATATCGCCGCCGGCGGCGTGCTGCCCATGTGTCAGGATACCGGCACGGCGATCGTGATGGCCAAGAAGGGCCGCAAGGTCTGGACGGACGGTGAGGACGAAGGCGCCATCGCCCAGGGCATCCGCGATGCCTATGAGAAGAAGAACCTGCGCTATTCGCAGCTGGCGCCGCTGTCGATGTTCGAGGAGAAGAACACCAAGACCAATCTGCCGGCCCAGATCGACATTTCCGCGGAAGGGGAGGAGGCCTACAAGTTCCTCTTCGTCGCCAAGGGCGGCGGCTCGGCGAACAAGACCTTCCTCTACCAGGCCACGCCCTCGATCCTGTCCAAGGACCGCCTGATCGCCTTCCTGAAGGAAAAGATCCTCACGCTCGGCACCGCGGCCTGCCCGCCCTATCATCTGGCCGTGGTGATCGGCGGCACCTCCGCCGAACTCACGCTGAAGGCGGTGAAGCTGGCCTCGGCGCGCTATCTCGACAGCCTGCCCACCGAGGGCTCCGAACTCGGCCATGCCTTCCGCGACCTCGAACTCGAGAAGGAAGTGCACAAGCTCACCCAGTCGCTCGGCGTCGGCGCCCAGTTCGGCGGCAAGTATTTCTGCCACGACGTTCGCGTCATCCGCCTGCCGCGCCACGGCGCCAGCCTGCCGATCGGCCTTGGGGTTTCCTGCTCGGCCGACCGCCAGGCCATGGGCAAGATCACCCGGGACGGCGTCTTCCTGGAGGAACTCGAGCACAATCCGGCGCGCTTCCTGCCCGAGATCGACGAGAGCAAGCTCGGCGGAGCGGTGGTGAAGATCGATCTCAACCAGCCGATGTCCAATATCCTGGAGACCCTGTCGCGCCATCCGGTAAAGACGCGTGTGTCGCTGACGGGGCCCATCATCGTGGCCCGTGACCTCGCCCATTCCAAGCTGCGCGAACGGCTGGAAGCGGGGGGAGGGCTGCCCGACTACCTCAAGAACCACCCGGTCTATTACGCCGGCCCGGCCAAGACGCCGGCCGGCTATGCCTCCGGCTCCTTCGGCCCCACCACGGCGGGCCGGATGGATAGCTATGTCGACCAGTTCCAGGCGGCTGGCGGCTCGATGGTGATGCTGGCCAAGGGCAACCGCTCCGCCCAGGTCCGCGAGGCCTGCGCCAAGCATGGCGGCTTCTATCTCGGCTCGATCGGCGGCCCGGCCGCGCGCCTCGCCCAGGACTGCATCAAGAAGGTCGAGGTGCTCGAATATCCCGAACTCGGGATGGAGGCGGTCTGGCGCATCGAGGTCGAGGACTTCCCGGCCTTCATCGTCATCGACGACAAGGGCAACGACTTCTTCAAGGAACTCAACCTCGGTTGAGTTCGCTCATCCCCACTTTTTCGGCGAGGCCTCTTCCTGAAAAGGGAGGGGCCTTTTTCATGCACGTCTTGCGTGCTGTTGCGAATTCGCAACTGTCATGGACAAAGCCCTTTTGTGTCAGAACGGTGACTCACCTTAACATTGTGTAATGTCTCGCCTGGGAGGAAAGCTTCGATATCGCGGTGCACAACGACCGCGCCTCTTCGGTATGCCCAATATTGCTTTGCCGGCTTGCCGAAGAGAGAGGCCCTTTTGAAAGGGTCGACTTATGAGATCGAGGTATTTCCATGTCTATTCGTGCAATTTTACTCGGTGCTGGTGCCGGATTTCTTAGCATTGTTGCGGCTTCTGCCGCGGACTTGCCGATGAGCAAGGGCGAGGCCGTCGAATATGTGAAGGTATGTACGGCGTTTGGTCCGGGCTTCTTCTATATTCCGGGTACCGATACCTGCCTGAAGATCAGCGGCCAGATCCGCGCCGACTATTGGTTCGCGCAAGCGCCCAGCAATGCCACGGGCAAGCGCAACATCAGCCAGACGCAGTTCCGGACCAATGCCCGCATCCGCTTCGATGCGCGCACCCAGACCGATTGGGGCATGCTGCGCTCCTTCTTCGAACTCCAGGCCGAGTCGAACGCGGGTGCGGCTACGCATGACACCTTCCAGGTACGCCAGGCCTATCTGCAGTTCGGCGGCTTGACGGCCGGTTATGCCTGGTCGCCCTATGCCTTCTACGACCCCAATTATCAGGCCGAGTTCTTCGCGCCCTATTTCGGCGAGCAGGGCCGACGCAACCTGATCAGCTATACGGCGCAGTTCGACAAGGCCTACGCCACCCTGTCGATCGAAGACGGCCGCGATCACCGTGCCAATGCCTCGGTCTACGGAAACAATGTCGTGGTCGACGGCGTCACGGTTGCCGGTGGCGTCGGCGGTGCCCAGATGCCGGATATCGTCGGCGTCATCGGCTATGACGACAACAAGAACGGGTGGGGCCGTTTCCAGGTGATGGGCGCCCTTCATCAGAATCGCAGCGCAACGGCCGGCTACAGTACGAAATATGGCTATTCGATCGGTGTTGGCGGCAACGTCAACCTACCGGTTCTCGAGGGCGCCTATATCGCAGCCGAAGCGAGTTACGCGGACGGAGCGGTGAAATATCTCGGCGTCGGTGGTTCCCAGCCGAACGGCTCGTCCACCCTGGGCTTTGGAGGCACGGACGCCTACATAACCAACGGCGCGATCCATGATCTCGATAGCGCCAAGGGCTTTGCCGTGCAGGGCGAGGCCGGTCTCAACGTGACCAAGAACCTGCAGGCCATCCTGTTCGGCGGCTATCTGCACTTCGACGCACCGCGCATCGCGTCCAATATCACCGACAATTTCAACTACTATGTCGTTGGCGGTCAGGTGAACTACACCGTGGTCAAGGGCTTCATCGCCGGTGCCGAAGTCTGGTACCAGAACAAGGACCCGGAAGGGCTGAACAGCAAGACGGTTGACGCCGTCGGTGCCGGCGTGCGCTTACGCCGTACCTTCTGACCTGGTTTATACAGGTGGAAACATGAACGCCGCGCTCACGAAGGAGCGCGGCGTTTCGCATCTGGTGTCCGGTCAGTTCTGGTTGGCCGGGGTGAGATCGGTGCCGTTCAGGCGGCCGATATAGTCGGTGAGCATCGGCACGTAGCGCTCCGCACCGCCGGCGGCCATCGCCACGCCGAACGAGTTCTTCACCGCATTGCCGATCGGATTGACCAGCCCGGCCGCATCCGCCATCGCCTCCAGATAGGTCAGGTCCTTGAAGGCATTGGCGATGGTGAATTTGTGGGCGTTCTCGTCACCCTCCAGCACCCAGCGCGAGAAGGTCTGGTAGAAGCCGCAATCCATGCGCCCGCCGCGAATGACGCTGTCGAAACGCTTGGGCGTGATACCGACCTTCTGCGACAAGGCGAGGGCCTCAGCATAGAGGGCGGCATAGCCCAGCGACACGAAATTGTTGAGCAGCTTCATGCGATGACCGTCACCCGTGCCGCCGATATGCACGATGCGTCCGGCCCAGGTCGATATCACCGGCTTGAGGCGCTCGAACAGGGCGTCGCTGGCGCCGATCATGGTGTCGAGCGTGCCTTCCCAGGCCTCCTTTGGCGTGCGGCCGAGCGGAGCATCGGCATAGTCGATGCCGGCTTCGGCGAGTTCGGCAGCGAGCGCCAGGGTCGAGTTCGGATCGGAAGTCGAGCAGTCGACGACGACGGAGCCCGGCTTCAGGCCGGCCTTGAGCCCGTCGGGACCCCGTATCAGTGCTTCGACCTGCCGCGAGCCGGTGACGCACAGGAAGACGATGCTGGAAGCGGCGCCGATCTCGCGCGGGGTCTTGGCTTCCTTTGCGCCGCGCGCCACGAGATCCTCCACCGGCGCTCTGTTGCGATGCCCCATCACCGTCAGCGCATAGCCCTTCTCCACGATATTCTTGGCCATGCCATGGCCCATATAGCCGACTCCGATGAAGCCGACGCTTTCCTGCGCATTCGTCATTGCAATCGTCCCGTTTCCTGTCCCGCATTTGCCGATCGGGTTGCCGGCGCATCCTGCCGGCGAGGAGTTTGGACGGGGAGGGCCTTGGGGCGCAAGCCTGATCGGTGCAATGGTATGATGATTTATCGCAAGCCGCCCGGTGATCAGCCTTTGTTAAATAAGAAATTTGAGAACAAAAATAGAACTTGCGTTAACGAGAACAAAATGGGTACATAGCGCCACGGGGCTTCGAATTGCGACAAGATTGCAGCCCGGTGTTGGAAATTGATTGGTCCGGATGACGAATCCGTTCGTGCTTGATAGGGAAACGGGCATATGAGTCAGACGCAGCTGCGCTTGGTCGAAGGAAGCTCCATGGACAAGACGAAGGCGCTCGACGCCGCCCTATCACAGATCGAACGCTCCTTCGGCAAGGGCTCGATCATGCGGCTCGGCAAGGGTACCAAGACGATGGAGGTGGAGGCGATCTCCACCGGTTCTCTTGGTCTCGACATCGCGCTCGGTGTCGGCGGCCTGCCCAAGGGCCGGGTCATCGAGATCTACGGGCCGGAATCCTCGGGCAAGACCACGCTGGCGCTGCATAGCGTCGCCGAGGCCCAGAAAAGGGGCGGTGTCTGCGCGTTCATCGACGCCGAACATGCGCTTGATCCGGTCTATGCCCGCAAGCTCGGCGTCAATCTCGATGAATTGCTGATCTCGCAGCCCGACACCGGCGAGCAGGCGCTCGAGATCTGCGACACGCTGGTGCGCTCGGGTGCGATCGACGTCATCGTGATCGACTCCGTCGCGGCGCTGACGCCCAAGGCCGAAATCGAAGGCGAGATGGGTGATGTGCAGCCAGGCCTGCAAGCCCGCCTGATGAGCCAGGCGCTGCGCAAGCTGACGGCCTCGATCGGGCGTTCCAACTCGATGGTCATCTTCATCAACCAGATCCGCATGAAGATCGGCGTGATGTATGGCAGCCCGGAAACCACCACGGGCGGCAACGCCCTGAAATTCTACGCCTCGGTCCGCCTCGACATCCGCCGTATCGGTGCGATCAAGGACAGGGAAGAGGTGGTCGGCAACCAGACCCGCGTGAAGGTGGTCAAGAACAAGGTGGCGCCGCCCTTCAAGCAGATCGAATTCGACATCATGTATGGCGAGGGCGTCTCGAAGGTGGGCGAACTGATCGATCTCGGCGTCAAGGCCGGCGTGGTCGAGAAGTCCGGTGCCTGGTTCAGCTATGAGAGCCAGCGCCTCGGCCAGGGCCGGGAGAACGCCAAGCAGTTCCTCAAGGACAATCCGGATGTCGCCGACAAGATCGAGGGCCAGATTCGCCAGAATGCCGGCCTGATCGCCGAACGCATCCTCGACAATATCGATCCGGCGGACGCCGAGGACGATTGAGGCGGCTGCCGTCCCCCGCAGGTTCGGGGAGCGATCCTTGCCGCTTGGTCCTGAAAAACCCGCCTGTCAGGCCCGGCAGGCGGGTTTTTCGTGAATGAGCGCCTCGACAGGCCGAAACAGCCTCGCTACAACGCCCCACCACCATGATTGCTGGCCAGGCCGTAAGGAAGGGACCAGCCAAACAGGCACTTGGGCCAAATAGGCAAATTGGGCATGAGCGGCGTCAACGAGATCCGATCCACCTTCCTCGACTATTTCGTGCGGAACGGCCACGAGGCCGTGGCGTCCTCGCCGCTGGTGCCGCGCAACGATCCGACCCTGATGTTCACCAATGCCGGCATGGTGCAGTTCAAAAACGTCTTCACCGGCATCGAGAAGCGTCCCTATTCGCGCGCCGCGACTTCGCAGAAATGCGTACGCGCCGGCGGCAAGCACAATGATCTCGACAATGTCGGCTATACGGCCCGGCATCACACCTTCTTCGAGATGCTCGGAAACTTCTCCTTCGGCGACTATTTCAAGGATCGCGCGATCGAACTCGCCTGGAACCTGATCACCAAGGATTTCGGCCTGCCGGCGTCCAAGCTCCTGGTGACGGTGTTCTCCGAGGATGACGAGGCCCATCGGCTGTGGAAGAAGATCGCCGGACTGCCGGATGACCGCATCATCCGCATCCCGACCTCAGACAATTTCTGGCGCATGGGCGATACCGGCCCCTGCGGTCCGTGCTCGGAAATCTTCTACGATCACGGCGACCACATCTGGGGTGGCCCGCCCGGCTCGCCGGACGAGGATGGCGACCGCTTCATCGAGATCTGGAACCTCGTCTTCATGCAGTTCGAGGAACTGGTGGGCGGCGAGCGTGTCAACCTGCCGCATCCCTCGATCGATACCGGCATGGGTCTCGAGCGCATCGCCACCGTGCTGCAGAACAAGCACAACAATTACGACATCGATCTCTTCCAGGCCCTGATCCGTGCGTCGGTCGAGGCGATCGGCGTGCCGGCCGAGGGCCCGGCTCTGGCCAGCCACCGCGTCATTGCCGACCATCTGCGTGCTTCCTCCTTCCTGGTCGCCGACGGCGTGCTGCCATCGAACGAGGGCAGGGGCTATGTGCTGCGTCGCATCATGAGGCGCGCCATGCGCCACATCTCCCTGCTCGGCGCCAAGGAACCCGTCATGTGGAAGCTGGTGCCGGCACTGGTGCGCGAGATGGGCGCCGCCTATCCCGAGCTCGTGCGGGCCGAAGCCCTGATCAGCGAGACCCTGCGCCTGGAGGAAACCAGTTTCCGGCGCACGCTGGAGCGGGGCCTTGCCTTGCTCGACGCCGAGACCTTGAAGCTCGGCGACGGCCAGGTCTTCTCGGGCGATGTCGCCTTCACCCTCTACGATACCTATGGCTTCCCGCTCGACCTCACGCAGGATGCGCTGCGCGCCCGCAACATTTCGGTCGATCTCGAGGGCTATCAGGCCGCCATGCAGCAGCAGAAGGCCAAGGCGCGCGCCGCCTGGGCCGGATCGGGCGATGCGGCCACCGAGACCGTCTGGTTCGGCCTGCGCGAGCAGGTCGGCGCCACCGAATTCCTCGGCTATGAGACGGAGAGCGCCGAAGGCGTGGCGTTGGCCCTGGTCAAGGACGGCAAGCCGGTCGATCAACTGGCGCAGGGTGACAAGGGCTTCCTGATCCTCAACCAGACGCCATTCTATGGCGAGTCCGGCGGCCAGCAGGGCGATACGGGCACGGTGCAGGCGACGGGCTTGAAGGTGGCGGTGACCGACACCCAGAAGAAGCTCGGCGATCTGTTCGTGCATGCCGTCACCGTCGAGGAGGGCACGCTCAAGGTTCAGGAGCCGCTCGAACTCGTCGTCGACCATGTCAGGCGTTCCGCGATCCGGGCCAATCACTCGGCCACGCATCTGCTGCATGAGGCGCTGCGCCTGACGCTGGGAGATCACGTCGCGCAGAAGGGCTCGCTGGTGGCGCCCGACCGTCTGCGCTTCGACTTCTCGCATCCCAAGCCGATCTCGGACGAGGAGATCAAGGAGATCGAGGACCTTGCCAATGCCATCGTGCTCGACAACAGCGAGGTCACCACGCATCTGATGAGCGTGGACGATGCGATCGCCTCCGGTGCCCGCGCGCTGTTCGGCGAGAAATACGGCGACGAGGTTCGTGTCGTCTCGATGGGCCAGCGCCAGCCCGGCTCGAACAAGGCCGATTCTTCAAACAAGGCTTGGTCGGTGGAACTGTGCGGCGGTACCCATGTGCGGCGCACCGGTGATATCGGCCTGATCCGCATCGTCTCCAACGGCGCTGTCGCGGCCGGCGTGCGCCGCATCGAGGCGATGACGGCGGAGGGGGCTCGCCAGCATTTGGTCAATGAGAGCCGCCTGCTTCAGGGCCTGGCCGACGTGCTGCGTACGCCCGTGGCGGAAGCGGGCGATCGCCTAGCCACCCTGGTCGAGGAGAACCGCAAGCTCGAACGCGAACTGACCGAGGCGCGCAAGAAGCTCGCCATGGGCGGCGGCGGGGGCGACAGCGAGATCCGCACGGTCGGCAAGACGAGGCTGCTGGCCAAGGCCGTCACCGGTATCGAGCTGAAGGACCTCAAGGCGCTGGCGGACGAGGGCAAGAAGCAGGTGGGTTCGGGCGTCGTCGCCATCGTGGCGACCTCCGAGGACGGCCGTGTCGGCCTCGTCGTCGGCGTGACGGCGGACCTGACCGACAGCTTCAATGCCGTCGATCTCGTGCGCAAGGGTTCCGAGGCGCTCGGCGGCAAGGGCGGTGGCGGACGGCCCGACATGGCGCAGGCCGGCGGCCCCGATGGGTCCAAGGCCCAGAGTGCGCTCGATGCCATCGCCGCGGCGCTGGCCGAGGGCTGAGCCGATGGCCCAGCCCAACACGCCGAACTGGATGAGGCCGCTCTGGGTCCGGGTGCTGCTCTGCGTGCTGCCCGCGGCCTGGGCCGGGGTCGAGCTCTACAATGGCAACCAGTTCTGGGGCCTGATGTTCGCGGCCGTTGCTGCCTATGGGCTGTGGACCCAGGTCATTCAATACCGTCCGCCGGAAGAGTGATACCGGCGGACTTTAATCCCTTTCGATCGGAGCGAGCATGAGCGCCTTTCCCGTCTATGCTTTCGACAATGCCATCGTGCGCCTGCCGCCGGTGAGCGTGACCCAGGGCCTGCGGGCCGAGGATCGTGGTGCGCCGACCCATGAGGGCGTCACGACCGAGCATCGTCTCTACATCGAGGCCTTGCAGGCCGCAGGGGTTGCCGTCGAAGTTCTGCCTGCCCTCGAGGCGTTTCCGGATTCGCTGTTCGTGGAGGATCCGGCCCTGGTGTTTCCCGAGGGAGCGATCCTGCTGCGGGTCGGCGCCCAGAGCCGTTTCGGCGAGACGGCGGAGATCACGCCCGTGTTGCGCGCGCGCTTCAAGAAGGTCCTGGCGTTGCAGGGGCCCGGTTTCGTCGATGGTGGCGACGTGCTGGTGACGCCCCAGGCGGTGATGATCGGCCTCTCCGACCGCACCACGCGGGAAGGGGCGGAGGAGCTGATTGCTCTGCTGGCCGAACTCGGCCGCAAGGGCGTCGTCGTCACCACGCCGCCAGGCGTCCTGCATTTCAAGTCCGACTGTTCGCTGCTCGACGACACCACCATGCTGTCGACCGCCCGTCTCGCCGCCTCCGGTGTGTTCGAGGGCATGCGGGTGCTGCTGACGCCGGAAGGCGAGGAGGCGGGTGCCAACGCGCTCAGGGTGAACGACCGGGTCTTCGTCGGCATCGATTATCCGCGTACGGCGGCCCTGCTTGAAGCCGAGGGCTATAGCGTCGTCCGGCTGCCGACTTCGCAGATCGCCAAGATCGACGCGGGCCTGTCCTGCATGTCGCTACGCTGGCACGGCTGAAATCCGGCACCCGCGAAAAGGGTGGCTTGGAGTGTCGACCTCTGGTCGACACTCTTGGATAGGCTGCATCTGTCGGCTGGAGGTCGTCGACCTCGCGCCATCAAGTGCCGTAACTGCGAGGCCGGCACTCCGTGATGCGCCGCCTCAGTGCGGCTTCACCGTCTTGGCGAAACCGGCCTCCAGGCGCCGGTAGATGGCTTCGATCACCAGCGTGGTGATGAGGTAGCCGATCGCCACCACCAGCAAAGGCGTATAGGTGATCGCCTCGCGCGAGCGGATGATGTTGATCTGGCCCAGGAGATCCTGGACGCTGACCAGATAGGCGAGGGCGGTCGATTTCAGGCAGAGCACGGTCTCGCCGGCAAAGGTCGGCATCATCGCCTGCATGGCGCGGGGCAGCCAGATGCGACGCACCAGCGCAAAACCACGAAAGCCATAGGCCCGCGCCGCTTCCAGTTCGCCGCGCGGGACCGACAGCAGCGCGCCGCGTACGACTTCTCCGACATAGCCGCCCACGCTCAGCACCAGGGCGAAGATGACGTAATAATAGCCGTCCTTCAGGACCGGCCAGATGAAGGATTGCCGGATGCCGGGGATGGCGGGAAAGAGCGAGCCCAGGCCCTGGTAATAGACGAACATCTGCACAAGCAGGGGCGTGCCGCGGATGACCGACACGAAGCTGGAGGCGATGGCATAGATCAGCTTGTTCTTGGAAACCCGGCCGAAGCCCACCAGCACCGCCAGGGGAAAACCGAAGAGCAGCGAGAAGAACAGCAGTTTCAGCGTGGTGAAGAAACCGCTGAGGATGGCCGGCCAATATTTGCCGATCCAGCCGAAATTCTCGAAAAACCAGCTTGCCAGATCCGCGGACATGGTCACCCCAGCTTGGGAGTCCAGCGCCGGATGTGACGCTCGAACATTTTGATGAAGATGTTGGAGAATTGCGTCAGCGCGTAATAGATCGCGCCGCAGAGCAGCAGGAAGGGGAAATACATGCGCGTCGAGGCCGCCGCCTGCACGGCCGTGAAGGTGAGCTCGTTGTAGCCGACCACGAAAATCAGGGCCGAATCCTTCAGCATGGTCATCCAGAGATTGGTCAGGCCGGCAAAAGCGAAGGGAATCATCAAGGGCAGGATGACGCGCCGGAACAGGCCGAAGCCATGCATGCCATAGGCGCGGGCCGCCTCGATCTGCCCCTTCGGCAAGGCAAGTACGGCGCCGCGCAGGATCTCCGAGGTATAGGCGCCATTGACCACGCCGAGCACGGTGATGGCGGCGAAGAAGCCGCCGATTCCCAGCGTGCCGTAGCCGAGCCAGGCCATTAGGGCATTGAGCCCCTGCTGACCGGCATAATAGAGGATCAGGATCAGCAGCACCTCGGGCACGGCACGGCAGATGGTGGAATAGCCATTGGCGAGCGCGACCAGCCAGCGCGGCCCGCGCAATTTGGCCCAGGCGACCAGGCCGCCGATGACAAGGCCGGTCAGATAACCGCCGACCGAGATTTCGATGGTGATGACCAGGCCCTGGAGCAACGATACGCCCCATCCGGACATCAGGAGATTCCAGAAAGCTTCCACGCCCGACCCCGCAGGAAGAAAAGGCGCCGGCCCGAATTCTCAGGCCGGCTGGAGAAAGCCCGGTTCAGTTCAGCAGGAGCGAACCGGACTGCCTATCTCACTTCGGCGGCGTGCCGACGTCGTACTTGAAGTATTTCTTCTGGATCGTGTCGAATTCGCCATCGGCATAGACCGCCTTGATGCCGGCATCGAGCTTGGCCTTCAGATCGGTATCCTCCTTGCGGAGGCCACCACCGACACCGGCTTCGAACACAGGATCCTTGGGGAACTGCTTCATCTCGCAGCATTGGCCGTCCTTGCCGGCCAGGAAGTCGTCGAGTGCGGCGGCGTCGGCCATCACCAGGTCAAGACGGCCGGCCGCGAGGTCGGCATTGGCGGCGTCCTGCGTGCCATAGCTCTTGATGTCGGCGTCGGGGTAGGTCTTCTGGACATATTGGGCGTGGATGGTGCTGGTCTGCACGCCGATCGACTTGCCCTTCATGCCCTCCGGCGTGAAGTCGAACTTGTCGGCCTTGTTGCCGATGAATTCGGGGGGCGTGTTGTAGTAGCGGATGGTGAAGCCGATCTGGGCGGAGCGCTCCGGCGTGATTGTCATGGAAGCCCAGATCACGTCGATCTTCTTGGCGATCAGGGCGGGGATGATGCCGTCCCAGGCCGTGGCGACGATCTCGCAATCGAGCTTGGCGGCCTTGCAGACGGCCTTGGCCAGATCGACCTCGAAGCCGACCCACTGGCCGGAGGCGTCCTTTGAAGCGAAGGGCGGGTAGGGCTCGGCCGCGACGCTGACCTTGATGGTATCGGCCTGGGCCGAGGCGAAGGCCACGCCGCAAAAGAAAGCGGTCGCCATAAGGAGTTTGGCGCTGAAGTGTTTCATTTTGGTCCCCTGATAGATAGCTGTTTTTTCTAGATTTTCTTGGATTGTCGTACCTGATGCGCGAGTTCTGGTGCCCTCCTGCCCCCCGAACTTTTCCGTCAAGCGGAAACGCTTGCCTCGCAGGCCGCCCTAGTGCTGGCGCGGCGTGACGAATTGACGGCAACGCTCGCTGTTGGGGTTGCCGAACACCTTCTGGGGTGGACCCTCCTCCTCGACATTGCCGTTGTAGAGATACATCACATGGTTGGCGACATCGCGGGCGAAGGCCATTTCATGGGTCACCAGCAGCATGGTGCGGCCCTCTGCGGCGAGATCGCGGATGACCTTGAGCACCTCGCCGACCAATTCCGGGTCGAGCGCCGAGGTCGGTTCGTCGAACAGCATCACCTTGGGTCGGATGGCAAGGGCGCGAGCGATCGCTGCGCGCTGCTGCTGGCCGCCGGAGAGAAAGGCGGGATAGACGTCCTTCTTGGCGTAGAGGCCGACCTTGTGCAGCAATTGCTCGGCATGGGCGATCGCCTCGGCCTTGCTTTCGCCGAGAACATGCACCGGTGCTTCGATGACGTTTTCGAGCACCGTGCGGTGCGCCCACAGGTTGAAGCTCTGGAACACCATGCCCAGGCGGCTGCGAATGCGCTGGAGCTGCTTCTGATCGGCGACCGACATGGCGCCATGGCCGTCCGGCTTCAGGCGAATCTCCTCGTTCCCGATCAGGATGCGGCCGGAATTGGGAACCTCGAGCAGATTCGTGCAGCGCAGCATCGTGCTCTTGCCCGAGCCCGACGCTCCGATCAGGGCGATGACATCGCCTTCATGGGCCGTAAGGGAAACGCCTTTGAGGACTTCCAGGAGGCCGAAACTCTTGTGAATATTGTCGAGTTGAACAACGGGTGTCCGGCTCGCTCCCGCTTGTGGGGCGTCCTCTGGCATAAAGCGACCTCTTCTGACGTTCGGCTGCCCAGAACTGTATCAGCCATTTCAGTTTGCACAAGGTGCGGGCAGCCACTCTTGTCGATAACGACATGCTCTGGTCTTTATCCGCTGCATGCGATAGGCAGGGCCTAAACTGGAACCCTGCCTATGTCGCTTGCCGCCTCCATCCGCAAAGTCCTGGTGCCGATCAACCGCGAAGGCTACCCTTTCCTGGCGATCGCGGGCGTAGCCACGCTGATTGCGCTGGGATGGATCAAGGTTCTGTTCTGGCCACTTTTGATCATCACGGCCTGGGTCGCCTACTTCTTCCGCGATCCACAGCGGGTGACGCCGGTGCGCGAGGGGCTGGTGGTCTCGCCTGCCGACGGCGTGGTCAGCCAGATCGCCAACGTGCTGCCGCCGCCCGAACTGGGGCTGGCCAGCCAGTCCCTGCTGCGCGTTTCCATCTTCATGAACGTCTTCGATTGCCATGTGAACCGTAGCCCGGTGACGGGAACGATCACCAAGATCGCCTACAAGCCGGGCAAGTTCCTCAATGCCGATCTCGACAAGGCCAGCGAGGACAATGAGCGCAACGGCTTCATCATCGATACCGGTGCCACCCGCTACGGCGTGGTGCAGATCGCCGGCCTTGTGGCGCGGCGCATCGTCTGCTGGACCAATGAGAACGAGCATGTCGCCGTCGGCCAGCGCCTGGGCATGATCCGCTTCGGTTCGCGTGTCGACGTCTATCTGCCGGAAGGGGTGCGCCCCCTGGTCGGCATCGGCCAGAAGATGGTGGCCGGAGAAACGATCCTGGCGGATGCCAATGCGGCGATGCCGAATCTGACCCATCGCGTCGGCTGACCATGGACCCGCTCTTCCCGCCTTTCCAGCCAGGAAGTCCGGATCCGGAGGGCCCGAGGCGGCGTGCCATTCCGCTGCGCGTGCTGATCCCCAACATGATCACGCTGCTCGCGCTTTGCGCGGGCATGACGGCCATTCGCCTGGCCATCGAGAACAAGCTCGACCTCGCCATCGGCTGCATCGTGGTCGCGGCGCTGCTGGACGGTGTCGACGGACGCGTGGCGCGCTATCTCAAGGGCACCTCGAAATTCGGGGCGGAACTCGATTCGCTTGCCGATTTCGTAAATTTCGGCGTGGTTCCCGGCATCGTCCTTTATTTCTGGGGATTGCACGATCTGCGATCGATCGGCTGGATCGGCTCGCTGGTCTTCGCCATTTGCATGGTGCTGCGTCTCGCCCGCTTCAACGTGACCAGCGGCGATCCCAACCGGCCGGCCTTCCAGGCGAACTTTTTTACCGGCATGCCTGCGCCGGCCGGGGCCTGCACGGTGCTGTTGCCGATCTATCTCGATTTCCTCGGCCTCACCCATGAGCCGAGCCATGCCAAATATGAGCTCGCCTATGTGCTGCTCATCGCCTTCCTGATGATCTCCACCATCCCCACCTTCTCGGGCAAGAAGCTGGGCAACCGCATTCCGCGCGAATGGGTGCTGCCGATCTTCGTGGTGGCCGTGGTGGTGGTGATGCTGCTGGCGCTCTATCCCTGGGAGTCGCTGACCTCGCTTACCGTCGCTTATCTGGCGACCATTCCCTTCGGCGTCATCTATTACCGCAAGCAGGCCAAGGCCTATCAGGCCTCGCTACAGGCGCAGCGGAAGGGCGAGTAAATCCTGCTGGAGCGCGGACATCCTGTCCGCTCTTCCTTTTTAGCATGCACGGTGTTTGCCGAACGAAAGAGCGGACAGGATGTCCGCGCTCCGAGATCATATCGGCCTTGCCAGCACGTGCTTCTTCTTGCCGAGCGACAGCTTGATCACGCCATCGGCGGTGACGTCGGCCTTGGTAAGCACGGCCTTGGGATCGCTGATCGCCGCGTCGTTGACCCTGAGGCCGCCGCTGGCGATCTGGCGGCGCGCCTCGCTGGTCGATGGAACCAGGCCCGCCTGCACGAAAGCGTTGAGGACACCGACGCCCTCGGCTAGGCCCGCCAGTTCGAAGCTCGGCAGGTCGCCAGCCAGCGTGCCTTCCTCGAAGGTCTTGCGCGCGGTCTCCTCGGCCGCGTCGGCCTTGTCGCGGCCATGGACGAGGGCGGTCGCCTCGGTGGCCAGGCGCTTCTTGGCCTCGTTGATCTCCGAGCCGCCGAGGGCGGCAAGACGGGCGATCTCGTCGAGCGGCAGGGTGGTGAACAGCTTGAGGAAGCGCTCGACATCGGCGTCCTCCGTGTTGCGCCAGTACTGCCAGTAGTCATAGGCCGAGAGCATGTCCTCGTTGAGCCAGACCGCGCCGGCGGCCGTCTTGCCCATCTTGGCGCCCGAGGCCGTGGTCAGCAGCGGGCAGGTGAGGGCGTAGAGCTGGGGCGTGCCCATGCGGCGGCCGAGATCGATGCCGTTGATGATGTTGCCCCACTGGTCGGAGCCGCCCATCTGCAGTGCACAGCCGTAGCGCCTGGAAAGCTCCACGAAATCATAGGCTTGCAGGATCATGTAATTGAATTCGATGAAGGAAAGTTCCTGCTCGCGGTCGAGCCTGAGTTTCACCGAATCGAAGGACATCATGCGATTGACCGAGAAGTGGCGGCCGATGTCGCGCAGCATCTCGATATAGTTGAGCTTGGTCAGCCATTCGGCGTTGTCGACCAGGATGGCCCGCTCGTCGGAATAGTCGATGAACTTGTCATAGACCTTGAGGATGCTGTTCTTGTTCTCCTCGATCTGCTCGAGCGGCAGGATGCGGCGGGTTTCGTCGCGGCCGGACGGGTCGCCGACGCGGGTGGTGCCGCCGCCCATCAGGGTGATGGGGCGGTGCCCGGTTTTCTGCAGCCAATGCAGCATCATGATCGGCACGAGATGGCCGATATGCAGCGAACTTGCCGTCAGGTCGACGCCGACATAGGCGGTCAGGCGCTCGCTGGCAGCCTTCTGGTCGAGGCCTTCCAGATCCGACACCTGGTGGATGAAGCCGCGCTCGGTAAGGGTGCGCAGGAAATCGGATTTTAACGCGGTCATGGCAAACGCTTTCAAACGGCTTATAGGTGTCTAGAGCAAAGCGCGTTTGGACGGAACGTCCGTTTGCTCTAGCTCTTTGGTTCGATGCGTCTTTGCGATTCTTGGCGTGTCCGCCAGTTCACAAAACGCTTTAAGCGCCCTCTAACAGGTTTGTCGGCGCTTTGGTACAGGGTGACCGCGAAATCGGGTGATTTGCGCATGAAGACGATGATGACGGCACTCGGGCTGATGTCCGGAACCTCGATGGACGGCATCGATGCCGCCCTGATCGAGACCGACGGCGAGGGTGCCGTCGAGATGGGACCGACAGTCGAGCTCGCCTATAGCGAGGATGAACGCAGCCTGCTGCGACAAGCCCTGGCCGATGCAGTGGCGATGAAACGCCGCAACGAGCGTCCCGGCGCCCTGGTGGCGGCCGAGCAGCTGATCACCCGCAAGCATGCCGACGTCGTCTCCGATTTCCTCAAGGCCCATGATCTCAGCCCCGATGATATCGATGTCATCGGCTTCCATGGTCAGACGGTGCTGCACCGCCCGCAAGAGCGGCTGACCGTGCAGCTCGGCGACGGCCAGGCGCTCGCCGACAGCCTCGGCATCCAGACCGTCTATGACATGCGGGCCGCAGACGTCGCCGAGGGCGGGCAGGGTGCGCCGCTGGTGCCGGTCTACCATCAGGCCCTGGTGCAGGCCGCCAAGCTCGCTGGTCCCGTCGCCGTGCTCAATCTCGGCGGTGTCGGCAATGTCAGCTATGTTGCAACGGGGCGCGATCCCATTGCCTTCGACACCGGTCCTGCCAACGCGCTGATCGACGATCTGATGATGGAGCGAACCGGCATCGCCCTCGATCAGGACGGGCGGCAGGCCCTGGCCGGAAAGGTCGACGAGACCGTGCTCGGCCAGTTGATGGCACATCCCTATTTCGGTGAAGCACCGCCCAAATCGCTCGACCGCAACGCCTTTTCCCGCGAGGCGGTTATGAGCCTGGCCACGCCCGATGCGGTGGCGACGCTGGCCGCCTTCACGGCCCGCAGCGCGGCGGCGGCACGGCAATGGCTGCCCGCCGAGCCGAAATTGTGGATCGTCTGCGGCGGCGGCGCCCGCAATCCGGCAATCCTCAACTTCCTGCGCGCCGAGACCGGTGTGCCCGTGCGAACGGCCGACGAGTTCGGCTGGTCGGCGTCGATGATGGAGGCACAGGCCTTTGCCTATCTCGCGGTTCGATCCCTGAAGGAATTGCCCTTGACCTTTCCCTCCAGCACCGGCGTCCGCAAGGCGCTCACCGGCGGCATTCTTGCCGTGCCGGGCCAGAAGCGGGCAAGCGCATGATCGGTCGCCTCAATCACGTCGCCATCGCGGTGCGCGACCTCGGTGCCGCGACCGCCGTCTATCGCGATACGCTCGGCGCGCATGTCTCGCAGCCCCAGGCGTTGCCCGAGCATGGCGTCACCGTCGTCTTCATCGAATTGCCCAACACCAAGATCGAACTCCTGGCGCCCCTGGGCGAGGCCTCGCCGATCGCGCGGTTTCTCGAGAAGAACCCAGATGGGGGCATGCATCACATCTGCTACGAGGTCGACGACATCCTCGCCACGCGGGACCAGCTGAAACAGGCGGGCGCGCGGGTGCTGGGCGATGGCCAGCCCAAGATCGGCGCCCACGGCAAGCCGGTCCTGTTCCTGCATCCGAAGGATTTCTCGGGCACGCTGGTGGAATTGGAGCAGGTTTGAAGCGCGACTTCCTTCTCCCGCAAGGGGAGGAGGCAAGCTCGCTTCGTTCGTTTTGCTAGGGAGTTCCCGGCTTAGCCGTTGCTCTTGCGCCGGATCGGCGTGAGCAGGAAGGACGGCACGTGATCGCCCATGCCGATCACCACCGGACCATCGTCCTCGTCGCGCCGATGCGGCCTGGAGGATTGCGGACGGCGCTGCTCGGAGGTCGGCTGCGGTTCGTGGCGCGGAGCCTTGGGAGCCTCGTCGCGCTCGCGTGGGGGCTTGGCCTCGCGGCCCTTGCCGTGCTGGCGCGGTTCCTCGGCCTTGCCGCCGCGCTCACGGCGCCCACGCCGCGGCTTGGCGTGGATTTCTTCCTCGTCGTCGCCCTCGATCGGCGGCGGATCGCCGGTGAAGGGGATCTTGTTGCCCGTAAGGGTCTCGATGGCGGAGACATGCTTGCCATCGGCGGAGCTAACCAGCGTGAACGCCCAGCCCGAACGGCCGGCGCGGCCGGTGCGGCCGATGCGGTGGACATAGTCGTCGGCGTGGACCGGCACGTCGAAATTGAAGACATGGCTGACGTCGGGAATGTCGAGACCGCGTGCGGCGACGTCCGAAGCCACCAGGATCGGCATCTCGCCATTGCGGAAGCTGTCGAGCGCGGCCATGCGGGCGCGCTGGTCCATGTCGCCATGCAGCGCGACGGCGCCGAAGCCATGGCGCACCAACGAGCGATGCAGGATGGCGACTTCCGACTTGCGATTGCAGAAGACGATGGCGTTCTTGAGGTTCTCCGCCGACCGGATCAGGCGGCGCAGGGTCACGCGCTTTTCGGCGGGGGGCGACTTGGTGTGCACCAGTGCCTGGGTGATGGTGGCGGCGGCGGTGGCAGGCCGGGCGACCTCCACCTGCACCGGATTGTGCAGGAACTGGTCGGTGATGCGCTTGATCTCGGCCGGCATCGTCGCGGTGAAGAACAGGGTCTGCCGGGTGAAGGGCACCAGCTTGCAGATGCGCTCGATGTCGGGAATGAAGCCCATGTCGAGCATGCGGTCGGCTTCGTCGATGACGAGCAGCTCCACGCCGGTGAGCAGCAGCTTGCCGCGCTCGACGTGATCGAGCAGGCGGCCGGGCGTGGCGATCAGCACGTCGACGCCGCGCGTGATCTTGGCATCCTGGTCGCCGAAGGAGACGCCGCCGATCAGGAGGGCGACCGACAGGCCGCTCTTGCTGCCATAGCGGTCGAAATTCTCCTGGACCTGGGCCGCCAATTCACGGGTCGGCTCCAGGATCAGCGTGCGCGGCATGCGGGCGCGGGCTCGCCCCTTTTCCAGCAGCGTCAGCATGGGCAGCGTGAAGGCTGCCGTCTTGCCCGTGCCCGTCTGGGCGATGCCGAGCACGTCACGGCGTTGCAGCACGTGAGGAATGGCCTGGGCCTGGATGGGCGTAGGATTGGCGTATCCGGCCGCTTCCACGGCGGCGAGGACCTTTGAAGAGAGACCGAGTTCAGCGAAGCTCATTGCGGAAATGTCGAACCAACAGAGGCCGCCCCGATCGGACGGCGGAGGGCGGCTCGCATCGCCGCACGAACAAACAGGGCCCTATCGGGTGGGGCCCGGACGGCGCGACCATAGAGTTAGGCGAGGAAATGTCAATGGTTTTGCCGGCCAAAGCCACCGTTTTCGCTTGATTTTCAGGGCTTTCTCGCCGGTTTGCTGCTTGATAGGCGCTTTTGGCGATGATCAGACGGCAGGATTGCATGCTCGAGCAGCCGGGACGACGATTATTCCCTTACGTCAATTCAGCGGTGGCGAAGCAATGGCAGCCTGCGATTTGGTGGAGACATTCGAAATGACAAAATTAAGTGAAAACAATGAGTTAGAAAATAAGCGCTCAGCTCTGAATGCAGTTGGCTCCGACAAGACACGGAAAACAAAAAGGCGGGCATTGGCCCGCCTTACTTCTGCATGATGATGAGCCGGCCTTATTCGGCCACGGTCTCGGCCTTCTTCTTGGCGGGCTTGACCGGAGGCTTGGCGGGCTTGGCTTCGGCGGTCTTGACCGGGCGGGGCTTGGGCTTCTTGACCACAGGGGCTTCCGTGGCATCGCCGAAACGCTCGTTGATCTTGCGTGCGATGGGATCGTCGCGCTGGGCTTCCGGATCCATCGGCAGGATGGTCTCGATCGGATCGGCCTGGTCGATCGACCCGGTCTGATCCTGGATGATCGGGAACTGCGGCGCGAGGGTGGGATTGGCCGCCGCCTGCATCGAATTGGCATCGGCAGGGGTTACAGGGGCAGGTGCAGCCGGTGCTGGAGCAAGATTGGCAATGACCGGCGTCGTCACGGGGGCCGGGGCTGCCACCGCCGCGACCTCGGCAGGCGCAGCCGGTGCCGCGTGGATCGAGCGGGCCGTGTCGATGGCGCCGACGAAAGCGACGAAACCGGCGGCGACCAGGGCGCCTTCGCGCTTCAGTTTCCAGTGGTGGCGGGCCCGGTAGGCAGTGTGCCAAAGCCAGCCGACAGTGATATCGACAGCACTTGCGACCAACATGACGAACTCCAACTCAACGCGACCTCAGTGAGAATCACTATTGCGCGTGATGGTGAAGAAAAACTTGCCAAGGCGAATCAAGCGCCAAGAAATTTTGCCGAGGCAAGTTTCGTCGAGTGGTCGCGGTGTCGGAGCGCGGACTTCCAGTCCGCTCTTGCATGAGGCAGACCGCAAAGAAGAAGCGGATATCGCGACATGTTTCCTGTCGCTGAGAAGTCCGCGCTCCAAGCTTTACAGCAGGGCGCGGATCTTGGCGGCGTGCTGGGCCAGGATGGCGTGATCCGCCATGGCGCGGGGGCGGACGGGAACGCCCGTCTTCATCGGCAGGATGTGGAAATGGATATGCGGCACTTCCTGCCCGCCCGAGACTTCCGAATGCAGGCGCAGCGTATGGCCGTCCGCGCCGAAGGCTTTGCAGGCGGCCAGGGAGACCTTCTGGGCGATCTGGGCGAGGTAGGCCAGTTCCTCCGGCTCCACGTCGAAGATGTTGCGGGCGGGCTTCTTGGGGATCACCAGGCTATGGCCGTCGACGATCGGCATGATGTCGAGGAAGGCGAGGGTACGATCGTCCTCGTAGAGCGTGTGGTTGGGAATTTCCCCACGCAGCAGCTTGGCGAAGATGTTGTCGGGATCATAAGCGGTCATACCCGCTATCCTTTCCTGAAGGGCGTTGCCTCGTCGAGAGCTTCATGGTGGGCCGCGACCTCGGCGCGCTCATGCGCGAGATAGTCGTCGACCGCCCGGCGAAAACCAGGATCGGCAATATAGTGGGCGGAATAGGTTGTCACGGGCCGGTAGCCACGTGCCAGCTTGTGTTCGCCCTGGGCTCCGGCTTCCACGCGCCGGAGGCGGCGTTCGATGGCAAACTCGATGGCCTGATGATAGCACACCTCGAAATGCAGGAAGGGGTGGTCCTCGATGCAGCCCCAGTTCCGGCCGTAAAGCGTATCGGAGCCGATGAAGTTGATGGCCCCGGCGATGTAGCGGCCCTCACGCCGCGCCATCACCAGCAGGACATGCTCGGCCATGGTTTCGCCGATGAGGGCGTAGAATTTGCGATTGAGGTAGGGGCGGCCCCATTTGCGCGAGCCTGTATCCATGTAGAAGGCGTAGAAGGCGTCCCAGGCCTCCTTGGTGATATCGGCCCCGGTCAGCCTCTCGATGGTGATGCCGTTCGCGAGCGCATCGCGGCGCTCGCGCTTGATGGTCTTGCGCTTGCGGGAGGCGAGGGAAGCCAGAAAGGCCTCGAAATCGCCATAGCCTTCGTTGAGCCAGTGAAACTGCTGGTCGGTGCGCTGCAGGAAGCCCTGGCCACCGAGCCACTGCCAGTCGTCATGGCCGATGAAGGTGGCGTGGATCGAGGAGCCGCCGATGGATGACAGGGCAGCCTTGGCACCCCTCACCAGGGCGGATGAAACGAGGGTCGGATCCTCGCCCGGCGCCACCAGGAAACGCCGGCCCGTCGCCGGCGTGAAGGGGATGCTCACCTGGAGCTTGGGGTAATATTGCCCGCCAGCCCGCTCATAGGCATCGGCCCAGCCCCAATCGAATACATACTCGCCCTGGCTGTGGCTCTTGCCATAGGCGGGCATGACGCCGGCGACCCGGTCGTCATGGGTGACGAACAGATGGAGGGGCGTCCAGCCGGAACGTCCCCCGACACAGCCGCTCGCCTCGAGAGCATGCAGGAAATCGTAGGAAATGAAGGGATTGAAGTGCTCGGCCGAGGGATCGGGAGCGGCTGCTTCATCCTCGGCGCCCGGGCGGCGCCCGGAAGGGCAATCCTGGGGCGCGGCGACGAGCGGATTGGCGCAGCGATCCCAGGCCTGGCGGCCGATGGCCTCGATCGAGGAAGCTGCCTTGATCGTAAAGCCCTGGTCGCTCAAGCTTGCATTCCCTCAACGGATACCTGTCCGGGGAATCTGGGCCTATTCGCGTCGAATGCAAGAGGCGCGGCCCGAGTTCCGTTGCCGCGCCCCCTATGCACGACCTCAGGCCACTTCGATCAGCGCCTCGACCTCGACGGTGGCATCGAGGGGAAGGGAGGGCACGCCCACGGTGGAACGGGCATGGCGTCCCTTGTCGCCGAAGACCTCGACCATCAGGTCGGAGGCGCCGTTCATCACCATCGGATGGGTGGTGAATTCCGGCGCTGCGGCAATGAAGCCGCCGAGGCGGACCACGCGCACCACATTGTCGAGCGAGCCGACGGCAGCCTTGATCTGCGCCAGGATGTTGATGGCGCAGTAACGGGCGGCGACACGGGCGTCCTCGACGGTGACCGTGCCGGTACCGAGCTTGCCGGTGGCGGCCAGCTTGCCCTCATTGTTGAAGCAGAGCTGGCCGGAGATCACGAGGTGATTGCCGGTGCGCACCGTGCCGACATAGTTGGCGACAGGAGCGACCGGGGTGGGCAGGGTGATGCCGAGTTCGGCAATGCGGGCGTCGATGACGGACATGGAGCGAACCTTTTCGGAGCGCGGACATCTTGTCCGCATCTGGGAACAGGGGGACAGCGGATGAAGTAGAGGAAGAGCGGGCATCGCGACACGCAAGCCTGTCGCTGAGAAGCCCGCGCTCCAGCGTCAGGCCATGGCCTTCTTGAGGTTCTCGTCGATCTTGTCGAGGAAGCCGGTGGTCGACAGCCAGCTCTGGTCGGGACCGACCAGCAGGGCCAGGTCCTTGGTCATGAAGCCGGTCTCGACGGTTGAGACGCAGACCTTCTCCAGCGTGGCGGCGAATTTGGCGAGCTCGGCATTGTCGTCGAGCTTGGCGCGATGGGCAAGGCCCCGCGTCCAGGCGAAGATCGAGGCGATGGAGTTGGTCGAGGTCTCCTTGCCCTTCTGGTGTTCGCGGTAGTGGCGCGTCACCGTGCCGTGGGCAGCTTCGGCTTCCACCGTCTTGCCGTCGGGGCTGAGCAGCACGGAGGTCATCAGCCCGAGCGAGCCGAAGCCCTGGGCCACGATGTCGGACTGCACGTCGCCGTCATAGTTCTTGCAGGCCCAGACATAGCCGCCCGACCATTTCAGCGCGGAAGCGACCATGTCGTCGATCAGGCGGTGCTCATAGGTCAGCTTGCGCTTGTCGAACTCGGCCTTGAATTCATTGGCGAAGACTTCGGCGAAGATGTCCTTGAAGCGCCCGTCATAGACCTTGAGAATGGTGTTCTTGGTCGACAGGTAGACCGGGAAATTGCGCTGCAGGCCGTAATTGAACGAGGCGCGCGCAAACTCGCGGATCGATTCGTCGAGATTGTACATGGCGAGCGCCACGCCGTCGCCCGGCGACTTGAAGACTTCCTTCTCGATCACCGAGCCGTCCTCGCCGACGAATTTGATGGTCAGCGTACCCTTGCCGGGGAAACGGAAGTCGGTGGCGCGATACTGGTCGCCGAAGGCATGGCGGCCGACGACGATGGGCTGAGTCCAGCCCGGTACCAGGCGCGGCACGTTGCGGCAGATGATGGGCTCGCGGAAGATCACGCCGCCGAGGATGTTGCGGATGGTGCCGTTGGGCGACTTCCACATCTCCTGGAGATTGAACTCCTTCACGCGGGCCTCGTCCGGCGTGATGGTGGCGCATTTCACGGCCACGCCATGGCGCTTGGTGGCCTCGGCTGCCTCGACGGTGACCCTGTCGCGGGTCTTGTCCCGGTTCTCGATGCTGAGGTCGTAATAGTCGAGCTGGAGGTCGAGATAGGGGAAGATCAGCTTGTCCTTGATCTGCTGCCAGATGATCCGGGTCATCTCGTCGCCGTCCATATCGACGACCGGATTGGCCACCTTGATCTTCGCCATCGTACAAGCCTCATTGATTGGGAAATATCGGCGGGGCTATAGCACCGCGATCCGGCTGGGGGAAGTTCGGCCGGCGATGGCGCCTGTTGTTTTTGCCGGGCAGAAAACGGGCGATTATTGGGAGGACTGCGCCTGCTTGGCCTCAGCGACCAGCTTGTCGTCGATCTCGCGGGCGCGGATGGCGGCGGGACGGCCGGCGATTCGCTGCCAATAGGCGGCGAGGGCCGGGCGCGGTTCGATCGTCTTGAACATCAGGCCCCAGCCGACCTGCGAGCCGAAATAGACGTCCGCCGCCGAGAAGCGATCGCCGGCGATGAACTCGTTCTGGGAGACGGCATAGTCGAGCGCGTCGATCACGTCGGCATAGCAGCCATAGCCGACCATGCGCTTGCGCTCGTCGGGGATCTCGATGTTCAACGCCTTGTTGGTCACTGCCGCCTCGACCGGGCCGGCCGCGAAGAACATCCAGCGATAATAGAGGCCGCGCTGCGGGGAGCCTGGTGGGGGCGCCAGTTCGGCCTGCGGAAAGGCATCGGCGAGATAGGCGCAGACGGCGCCGCCCTCGGTGACGACCACGCCGCGATGTGCAATCGCGGGTACCTTGCCCATCGGATTGAGGGCGAGATAGTCGGCCGATTTCATGCTGGTGCCGAAGTCGAGGATCTCGGTGCGATAAGGCTGGCCGGTTTCCTCGAGCATCCAGCGGGCAATGCGGCCGCGCGACATCGGATTGGTATAGAAGACGAGTTCATCGCTCATGGGGCTTGTCCTGCTGGAAGTGGTGGCGGGAGCATAGCCATGCAACCGGATTTGGCCAGGGCAATGCCGGCCGGCCGGGACCGCGAGCGAGGAACGAGCAGGGCTTGAGTGCCTATGACGGCGCAATGCCGCCCCAGTGGGGGCCGTACCGGCATGGGCACACTGCCAGCACCACATTTGTATTGAGCGGGAGTGGGAGTGTCAGCCTCCGGCCGACACTCCGCATGTCCCGCCTTCCTTCATGCAAGCGCAACTGTCGGTTGGGCTAAACTCGGGTCTATGCTGCTCCCGCTTGCGCCAGCACGGCGTTGAGGGTGGCGCTCGGCCGCATCACCGCCTCGCATTTCTGCCGGTCGGGCAGATAATAGCCGCCGATATCCGCGGGCTTGCCTTGCACGGCTGCGAGCTCGGCCAGGATCTTGGCCTCGTCGCGCGCCAGCGCCTCGGCCAGCGGCTTGAACTGCGCCTGCAGGGCCGGGTCCTCCGTCTGGGCGGCGAGTTCCTGGGCCCAGTACAGGGCCAGGTAGAATTGGCTGCCGCGATTGTCCAATTCGCCGGTGCGGGGCGAGGGGGACTTCCTGTTGTCCAGGAGCTTGCCGGTGGCGGAGTCCAACGTCTTAGCGAGCAGCTTGGCCTTGGCATTGCCCGTCTTGATGCCGAGATCCTCGAGCGAGACCGCCAGCGCCAGGAACTCGCCCAGCGAATCCCAGCGCAGATGGTTTTCCTCCACCAATTGCTGCACGTGTTTGGGCGCCGAGCCGCCGGCGCCCGTTTCATACATGCCGCCGCCGGCCATCAGGGGCACGATGGACAGCATCTTGGCCGAGGTGCCGAGTTCCATGATGGGGAAGAGATCGGTGAGATAATCGCGCAGGATGTTGCCGGTGACGGAAATCGTATCCAGGCCGCGGATCACGCGCTCCAGCGTGTAGCGCATGGCGCGCACCTGGCTCATGATCTGGATGTCGAGGCCGGTGGTGTCGTGCTCGGCGAGATAGGCCTTCACCTTGGCGATCAGCTGCGCCTCGTGCGGACGATAGGGGTCCAGCCAGAACAGAGCGGGCATGCCGGAATTGCGGGCGCGCGTGACCGCGAGCTTGACCCAGTCGCGAACGGCGGCGTCCTTGACCTGGCACATGCGCCAGATGTCCCCCTGCTCGACAGTCTCGCTCAGCAGCACCTCGCCGGTCGCGAGATCGGTGATGTTGGCCACGCCGTCCTCGGGGACCTCGAAGGTCTTGTCGTGCGAGCCATATTCCTCGGCCTGCTGCGCCATCAGCCCGACATTCGGCACGGTGCCCATGGTGCGTGGATCGAAGGCACCATGCCATTTACAGAAATTGATCATCTCCTGGTAGATGCGGGCGAAAGTGCTTTCCGGCATCACGGCCTTGACGTCCTTCAGCCGGCCGTCGGCACCCCACATCTTGCCGCCATTGCGGATCATGGCGGGCATGGAGGCGTCCACGATGATGTCGTTGGGCGAGTGGAAATTGGTGATTCCCTTGGCCGAGTCGACCATGGCCAGTTCCGGCCGGTGCTCGTGGCAGGCATGCAGGTCGCGCTTGATCTCGTCCTGCAGGCTTTGCGGCAGGGTTGCGATCTTGTTGTAGAGGTCGACCATGCCGTTGTTGACGTTGACGCCGAGCTCGTCGAACAGCTTGCCATGCTTGGCGAAGGCATCGCGGTAGAAGATCTTCACGCAATGGCCGAACACGATGGGGTGCGATACCTTCATCATCGTGGCCTTCACATGGAGCGAGAACATCACCCCGGTCTTGTGCGCGTCCTCGATCTGCTTCTCGTAGAAATCCAGCAGCGCCTTCTTGCTCATGAACATGGAATCGATGATCTCGCCGTCCTGCAGCGAGACTTTGGGCTTGAGGACGATGGTCTTGCCGCTGGTGGTGATCAGCTCCATCTTCACGTCGCGCGCCTTGTCGAGCGTCATCGACTTCTCGCCATGGTAGAAGTCGCCATCATGCATGTGGGAGACATGCGTGCGCGAGGCCTGGCTCCATTCGGCCATGCTGTGCGGGTTCTTGCGCGCGTAGTTCTTCACCGCCAGCGGCGCGCGGCGATCCGAATTGCCCTCGCGCAGCACCGGGTTCACGGCGCTGCCGATACATTTGGCGTAGCGGGCGCGGATCGCCTTTTCCTCGTCCGATTTCGGGTTCTCGGGATAGTCCGGGATGTTGTAGCCCTTGGCCTGCAATTCCCGGATCGCGGCCGTCAACTGCGCTACCGAGGCACTGATATTGGGCAACTTGATGATGTTGGTGTCGGGCAGCAGCGTCAACCGGCCGAGCTCCGCGAGATTGTCGGGAACGCGCTGCGCATCGGTCAGGAATTCCGGAAATTCGCCGAGGATGCGACCGGCAACCGAGATGTCGCTGGTGGTGACGTCGATGCCGGCGGGTGCCGCGAAGGTGCGGACGATGGGCAGGAAGGCGGCCGTTGCCAAAGCCGGGGCTTCATCGGTCAGCGTGTAGATGATGGTGGGAGGTGTGGCGCTCATACGCTGGCTTCCTTGGTCGGTCGGAATCAGGGCAACAAAAGGCGCTCACGCCGACACATGGGCCGGCGCTGAGTGCTCCGCGAATTGCAGGACGGGGATGGTCAGGGGGCGTGTCTTTCCGGCAACGGGTGACCTCGATGCGACGATCTCGACGACTTGGCGCTCGATGACCTCCTGAAACTGCCACCTGCTTCGGGCTTCGGCAACTGATTTATGCCGCAGCCCCGGGCCATGCCACGGTTGCCGAGAGGGCAGGATCGGCACGGCAAAACACTCCCGGAGCAGCGCTCACGGGAGTGTCGGCAGATCGTCTGGGATTGAGGGGACCGGGAGGCTGCGGTCAGTTGCACACTTCGCGGGTGCGATAGATGTAGCTCTGCGCATAATCGTCCCAGACGCGATAGCTCACCGTCCGGCAATCGTAATAGGTCGTGCGGCTATAGGTCTGGGTTACGCGATAGGAATTGGAGTAGGTGGGATAATTATAGTTGCTCGCATAGCCATTGTCGCAATCATCGGCGAAGGACGAAGCGGTGGCGGCGGTGAAGGCCGTGGCAGCGAAAGCGAGGGTCAGAAAGATCTTGCGCATAATCGTGGTCCTTTAAGCCGGGCTTCGTGCCCTTGTTGATGAAGGCATCCTAGCGACGCAGATCCGGCCCGGCGGTGCGTTCGGGCACATTGGCTCGGCCACCGATCGGCGGCGTGTATCCGCGGGAACATGGACCGTCCCGGTTCGGGGGCTTGCAAAGAAGCTGTCTTTATCCGCCGAATGGTCTATGCAGCCCGGACTTTTCCTGTTTTCGGGCCTTTTTCGTGATGTCTCAGTCGAATGCGAGCACTGCCGTGACGCCTCCCGCCGTGATCCTGGTCCGCCCCCAGCTCGCCGAGAATATCGGGATGTGCGCCCGCGCGATGATGAATTTCGGCCTCAGCGAGATGCGCCTGGTCTCCCCGCGCGACGGCTGGCCGAAAAAGGGCGCGCGTCAGGCTTCCTCCGGCGCCTCGGCCGTGCTGGACAATGCCAAGCTGTTCGAGACGACCGAAGAGGCCATCGCCGATCTCAATTACGTCTTCGCCACCACGGCGCGCGAGCGCGGCCAGATGAAGGATATCTTCGCCGCCGACGAAGGGGCCGGCAGGATGCTGGCCCTGGCGGGAGAGGGCGCCCGCAGCGGCATCCTGTTCGGGCCCGAGCGCATGGGGCTTTCCAACGACGACGTCGCCCTGGCCGATGCCATCATCTCCTTCCCGGTCAGCCCGGCCTTCAAGTCGATCAATCTCGCCCAGGCGGTGCTGCTGGTCGGCTATGAATGGTGGAAACTGGTCTCGGGCGGCGGGGCGCCGATCGCACCCACCCGCAGCTCGCCGCCGGCGACGCGCGAGCACATGCTGGCCTTCTTCGACTATCTGGAAGGGGAACTCGACGCCGTCTCCTTCTTCTATCCGCCCGAAAAGCGTGAGGTGATGGTGCGCAATTTCCGCAACATCTGGCACCGGCTGGCGATGACCGAGCAGGACGTCCAGACCCTGCGTGGTGCGGTGGCCTCGCTCGTCGGCAGCCGGAACGGCACGCGAATCAAGCGCGATTGAACCGGGGCGAGCGCGGAACACCTGTCACAGGCCCTCGCTAGGCTGCGCCCATTTCCATCGGAATGGGTGTTGCATGGCTGTCGAGATCGAACGCAAATTCCTCGTCCGCAACGACGATTGGCGCCCGCAGGTTCGAGGCTCCGCCGTCATCCGGCAGGGCTATTTCTGCCGCACGCCTCTGTTGCGGGCACGCATCCGCATCTACGGCGACAAGGGCTTCATCACGCTCAAGAGCGAACCGGGCACGCGCAGCCGCCATGAGTTCGAGTATGAGATCCCACAGGCCGACGCCGCCGAGATCATCCGGCGCTTCTCGATCGAGCCTTTGGTCACCAAGACGCGCCACGACGTCGACCATGCTGGATTGCGCTGGGCCGTCGACGTCTTCACCGGCCCCAATCACGGGCTGGTGCTGGCCGAAGTCGAGCTTGAGCACGAAGACCAGCCGGTTCCATTGCCTGACTGGGTCGGCGAGGAAGTGACGGGCGACCGGCGCTACGGCAATTCGAACCTGGCGCGCTTTCCCTTTGCAAGCTGGGGTGAGGAATTGCTGCCGGCTGATGTCCTGTGAGGAAATTATCGCGCGTGCCGCTTTGGGATCAAAAAAAGATCACGATCGCAACGCTTCATTCACTCATCTGGGTTTGAATAGGCGTGCGCCCGGTTGGGTAGTGCGTACGGGCAACCAATATGCAGCGATTGATTCCGGATGGCATCGATCATTCCGAAGAGCGTCCCATGAAGGCTAGCCTTCTCGGGCAAACTAGTTTGCCCCACAGGGTCGACCTTCTGGCTGGCACGGTTTATGGAGCTGCGGTCATGTCTGACCGCGCTCCAACTGTCCTTGTCTTTGATTCCGGCCTTGGCGGCCTCACCGTATTTTCAGAATTGCGAGCGACGCTTTCCGGCGCGCGCTTCGTCTATGCCGCCGACGACGCCGTTTTTCCCTATGGCCGCCTTGCCGAAGGCGTCGTGGTCGAGCGCGTCGTCGAGGTGATGGAGCGGCTGATCCCGCGTTACCAGCCGTCCCTGGTGGTCATTGCCTGCAACACGATCTCCACCGTCGTCCTGCCCGTGCTGCGCCAGCGCTTCGCGGTGCCTTTCGTCGGCACCGTGCCCGCGATCAAGCCCGCCGCCGCGTTGACGCAGACGGGGCGGGTGGCGATCCTGGCGACGCCGGGCACCGTCAAACGCGACTATACGCGTGAACTGATCCGTTCCTTCGCCGCCACGATCGAGGTGGAACTCGTCGGCGCGGTGGGACTGGCCAGCCTGGCGGAAGCCGTCTTGCGTGGCCAGCCCGTCGAGGATGCTGCGATTGCCCGCGAGATCGCACCCTGTTTCGTCGATCGCGACGGCAAGCGGACTGACGTGGTGGTGCTGGCCTGTACGCATTATCCCCTGGTGCTGGAAGCGATGAAGCGGGTGGCGCCATGGCCGGTTACCTGGCTCGATCCCGCCCCGGCCATCGCGCGTCGCGCTGCCGATCTCGCTGGCCCGATTCCGGCGCGCACGGTGGTGGAAGACGGCCTGGCCGTATTCACCGGCGGCGCGGGACTGACCGACGACCTCAAGGCGGCGCTTACCGCCCGCGGCCTGCCGGCCATCGCCGTCGAGGCCATGCCGCCGCGCTGGCATTAGACATCGCGCCGAAAACGGACGCCGGTTTTCGCTTAAAACGATGCGCCCTGGTGCTCCACCCTATACTTTGGGATGTATCGCAACGTCATTGTGTTGGTGTGGGAACGGTGGCAACCTGCGGTTGGGTTGGGGGCTCAACCTGGAAACGCTCATCATGAAGATCAGCACGCTGTTGGCCTCCGTCGTCGTCGCGGGATTTGTCGCGACCGGTGCTCTTGCGCAGACCGCAACGCCTGCGCCTTCCACGCCCCCCGCCGCGACGACCGCTCCCGCAAAAGCCAAGACAAAGGCCCCGCAATCGGCGGCATCGCAGGCCTGTTCCGCTCAGGCTGATGCCAAGGGGCTCCATGGCAAGGATCGCAAGAAGTTCCGTCAGTCCTGCATGAAGAGCGGGGGCAAGGCTGGTTGAGGCTTAACCTCATCGTCGGAGGTGTGCCATGCATCTGCTCACGTTCCTGATCGTAGGAGTCATCGCCGGCTGGCTTGCCGGCATGCTCGTCAGCGGGGGCGGTTTCGGCCTCATTGGCGATCTCATCGTCGGCGTGGTCGGCTCGTTCATCGGTGGCTTCTTGCAGCCCCACATTCCCATTCATGTCGGGAGTGCGATCGTGAATGAAATCGTCTTCGCGGTCGTTGGGGCCGTCATCCTGCTTCTTGCACTGCGATTGCTGAAGCGAGCCTAGCCTCGATCCGAGAGCAATGCGCCGGAGCCGGCGCCGTAGAAAGGGCATGCGACCTTGAAGTGTCGCATGCCCTTTTCCGTTGGCGAGGCCGATCCCGGCCCGGCGGCCCCTTACGCTTTTTGTAGTTTCCTCCATGGCGTGCAGGCGCTCCTGTCGCGGCTGAGAACCGGAGGTGACCAAAGGCCGGGCTCTTCAGCCGATTGACCTCATGGCACGCTCCTTGCGACGAGGCGCTCCAGCGACTGTTGAATGTCGATGGATGGAGCGATGGAAGACACGACGCAGGAACATCTCGAGCACGCCGAACATGCCGAACATGCGGCCCATGAGGGCAATCCCTTGCTGATCACGGTATCGGTCACGATTGCCGTCCTCGCCGTACTGGCCGCCACCATCGGCAGTTTCGAGTCGCTGGAGACCGCCGAGGCCATCAACGACAAGAGCGAGGCAGCCTATCTGCAGAACAGGGCCAGCGATCAGTGGGCCTTCTATCAGGCCAAGAGCATCAAGAAGAACGCCTATGAGATCGCGGCCGCGGGCGGGGGGCCGAGCAAGGACGACTTTCTTGCCAAGGCCAAGCACAACGACGACGACGCCAAGGCGATTCAGACCCAGGCCGTCGAGATCGAAGGCCATGTCGACGCCAAGTTGCGCGACAGCGAGGTACGGGCCCATCGCCACCATGTCCTCACCCTGGCGGTAACGCTGCTGCATGTCGCCATCGCGGTGGCGACGCTCTCGATCATCACCCGCGGCAGGCGCTGGCCCTGGCTGTACTCCCTGGCGCTCGGAGCGCTGGGCCTGGTGGCCGCCGCCTTCGCCTATGTCTGATTTTCGCTCTCCAATCGAGCCTGTTCCCCCCGAGGTTCCCATGCGTGAACGCCATATCGTCTTTCGACATCGGGCGCTCGATTTCTGGCTGGCGCGCGGCGCCGTTCTGGTCATCGTGTGCCTGCAATTGTTGGTGATCAACCAGCTTTCCTTCGGTCCTCGCTGGCTAGCCCCGGCCGTCGAGCTGATATTGCTGATCCCGCTGTCGATCGCCACGGCATGGACGCAGGCCGGTATCCGCAATGCGGTGGCCGATCACCATTGGCAGGCGGTCAATCGCTTTCGCATCCTGATCCGCCGGACGGCCCTCATCCTGACGGCCGTCATCAGCTTCATGAATTGCGGCGCCTTGTTTCTGCTGGTGCGGGCCTTGATCGAAGGCCACGCCGGCAACGGCACGACCCTGCTGATCGATGCGCTCAACATCTGGGTGACCAACATCATCGTCTTCACCCTGTGGTTCTGGAGCACGGATCGCGGTGGACCGCCGACCTGCGGCCTGGTCGAGCGTGCCCGCTCCGACTTCCTGTTTCCGCAGATGACCTTGAACGATCCGCAACTGCGTGACTGGCTGCCGGGCTTCGTGGACTATCTGTTCCTGGCCTTCACCAATGCCACGGCATTCTCGCCGACGGACACGATGCCGCTGACCCCGAGGGCCAAGCTGTTGATGCTCGCCGAGGCGATGATTTCGCTCCTGACGGTCGCCCTCGTGGCCGCCCGGGCGGTCAACATATTGGCCTGAGATTGCGGGTGGCATTGGAACCTCTTCCTCTCCAATCTCCGGTGAAGGGCCATCATGGCATGATGCCGATGGACCGCCGGGCATCGACGATGTCGGGATGTTCGCCATGACCTTTCAGCCCTTGCCCCATGACGAGCACCCAACCATCGTGGCGGCCGAATTCAAGCGCATCAGGAGCAGCCTGACCGACAACGAAGCCCTGCTTCTGGCCTGCCTCACCAATGTGCTCAATGAACTGCCCGCCTGGCTCGATGGCGACTATGTCGCCGGCAGCGCGCTCGATCATGCGCAGGCGGTCATCAACGCCATGCTGGACGGTTCGGGATTGGCGCCGATCTCGGCGCAAACCTATGAACGCGCCGACGCACTGCGGCATGACGAGACATAGCCCCGAACCATGGGGCAGGGGGTCGGCTCCGAGGGGCGGTATTGCAAGCCGTTTTGCATCGGCTTCAGTCGTCCGGCTTGTCGCTCGCGGGCAGGTTGAAACGTTCCCAGTCCTTCCTGGGTATGGCTGCACCGGCCTGGAATGCGAACGCTGAGACCCTGGCAAGGTCCGCAGTGAGGTCGCAGCGATATTTCAAGGCGAACCACTGCTTCCGGCTCCGGAAAGCAGCGCCGTCGGCCGTGATGCCGGCATCTCCCATCCTCGTTTCCGCCCGCGCATAGGCGATCGTGAGGTCGGGCTCGAGATCATGGTTCCAGGCCCGCAACTGGGCCATCGCCTCGATATTGCACAATTGCTCCATGCGTTCGTCGCGGCCGAGGAGGGGCAGCATCTTCCTCGCCTGCCGGCTGCGTGGATTCGCCAAAGCGAGATCGGACAGGATCTTCCGGGCCTGGATCATCGCCGGTGGCGGTGGCGGTGGCAGGGCTTCGCTCGGCCTGGGAGGGCGCGCTCCTTCCTGCGGAACGCTCTCCGCCGACGGGGCCTGCGCCTGCGGTCTGGCCGGCAGCGCAGGAGGCTGCGGCGCTGGCGCCGCCGGCTTTGGTATTTCCGCGACGAATTCGACCTCGATGCTGTTTTCTGGAGGCTGTTCCAGCGGAGCGGGCCGAGGAAGCAGGAACAGCAGGGCAAGGGCGATGGCATGCAGCAGCAGCGCCGCCGGCAGACCGAAGGATATGGTACGATTCTGCGGGAGCGTGGCGGCAGGCATCGCTCAGGGAGCGGCCGTGGCGATCTGCTGCATCAGCACCATGAAATCCTTCATATGGATGCCGGCCGGATTCTGCGCCGGATCGATGGTCTGCACCATGACGAGGCGTTTTGTCGGAATATAGGCAAGGAATTGACCGCCATAGCCTGCTGCCATGGCCGCACCTTCGCCCCAGTTCTCGGAAGGCAGGGACCACCATAGATAGCCGTAGGCACTCTTGCGCTTGGGCACGGGAGAATAGGCGGCAGTGGACCGGCGAACCCAGTCGGCGGGGACGATCTGGCGGCCGTTCCAGCGGCCCTGGTTGAGGAAGAGCAGGCCGAAGCGCGCAAGGTCCCTTGCGCTCATGCGGAAGGGATAGGCCGGATGGCGCGACTGGGGCGACAGAACGTAGCGCCCGTCACGGGCCGAAAAGTCCTCCATGCCGATCGGGCGGGCGATGCGCTTTTCGAAACTCGTGAAGATGTCTTCGCCACCCGCTTGGCGATAGATCGTACCGAGGACGTTGAAGTCCCAATTGTTGTAGAACCAGAACGTACCGTGCGGATGGCTTCCGCGTGCCGGGCGCTTATTGCGGATGTCCGCGGTCTCATAGGCGGCAGGATGGTAGACACCGGATCGGGCCATCAAGAGGTCGCGGATATCAGCCTGCTTTTCGGCGGCGGTCAGGGCTGGCGAGGTATCGTCGATACCGAGCTTTTCCAGGCTGTCGCCAAGCGAGATCTTGCCCTCACCGACGGCAATGCCGTAGAGCGCGCTGAGGAGGCTTTTGCGCACCGAGGCGACGTTGACGCGCCGGCTGAGGTCGCCGGCGCTGGCGATGATATGGTCGTCCCGGATCACGGCCAGGGCAGTCGGGTGGTGGGTCGCAGCAAAGGCGGTGACAGCCTTGGCGATTTCGTCGGTCCAGCCGTTTTCGGCCGGGGCGGTCTGCCAATGTCGGCCGGGTTCGGCCCGTGCCGGGGAGGACGGGCCGATGATGCAGGCGATGAGGAGTGCGAGGATGGGGAGCCGCCTCATCGCTCCGCGTCCGGTCTATTCGACGGTTACTGCGATGAAATCCTCGTAGATCTCGACATTGATCAGCGGCGATCCGTTGATGACGGCCTCCGCCGCAGAGGCACTGATGCGGCCGCGATTGAGCATGCTCTCCAGCCGCGCGCGGTTTTCCTTGCTGGAGAAGAAGCGGTCGGGTTCGTCTTCCCTGTCGCGATGATAGCCCAGATAGAAATTGGCGCGGTCCTGCCGGATGATCGCGGCGACGGAGGTCAATCTTTCGCCATTCGTGTTGAAATGATCGGCGCTGGAGAGGCGGGCCGTATAGGTTTCGAGCGGTGCTGCACTGGCAAAGCTCAACGAGGCCGCCAGAAATGCAGCGGAGAGAAAAAGGGTTTTCATCAATGAAGACTCACATGGGCCGAGTTTGCTCAAGCTAGTCACCCGCCATGCTACTGTCGAGTTGCCCAGGATACAGGGACAGGGCAATCGGGTGAAAAGGTTGGGGTCATCCCGGATCTGCACCGCAGCACGCAATGATGCGGTGAAGATCCGGGACCGTGAGCCGACTTTGATGCATCATCGAGATGGTCCCGTGTCTGCGACGCAGCATTTCGTGCTGCATCACGCACGGGATGACGCTATTTTTCGTTCACCCGATTGCCCCGGATACAGGCAAGCGGATCCTGTCTTGGAATTGACATGCGGCGATCTTTCGACTAAGCGAACGCCACACGCGGGGCCTTCGGGTCCCGCGTGATGTTTTACGCTCCCGTGACGGCCGGTTCTCCGGCTGTCTGTCGCCCGGGTTCCGGGAGAGGAGGGCGCGTTCCTCATAAACTTCGCAAACCATAGAGGACGCGAATGTCGAAGCGCCATAACGCTAAGTACAAGATCGATCGCCGCCTTGGCGAGAATATCTGGGGTCGCCCGAAGAGCCCCGTCAATCGCCGCGAGTACGGTCCGGGCCAGCACGGCCAGCGCCGCAAGGGCAAGATGTCCGACTTCGGCACCCAGCTCCGCGCCAAGCAGAAGCTGAAGGGCTATTACGGCTCGATCTCGGAAAAGCAGTTCCGCAAGATCTATGAAGAAGCTCGCCGCCTGAAGGGCGACAGCTCCGCCAACCTCATCGGCCTGCTCGAGCAGCGCCTGGATGCGGTGGTGTATCGCTCCAAGTTCGTGCCGACCGTGTTCGCTGCTCGCCAGTTCGTCAGCCACGGCCACGTCAAGGTCAACGGCCGCCGCGTCAACATCCCCTCCTACAAGGTCAGGCCGGGCGATGTCGTCGAGGTCAAGGAAGCCTCCAAGCAGCTCGTGCTGGTGCTCGAGGCCGTTGCTTCAGGCGAGCGCGACGTTCCCGACTACATCGAAGTCGATCATTCCAAGCTGACCGCCAAGTATGTCCGCGTTCCCACGCTGCAGGACGTGCCTTATCCGGTCCAGATGGAACCGAACCTGGTCGTCGAATTCTATTCGCGCTAAGCGAATACGAGTTGAAAGACTACATGAGGGCCGCCATTTTGGCGGCCCTTTTTCTTGGCCGGTCTGACTGCGCACTCTGGAAGGTCCGCAAATCGGGATGGCCGTATTGCAAAAAGATCATGCGACACGCCGGCTCAGTCGCTTATGGTCGGATCTGACGAGCCGGCGAAACAAGCAAGAACAGCGGCAGGGGCTGCACATAACCAATAAGTAAGAGGTTGGGGCGGTCTTTCGCGATCGCCGCAAAATGTCGGGAGGTGACCGGCCTGCAGCCGGTCGATGCTAAGAGGTCTGTATGGTTTACACGCTTTGGGGCGAACCGGATTCCGGCTCTTTCATGGTCGAGGCCGCTTTGGCCGAGGCGGGGCAGGACGTTCACCTGATCGATATCGATCTGACCAAGGACGAGCAGCACAACGCTCAATATCTTGCGATCAATCCATTGGGTAAGATCCCGGCGCTGCGCTTCAACGACGGAACCACGATCGTACAGTCGGCTGCCATTCTGCTGGCTTTGAGCGAAGAACATCCCGAAGCGCGATTGATGCCGGCTCTTGATGCCCCGGACCGCCGCCATGCCCTGCGCTGGCTGATCCATGTGGCGGCCGAGATCTATCCTCTCATCGAACTCTACGACTATCCCTTGCGATTTGCTCCGCCCGAGACGCATGAGACCGCAATGCGTTCGCGTGTGCGCCAGCGCATCCGCGAACGCTGGCAATTGGTGGAGCAGGCGGCCAGCGCCGAAGGCAGCTTCCTGTTGTCGGGCTTTTCGGCCATCGATCTCGCCATCGCCGCCATCAGCAATTGGGCGATCGGCAATGAATGGCGCGCCAGGGAATGCCCGAAGCTGACCCGCATCGCCGAGACCGTGGCGCAGCGGCCTGTCATCGCGCCGATCTGGCGCCGGCATTTCGGCGAGCAGGAGAACTGAGCGGGGCGGCTCGCTCAGCCCTTCCGCCCCGGAGCGGTAAAGGCTGCGATATCAGCCTCGTCGTGGCCCGCCTCGCGCAGAAGGCGTCCGGCAAGCTCCGCGGCGGGGGCCCGCAGGGCCTCGTCCGAGCGGATCAGATGAAAAGCCACGTGGTAATCGATCGTTCGGTCTGAAACCGGCACCAGGCGTCCGTCCGCCAGGGCGGCGCTGGAAAGAGGCGGGCGCGCCAGCGCGATGCCCAGCCCCTGGCAGCAGGCATCGATGACCAGATTATAGTCCTCGAAGCGGCGGTCCTGGCCACGCGGCACATAATCCACGCCTTCCGGCGACAGCCAGCGCCGCCATCCCTCGATATTGGAATCGTGCAGGATCGGCAGTTCGAGCAGAGCCTGCGCGTGCTTGCCGTGCCGCAGGCGTTCGGCGAGGGCCGGGGAGGCGATCGGAAAGGCCTCCTCCCGCCAGAGCTGCACGCCACGCACGCCGGCCCAAGGTCCCTTGCCGCAGCGTATCGCCAGATCGCTGCCTTCGCCGAGATCCGCCAAGCGATGTTCGAGGACCAGTTCAAGATGGATGTCGCTGCCTTCCAAACGGGCAAGGCGGGGAAACAGCCAGAGCGAGGCGACCGAGGGCGTCACCGACAGGCGTACCACCGCCTTGGCGCGGCGGGGCGACCAGCGCTCGCCACTATTGCCGAGCAGTGCCAGGGCCTCCTCTGTCCGGGCGAAGAAGCGCATGCCCTCCGGCGTCAGGTTGACACCGCGGGCCTTGCGTTCGAACAGGCGTACGCCCATCCAGCGCTCCAGGCGCGACACCTGACGGGAGACCGCGCCATGGGTGACGCCGCTCTCCTCAGCCGCAGCCGAGAAGGAGCCGAGGCGTGCCGCGCGCGCGAAGGTTTCGAGCGTGTCGAGCGGCGGAAGGCTGGGCGAGCTGTGAACCATGGACACACAAGATCATTGATTGAGGTGCTTTTCAAGCACGGCAAACGGAGATAGGTCACGGAGGTCACTGAGAGTCGGGAGACGATAATGAGCAGCGTGGCCTGTGAAGCCGAGGCAACCAAAAAGAAGAGCGGATTCGACGCGGTCGCCTTCGGCGCCATTCTGGTGACCATTCTCTCCTGGGCCTCGTCCTTCGCGCTGATCCGCGTCTGCCTGACGGCCCTGACGCCGATGGAGCTTGCCGCAGCGCGCTATGTCGCGGCGGGGGCCATCGGTCTGGCCTATCTGGTGGCTGTGCGTCCGCCCATGCCGCTGCCGCGGGACTTCCTGCGCCTAGCCATTGCTGCCGTGTTGTTCATTGCCGTCTATGCCGTGCTGCTCAACACCGGCGAGCAGACCGTGCCGGCCGGCCCTGCCAGCTTCATCATCAACACCATGCCGGTGCTCACCGCCCTGATTGCGATCTTCGCGCTCGGCGAGCGTTTCGGGCGCTGGGGCTGGGTGGGTACCGCCACCTCTTTCGCCGGCGTCGCGCTGATCGCCGTGGCGACGGATACGGGCTTCAAGCTCGATCCCAATGCGCTGATGATCTTCGGGGCTGCGGTGTGCGCCGCCATTGCCAGCGTGCTGCAGAAGCCGCTGCTCGGGCGGTTCCCGGCCCTGGCGATCACGGCCTGGATCCTGTTCATCGGCGCCTTGCCGTTGCTGCCGGCGGTGCCCACCACGCTCCGCGCCATGGCGGTCGCCCCGGCCGAGGTCAACTGGGCGGTCGCCTATCTCGTGATCTTTCCCACCGCCATCGGCTATGTCACCTGGGCCATCGCCCTCAAGCGGCTTTCGGCGGCGCGGGCTTCCAACTTCCTTTATGGCGTGCCGCCCACGGCCACGCTGATCGGCTTCCTCTGGCTCGGCGAGGTGCCGACGCCCGTCGGCATGCTGGGCGGCGCGCTGGCGATCCTCGGCGTGGTGATCGTCAACGTAATGAAGGGCCGGTAACATAGGGGCTGGTCTGGAGACCAGCCCCTATCTCGCCTCATGTCGGGCGGGGCGTGCCGATCTCGTAACAGTGCAGATTGCGTTCGCCGATGCCGAGTGCGGGCCAGCTCGCCCGCCACTCTGCGATGTGCCGCGAGGCGAAATGGCGGTCAAGGGCAACTGCATCACGCCAGATCTCCTTCACATGGATGAGACCGGCATCGAGCACGTCCTCGGCGTAGGAATATTCCTCGCAGCCCTCCTCGGCACGGCTGCTCTCCACCATGCGTTTCATGGCTGGGCGCGCCGCGGCCAGGTTGGCGGCCGGCAGGCGCACGGTTCCGACGATCAGCAATTTGCTCATGGGTCTCTCCCGATCTGGCCCTGCCCAAAGAAAAAGCCAGGCTTTGAAAGCCTGGCTCAGACCGCTGACAAACCCCGCCATTTTTGGCGGGGTTATTTTATGTGCCTGCTGCAAAGGTTTGAGTTATCGA
>NZ_JBFNQD010000030.1:0-42076 GCF_040797145.1 Labrys neptuniae | reverse complement strand
GCGGGGTGGAGCAGCCCGGTAGCTCGTCAGGCTCATAACCTGAAGGCCGCAGGTTCAAATCCTGCCCCCGCAACCAATTCTGTCATAAATCAATTACCGTCTGGGTCTAACAGCTCGGGTGGTGTTTGCGTTCGGAATCTCCAACCCCGACGGAAGCATGCCCACATACGCAATGCTCCGTTGATGGTTCAGATAGTCTCGCTGGTTCGCTGTAAAGCGAGTTCCTCAGCAAGGCTGAGGGCTATTTTTCTTGTGTCGTGGTCTCGTGGGCGTAGGTTCAAGTCCCAGTTCGATCAGCCGGCGTTCTGCCGCAAGAGAACAAATTGCTTTGAGGACGCTTGGATTCGTCAGGTGTGGGTCACGCAGTGCATGAAACGCAGCCTGGATGATCCGCTTGTTGTCCGATTTTGGATTCTTGTTGGCAACATAGGCAAAGAGTGGCGCGCTGTGCAGGCCGCTCGTGGCCCCGGCGACCAAGGCTTCATAGATCTTCTTCTTTGTTTCGCCCATGGTTTGACTCTCCACAATTGGCAGCCGTTTCAGTCGAACGATATCGTCGCTCCATGATAACTGAGCAACGTTGAATATCGCTGCTTGCAACAGCCGCCGCATTGATCCGCATCAATATGAAGTGGTGGGAGGCTAGATTCATTAGGAAAGCTGGAGGGGCTGATCAACCCCAAGCAATAAAGAGCGAAGCCAGATCGCGAGTCCGGAAACAAACGGAACGATGATCTTCCGGCTTGCATCGATTTCACAGGCCCTACGCGGTCTTGTGGCAGGTAGTTCTTGTCGCCTTTGTCTGCTTGCTCGATTTGGTGTTCTATTTCGAAATTAGCTGAACTACTCTTTGTCCAAAGTGTACGCTTTTTCTCTTGATGCCTGTCAATGCTCGGATCGGCGCTCAAGCTATATTAAGAGTTTGCCGGCAAGGAGCAAGGTTCGATGAGGTACTCGGCGGTCATGGTTTATGTCGATACTGGCGGCTACAATACTGCTCGCGTCGATCTTGCCTGCGAAGTCGCGCGACATTTCGAGGCCAGGCTTATCGGGGTGTCGGCAAGTGCCGCGCAACCGCGGGTCGTGCTACCCGAAAAGGGGCCGGCTACCATCAGCCTGGATATGAGCCCCTATCTGGACTACGCCGAAGCGGATCTGCGTTGCGCGAAGGACCTATTCCATCGTGTCG
The DNA here is from genome assembly GCF_040797145.1 of Labrys neptuniae. Classification (NCBI taxonomy): domain Bacteria; kingdom Pseudomonadati; phylum Pseudomonadota; class Alphaproteobacteria; order Hyphomicrobiales; family Xanthobacteraceae; genus Labrys; species Labrys neptuniae. Next base: position 40,887 of record NZ_JBFNQD010000030.1, on the reverse strand, counting down.
CGCAGGCCCATGAATGCCGCCTTGAATGGCGGAGTTCCATCGACAATCCAAACGATTTCGTGGCTAGCGAGGGGCGGGCCGCCGATATCATTCTGGCCGGTCGGATGGGGAACGACGTTTCGCCACATCATGCCATCGATCCGGCCAAGCTGATCGTGTACGCAGGGCGCCCCGTGCTGGTGGTGCCGGCATCGGTCAAGACCAGTCTCCTCGGCTCGCATGCCGTGATTGCCTGGAAGGATTGCCGTGAGGCTCGCCGTGCCGTGCTCGATGCTTTACCCTTGCTGAGCAAATCGAAAAATGTGAGCGTCATCAATATCGTGGAAGGAGACCAACGTCTGACAGCACTGCAACAAACGAGCGACGTGGAGTGCTTTCTGGCGCATCACGGCATCATTTCCCGATCGGTGATCATTGAGGACGATGGGCGCTCAATTTCGAGGCAAATCACGGATTTTGCCAAGGCGCACCAAACCGGCCTCATCGTTATGGGGGCTCGGATTCATGCCCGCCTGCATGATTGGACGATAGGCGGGGAAACGCACGACATGCTCAAGAAATGCCCTATCTGCCTCTTGCTCAGCAATTGAAATTCTCTCCCGAAGTCCCTGGCCAATTCCGGTCGAATAGAGCTCGACCGCTCTCCTCGAGTACCAGCGTGGTTCAGCCATACCGCTGCACCGGCTCCAGATGTGGCCAATACGGTCAACTCGCGAGAGGAGATATCAAAGCCCGAGTGACGATGCCCATGCTTTGCGGGCCGGTCCGGACCATCAGATTTTCCATACCCTCGAGCCGAAACGGCACGATCACGTCCAACTTCCTCAGGGAATTCATCCCGATGAAGGAGACGGACGTGATCTTTCAAGAGGTTTCAGACAAGATACTGGTATTGTGACTGTCTTCAGGCGACGTGCAGATTGTCTTCAACGCTGCGAACACCGGCGGCTGACCAGGCCGCGCGCTCTGCGACCTGCCGCTCGTGCCACGCCTTGATCTTGCCATCGAGAATTACCTTGTCGCCGATGACATTCACCTTGATCCCGTCGGCCTCGAACTCGGCATCCCGTTTGAGCGCGGCCAGGATCTTGGCCTGGACGTCGGGAATTTGCACGCGGGCCTTGACTTCAATGCTGTTGGTGATGCCGAGCACGCCGGAGAGCTTGCGAACTGCCCGATAGGCGGCTTCTCGCTGAAACTGCCAGTCGACGGTGCCCGCAAGGGTGACCCAGCCCTTCTCGACCTTCACCTTGACGACCCCCTCGGGGACCATGGCATCCCACGAGATGACTGAGACGGCCCTCGATGCGATCTGGTCGTCGGCTGTCTTCTTGTGGTCCGGGTAGCGGACCTCGATTTCCTCGGCTATCGCACGGACGCCTTTGATGCGGCGAGCCAACGTTTCGGCCGCGATCTTCTCGGCATAACTGCCGACATGGCCGCTCAGCGTGACGATGCCATTGTCGACGGCAACACCAATACGAGCGGCGTCAATGCTTGGATCGAAGTCGAGGGCGTCGATGATCGATTGACGCAAGACCTTGTCATTCATCGTTTCTCTCCATTTTTACTTGTCGTACGAAATGCCAGAAACAAACGCGCGGGCCGCTCGGGAGCGGCACTCACGCAGCGTTCTTGACGTCGATCTTCCGGGCGACGCTCGGCGAAGACTTGGGCACGGTCACCACCAATACGCCGTTCGAGAATTTGGCATCGATCTTCGATGGGTCGATTCCTGGCGGCAGCTCCATGCGGCGGGCGAAGGAGCCGTAGCGACGTTCGACGAGATGATAGTTCTTGTTGGTTTCGTCCCTCTCGGACTTCTTGTCACCACGAATGGTCAGGACATTGTCCGTGAGAGTCACCTCGATGTCCTTTTCCTGAAGCCCCGGCAATTCGGCGGTGAGTTCGATTGCCTGGTCGGTCTCGGCGACATCCATGCGCGGGGAAAGGTCGGCGTTTGTCGGCAGGCCGGTCCAAAGGGATTGCCTGAAATTGGGGAACCCCGAACCGAAGTCGTTGAACAGGCGGTTGACCTCGGTTTGCAAGGAAGTGAAGAGACTGCTCGGTGCGGAGTTCACGCCAGGTGAACCAAGCGGATTCGGAACCTTGTCACTCATATTTGGCCTCCATTGATCCTGGCGGGGTGCCAGTAAATGGAGTTCATCACATTCCGAGAATGAGCGCGTTGATTTCTGTCAAAACGATAGGCGCAAGAGGTAAAGTCTTATGCAATTACTTGTCTTATTGACGCCCGCGAACACGTCCGGATCGCATATCAGCTCACAGACCGCCTCAGACGTGGCTGTCCCGTCGAAGAAGGACTGGCCCCGCCGGCTTCCCGAAAACAGGGAGGTTTGACCGCGTCCTAGTGACTCAGCAGGCAGCATTTGGTTGAAGAATGCAGGAGGTCGCGGGTAACGCCGCCAAACATCCATTCCCTCGCCCGAGCATGGCCATAGCCTCCGGCAACGATCAAGTCGGCATGCTGCCGCCCGGCATGGACAAGAATGGTCTCGCAAACCGTGCCGTCGACCGTTTCGAGAACCTGTGCATGTGTTTCGACGTCGTGAAGCCTGAGGAACTCCGCAACGGCGTCGACGCGCCGCGCAGCGTTGTCCCGGCCGCTTTCTTCCACGACCTCGACGATGCTGACACGCGATGCTTCCCGTAGAAATGGAAGGGCGTCAATGACAGCCCTGCGAGCCTCGCGCGTGTTGCTCCAGGCCACGAGGACATGGTCCGCCGCCAATTGCGACAGGCTGGGTGGCACGACCAGAATCGGTCGGCCGCAGCGCAGCACGACCTCTGCCGGATCCAGCGCCAGGTGCGGCAGATTGGGCGGGTTGTGGCGGCGCTGTCCCACAATGATGAGATCGGCCCTGGCACTTTCATGATACAGCGCGTCGGCTGGAAACTGCATGCTGGTCTGCCATTCCAAGTCCTTGCGATTGGAAACCGCGGCATCCCTGAACCGAGGCTCCAGGTCCTCGTCGCCATACCAAGGCAGGACCGGGCGGCTAATGGCGGGATCGTGGCCGAGAGAAATCGGCTTTACCTGTTCCCTCGCCGCAAGATCGATTGCGGGTACGCAACCAATGCCAATGAGTTTGGCGTTGAACCGCGAAGCCAGCGTTGCCGCGAGTTTGGTTCTTTCGTCACTTTCCTTGTTATCCTGCACATGGACCAGCATGCTGGTATAGGTCATGTTTTCGCTCCGCCTATGGGATGAAAAAGTCATCGTTGCCCAAAGGGGTAGCGGATCCTGGGCGGATGTCGTTGATCTTGCGCAAAGGACCTATGAACCGATGGCGAGGAAGAGTGCTGGGATCTTGCTCTATCGGTTGAAAGGCGACGACCGCGACATCGAAATTCTTCTCGTTCATCCCGGAGGGCCGTTCTGGGCGAAACGAGATGAACAGGCCTGGTCGATCCCCAAAGGGGAATACGATGTCGGCGAGGATGCTTACAGCGCTGCCTTGCGTGAGTTTGAGGAAGAGCTCGGGATGCCATGCCCCCATGCCGTGCCGATTGACCTGGGCGATATCCGCTATTCCAGCGGCAAGCGTATGGCTGCCTGGGCTGTGGCAGGCGATTTCGATCCCAGCCAGCTACGCAGCAATATGTTCGAGATGGAGTGGCCACCTCGCAGCCGGCGCATCGAGCAGTTTCCCGAGGTGGACAAGGCGCAGTGGTTCGCGATGGCCGAGGCTCATGGCAAGATCCTGCCCGCTCAGCGGTCCTTCCTCGACCGATTGGCAGAGCAGCTCAGGCATGGCCACCATTCTGCGCCGAAATGATCCCGTTTTCAGATCGATATCTTGTAAGAACGGATCATCGACCCGCTCCATGCACGATACAAGTCTGTCAGGCCGGCCGGTTCATGGCCGGCGATGCCGGTCGCAAGGCCCGCAGAGCGTTGAGCACGACGGCGAGATCAATCGCCTCCTGAAGAAAGGCGCCAGCTACGGGATCGAGATACCCCAACGCAGCGCTTACCATGCCGACCAGCGAGAGCCCCATGCCGATAAGTACGCTCTGCAGGGCAATTCGACGCGTGCGGTGTGCGATGGCGAGGGCTTCTGCAACACGTTCGATCCTGTCGACCAGCACCACGACGTCGGCTGCCTGGGAGGCGGCGACGGCGCCTCTTGCCCCGAGCGCGGTGCCCACGTCGGCGGATGCGAGTGCGGGGGCATCGTTGATGCCATCTCCGATCATCATCGTGGGGGCGTGGCGCCTTTCCGCCGCTACGGCAGCCACCTTGTCCTGCGGCGTTGCGTCTGCGATGACATCGTCCAGCTTGAGCGACGTCGCCAGGGGTCGGGCGATGTCGGCGCGGTCGCCGGTCAGCAGGATGATGCGCTCGATTCCACTGGTACGAAATGCATCGAGGGTCGAATATGCATCGGGGCGCAGCTCGTCTTTGAACAGAACGCGGCCGACATAGTGTCCGTTCGAGGAAACGTGGAGTGCAGCATGGCCCGCCGGCACCGATGAAGTCCTCTCGGCACCCGCATCAGGCTCGACGAAGTCCAGGCGCCCGATCCGGATGCGAGCCTCTTCGAGCAATCCTTCCACGCCGTTTCCCGGGCTCTCATGGACTTCATTCGGCGGAATGAGATCGATATTGCGCCGGCGTGCTTCTTCGACCAGGGCCTGCGACATGACGTGATGAGAGGCCTGACCGACCGAGCCGGCCATGCGCAGGAACTGCTCAACACTCACGGATGGCTCGGGTTCGATTCGCGCGATCGACGGATAGCCGCGTGTCAACGTTCCTGTCTTGTCGAACAATACGGTGCGGATCCGGGCCAATGTCTCGAGTGTACCAGCGGTCTTGACCATTACGCCGCGCTTGGCGCAGCGTGACATGCCGGCGACCAGGGCAACCGGCACGGCGAGGATGAGCGGACAAGGGGTGGCCACGACGAGGACTGCGAGTGCGCGGTGAGGAGAGTCCCAGATCCACCAAGCCAGCCCGGCCAACCCCAGGGTCAGCAGGAGGAAACCGATGGCGTAACGATCGGCCATCCGCGCCATGGGGGCCTTGGATTGACGGGCGCACTCAACGAGGCTGAGGATTGCGGCGTATGTGCTCTCTCGTGCAGGCCTGGAAACCCGCAGATCGAAGGCGGCCCCCGCGTTCACGATTCCGCTCGAAAGGGCATCGCCGGCAAGTCGTCGCACCGGCATGGCTTCCCCGGTCAGGGCTGACTCGTCCAGGGTTGCATCAGGCCCGATGAGCAGGCCATCGGTCGGCAGGACATCTCCGGGGCGCACCAGGATGCGATCGCCAGGCGATAGGGATTCGATCGGCACCGTTTGGAGACGATCACCTTGATAAAGCAGGGCGCTGCGAGCGACCCGGCTGAGCAGGGCCGTCATGGCCGAACTCGCGCGGCCCTGCGCGAATTGCTCCAGGGCCTGGCCGCCGGCAAACATCAAGGCGATGACGACGCCGGCCAGGGCTTCGCCGCCCCAGATGGCGCCCGCCATCGCCAGAGCCGCAATGATGTCCAGCCCGACATTCCCTCGCACCAGGCCGCGCAGGATGGTGATCGCAAGGACGATTAGAACCGGTACGGTGCCGGCCAGCCATAGGGTGTGCGCGACCTGCAAACGCTCCAGCAGGTAAGCAACCAATCCTGCTGGTAGCGCAGCCGCGGGAAGCGCCGCGAGCGCTACGGAAGCCATCCGAGGCAGGTCGGGCTTTGTCGGCGGGGCAGACGCTTCCTTGGTATCTGCGGTGCGTCGTGCAATTAAGGAGAGGTCGTGAACCATGGAGTGGCCTGCAGGCGAAGCCGGATCGAGGCATCGGAAAACAGCACCGGTTGCACTGAATGCCGGCTTTCGAATGTCTCCGTCAGTGAGCCATCAGGAGCGGAACATCGGTTTTCTCGACGAGTTCAACGGTTGTGCCGCCCATGATCCATTCTCTCAGGCGCGAATGCCCGTAAGCGCCGGCAACGATCAGATCCGCTGAGATGCGGTGCGCTTCCTGCAGGAGTGTACTCGTCACGTCCTCAGTAAGGGGAAGAACGTCCACCACCGTTTCCACACCATGCCGTACCAGATAGGTCGCAATATCCGCCAGACCCACATCCTCATCGAGGTCGGCTTTTTGCCTTTCCTCTTCGACGGTCACGACTTTGACAAGCGATGCCAGCCTGAGGAGGGGGAGCGCCTCCGCGACGGCCCTGCTGGCTTCCTTGGTATCGGTCCAGCCGATGAGCACGGTCCGGATCGGCTGCCTGGGTTGTTGTCCGGGCGGCGCCAGATAGACGCTCCGGCCACTTTCGAACAATATCGCTTCGATCAAATGCCTCCAATCGGTGTTTGCCTCGTCCTTGCGCGGGCAACTGCCGATGAACAGGTCGGTGGTTCGGACTTGCGTTGCCAGAAGGGAGGATAACCATCCCGCGGCATCCTCGATGCGCCGGATTTCGCTGGATACGGAAAGGCGCTCGAGGCGCGGTTGCAGCCGTTCGATCGCGGCAGTAGCGCGTTGCTGGATCTGGTCCACCATGTCCATGCTGACGCCCGTACCCATCTCGCCGGCATAAATTGAAATATCGGGCAAGAGGCTGGTGAAAAGGCCGGTGAGATGGCTGTCAAAAGTCGCCGCCAGCATTTCGGCATGGGAGAGGCGAACTTCGTCCTCCTCGCTGCCATCGAGGTGGACGGCAAGGGTCTTGTAATTGTCCGGGCGAACGGAGGCTTTGGCTTCCAGTGGCTGGGTCGAGGAACTGTCGGCTTTCATTGAACCCTCCTGATTACGGGAATCCACGCTCTCTGCGTGCCCCGAGCGGAATGATGCCAGCCTTGCTTCTTCGAGCTTTCATTGCGTTGATCTGGCTCAAGGGAAATATCCGGAGGTCAAATATCGCGGCTCGCAGCGCCAATCCGGTAGCTCCGGAAGCTGCAGAGCTTGCGCTGAATCAAAGCCGAGCCCGCGCTCCAGCCCTAAACAGGCAGGTGCACCAAGATTGACGCGTCTTGTCGATGTCGCTGGCGCCGATGGCTGGCCTTGGTCGGAGGTCCTCACGGGCTGTCAGGCCGACGGAGTCGTCGCACTCCGGGCGTTGTGGTTTGCGGTCGTCGAGGAAGAACCATGATCCAGTCCAAGCCGCAGGCCAAGGTCGCCATCAGGGTGCGCGATCTCGTGGTTGGTTTTGGGGACAGGATCGTTCTCGATCACGTCGACCTCGATATTTGTGAAGGCGAAATCATCGGTTTGATCGGGGCGTCCGGCTCGGGCAAATCCGTCCTGTTGCGAAGCATCGTGGGGCTGGTGCCCAAGCGGGCCGGCAGCATTGAGATATTGGGACTCAATCCCGACGCGCTCGATGCCGAGGGACGACGGGATCTGGGCCTTCGATGCGGAATCATGTTTCAGCAGGGGGCCTTGTTCTCTTCCCTGACGGTGAGGGAGAACATCCAATTGCCGATGCGCGAGTTTCTCGATCTTTCCGACCACCTGATGGATGAACTCGCCATGTACAAATTGAAGATGGTGGGGTTGCTGGTGGATGCGGCCGACAAATACCCTGCTCAACTCTCCGGTGGTATGGCAAAGCGCGTCGCGCTGGCTCGAGCTCTGGCTCTCGATCCAGAAATCGTCTTTCTGGACGAGCCTACTTCGGGTCTCGATCCGATCGGAGCGGGCGATTTCGACGCATTGGTCTCCGTTCTGCATCACACCATGAAGCTGACGACCTTCATGGTAACCCACGACCTGGACAGCTTGCGCAATGTGTGCAGCCGGATTGTAGCGATGGCGAAGGGCAGGATTGTCGCCAGCGGCGGTTTGGAGGCGATGCTCCTCTCTCAAGATCCCTGGGTCAAAGCCTATTTTCACGGGGCGCGTGGCCAGGCGGCTTTTGGCTGACCTCTTGGCGCCAATGCCTGGACAGGCGAGAGGCCTTTCATCGAACGCCGCATCGTACTGCCGGTGACGGCCTATCAATCATCCGTGCAGGGGGCTCGCCTATGTCTGGTGCACATTTGCAGATGGAAAGCCCAGGCCATGCCGTTGAATCCGGCCGAGGCAACGTCGATAAGGACGGGGGCATGCCACGCAGTCTGTATCGCTTCATCTGGCAAGTGAGTGGTGCCCATCAGTTGTGGATCACGGTTCTGTCGATCCTCTTGTTCGCGGTCGGCACTTCCTCCCTCGAGGTGCAAAGGCGAGTCGTCAACGATGCGCTTCGCGGCGGGATCTATCGCCCTATCCTCATGCTGGCCGGCCTTTATTTGGGCATCAGCATCGCGGAAGGCTTGGTGAAGCTCTGCCTCAATATTTATAGGAACTGGGTGGGGGAGAGGGCTGTCCGGGCATTGCGCCAATCGGTGTTTGTAACGGGAGAGGGCGGTACGATCGCGCCGGTACCGGATCTGACCGAAGGCATTCAGCTTTCAATTGTTCTGGAGGAGGCGGATCCGCTCGGCGGATTCGTGGGGGAGGCCTTTTCCGAGCCCGTTTTGCAGGCTGGAGTCCTGATCTCCGTCGTTGGATATCTCCTCTATCTGCAGCCATTGATGGCGCTCCTCGTCGTGTTTGTTTTCTTTCCGCAGATCGGTTTCGTGCCGCTCATGCAGAACGCCATCAACCGGCGGGTGCAGACGAGGGTAGGTCTGCTGCGTGAAATGAGCGGCGAAATCGTGGGTGCCCGAGGGGCGATTGACGGTGACGGCCGTCAGCATACGCGCATCCATGCGGTATTCATGCAGAACATGGCCATCTACAAGCTCAAGTTCTCCATGAACTTTCTGATGAACCTGATGACCCAGCTCGGGGTGACGGCGATCCTGGCGCTGGGGGGCTATTTCGTCGTTGTCGGCAAAATCGAGATAGGCACTGTGGTCGCCTTCCTCTCGGGGCTGAGCAGGATCAACGATCCATGGGGCGATCTGGTCACCTGGTATCGGGATCTGCAGGCGACGCGGGTCAAATATCGTCTCCTGTGCGATGCCCAGAAGCTGGGAGCGATCGCGGGAGAGGTTGGGGAATGAGAGCTGCAGTGAGCCTGGCCGAACAGGGCAGCGGATCGCTTTTGCCGACCTGATGCGATCCTGGCTTCCCTCACGCGAGCAGTGCTTCCGACCGGTGGCCCGACTGTGCGGTCGCAGTGTCTTACTGAGCCGCCAGGAGCGCCTTGCGAAAACGTATGCTCGCGATCAGAAAGAAAACGCTGCCGATTGCAGTCAACGCCGCAAGCTGGGGCCAGATGATGGAAAGGTCGGCGCCTCGATAGAGGATGGCCTGGGATAGGCTGACAAAGTGGGGTGAGGGCGTGAACTGCATGACCGTCTGGAGCCATTCGGGCATGCTCTCCATCGGCGTGGTACTCCCCGACAGGAGGTTCATGACGATGAGGATCGGCATTACCAGCAACCCGAATTGCGCCATCGAGGTGGAGACCGTGGAAATCAGGATACCCAGCGCGGTAACCGAGAACAGGTAGACAATGCTCGATCCCACGAACAGGCCAAGGGAACCTGCGACCGGAACGCCCAGAAGGCGCTCGACGACGATCAGAAGCGAAAGGCTGGCTGCGACGACGATGACAAGCCCGTTGGCCCAGATCTTGGCCATCATGATCTCGAAGGGGGTGACGGGCATCACGAGCAGGTGCTCGATCGTGCCGTGTTCCCTTTCGCGGATCAGCGCGGCGCCCGTGAGGATGACCGCCAGCATCGTGACATTGTTGATCACCTGCATCACGGCCGTGAACCAGGCCGATTGCAGGTTGGGATTGAACTTGGCTCGGACCACCAGGTCGATTGGGGCCGGATTGTCGGCGCTGGGCAGGGCCTTGCGTGCTTCCTCGTAGATGATGGCCTGGATGTAGGAGGCACCGTTCCCGGCCTGGGACATCGCCGTCGCGTCGATGTTGAGCTGGACCGACGGATGACGCCCGGCCAAGGCATCCCGTTCGAAATTCGGGGGTATTTCGACGACGAATACGAAGCGCCCGGCATTCATTGTGCGATCGACGTCATCGGCATCGATGAGAACGGGTTCTTCGAAGAACGGTTTGAGCAGGGCGTCGCGCAGACGAAAGGACAGGGAGGAGCGGTCCTCGTCGACCACGGCGACCGAGGCATTCTGCACCTCGAAGGTAGCGCCTGTGGCGACCGTGTAGACGGCGAAGGTGAAGGTGTAGAGGATCAGGGCAACCAGAACGGGGTCGGCCTTCAGGCTGAATAGCTCCTTGATGCCGAGCCGCCATATCGTGGTGAGACGGCCCATGTCAGGCCCCCCTTTTGCGTAGCGCGAGCACGGAGGCTGCGATGAAGACCAGTCCGAACAGCAGGAGAACGGTGAGATTGGGCCAGAGGTCCCCAAAGCCCAGCCCCTTGGCGAACACGCCGACACTGACGGGCTGATACCAGGCGGCCGGGAAGGCAAGACCCATCAGGCGCCCTCCACCCGATAGGGAGGAGACAGGCACGAGCAGGCCGGAGAAGTTGACGGCGGGAATGATCGCAATGATGGCGGTGGCGAAGATGGCCGCGACCTGGCTGCGCACGAAACTGGACACGAACAGGCCGAAGCCGGTGGTGGCCAGCACATAGGCGAAGGACGCCGCCAGCAAAGTGGGAAGCGACCCGCGCATGGGGACCTGAAAGAGATAGACAGCCTGCAAGATCAAGGTCAGGCAACTGATGAAGGCGATTGCGACATAGGGCAATTGCTTGCCCAGAAGGAATTCGAGCTTGGTGACGGGGGTCGACTGGAAATTGGCGATCGATCCGGTTTCTTTTTCCTTGACGATGCCCAAGGCCGTCATCACCGCCGGGATGAGTACCAGGATCAACACGATCACGCTCGGAACGATGGCATTGGCGCTCCGGAATGCCTGGTTGTAACGAAAACGCGGTTCGATCCCGATCGGGTAGGCAGGGGCCGCCTGCCCTCTTTGCCGCTTTGCGGCATCGGTGAGGTAGGTCGTTGCCAATCCCGTGACATAGCCGCGAGTGGTTTCTGCGCGGAAGGGCATGGCCCCATCCAGCCAGATACCGACTTGCGGGGTGAGCTGGCGCATCAGGTCCCTGCCGAATCCGGATGGGAGCTCGATCGCCAGCTTCAGCTCTCCGCTCTGCATCCGGGTTTCGAGTTCCTCGGCCGATCGGATGGTGGGCTGCTGGGCGAAGTAACGGGAACCTTCGAAGCTCTCGAGCAATTGCCGGCTCTGCGCGGACTGGTCCTGATCGAAAGCCGCATAGGGGATTTTCTCCACGTCGAAGGAAATGCCATATCCGAAAGTGAGCAAGAGCAGGACCGGGCCTATCAGAGCGAAGGCGAGGCGCAGCGGGTCACGCATGATCTCCAGCGTCTCGCGCCGGGCATAGGCCCATAATCTACGCCCATCCAGCCGCCTTGGCCTGGCGGACGCCGCCTTGGCCGGAGCCACCGTCCGTGCCTTGCCGATCGAACTCGCCATGCCGGCCTGCTCGAGCACCTCGACGAAGGCGTCTTCCAGATTCGACTTGCCTCTGTCTGCCTTCAATTCCGACGGCGTTCCGACAGCAAGCACTTTGCCTTGATGCATGAAGGAGATGCGATCGCAGCGCTCGGCCTCGTTCATGAAATGCGTGGACAGGAAGATGGTGACGCCTTCCTCGCGCGAGAGCGACAGCAAGAAGCGCCAAAATCCATCACGCGCCACCGGATCCACCCCCGAGGTGGGCTCGTCCAGGATCAGGATTTCGGGGCGATGGATCACCGCCACGGCGAGTTGCAGGCGTTGGCGGATGCCGAGGGGCAGGCTTTCCGGACGGGTATCGGCGACGGTTTGCAGGTCGAAACGGGCCAGCATTTCGGCCACGCGTGGTTCGATGTCAGCACGCGCCAAGCCAAAGAGCTGCGCATGCAGGACGAGGTTCTGGCGAACCGTCAGTTCGCCATAAAGGGAGAAGGCCTGTGACATGTAGCCGACCCGGCGTCTGGTTTGCATGTCGCCGGCATCCAGAGGGTGACCGAACAGGCGCGCCTCGCCTTCGCTCGCGGGCAGAAGCCCGGTGAGCATCTTCATGGTGGTGCTTTTGCCGCTGCCATTCGAGCCCAGGAATCCGAAGATTTCGCCCTTTTCAATGCGGAAGCTGACATGATCGACGGCCGTAAAATCGCCGAAACGGCGTGTGAGGCCGGAAGCCTCGATCGCTGGCGGGCCATCTGCCGGGCCAGCGGGGCGCGGGGGGATCGTCAGCTCGGCCTTGTCGCCGGCGTCGGGCAACAAAGCGACGAAGGCGGCCTCCAGGCTGGAAGCATTTGCCTGTCGCTTGATGTCGTTTGGCGAGCCTTGCGCGATCACACGCCCTTCATCCAGGGCCGCAAGCCAGTCGAAATGTTCGGCCTCGTCCATATAGGCGGTTGCCACCAGAACACTCAGATTGGGGCTGTCTTCCCGAAGGCGTTCAATCAGACGCCAGAACTGCCGCCGCGACAATGGATCGATCCCGGTCGTCGGCTCATCCAGGATGATCAGATCGGGGTCGTGGATCAGGGCGGAGCAAATACCGAGTTTCTGCTTCATGCCGCCGGATAGTTTGGCTGCCGGCCGGTCGCGAAACGCCGACAGACCCGTCACCTCCAGCAATTGTGCGATACGCGCGCTGCGTTCGCTGGAGTTCTGACCGAAAAGCCGGGCAAAGAAATCGAGGTTCTCGGCCACGCTCAAGGTTGGGTAGAGGTTGCGGCCGAGGCCCTGGGGCATATAGGCAATGCGCGAGCGGTTGAGGCGTAATTGTTCGGTGGAGCGAACATCGCCTCCCAGAACCAGGATCTCGCCTTGCTGGGGCCGTGTGACCCCCGCCACGAGGCCGAGCAGGGTCGATTTGCCGACGCCATCAGGACCAATCAGGCCGGCCATGCAGCCGGCAGGTATGGCCAGAGAAACGTGGCTGAGGGCATCATGCCGCCCATAGCGATGGACGACGTCCCGCAACTCGATGACAGGCTCGGTCATTGCGGCAGCTTCACCAGAAGCCGGTCCGGCCAGGCCGCGGTCTGGCTGGTCCGCACATAGGCGACGCCACGCACGCCCGTCTTAACCCGGGCTTCGTATTGCTTCAAAAGTGTCGGTGCGATCTTCAGCTTGACACGGAACATCAGTTTTTCCCGTTCGTCGGCCGTTTCGACCGCCTTGGGGGTGAACTGAGCATCCGTGGCAACGAAACTCACGGTGGCCGGCACGACATAATCCGGAGCCGCGTCGAGGATGATGCGCGCTTCGTCGCCCAGAGCGAGGCGTCCCGCGGCTCGCGAGGGCAGGAAGATAGTCATGTAGACGTCCGACAGGTCGAGGAGAGTGACGACCGGAGCTCCGGCTGCGACGACCTCTCCCGACTGGACGAGCTTGTATTCGATGCGGCCACGTCGTGGCGCGGTCAGGACGGCGTCGTCGACGAGCGAACTGACGCGGGCAACCTCTGCCCGGGCGGCATCTGCCGCCGCGTTGGCTTCGTCGAGATTGGCGATGCCGGCCTTCCTTGCTGCCTCCGCGACATTGAGCTGGCTGCGCCTCAGGTCCAATTGCTGCGTCGTGCCGTAGCCCCGCGCAGCAAGGGTAGAGGCGCGGTCGAGTTCCTGATGGGCGAGGACGAGCTCGCTTTCACGCTGGGCCAGCGCCGCTTCGGCTTCGGCGATGGTTTTTTCGGCTCGCCGGACCTGAGCCTGCGTGCCGGCAAGCTGTGCCTGCAGGTCGGAGACATCCATGCGGGCAACGACCGAACCTGCCTCGACGGTTTGTCCTTCCTCGACAAGGACCTGTGCCACGCGCCCAGCGAATTTGGCTGCGACCAATACGTGTTCGGCTTCGATACGCCCGTTGGAGTAAGCGATGTCGGTGGGCAAGGCGGCCTTGCCGGTCCCGTTCCACAGGCTGCGCAGACGGTCGGCGATATTGGAGGTTTGGTCGGCAGCCGAGGACAGGCCGCTTATGGTGCATCCGGCGGCCACAACAGCGGCGAAAACACAAAGGCGAAGAGGCTGGCGCAACGAAGGTGCTCCCGAATGAATTGTGCGCCGACGGGCGCCTATCCATCTTCGTTACCTTCAGTCGGGCGGCACCCGGTTGATGCAGATCAAACGCTGGTCGTTTGCATGCGAACTGCTCGGGCGGCCTTCCTTTTCGGCTCAGTGCAAGGATGTTTCCTCGTCATCGGAAGCCGGAGGCGAAACCGATCGGCAGGGATGGCCGCGCTCGGACGGCATCAAGGCACCAGGACCGCCGCGCCCTGAAAGCGCCCCGCCCGCAGATCCGCAAGTGCTTCGTTCGCCTGCTCCAAAGCGTAGGCGGTGACCGTTGTCTGGATGCCGACCTTCGGCACGATCTCCAGGAATGTCTCGGCGTCGGCCCGTGTCAGGTTGGCGACTGAAAGAAGCTGCCGCTCTTCCCACAGAATGCGATACGGAAATTGCGGTATGTCGCTCATATGAATGCCGCCGCAAACGACCTTGCCGCCCTTGCGGACAGCGCGCAGCGCCTGAGGCACGAGCGCGCCGACAGGAGCAAAGATGATGGCAGCGTCCAGGGGCTGAGCCGGGAGCTCGTCGGATCCGCCGGCCCAGGCCGCGCCTAGCGACAAGGCAAGTTTCTGGGCATTGTCGTCGCCCGGCTGCGTGAAGGCGAAAATGTCCCGGCCCTGCCAGCGGGCTACCTGGGCGAGAATATGGGCAGCAGCTCCGAAACCATAGAGGCCGAGGCGTTGAGCGTCGCCGGTCATACGCAGGCAACGCCAGCCGATCAGGCCAGCGCACATCAAGGGAGCCGTGGCGACAGGATCCTCGCATCGGGGCAAAGGAAAGACGAAGGCCGCATCCGCCAGGACATGGGTGGCAAATCCCCCATCGCGCGAATAGCCGGTGAAGGCGGGCTCATCGCACAAATTCTCATGGCCGGACATGCAATAGGGACAGTGGCCGCATGTATGTCCAAGCCAGGCAATGCCCACGCGTGTCCCGGCTTCCAGCCCTGTCACGCCCCTGCCGATACGGTCGATGGTTCCGACGATCTCGTGTCCGGGAACGATCGGCGTTCTCGGGTTGGGCAGCTCTCCGTCGACCACATGCAGATCCGTCCTGCAGACGGCACAAGCCTCGACCTTCACCCGGATTTCGCCGAAGGAAGGCATCGGGTCGGGACGGACCTCCATTCGGAGCGGTTGTCCTGTCTGATGAAGCACCATGGCCTTCATGGCATCGTCCATGATCGCGTTGCCGGATATGTATCCGAATGGAGACTTTGATCGGCGCCACCGAGCAGGGGCAATCGGCTGCGGATTGCACGATGGTGTTGGCCGGCAGGCCATTGTCGTTGCTGCCCGGTTCCCCGAGCTTTATTCCAGATCATATTTGCCCTGCAGCGGCAGGATGGCGTTCAGCGCTTTCTGCCAGGTCGACACGCCTCCTGGATCAGGCTCGATATCCGCGACGGTCCATGGGTGTCGCGCGGAATGTTCACCAGGGCGCGTCGGTTTGATGGCCACCGATTGTGTCGCATGCAGACCGGCCACCTTGCGGATCTCCTGCAGGCACAGCTGCTCCAATCGCACTGCGGGCAACTTTTGCCGTGCCATGCTGGTTGCCTCTCCTGTTTCGGATGGATGCCATGTAGTCGCCCGGCTCATTCGGCCGCCGGCAATCCGATCGGCATGATGTCGGGTTCCCGTCGCATCCAATCATTCAATTGGGTGACCAGTTCGGCGTAGGGGATGCTGAGCGTCAGGCCGTGTCGTTCTCCGAACGAGACATAGGACGTCCCGTCGCCGTCGAGGCTGACATATTTCACCTGGTCGGGATTTATGGCGTATCGCCCCCCGTCGGATGTCACTTCGATCAAACCGCTACTCACCGCGCGCTCTCCGGAAATGCCTGTTCAAGCTTCTGTCGCGACATGGGAAGGCGGATGACGATATCCCGCTTGCCGCTTTCCGACGGTCTCCCATGACCGGGGGCACAAAGGTAACCCTCGGATCTCGTTCACCATGGATGCCTTCGACGAAACCAGCGTTGATCTGCATCAAGTCGGCGCACCGAGGTGGCGTGTCGAGATAAAGACGCTTCCCGGCCTCGGTCAGCCCGGCTTGCTTTGATCTGCCGCAAGAAAAGTGTTCCGATGGAGGTCTAGGTTCCTCGGGTGTTTGAAAAACAGGGCAAGAGCGACATGTCGGAGGCTTCCTCCTCGGATCCGAAGAATTTTCCCCGCCTCAGCTTCTTCGGCGCCACACAGACCGTAACCGGGTCGTGCTTCCTCATCGAGACGCCCAAGGCCAAGATTTTGGTGGATTGCGGTCTGTTCCAAGGCTCCAAGACCGAGAAGGAACTCAATTATCGCCCGTTTCCCTTCGATGCCTCCAGCATTGGTGCGGTTCTTCTGACCCATGCCCACATCGATCATAGCGGCCTGTTGCCCAAGCTCATGCGAGAGGGCTTTACGGGGCCGATCTTCGCGACGGCGGCCACCTTCGACCTGTGCTCGGTCATGCTGCCGGATTCGGGCCATATCCAGGAGACGGAGGTCCAGCAACTCAATATGCGCAATCGGCGCCGTGGCCTGCCGACCGTTACCCCGATCTATACCGTGGAGGATGCCACTGCCACGCTGGCGCTCTTCAGGCCCGCTGCCTTCAAGACCTGGCTTCGCATCGCCAACGGGATCAGGGCTCGCTTCTGGAACGCAGGCCATTTGCTGGGCTCGGCTTCGATCGAGGTCGAGATCACCGATGACGTCGGCAAGGTCACAAGACTGCTGTTTTCCGGCGACCTCGGACCCGGCCATAAATTGTTGCAGGCCGATGCCGAAGCCCCCGCAGGTTTCGACTATGTCGTCTGCGAGTCGACCTATGGTGACACGGATCGAGCCGATGCCTCGACCGAAAAACGACGGCGCCTGCTGAGCCACGAAGTCAAGGAGGCCGCACGCTCGAACGGGGCGTTGCTGATTCCATCCTTCGCCGTCGAACGAACGCAGGAACTGCTGGTCGATCTGGTCAGCCTGATGAATGCGAATGAATTGCCGAGGGCACCGATCTTCATCGATTCACCCCTTGCGACCGCGGCCAGCGGCGTGTTCGCGAAATATGTCAGCGAGATGCCGAGTGGCGAGGCCCTGACGTCGGCCCTGCAGGCCCCTAACGTTCATTTCACGGAGAGTGTGGAGCAGAGCAAAGCCATTTCCCGGTTCCGCAACTTCCACATCGTCATTGCCGCCAGTGGCATGTGCGAGGCGGGGCGCATCCGTCACCACCTCCGCAATTGGCTGTGGCGGGAAGAGGCGACGGTCCTGCTCGTGGGTTACCAGGCACAGGGTACGCTCGGCCGCCTCCTTCTCGATGGCACCTCCCGCGTGCGGCTGATAGGCGAGGAGGTGGAGGTCCGCGCCCGCATCCGCTCCATCGACCTGTATTCCGGCCATGCCGATGCAGGAGAACTGCTGTCGTGGCTGTTGGCGCGGCTGCCTGTTGCGGGCAACGTCTTTCTGACTCATGGCGAGCGTGAGGCCATCGCCGCGTTCAAGAACAGCCTGGCGAGTGCCCAGCCTGGGTTGTCCGTAGTGGTGCCATCGATCGACGAGGTCTTCTTGCTGGATGGGGGAACTGGGCAGTGTCTCGACCGGCCGCATCCGCCACGTATCGCGCCGGAGAATTCCGGGCGGCTCGACTGGAACAACGAATTGTCCAAGCTCCTGTTGGACATCAGCCAAACCACGGCGCAGGCGGCGGACGAACGGGCCAGACGCGTGATTATCCGACGCTTGCGAAGGGCATTGGCAAATGAGGATGCCCCGTCATAGGGGCATCCCCGACCGTTTCCGCATCCAACGGTTCAAGCCATGCCAAGGTCCATGGAGACCAGGGCCAGCGTGGAATCGCCCGGCACCGGCGCGACGCTGAAGCCCATGTTGCGCTCCAGTTCAATGGCATCGTAGTTGGCCCGGCTCTCCAGGGACTCGATCCGCCGCATGCCGCGGCGCCGCGCCTGCTCGGCCACGAAGCTCAACAGTTCCCAGCCAATTCCCCGATTTCGATAGTCGGCGTGGACACTGACGGCGACCTCGCCGCGCTGGCCATCGTCGCTGCGGACCAGCATGGCAGTGGCGACGGCCATATTGCTGGCTTGATCGAAGGCAAGAAAGGTCTCGACGCGGTCGTGATCGGCATTTGCCATCTTGCTTATCCATTCCGGACCTACCTCGCTGATGGCCGAGAGGAAGCGGAACCGCAAGTCTTCCTTGCGCAGGTGATGAAACAAGTCGCTCAGGACGGGGGCGTCGTCAGGCGTGACGGCCCTGATCCTGATGACAAGTCCCGTCCGCGTTTTCAGTTCCTTGATCGGTTCGTTCATGTCGGCCCTCCCTGGCGACAACTGAATAGTCCGCCATTCTTTTCTCAGTTCTCGCTCCGCCTGTCCTTGAGGACGATCAAATCGCGCGATGGATTCGAGCCCAGAAGCGGAGTTCGATCATCGAGGAAAAGGGGGCTGCGCCTTGCTTGCTGCGGCTGGCACGGGTCCCATGCGAATGGCAGGCTTCGGCGGCCTTCTGATCGCCAGGGGCTTCAGCAGTTCGACACAAACAAGATAGAGGATGACGATACCCGCCGTGGCCAGGAGCAGACCGGGAGGTGGTGCGACGAAGCCAAACCAGGGGCCTAGCGGCGTGAAGGGCACGATGAGCGCGACCAGCAGGGCGGACAGGGACGAAGCCGCCAGCACCGGACTTGGTCGATTGCGCCATGGGCGTCCAGCGGTGCGGATCAGGAAGATCACCAGGATCTGCGTGGCCATCGACTCCAGGAACCAGGTGGTCCGGAACTCGTCGGGGGCAGCATGGAAGATCGCCAGCAAGACAGCGAAGGTCAGAAAATCGAACAGGGAGGATAAGGGACCCATGATGGCGGCAAAACGCATCAGCCCGCCCATGTCCCAGATTTGGGGCTCGGCGATTGCCTCGCGGCGGACCTGGTCGAAGGGAATGCCGATTTCCGACAGGTCATAAAGCAGGTTGTTCAACAGAATTTGGGTCGGCAACATGGGAAGGAACGGGAGCAACATGGATGCCAGTGCCATGGAGAGCATGTTGCCGAAATTGGAGCTGGCACCCATGCGGACATATTTGAGGATGTTCGCAAACGTTCGTCGTCCCTCTTCCACGCCGGCGGCGACAACCTCGAGATCGGAAGCCAGCAGGATCATGTCCGCGGCAGCCTGGGCGACTCCGGTGGCTCCCTCGACCGACAGGCCGATATCGGCGACTTTCAGGGCGGGCGCATCGTTTATGCCGTCGCCTAGATAGCCGACGACCGCCTGCGATTGTTGCAACGCCTTGATGATACGAGACTTTTGGTCAGGCGTCAGTCTAGCAAAGGCATCGACCGACCGAACTTGCACCGCCAGAGCCTGGTCGTCGAGCTTGGCGACATCGCTTCCGGATAGAACCGTCTGTCCTTTGAGGCCGACCAATCCGGCCAATCTTCGCACGACAAGCGGATCATCCCCGGAGAGGATCTTGAGGTGCACACCGATCTTCGCAAGATGGGCGATGGCGGGGCCGGCGGTCGGCTTGGGAGGATCGGCAAAAGCACAAAATCCTTCCAATGTCAGGTTCTGCTCATCCGTTTCGGTGATTTCCTGCCGTTGCTCCGACCAGGGCTGCGTGGCTACTGCGATGCTGCGCAGGCCCTCCTGAGCCATGCCATGCAAGATTTCCAGTGCCTTCGTCCGCTCTTCCGTTGTCAGGGGCAGGGTCTGTGCCCCGTCTTTCATATGCGAACACAAGCCAAGGATAGCCTCCGGTGCGCCTTTGGCGATGAGCATCGGGCCATCCGGCCCTTTCGCAAGGACCGAACCCATCCTACGCGTATAGTCGAAGGGGCGACGCCCCATGAGAGTCCAGGAAACGGAGGGCTCTTGTTCGGCCGCGATCAAGGCGGCATCAAGCGATCCTCGGTCGCCGCCCAGATTTGCTGCGACCGCCGCCAGGCTGGCTGGACGCCCCGTCTGCAAGCCATGGACGTCGATGCTCCTGGCAAGCGTGATCTGGGCCGAGGTCAAGGTGCCCGTCTTGTCGGTGCACAGGACGGTCATGGCCCCGAGATCGTGAATGGCGGCAAGTCGCTTGACGATGACCTTGCGGCGCGCCATGCGGATCGCTCCGCGCGAAAGCGTCACCGTGGTGATCATCGGCAGCAATTCGGGGGTGAGCCCGACGGCGAGTGCGACGGCAAACAGAAGGGAATCCAGCGGCGGGCGGCCGAACAACACGCGAGCGGCCAAAACCAGCACGACCAGGGCCAAGGTCAAGCGAGCGATCACCAGGCCGAATTCGCGCAGGTCACGCTGGAAGGGAGAAGGGGCGCTCGCTTCCCCGAGCATGCTGGCTGCAGCCCCGAAGATGGTTGCTCTCCCGGTCGCGATCACCAGCGCAATCGCCTCGCCCGTTTGCGCAACGGCACCGCGAAACACTGCGTTCGAGGCATCCGCCGGATTGGCAGAACTGACCCTACCCGGGGACTTCTCGACCGGATAGGGCTCCCCGGTGAGCGCTGCCTCGGCCGCAGTGAAGGCCGTACTTTCCATGACGAGAGCATCGGCAGGAATGACATCGCCGGCGCGGATGCGGATGATGTCGCCGGGCGCGACCCTCTCGACGGCAATCTGCCTGAAGCTGCCATCGCGCTTGACCTCGGCCTTGAGGGCGACGGAGCGGCGGAGGGCCTCGGCTGCCCGTGTCGCGTGCCCCTCCTGAAAAGTATCCAGCCCGATGGAGATTGCCAGGATTGCGACGATGATGGCCCCGCCAATGGCATCGCCGGTCGCGATGGAGACGAGACCGGCACCAAACAGAATGAGAGAAAGCGGTTCCAGCAGCCGGCGCAGGATCGCGTGCAGCGCCGTCTCGCGCTGGCCCCTCCTATCGGCATTGAGGCCGAACCTCGCCAGCCTTTTTTCTGCCTCGCTCGAAGTCAGGCCGTGGTCGTTGCAACCCAGCGTTCGGAGCCAGTCATCCGGGGAGTGCTCCCAGAACACAGCGGCTTCGCCTTGTGAATGCTGGGCTTGCGAATGCTGGGGTGATGCTGTCGATGGCATGGCGCCGCTCCGTCAGGAAGAAGGCGTTCCAGTGACGGGCCCGCTTGCGGCTTCCCGGATAGGCAAGTCGGAAGAGGTCGCTTGTTCTGCGCTGATCCCGTGTACTTTTTCGTCGTCGGCCTCGATTTCGAGGCCGAGCCTGGCAGGATCCGTTCTTCGGCAGCCCGACCCGCTGGTGGAAAAGCCGGGATTGCTGGTGAGAAGCATGCCGATCATCGAGTGAACCCTCCCTTGGCCGCCAGTTTGGCGAGCGCGATCGAGGCGAGGCGGACGTCGACCGAGTCGGATCTGCTAGTAAGGATGATGGGAACGCGGGCGCCGAGAACGAGGCCTGCAGCCTCCGCTCCTCCGAGGTAGATGAACTGCTTGGCCAGCATGTTCCCCGCTTCGAGGTCGGGCGCAACCAGAATGTCCGCCTGTCCCGCGACCGGAGAGATGATGCCCTTCATGTGGGCTGCAGCGAGATCGACGGCATTGTCAAAGGCAAGCGGGCCGTCGACCTTGGCACCGGTGATCTGTCCCCGCGCCGCCATGACGCTGAGGGCTGCGGCGTCCAATGTCGCGGGCATGGCGGGATTCACCGTCTCGACCGCCGCGAGAACAGCCACCTTCGGTTCGTCGATGCCGAGCACATGCAACAGATCGATGGCATTCTGACAGATATCGCGCTTGTGCTCGAGGGTGGGAGCGATGTTGATGGCCGCGTCGGTGACAACCACCAACCTGGCATAGGCCGGTATGTTCAAGACATACACGTGGCTGATGCGCCTCTGTGTGCGCAGGCCGGATTGAGGCGCGACCACGGCGGCCAGCAACTCGTCGGTATGGAGGCTACCCTTCATCAAGGCTGCGGCATGGCCGCTGGCGGCCAGGGCGACCGCTCGCTGTGCGGCGGCATGGCTGTGTTCGGTGGCCTCGATGCGTATGCCCTCCAGGCTCAAGCCAGCTTGTTCGGCCACGGCCCGGATCTTGGCGTCCGGGCCGATGAGGATGGGGTCGATCAGGCCTTCGGCGCGGGCTTCGAGCGCGGCCCGGATGGCCTCTGGCTGGCACGGATGAACCACGGCTGTGGTGAGTGGTGGCAAAGCGCGGGCTGCTCGCAGAAAGGGAGTGAACCGGTGTTTGCACTGGGATGGTGCCTTCGACAGCGGCGCGGATCGATCCGCCAGTCTTCCAGATGGTGCGATAACGATGGTGGTGCCGGCGAGCACTTCGCTGCCTGCCTGGTCGAGGCAACGCGTCTCGAAGGTGACGGAGCGGTCTGCGGGGTTTTTCGCCCGCACGGTTATGGTGGCCGTTATCGTGTCGCCCGCCGATATCGGGCGGCGGAACTCGAGCGTCTGGTTGCGGTATAGCGTGCCGGGTCCGGGCAATTGGGTACCCAGGACTGCCGAGATCAGACTGGCTGCCCACATGCCGTGGACGACGTAGGGGCAAGGGGCATCGCCAGCCGCACAGTCGGGATCGAGATCTCCCGGGCCGAGGTTGCCCGATGCCAGGGCGAGAAGCCCGATATCGTCATTGCTGACGGTCCGCGTAAGGCTGGCGGAGTTCCCGATTGCCAATTCGTCGAAGAGGTGGTTGACCAGCGGAGGCGTGGAAATGATCTCGTTCATGGTTGCAGCACATGGGTTCCAGGCACATCGTCGAGGGCCCGGAACCTGCCGATGAACCTGGCCGAGCGGTCGCGCCAGGATTGAGCTCCCGCGACCGGCAGGACGACTCTAATTGAGACTCCTCAGGGGGCCTTGATACGGATCAAGGAGGCGCCGCATGCCGGGGCACCGGTGCTGGCACGGTTAGGGCAGTGAGACCCAGTGGTCGCCTTCTTTGTGATATTTGGTTTTGACCGCTGCCCAGGCGACGCGGTGGGCCATTCCCTCACGGCGGCGCGCATTGCACCGACCATAGCCGTCCCAGGCATGGTTGAAAGCCGCGCGATAGATTTCTTGCGCGTGATGAGGCAGCCTTGCACGTAATATCGGTGGCAGATCGTCGATTGTCGGATAGGGCATGGTTCATTCCTGTCAATCAGGAGAGCGCTTTACCGCCGCCGCGAAGCCTTGTAGGCAACAAGGACGGTGAGACACACTCCGAGCAGGAGGATCGCCAGCCATGCCAGCATTTTGAGATCATTGGTAAATTGGTCAACGAGGGCCTCGATCATATTGGCCTCCTGGCCTTGAGCGGCAGCTCTGTCGAACGCAGCATCCGGTTGACCTGGGTGCGCGAAGCCGCCCGTGTCGAGCCTATTGGCGATGATGCTACCTTGCTGGCGCAGGACTTTCCGCCAATGGACCCTGCGGGAACGTAGTAGTGGTGCGCGGCCACGCCAGCCTGAATATTCTCAACGGTCGTTGTCACGCCTCTCTCCCGACAGATCTTCTCTGCACTTTGGAGGCTGTCGGAAGGGATGGCGTTGATCCATCGCAAATGAATATCTCCATCCGCGCGGCCTTGGCATCCGCTTGCACTTGACCGAATTGTTCAAGGCTGTGCGGTGTGTCGCTCTCCGGGTCGTTCGGCTGTTCGCCTGGTCGGTACGAGATGGAGGACTCTCGCGAACAGATGGTCGTGCCCTTCGCTACGGCCGATGTGGATGACACTGCTCTGTTTCAGGTCTTCGTGGAGAATTTGCAGGAAGCGCCGATGTGTTTCTCCCGTCGCGGAGTCGAGCACCTCGTCCATGACGATCCAGGCCGGTCTGTGCAGAATGAGGCGCGCGAAGGCGAGTGCCTGCTGTTCGTCTTCATTGAGTTGGCGGTCCCAACGCCCTGGTTCGTCAAGCGCGATCGCGAGCCCTTTCAGACCGACCCTGTCGAGAGCCGTCTCATAGGACCTCGTTTCAAAAGATTGGGCCGCAACGGGGTAGGCGAGGGCTTCGCGCAAATTCCCGGGAGGCAGGTAGGGGGTACGAGGTATATACATGATCACCTCTCCCTTCGGCCGCACGATCCTGCCCGATCCCCATGACCAAAGTCCCGCCAGGGCGCGGAAGAGCAGGGTCTTGCCGCTGCGCCGCTCTCCGATAATCGCCACCTTCTCGCCGGCCTCGATGGTCGCGCTTTCCTCCCGCAGTTGCGTGCTTCCGTCGGGAACGAAGACGCAGAGGCGATCCAGGCGGTAATGTCCCGGTTCGCCTTCGGCCAATTGAATCCGGTCGACGCCCTCTCGCTCGGTGTCGTCTTGCGCTGCTGCCCGCCGAAAGGTTGAGACCCGCAGTAACGTCGCACGCCAATCCGCGATCACACTGAAATTGTCGACAAACCAGCGTAGCGAGGATTGGACCTGATTGAACGCGCCGACTGTCACCATCAGCCCACCAAATGACAGGGAGCCGGAAAAATACGCCGGTGCTGCCACCCCGACCGGGACTACCAGTGCAGTCCAGCCATAGCCGGCGGTGATCCAAGTGAGCCTCGTCTGGCTCCATGCCAATCTTCTCATGGCGGCTAGGACCTTGGCCAGATCGATCGTTATCCGGCGTTTCTCGTCGGGCTCGCCGTTCGCAAGGGTGATCGCATCGATGTGCTCGCTAACGCGCATCAGGCCATAGCGCAGATCCGCTTCTCGACTATAGCGTTCGGCATTCAGGCCGACCAGCGGCCGCCCCACCAGATAGCTTAGCATGGAGGCCGAGCCGGCATAGAAAACCGCGGCCCAAACGAGGTAGCCGGGCACAGTCAAGTTGGCCGTTCCCAGGTGGAAGACGAAGCCGCTGGACAACGCCCACAGGACGCCGACGAAGCTGAAAAGCAGCACCGATGCCTGCAGCAAGCCGATGCCCAGGTCCGTCGAGAGTTCCGTCAGGTGGCGCGCATCCTCATGCATGCGCTGGTCGGGGTTGATGCCGATTGGGCGCGTGGAGAGTCGAAAAGCACGTCCGGGGTTCAACCATTGCTCGACAAGGTCATGAACAAGGCCCTCGCGCAGTTTGATTTTTATCGATTGATTGAGCCAGGCTTGCGCGACGTTCATCACGAGAAGGGCGATAGCAATCTGCGCAAAGCGGAAAAGTTGATTTATGAATTCCTGCCAATCCTTTCGGGCCAGCGCATCATAGAAGGGCTGGTTCCACTCGTTGAGCTTGATCTGGCCATAGGCTGTCAGGGCGATGACCATCACAATCGCGAAAGTCAGTGCGGCAAAGTTTGTCCGGATCGGTGATACCCAGAATGCCCGCAGCATCACGCCAAGCTCGGGCATCAAGGCTGCCTGCGCGTCGTCGACAGGCTTGAGGGCGGCTTCACCGGTTGCGACGGCCATGGGTAACACCTCCAGGACAGCCAGGAAATCGTCCGTTCACATTGTGCTGATCATGGGAACACGATTTTGGCGGGGCGCCCCTTGATCTTGCTCAAGGAAGGTGGCTGTCGCGACGACCATGTTGCAAACTCTTCAGATAGCGGTTTTCCGTCTGGTGCTGTCTTCACTTCTGGGAAGTGCACCATGTCGAAGGCCATCACTCCGAGTGCTCTGCGCTGCCGGTAATGGGAGCGCAAGTATCTGGCTAACCACCTGAGCTTGTGCAGCGTTTCAATCAACAAAAGCAGGAATTCTTAGAGCGGAATGCAGTCGACTTGCCGCCCATGTCGTAATCCGTCGTGTGAAATCGCGGTTTCGAGCAGTGTAGCGTACAATGGCATACGCCTTGGTTGCGCGCCCCCCGCAACCAATTCTGTCATAAATCGCTAACCGTCCTGATCTGATCACCGGGGCGGTTTTTGCGTATAAGCGCACGATGCGAGCGAATTCTGTTAACCTAAGATACTGGAATTAGATCCCGTGCTGGAGATCGTTTCCGAAGAATGACGGCCATCATCATCCTCGACGATCAGCTATAAATACTCGCCATCTTCCAAAGCGGCCTGCTGGCCTTGCCTCTTTTCAGTTTGATCACGTCACCGATTTCAAGCCAAATAAGCCGATTTCCCTCCGAGATTGCCTCAAACGGATGATTTTAAACATCTTCGGCAATGGGCCTGCAACGTCCTCCTGAATGCCGACCCTGCTATCTATTGCCGCAACGGGCCTAGGTCCCGTGACGAGCGCCTTCCGCCTGTTATTGCCCTCGACTATGATCCCCCCATGATCGGAAACGGAAAAGAACAGCCTTCGCTGGACCTTACGCTGGATGGCATGGGTCCACCGCATCAGCAGATCGAGCGCGCCATCAGGGGCAAGATCCAGACCGGCGCATGGCCGCCCGGCTATCGGATTCCGCCGGAGGAGGAACTGGCGGTGTTCCTGGGTGTCTCCCGCGCGCCTTTGAACAAGGTCCTGAACAACCTCGCGAACGCGAAAGTCATCGTGCGCCGCCGACGGCACGGGACATTTGTCCGCGAGCGGTCGGACAATCACGCCGTTATCGGCATTATCGACATCCGCGACAAGATCGAGAGTACGGGCAAGACCTATAGTTTCAAGCTTCTCAAGCGAGACGTGGTCGATGCTGACGACGCCTATATCTGGCCGGACGTGGCGCGGAGCGAGCGCTTGCTGCGGCTGGAGCTGGTTCACAAGGCCAACGGTGTCAGCGAGGTCTATGAGGAGCGGCTGATTCGAATCTCGGTGATTCCGGAGGTCGAGTCCGAGGCGTTCGACAATGTCCTGCCGAATGAATGGCTGTTGGCCCGGCTGCCCTGCACGCGGCTCGTCAACACGATCCGCGCCGCGATGGCCGAGCGCCGGATCGTAAAGGCGCTTGGCCTGGCAGCCGATGAGCCGGTTCTGACCTCCGAGCGCAAGACCTGGGCGCACACGGAGGCGGTGACCTGGGTGAAGCTGTCCTTCCCCGGCCATCGCAACGAGTTCGTCGGCGAATTCAACCCGCTTGAACCCCTTTCGAAGCTCGGCTGACAGCATGCGGGAGTATGATTTCTCCCGCGGCCGCGGGGCCGACGCGAAAGCTTTGCGGGCTGGCTATTCATGATGAGCGGGAAACATGAGCGCCCAACGATGACGCAACTAGCGAGCGAGCTTCGCGGGAAGTTTTTTCGTGAAGCGCCTGACGATATTGCGCTGGTCGTGTCATCGGATACAGCCAACAAGGGCTATCTCTCCGGCTATGTCAGCATGGCTCATGACCTCGCGCCGTCTTATCGCTCGGCAGTTCTGGCTTCCCGCGACCGGGCCACGCTCGTCGTGAGCGCTGCCGATGCGGGCCCTGCCTTCGAATTCCTGGGAGAGACGGGCCTGATCCACCGCTATGGCGCGTTTTATTTCGAGGCGGCCGAGAATGGGCCGACGGATTTTCTCAGGCCCGCGGAAAGCGATTTCACGGCCGCCTTCAAGCAGGCGATGGGCGCTGTTGGTCCGAATGACGGTTTGATCGGTGTCGATCGCACGAATGACGATTTACTCTGGGACCTGTGCCGCGAGCTTCTGGGCGAAAGCCGCGTCGTCGACGTCACTCGCTATCTCGGCGCAGCACGCGCAACCAAGAGCCCTGGCGAAGTCGTGCGCCTGCGCGAAGCAACCAGACTTGCGGAGGATGGCTTTCGCAAGATCGTCGAGCATGCCCGTTCCGGAATGACGGAGATTGATCTCGCTGCCATGATCACAGAAGTGATGGTTGCTGGCGGCGGCGTCCCGCGTTTTGTCTCAGTGACCTCCGGACCTCGGTCGGCGCTGGCCGATACCTATTCGACGCGCAGGGTGATCGCGAAAGGCGAGACGATCAGGATCGATGCCGGCTGCACGGTGGAGGGCTACTGGTCCGACATGGCGCGGACGTTCGTTTTCGGCGAGCCCGACACACGACAGAAGAGGACTTACGCCGCCTTGCTGGCGGGCCTCGAAGAGCAGCTTGCCGCGGTTCGTCCCGGTGTGCCTGCAAATGTCCTGTTCGATATCGCGATGACCGCTGTCCGATCGAACGGGCTGCCGCATTACAAGCGACAACATTGCGGGCATGGCATCGGCTTGCGATCCTACGATTCTCCGACCGTGAACGCGACCGACACCACGGTGTTGCTTGAGGGGATGTGCCTCTGCCTGGAGACGCCTTACTACACGCTCGGCCTCGACGGGATGATGGTCGAGGACACGATCCGCGTCACGGCGGATGGCTATGAGCCCATCACGACCCTGTCGCGCGAACTCTTCGTTCTGTCCTAACGGCTATGGGCGCAGTCACGGCTCGCTGTCGGCGGCCAGCCCATAGAGCGCATCGCCGAGCGCCGTCAGCGTCGGGTGCCGCTGGTAGACCACGATCCCTGCCGTCTTGAATTGCAATTCGATGGGCTCTGCCAGGGGCTGGCCGAGTTGGTGAAGATAGCCGGCGGGCTGGCCTGCGTGCACACTCGCACCGACCTCCACGAGCGGTTCGAAGAGACCGTCGGAGCTGGCGTAGATCGCGGTCTCGGGTGGCAGGATCCTGAGCCTGCGCGTCGGCGCCGGAGCGGGAGCTGGAAGATCAGGAACGATGCCGAAGCGACGCAGGACACGCCGGATCCCCTCTTCCGCGAGTCTGACGCCTGCTTGCGACAGGCCTTGCCCGCCGCCCAGTTCCGTCGTCAGGGCCGCCAGCCCATGGGCGGCTGCCGAAGCATAGAGCGTGGTCGCGCCGCCTCCGCCGCGGCCATCGGTCAGGATGTTGTGCGGGGCAGCGAAACATTCGAGCAGATCGTGGATTCGCTGCTCCTGTTCGGGCGTCTGGCCGCGATGCGCGTAGGCGACCTGCAGGTAGTCCAGCGAACTGCCGCCCGAATGCAGGTCGAGGACGTAGTCAGTGAGGGGGAAGAGCACCTCCGTCACATATTGCGCGATCATCGCCGTGGGCCCGCCGGACGCGCTGCCGGGGAACAGACGGTTCAGGTTGCCGGCGTCGAGCGGAGAGTTCCTGCGCCCAGCGACAACGGCGGGGCGGTTCAGTTCCGGCAGGATGATGACGCGCCCCTTGACCTCGGTCTGGGTCAGGGCGCGAGCGATCCTGCGCAAGGCGATCTGTCCCTCATACTCATCGCCATGCGTGCCCGCTGTCAGCAGGGCCGTTGGGCCATCGCCACCGTTGAAGCAGATCATCGGAACCGGAATCCAGCCATAGGCGGAGGTGTCCGATGAGTAGGGAATGCGGGCATAGTCACTTTGCAGGCCGCGCTGTTCGAAATCGATGGTGCTCCAGACGGGGCTAGCCACGGCGGTCTCCTTCATAATGAGAGCTTGCTGCCGTCATCGGCGGCGTGCTCGAAATTCAGCGGTTGTCGGGATGGTGTTTGCGGCCAGCGCGGCGCCAAAGCAGACGATCGATGTGGCGATCAGCACGGTCGTCGTGCCGAGAATATTGGTGACCGGTGTGATGGCCGACAGACCGAGCGGAGCGAGGCCATAGGAAATGATGAAGTCGAGCGACGAGACGCGAGCCAGCTTGGCCCGCGCGACCTCGTCCTGGATGGCTGTGAACCAGACGATATTGAAGAGCTCCATTCCCAGCCCCGCCAGAAAATAGGCGGTGATCGGGATCCAGAATTGCACGGGCGCCAGGAGCCCGAGAGGCACAAGGCCATAAGTTCCCAGACCAAGAAGCGCCCACCAGCCGCGTTTGGCGGGCCGCCATCGCGACGCGGCGATCGCGCCCAGAAGAGCGCCAGACATGTAGGCGGTGACGCTGCCCGTGAGCAGGCTGGCGTCGCCATGGCTGTCGCGGCTGATCAGCGGCACCAGTACGGCCGTGACCGAATAGCCGGTCGCGATGACCGTCGACAGAGCCGCCAGCCCGGCAAAGAACCAGGGATGGCGCCGGGCTTCGCGGTAGCCGTCGAGCAGGTCGTGAAGGAAACGGCCAAGCAGCGAAACACGGCCCGTGTCCGCGACTGCATCGGCAACGGATTCGTGCGGCCAGGGAGGGGCCAACGCGCTGGCCATCCAGAGACTTGCGATGCCAAGGATTGCGGCGCCCGGGCCCCAGCTGGAAGCAATCAAGGTCGCCGTCGCCGGTCCGACAAGCACCGTTGCTCGCACGGAGAGGCTGAGCGCCGCGTTCGCAGGCTGAAGCGCGTCGCGCGATACGACGGATGGGACGATCGATTGATAGGCTGGCCTGCAGGCGCCTTGCCCCATTCCGGACAGGATGACGCCGAGAGCAGCGAGGGTGGAACGCAGGGGCAGATTTGCGAAGAGGCCGAGGAAGAGCAGCAGCGTCCCGCATGCAGCGGCCAGGCTGGCGATCAGGATGACGCGCCGGCTTCCGGCGCTATCCGCCATCACCCCGCCGACTGGAACGGCCGTCAGGAAGCCGGCGGATCGAAGCGCCAGGAAGATGCCCAGTTCGAGCGCGGTGAGGTCGCCATTGGAAACCATGAACCCCAGAACGAAGGGCAGCGCCCAGGTCGCGATGCCGGAGCCGGCGTTTCCGGCCCATAGCCGGAAAAACGGAATTGAACGGATTTTGGAGGATGTGATGGACATCGCTTTCGAGATACTCGTCAGCCTCGACGGCGGACGTTGTTAGCCAAGGGAAAGCACCTTCCCAGCTCCTCCAGGTTCGACGTCACCGTGCCATGCGCTGCACTTCGTCGAGGATGCGCACCCAGCTTCGAATGCCTTTGTGGAGACGCTCGGTGTCGTAGCGCTCGTCGGGGCCGTGGATCGCGTCGTCGGGCAAGATGAAGCCGATCGCGATGCAGTCGAGCCCGACCGTTTCCTTGAGCTGCTGGGCGAGCGGGATGGAGCCGCCGCTTCCCTTGAGAATGGTCGGCACACCCCATTCCTTCTCCAGTCCGCGAGCCGCCGCCTTCACGAAGGGATTGTCGCGCGGCATGGTCACGGCCGAGCTCCCGTTCGCCCCCTCGAACTCGGCCGAGCAGCCGTCGGGCAAGCGCGAGCGCACGAATTGGCGGAAGCATTCGCGGATCTTTTCGGGCTCCTGTCCTTCCACGAGCCGGAACGAGAGGCGCGCCGTCGCGTAGCCGGGAATGACAGAGCGCTCACCCGGTCCCTGATTGCCGCTGGTGATGCCGTTCATGTCGACGGTCGGACGGCCCCAGATCGCTTCGAGCGGCGAATAGCCCGTCTCAAGGACGCCTCCCCGCAGGTCGATCGTCTCCAAAGAATCGGCTTGCCGCGACAGCTCGGCCCATTGCTCACGCAAGCTGTCCGGGATCGGCCCTACGCCATCGTAGAATCCCTCGATCGCGATGCGGCCGTCTTCATCGTGGATGGCGGCGAGGATTCCGCTCAAGATCCGGATCGGATTGGCGGCGACCGCGCCGAAGGCGCCGGAATGAAGATCACCGTTCGGGGCGAACACCGTCACCTTCTCATGGACAAGGCCTTTGAGCTGGATGGTGAGAGCCGGCTGGTGCGGCAGCCACATGTCGCTGTCACAGATGAAGGCGATGTCGCAGGCGAGTTCCTCGCGGCAGGATTCGATGAAGGCGGGCAGATTCTGCGAGCCGGATTCCTCTTCGCCTTCCAGCAGCACGATGATCCTGGCTGGAAAGCCGCCGTGAACGGCCTTCCAGGCTCGAAGGCCCTCGATGAAGGTCCAGAGCTGGCTTTTGCTGTCGGAGGCGCCGCGGCCATAGAAGCGATGGCGCCCGTCTTCCTCGATAACCTGCGGCCCGAACGGCTCATGCTTCCAGTCCTCGGCCACGCCGACGGGCTGCACGTCATAATGGCCGTAGAAGAGCAGGCCTCTCCCATTAGTTTCTGCCGTTTCGCCGGTATGCGCCAGCACGAGCGGATGGCCTGGCGTTGTGACGATCCGTGCCTCAAAGCCGATTGCCGAGAGCTCGTCCTGCAGCCAACGGGCGGCCTGCTCGATGCCGTGCTTGCCGATCGGGTCGCTGGAGATCGACGGGATCGAGATCAGGTCGAGCAGTTTTTCGATCGCGACGGGCAGATTGCGGTCGACTTCCTTGAGCACGTCTTCGACGTCAGGCATTTTTCGCGTTCCTGTTTCCGTTTGATGCGGGATGGCTCATGCGCGCCGGGTGATGCCGGTCCTCGCGCGAGCGGCATCGCGCCTCGGCTAGATGACGAAGCCGAATTCCGTTTTCAGATAGCCGCGCATGGAGGCGAGATCGGGCGTCGTGGCCGTCGCCGCCCTCGGTTCGGCGGGTTCCTTCAGCCCGGTCGAACAGCCGATCACGACGACGGGTCCATCGGCATCGAAAGCTTCGATGTCATCCAGCGCCGCGAAGGCCGCGCTCGACGAAATCTCCTGCCAGAGGCCCTGCCGGGCGAGGACGGCGTTGGCGGCTCGCGCCCGGTCGTCGGACACCAGCAGCGCGAGGCCATTGCTTTCCCGGAGCGCGACGACGGCGCGATAGCCGTTGACGGTGACCGCGGTGCCTGACTGGACCGTCGGACCTGCTGCGACCGTCGTGGCTGGAAGACCGGCTTTGATGGC
Source organism: Labrys neptuniae (assembly GCF_040797145.1). Lineage (NCBI taxonomy): Bacteria > Pseudomonadati > Pseudomonadota > Alphaproteobacteria > Hyphomicrobiales > Xanthobacteraceae > Labrys > Labrys neptuniae. Next base: position 8,440 of record NZ_JBFNQD010000030.1, on the reverse strand, counting down.
GTGATGGAGTGGGCCGCGCGTGGCGGGCTCCACCGAGACGAGCCGGGGGATTTGGTCGATCCGCCCCAGCAGCCTCGCCTCGTGAAAGCCCTTGTAGATGCCATAGAGCATCTCGCCATAGCCGGTCGGCACGACCACCGCGGCGGGCGCCGCGCCGTCGAGATCGGCAAGGATCTCGTACGCCATGGTCTTGTAGCCTTCCGGCCCCCAGGGGTGGCCGGTATGGACCGGAGTGAGATTGCTGACCGGATAGGTTCCGGGAATCTCCTTGAGGGCGCGCATGGCGGGCCAACGCGCGTCGGCCGGCAGGTAGACCGGATAGGCGCCATAGCCGAGGATCATGTCGCGAACGGCCGGGCTGACCTCAGGCATGGTCAGGACGAGGCAGTTCAGCCCGGCGCGGCTCGCCATCGCCGCCGCGGAGACGCCGTGGTTGCCCGAGGAGGCGACGATGATCGTGGACGCCCCCTCATACAGGGCCGCGCTGATCGTGAAGGTGTTGAGCCGGTCCTTGTGACTCCAGGTCGGATTGCGGCTTTCGTCCTTCACGAACACCCGCCGGTGGCGGAAGCGCGGAGGCGCTACGTCGGAGACGTCGACCAAGGGCGTGCCACCGACGGGCATACTCGCGCGCGGGTGGCGCGGAGGAAGGATCGCCTGCCAATCCTGCCAACGCGTTCCGCGGGCGAAAGAAACATTGCCGGCCGACGCGTAGTCGTAGGCGACCTCGAGCGGAAACTGGATGGTTTCGTTCGAGGTCTTCGGGCAGCCTGAGAGCTGCGCCGGCAGAAGCGGATAGGTGGGGTTTCCGGGGCCAAGTGATCGCTGGGCCGTCGCCAGCGATGGCGTCTGGATATCGAAAGTCATGATTGCGTTGTCTTCCAACTCTGTGGGCTCGTTCGCTCCAGGTTGGCCTGGACGCTCCCTCGCATGTTGAAGTTCGGACACACCTGCAGTGCGTGCGGCGTGTCGCGGTCGGATAATCGGAGCGGCTGGCCGCGCTAATGCAGAACCTGCTCGAGGAACCGCTTTGTCCGGGCTTCCCGCGGGTTCTCGAAGAAGATGGTGGGCGGCGCTTCTTCGACGATCCGGCCCTGATCCATGAAGATGACGCGGTCGGCGATCCGGCGCGCGAAGCCCATCTCGTGCGTCACGCAGATGATGGTCATGCCGTCATGCGCTAGGTCGGCCATCGTATCGAGCACCTCCTTGACCATCTCAGGGTCAAGCGAGGAGGTCGGCTCGTCGAACAACATGACACTGGGGCGCAGACAAAGAGAGCGCGCAATGGCGACACGTTGCTGCTGCCCGCCAGAGAGTTGGCCCGGGAATTTTCCGGCCTGCTCTGGAATCCTCACTCTTTCCAAATAGCGGCGGGCGATCTGTTCGGCTTCCGGGCGCGGCACCTTGTGCACCCATGTCAGCGCCAAGGTGCAGTTCTGCAGTACTGTCAGATGCGGGAACAGGTTGAACTGCTGGAACACCATGCCGACGTTCTTGCGGACCGCATCGAGCACCTGCGATTTTTGCGTGAGCTCGATGCCGTTCACGGTGATCTTGCCGTTCTGAAACGCTTCCAGTCCGTTGATGCAGCGGATCATCGTCGACTTTCCGGAGCCGGAAGGACCGCAGACGACGATGCGCTCGCCCTGTTTCACGCTCAGATCAATGTCGTTCAGAACCTGGAAATCCCCGAACCATTTGCTCATCTTCTCGATCTCGACAGATCGCGCGACCGGGCTGTCGGGCATGGCTGAGTCCTTCTCAAATGAATGATTGTCTGGCGCCGTCATCACAGCGCCTCCGCACGGGCGCCCGAGACCGAGATCAGCGAGAAGATCCTGCTGAGGACGAGGCGCGTGGTGATGGTGATGCAAAGGTAGATTGCGCCGGCGGCGAGCAGCGGCTGATAGACATCGAGCGTCCGCGACCTGATCTCGTTGGCGAAGCCCATCACGTCCATGACGGTGACCGTGAAGGCCAGGGCCGTGGTCTTGCAGAGCAGGATGACTTCGGTCGTGTAGGCGGCGAAGCCGTTCCGGATCATCGCCGGGAAGATCGCTACCCTGAAGGTCTGAAAACCATTCAACCCGAGCGAGCGCGCGGCTTCGATCTGCTCCTTGGGCGTCTGCAAATAGGCGCCGCGCATGATCTCGGACGTGAAGGCCATCTCCACGATGGCCAGGCAGATGATCGTGCACCAGAACGGGCTGGAGAACACCGACCACAGAAAGGTCTCGCGGACGATCGGGAGCAGCGGCAGACCGTAATAGATGACGTAGAGCACCAGCAGCATCGGCACGCCGCGGATGCAGAACATCAGGTTCCAGACACTCTTCGAGACGAGGCCGGGAAAGCGGATCTGGACGAACGCCATCGCCGCCGCGAGAACAAATCCGATCACGAGGGAAATGAGAAACAGGCTCAGGGTCGTGGACAGGCCGCCGAGGATCTCCCGGCCATAGGCGATCACGAGTTCCATCAGATCGCTCCCATTGATCGGCGAGAGCGACCTTCGAGATGGGAGAACACTCTGGAGGACGCGACAGCGAAGGCGATGAAGATTGCGATCGCGATGCCGTAGAAGGTGAACGGTGCGCCGGTCGAACGCGCGCCGAGTGAGGCGATACGGACGATATCGGGAATGCCGATGATGCTGAGTAGCGCGGTTTCCTTCATGCTGATCAGCCAAAGCGATCCGAGATGCGGCAGCACCTTTCTATAGATCTGAGGCAGGATGATCAGCGCGAGCGACTGAAAGCGGGTGAACCCGAGCGCGGGGCCGGCCTCATGCTGTCCGGTCGAAATGTCGGCCCAGCCGGCCTTGAACAATTCGGTGGCATAGGCGCCAAGTACGATCGATGTCGAAAGCACTGCCGGAACGACCGGGCTCACGCTGGCGTCGGGCGTTCCCGTCAGAAATTGCAGCAAGGACTGGATCAGGCTGTCGGCGGTATAGAAAATCAACAGAAGCAGAAGAATGCCGGGCAGACTCCTGAACAGATATGTGTAGAATTTGATGATCGCAGCGGCGAACGTGATGCGCGACGTCGCCAGGAGTGTTGCACTAATCCCGATGATTATGCTGAAAACAAAACTGATCACTGCGATGGAAAAGCTCATTCCAAACGCGTTGATGAACTGATGTCCCCATCCTTGCTCAAGGTAACTCAACATTCCCTTCACCTGTTATTGATCGGTCAAGAAGCCGATTTCCGTTTTCCGTTCAGAAGCGGAGGTGAGCGAAACGAAAACGCTCGTCTTACTCGGCATCGACCCGTCAGGGCGCCGCGCCGAGGGGCTCGAGGGCCGGCGCTGTGACGCCGCGCGGTCGTCCCGACGCAGCTGAAGCAACGCTGAGAAAGGGGCATAGAGCCAGGCCGAAGCCCTGATCCAAGCCGCATTCGACAAGCGCGCCGACCCTTGTGATGCTTCGCCGGCGGCTCGATGACGTCCGAGCTTTCCGAAACCGGAGATCAGCGGTCGTGCCTGGGTCTCATTTGATTGTCGGACCCCATTTCTTCTGAAGCTCCGCCCAGGTGCCGTTGGCCCGCAATGTCTTCAGGGCAGCGTTGAATTCGTCCCGGAGTGCGGTGTCTTCCGGGCGGAAGGCGATTCCGATCCCTTCGGAGACCTGAACTCCCTCTCCGATCGTGACGAGCTTTGGGGCGTCGCCTTCTTTCGTGAACTTCTCTTCCAGCCCCAGGACGATATCGATACGGCCAGCCTTGAGATCGGAGATGAGTGCATCGATCGAGGGATAGCGCCTGATCTGGGCACCCGGATATGTCTTCTCGAGATAGGCGGCGTTGGTGGTTCCCTGCTGCACACCGATGACCTTGGTGGCCATCGTTTGCGGCGTTATGGCGAACTCCTTGCCTGCGACGACGCCGAATTCTGAATAGGTGATGCCATAGGGGTCACTGAAGATGACCCGCTTCTTGCGCTCTTCGGTGATTCCCATGGCACCGAGGATCACGTCGAACTTCTTCGAGAGAAGGGCGGGAATGATGCCGCTCCACTCATTCGTGACGAAGGTGCAGTGAGCGTGGATCAGTTGGCAAATGGCGTTGCCGATATCGACGTCGAAGCCCTGAACTGTGCCGTCGGCGGTGGTCATGTTGTACGGCGGAAAGCCGCCTTCGTTTGCGATGACGAGATTGCGTGACGATTGAGCCTGCGCAGTCGATAGCGACGCAATGAAGGCCATAGCCATGAGGGCTTTGATGAATTGAAGTGCCATAGTGTTCCCCTGCTTCATTTGTAATTACAAATGAAGCTAACGAGGATGCGGCATTTGTCAACTGTGTGTTTGAGTGTTGATCCTCGCCGGGATCGATATCCCGAACTATCAGGCGAGGGACGAGAACGTGAGCTTTGGCCGTAGGCATCCCGACAGGGAGGCCGGCGTTTGATCTGTCACTCGCGGGGGCCGCTGCAGGCGGCGCCCGCGAAAATTGGAACGGTGACATTCCCAAATTCCAGTCAAAGGCGGAACGGGGCGTCTTGGGGGCGATCGGTTGATCAAAATCGTAATGTCATATAAGCAACATTTCTTTCTCAAAGAATGCCTTCCGTCGGGCAAATGAGATTTGAAATCGGAGAATTTTTCACTGATTTTCTTCATTTTTAGTGATCTTTTCTGGCTTTCTTGCATTCCTGGTGGCCAGTCCCGACCACTGACGATACCTACCAAATTGTAATAAAGGTGACATTTGCGTGTGCCACCACGAACAATGTGGGCGGCAAAATGTTGCTTTGATCAAGCTGGATGCTCCGAGCAGATCCGGTCATGGCCGCCCCGCATGATTGTTTGAATGGGGGTAGTCCAATGGCTATTGGGAATGGTCGTCGCACATGTCGGCTCAGGCTTTTCGGCATTGGTGCGCATTTGCTGTGCGGGGTAGCGCTGTGCGCCTTGGCGTCCACGCCGAGCTTGGCCCAGGATGACGGCACGCTGCGGATCATGACGCTGAACATCTGGAATCAGTTCAAGCAGAATCCGGAAGTCGTGGCCGACTTCATGACCAAGGCTAATTTCGACATCCTTGGCATGCAGGAGGTCAACGGCAGCCGATACGTTTCCGATATTCCTGGCTTCCTCGAAGAGGCCGGTCTGGGAACCTATGGCAAGGTCCAGATCGGGGATGTCGGCATCATATCTCGGCTGCCGGGAAGCTTTGGCACCTATGTCCTGCCGGGCATTTCCACGCAAGGCCGCAATATCAGCTACACGGTGACCGGTCAGCAGGGCGGGCGGCCGGCGACGTTGGTCGGTACCGTCCATCTCGACTATAGCGACGGCTCGCAGGGACGCGTCAAGGAAGCCCAAGCTCTCAATGACTGGGCGAAGACCTCTACGCGCCCGGTCATCCTCCTGGGCGATTTCAATGCGGGCGACGTCGCCGAACGCGGGCTGCACAGCGCCACGCAACAGTCCTATCTGTTTGCCGGATATGTCGTCGGCTCCTATGGCGACAATGCGCTCTACAGAAAGCTGAGGGACGAGTATCTGGGCGCCGACCAACTGGCCAAGGCCCAGGATTATTTCGACGACATGCGCTCCGGCGGCAAGGGTAAGGAAAAATATCGCAGCGTCATCCAGGCCTATTTCGACGCCAACAGGAGCAAATATCCCGGCATCACCAGCATCAGCCAGATGAGCTGGCGGCAATGGGAGGAAATCATCGCGCTCGACGCGCAGGCCAAGGGCATCACCTTCAAGGACGAGACCTATCCGGTCGCCGACAATCAACCGGTGACGATGAACGTCCTCAAGAAGCAATATATGCTTCTTCAAACGGAAGCCGAGCGCGAGCGATTCAAGCCGCATGATTTCAACGACGGCAGTTCGACCTGGCCCTCGGCCGGGGAGGACGATACCAACACCTGGCAGAGCTGGGATCGCACCAAGATCGACCACTTCCTGGCCTCGCGCCCCTTCGGTAAATGGTATGTGCTCGCCGACGACCCGAACGATCCCTATTCCGGTGTCATCAAGGACGTGTATGTAACCAAGCCCGATGGCACGAAAGCACCGATATCCGATCATGAGCCGGTAGCCCATGAGATCAAGTGGATCGGCCCGGCGCTTCAGACCTATAGCGAATCTGCCGGTGGCATGCAGTCCGATAAGACACGTCTGGTTTGGGGCGAGGAGGCCAATACCTTCGACAAGGACGGCAAGGCGTTCTTCCTCACTCGCAACAATATGCGCAACGACGTCTATCTCGGCCAGATCTCCGATGCGAGCGGCAACCCCATTCTCACCGGCCTGACTCTGGAGGAGAAGAAGACCCTGCTCGACTGCACGAGCAAGGATCCGCGCTTCCAGCAGGCGATCCGCGATTATTGCATCGACGACCACTCCTTCATCGGCGAGACGCTGGTCAAGGACAAGGGCGTGCTGATCGTCGATGAGGACGCGGCGCTCGGCACCTCGCAGGCCAGGCTCCGGCTTGCCGATGGCACGCTGCGCATCATCGGCAACGACATGCATGGTCTCGACCGGGCCCTGGTGCTGGAGGGCGCGGGCGGCACACTCGATGTCTCCAGTGCGGGCAATGCCGTGACGCTGGGCCAGACGATCACGGGCGAGGGCGGCCTCACCAAGCTGGGGGCGGGTGGACTTCGCCTCACCGGCACGGGAACCTATGCAGGGCCGACCCTCGTGAAGCAGGGCACGCTGGTGGTCGATGGCTCGCTGACCTCGTCTGTGACCATTGACAAGGGCGCGGTACTCGGCGGCAGCGGCGCGATCGGCGGCATCGACGCCAAGTCTGGCAGCCTGGTCACCCCGACCGGGGCTGGCGTACTGACGGTGAAGGGCGATGCCCGCTTCGGCCAGGGCAGCTATTACCAGGTGGATGTCGGCGCCGGCGACAAGGCGGACCGGATCGCGGTGACCGGCAAGGCGACCCTGGACGGCGGCACCGTGCTGATCGGCACCCAGGGCGGCAACAGCCTGTTGAGCAAGGAGCAACTGCTCACGCTCTACGGCAAGGAATACACCATCCTGACCGCCGAGGGCGGCGTCAGCGGGCGTTTCGAAGGCGCTCTGCCCGATTATGCCTTCCTCGGGGCACGCTTCGGCTATGATCCCACCCAGGTGACGATGACCATCGGTCGCAATGGCCGTAGCTTCGCGAGCGTCGGGCAGACGGCCAATCAGCGGGCCGCCGCTGCCGGCTTGGAAGCGCTGGGAAGGGGGAATGCCCTCTTCGATGACTTCCTGGTGGCCAATGCCGGTGCCGATCTGGCCGGTCATCTGGCTTCGTTGTCGGGCGAGGTCAATGTTTCCGCACGGACCGCTCTGATCGAAGGCGGCAGCCAGCTCGGCGCCATGGCAACCGATCGCTTGCGTTCGGCTTTCGAGACGACGGCGGCAGCGGGCTTGCCGACGACGGGGAGCGGCGCGGCTTCCGCCATGCCCATGCAATTTGCCTCGCTCGGCAATCCGACTGCGCCAGCGGCCTCGTCTTCACCGGCAGCGCTTGCTGCGGCGGACGGGCTTTCCGTCTGGGGGCAGGGTTTCGGTTCCTGGGGGCGTACCGGCAGCACCGGCAACGCGGCCGGCATGACACGCAACAGCGGCGGTTTCCTGTTCGGCGCCGATGCGCCCCTATCGCTCGGCGAGACGGATGTGCGGCTCGGTGCACTTGCCGGCTATAGCCGCACCAGCTTCAGCACCCGGGGACTGGGCAGCGGCGATAGCGACAACTACCATCTCGGCCTCTATGCCGGCACGATGGTAGGGCAGCTCGCCTTGCGTGCCGGCGCCTTCTACACTTGGCACGACATCGCCACCAGCCGCGTGGCGGCGGGGCAGGGCATCAGCGCCGACTACCAGGCCGGCACGGCGCAGGTCTTCGGGGAGGCCGGCTATAATCTGCGCTTCGGCACGCTCGGCCTCGAGCCCTTCGCCAATCTCGCTTTCCTCGATCTGCGCACCGATGGCTTCCATGAGCGCGGCGGCAATGCGGCGCTTGCGGCCTCGTCCTCCACGACGGACGTGACCTTCAGCACGCTGGGGCTGCGGGCCTCCACCGACTTCGAACTCGCCAGCCTGAGGGCACGCCTCAACGCCACGCTCGGTTGGCGCCACGCCTTCGGCGATACTACGCCGCATGGAACGTTCGCATTCGACGGCGGCACGCCGTTCGGCGTGGAGGGCGTTCCGATCGCCGAAGATGCGCTGGTCGCCAAGGCCGGGCTCGATCTTGCCCTTAGCCAGTCGGCGACGCTGAGCGTGGCCTATGGCGGCCAGTTCGCCCGCCGCGGCAGTTTCGACCAGAACGTATCGGGCAAATTCAGTCTGCGGTTCTGATTACATCGCAAGAAAAAGGGCCGCCTTGCTGGCGGCCCTCAGACCGCTGACAAACCCCGCCATTTTTGGCGGGGTTATTTTATGTGCCTGCTGCAAAGGTTTGAGTTATCGACT
>NZ_JBFNQD010000029.1:0-49108 GCF_040797145.1 Labrys neptuniae | reverse complement strand
TCCGACCAGCAATCGGTGTTCGTCGCCGGCATGGAGCGCACTCTGCGCTACCAGGACATCTCGATGCTGCATGAGGGTGACTATTTCCTCAACGGCAAGCTCTATGATGCCAATGGCAGCGAGGTGAAGGTCGAGGGACCGGGCCACCATTGACGTTGGAGAAAAGTGCCGCCCCTGGCCGCACGCGGGTCGGGGGCGGGGGCGGCCCCTTCAAGACGGCGCAGAAGCGCTTCCGGCATGCTCGTCCAGCACCGCAGCGATCACCTTCCTGGCTGACAGCTCGGTCGGCAGCGTACTGCCATGACCGCAGCAGATGAGCAGGGCCTTCCACAGGGCCCAGCCGCGGGCACGGGCCCAGATCGCCTCGTCAAATCCCGCCGCCGACAGTCTTGCCTTGAAAGCCGCACGGCTTTCGCCCCGCAGGAAGGTCCAGGCGATCACCAGGTCGCAGGCAGGATCGCCGACCGCGCTGCTGCCGAAATCGATCACGGCGCTCAGCCGTCCCTTGCGCAGCAGCAGGTTGCCGACGGCGATATCGCCATGCACCCAGACGGGCGGCGATTGCCATTGCGCCGCCAGTGCCGCCTCCCAGACCTGGCCCGCCGCAGCGGCATCGATCTCGCCCGCAAGTCGATCGAGGCAACGCCGCGTCTCGGCGTCGTAGACTGAGAGCGCCCCACCGCGATGAAAATTATCCGCCCCGGCGGCTGGCCCCTCGGCGGGCGCGCGCTGCAGGGCCAGCAGGAACTGCGCAAGATCGGCCGCAAATCCGACGGGATCGGTGAGTTGCTCGAACACCACCGGCTTGCCCTCGATCCAGCGCTGGACCGACCAGGGATAGGGATAGCCTTCCGCCGGGCGGCCGAGGGCAAGCGGGGCTGGGATCGGCAAGGGCAGATGCGGGGCCAGCGCGGGCAGAAAGCGCCATTCCTTCTCGACCTGCGGCACATAGGAGGCGGCGGTCGGCAGACGCACCTTCTTGTCCTCGCCGAGGCGGAAGGTGGAGTTGTCCCAGCCATTGCGCTCGACCGGCCGGACCGGCTGATCGGCCCAATCGGGAAACTGGCTGTCGACCAGGCGGCGCACCAGCCCGACCTCGATCGTCAAGCGGCCAGTCATGCAGCATCCTCCCATTCGAGCCGATTGCCGGCCCCAACCGTCAAGCGGCCCGCGCCGGCCCCACCAGGAAGCGGATCGCCAGGAAGGACAGTCCGCCGAGCCCGCCCAGCAGGGCCGTCACCGCCAGGGACAGGCCGGCGCCGATGGTGGTCAGCGCGAAGGCGAAGGCAAAGGGCGCCATCGCGGCCACGATCAGGCGGGCGGCCATCACCTTGCCCTGCAGCGTGCCATACCCTTCGCTGCCGAACAAAGCCAGCGGCAGGGTACCGATCACGATGCTGAACAGCCCGTTGCCCAGGCCGAACACCACCGCAAACACCATCGCGCCCGTGGTGGAGGGCGCCGTGAGGGCGAGCAGGGCGACGGAGGCCGGCATCAGCGTCGCCGCGATCAGCGCGAGGGCGATCGGCGGCAGATTGCGCCCGAACACCATGTTGACCAGGCGGCTGAGCACCTGGGACGGGCCGAACAGCGTGCCGACCACCGCCGCCGACGTTCCGAGCCCGAGGCCGGACAGCAGCGGGATCATGTGGACCAGGATGGCCGCAACCACTAGCGACAAGGCGGCAAAGCCGACGAGCATCAGCCGAAAGCCTGCCTTGCGCTGGGCGGGCGCGAGCAGGCCCGCCACCGCCGACTGCTGCCCGATGGCCGCACCACCCTGCTTCGACAACCCAAGCGAGAGCCAGACATACAGGGGAAAACAGACCGCCAGATTGAGCCCGGCGAAGACGAGATAGACGTCCTGCCAGCTCATGCGCTCATGCAAAGCGGTGGTAACAGGCCAGAACACAGTGGAGGCAAAGCCCGCGATCAAGGTGAGATAGGTGATGCTGCGCTGGGCAGCCCGCGGGCGGATCTGCACCAGCAAGGCGAAGGCAGCGCCGTAGAGCACCAGGTTGGAGGCTGTCTCCATCGCGATCAGCGCCGCCACGAAGGCCACGCCGCCCGGCGCCAGCGCACAGGCAGCCAATGATGCCGAAGCAGCCAGGGAACCGACCGCCATCACGCGGCCCGCTCCGATCGCATCGATCAGCCGACCGACCCAGGGCGCCGTGGCACCGCCGATCAGCAGCGCGGCCGAGAGCGCGCCGAACACCCATTCGGTGGTCCAGCCCAGGCCCTTCGCCATATCGGCGGCCAGGATGCTGAAACTGTAATAGAGCGTGCCATAGCCGATGATCTGGGTGACGCCTAGGGCGATGATGGCCGCGACGGGCGAGCGTTCCGCATGCATGTCTGGATCAGTCGCAATCAGGTCCGACGATAGGTCACGACTTCATCATCTTCCTTGATGAAGTGCTCGACCGGCCGGTCGAGCAGGTCGAGCACCGCCTCGGAAGGACGGCACAGGCGCGTACCATGTGCCGTCTCGACGATGGGCCGGTTGATCAGGATCGGATGCGCCAGCATGAAGTCGATGATCTGCTCGTCGCTCCATTTCGGGTCACCCAGGCCGAGCTCGGCATAGGGCGTGCCCTTCTCGCGCAGCAAGTCGCGCGGCTGCATCGCCATGGCGGCCAGCAGTGCGACGAGCTTGTCCCGCGAGGGTGGAGTGTCGAGATACTCGACGACCACCGGCTCCTCGCCCGACTGGCGGATCATGGCGAGGGTGTTGCGCGAAGTGCCGCAGGCCGGATTGTGATAGATAGTGACACTCATCGCGGGGGCTTTCGATCGGAACCGCGGAGCTGGCGCCAACGCTGCTCCGACAAAACACCCATCGCATGAGGGCGGCCAGCGGCTCAAGGCCCCTGCCCTGCGCCAAGGTGCCGCCGGAAGAAGTCGAGGAGCTCGGCGTTGAAGCCTCGATGGAAGGCAATCGATCGAAGCCTGCCCCATCCGCGCAGATCTCCGCCTCGCCGAAATCGGCGGCGGCCTTGGCAGACTCGGCGCTACAGGGCGCCAGGAAGGCTAAATGCCCGGCTTTGGCGGCGGCATGCATCTCCGGCAGGATGGCAAGATTGCGTGCCACCGTCTCGGCATCCTTCGGCGCCACGCCGTCGCCACCAACTCGGAAGCCCATAGTTGCACCGGAATGCCGACCGGCACCAGGCCTGCGGGCGGGAGGAGCGCTACAATGCCTTCTTGCCGAAGCGCTGCTCGAGGAAGCGGGTGATGATCTCCACCACCAGTTCATGGTCGGCCTGCTGGGGCAGGCCCGATATGGTGATGGCGCCGACCAGGCCGGTGCCCTCAACGATGATCGGAAAACTGCCGCCATGCGCGGCATATTCCTTGGGGTCGACCATGAAGCGATCGTGGAAGGAGGGGCCGCCCGGCAGCGTCGAATGGCCCATATAGAAGGAGGAATGTGCGAACCGGTAGACCACCGCCGATTTGCGGGCGATCCATTGGTCATTGTCGAGCGAAGTGCCGGCCAGGGCAGCATGGAAGAGCTGCTGGCGGTTGCGCGTAACATTGATCGCCACCGGCAAGGCGCGTTCGCGGGCAATGCCAAGCGCCAGCGTGCCCAGATCAATGGCAATCTCGTTGTCGAAGGCTGGAAAGGTGAGCACCGCCTCCTGGTGCAGCAGCTCGCTCAGCGTGATCTCGTTGGGCATGTCGGCCTCCTTGCCCGACGATCATGCGGGCGCCCGCCAGCCCTGGCAAGCCGGCAAGCGGGCTCCCACACAGGCAAGGCCTGCACCAGCGCGCCGATCTCGCTCCGTCACCGGATGGAATGGAGGCCACCCCGCCGGGAGCCATCGACTTTCTTATTTGCGGAAGCTTGCCTCGCCCACATCTGAGACCTCGACCCAGCGCCTGTCGGGTGCCGCGCCGGCGACATAGGCATCGTTCCAGTTCCACCATTTATAGGGCGGCGTCTGCGGATAGCCTTCGGGCGAATCCTCCCAGACCTCCTGGCGGCCGAGCGGTGTGATGTCGAGATAGTTCCAGGTGCCGCCCATCTGCTCGTCGCCGCGGCTGTTGACCAAATAGGTGCGGAAGATCCGCTCGCCGTCACGGTAGAACACATTGGTGCCGTGCCACTCGCCCACGCCGAAATCCCAGTCGAAATCGTCGAGCACGGTGTACCATGGCATGGTCCAGCCCATGCGCTGCTTCAGCCTGGCGATATCGCCCTGCGGCGCCCGCGAGAGGAAGACAAGCGTGGTGTCGCGGGCATTGAGATGGGAAAGATGGGCGACCTGGTCGGCCACCATCGAGCAGCCTCGGCAGGCATGGTCGGGCCAGCCGAATACGCCCGGCTCGAAGAAGGCGCGATAGGCGATGAGTTGGCTGCGGCCCTCGAACAGCTCGGCGAGACTTGCGCGCCCCTGCGGCCCCTCGAAGACATAGGCCTTCTCCACCGCCATCCAGGGCATGCGCCGGCGCTGGGCAGCCAGGGCATCGCGGGCGCGGGTGTGGGCCTTTTCCATCGCCAGCAGCCGCTCATGGGCCGCCTGCCATTCCTGCGGCGACACCACCGGCGGGGTGTGCATGCCCGTGGCTCCGTTCTGTCCATTTCCGGCTGGAGTGGTCATCGCAAATCTCCTCATCCGGGCGCCCACCGTACCGCATGCTTCAAGCGCATCGGCACGCGCCGCCCTTGGTTCTTTATCGGTGAGGAGAGAGTGCCACCGGGAGGCGGAGGGGTGGGAGTAACAAGTGTGGCGGCATTCGGAAGGAGCCCCGGTCGCAAGCGCAGACCCGAATTCCCGGCAACGGCTTGCATTGTTTCGGCCCGGTCAAGGACAGGCATGTTGTATCGATTTATCGCAGCTTGTCGTAGGAGGTTTTTCGGCTAGGGTAATCAACATAAAGCGCCCGGAAAGAGGAGCAATGTTCGTAAAAAAATAGAATACCAAGAGGAAAAGTTATGAAATTGGGTCCATCTATTCTTTCAAATTGCGCTGCGGCTTTGGGCGTCATCGCCCTTATAGGTTCAACCTCCCCTCTTGCGGTTCAGGAATCCGACAAGACCGTCGCGCTTCTTCAGCAGCTCCTGCGCTTCGACACATCCAACCCGCCGGGACGAACGCTGGAGGAAGTCACCTACCTCAAAAAGGTCTTCGACGATGCCGGCATCGAAAATGAAATCATCAAGACCCCCAAGGATGGGGTGGCTCACTTCATCGCGCGCCTGAAGGGCGATGGCAGCAAGAAGCCCGTGCTTCTGGCTGCGCATTCGGATGTGGTGCCGGTCGAACGGCACACCTGGAGCGTCGATCCGTTTGCCGGCGAAATCAAGGATGGCTACGTCCTGGGGCGGGGCGCCATGGACTTCAAGGGCGGACAGGCGGTGTTCGTCCAGGCGCTCCTCGATCTCAAGAAGAGCGGCGTCGCACTGTCGAGGGACGTGATCTTCCTGGCCGAGGCCGACGAAGAAGCCGGCGACTACGGCACCGACTGGCTGGCGAAAAATCACTGGGACAAGATCGATGCCGAATTCGTCTTGAACGAAGGCGGCTGGATCTTCCAGGACAAGCAAGGGGTCACCCGGCAGGTCAACATCACGACGCGTGACAAGATCTATGCAGGCCTCCGGCTCAAGGTGACGGGTACGCCCACCCACTCCTCGCGCCCGCAACCGGACAGCGCGGTCGGCAAACTGACCCGGGCCCTGGCGAAATTGTCGGTGTGGGACACCGAGCCCACCCTCACCGGCCAGACCAAGGCCTATTTCCAGGCCCTTGCCTCGAGCGCAACCGGGCAGATGAAGCGGGATCTCCAGACGCTGGCCTCGAGCAACCACCCTTCGGCGCTGAAGAAAGCCGGAAAACGCGTCTCCGCCACCGGCGATTATCCGCTGCTCTGGCATGCCCTGATGCGCAATACGGTGGCGACGACGATCATCAAGGCCGGGGTGAAGGAAAACGTCATTCCCGGCACGGCCGAAGCCTATGTGAATGTGCGCCTCGTGCCAGGCTCGACACCCTGGGACGTGCGAAGCCAGGTCGAGAAAGCCATCGCCGATCCGGATATCAAGATCAGCGTCGACTCCAGCCTTTCGGAAGACGATGCCAAGGCCTATTACAAGAAGCGCACGGAAGCCGAGGCATCCCCGACCGATACGCCCCTGTTCAAGGCTCTCGAAACGGCCGGCAAGAAGACCTGGCCCGAAGCCACCGTGGTTTCGGCCCTGTTCGAGGCCGGCACGGATGCTTCCGCCTGGCGGGACCGCGGCATACCGACCTATGGCATCTATCCCTACCCGCTGGACAATGAAACGCTGGAGCGCATGCACGGCAATGACGAGCGCATCGCCGTCAAATCCTTGAAGGAGGGTACGGCTTTCATCTACGACACGCTGGTCAGCGTGGCCGCGAAATGATCGCAGGCCGGCCTTCTAGCAAGTGGGAAGGCCGGTTTGGAATGCGGCGCTGGGCCTCCGGTGCCGCGAGCTTCACTCTGTTGCCCGACCCATCATCCCGATTAGCGTCCCGCTCTGCGTGAGAATGGCGTCGCCCATATAGGCAAGCGAGGTGAAGCTGCGCTCGGCCGCCTCCTTGTGACCGGTGCCACAGGCATCCTCGATGATGATGGGCACGAAGCCGAGATCGGCGCCGTGGCGGGCCGTCGGCTCGATGCCGATCTCGATGGCAACGCCCATGATGGCGAAGGCGGTGAGGCCGCAATCGCGCAGGATGGTGGCGAGCGGCGTGTCGGCAAAGGCCGAGAAGGTGATCTTGTCGAGGATGGCCTCGTCCTCCCGCGGCGCCAGTTCCGGCGTGATCTCGAAGCCGGGCGAGGAGCGCAGGAACCAAGGCTTCACCGCCGCGGGATCCTCGGTGCGCTGCCACGCCATGGCCTGGCGATATTGGAAGCGACCCATCAATTTGGGCGGCATCGACATGTGGCGCAGGAAGACGACGCGGTAGCCGCCGGCCCGCGCGGCCTGCAGCACGGCGGCATTGCGCGCGGTAATGGCGGCACCATCGGCGATCTGGCCGAGGATGCCCACCTGCATGTCATAGACGATGACGGCCATGCGGTCGGGCCGGCAGAGCTCCGCGAGGGAGCCATGGAGTTCGAGACCGAAGGGAGTCTTCATGGGGTTCGGCTCCTTGCGAGTGTGGCAGCCGGCCAGCGACGACCGGTGCCGTGACTGTCCCGCACCTTACGGCGGGCGCGCCCGCAAATCATCCCTCCCGCCCTTGCGAAAACGGGCGGATCCTGCCCACCCGTCCGCATCCCGGAAAATCGGCGAGCTTATTCGGCCGATTGTACTGCCTTGGCGTCATGCAGAACGCCATGTGTCTCCAACTCGTCCAGGAGCCCCTTCCACAGCGAGATGCACAGGCCGATCATCACCAGGAGGAAGGGAGCGGCGGCGATGATCGAGGCCGTCTGCAGGCCGGCGAGGCCGCCCATCACCAGGAGCACGCAGGCCGAGGCGCCGGCGAGCAGGCCCCAGAGCACCACGATGCCCGCCTGCGGATGCGGTGCGCCCCTGCTGGAAAGCATGCCCATCACCACCGAGGCGGCGTCCGCGCCGGAAACGAAGAAGATCGCCACCAGGAACATGGCGATGGTCGAGGTCACCGTCGCCATCGGATATTGGGCCAGCAGGGCGAACAGCGATACCGGCGCGCCCTGGTTCTTGACCGCCTCGACCAAGCCGCCGGCGCCCATCAGCTCCGAATGGAGGGCGGTTCCGCCCATGATGGTGAACCAGATGAAAGTAACGGCGCTGGGAATCAGCAAAACGCCGATCACGAATTCACGGATGGTGCGGCCGCGCGAGATGCGGGCGATGAACACGCCCACGAAGGGTGCCCAGGAGATCCACCAGGCCCAGTAGAAGATGGTCCAGTTGGCCAGCCACTTGCCGTCGCTGAAGGCGGCGGTGCGGAACGACATCGAAACGAGGTCGCTGAGATAATAGCCGAGCGATTCGATCAGCGTGTCGAAAATGAACACGGTGGGACCGAAGGCTGCCAGGAAGAGCAGCAGTACCACCGCGATCACCATATTCATGTTGCTGAGGAACTGGATGCCCTTGCCGACGCCGGACACCGCCGAGAGGATGAAGAGCACCGAGAGCACGGCGATGATGGTGAGGGCGATGGCGGCGGATTCGCCGGTGCCCCACAGATAGTTCATGCCGGAATTGATCTGCTGCGCGCCCAGGCCGAGCGAGGTCGCAGTACCGAACAGGGTGGCGATGATCGCCAGCACGTCGATGGTGCGGCCGATCGGCCCGTGCACCCTGTCGCCGATCAAAGGCTGGAAGGCGCTGGACATCAGCGTCGGCAGATCGCGGCGATAGCTGAAATAGGCGAGCGCCAGGCCGACAACGGCATAGATCGCCCAGGGATGCAGAGCCCAATGGAAATAGGCATATTGCATCGCGACGATCGCCGCTTCCTTCGACTGCGGCTGGGCGAGCCCATGCGGCGGCGCGCCGAAATGCGACACAGGTTCGGCCACGCCCCAGAACATCAGGCCGATGCCCATGCCGACGCTGAACATCATGCAGACCCAGGAGACCGTGGAGAATTCCGGCTTCTCGTCGTCATGGCCGAGCCTGATCCGGCCGAAGCGGCTGAAGGCCAGAAAGCCTGCGAAGACCAGGAAGAACGCCGTCGAGACGACGAAGCTCCAGCCAAAGGTATGGATGATGCCGTTGAGCGTCGCCGTGGCGACACTTGTCAGGCTGGCGGGGAAGAGCGTTCCCCATAATACGAAGCCTACGACAATAATAAGCGCCGGCCAGAAGACACCGGAATCCGATCCACGAAGCATTGTGCGCGACAAAACGATCGTTCCTCCCCCGTTGAAGCGGGCGCTTCATCGTTTGCCAGCCGGGATTTCGACGTTCGCGAGTCCCAATAGCCACGCCCCTACGTCATAGTGCCGCGATATACCTTTGCAATCCGCCCCAGTACCGACCTTCGGGGTTCCGAATCCGACCCCGGATCGCAAAAGCCGACGGACATGCGCGGCAATGGGCGGAGGCGGGCGCGCATCGGCTAGGCTTTCAGGATAGAAAGCCAGGCTCGTCATCGCGAGCCTGGCCAATCGAAGGATCAGGCTCGCAGCGACGGCACGGCGCAGGCAGCCGGCACCGGCTCGCTGAGGCCAAGCTGCTCGCCCCAGCGGCAAAGGGCAGCGCTGCTGGCGATGAGGCCGGCGCCGCGCTCGCTCAGGGAATAGACGACCTTGGCCGGCATCTGCTCATAGACCTTGCGGTGGATGAGGCTGTCGGCCTCCAATTCGCGCAGCTTTTGGGCCAGCATCTTCTCGCTGATCGCCGGAATGGCCCGGCGCAGCCGGCCGAAGCGGCGGGCGCCGGTGTGGAGCTCGCACAGGATGTCGAGCTTCCATTTGCCTTCGAGCATGCGGATCGCCGCCGCAAAGCCGCAATCATTCGCCATATCCGCCATGCCCCTCTCCTTCGCCAGCCCTTACCACCCCGTAACCACTTACGTGGGCGTGCGTATTGAGCGCCGCCACGCCAGCCCCATCTGCCCGAGGACGACGAGAGGCGCGGCAGGCATTCATCAGCCCGCGCCGGTGGATATGGAGTGTCGACATGAAGCTTGCAATCGCGGTGCTGGGAACGGGACGCATGGGATCGGCATTGGCGCGCGCCCTGCTGGGCGCCGGCCACGAGGTGACGGTGTGGAACCGCACCCCGGCCAAGACCGGGCCGCTTGCCGCCCTCGGCGCGGTCGTCGCGCCCTCCGTGGCCGAAGCCGTGGCGGCGGGGGCGGTCGTCATCGTGAATGTCAGCGATTATGACGCCACCGCCGCGCTGCTGCGCGAAGCAAGCGTCGCCCCGGCCCTCGACGGCAAGCTCGTGGTCGAACTCACCTCCGGCACGCCCCAGGGCGCACGCGAGGCGGGAGGCTGGGCCGCCGCGCAGGGCGCCGCCTATCCCGACGGCGCCATCATGGCGACGCCCGATTTCATCGGCACCGAGGCCGGCACCATCCTGTTCGCCGGCTCCAGCCAGGCCTTCGAGGCGAACAAGCCGGTATTCCTCGCCCTCGGCGGCAATGTCCAGCATGTCGGGGAGGATGCCGGCCTCGCCAATGCACTCGACAGCGCCCTGCTCGGCCTGATGTGGGGTGCGCTGTTCGGCACGCTGAACGCCATTGCCGTGTGCCAGGCCGAGGGGGTGGCGCTCGGCATGCTGGGCCGGCTCTGGCAGACCTTGGTGCCGGTAATCGACGGCCAGGTCGCCGACCTGATCAAGCGCAATGAGACCGGGCGCCTGGCCAGCGACGAGCAGAGCTTCGCCTCGATCGCCACCCATCACCACGCCTTCGAACATTTGCTGGTGGTGATGCAGGCCCGCAAGATCGACCTCGGCGTCGTCCTCGGCCAGGACAGCCTGTTCCGGCGGGCGCTCGCGGCCGGCCGGGGTGAGGACGATTTTGCCGCATTGTCGCGCTTCATGATCAAGCGAGATTGAGCGAAGCGTTCACGTGAATGCGATTCACCAGCCGGGAACTGTGATTTGCCGAAGAGGCTGGCGGCGTGAAGAGTGTCGTCGGGCTCGGCGAATCGGGCCGCTCGGGCTCTACAGCCCGCCAGCAAGGACATATCATGACATCTCGGCGCGCTCCGCTCCTGCTTCTCGGTGCCTTTCTCTTCTTCGTCAGCCTGGCCGGCTTCCTCGCGCCGTCCGGCTCCGCCCGCGCGGCCTCTGCCGATATCGACGTGAACGACATCATCACCGATCCTTCTTCCCCCGTGCTCGGCAATCTCAAGGGCAAGGTCACCATCATCGAGTTCACCGATTATCGCTGCCCCTATTGCCGGGTGATGCAGTCGCGCCTCGACGTCCTCCTGCGCGAAAACAAGGACATCCGGCTGGTGATCAAGGAATGGCCGATCTTCGGGGAAGCCTCGGTCTATGCCGCCAGGGTGGCGCTCGCCGCCAATTGGCAGGGCAAATATGGCGCGGTGCATGCCGCCCTCTTCGCCCTGCCGCGCACCATGGACAAGGACGCCGTGCGCGAGGCGGCCGGCAAGGCCGGCGTCGACCTCATCAGGCTCGACAGGGACCTTGCCGCGCGAGGCCCGGAGATCGCCGCCATGCTGGCCAGGAACGACGTCGCCGCCCGCCTGTTCCAGCTCCAGGGCACGCCCGGCTTCGTGATCGGCCATGATGTCTATTTCGGCGCACTCAGCCTGGAGCAGTTGCGGCGCTATGTGAAGGCTGCAAAATAGCCAGGTTAAATAGCCGGCAAATGAAGAACTTCTTCAATGCGGGCTCGCCGTCGGCCGCACCACGATCTCGCTGACATCGACGTCATCGGGCTGGCCGATGGCATAGGCCAGCGCAGCGGCCACGGCCTCCGGGCTGATGGTAACGGCCCGGAACGCCTCCATCGCCTCCCGTGCTGTGGGATCGCCGATCGAGTCGGCAAGCTCGGAGGTGGTGGTGCCCGGCGAGATCACCGTGACACGGATGCGATCCGTCTCCTGGCGCAGCCCGTCCGAAATGGCGCGCACGGCGAATTTGGTGGCACAATAGACCGCGGCGGTGGGCGAGACATGATGGCCGCCGATCGAGGAGACATTGACGATCTGCCCGTTGCCCTGCTCCTCCATGATCGGCAGCGCCGCAGCGATGCCGTACAGCACGCCCTTGATGTTGACGTCGATCATGCGGTCCCATTCCGCCACGCGCAGCGCCGCCAGCGGGGAGAGCGGCATCACCCCGGCATTGTTGACCATCACGTCGAGCCGTCCGAAAGCCTGGCGCGCGAAACCGGCAAAGGCGACGACCTCGGCCTGCGACGTCACGTCGAGCGGGCGTACCCTCACCTCGCCGCCTGCGGCCGTGATCGCCGCAGCGAGGCTCTCCAGCCTGTCGGTGCGGCGCGCGCCGATCACCACGCGGGCACCCGCCGCCGCCAGCACCCTGGCGCTGGCTTCGCCGATGCCGCTGCTCGCGCCGGTGATGGCCACGACTTTTCCTGCAATTGCACTCATCTCATATGGTCCTTGTTGAGGTGTTCGCGCTGAGGCGCGGCATCAGGCCTTCGCCGGCTCGGGAAAATCGGCGCTCAGCGTGGTCTCGGCCCAGGTCTCGAAATTGAGGCTCAGCGCCTCCAGCCTTTGGCGGGCGATGCGCAAGGCCGGCGCCCCGAGCAGCAGGCGCAGCGGCGGTTCCGGCGCTTCGACCGCCTTGATGATGGCAAGCGCGGCGCGGGCGGGATCGCCGGGCTGCCGCCCGGAAACGGCGCGGGTCTGCTCGCGGCGCCTGCCGGCGGTCTCGGCATAATCGGCGATGACGGTGGGCGCCTCCACCATGGAGCGGCCAGCCCAATCGGTGCGGAAGGCCCCGGGCTCGACGATCGTCACCTTGATGCCGAGCGGCGCGACCTCCTGGGCAAGCGATTCCGACAGGGCTTCCACCGCGAATTTGGTGGCGTGGTAATAGCCGGTCGCCGCAAAGGCCACGAGGCCGCCCAGGGACGAGATATTGACGATATGCCCGCTCCGGCGCGCCCGCATGCCGGGCAAGATCCGCTTGGTGACGCCGATCAGCCCGAAGACATTGGTTTCGAACTGGGCCCGGATTGCCGTGTCCTCGCCCTCCTCGATCGCCGCCAGATAGCCATAGCCGGCATTGTTGACGGCGACGTCGATGCGCCCGAAGCGAGCCTCGGCCGCCGCCACGGCCTTCTCGACCGCGCCGGGATCCGTCACGTCGAGTTCGACGGCGAGAGCGCGCTCGCCATGCGCGGCGGCAGGTTCGGCCAGCGCTTCCAGCCGCCGCGCTGCCAGGACCGCCCGCCATCCTCTGGCGAGAACGGCCTGTGCCAATGCCTGGCCGAGGCCTGAGGAGGCCCCCGTGATGAACCAGACCGGTGTTTGCTTTGTCATGTCGGTATCCTCTCTTTCGGCCGGAGCGCAGAGTTCCAACTCGGCAGCCGCTCAGCGGCGCCGAAACACCATGCCGCCGTGATGCAGCGTGTCGCGGTCGACGAATTCGCCATCTGCGGTGAAGCCGGTGTCGTCCCAATAATCGATGTGCGCGCCGCGGACCTCGTAGCGGCCGCGATAGGCACTCCTGCGGCTGCCGCGCGCTTCGTCATAGCGCCCGTTCGCCAGCAATTCCTGCCGGATATGGCCGTCTTCCGTGACCCACATCCCCACATAAGGGTGTTCAGCCATGTTCATCTCGTCTCTCGTGATCTGTCCCGGGGCAGGAGACGGCGTATCCAAGGCCAGTGCCGGGCGCGCCCCTGCCAGCAGGGCCAGGACCACAGCACGGAGCGCATGCCCGGCGAGGCCGTCACCAAAACTGCGACGCGCCATGGCCATCCTCCTCGCGTCCGGTTCCCATTTCGCACGGGGCCGACCATCGGCCCCGCTGGAACGCACCCTAGACCGACGAATTGGCGCGATCGAGTTGCCAATCTGAAATGACTTGGTTAGATTATCTAACCAATGACCGATGTGTTCGAAGGCATGTCCACCTTTGCCGCCGTGGCGGAGGCCGGCAGTTTCCGCCTCGCCGCTGAGCGACTGGGCGTCACCCGCTCCGCCGTCAGCCAGGGCCTGCAGCGCCTGGAGGATCGCCTCGGCGTCGCGCTCGTGCAGCGCACCACGCGCAGCGTGCGCCTGACCGAGGCGGGCGAACAGTTCTATCGGACCGTCAGTCCGGCATTGTCAGAGGTGAAGACGGCGCTGCGGGCAGTTCAAGACGAACGTGGACGCCCAACCGGCACGCTCCGGATCAGTGTCTCCTCGATCGCCGAGACCTTCCTGTCCGGCGCCGCCCTGACGGGGTTCCTGCAGGCCCATCCCGGCATCCGTCTCGACCTCACGGTGACGGACGAGGAAGACGACATCGTGCAGGCCGGTTTCGATGCCGGGGTGCGACTGGGCGAGGTGATTGAACAGGATATGATCGCCATCCCCGTTTCGGGCGAACAGCGCCAATTGGCTGTGGCCTCGCCCGACTATCTTGCCCGCTGCGGCACCCCGCAGCATCCGCGCGACCTCCTGGCCCATGACTGCATCGGCTGGCGCGCCCGGCCGGACCTTGCTCCCTATCGCTGGGAGTTCACCGAGAACGGCCGGGACATCGAGATCGCCGTCGAGCCGAAGGTGACGACCAACGACATGGGCACCATGATCCGGCTGGCCCGCGCCGGTGCCGGCATCACCTTCGGCGTCTACGACACCTTCCGCAGCTATCTCGATCGCGGCGAGCTGCTGCCGCTGCTCGAGGCGTTCGGGCCACCCTTTGCCGGCTTCTATCTCTATTATCCACGCCGCCAGCGCCAGCCGGCGAAGCTGCGGGCGCTGGTCGATCATCTGCACAAATGGATGCGCCATGGCGGCGTGGCGTGAAATATAACGGGGAGATCGCCTTCTCGGCCATGCAAGTTGGCGAAACCGCATAACTCACTGAACCGACTGGATAAGCGACGTAAAATTTACTGCGGATATGATTGACAGCCAGACCCAAACGGACAACTTGGGAAGGAATGCTTCTATAGCGTAGGAAGAAATGGCCAATCCACTTCAGCAGATTTTTCGCCGTGTACGAGCGGCAAAATCGAAAGAAGATATCGAAGAATTCCATTTGACCGATGGATATGTTTTCTCCGAGCCTTCGCCGCAGAATGCAGTCGACTTGATCCCGGGATGGAATCACGCCTTCCCGTCGGAATTGGGCATCCAGGCGGGGCCGGCCCATATGCATGAGGACGGCAGGATCCATTGGGCCATCGAGCAATTCGGGCCCGTCGCAGGCCGGCGCATTCTCGAATTGGGTCCCCTGGAAGGGTCCCATTCGATGATGCTGGACAAGCACGGGCCGGAGGTCCTCGACGCGGTGGAAGCCAATAAGAAAGCGTTCCTGCGCTGTCTGATCGCCAAGGAGATCTTCGGTCTGCAACGCGCCCGTTTTCACCTTGGCGACTTCGTCAAATGGCTGGAGCGAAAGGACCCGCCCTACGACCTCATCGTGGCCTGCGGCGTCCTCTATCATATGGAAGAGCCGCTGCGATTGCTCGAACTGCTGGCAGCAAGGACCGACGCGATATATTTCTGGACGCATTATTTCGACGAAACAGCCATGCCACCCGAAGATCTCAGGCGGGTCCCGTTCAAATCGCAGAAGCCCCCCTATAAAGAGCTTTGCCACGAAGTCGCGTTTCACGGCAGGAATGTCAAATTGCACGAGCGCAGTTATTATGGCGCCTGGAAGAAATCGGCATATTGCGGCGGTCCGGTCAATCGACATTACTGGATGGAGAAGGAAGACCTTCTTGCAGTCCTCGGGGCTCTGGGGTTCGACGACCTGCGCATCGCCCATGACGATCCCCAGCACGTCAACGGTCCGTCATTTTCCGTCTTCGCCCGGCGAACGGTTCAGCAGGCTGAAAGGTAAGACAACGTGTTGGGGCTAGCGAATTTCATCCGTCGGGGCATCAAGACCAAGGCGAAGAAGAACGAGCGCCAAAAGGAAAGTCCCCTGGTGCTCGAGCGAAAATTCCGGGAAGCCTATATCGCGGAGAGGCCGGTCGATCTCGAAGCCGTCGAGGAGTTTCGCGGCGATGCTTTCCCCCTCAGCGGTCCGGCCTGCTGGCTCGACCGGCCCAACGCGCTGCTGGAGGTCGAACGTCGCCATGCCGCCGGCGAGCTCAGCGATGACGAAGCCGCGATGTGCAAGCAATGGATATTCGAGGGTTACTACATCGCGCCCGGCCTGATCGAAGCGGAACTCCTCGATCGCGTCTGGACGGCCTATGAAAAAGCGATCGCCGAGGGGACGATAATCGCCCCCGCCGAAAGCCGAGGCCCCGAGGATATCCATCCCGGCCGTACGCTTGACCCTCACATCCCGGTGCCAGTCCTGCGTGAGCTGCAGCAACACCCCAGGATATTGAGAATTTCCGATGTGCTGTTCGGGCGCAAGACCCTGCCGTTCCAGACCATCATGGGACATAAGGGCAGCTGGCAGAGCCCACATTCCGACACCATCCACATGACGACCTATCCGCTCGGCTATATGCTGGCCAGCTGGATCGCATTCGAGGATGTCGGCACCGATTGCGGGCCTCTGGAATATTATCCGCGCAGCCACAAGCTCGTACCTCCCCTGCTCAGCGGGGAACTCGGCATCCCGCCCCGAGCCTTCAAGGAAAATATGGGCGTCTACAGCTCACGCTACGAACCGACCATCCGGCATTACATCGATATGTTGGGCCTCGAGCCGAAATACTTCCTCGCCAAGGCCGGGGACGTCTTGTTCTGGCATGCCGACCTGCTGCATGGCGGCTCGCCCCGCAAGGATCTCAAGCTTTCCCGCAAGGCAATGGTCTGCCACTATTTCGCACAAGGCGCCTTCACCTATCACGACCTTTCCGGCAATGCCACGCGCCTGCACAAGAACGGGCTCTATGCCCCCCCGGCGATCGACGAGCACCTGTAACGCCCTCCGGCAGGACAATATCGGAAAGATCTGAAAGGTCGCGTGGACGGGATGTACCCTCGAGATCAGGCGCTGCGGGGCTTTGGCTTAAGCCGGCGCCAGATCGGCGTGACGACATAGCTGATCACTGGAATGGTCACCAATCCCACGCCAATGCCTGCCAGTCCGGAGCCCGCCGCCTGGACCAGCCATGATACCACTCCGCCGGCCGCCGGCAGGCTGTGTGCCGCCGCTTCGGCGGTCTCGTGGAGGAAGTGGCTGACAGCCCCCAAGCCATAAGCCTCGAAGCCATGCAGGATGATGCCGCCACCGACCCAGATCATCGCCGCGATGCCGATCAGGCCCAGCACCTTGAGGAAATGGGGCATGCCGACGACGAGAGCGCGACCCATTCCGCGCAGCAGCCGGCCCATTGGCGAAGGAGAAGTCGCCTTCGCCATCGCCACACCGAGATCATCGGCCTTCACGATAAGGGCAACCACGCCATAAACCGCGGCCGTGATCCCGATACCGACCACGGCCAGGATGACGGCCTGCGCCACGAAGCTACTGTCGGGAACGGAGCCGAGCGTGATGGCCATGATTTCGGCGGACAGGATGAAATCCGTCTTGATCGCGCTCGCGACTTTCTGGTCCTCGAAGGATTGCGCATTGGGATTGATCGAAGCGAGCTCCGCTTCATGCTGATGGGCTGCGTGCGGCACGACAAGTTCGTAGATCTTCTCCACGCCCTCATAGCAAAGATAGACTCCGCCAATCATCAGCAGGGGCGTGATCGCCTGCGGCGCAAACAGGCTGAGCGCAAGCGAGGCCGGCAACAGGATCAGAAGCTTGTTCTTGAGCGAGCCGGCGGCGATCTTGCCGATGATCGGCAACTCGCGCTTGGCTGCAAAGCCGGTGACGTAGCGCGGCGTGACGGCCGCATCGTCGATGACGACGCCGGCTGCCTTGGCACCTGCCTTGGCCGCCTGGCCTGCGATGTCGTCCAGCGAGGCGGCGGCAACTTTTGCCAAGGCCGCGACATCGTCGAGAAGGGCGATCAGGCCAACACTCATTGCACCCCCAATTCAGCTCCGTAGCAGTCAATACCGGACGGGGATGCCATGTTTCAAGTCCAAGAACGCCATTGTGTGCGCTTGCTCGCGCGTGCAGCATGGAAGGCCCTCTCCCGTGGCAGCCACTATTCAGGCCACAGGGCTGCGGCGGTCGTGTTTTGTGTTTTACAAGCAAAAACCCCGCGGGCCGAGGCACACGCGAGGTTTGTTGTGTATTGGGTTATATTTGGTTGCGGGGGGCTCGCAACCAAGTCTTACTCCATAACACGCCACAGCATTCGAAACCGCGATTTCCTCCGACAGACTACGATGTCCGAGATTGGCTGAACTGTTCAGTCCACAGATCCACGACTTGCCTTTTGCCCATATAATCTGACCTGTTTGACGCTAAGCCAGCTTGCGGCCAGATCATTGGACCTATCGCGACATGACGATCTCTTGACGGGATACGGGGAAGACTTGGCCTCGCTACCGGACCACCAAGTCAAGCCGAAGCCCGATTATTTTAGCCGCGATCGTTCCCGAAACTGACGTGGCGTTACGCCGGAAATTCGACGGAAGGCTCTGCTGAAATGCGCCGGATCCGTATAGCCGGACAAAAATGAAACGTCGATGATCTTGCAATCGGTATCACGCAAGAGCTTACTCGCATTCTCGAACCTAACCGTATCGAGTATATCTGAATATGTAAGACCGAGATGAGAAAGCTTGCGTTGAAAGGTACGCGTGCTGACGCCTGCCATCTCCGCAACATTGGCAAGGACCGGAATTCCCTGGTCGAGATAGGCCGGCAACATCAGCTTGAGGAGTTCAACGATATCATAAGCAGAAGGACCGTCCTCGGGATCGTCTGGCGGAAGGCCGAATTCGGTGGGACGACCGGAAAGACTGAGATACGAGATCGGCAGGGTGATCCAGGCGGCATGCTGGCCTGACAGGAACCGCACATTTGGCCAGGAAGCCTGCGTCGCCGGGCTCGGAGTGTAACGCGCTTCGAAGGCGATCGTTGGAGGCATCCAATCGGGCCCCGCGAATTGCCGGACGATATATATGGCGAAAATATTCTGGATCCATTGCGCGTGTTCCAGATGCAGGAATCCTTTCGTCCTGGCGAGCTTGCTGCAAATCCGCACGTGGTCGTCATCGTGCTCGATCCACATACTCAGGACCGTATCCTCTCGCGAGGCCCATCTGCAGGCGTGCCGCAACGCCACGAGCAGCGTCGGGGACTGTGCGATCAAGGTTCGGGTTTTTCCCCTCATGTGGGAATAGCGGATCCGCTGGGTGGCCAGAAAGCCGAAATCTTCGATACCCTGGCTTCTCTGCGCAGTTTCCGCGAAACGCAGCGTCGGGAGCAAGGGGATATAGAGATCGCTCTTGTCTTCCAGAGACGATGGCAGTTGGAATTTTTCCAGAAGCGAACTAGTCGGCGCACCAATATCGTCAAGAATTCCAGTGAAAGGCAGCAGAAACTGGCAGCGCGTCAAAGGGATGTTCGCCATCGGATCTCGCCGCAAGGTAGGTTGATACTTCCCATTAGACAGAATTTCGTGGGATTCGCTATCTATGTGAACGGTGAACATCTCCTCGAGCAAAACGCATCTCGATGCATCGACTCCTGTCGCTTGCTTCCAATCAAGAAATGCTTTGGCGATTGGCGCGAAATGGCAAGACCAGCGATCAGCCAATGTCCGAAATGGTCTGAACAAGGTCCATCCGTCGGACCGAAACGATCGGCCCGACTCGGGTGTCGGCTTGCGCCGATGATCCGCCTCCCGGAACGTCGGCCATGCCGTCCGTCCTGCGGCGATCCCTGCTCTCGGCAGCGTGTCGGCGACGGTAAAATTGCCAAGGGAAAATCGTGCGCTATCTCGCTATTGGGATGATTTCGGCATCCTTGCTAACGCCAGTTCGGGCATCCGATTTCTCACGGCCACCCTCGCCGCAACAGCCCCTCGTCGCATCGGGCCCCAGCTTTTTCATCACAAGCTATATCTGGGCGACCGCGATTAACGGAAAGAGTGCAACCTTCCCGCCGCTTCCTGCCGCCCCCATCAATTTGAGCTTCGGCGATGTGCTCAAAGATCTCAACGGCGCGATGATGGCCTCCCTGGAGATGCGTGTCGGCCGCTGGGGTTTTCTGGTCGATGGGCAGTTTTCCCAGGTCACCTCTGCGGGCGCGCTGCCAGGGCCCTTCTTTTCCTCGGTGAAACTGCGTTCCCAAACCACGACCGTCCAGGGCTCCGTCCTTTATCGCGTCTATGAGGGTCCTACCGTTTCACTGGATATGGGCGGCGGCGTGCGGTTCTGGAACCTGAACAACAAGCTGGAAATCCTTCCGGGCCTAGCCAATCTTCGCATCGATCATCGCGACTCGGAGATGTGGGCAGACCCCATCGTCGGCGCCCGCCTCGGGATCAAGCTCGGCGGCCCGTGGAGCCTGACGGTGGCAGGCGATATCGGCGGTTTCGACATCGGCTCGAGGCTGACCTGGCAGGCATTGGGCAGCGTCAACTACGCCTGGAGCGAGAGCTTGACGTTGAAAGCGGGCTACCGGGCGCTCCATGTCGATTGTCGCAATGGTGGCTTTTCATACGACGTGACGCAGCACGGACCGGCCGTGGCGGCAACATATCGTTTTTGAACGATCGATCCGTTATATCAATGACGTTGAAAGGAATGGAAATGTCTATGACTGGGAATGCGGTTCGGGCTGCAGGTGTTTCCGCACTTGCGCTGCTCGCGCTCTGCGGGCAGGCCTTGGCGCAATCGGGCGAGGCCCAGCCCAACATCACCGATCCGCATTTCAAGATCGCGCCAGGCTATCTGAAGAAAACCGACCTGCCGGACAGTCTGATCCTGCTGGGCCCGCCCCCCGAAAAGTATTCGGCAGCACTGGCCAGGGACGAAGAGGCGCGCAAAGCGACGATCTCCCTGCGCGGCACCGCCCGCTGGAAGCTCGCTTATACCGACGCCGATCTCGCTTTCCCGCAGGCAGCCGACAATTTTTCCTGCGCGATGGACATCAAGATCGATGAGAAGCAAACCCCTCGGCTCTATGCGATGATGCGGAAGATGCTGTCCGATCTCGGGCTGTCGACCTACGGCGTGAAGAACAAGTATAACCGCGTTCGCCCCTTCGTCGTTCACAACGAGGCGACATGCAGGGCGGATCAGGAAGCTATATTGCGGACAGACGGTTCCTATCCATCAGGTCATACGGCGGCCGGATGGGGTTGGGCCCTCGTCTTCGCGCAGATCAGTCCCGAACGTTCCAACGAATTGTTCAAGCGCGGCATCGCCTTCGGGCAGAGCCGCGTGATCTGCGACGCTCACTGGCAGAGCGATGTCGATGCGGGACGTATCATGGGAGCGGCGACCGTCGCGCGGTTGCAGACCAATGCAACCTTCCTTGCCGACCTCGAAGCGGCCAAAGCGGAAGTGGCAGCGGCGAAGGCCAAGCACGCTGTTCCGACAGCAGACTGTGCGGCCGAGGGAATTGCACTGTCCGGACAATAAGGCAATTCCGGCCGGGTGAGCCGCCTTCCTGCGCGTCCGTTCGACGCCAGAAGAGCATGAGCACGCAAGAATAGCGTGCTCATGCTGACGGAAGACCAGCGAATGACGGCTTCGATGAGCCGAACAGGCGAGCCATGGCTATGATCCAGCGCCTTCATTGCACGTCAATTCAAAAAACGTGGCAGCTTGAGCAGTGCCTGGCTCGCCTTGCCGTGACTTTATATCGCCGCTTCGACAAAACTAGCCTGCCTCCCCCTTGAGCCTCAGTTCACGGGGATCGCCTCGGGAACCTTCCACGTCCCGCTGACGATGGATTGCTCCGGACGATAGAGCCGGGTGGTGTAGTTCCACCCCTCGACAATCGGCAGGCAGTTGGGGACCTTGCCATCACAGCCGCCGAACTGGATTGTCACCGAGTCGTCCGCATTCTTCTTGGCAGTAATGCTGTTGATCGAATAGGCGTTGTAGGCGTTTTTCTCGAAGAAGCCCTTTGGGTTGTAGACGCTGACAGACCAGAAATCCTTCACAGGCACATGCGCTGGCACCTTGAGGATATGCACGGTCTGGCCGTCGTTTTTGGCGGGAGTGAAACTCACATAGGTGGCGTCCCTGTCGGGAATACCGCCCCATCCGGCGGCCGTGCCGATCAAGTGCTGGACCGGATCGACTTTGCCGCGGGATCCAAAGGCGCCGCGGAAAGATGACTGATGTTTTGCCAAGGCGAGCAGCGCATTGCGGATATCGGTGAGACTGGCTTCATCCCAGTTGGGAAGGTCAAGCCTGCCTGTCTCCTTCTGGCTAACCTTGATCGCATCCTGAAGCTTGTGGACCTCATCGAGATCCTTCGGATCATTGGGATCGACCAGAGTCCGGACGGCAACGAAGGCATATCGGGTACCAACCGATTTCTGGGTCAGTATCACCGGCGCCGTTCCGTAGGCGACGATCGGTAAGTAGTGGTCCTGGTCAACGACCATCATCGACATATAGCGCTTGCCCACGTCCGGCAGCGAAAGCGTTACCGGCCCACCAGCGAGATCAAACACCGCAAACGAATAGAGCGTATCCCGGTTCATGCGAATGACCGTTTGATTGTCGATCGACGCGGGCTCTCGTGAGTGCTGAAACTTGCCCAGCCCACCTATGACCTTTGCATTCATCGCAAGGTAATGGTCGGTCTCAGCGCGAAGGAAATTGTCGACTGTGACCGGCGTTGCACTGCCTGGCATCTGGGCAGATGCTCCATCGGTCAATGCGATTGAAGCAAATGCGAGGCCAATCCCAACCAAGCGAAACATAAGCATATCTCTCCATTCAAAACCGCGCGGAGTAACGACGTGGATTCCACAAGGCGCACCGCGGGGCAACTCAAGCGCTGTCCACCCCGTCACAGTCTGATCGACAAACGAGCTTGTTCGGACCTTTTTGAGCAAAGGCAGACCATCAGTCTTGCCATTTCGCGCCAACTGCCATTCAGCCGTCAGTTCCGAACAGGGCAGTGCAACCTCGATCCGATGAGAGAAATTATTGCATCGATATTTCCGCCGCTCAGGGGCTCGTAGCTCCATCCGAATCGAGGCAGCCTCACGGCGACTAGGAAAGTATTCAGAACGCAAAACGCCACCTGGGCGGTTAGACCCAGATGGCGATTGACTTATGACAGAATTGGTTGCGGGGGCCTGCAACCAAGCCCTACTCTACAGTATCCTATTGTCCCCGAAACCACGATTTCCCGCGTAAAATTGCGATGTGTGTCTCGACCCGAGAGACTATCGGTGCAGTGCTGGGATCAGTCACGTATCGCACACAATGGAATAGTCTATTCCACATAACGTGGGACTATCCGTCAGGCCGTCTTACTAAGATGCGCTTCGAGCTGCCTGATGCTCACGGCGCAGCGTTCGGCGATATCGTCCACATCCTTTTCGTCGATAATCAAAGGCGGCGAAAAACCCAGCACATCGCCCATGCAGCGCGCCACCAGGCCATTGTCGTAAGCAAAGCGGTCGAAGAGAAGTCCGGCTTGGCAGTCCGGTGCGAAAGGCGTGCGGGTTTGCTTGTCGGCGACGATCTCGATGCCGAGCATCAGTCCCTCCCCACGTACTTCGCCGATGATGGGCGAGGTCCTGGCCATTTCATCGAAATGGCCGCGCAGCCTGGCGCCCATTCGACGGGCATGGCTGACGACGTCCATTTCCTCGTAGATGCGGATTGCCTCGAGAGCCACCGCAACGCCGACAGGATGGCCTGAATTGGTGAAGCCATGACCAAAGGCACCACCCTGCCGGTTGAAGCTATGCACGGCATCATAGATCTCGGGTGCCATGACCACGGCCGAGATCGGGAAATAAGCCGAGGACAGCCCCTTGGCCAGGGCCATCATGTGCGGCCGCATGCCGACCGTTTCCTTGCCGAACCAATTGCCGGTGCGCCCGAAGCCACAGACGATCTCGTCATCCAGGCACAGAATGTCATATTTTGTCAGCACCGCCTGGATACGTTCGAAATAACTAGCAGGCGGCACGATGATGCCGCCACCGGCATGGATCGGCTCGGCGATGAAGGCCGCGATCGTCTCCGGTCCTTCGCGCAGGATCAGCCGCTCGAGTTCATTGGCAAGACGCTCGACGAAAGCTGTCTCGTCCTCTCCAGGCAGCATGCCGCGATAGGGCGAGGGGCAGAGCGTGTGTAAAAAACCCGGCAGGGGAAGGCCGAATTCCCGATGCATGAACGGCAGGCCGCACATCGAGGCCGCCGCAATGGTCGACCCGTGGAACGCCTTGTCCCGCGCAATGATTTTGCGCTTGGACGGCTTGCCGCGGGCCGCGTGATAGATCCACGCCAACTTGACCATGGTTTCGTTGGCTTCCGAGCCGGACGTTGCGAAATAGGCCTTGCCGCCCGACATGCCGGTCAATTCCACCAGTTTCTCGGCGAGTTCGGCGACGGCCTCGCCCGTGCGGTGGAAGAAGGTATGATAGAAGCCAAGCTCTTCATATTGACGATTGGCCGCCTCGGCCAGGCGCCGATTGGCAAAGCCCAACGACACGCACCAAAGCCCAGCCATGGCATCGATATAGGACTTGCCGTCGGCGTCATAGATGCGGGCCCCCTCGCCGCGTGTGATGACAAGCGGCCCGGCCTCCTCCAAAAGCTTGGGATTGGTCTGGGAATGCAGATGGAAGGCGATATCGCGGCTGGCGACGGAATTCGATGGCGCGGCTTGATGCATGGCGTTTCCTCTCTCTGATCGGGCTCACAGGCGCCGACCGGTTTCATGGTCGAATATGAGAAGCTGATCGGGGTCGAGCTCAAATCGCACAGCGGTGCCGGGGGCCACTTGCAGGAAGCCCGGCACGCTGGCGACCAGCAGATGGCCGCCGCAATCGAGGGTTACATGCGTCGTCGGCCCCACGGGCTGCACCAGACGCACGCTTGCCGGGATGCCCTGCTCGCCGAGGCGGACATGTTCGGGCCGGATGGCGATATCGACCTTGTGACCAACCGGCAGATGCGCATGACGGGACGGCAGTGGCAGGCCAATGGCACCAAGCCGTATGACCATCCCCGCCTCGATCACGCCTGTTACTGGCTCCACCTGCGGATTGCCGATGAAACGGGCGACATAGCGCGTGGCAGGCCGGGCATAGATGTCCTGCGGCGTGCCCATCTGCTCGACGCGCCCCTGGTGCATGACGGCGATGCGATCCGAAATCGACATCGCCTCTTCCTGGTCGTGCGTGACGAAGATCGAGGTGACGCCGAGGCGCTGGTGCAACTCCTTGACCTCGGCGCGCATGCGAACACGCAGGGAAGCGTCGAGGTTGGAGAAGGGTTCGTCGAACAGGAAGATGCGCGGTTCACGCACCAGGGCCCGGCCGATGGCGACACGCTGCTGCTGCCCGCCCGAGAGTTGCGAGGGCAAGCGCGCCAGCACATGGCTGAGTTCCAGCGAAGCGGCCACGGCCTCTACCCGCCGGCGAATGTCCTCACGCCCGAGGCGCCTCATCCGCAGGGTGAAACCGATATTGTCGGCAACCGTCATATGCGGGTAGAGCGCGTAATTCTGGAACACCATGGCGACGTCCCGTTCGACGGGCGAAAGCGCGTTGACGCGCCGTCCATCCATCAGGATGTCGCCCTGGCTGCAATCCTCGAGCCCGGCGATCATGTTGAGGGTGGTGGTCTTGCCGCAACCCGATGAACCGAGCAGCGTGACGAATTCGCCGGCAGCAATGTCGAGATCGATGTCTCGGCACACCGCCACGGAGCCGAAAGACTTGGAAACCCGGCGCAAGGCAATCTGGGACACGGCGTTAGCCTTTCATCATCCCGTCGGCAAAGCCGCGGACGATCTGGTCTTTAAACAGGATGGCGAGAAGGATCACCGGCGCGACGCTGATCACCGCCGCTGCCATCATCTGGCCAAACACGGTCTGGTATTGGCCGGCGAACTGGGCAATCACCAAGGGCACGGTTTGCGCCGATTGCCGCGTGAGGATGAGGGCGAAGAAGAATTCGTTCCAGGCCTCGACGAAAGCGAAGACCGCGGCTGCCCCCAGGGGCGGCAGCGAGATGGGCAGGACGATGTGCCAGAAGGTCTGGAGGATCCCCGCTCCGTCGACCGCGGCGGCGCGTTCGAGCCCCGTCGGTATGGCCAGGAAGAAACCGCGCAGGATCCAGATCACGATCGGCAGGTTGAACGATAGATAAACCAGACCGAGCGAAACCAGATTGTCGATCATGCCAAGCCGGCTGATCGCGATGAACAGGGGGATGGCAATCGCGATCCCGGGCAGCATCTGCGTGGCAAGGATCAGGAAGGCGATGGCATTGGCGCGCGGCACGGCAAGGCGTGCAAGCGCATAGGCAGCCGGCGCGCCAAGAGCGAGCGCGATCGAGGTCGAGAACAGGGCCACCAGCAAGGAATTGAAAATGCTGCGCCAAAGCGCTGCCGCCGACCCCATCACGGTCGCGAAATTCCCGATGGTGAAATTATGGGCGGCAAAATCCGGCGGGCGGGCGATCAGGGCCATCTGATCGAGCAGGCTGGAAAGGACCAGCCAAACGACGGGAGCGGTCGACCAGATCACGAAAGCTGCAAGACCGGCGCGCACGCAGATACGCATGCCGATTCCTCCGGAGCGGTAGCGTGCAAAACTCATGGCGCCACCCCGGGCCGGGTCAGCCTGACATAGACGATGGCAAGCAGCAAAGTGAGCAGGAAGATGAGGTTGGCGATGGCAGCGCCATAGCCGATATCGAGGAAGTTGAAGGTCACGCGATAGGCCAGGAAGTTCATGAGAACCGTTGCATCTGCCGGGCCGCCGCGCGTCAGAACGAAGACGATGTCGAAGACGCGTAGCGACCAGATCGTCTGCAGGACGACCGCGATGGCAAGGGCGCTGCGGATCGAGGGCAAGGTGATGTGCCTGAAGCTGGCAAACCGGCCGGCACCGTCCATGTAGGCGGCGCGGTAGAGCGTGTCGGGCATGCGTTGGAGACCCGCCAGGATCAACAGGGCGATGAAGGGCACCGATTTCCAGACATCCGCCAGCAGCAGAAAATTGAGGGCGGAAAGCGGTGTGCCGAGCCAGACCTTGTAGGTGTCGATGACACCCAGCGCGGCGAGGAGAGCATTGAGGACACCATAATTGCCGTTGAGGATCCATTTCCACAACACGGCATTGGCAACGGGCGCGATGGCCCATGGCACCACCAGCAACACGCGCAAGACACCCGAACGCCCCAAGGGGTGATTGAGCAGCAACGCCACGCCAAGACCGATGCCAACCACCAGCACGACTTCGAGCAGCGAGAAATAGGCGGTGTTCAATGCTGCCCGGCGCATGGTTTCGTCCATGAACAGGCGTTGATAATTGTCCAGCCCGATCCAATGTCCCTGCGCCACACCGGCGCTCATCTGCACCTTCTGCAAAGCGAGGAGGAAGGATTGCACGATCGGATAACCGAGGATGACGGCGAGCGTCAGCAGCGCCGGCGCGACCAGGAGAACGCCGACCGCGCGGCGGCGGCGCTCAAAGGTGAGAGGGCTCGTCATGATGAGGCCGTGATCAGGAGCGGCGCTTGACGATGGCGCTGACCAGGTCATGCGCGTCGGCGATGGCCGCCGCCGGCGTCTTCTGTCCCTGCAAGGCCTTTTGCACCTCGGTGCCGAGCGCCTGGGTGATCTGGTTGAAATCCGGCGTCACGAAGCTGTCATAGGGGTGCTTGGCCTGCTCCAGCACCGTTTCGGCATTGGGCAGCTTGGCCTTGACTTCCGGATCGGCCAGCACAGAAAGGCGTACCGGCAGCCAGCCAGTATCGAGCGCCTGGCGTTTCTGCGTCTCGGCGTCGAGGTAGAATTCTATGAGCTGCCTGGCTTTTTGCGGATCGCGCGTACTCTTGCCCACCGTCCAGGCATCGGTCCCGTCGATCGAGGCGCTGCCTGCCGGCCCGGCCGGCAGGATCGAGGTCGCCACCTTGCCGACGATCGTCGACTGCTTGGGATCCTGGGAGGCATTCCACATGAACGGCCAGTTCATCATCATCGAGGCACGCCCGGAGAGCAGGACATTGGTGGCGTCGTTGATGCCGACATAGGAGATCGAGCCAGGATCGGTACCCGCTGCGTTGAGGTCGACCATCATCTGCAGGGCGTCGACGCCGGCATCGCCTTTGAACACCGGTAGGCCGTCTTCTCCATACATCCTGCCGCCCGCCTGCTGCAGGAAAGCCATCCAATAGGTGGCGGTACCGCCGATACCGGCCGGATCACCGTAATTGGCGACGAAGCCGTAGCGACCATTACGCGTGAGTTCCTTGACGAAGCGCTTGAGGTCGTCCCAGGTCGAAGGCGGCGCCTCGATACCGGCTTCGGCCATATGTTCCTTGTTGTAGAACATGGTCAGAAGGGAGAGTGTGAAGACGGCACCGTAGCGCTTGCCCTTCCAGGTCACCGTCTCGAAGCTCGATTTGGGCATGTCGTCGACGATCGTTTTGGCCAGATCGTCGGCAAAAGGCAGCAGGAAGGATTCGAATTCCGGTACCCAGCCGCACATATACATCACATCCCATGGCACCGAACCGGACGCGAAGGCGGTCGCCATGCGGTCGTGCAATTGCGGCCAGGCCAGAAGATCATAGGCGACGCCTGCGCCGTGCTGCTGCTTCCACGCCTCGAACGCCGTTTGCGCGAAATTGGCGGCGCCGGGCGGCGCCGGATCGGGAGGCAGCGGACCGAAGACGCTGAGACTGGCGTCCTGTGCCCCTGCCCGGTTGGCGAAGCCGGGTGAAACAGCGACGGCACCGCCGATGGCGGCCGCGCCCTTGAGCACGGTTCTGCGTGAAAACTGCAATGGCATGGATGGACCCTCTCTGGCTTTTGTTTTAGAGCGCGTTCACCCGCCCAGGCGGAGACGCGCGGTCCAGACTTTGGTGAGCGAGCCGTTTCCTATCGGCTCGATCCCCAGATTGGCGCCGAGCGATTTTCGTGTCAATAATTAATCCGTCATTCTGACTTACTAATTCGCATGAGGTCCTGGATGCTGCGTGCCACGAATGTCGTCAAGGGCAAGCTTCTCAATTTGTGGGTCGTCTTCGAGGCCATTCGTATCCATGGCCCTATCCCCAGAACCGGCATTGCCGAGCTGACCGGCCTGTCCAAGCAGGCGACCTCGGATCTCGTCGACGAGCTCTTCTCGCTTGGTTTCCTGCGCGAGGAAAAATCGGAGGAAAAGCGGGTCGGCAAGCCCCCCAAACCCATCACCGTCAATCCGGAAGGCGCGTCCACCATCGGCTTCCATATCAATTCGGACCGCGCCTCGGCGCTGGTCATGAATCTGGCGGGAGAGGCCCTGCACCGCGAGACCTTCACCCTCCGGGACGTCGAGGCGGTCTCAGTTTCACAAGTCCTGGCTGAAACCGCCCAGCGATTGATGGTGCATGTGGTCCCCGACCGCTCGAATTTTCTCGGTATCGGAGTGGCGACGCCAGGCCCCTTCGGCGTCGAGGGCATCAGCCCGCCCCGTATGCCGAACTGGGACGGGCTTGCCCTCCAGCGTCAATTGCGGGTTGACACC
This sequence comes from Labrys neptuniae, assembly GCF_040797145.1. NCBI lineage: Bacteria > Pseudomonadati > Pseudomonadota > Alphaproteobacteria > Hyphomicrobiales > Xanthobacteraceae > Labrys > Labrys neptuniae. The sequence goes on along the minus strand of NZ_JBFNQD010000029.1, from coordinate 19,976 downwards.
GGCCTGCCGGTCAGCCTTGCCAATGACGGTCAATGCGCGGTCACGGCGGAATGGCGGTTTGGTCAGATCGCCAAGAGGCTGAGCAATTTCATCTATGTCTATTTGGGGGACGGGCTGGGAACCGGCATCATGATGGGCGGCTCCACCTTCGGGGGCGCCAATGGCAATGCCGGCGAGTTCGGTCACATGATCGTGGTGCCCGGCGGCCATCGCTGCATTTGCGGAAAAAAGGGGTGCCTGGAAACCTATGTATCGGGCGATTCTCTCCTGCGCTTCCTGGCAGACCACGGCAGCACCATAAAAAGGCTCGATGACCTGGCCGGCCATCTGTCGGCAGACCATGCCCTGGTTTCGGCCTGGCTCGAAGAGGCGGTCGAGCCGCTGCGTCAAGGCCTCAACACGCTGGAAAATCTATTCGATCCTGAGACCATCATGCTCGGCGGCGACGCCCCCGGCTGGCTGATCGACGCCCTGCTTGACCGGGTTCAGCCACTTTATTCCTCGGTTTCCGGGCTTGAGCGCGCCCTCCCCCGCCTCTCCAAATCCGAACTCGGAAGCGATGCCGTCCTGCGCGGTGCCGCAGTGCTGCCTTTGCTGGCCATGCTCAATCCGCATTATCAGCAGCTCGGCATTCGCCGCGAGATGCAATGATGCCCCAGTGCGGCGAATAGGCTAGAAAGCGGCATGACCGACATTGCGCCTCCCATTTCTCGTCGCCTCCCCCTTACCGGCTCCGGACCCCTCGCTTTTCTCGAGGCCAGCATGACAGACCTGCCGACGGCTCTCGGGCGGGCGGCGATCTACATCAGCGAGAACCCGGAGAAAGTGGTCCGTTTTTCGCTCAAGACACTCAGCAGCCTGTCGAAAACCGGCGAGGCGAGCATTGTCCGGCTTTGCCATCTTGCCGGCTTCGAGGGTTTTTCCGACTTCAAGCTGGCGCTCGCAAGCGAGCTGGCGGTCCGTGAGCAGGCCGGCAGGACCGACGAGGAGGGCGAGCGCCATCATCTCATCACGCTCGCGGAGGAATTGGCCGCTTCAATCAATCGTACGGCCGAGGGCCTCGATCCCCTTTTGCTCGAGATGGTCGCCCATCGTCTCAAGCAAAGCGTGAGAATCGACGTCTATGGCTCGGGCGTATCCGGCATCATCGCAGAATTGTTTTCCTACCGCCTGCTGCGGGCCGGCCTGAATGCCCACGCTTTGCGCGACATCACGCTGGCAACCGAGATCGCCAACGGCCTCGGTCCCACGGCGGCAGCCATCGCCATCTCCGAATCGGGCGTCACCGCCAATACGGTGGAATTTCTGCGCTCGGCCCGTACCGCCGGCGCTCATGCGATCGCGGTTACCTGCCAACCGCGCAGTGCCCTTGCCAAGCAAGCCGATGTCATCCTGCCCATGGCAAGGCTCTCCATCCCCGCCTATGGCGGCTATATCAATGCTGTTCCCCGCGCAGTCTATATCGCCGAGGCCCTGGCCGGCGCCGTGGGACCCATCAAGCATCTCGACTGAAATGGAGCGTCACTCCATATTTTTGTCATTCAACTGAAGCATTGCTCCCCTAAGAGGATGGCGTGGCCGGCACGGCTGGGTCCTGATGTGGAGTTTTTCTCCAACATATTTACTTATGATTGGAGTTATGCTCCATATCTGTCATACCGGAAACGAGGAGGAAAGCCATGGAGCCCGCCACGGTGGAAATTCGCAACCTGGGCAAGCGGTTCGACTCGACGGAGGTTCTGCGCGGCCTCGATCTCGAGATCCGGCCCGGCGAGTTTCTCTGCCTGCTGGGCCCCTCAGGCTGCGGCAAGTCGACTTTGCTGCGTATCCTCGCGGGTTTCGACCAGCCCAGTTTCGGCGACGTCATTATCGATGGCCGCACCATTCTGGGAACGGCTCCCAAGGACCGAGACATTGCCATGGTATTTCAGAGCTTTGCGCTCTATCCGCACATGACTGCGCGCCAGAACATCGCCATTCCCCTGATGATGTCGCGCCTTTCCTTTATCCAGCGCCAACCCCTGATCGGTCGCCTCGCTCCCGGCGGTCGCTCGGTCAAGCGACGGATCGAGGCCGAAGTCGAACACGTCGCGGCCTCCCTGCGCATCACGGCCCAGCTCGACCGTAGGCCCGCCCAGCTATCCGGCGGCCAGAAACAGCGCGTCGCCATCGGGCGCGCCATCATTCGCCATCCGCGCCTTTTCCTCATGGATGAGCCGTTGTCCAGCCTCGATGCGGCACTCCGCACCCAGATGCGCGGCGAATTGGTCGAGCTGCAACGCCGGCTCAGCATCACCACGGTCTATGTCACCCATGACCAGACCGAGGCGATGACCATGGCCGACCGTATCGTCGTCATGATGGAGGGCAAAGCCCTGCAAGTCGGCACGCCCCTTGAAATTTTCCATGACCCCCAGCATCTCAGCGTCGCCCAATTCCTCGGCACACCCGCGATCAATCTCCTGCCGGTCGAAGCCAGCCCGTCAGGCGCGCTCGCCTGTCTCGGCCGGGACATCGCATTTCAAGCCGGGTCGCAAGGACGCCGCCCTGTCACCCTGGGCCTGCGGCCGGAGGATCTGCGGGTCGCGGCCGCGCCCGACGGGGAAAACCAGCCCTGGCGCGCGACGATCAAGCGGATCGAACAGACAGGCCACGAAGCCTTGCTGTTTGTGAGCCTCGACGGGGGCGACACGCCGTTGGCGATCCGACTGACCGGCGAGGCGCTGGCTCGCTTCTCGCTGCCCGCCGATGGGCGCATCGGCGTGGATTTCGATCCCATGGCCATCAAGCTGTTCGATGACACCGGCTCCCGGCTGGCGACATCGGCAGCAACGAACATCCTGCGTTTTGGCGGGCAACGCCCATGAGCACGCTCGTAATCCGCCCCCGCCATCGGGACGGCGCAAAGGGTGAAGCCTGGCGCGCCTGGTCGCTTGCCGCACCCGCGGCGATGCTGCTGGCTGGGCTGATCATCGCCCCGCTCCTGGCCGTCTCCGCTCTCAGCCTCACCGACTATGGGCTGGGCGAAACCGATTGGCATTTCATCGGCCTCAGCAATTATGCAGCGCTCCTGACCGACGGACGGGCACTGCGCGCGGTGTTTCATACCCTGTCCTATGCCGGAATTGCGGTGCCGCTCTCGGTCGGGCTCGGACTGGCCATTGCCCTTCTGATCCAGCGCCGCCATCGCTTGCGGCACGTCTACGAAGTCATCTTCTTTCTGCCCGCCACCAGCACCTTCATCGCCATGGCGATCGTCTGGCAGTTTCTGCTGCATGGGCGTATCGGGCCCATTAATGAATGGCTCGCCAGCCTCGGCTTTGCGCGCATCGATTTTCTGACGGACCCCGACACGGCTTTGCCGACCCTAGCGGTCATTGGCGCCTGGCAACTGGTCGGCCAGACCACCGTGCTGTTTCTGGCCGGCCTCGCCTCGATTCCCGCCGACATCTATGATGCGGCAGCGCTCGACGGCATGGATGGCGGCTGGGACAGGTTCATCCGCGTCACCTTTCCTCTGCTCGCGCCGACCATGCTCTTCGTGATCGTGACCACCACGATCACGGCGCTCCAAGCCTTCGACTCGGTGGCCGCCCTCACCCGCGGCGGCCCCGCTGGTACCACCGAGACCCTCCTCTACAAGATCTATCTGGAGGCCTACCAATATACCAATCTGGGCTACGCTTGCGCGCTGTCCATGGTGTTTCTTGCCGCCATCGGCGCCTTCTCGCTCTTTCAGATCCTCATCGCCGACAAGCGGATTTACTACTGATGTCGAAGCACGCAACCATGTCGCTGCGTCGCATCGGCGCAACCATCACCGCCCATACGGTATTGATCGGGCTCGCCGGCCTCATTCTGTTGCCCTATGTCTGGGTGTTGTTGACGGCCGCCCGCGCGCCGAGCGAGATTTTCTCAAACCCGTTCGGCCTGCCGACCGAGCCCGGCATCATCGTGGAGAACTTTCGACGGGCCTTCACCTCGGTGCCGATGCTGCGCTTTCTCGGCAATGGCGCCATCGTCACCGCCAGCCTGCTCATTCTGCAGCTCCTGATTGCCATACCCAGCGCCTACGCCCTGGCCAAGCTGCGTTTTGCCGGCCAGGGCCTGCTTTTTGCCCTGATCATCGCCTCGCTCTGCGTGCCGATCCAGGTCCCGATGCTTCCGCTCTATCTCGGTCTGGCACATCTCGGCGCACTCGACAGCTATTTCGCCTTGATCTTTCCTTTCGTGCTTTCACCCTTTGCCATCTTCCTTCTGCGCCAGCAGTTCAAATCCTTCCCCGACGAGATCATCCAGGCCGCGCGCCTGGATGGCTTCAGTGAATTCGAGATCCTGACGCGCCTGATCGTGCCGAGCGCCAAGCCGGCGATCGCGGCTTTCGCCATCTTCTCCATCACCGCCCACTGGAACGATCTCTACTGGCCGCTGATCGTAGTCTCCTCGCAGTCCATGGCAACGCCGCCGCTCGGCATGCTCTATTTTCGTGACGGAGACCTGGGCACCGACTACGGGGCCATGATGGCGGGAGCTATCGTCGTCATCGCCCCGATCATGATCGTCTTCCTTTTCGCACAGCGCCATTTCATCCGGGGTTTGACCATGACGGGCCTGCGCTGAGCCCATCCGTTCGCCCCTTCCCCAAACACGCCCCTCCCTTCACCCGTAGGAGACACACTCCCATGCCCAGATGGATGTCCCTCATCGCCGCTGGCTTCTTCATGGCCGCCGCAGCCGCGCCAGCCGCTGCCGACCCGGTCACGATCGAGGTCCAATATGCCTGGCCCTCCCACAAGCGCTTCCATGAACCTCTGGCCGAGGCCTTCATGAAGGAGCATCCGGACATCAAGATCGACTTCAAGGCGCCCGCCGCCAACTATGCCGACGGGCAGCAGCGGATCTTGCGTTCCGCCGTCACAGATACGCTGCCTGACCTGTGGTATTCGTCCTACAGCTATCTTGGCGAGCTCGCGCGCACGCTCGGCGCCAAAGGAGAGATCGTCGAGCTCACCCCCTTCCTGCAAGCTGAGGGCAGCGAATGGGTCAAGGACAACTACGCCCCCAACACTCTCGCGCTTGGCCAGATCGGCGGCAAGCAATGGGGCATGCCGTTCACGGCTTCGACGCCAATCATCTATTACAACAAGGATCTCCTGGACTCGGTCGGCGAAGTTCCGGCCTCGCTGACAGACTGGAACGGCATTTTGCGAACGGCCAGGAAGATTGCCGACGCCGGCAAGGCAGACGGCATGTCCTATGCCGTGAATGGTTGGGGCGACGACTGGCTCTGGCAGGCGCTGATCCTCAATGCGGGCGGGCAGATCATGACGGCCGACGGATCGAAAGTCGCCTTCGGCGATGACAGCGGCCGTTCGGCCGTCAATCTCATCCGCCGCTTCGTCACCGAGACGAAAATGCCGTTCCTGGACGAAGACCAGTCGATCCAGCAATTTGCTGCCGGAAAGCTCGGGATTTTCATCGGTTCGACCGCCGAGGTCCGTGTCATGGACGAAGCCGTGGGTGGCAAGTTCAAATTCGCCACGGCCCCCTACCCGGCGCCTGTCAAGGGGCAAGGCGGCCTGCCCGTCGGTGGCTCGGCCGCCGTCATCCTCACCCGGGACCCCGCCAAGGCGAAGGCAGCCTGGGACTACATCAAATTCGTCACCGGGCCGGCAGGACAAAAAATCGTCGTGCTCAATTCCGGCTACATGCCCACCAATCTCAACACCGTGAAGCCGGATTTTCTCGGCAACTACTATGCCCAGCATCCCGATTGGACGACGAGTCTGCGGCAATGGCCGATCGCCAAGGCCTGGTTCGGCTATCCCGCGGGTTCGGGGCCGCGCATCTGGGACGAACAGAAGATCGTCCTATCCCAGATCATGCGCGGTGAAACGACACCGGAGCAGGGCCTTGCCGCGCTCGTCGAACTCACCGGACGGCTGAGCAAAGGCAAGAACTGACAGACCATCCAATTCCGCGGGGGCGGCAGCGCCCCCGCCCCTGCACAAAGGTCATGTCGTGGTGAAAATCATCCATGTCTCAGACATCCATATGGTTCCAGAAGGCGAGCGGGTTCTCGGCTTCGATCCGGCAACACGGCTGGAGTCCGTGATCGATACCATCAATGCCGAACACGCCGAGGCCGAGTTGTGCATCCTCAGCGGGGATCTGACCGATCGGGGGGACGAGGCTTCCTATCGACGGCTTCGAACCTTGTTGGAACGTCTCAGCGTTCCAAGCCATCTCATGCTCGGCAATCACGACCGGCGCGCTGCTTTCCGCCAGGTGTTTCCCGATGCCCATGACGATGGACACGGCTTTGTGCAAGCGGCTCTCCCGCTTGGAAGCCATCGCCTGATCCTGCTCGATACCCTCGATGAAATGCGTCCGAGCGCCGGCTTTCTCTGTCCTCGCCGCCTGGCCTGGCTGAACGGCGAATTCGAACGCAGCCCGACGATCCCGACGCTCCTGTTCCTGCATCACCCACCCTTCCCGCTCGGGATCGAATATTTCCACGCCATGTTGCTCGAAGGGGGAGATGCCCTCGAAAGCCTGCTCGATCGGCATCCGCAAGTCCTGCACACGGCATTCGGCCATGTTCATCTTTCGGTGTCAGGCCGGTCCGGTTCGCGTTCCTTTTCGGCGACGGGCGGCACCTGCCATCCGATCCGTCCGGTCCTGGCGGGCATGACTGCCAGTTACGTCGAGCGACCACCTTGCTTCGACGTGATCCTCGCAGATGCGAACAGGATTATCGTCCATTCGATCGAACCGCTGATGCCCAACGCCCTCATTGCCCGCGAATTCGCCGATGATATCGGCGGACCGGGCGAATTTGAAATCATCCGGACACCCCAGATATGACAGGCACTGCTTTCGATCTGATCATTTGCGACTGCGACGGCGTGCTCGTCGACAGCGAAATACTGGCTTCTCGCATCGATGCCGAAGAACTGCAGCGCCGCGGCTTCGACGACTATCCGTTGAGCGAAATGCTCAGTCGCTTCGCCGGTGTCTCGCAGCGGGATATCATCGCCACTGTCGAGCGGGAAAGCGGCCGCCCGATTGGAGCCGATTTCGCGCAAACCGTCGCCAAGCGCATCGAGGCTGTCATGCACGCCGAGCTTCGCGCCTTGCCGGATGCTGCGCGAACGCTGGCCACGATGCCTCAGCTCAAATGCGTGGCCTCCAGCAGCGCGCCGAGCAAGCTCGACCTGGCGTTGCGCCTTTCGGGATTGAAGCCGCTCTTTGCGCCAAACATTTTCAGCGCAGTCGAAGTGGAGCGAGGCAAGCCTGCTCCCGACCTCTTCCTTCACGCTGCGCGGCGGATGGGCCGGTTGCCCGAACGCTGTTGCGTCATCGAAGACAGCGTTGCCGGCGTTACCGCAGCCGTGGCTGCCGGGATGACGGTAATCGGCTTTGTCGGGGGAGCCCATTGCGCGCCGGGACACGCCGAACGCCTGACACAGATCGGCGCCGTGGCGGTCGTCGACCATTGGAAGAAGCTGCCCGAGGCCATGGGGGCCGCGCGCGTGAACTGAGCCACCGCATGAGAAATACCACTCTCGTCCTATAATTCCGCGACACAGCCGGCAATCAGGCATTGCACGGCGTAAAATCGGGGACGACCCCAATCATGGACCGCAGCGCCAGTTTATCGGAGCAGGATCCTCGCTGGAGATTTCGGTCGCGGCGGCGCGGCCAGCTTTACATTGTCAGCGCAGGAACAGGCCCTCGTCTTTCTTGATCCTTTCCATGCCCTGGATCCGGAAGATTTCGTCGACAGGCACGATGTCGTTGTTCACGCCCTGAATCCCCCTGTCTTTGATCACACGGGCGAACACATCCTGCATCGCGGTGGTGGATGCACGGATTGCATGGTTGCCATAGATGACCATCGCGATCTTCCGCAGCGCGCGAATTCGCCGTTCATTCATTTCCGGATAGGCCGTCGGAACGATGACGAGGGGGACCTTGCCCGCCCACTCCCTCACGAAGCCTTCGACTTCGTCCGGCGTTTTTTGCTTGGAATGAATGAGGATCATATCGGCACCCGCAGCTTCATAGGCGAGCCCGCGACGCAGCGCCTCGGTCTCGCCCAGGCCTGCAATCAGGGCCTCGGTTCGGGCGATGACCAGGAAATCCTCGCTTGTCCGGGCTGCCACCGCCGCGCGTATCTTGCCTTCGAACTCTTCGCTTCTGACAAGCTCCTGCCGGCCGCCGGCAATAAGGCTGGTGACTTTCGGGAATGTCTTGTCCTCGATGACGACAGCCGCTGCGCCTGCTCGTTCGTATTGGCCGATCGCATGGATGACGTTGATGGCATTACCGAAGCCGGTATCTATGTCGGCGACGACCGGGAGCGACGTGGAGCTCGCTATCGCGCGCAGCATGTCGAGATGCTGAGTCATGCTGATCAAGCTCACATCGGGCAATCCATACAAGGCCGAAAGTTCGAAGCCCGATGCCCAGATTCCGTCGAACCCAGCCTCCTCGGCCAGGATCGCCGAGAGGGGGCTATGGGCTGCCATGATGTGGACGAGGCCGCGTTCGGCCATGGCGTCACGCAATTGTTTGGCTTTGCTCATGGGTCTTCTCATTCTCGCAGAGGGCGTCGCAGGCAGCCAGGATGCGGCCGCACGCCTGCTGCAGGTCGTCCATCGAGGACGCATAGGAGATACGAATATAGGGCGAGGCCATGAAGCCGCTGCCGGGCACGACGGCAACGCCGAACTGCTCCAGCAGATACAGCGCGAAATCCATGTCGGTCTCGATCACCCTGCCCTGCGCCGTGATCTTGCCGAGAATGCCAGCACAGTTGACGAACACGTAGAAGGCACCGTCCGGCATGCGGCATTGCAGGCCCCGTGCTTCATTGATTTTTTCGACCACAAAGTCACGCCGCTTGCGGAAATCCGATACGAAGCCGGCAATGTAATTCTGGTTACCCCCGATCGCTTCCATCGCGGCATATTGCGAGATGGAACTGGTATGAGACGACGTCTGTCCCTGAATCGTGTTCATCGCCTTGATCAATTCCTTCGGCCCGGCGCCATAGCCGAGCCGCCAGCCCGTCATGGCGCTGGACTTGGAAACGCCGTTGATCGTGAGCGTCCGGTCGATGAGGTCGGGCGCAGCGTCAGCCATGGTGGTGAAGTCCATGCCGTAGACGAGCTTTTCGTAGATGTCGTCGGCAAGCACATGCACTTGGTCATGCCGACGCAGAACGGCGGCAAGCGCTGACAGTTCCGTCTTGGAATAGACCGCGCCGGTCGGGTTGTTGGGCGAGTTCAGCATCAGCCATTTGGTGCGGGGCGAGATCGCCGCCTCCAGGTCTTCCGGTTTCAATTTGAAGCCATGGCGCTCATCGCAGCCGACGAGGACCGGATCGCCACCGGCCAGCCGCACCATGTCGGGATAGGACACCCAGCAAGGCGTGGGAATGATGACCTCGTCGCCCGGATCGAGGCTGGCAAACAAGGCGTTGAAGACCACCTGCTTTGCGCCGCAGCCAACCGTGATCTGGTCGATGTCGTAGCTCAGGCCGTTGTCCCGCTGGAGCTTTTCGCTGATCACCTCGCGCAGCCGTTTTATACCGGCGACCGGCGTATAGCGTGTTCTACCGCCACGTATGGCGGCAATACCGGCGTCGCAAACCGCGGCGGGCGTGTCGAAATCCGGTTCGCCCTGGCTCAGCGCTATGACATCGACGCCTTCTTCCCGCAAGGCGGCGGCCGCAGCGGTCATGGCCTTGGTCTGGGAAGGACGGACGGCTTGCAGCCTCCTGGCGATGAGTGGCAACGCAGCTCTCCCTGCACACTGGATCTGTCCCAGCACTACCCAGGGAGGCGGTCACCCGCCAGTTCAGCTATCGTACAAACAGGTGAAAATCATCGTATTTTGCGATATTAGGACAACCGGGCGCTATTTGATGGCAGCGCCTTCCTCCGTCATTCTCCGGCACAGTCGCGTTAGCCATCGGCAGAAGGCGCGGGCAACGTCCGGATTGCTGCTGCGATCAATCGCATAGGCGCGATACTGCATGCCGCTGGGCGCTCGCGAACCTGGAAGGATCTCCAGAAGGCCCTGCCGGACCAGATCCGCGACGACGATATGAGGCGTCACCAGCAGGCTCTGGCCCGTCGATACGGCCGGCAAGGCGAGATAGTGGTGATCATAGCGTGAGCCGGAGACGACATCGGATGTTTTCATTGCCATGCCGCGAAGCCAGGTCGGCAGAATGTCCGGCCGGGACGTCACGGCGATGACGGGTGTATTGCGCAAGGCCTCGAGCCCCCGGCTTGCGATACAATCCGGCGCGCCCACACAGACGAGCTGCTCATCATAGACATCCCAGCGATCCGCCGGTTCGTTCAGCATCAGGTCTCGGGTTAAAAGCACGTCGAAGCTGTCGGTGGAGGTAGGAGCCGACAAGGTGCTGATCACATCGACCGTCACGCCGCCCATTTCCGTGGAGAACTCCCGCAAATTGGGAATGAGCACCGTATAGGCGAAAGTCGCCAGGGACGTTCGCATGACCAGGCGATTGACATCGTGCCTGCCGGCGCGGCGCATGCGCTTTGCCGTGAACAAGATCGTATCGAGCGGCTCGGCGATGGCGTCGGCGAATAAACGGCCAAAATCGGTCAACTGGCTCTGGCGGCCTCGCCTCTCGATAAGAGCTGCTCCAAAATATTCCTCCAGCACGGCAAGGTGGCGGCTCACCGAGCTTTGGGTGATGCCGAGCGTTTTTGCGGCACGCGTCACGCTGCTATCCCGCGCGACCTGCACAAAAGCCCTGACGGCATTGAGCGAGAGTGCCTTGTCTTCGGTCATGGGCCACTCCCAACTACCGCACGAAACCCAGCCATCCAAATTGGCCCGGTTTCTATCGCATTTTGCGATGATTGTCATTTCATTGTTACGGCGCCCCCGAATATGGTCACGGTCGGCCTCCGGCATGATGGCCCAAGCGCCTGGCATCAATCGTCAATCCCGATCCCAACCGCCATTCGGCAAGGATCTCAAGACCATGCATGATCAGACATTCACAAGACGTGAGATACTCGCAGCCGGAACCGTCGGCGCCTTGATGTCGATGAGCGGGCTGCCCGCGGCCGCCGCTCAGGCTCCACAGCGACGCGCGCTCAAGATCGCCATGTCCGCCTTCCCGCCGGCCGTGGAGTCGGCCCTTTTCAATCATACCGCGACGCGGCGTGTCGTCCCGCAGATGTTCGATACGCTCGTCAGCTTTGATCAGACGGAAAAGATGGCATTGCGTCCGGGGCTTGCCGAACGCTGGGAACGCATCGACGGGACGGCGCTGCGCCTGTTTCTGCGCAAGGGCGTCACTTTCCACGATGGTAGTCCGTTCACGGCTCACGACGTGGCCTTCTCGCTCGGCCCGGATCACCTGCTCGGCCCTGGCAAGGCCGGCAAGACCGTCGCCATGCAGACACTCGATACGCTCGACCGCATCGAGATCGTCGACGATCACACGGTCATCATTCACGCCAAGGGTGATGACGCCCTTTTGGAAAAGCGCCTGTCCTCCTGGGCGGCCGAGATCGTCGGCAGCCGCGCTTTCGCAGCAGCCGGATCCTGGGACAAATGGGTCGCAGCGCCAGTGGGTACCGGTCCCTATCGCATCCTCAGCCAAAAGCTCGACGTCAACATCGTGTTGGCCGCTTTCGATGACTATTGGGGCGGCACGCCGCCCTATGCCGGCATCGAATATCGCATCGTCCCGGAGCTCGCCTCACGCATCAACGCACTTTCGGCCGGGGAGGTCGATTTCATCACCGACCTGACTCCGGACATGTTCTCCGGGATCGAAAGCAGGCAGGGCCTCGAAGTTGCAGGCGGCGCAGTCCAGAACATACGTTCCCTGGCGATCGACACCACGGGTCCTGTATTGTCGCGGCTTGGCGTGCGGCGGGCACTCAGCTTGGCACTTGACCGCAAAGCGCTGGTCGAAGCGCTCTGGCAGAACCGGATTCCGGTTCCGAATGGCTTCCAGTTCCCCAGCTTCGGCGACGGCTATATCGAGGATTTCCCGGCCTTGGCCTACGATCCCGACCTGGCCCGCAAGCTCCTGGCTGAAAGTGGCTACAAGGGCGAAACTGTCACCTACAAGCTCTTGAACAACTACTATCCAAACCAGGTCGCCGGTGCCCAGATCATGGTCGAGATGTGGCGGGCCGTCGGCCTCAATGTCGAGATTCAGATGATGGAGAACTTCGCCCAGATTCAGCGGCCGCCGGTCAACGCGATCTACGACAATTCGACCACTGCGATTTTTCCGGACCTGCTCGCCCATGCCTGGCGCCTGCTGGGCTCGAACGGCGAGCTCCCGAAACTCGGCCTCTGGCAGGACAAGGCCTTTTTTGCACTGGGCGAGAAACTCAAGACGACGGCGGAGCCAGCGGAGCGGCGCAAGATTGTCCGCAAGATGCTTGATGTCATCGATCATGAGAACCCGCCCTGCATCGTGCTGCATGGTTCGGGGCAATTCTACGCCAAGCGCAAGGACATGGCATGGCTGCCGGGACAGACGCTGGATCTGAATTTCGGCCCCTTCAACGCAGCCTATCCACGTAACTGACGGTGATAGGGAGGGATGGCGATGACACATCGCACCGATGCGATAGCGGCGGCATCGCCGGAAACATTGCTGGCCATCGAAAGCCTGACCGTCGATTTCAACGGCGTGCGGGTCCTTCGCGGGATCGACCTTGCGCTTTCACGGGGAGAGGCGCTCGGCATCGTTGGCGAGTCGGGAAGCGGAAAGTCGGTGACCTGGCTCGCCGCCCTGGGGCTGCTGCCGAAGACGGCGGCCGTGTCGGGGAAGGTCTCGCTGGGTGGGGAGGCGCTTTTGGGCCTCGCCGCATCGCGGCTCGACCACATCAGAGGCGGACGTATAGCCATGATCTTTCAGGATCCGTCGAGCGCGCTGAATCCCGTCATTCGGATCGGCCGGCAGATCGGTGAAGTTCTCGCGCGCCACCAGGGCGTTTCGGGAGCGGGCATTCGGGCGGAAACCAAGCGTCTTTTCGATCTCGTCAGCCTCCCCGATGCGGCGCGCCGGTTCGATGCCTATCCCCATGAACTGTCCGGCGGCCAGAACCAGCGTGTCATGATCGCAATGGCACTCGCCGGAAAGCCGGACGTCCTGGTTGCCGATGAGCCGACGACCGCTCTCGACGCCACCATCCAGGCCCAGATACTCGACCTGCTGACGACCCTCAGGCGCGACACCGGCATGGCTCTTGTCCTGATCAGCCATGATCTCGGCGTCGTTTCCGAAAACTGCGAACGCATTATGGTCATGTATGCCGGCAGCGTCGTCGAGGCGGCACCGTCCGAGGCGATCTTTGCATCGCCGCAACATCCTTACACAAGGGGCCTGCTGGCAGCCTTGCCGCCTTTCGAAGGCGAATTGCAACGGCTGGTTCCCATCGAGGGGCAGGTGCCGGAGCCGACGCACATGCCGCCGGGATGTGCGTTTGCACCCCGCTGCCCGCAGCGGATGATTGCCTGCCAGACCAACCTTCCCTTGCTCAGGCAGACGCGAGCAGCCCATTTCACCGCCTGCATGGCAGGACCCGACGCGCTCGCCGCGTTCCCGGCTACAATCGGGGAAGGTATGCCGGCATGACGGCGAACATTCTTGAACTGCATGGCGTTTCGCGAAGCTATGTCACGCGCCGAGGCCTGCTCGGCAAGAAGGTCCCTGTGCACGCCGTCGACGGCGTATCGCTGTCCCTGCAACCCGGCAAGACACTCGCGCTGGTCGGCGAGTCCGGTTCAGGAAAATCGACGACGGGGCGGATCGCGCTCGGCCTCGAACGACCCCAGAATGGCCATGTGCGTTTTCAGGGCGCTGCCCTGCCGCCAGCCGATACGCCGGCGTGGCGCCATCTGCGCGCTCGAATGCAGATGATCTACCAGGACCCGCTCGCGGTGCTCGATCGGCGGCTGTTCATCCTCGATCAGGTGCGCGAACCACTTGACATCCATGACATCGGGCCAGTCTCCAATCGGAACGACAAGGCACTGGCGATCCTCCAGGCCGTCGGTCTGAACGCCCGTCACGCGGCGAGCCTGCCGCATCAGCTATCGGGCGGACAACGTCAGCGTGCCGTCCTCGCCCGAGCGCTGATCATGCAGCCGGCCCTCCTGGTCTGCGACGAACCGGTCTCAGCGCTCGACGTCTCGATCCAAGCTCAGATCGTGAACCTTCTGATGGACCTGCAACAAGAGCTGCACCTCAGCCTCCTCTTCATCAGCCATGATTTGAAGGTCGTCCGCCAGATCAGCCAGACCATGGCCGTGATGTATCTTGGTCGCATCGTCGAATATGGCGAGACAGGCCGCCTGCTTTCCGATCCCTTGCACCCCTATACCAGGGCCCTGGTCTCGGCGGTCCCGGTTGCCGGCCGGCGGACCAACCAGCGCATCCTCCTGAAAGGGGAACCACCCAACCCCGCGGCAAGGCCGACCGGTTGCGCCTTCCACCCGCGCTGTCCCATCGCGCGTGGCGAATGCCGGAGCATTTCACCCCCATTCTCGACGCTGCCGGATGGACGATCGGTGGCATGCCATGCCGTTGAGGCCGATACGCGGACCAAGGAGGCCGGAGCCTGATGTTTCGGTATTTTGCCATCCGCGCCTTGCGTGCGGTATTGACCATTGCTCTGGTCGTCACCTTCGCCTTCGTCGTCCTGAGGCTGTCCGGAGACCCGGCCCGCAGCATCATGGGCGAGGACGCCTCCCTCGAGGCCATGGCCGCCTTTCGCCGCGAGTGGGGGCTCGATCAGCCGCTCTGGATCCAATATCTCCAGTACTTTTCGGCGATCTTTCACGGTGAACTCGGCCGGTCCATGCGTGGGGGCGGCCCTGCTCTCGAGCTTGTCCTGGGACGCATCCCGGCAACGCTCATGCTGACGCTGCCGGCCCTGGCGATGAAGCTGGCGATCGGCATTCCGGCCGGGGTCTATGCCGCCCTGCACCGGGACAGTACCGCCGATCGCGCCGTCATGGTCACGGCCGTTGGGGGCTATACGATCCCAAGTTTCGTGCTTGGCCTGACGCTGGTTCAAATCCTTTCAATCTGGCTGGGGTGGCTGCCAACCGGTGGGGCTGGCGGTCTGCAGCATCTGATTTTGCCGATCATGACCCTCGGCGTTGGCGGCGCCGCCATTCTGGCTCGCTTCGTTCGAAGCGCGATGCTGGAGGTCCTCGGACAGGCCTATATCCGGACGGCGAGTGCCAAGGGGCTGCCCTGGGCCGCTGTCGTGCGCGGTCACGCCCTGCCGAACGCCGCGATCCCGACTGTCACCATTGTCGGCTTCATGGTCGGCAACCTGATAGCCGGATCCGTCGTGGTCGAGAGCGTGTTCTCCTGGCCTGGGGTCGGCAATCTTCTGGTCGTGTCGGTGACGGCGAGAGACCTGGCGGTCGTGCAGTGCATTCTCCTTGTGGTGGCCGCCGTCATGGTGCTTTCCAACCTCGTCGTCGACTTTCTCTACGGTTTGCTCGATCCGCGTCTGGCTCATGCCCATGCGACCGGAGGGCATTGACCATGAGCCTGCTCGACAAAGTGGCCGGAAGGGCAATCGGCAAGCCATGGGGCAGCAAACGCAGCCGGCCCCCGATCTCCGTTATCGCCAGCGTCCTGTGGATCGCCTTCATCATCGTTGTCGCACTTTTCGCCGAATACATCGCTCCCTATCGTTATGCCGCATTGGATCTGCCGAACAGGCTGGCTCCGCCCCTGCATCCCCAGCACTGGCTCGGGACGGATGAGCTGGGGCGGGACGTGTTGTCGCGACTGATCTTTTCGCTTCGCATCTCGGCCCTGGTTGCCCTGGGAGCCACGCTGATTTCGGCCTGCTTCGGTACGACGATGGGCTTCGTTGCCGCGCATTTTCGCGGCCGTGTCGAGCAACTGGTCCTGATGCTCGCCGATTTTCAGGCCGCCATGCCTTTTCTCATTCTCTCCCTGTCCGTGCTCGCCTTCTTCGGCAACACCTTGCCGTTGTTCATCGGACTGATGGGCCTCTATGGCTGGGAACGCTATGCCCGCATTTCCCGCGGCCTTGCGATCGCCGCCGGCGCCCAGGGATATGCCGGCGCCGTCCGTCAGCTGGGGGCAGGACCGGCCCGGATCTATCTGCGGCACATCCTCCCCAACATCTCCTCGACCCTCATCGTTTCCATGACGCTGACCTTTCCCGAGATCATCCTGATGGAAAGCAGCCTGTCCTTTCTGGGTCTCGGTGTCCAGCCGCCGATGACGAGCCTCGGCAATATGGTCGGTTACGGCCGGGAATACATGACCCGCG
This sequence comes from Labrys neptuniae, assembly GCF_040797145.1. NCBI lineage: Bacteria > Pseudomonadati > Pseudomonadota > Alphaproteobacteria > Hyphomicrobiales > Xanthobacteraceae > Labrys > Labrys neptuniae. The sequence continues at coordinate 3,627 of NZ_JBFNQD010000029.1, read as the reverse complement.
CACCCTGGATCATGTTTGCGCCTGCCGTGCTCATCGCCCTGACAACCCTGTCGATAAGCTTGCTGGGCGACTGGCTGCGCGACCGCCTGGACAGAAGCGCACGCTGAGGATCGCAACGTTCGAAGGAGACACCCATGGCCTTCCTCCGCCCCCTCAACCGGCAGCGTGCACAGCTCCTCATGGAGAAGGACGGGCTGGATGGTCTTGTACTGATCCAGCCTGAGTCGATCCTCTATGGCGCGGGAGCCCGCCCCGGGAGCGCCGCCGGTTGGCGGCGGGCCGGCGCTGCCTTTCTTGTCGTCCCCGCGGATGCCCAAGAGCCCCTCACGGCGATCGTCGGCGATTTCTACGCGGAAGAATTTCGTGCCGCCTCCGGTCTCGACGACATCATCCCCTTTCCTGTCTGGGTCGATCTGATCGACATCCGCGACGTCCCAAGCGGCCCTCTCACGGCACGCCTTTCGTCGGCCCGGCCACCGGGTCAGGTTCGGCCCAGACCGGCAAATTTCGACCCGAGGCAGACATTTGCGCTGCTCGCCGACGCCCTGGCGCGTAAGAGCCTTTCAACCGCGCGGCTTGGGACGGAATATGCTTTCCTGCCGGTCGCCGACCGGGCCCATTTCACGGACACTTGCCCGAACGTCCGCTGGACGGATGCCTCGAACCTGGTCAACCGCCTTCGCATGATCAAATCCCCTGGCGAAATCGAGCGGCTAACTCTTGCCGGCCAGTGCGCCGAGGCCGGCGTCATGGCGGCCATTGCCGACATTTGTCCCGGCCGTACGGCCGACGAACTCTTGTCCGTCTTCCGCGATGCCGCCAGCCGATGCGCAGCCGACCGCGGATATGACGGCATGATTTTGGCCAATGGCGCCATCACCATCGGACCCGGCGCGACCGGCAAGGGACGGCCGGCCGAACGTGGCGATGTGATCCGCCTCGACCTCGGCTGCATCATTGACGGCTATACGTCCGATTGCGCCCGCACGGTGGTGCTAGGTCCGCCGACCACGGATCAGAAGGCAATCTATGGTGCCCTGCGCACTGCCTTTGAAGCAGGCCTGGAGCGGCTTCGCCCCGGTGTGCCCTTGCGAGAAGTCCATAGGACGGCCATGTCAGCCATGCATGCCCAAGGCTTCGAGATGTATTGCCGCGGCCATTTTGGCCACGGGCTGGGAGCCTCGATCTTCGTCGAGGAATGGCCTTTCATCGCAGCCGACGAGATGACGCAGATCGAACCCGGCATGGTGCTGGCCTATGAACTCCCCTGGTACATCCGCGGCCTCGGCGCCTTCATGCTCGAGGATCAGTTCACCGTCGGCGCGCAATCGATCGACGCCTGCTGGTCATTGTCGCGTGAACTGACGGTCTGTGACTGACGGGCCGCCACCCCGCAGCAATATCGAGGAAAGCATTATGCGATTTGTCATCGTCAGTTTCGACGGCCTTCGTCCCGACCTTGTCGCCCCGGAACTGACGCCGAATATCTGTCGCCTGCAGTCGCTGGGCGTGACGCTCGCAAACCACCGCACCGTCTACCCGAGCGAAACCCGTTCGGCCTTTCCGAGCCTAGTCACCGGCACCGCCCCCGGGCGCCATGGCATGGTGGGCAACAAATATCTCGACCGCTCGGTCATGCCCCCGCGCTATGTCGACACTTCGAACGCCGTACTGCTCCGCAGGCTTGACGTCGAAAGCGGCGGGCGGCTGATATCCTCACCCAGCCTCGGCGAAGTGCTCACGACGACCGGCCGCAGCATGGCAGTATTGGCCACCAACACGCCCGGCACGACCCGCCTTTTCCACCACAAGGCGGAGGACTTTGGGCATGTGCGGCTCTCGGGCCATTTCCGCGAAGCCTGCACGCCCGATGATGTGCTGGCGCAGGCCGAAGCGCTTGTTGGGAGATTGACACCCGCCCCTCCCGACGACGAGCCTGACAGGTCTGGACAAGACTGGGTCACCGAAGCATTCCTCGGTCTGGTCTGGCCGAAATATCGCCCGGACCTCACGGTTCTTTCTTATGGTGAGCCTGACAGTACCTCGCATTTTCATGGCACGGGCGCCGAGACAACCCGCGCCATCATCGCGCATTGCGACCGCCAATTCGGACGCGTGCTCGACTGGTGGGAAGCGCAGGGCCGTGCCGAAGGGGTGCAGCTCATCGCGATGTCCGATCATGGCCACATCACCGGCCATACCCGAGTGTCTGTGATCGACAGCCTGCAGGAAGGAGGTTTTCGCACGGGTACCGCACCGGGACCGGACATCGATGTCGTCGTCGTCCCTGGTCAAGTCGGTGCGCTTTATCTCACCGAGCCTGGCGACGAACGGATTGCGCGGCTCGTGGCGACCCTTACCGGCCAGCCGTGGTGCGGCCCGGTATTCACGCGTGCAAAAAACGATGTCGAGGGCATCGCCCCGGGAAGCCTGGGCCGCCACCTCGTTCTTGCCGATCACATGCGGGCGCCGGACGTGTCTTTCGCCTTTCGAGCCGACGATCGGATCGACCCGTTTGGCCTTGTCGGTGGAACTTTCTACGATAGTGGCCTTCCAAGGAACCTGGGCGTCCACGGCGGACTGCACCGAAAGGAGCTTGCGGCGCTTTGTATCGTCGCTGGATCGGCCTTCCCGGCATCCGGCACCGTTTCCACCCTCCCCTCCGGTATCTGCGACTTCGCTCCAACCATTCTGCACATCCTTGGAATTACCGGACCGGCCACGATGAGTGGTCGCGTGCTGCACGAAGTGCTTGAAGGCGGACCGGAGGCGAGTCTATCGATGCGAAGCCAAGTCTTTGAAGCAAAACTCGGCAGCTTCCGGCAAGTTCTTCACCGAACCTTGATTGGGGAAACCATCTATATCGATGCCGGCTCGGCGGCGTGACGGGTGACGTAGTTTTTTCGGGAAAGCCACGACCTGTCGCCTCTCCATTGATGACTATTCGCTTTAGCCGTTCTTTAGCCTGACGAACCCTGCGTGTTCAAAGGCCGCCAATTCGACAGTTCTACAATTCTGCTACGCGCGAGGTTGTCCGGCAATATGGCAGATGTAATGGCACGATGCTGCGGGGCTGGCCGCTTCGCGGCGTTCCTGGGCGCAGGAATCGAATATCTGGAATGCTGCTCGCCAATTCGAGGCGTCGCTGGATGAAGAAAATTCTCTCGATCAGCTCGATTTTGTTTTCCATCGCTCGATTGCCGAAGCGACCAATAACGGAGCCTTCATCGAGTTCTTCACCCTTATGAGCTTGAAGATCCTGCCGCAGCCGGCCTTCTCTCGGGAGTTCAATCCAGCGCTGATCACACCGGACTATATACAGAATACGGTCGTCGAGCACCGTGCCATATGCGAGGCAATCAGCGCCGGGGCTGCGGAGCAGGCGCGCGAGGCAATGCGTGCCCATCTGAATAGGAGCCATCTGCGCTACCGGGGGTTTTCCGACGGCACCGCCTCGCCATTGAGCAACGTAGCCAGGGAGGACTGACGCAGGCGTTGGCTTACGTCAGTTCGTGACTGGTAGAGGAACAGGGCCGCCAGCAAGGCGGCCCTCAGACTGCTGACAAACCAGTAGCGTTAGTCAGCAGTTTTTGATTCAGTGGGTCATGTTGAAGAAACCCGGCCCCG
>NZ_JBFNQD010000028.1:0-54068 GCF_040797145.1 Labrys neptuniae | reverse complement strand
GTCACTCTCAATGCCATCGTGCGAGATCAGGTCACCTTCAAGGCATGACACTCGCTCAACTACAGTTGCCAGGAAGAAAGACGGCCGCCTTACTCCGGCGCGCCGGCCATGCCGTTGCCGAGGATCGCGGCGGCCTGGCCCACGGCCGGCATCAGGTTCTTCGCCGCCTCGCCGCCGGTCTTGGCCATCTCCAGCGCGGCCTGGGCTTGCTGCATCTGCTGCTTGGCCTGCCTGGCGGCATCGCGCTCCTCGGTGGTCTTGAGGATCCTGTGGGGGGCGCCCTCGATCTCGGTGACCGTCCGCGCGATGGCGTCGAGGTCGAAATTGTCGACCACGCTGGGGTCGACCTGCGCCAGCGGCAGCACGGTGGAGAGCGTGCGCTGGATGCCGATGCCCTCCTGGCTGCGGCGCAGGCGGTCGAGCGGCGAGGTGAAGCGCGCGCCGAACTCCCGGCCCTTGAGGCTGTCGGGTGGTTCTAGCGGCGAACCCGGCTGCATCGCCCCCTTGCGCTCCATGATGCCGGCCAGGCGGTCGACGTCGCGGCCCATGGCGATCTGGATGCGCCCGCCGGCGGGGCCGAGCAATTCGCCCTTCTCATTGGCCCGGATCATCGCCTCCGTCGCCGTCATGTTCGGGTTCTGGATCAGGATCTGGAACAGCGAGACATAGAGGCTGTCATTGATGGTCTGGCGCTCGGCCGCCAGGATCTCGTTGACGAAATCGGGCCGGGCGCCGGGTTGCAGCGGCACGATCAGCTGCCGGCCGTCCTGGCTGACGGCGCGATAGTTGATCTTGCCCGGATTGAGGTTGGGCCGGTTCATCACCCCGTCATGGGCGACGCCCCAGGGCGGGTCCATATAGCCCTGCAGCCCGCGCAGCGAGAGCTTGCGAATGGCGTTGAGGCCCTTGATGTCGGCCATGGCCAGCATCACCGGCGACTGGGCATAGGGGCCGTCGACATCCACCGGCGCCCAGTAATAGACGATGAAGGGAAACTCGTAGAAACCGCTCTCGCCGATCAGCTTCATGTGGTCGCGGTCGAGATAGAAGGAGGCGAAGGGCGCCTTGCGGTTGGTGCCGCCGCTGGAACCGGCCTCCCGCCGCGGCTGCACGGCGTGGATGACGGTGAAGGCGCGATCCTTCTCCGCCTGGCTCTCGGCCGCCCTGACGACCGGGTCGGCAAGCTTGTCCGGCCCGAATTGCTGCACCATCTGGCGGGCTGTCATGGTGAATTTGCGATAGAGCGTGTCGGGCTCGCCCTGGGCGTCGACGGCGAGATAGCACTGGCTCAGCGGCAGATGGCGGTAGAGCACCGGCGCGGCGGCGCTGCCCGCGCCGAGATTCTCCTCGGCGAAGGAAATGCCGGTGCCCAGCGCGATGGCCGAGCGCAGCGCCTTCTGGTGAGCGCCGATGAAACCGGAGCGCGGATTGTAGCGCACGGCGAACATGTAGTCGCGATAGCGCTCGAAATACTCCTTCTCCTCGTCGCTCTCCTCGGGTGCGAGCGGATCGGTGGCCGCCAGCCCGTGCCATTTCTCGGACTGGGGCGTCACCAGGCTTTCCATGCCGGAGGCCAGCCGGTCGACGGCGCGCATGGCGGTGTCGTCGAAACGCTGACGCCCGCGCTCCACAGACACAGGCGCCTGGGCAAGATTGTCATAGGCGCTGGGATTGAGGGAGGAGGAGCCGGGCAGGAAGCGATAGGTGTCGGGCAGGCAATAAGTGGCGATCTCCTGCCACACCGCCTCCCATTGCGTGCGCTGGTTGGCGAGCGCGTCCAGGCGCCGGACGAGGTCGTTCTCGATGCTCATGATGGGGTGCTCACTTGCTCTATTGCGTGCGGCCGAGCTGCTGGACATTGACGTTCTGGCCGTAATTGGGATCGCCGAGCCCGCCGGTGAGCTGGGTCTGGGCGGCGCCGTTCTGGTTGCGCACGCGGCGCAGGGCCGTCTGCACGGCGGCCTGGTTGGCGTCGTCCTGGCGGTTCGGCACTGGCGGCGGCGGGGGCAGAGGCGGGGGCTTGGGTGCGCTGAAGCACATGATCGGGCCTTTCGTTTGGTGGAAATTTTTCGGGTGCGCAGGCGTCTCGCCCATAGGCGCCAATTTAAGGGGCGGACGAGATGATCGAATTGGGGATCAGGTTCCACGTGTGAGCCCCCTCGCCCCGTTCTTACGGGGAGAGGATGGAGGTGAGGGGCTCCGCAATGCTTGGTTTTTAAGGTTCGCCCTGCCCCTCATCCACACCTTCTCCCCGTAAGAACGGGGCGAAGGGCTGGCTGGCGTAACGCTTCTCGCCTTGAGCTAGCGCCAATAGACGTCTTCGCTGCCCCTCAAAAAAGCCACAGGCGTGCAGCTTCCAGAATCGGGCGGGACGCCCGTGCACCCGGCTTCAGGAGTGACTTTTCGTCGCCGCGTAAGTCACGAAATCGAGGCCGCCGCGGCCGTAATCGAGGGCAATTCCTTCCCGCCGAAAGCCCAGGCCTTCCAGCCAGCGATGCGAGAGATCATGGTCGATGGCGGTGCGCACCTCGATGCGGCGGAAGCCCTCCGCCATCAGCAGCGGCCGCACGCTGCTCCTGGCGAAGCGGGTGACGGCGGGAATGGCCCGGCGCATCCGGCGCGTGCCATAGGCCCAGCCGGAGCCGAGGCCGGGAAACAGGCGCGTGACGCCGAAGGCGGCGACGGGATCGCCTTCGATCCAGGCCGTCCAGGCGAGATCGGTGGAAGACTGGAACAGCATGGTGCCGATGGCCGTATCGCTTTCCTCGATCACGGCGCGGATCTCCCGCCTGTCCTGATCGCGCATGGTGGCGGCGATGAAGGTCATGTCCCGTAGCGTGGCGGGGCGAATGGTGACGGGCATGCTATCGGAAGCCTTGCTTGGGACCTCCCGCGCTCATGGGGGAGGACGAATGCTGCGACCGGGCCTGGGCACGAGAGCCTAGGCACTCCAAACGCAAAGCGCCCGGCCTTGTGAGCCGGGCGCAATTTCTAATGATCACAGTATGCCAAGAATGCCGGCGCCCGTCAATCTCGTAGTCGGCAAAGTTTCTGCAATTTCGCCTCCATTTTCGCGCTTGAGGCTGACGAAGTATTCGGAACAGCGGGATTGAATGGCACGTCGGCGGGGCGAGGTCCGGGTGCTTTCGTGTTGACGCCGTGAGGTTCCGAGAGTGAGTTGATAGGGGCCACCCGCGATGATCCGCATATCCAAGAATTTTCACGTTGACGAATGTTCTTGATATGTTCGGATCGGTTTGATCTATTGATCGTTGCCGCGTTGCAAAGTCAGGGGGGAACATGCGTTCACCAATGCCAATGGCATGCATATCTCTATTTCTGGCAATGGTCGGGCTGGAGGCAGCGGAGCAACAAACGCCGGTCTAACAACCCTGATCTGGAGATAATTCGCTGGGGGGGGCGTCTGATGGGAATCGCGAAACGCTCACCCGGCGAGTATAGGGACGGCTAAGGCGTGACGGAGATTTCTCAATCCGGTCCGGGTGCGGTGAATGCCATTATCAAGACGTGTTTCGTTGGTCGAATACTGCAGGTTTGTGCGAATATGAGTGGTATATTTGCAAGTGTAAAAGTTGAACTTCGTGCTACACGCATAACATCTCCGCCAGTTTGTTCCTTTGGAGTGTCGAAAGTCATGAACATAGGATTATTTCTTGTTCTCGTTTCAGTTTTTATATCCATGACGACGGGGGTTATGGCGTCCACTGAATCACAGAAGGAAAAGAAAATTCTCACGGCGATCTGTGGTACCGGCAGGATTGAGAAAGAGCGTTGCCATTCGAGCTCGATAATCGAGCAATATCGCACGTGCGATATATCTGTCGTTGATGTTTATAGTAAAAAATTCGGAAATAAATTATATTATATTTCTAATGTCATTTCAAAGGAATGCACGGTTCCTGGCGGAAAGGAGGTTGGTGGCGTGGTTTTTTTATCGTGGAGTCCGAATGGCAGTTTGAAATTTGCTGGGTATGCCGATGGAGTGGACTATAATCCTAAGGAGTGTGCGATCATTCGGCCAGGCAAGAGTGATGCTCTAATATACTGCTTAATCTGGGATTCCAAATTTGGTATTACGAATCAGTTTCTATATGAGATATCGATAAAAGATCCATCGACCTCCGACACGATAGATTTCAAGAATGAAAAAGGAACAGTTGCAAGAGATTTGACCGGATTTTTCGATAGTGGAAATCAAGATGCAGTTAGTTGCGATGATAAAACGACAGGAGATCGGATATATTTTCGATTTGATAATCTGAGAATGGGAAATACACCCGATCTTTTGGAATTGGATGCCGAATATGTTACTTCCCTCGATGCTCGCGCTTTATGTACGGGAGACTTTCCTCACCCTTTGAGCTTTGGAGAGCCGGACACTGGGTATGCGCTGATTCCACCAGAGAAATTGCATAAAGATACATTGGTATATGACAGCAGGAGCGGTGTTGTAGCGCTCCAGCATGCGCCATAGCCGATCTATGATGTCTCACTTTGGCCATATGTAGTCTCTCGGAGCGTATATGTTGGGCAGATAAAACCGTTCCTCCGGAAACTTCGAGGTAAACCTTTTGGAAAATTCGGCTGCTGTCATATCCCGCCAGTTGGAATTTTTCTGCATGAAATCCTTGGGTAAATTCTTTTCAAGCGCCTGGAGGCCTATTATGTCGGCCGCTTTTTTGTCCGGATTGTTGAGCAAACGAGCGGCATTTGGGCCCCCTTGTTGGTGGGCGAGATAGATTTCGCCGATAGTAGGGGCTCTATTTATTTGTTTTTCAAGCAATTTGAAGAAATGGCTAAACGCGCTGCTCCTTCCGTTGCTTGCACTGGCAATTACGGGGCAATTACGGGGACAGTTTACCAATTTCGTCATTCACCGATAGGGCGCCATCCGCACTGGAGAGACAACGAAATTGGTAAACTGTCCCCGTAATTCCCGTTCCCGAATTCCCGTTCCCGAATTCCTGGGGCGTATTAAGCTTTATATGTTAATTAATTTTCTAGCTAAAAAATAAGATATTGTAAATACTATGAAATAGAGTTGATAAGAAGTATAAATAAGCCATAGAAAAATATCAATAACTTTAAATGTAAATATATCGCTTTTTGCCGCTATGTATATGAGATTGCCAACTAAAAATGAAAATGATATTAGTATTAAATTTTTTAATTTGCTTTCAATGGAAAATAATAGAGACACCATAGCAAATGGAATCGCCATATATATAAGCTGTATAGAAAAATTTAATGAAAAATTTTTATAATATAAACTTGAAAATGCAAGCATAATGCTGAATGGTACAAAAAAATACGCCATTTTAGTTTTGTATATACCCATGCGTTGCCACCTCTTTTTCTGTGTTTTTGGAGATATTATATTGAGAAAATACTATTAAGTTAGCGATATAATAACTTTAAATGTGTTTTATTTTTGAACAAAAATTACTTAGGCTCGTATTTTTTGTTCTTTTCGATTGAATCGCTTAGCTCTGACGGCCACATCGTTTGTGGAACTTCACCTATCGGGCCGATCCCGTTTATTACAGCCGACGTATTGGTGGTACAGTCAGCAATACCGCCCCCTCCTTGGTCGTCGGCGCGTCTTCTAATTTCCGCTTCCTGTTCGGGAGTCGTTTTGAACCTGTAAACACGAACATCGGGCCCGTCTTGCATCTGGTAGCGAATGTAGTCCGGGAGATCGACGTTTTCTCCTGTTTCCGCTCTACCGCTTCCCATGGGAACTTTAACCCCAAGCTGCTTGTCTTTGATTTGATAGCTACCGCTCGGATCATAAAGGAAGTTATTTTCAGGATTGGTTGAATCGATAATCACCAATCCGGTATGTCCATCGCTGCCGACTAGAGGCTTCTTATTTACGGGATTTCTGTTTGATATGACGTAAGTGTCGGCGATCTTTATGACATGTTCCCTAGAGGGTCGCATGTACATCCCCGGCGCCCAGCCATCCCCCTGCAGGCTGGCAAGATCCCGGTCGGTCTGGGCAATGGCGGCGGGGCGGTCGCCGCCATTGCTGCGCATGGCGCTGTCGATCATGCGGGCGCGGACGGTTTCGGCGCGGCTGGTGCGCTCGTCGCTGGCAAGGCTGGAGCCAAGGGCCTGGGCGGCGGTGGGGCCGAGATCGATGGCGGGGCCGGAGAGGGAGCGTATCGGAGCGGGGCCGGCGGCGGTGTTGGCGGCGGCGGCCGGGCTGGCGAAGGAGGCATCATCAGCGCTGCTCGTCGCCCTGCCGCTGGTGTCGGGGCTGCCAAGCGCGGCCGTGGCGAAGCGCTCGGCCAGGGACGCGTCGCCCTTGGCATAGGCGATGGCGGCATATTCCAGCATCGGCGGCAGGCCTGCCGACACCATCTGGCCGAAGATCGCCTGCTGCGCCTTGGGATCGGCGCCGGCGGCGAGCGCGGCACGCAAGGGCGCCAGCCGCTGCGCCATCGGCTTGCCGGTGTCGCCGAAGGCGGCGAGAGCCTGGTCGACCATCGCCTTGGGCATGAGGCGGCGCTCTTCCACCGGCATGCCCAGCCTGTCCATGGCGGCATTGGTGGCCGAGAGGGCCGTCTTCAGCCGCTCGGGCGAGGTGCCCGCCTCGGTCCAGAGCCGGTCGATACGGGGATTGAGCGCCCTGACATAGGCATTGGGGTCCTTCGACCGGAAGGCGCGATTGAGCGCGATGGCCTGCTCGGCCCTGGCATAGCGATCCCGCGCGCCATCCGGATCGGGGCCATTGCCTTGCGGGGCGAAGCGGGCGAGCCAGGCGGTCTGCTCGGCCGGCGTCATCGCCTTGATGGCGTCGATATCGGCGCCGAGGCTGACGATGCGCTGGAAATCGGCATGGCGCCGTGCGCCCGCCTGCGGGCCATAGGCTTTGGTGAAATCGGCGATGCCGGGCAGCGGGCCGTCATGGCGGCCGATGGTGGTCAAATCCCGCGTGGCATCCCGCACCCCGGATTCGAGGGCGCCGCGCGACAGGGATTCGCCCTCGCGTCCGCGGGCGGAAGCCTGGTTGAGCAGCCGGTCCTGGTCGCGCGACGAGATGTCGGCAAAGGCGGGATCGGCCGGGGCGTCGGCATAGCCGGGGCCGGCGGAATAGATGGGCTGGCCGGCATCGGCGCCGAACATCGAGGTCTGGCGCCGATAGACCTCGGCGAGCGAACGAGCGCCGCCGCTGTTGTGATCGTAGAAGACAGGCCTGTTGCTGGCGGCCGCCGCGGGGAAGAGGTCGGCGGCCGATCGCTCTGGGTCCTCCTGCAGCGCCCGCAGGAACTTCACCGCGCCGGCAGCGCCGAGGAAATGCGCCATATAGGTGTTGGCGCTGGTGATCGGCAGCCCGGCCTTGGCGAGAGCGGCCTGGTTGTCGGCTGTCAGGGCCCGCATCGCCCTGTCCTGCTGGCGGGGATCGCTGCGGCCATCGGCGGAAAGCTCGAGGCCGGGGTGTTTTTGCGCCAGCGCTGCCCAGGTTCCGGCGGTGAACTGATAGCGGCCCACCGCGATGGTCTGCCCGTCCGGGCCCCGGCTCGCCGCCTGGTCGTTGCCGCCGCTTTCGTGCCGGCGCACCAGGCCGAAATAATCGAGGGCGCCGGGCGAGGCGTCGGCCGGGGTCTCGCCGAAGGCGGGAAGCGGCAGAGTGCCCGCCGGCTCGCCATAGAGCTTCTGCAGCGTTGGCCTGGCCCAGGCCGGGGCCCTGGCGAGCGTGGCCTCGATGTCGGGCGTGCCGTCCGGCTTTTTCAGGCCGCGATAGGCATCGGCCGCATCGAGCCCCCACACGGCGGGCGCCTGGCGGGTGTCGACATGCAGCGACCTGCCGCCGGCATAGAGGCCGATGCCGCGGGCGCCGCCGGCGACGGCCGCCGCCAGGATGGCGGCCTTCTCGGCGTCCGATTTGCCGGCGATATCGATGTCGAGCGCGTTGCCGGCGAGATGCTGCGACCCCTTGGCCCCGCCGGCGGCGGCATTGGTTGCCTCATCGCGCCGGCCGGACTTGACCCTGAGTTCGGGCACGACGCCGGCCGCCACCATGCCGTCGAGCAGGGCCTTGGTGGCGGGGCTGAGACCCTCGATGTCCGCCTGCCCGCCGCCGACGAGCCGGGTCTGGAACCGCCCCCTCGGCACCGGGCCGCGCCCGAAGGCGGCGGCGCCGACCTCCGGATCTTCCCCGTAGCGGGCGTTCCAGTCCGTGGCGGCAAAGCCCTGCCGGCCCGTTTGCTTGAGCGCGTTCTTTTGCGCCAGGGGCAGGCCGGAGCGGTCGATCTGCTCGAAATAGCGCCGCTGCTCATCGGCGCGCGCGGCGGGATTGCGGGTGATGGCCTGCTCGGCCTCGGCGCGCAGGCTCTCGAGTTCCTGCGCCTCGTAGCCGGCACGGTATTGCTGCTCGTAGAGGGCAGCCTTCTCGACGTCGATGTCGCGCTGGCCGGAGAGCCGGGTGGCGAAGGCGGCGCGATTGCCCGGCGACGTCTTCGCCAGCAGCGCGCTGTCGCCCTTCTGGGTGGTTTGCATATACTGGGCGGCAAAGCCGCTGCCGCCGGGAGGCATGGTCCGGGTCGCCGCCTCGAATTCGGCCTGGCGTTCCCGGTTGCGCTGGTTGAAGCGCACTTCGTCGTCGAAGGCGTTCTCGCGCGCGGTCTTGGCCTGGTAGGCCGCAAGGCCCTCGGCCGCAGCGTTGAGGCCGCTGCCGAGGGCCTGCAGGCCCTGGCCGATCGCCTCGGCGCCGGTACGGATCTGGGGGGCGGAGCCGGGGTTGAGGCCGATCTCGGCGCGGTAGTCGGGAAAACGGGGCATGGCGGATCCATCGGGCAAAAGAAAAGCCCCGCCTGGAGGGGCGGGGCTGGGGATGGGAGATATTCCGGGATCGCAGGCTTCCAGCCTGCTCTTGCTTATCCGCGGGCTCGGCGCTGCCAAAGGCAGGCTGGAAGCCCATAGGCGCTAATTTAAGGGGCGGGCGAGATGATCGAGCTGAGGATTAGGCTCCACGTGTGAGCCTCCTCGCCCCGTTCTTACGGGGAGAGGATAGAGGTGAGGGGCTTCGCGGTGCTCTATTTCTTACGCGCTATGCTGCCCCTCATCCTTACCTTCTCCCCGTAAGAACGGGGCGAAGGGCTGACCGGCGTCGCGCCTCTCGCCTCAGGTCAGCGCCATGGACTGGAATCCTGCGATCCCGCAAGGAACCCGCGTTCAATAGCTCAGCGGGTCGTAGGGCTGCGGCTCCGGGCGCATCAGGTCCAGGGCCGCCGGGTTCAGCGTGGCGTGGCGCAGCATCATGATGAGATAGCGCGTGGCGCTCATCAGATCGTCGCGCTCCTTCACCACCTTGCCGTCCTTGCGGTGATAGAGGCGGAACTCCTCCCACCAGTCGTCGAGGTGGCGCGAGACTTTCAGGCGGCCGGTGCGCATGCGGTCAAGCAGCAGCATCAGCCCGGCCTCGACACCGTTGGAGCCGTCCTCGAAACGGGCGTGCTCGGGCAGCATGGCGAGGCCCTGGCGGCGATATTGCTCGGCGAGCTGCTCGCCCGAACCCTTGTCGTGCTGCAACCCGTCATGCGGCCAGGCCCAGGGCAGCCAGTCGCCCCAGGCCCTGAGCGCGCCGGCATGCAGAAGCGGCGTTTGCTCGCGCGCCCGGAAGGCTCTCGTCAGATAGACCACGTCGGCATCGCGGTCGTGATAGCCCATCACTGCCGCGAAGGGGTGGTCCCAGCCGAAATCCATGGCGCCGAGCGCCGGCCAGAACGGCTCGGGCCGGATCTGGTCGACGGCGATCATCGCCTCCTCCACCGGGAAGATGCGGCCCGAGCCGAGGATGGGAATGCCCTTGGCCCGGGCCTCGCGCTCATGGGCGGGATAGGCGGCGACGATGCGCGCCCGCATTTCGGGGGAATAATGCCCGGCATCGTCGATCGTCATGGTGGTGACGCTGCGGTCCCGGCTGGCCTCGGAAAGGAAGCGGCGCACCACCTCGGACATGCCGAGCAGCGGCGTGAAGGTCATCCAGGCGATGCCGCCGGTGGCGTTGGTGCGGGTGAGGCCCTCGGTATAGATGTCCTCAGGCGGTTCCTCGTCGAACCACAGCCAGTCGAGCGTCTCGCCCTGCCATTTCTCGCGGCCCTGCTCGTAGGATTTGAGGCCGATGGTGGAGGTGCCTCCGCTGACATGGCGGATGCGGATGGAATCGATCAGCCCGGGCGTCGAGCGCGCCGCGACGAGGCCGACGATGTCGGCGCCGGGAATGGTGCCGGTGCCCACGGCCTCGGCCCGCCCCACCAGCATGCGCTGCACGGTGTCGCGCGTGGCGAGGCCGGTGACGCCGGCCGCCCAGGCCACCGTCGGCCTGGTGAAGCGGCGGCCCTGCCACCAGGGCGGATATTTGCCGGTGGCATGCATCGCCGCCTCGGCGCCGCCCGAATAGGTCTTGCCGAGCTGGTTGCCCGCCATGAACAGGCGCTCGCGGTGATCCGCGCCGGCGCGGTGGAAATCGGCCTGGCGCGGATAGGGCCGGTAGCGCGGCAGCCAGTCCGTGTCGAGGCGCCGCTTCTTTTCAGCGAGCAGCCTCAGCAGCTCCGATTTCAAGGCCGGCGCCCTGGCATTGGCGGAGTATTTCGCCGATGCGCCTGTCGAGTTCTTCATCGCTCAATCCGCGCTCGTCGAGGGGGGAAGCGACGTCCTTGGGCAGCAGGGCGTCGCACAGCTTGATGTAGGCGGTGGGGTTGTCGAGGCGCACGCGCTCGATCGCACCGGCGCCATGGGCCAGGAAATCGGCATGGAGGGCGGCGAGAAAGGCTTCGCCGAGACCGCTGCGGGCCGGCTTGGACGCGGCGCCCGGCTTGCGCCGGGGGCTGCGCGGTTTTCCGGGCGGGCTGCCATCAGCGCCGGTCATCGCCGCGATCCCGGGCCGGTTCGGCCGTCTTCGCGATGAGCTGCCAATGCTCATAGCTCACGCGCCGGGGCTTCGGTCCGAACAGGGCCGCGGGTACGCCAGCGAGAAGATCGGCGAGGGCGGGGTCTTCGGCCCGCTCGCGTTCCAGCCAGGCCTTGGCGAGGGCGAGTTCATGGTTCTCGGGCATTGCTATGCTCCAATGAAAAACCCGCCGCGGCGGAGCCGGGCGGGCGGGGGGAAGTGGGAATGGGTCGTTCGCTCGGCAGTCCAGGTGCAGCAGACGCTTGCCTTGCCTATCGCTGATTTTCGGGTGCACGGACGTCTCGTCCGGTCTTGGCTGTCAGCGAATGCCGCAAACGCAACCCTTGGGGAAAAGGACGGGCCGCCGAGGAGCCGCCGGCTATCGAGAAAGAGCCTCAAAAGAAAATGCCCGGCCTTTTTGGGCCGGGCGCAATTTCCCTGGTTGATAATATGCCAGAAAGGACGGTTTCTGTCAATAATAGAGCCGGCAAAGGATATTCGATTGGTGGTGCGGCTCGAGCGCGCGGGCCAGGGCCCGGCTTTGGTCTCGCCGGAGGAAGGCGTCGCCGATCAGCCGGCCGTGCTCCGCCCTGGGGATCGCGGCGTCCGTTTACTCGGAGAGATCGTGCCCGATTGGATCAGTCGGAAAAATATTGGCTCAAAGCTGCTATGCCGCTTCTCGTCTCATGGGTAGAGCCGTAGTGAGACGACGTTCAGAGTATCGAAAAACTGCTTGAAAACATCATAGACCAGTTCGTAGTCGGTAAAGATGATGCGGGCATCCCAATCGGCGCCTTGCATTTCGTATTCGCTCCATGGGATATTTTCGTCGAACGATACACGGCGAAATGGTTCACCATTCTCTCGATCATTGAAGACGATGAAGAAATGATCGCTCTGCGCATAGGCACTTAAGGATTTTCTATCTTCCCGTTTTCCATTATCATATTTTAACGTTACCGAGCCGTCCTCATGATGTAAGGATTCCAATTTACTCAGTACCAAGTTCCAATCACAATTTGACTGACCGCCTCCACCCTCTGGACGAGGAATGTCACGAATGAACCAGCTAATATAGAAGCCATTCTTGATCATTTGTAGTTTTCTTCTGCTCGCATAATTTATCCCGTGTCTTGGTATCAATATTTGCAATTACGGGGATATTTTACTTATTCTCCGGAGCTTGGCTGGTACGTGATATGATCGGCGAATTGGAGACCATACGCGGTGGAATGTTCAAGCCCCGGCGCCAAGATCGAGGCCTGGCAAATAAGTAAACTGTCCCCGTAATACCCAATACCCAATACCCGTAATACGTAATACCGATTGGATCAGTCGGAAAGGTATTGGCTCATAGCCGCTATGCCGCTTCTCGTCTCACGGATAGAGCCGTGGTGAAACGATGTTCAGAGTGTCGAAAAACTGCTTGAACACATCATAGACCAGTTCGTAGTCGGTAAAGATGATACGAGCATCCCAATCGGCGCCTTGCATCTCGTATTCGCTCCACGGGATGTTTTCATCAAACGATACGCGGCGAAATGGCTGACCATTTTCCGTATCGTTGAAAACAATGAAGTAGTGATCGTTCTGTGCGTGTACGCTCAGAGATTTATCGTACTCCTTGCGGCCGTCATCATATTCGAGAGTCACTGAGCCATCTTCATGCTGTAGATCTCGAAGTTTAGCTAAAACAAGATCCCAGCTGCAATTAGACTTGCCTCCGCCGCCTTCCGGGCGAGGAATGTCGCGAATAAACCAGCTAACAAAAATGCCATTTCTACTCATTGAGATCCATCTCCAATGCGTTTGATTTTATTCAATCCTGGATGCCAATATTTGGTATATCCTGTAGCTGATTCATAGATGATTACACCTTTGAGTTTTGCTGCCCTTGCTGCCCGGGGGATATCATGTGCGCACCATCCACAGACATCCCGACCGTTGACGACCAAATAGAGAAATTTTCCTTCGGTTTGACCCACCTCGTGAAGTTTATGGATTACAACAATTTCTCCATGACTATTTTTTAAAGCTTCATTCGGCATCGGTTTTTTGTGAAATTTATCTCGCCTTTCCTTATCAAGTCGGACTGCATCGGCGGCAAGGCTGTCTTGGTGGGGATCATTATAGTCGAAACGAGCCTTTTGACTCATACTGAAGACTGGCGCACCGTCAGTGACGCCGGCGACTGTAACGTCGGGTTGTCTTTGTTGGACACCGGTTTCGATTTGCTGTTGGCGTTCTCTGACCGTCCAGTCGGCATAGCCCTGAATGATTGCTGCCCGGAGAAAACGGACCCAGGAGGTTTCATCATTGGCTAGCTTTGGGGCTTTTCCGTTGGGCGGATAGTCGGCTGCCGTTGGCGCCGCCCCGCCCTGACTGGCATCCTTGATCCGTTTTTGCAAATCGGCTTTGGCAGCCTCCAAGGCATCAGCCGCATTCATTTTCGCGTCCCGATGGTAGCTGTAATCCGCCATGTCGATATGTTCGCCCGGACCAAGAACAGGTGGGGGATATGACGGGCTTTTCGGCGACTTGTTAGAAACGGTTGGGACAGGAAGACCATCTGGGCCTTTGTTTTGAGGTGCGGAGCGATGGGCATTCTTGGCCGCTTTGAGGGCTGCTCGGGGACTGCCGGTTAGTATCAATTCACTGTCATACTTCTTCTCATCATAAGGATCGCTTGGATCTTGAGGAGGGCGAGGTGGCACAGTCGGAGGTGAGGCGCCGCCCTTGTAGGTGTCGAACCCACTTCCCTTGTTGCGATAATTACTGATCGCGGTGTCTAGAGCCTGTTGTCTGCTAAGCCCCGCCTTGCGGGCAGCATAATAATCGCCAGGGTCGAAGGGTTCATCCGGGCTCGAGGCTGGAAGCGGCTCGACGAGAGGGTCGGGACCATGTTCGTCGTCTTCGTCACTGGTGGGTGAGTTCAGGTTCGGAGGCTGCGCGGGGGTGGGGAATATCCCGAAGGTACCGAGAGGGGAGGCTCCCTGCTGCTCTGGCCGGGGCATTCCAATCCCGGCAATGGACGGGTCGCCTTCGGGGATGAACCAGCGCGTTTCCCAGGCAGGCTGATGCTCCCCTTGATCTTCAGAACCCGGCTTGGCCTGACCCGCCCGCCGAACTTCCTGCATGGTGCGCGCGATGGTGTAGGCATAGGTCGGATCGCGGCTGGATGTGTATAGGCTGTCATAGGCCGCCTGGTCATAGGGAGCGGCGGCGGTCTGGGGAGGGCGGGGTATCGGGCTTGGTTGGCCGCCATCGAGGGATGGCCACAGATCTGCCTCGCCGGCTGCCGGCGTCCAACGCGCCATGACGATCCGCGCCGGCTCACCCGGCTTGGCGCCCGGGGCAAGGATGAAGTCGAAGCCGCCGGTGGAGACCGGCTCGTAGTCGAGGGGATGACCTGCGGTCCGGCGCAGGGCATCGCCGATCAGCTGGCCGTGTTCCGGCTTGGGGATCGCGGCGTCCGTTTACTCGCAGAGATCGCGCCCGATTGAATCAGTCGGAAAGATATTGGCTCAAAGCTGCCATGCCGCTTCTCATCTCACGGATAGAGCCGTGGTGAAACGATGTTCAGAGTGTCGAAAAACTGCTTGAACACATCATAGACTAGTTCGTAGTCGGTAAAGATGATACGAGCATCCCAATCGGCGCCTTGCATCTCGTATTCGCTTCACGGGATATTTTCATCAAACGAGACGCGGTGAAATGGTTCACCATTCTCTCGATTATCGAAGACGATAAAGAAATTATCGTTCTGCGCATAGGAATTACGGCGAGAGCGCAATAATAAAATTTAGCACACTGTCGCCGTTATCTCATCAACGCCGTCCCGTGGCCGTAATGAAGCGTGAATATCGTAAATATGTCAGGTATTAGTAGGGAACTATACGTGATGACGTAATGTTCTTTGTTTCAAAGAACTGTTTAAATGTGTCGTATGCAAGTTCGTAATCAGTAAATATCGTGCGAGAATCCCACGTGTATCCTTGCATTTCATATTTTCCATATGGAATATTTGAATCGAAGGACGCGCGTCGAACGTCTTCTTCATTTTTCTTATCATGAAAAACAATAAAATAGTGATCGTTTTGCGCGTGAACACTTAGTGACTTATAATCGCTCTCTTCGCCATTGTCGTAGACAAGATTGACAGATCCATCCGCGTGACGCAGCGCCTGAAGCTTTGACAGGATTAGGTCCCAATCACAGTTCGCTTGCCCTCCTCCTCCCTCCGGACGGGGGACGTCGCGAATAAACCAGCTAACAAAAAAATCGTTCTTGTTCATTGTGCATTATCTCTCATGCGCATGATCGCGCGCATACCCTTGCGCCAATATTTGGTGTGACCCGTTGCCGTTTCGTAGATCACTAGCCCCTCCAGCTTGGCCGCGGTGGTAGCGCGAGCGATATCCTTCTCCCAGTAGCCGCAGACGTCGCGACCGTTAACCACCATGTATAGATGTTCGCCCTCGGTCCGACCCGCATCCGCGAATTTTTGAATTATGATGACTTCGGCATGAGCATTTGCCATCTTCTCATTAGCTGAAGGCTGGTTACCGGCTTCACGTACCCTCTTGGCATCGTTTCGAATTGCCTCGGCGGCAAGACTATCCTGATCGGGGTCATTGTAATCATGTCGCGATGTCTGATTCATACTGAACTCAGTGGTACTACCAATGATGCCTGCGGCGGTCACCTCGGGATGTGTTGGTTGCTTTCCAGTTTGTATCTGCAGTCGACGTGTCTCAACGGTCCAATCTGCATAGCCTTGGATGATTGTGCCTCGGAGAAGACGATACCAGGGCGTCGTGTCCGTGACCGGCCTGGGGACCTGTCCTTTGGCCGGCCGATCGGCGGCGGTTGGCGGTGCTCCGCCTTGGGTTTCTCTCGCGATCAACTCCTTCAAGTCAGTCTTGGCGGCCTCAAGCGCGGCGGACGTGTCGAGTCTAGCATTTCGATGGGCATTATAGTCCGCCATATCGATGTGGTCGTCGGGATTAAGAGGGGGAGGAGGGTAGCTCTGGCCTTTTTGTTCCTTAGTGGGTACGGCCGGAGCAGGCAGTCCGTCGGGATCCCTGTTACGGGCCGTTGAACGATAGGTATCCTTGCAATTACGGTGACAGTGCATTCTATTGCCAGTCCAGTCGATCAACACCAACTACCCTTCCTTGGGCTTAGGTCCGCGCTTTCCCGGCCTCACCTCGCGGCCGGTTAATATCGCGATGCGATCGATGAAGGCGTCGTCGCCAAGCGGGCGTCCGACGCTCTCCGCCCGGCGAATGCGATTGAACATCGCCTCGTCCGTATCATCATCGAGTAGATCGGAAAAATTGACGATACGCTGGCGGAGCGCCGTGAGGCCGGTGATGCCGTCTTCTTACCCGAAGAGATGGGCCCGTGTGCTGGCTCAGGGCCAATCCTGAGCCCGCTCCACCAGACCGGCCCGCACCGGATTGAGGCTAACATAGCGCACCGCGTGCAGCAGATGCGCCTCATCCATCGCAACCGCGCCATAGCGTCCCTGCCAAAAATGCCCCGTGCGTTTCTCGCGCGCATGGACATGGCCGGCATAGCGCCGATGGGTTGGCGCCAAGGCCCGCCGCAGGCCATCCGGATCGGACGGCACGAGAATGATGGGCACGTGATTCGGCATCAAACACCAGGCCCACACCTCGACGCCGGCCGCCTGGCAATGGTCCGCAAGGCAGTCGCGGTAGAGGGCGTAATCCTCTGCGCCAAAGAAAGTGCGCTGCCGCCCATTGCCTCGCTGGGTGACATGATAGGGCAGACCGGGAACCACGATGCGTGCAAGCCGAGCCATCAAGGCACGATGCGGCCGCACTTAGAGTTGTCAATAGAGTGCACTGTCACCGTAATTCAGTAAGGTGCAATACGCGGTGAGCTTATCTTTTCAGTTTCAAAGAATTGCTTAAATACATCGTATACTAAATCATAATCGGTAAAAATTATACGAGAATCCCAATCAGAGCCCTGCATCTCGTATTTACTATACGGAGAGGCTGGATCAAATGAGACGTGTCGAAAATGTTTTCCATCTCTTTTGTCATTAAAAACGATAAAATAATGATCGTTCTGAGCGTGTACGCTTAAGGATTTGTCATCGTCTTCATTGCCGTTGTCAAATTCAAGCGCTACGGATCCATCTTCATGTTGAAGCCTCTGTAATTTTTTTATTATGAAATCCCAATCGCAATTGGACTTGCCACCGCCACCTTCAGGGCGTGGAATGTCGCGAATGAACCAACTTATGTGAAAGTTATTTTTTTTCATGGGTTAACATCTCCGATGCGTTTGATACTACCCATCCCATAATGCCAATATTTAGTGTTGCCTGTCGCGGTTTCATAGATAACCAACCCTTCCAGTTCTGCCGCCGTAGCTGCACGAGCGATATCGACCATACACCAGCCACAAACATCGCGGCCATTGACGACCATATGAAGGAACCGCCCTTTGGTTTGACCAGCATCAGCGAACTTCTGAATGAGGGCGACTTCACCGTGGGCGTCCGCCATCTTCTCATTAGGTGACGTTTCGTTGCCGGCGTCTTGTATCCGCTGGGTATCAGTTCGGATTGCATTGGCCGCGAGGGTGTCTTGATTGGGGTCATTATAATCGAATCGAGATTTCTGATTCATACTGAATTTAACAGTATTTCCGACAATGCCGGCTGTAGTAACCTCTGGGTGCGTTGGTTGTTTTCCAGTTGCGATCTGCTGCCGGCGTGTTTCGACAGTCCAATCGGCATAGCCTTGGATGATTGCGCCTCGGAGAAGACGATACCAGGGTGTTTTGTCCGTGACTGGCTTGGGGACCTGCCCTTTTTCTGGCCGATCGGTGGCGGTCGGCACTGCTCCACCCTGGGTTTCTCTCGCGATCAACTCTTTCAAGTCAGTCCTGGCAGCCTCAAGCGCGGCGGAGGCGTTAAGTCCAGCATTTCGATGGGCGGTATAGTCCGCCATATCGATGTGGTCGTCGGGATTAAGAGGGGGCGGAGGGTAGCTTTGGCCTTTTCGCTCCTTGTTAGCCATGGTCGGAGTAGGCGATCCGTCAGGATTCTTATTACGCGCCGTTGAACGATAGGTATCCTTGGCTGCCTTCAACGCCGCCCGGGGACTTCCCGTGAGCACGTACATACTGTCGTATTTGGCCTCGTCATAAGGATCGCTTGGATCTTGAGGAGGACGAGGCGGCGGAGACGGCACAGTCGGAGGTGAGGAGCCACCCTTGTCGGCGTCTGACCGGCCTCCCCTGTTGCGATAATTGCCAATCGCGATGTTGAGAGCCTGTTGCCTGGTCAACCCTGCCTTGCGGGCGGCATAGTAATCGCTTGGGAAGAAGGGCTGATCCGGGGGCGAGGGCGGAAGCGGCTCGACGAGAGGCTCGGGACCATTTTCGCCATCTTCGCCGGTGGCGGGGGGCAGGTTCGGAGGCTGTGTGGGGGCGGGGACTATGCCGAAGGTACCGAGAGGGGAGGTTCGCTGTTGATCCGGCGACGGCATTCCAATCCCGGCAAGGGCTGGATCGCCTTCGGGGATGAACCAGCGCGTTTCCCAGGTCGGCTGATGCTCCCCTTGATCTTCAGAACCCGGCTTGGCCTGACCCGCCTGCCGAACTGCCTGCATGGTGCGGGCGATGGTGTAGGCATAGGTCGGATTGCGGCTGGATGTGTACAGGCTGTCATAGACCGCCTGGTCATAGGGAGCGGCGGCGGTCTGGGGAGGGCGGGGTATCGGGCTTGGTTGGCCGCCATCGAGGGATAGCCACAGATCTGCCTCGCCGGCTGCCGGCGTCCAACGCGCCATGACGATCCGCGCCGGCTCACCCGGCTTGGCGCCCGGGGCAAGGATGAAGTCGAAGCCGCCGGTGGAGACCAGCTCGTAGTCGAGGGGATGACCTGCGGTCCGGCGTAGGGCATCGCTCGCGGCGATTTTGAAGCGTTGCAGACTTTCGGCTTGAGCCAGGCTGCGCTCTTGCTCCGGCTTGTCGGTCCATTTCTCCAAACCGGTGAGCAGGGCGTGGGTCGCCTCGGGCGAGACTTTCACGCCGCCGAAGGCTGGCAGGACGAAGGATCGGGGTATGACGGTGCCGGGATAGGGGGCGGATACGTCCGTGGCTCCGTTGAAGACCTCCAAAAGGAGCCCCACAAGTGGACTATTCCCGCGAGCGGTGCCTTTGGCGAAATTGGCCCCACGCATGCCGGGTGGTGCAGCGACAGGCGCCGATTTCACCGGAGACTCTGGGACCCTCGGCACATTGTCGTTCCCCGGTTTGAGGGGCGCGGCACCCAGCTTTTGGACGAGCGCCCTGCCGGCATTGTCGACGGTGGTGCCGGGAGACGGGGGCAATGTGGGGCTGTTGTTGACATTGGCCGGCTTGCCCGGTCCCTGGGGGATCTCGAAGAGTGGCTTGGCGGGGGTGGCGGTGGCAGGCCTCTGTATGCCGGCGCCGCCATTGTCGTTGGCCGAGCCACTGCCCGGAGCAGCATCGGTGAGGGTCTTTGGCAGGATTTGCGCATAGAGCGTGGGGCCGGGCAGGCGAAGGTCCTGGCGGGCGAGGGCGTGGGCATTGGCGAGGTCGCTGCCATTGAGGCTGAGATTGCGCTGGACCAGTCGGTCGTAGAGCATGGCGGTGAGGGGATCGAAGCCGCCAGGGCCGGCCGCGTGCATCCGGGTGAGCGCGCTCGTCATCGCGGGTCCGAGGTCGATGGCGGTGTCGGTGTGAGCAGGCCGCCAGGCGGAATTGGTGCTTGTGGCATCCGCGCCGCCGCGCAAGGCGAGCGGGCTTGTTGGCGCGGCGGATGCGGCCGAGTCGGCCGGCTGGCCGGGCTTCTGGCTCGCCGGCGTATCGAAGGCCGCGGCGAGCAGCCGAGCGGCGTTGTCGTCCTCGCCCCTGCCATAGGCGGCGAGCGCCGGCGCGGCGAGGCGCGGCAGGCCAGTCAGCATGGCCTGCGCAAACAAATTGGCCTGCTGGGCGGGATCGTCGGGCGCGGTGATCAGGGCGCGGAAGGGCGCGATACGCTCGGACAGCGGCCTGGCGGTGTCGCCGAAGCGCGTCAGCGCCTTGTCGATCATCGCCTTGGGCAGCACGGCGCGGCCTTGCGCCGGCAGGCCCAGCCCGTCCATGGCGGCGTTGGTGGCTGCCAGGGCTGCTTTCAGCCTGTCGGGTGAACTCTCCGCCTCGCTCCACAGCTTGTCGAGGGCGGGATAGACGGCCCTGACATAGGCGTTGGGGTTCTTGTGGCGTGCCGCCAGGTTGAGGGCGATGGCCTGCACGGCTCGGGCGTGGCGCTCCCGCCCCTCCGCGAAATCGGGGCCGTTGCCGGTAAACTCAGACCCCTTGGGCGCGAAACGGGCAAGCCAGGCGGTCTGCTCGGCCGGCGTCATCGCCTTGATGGCGTCGACATCGGCGCCCAGCTTGACGATGCGCTGGAACTCGTCATGGCGGCGCGGGCCATCCTCGCGGCCATAGGCCGCGACGAAGCGGGTCTCGTCCGGCAAGGGGGCGTCGTAGCGGCCGGTGCTGGTCAGCGCCGTCTCGGCGTCCCGCAGCATGGGTTCGAGCGCGCCGCGGGCGAGGGCCTGGCTCTGGTCTCGCCGGAGGAAGGCGTCGCCGATCAGCCGGCTATGCTCCGCCTTGGGGATCGCGGCGAAGGCCGGGTCGCCGGACGTGCCGCCGGCGGCGTCATCCCCGCCGAGGGCGGCCGCGCCAGCCTCCGGATCATCCGCGAAGCGGCTGTGCCAGGCCGCGATGGCAAAGCCGCGCTCGGCGTCCTGGCGGCGCTGGGCCTTCTGGGCCGGCGTCTGCCCCGAGCTGTCGACCAGGCCGAAATAGGCCTGCCTGGCGGTTGCCAGCAGCGAGGGATCGCGAGCCACATCCTGCTCGTTGATAGCAAAGGCGTTGTCGAGTTCCCCGGCTTCGTAGCGGGCGCGGCCCTGCTGTTCCATGACGGCTGCCTTGCCGAGCAAGGCTTCGCGATCGGCGGCCAGCCTCGTGGCAAAGGCGGGGCGATTGGCCGGCGAGATCGCCGCCAGCAGCGCGCTGTCGCCCTTTTGCGTGCTCCGCATGACGCCGGCAGCAAAGCCGGTGGCGCCGGGGGGCATGGCGCCTGCGGCTTCATCGAGTTCGGCCTGGCGCTGCAGGCGACGCTGGCTGAAGCGCTCCTCGTCGTCGAAGGCGTTTTGGCGGGCGATCCTGGCCTGATAGGCGGCGGCCTCGGGAGGGACTTCGCTCAGCCCGGCGACGGGGAGTTGCAAGCCCTGGCCAATTTCGGCGTCGTAGTCTGGAAAACGGGGCATGGGGGTCCATCGGGCAAAAAAAATCCCCGCCGGGAGCGGGGGTGAGGATGGGAAATGTCCAAGGATGGGGGAGGCTTGGGGGGGGCCGGCTTGCAGCCGCGGCATTCGCCGGAAGCAGGAATGGGCCTCGCGATAGGCAAGTCTCTCGGCACGGTATGCGTGTGCGCGGATGGAGAGGTGATGTCGCACCGTCAAACCTGGTGCAAGGCCGCCGGGAAGTCAGTGAGTCACAGCGTTTGAGAGCGGAGGGAAAGGGGATTTAGGACTGAGGGCTGTCCTTTTGCGCCTGGATCCCCTTCCCGAGCCTTCGGCCCGCCGGGGATGACAGGTCAGGCCTCGATGCCGTTGGCATCAGCAGAACGCTGCGGTAGGAGCGGGCATGAAAAAAGCGCCTGGACCTTTCGGTCGGGCGCTTTTTGTCAGGGTCTTAATTTGCCATATCGGGTAATTGCCGTCAACCCCATAGTCGGCAAAGAATATTCAATCCGCAGCGCAAATCACCGAGCTCGGCATGCTGTTCCTGCAGGATGCAGGCCTTGAGTGCCTTGAGATAGCGCTTGCCATCGGGCGCGTCGTTGAGGGCGGTGAACATGTCCTCGTAGCGCCGGCGCGCCTTGGCGATCGCCTCGGCATCGCCGGCTTCCTCGCCATGGCCGCCACCGCCCAGCATCAGCATGTCGAGCGAGCGCGGGTTGGGCGAGGCAAAGCCCATGACCTTGGCATAGCGGATCACGGCAATGGCAAAGCGGCAGCCTGCCTCATATTGCCGGGCATTGATCTCCTGCTGCAGGCAGAGGCGCCCGAACACCGAGCCGGCAAGCTGGCTGCGCGCGTCCCCGGGC
Source organism: Labrys neptuniae (assembly GCF_040797145.1). Classification (NCBI taxonomy): domain Bacteria; kingdom Pseudomonadati; phylum Pseudomonadota; class Alphaproteobacteria; order Hyphomicrobiales; family Xanthobacteraceae; genus Labrys; species Labrys neptuniae. The sequence goes on along the minus strand of NZ_JBFNQD010000028.1, from coordinate 31,980 downwards.
CGGACGCCCATGCGGATGCGGTTCCTTGTGGCCGTGGCGGTGATTTCGGCGACGCTCTCGCGCTGGAGCCGGCCCGAAGGTTCGCGTTGGCGGATCTTCAAGAAGGGAGAGGGGCGCATCTCAGGCGGCCTCCTGGCTAGGGGAGAAAGGAGAAGGGTGCAAATAGCGGTGCAAGCCAGGCGCTCTGGGGTGGAATTACCGAGCCGGCTTGTGATTGGGCGGGGCACTTTGAACCCGTTTCCAGTTTTTAGTGTTCGAGCTGACCGGCACACATCTCGGCGGGCGAACCGGTGGGAGAGAAGTCGAGGAAGCGCCAGCTATCGAGAGGCAGCGCCGTCTCCGGCCGCAGGACGTAGCTTTCCCAACGCTTGTCGAAGCCATGCTCGCGCCGGATGTCGTTGAGATGCTGCAGGACGGCCCGGCGATGCGCTTGCGCCCGGCGATCCTGCTCGCCTGTCTCCTCGCTGTCCTCTTGGGCAGGGCCGAGCTGGGCCAGGAGGGCCGTTACGGCCCGGTGGTTGCGGCCGAGGGCTTGGGCGATCTGGCGCAGATTGGCACCCTTGGCGCGCAGGGCACGTGCGGTTTCCAGCTGATCCGCTGCACGATAGTGTCGGGGCTTGCTGTTCGGCATCGCCATGTCGATCTCCGATGAGAGGGGCCGGGAGGAAAGGAGCCGGAAGGACGGGCGCTCATCGCAGCCAGGCGGTGACGAGGCTGACGATTGCAGCCAGGAGCCCGCCGGAGAGGGCGCACAAAGCGAGGGCAAGGAGGCGGCTGCCGGCATCGTGGCCAGCCTCCGGCCATGCGTCCCCTGCGATGTCGTGACGGGCGAAGCCCGGATCGTCAGGCTGCTGCATGAGGCTGCCTCCTTTTTCTGTCGTCAGGCCATGAGCCATCACGGCGCCGCGGCCTGCCTCCGGACTTCCGGAGGCGGCGTGGGGCGCGCAAAGCGCTTGCCTGATTTGTTTTTCCGTACGGCCTACCGGGAGACGCTGGCCCCGACGCGAATGGCGCCAGGGGGACGTGTACTGGCCATGAACTTAATGTACCCATTATGGGTTCATTAAGCAAGAGGAATGTTCCCAAAAATAATTCTGGCCAAGACAGGATTTCTGGGGCAATGTACCCGTATGGGGAACAATCTCAAAGCATTGCGCACTGCCAAGGGCCTGTCGCAGCAAGCGCTGGCCGAGGCAATGGGGACAAAAAGGTCTCAGCTCGTGAAGCTGGAGCGGGGCGAGCGGCGCCTGTCGGACATATGGATCGTGCGGGCCGCCGCGGCGCTGAAGGTCGATCCCGGCGATCTGATGTCGAACCGCCTGCAGCTCGCCTCCTTCGATCCCGACGAGCACCAGCCCGACGGCTTCTTCGAGCCGGAGGCGCCCGAGGCGCTCGATCCCGATGCGCCGCCGCGCATTCCCGGCAATGGCATCGTCGAGGTTGACGCCCGCGCTGGCATGGGCGGCGGCGGGCAGGTGGCGCACGCCTATTACCGCGACGGCGATAAGATCGAGACGCGGGATGCGGTGAAGCCCGATCCCTGGGTGTTCCCGCCCTGGTTCCTGCGCGGCATCGGTGCCAAGCCGGGGGAATTGCTGATCATCGAGGCCAAGGGTGATTCCATGCGCCCGACGATTGCGCCGGGAACACCGCTGATCATCGACACCCGCCACCGCATACCCTCGCCCGACGGCATCTATGCCATCCGTGACCGCTGGGGCGACATTCAGGCCAAGCGTATCGAGACCTCCAAGATCCTCGGCGACAACGCCATCCGGGTGATCAGCGACAATGGCGGCCATGTCCAGATCGCCCGCAGCGAGGACGAGCTGCAGATCGTCGGCAAGGTCGTCGCCGGCTGGCATTTTTTCTGATTTGGTTCCGGCTTCTGATTTGGTCCCAGTCTGGCTTGACAAAATGTACCCATATTGGGAATATTATTCCCATAAGCCACGGATCTTGCCCGTGATGGGAGCTGTCAGCCATGCCCGACTATACCCTGGCCTTCGAGGAGCTTCATCTCGTTCAGATCGGCGGCCTGCTGGCCGGACCCCTCGATGGCGCCGCTCACGTCTGCTTTGGTCTTTCCCGCACCGCAATGCGCTTCGACAGCGTGAAGCTCAATGTCTGGAACCGGCAGGAGCGCAAGGCGTCTTTCACGACGCTGAGGGAGGGCGATCCCTGGTTTGACGAAATCTGCAACGCCCTCGTCGTCGATGCCGTCTATGGCGCCCTGATCGCCGATGCCGTGGAAGGGCACTGGCGCCAGAAGCCCAGTGCCTATGACCGCGCCCGTGATCGCCGGGAGGCGGCGTGAAGACGGCGCAGGCGAAGCCAATACCGAGGGAAGAGGCGATTTCCAATCGAACGGTCTATCGACTTTTTCGGAAAATGCGCCAGGGTTGGACTTTCGTGTGAGGGGCGCAGCGCCAAAGCCCTACGTCTGATCCTGAAGGGGCCGCGCGCGGATGTATTGCTATCTGACCATTCGTCCGCCTTCTCCGGCTTGCGCACCGTCGGACACGCGGCGGCTGGTCGCATTCCTGCAAACCTTGCCGGATTTGCGACAAAAACATCCTGTGTCGTTCGGCCATGCGCCCGGAAAGCCCTGGGTTGACCTGACGATCGTCAAGACGACTGATTCCGGTGAGTGGGCCAGCAACGGCGAGTTCATTCCGTTCTTCGATCGCGTGGTGCTGGTCGGCACCGAGAGCCCGCCCTGCTTTGGCTGGTATTCGGACCTTGCCACACGGATCGCCGAATTTCTCGGCTGGGAAGCGATGGAAGATGGCGAGAACCAGCTGATTCATCCGAAGAGGGACTATCCGGAGTGAATCTGCGTCTGCTGGCCCTGCCAATACAATCGTGATGGCATCACCGCCGGCAGCCACGTCCCGAAACTAGGCTCCTACGGCGTCGAGCCGTGCCTTGAGGTCTGCAACCTGCTCTTCCAGCGTGCGCACGCGCTCCTCAAGCTCGGCAATGGCCGATGGGGATGCCGCCGCGGCGCGCGGTGCCGGGGCGGCGATCATGGAGACCTCGACATCGCCCGAAAGCAGATGCGCGAAGCGGTCCTCGCGCTGCCCCGGCGCGCGGCCGATCTCCTTGACCAGCGGCGGGCGGGCGCTGGCGAGCAGATCGAGCTCCTGCCTGATCTCGTCGGCCGAGCCGAAGCTCGCCATGCGGTCGGTCCGGGTCTGCAATTCGTTCAGGGTCTGGGCCCCGCGCAGCAACATCACCGCCAGCAGGGCCGATTGCTGCTTGGTCAGGTTGAAGCGCTGGCCGGCGAGATGCTCGTAGCGCTCCACGCGTGAGCCGAAGGCGCGACGCACCAGTCCCTGCTGTTCCAGCGTTGCGAGCGTGTGGCCGATCTCCCCCGCCTCCAGGGCCATGACCGGCTCGCGCGACGTCTTCTGGTTGGCCGCGGCCTGCAGCGCGTTCAGCGTCAGCGGATAGGCGTCGGGCGTCAGCAACTGCTTTTCGATCAGGCAGCCGAAGATGCGGGCTTCCATGGCGTTGAGAAAGGGCGGTTCCTGGGACATGGGAAAAGCGGCCTGTTTGCGCAAGGAGGATCAGATTCGAGTGCTACCCGCTCACCGGCCATAACTCAACTGGCCGGCAGGCATTCCTTCATCGGCTTGCGGGGGGCTACGCTCTGATCCATACCGGACGCATGAGATGGCTGCCTCTGCGACGGGTGCAAGGCCGACAAGGGGAGGGCAGCATGAACGGCAAGACGGCGCTTATCACCGGCATGACGGGACAGGACGGTTATTACCTCACCAGGCTGCTGCTGGAGAAAGGCTACCAGGTCCACGGCATCAAGCGGCCATCTTCCTCCTTCAATACGGCGCGGCTCGACGCGATCTACCAGGATCCTCATGTGGAAGGACGGCGCCTGCATATCCACTATGCCGACATGCAGGATGGGCAGAGCCTGGTGCGGGTCATCGATGCGGTGCAGCCCGACGAGATCTACAATCTGGCGGCGCAGAGCCATGTACGCGTCAGCTTCGATATGCCCGAATATACCGCCGACATCGACGCCATCGGCGCGCTGCGCCTGCTGCAGGCCATCCGCACCCTCAAGCTGGAAGGGCGCTGCCGTTTCTACCAGGCTTCCACTTCCGAGCTCTATGGCGGCCAGAGCGACCGGCCGCAGGACGAGAGCTCACCCTTCAATCCGCGCAGTCCCTATGCCATCGCCAAGCTCTATGCCCATTGGACCACGGTGAACCACAGAGAGGCCTATGGCCTGCACGCCTCCAACGGCATCCTGTTCAACCATGAAAGCCCGGTGCGCGGCGAGACCTTCGTCAGCCGCAAGATCACCCGGGCGGTGGCGGCCATCGAGGCCGGCCGGCAGGACAGACTCTATCTCGGCAACCTCGGAGCCCGGCGCGACTGGGGCCATGCCCGCGACTATGTGGAGGGAATGTGGCGCATGCTGCAGCAGGACCAGCCCGGCGACTATGTGTTGGCGACGGGCCGGGTCCATTCGGTGCGCGATTTCGTCGAACGGGCCTTCGCCCATGTCGGGCGTTCACTCGACTGGGTTGGCGAGGGTTTCGCGGAGAGGGGGCTCGACCGGGCCAGCGGACGCGAACTCGTCACCATTGACCCGCGTTATTACCGGCCAACCGAGGTCGATTGTCTCATCGGCAATGCCGCCAAGGCACATGCCGTGCTGGGGTGGCGCCATCACACTACCTTCGAGGCGCTGGTGACGGAGATGATGACTGCCGATATCGAGACCGAGCGCGGCAACAAGCTGGATGAAGGCGGAGGTCGAGAAAGTTAGGATCCGGCAGATTTGATCCTGTCTTCATGGGCAAGATACCAGGCATAGGTCCGGGCCAGGCCATCCTCGAGTCCGATTCGCGGGCGCCAGCCGAGTGCAGTGATGCGCGAGGAATCCATCAGCTTGCGCGGCGTGCCGTCCGGCTTGCTGCGATCATGCGTGGTGGCGCCGGCATAGCCGACGACGCGCTTCACGGCCTCCAGTAGTTCCAGGATGGTGATGTCCTCGCCAGCCCCGATATTGATCGGCCTTTCATCCGAGTAGTCCCCGGCGAGGCGCACCAAAGCGTCGGCACAGTCGTCGACATGCAGGAATTCGCGCCGAGGCGTGCCGCTGCCCCAGATCTCGATGGCGGGCGCTTGGCGCAATTTGGCTTCGTGCACTCGCCGGATGAGGGCGGCGAGGACATGGCTCGACGCCAGGTCGAAATTGTCGTGCGGGCCGTAGAGATTGCAGGGCATGGCGGCGATGAAGTCGCAGCCATGCTGGCGCCGATAGGCCTGGACCAGCTTGAGGCCGGCGATCTTGGCGATCGCATACCACTCATTGGTCGGCTCGAGCGGGCCTGACAGCAACTGATCCTCGCCGATCGGCTGGGCGGCATCGCGTGGATAGATACAGCTCGAGCCGAGCATGACAAGCTTGCTCACGCCGGCGCGGGCGGCCGCATGCACCACATTGGCCTCGATGGCGAGATTGTCGTAGAGGAAATCGGCCGGAAAGCTGGCATTGGCCAGGATGCCCCCCACCTTGGCGGCGGCGAGGAAGATCACTTCGGGGCGCATCCGCTCGATCCAGGCTTCGGTATCGGCCTGCCGCCGGAGGTCGAGCTCGGCCCTGCCCGCCGTCAGCAGCGTGCAGTCTTCGCCCTGGAGCCGCCGCATCAGGGCGGCGCCGACCATGCCGCGATGGCCGGCAATCCAGACCCTTTTGCCCTGCAGCGACATCATCGAGACCCCACTCCGGTTCGGTTGCCGTCGTTTCCTCTATAGCAGGCCTGCAAAAACGAAAACCCGGCGCGGGGCCGGGCTTTCGTCGAAATCTGACAGAGGATCAGAACTTGTAGCTGACGCCGGCCGTGGCCGTGGTCTGGTTCCAGCCGGCCTTGACGCGTCCATTGGCCGTTTCGTAGCCCTTCTTCTGGAAGTCGGAGTAACGCACCTCGGCGCGGCCGATCCAGTTCTGTGTGAACGCATATTCTGCACCCAGGCCCACGGTCCAGCCGATATGGGTGTTGGTGTCGCTCGAACCATAGGCAGTACGGAACTGCCCAACATCCGACAATTTGCCGTTGGCGAAGGCAACACCACCGGTGGCGTAGACCAGAAGATTGTCGAAGGCGTAGCCGGCGCGCAGGCGCAGCGAACCCTGCCACTCACTCTTCATACGCAGCACGCCTGTCGCCTGGCCACCATAATAGCTGTAGCGATGGCTGCCCTTGAGATCGGCATAATCGATGTCGGCTTCCCCGCCGATGACGAACTGGTCGATCTGGTAGTTGTAGCCGGCATGGGCGCCGCCGACGAAGCCGTTCATGTCGAACTTATCGGCGGCGACCCGAGCCTGAATGTTTGGGAACAGGCGGCTCTGGTTGTCATCCTCGCGGCCCCAGCCATAGCCGGCATGCACGCCGATATAGGGGCCTGACCAATCATAGGGCGTATAGGCCGGAGCGACCGGCTCGACCGCCTGCGGTGCGAGGTCCGCGGCACTTGCGGCGCCTGCAAACAGGACCACTGCCATCACGGTCGATAGGAATACTGCTTTGAACATGGACGCCCCTCACTCCACCCGATGCCGGGAACGACCGGCACCGAACCATCTGTCTGATTGAATCAATTGAGAGAGCCGCGATTCCAAGTCAAAGACATTGCCGGAGATTTGGGCTGGCCGCCATATTTTGGCCATATGATGTGGCGGATCGGCAACAGTATCTGGGTGCCGAGATGGAATAGCCCCGTTCTTGTCGTCGCCGGCCTCCGCTTAGACCAAAAAACGCAGCTTTTGCAAAGTGTTGGGTTGGAGGATCAGGCCGGGCCTTCGATCAGAGTTTGTTCGACGCAGCCTGATAACCGGCGCTGCCCTGCGGCGCCCCTGCCAGGAAGCCGGAAAGGCCTGTCTCGTTCCCTTTTATCGATCTTCTAGGCTTCTTTCTCTCCCAGTGTCGGGCGCACGCGCAGCCAGTGCAGCAGCAGGGCCGCCCCCAGGAAGGCGGTTCCGCCGAGATCAGCCCAGGCGTCGGCGGCCAGCAGCAGGGCGCCGCCAATGGTTGCCAGGATCCGTTCGAGCGCATTGGCATGGCGCAGCGCATAGCCGGTGGCGCCCATGGCGAGCCCGACCAGGGCGAGACAGGAGGTGGCCGTGGTCAGCAGCACCTGCAGCCATTCGCCGAGATCGGCGGGCCAGCCGCCGCCCGGGGCCAGCATCAGCAGGCGCAGGCCGTCCGGTGTCAAACAGAACATGAAGGGCACCAGGAAGGCCGGCAGCGTGTATTTCCAGGCCTGGATCATGGTGCGGAACGGCGTGCCGCCGGTGATTGCCGCCGCAGCAAAGGGGGCGAGCGCCGTGGGCGGGGAGACGTCTGCCAGCACGGCGTAATAGAACATGAACATGTGGGCGGCCGGTTCCGGCACGCCGACGCCAGTCAGCGCCGGCACCAGCATCACCGCGGCGATGATGTAGCTCGCCGTCACCGGTACGGCGGTGCCGAGGATCCACATGGCGATGGCGGCGAGGATGATCACCACCACCCGCTCGCCGCCACCGAGCGTGACGATGATCGAGGAGATGGTCAGGCCGAGGCCGGTGAGGTTGACGACGGAGACGATGATGCCGGCGCAGGCGCAGATCGAGGCGATGCCGAGCACCGAGCGCGAGCCATCGATCAAGGCCTCGATCATGCGTGTCGCTGCGGGATCGGGCGTACGCCCGGCGCGCAGGGCCAGCCAGGCTTCGAGGCCGGAGGCGAGCGTGGCCGCCGCCATGCCCCAGAACACGCAGACCGAGATGCGCCCGTCGAAGAGATTGACCAGGCCGATCTGCGCCGACAGGCCGGATTTGCCGAAGCCATAGGCAGCGAGGCCCGCGACCACGCCGATGGCGAAGGCGCGCGGGGTCACCAGGCGGGAATGGCCGCGGATCATCGACAGGCCGAAGGCGATGGCGATCGACCAGAACACCGCCAGGAAGGAGGTGAAGCCGAGGATGAGGAAGACGGCGATCGCGCCGAGCGAGAGGAAGTGGTAGCCCTCGCTCACCGTCAGCTGCCAGAGCGAGGCGTCGGAGGTCTTCACCGGCGTGACCTTGAGGCGGCGGGCATCGGCCTCCGTCATCAGCCAGCAGGAAAGGTAATAGAGCAGGGTCGGGATGGTAGCGTAGATCAGGATGTCGAGATAGTCGACATTGAGATATTCGGCGATGATGAACGCGGCTGCCCCCAATGTCGGCGGCGATAGCGTGGCGCCGATGCCGGCTGCCGAGAGCATGCCGCCGGCAACGTTGGGCGTGTAGCCCGAGCGCCGCAGCATCGGCCAGGCGAGCGAGGCGATGGTCACGGTGGTGGCGACGCCCGAGCCCGACACCGTGCCGAGCAGGAAGCCCGAGGTCACCACGGCGCGGCCGGGTGCGGAGGGCGAGGGCGTCTTGCCGAACAGGGCGAAGGCCCAGTCGATGAAGAACTTGCCGGCCCCGCCGCGCTCCAGCACCGCGCCATAGATGGTGAACAGGATGATGAAGGTGGCGGCGACGTCGAGCGGCGTCGAGAACAGGCCTTCCAGCGTCAGGGCGTTCTGGCCGATGATGCGCTGCAGGGAGAAGCCGCGATGGTCGAAAGGCTCGGGGATATAGGGCCCGAAATAGCAATAGAACAGGAAGATGATGGCGATCGCTGGCAGGATCCAGCCGACGGTGCGGCGGGTCGCCTCCAGCACCAGGAGGATCAGGGCGCCGCCGAGCACCAGTTCCTCCGGTGTCGGGCGGGTGGGCCGGGCCTTGTAATCCTCGATGGTCAGGCAGAGCACCAGGGCTGTGCCGATGCAGAGTGCGACCAGGATCCAATCGAGCACGCGGGTGGTGATCAGGAGCCGGCTGCGCGTCGCCAACGGCATCAAGGCGAAGGTGAGGCCAACCACCGCGAGCTGCAATGCCGCCGGCAGGCTGCGGGCGAAGATGCCGCTCTGCAGCGCCAAGGCGAGGCAGGCGAGGGCGCCGATCAGCCCGGCCAGCCATTCCTCGATCGAGGCGGCGCGCGGCGTGCGGTCGCGTATCAGCGGGAACAGAGCGAAGACCAGGGCCAGCACGATGGCCAGGAAGCTGACGCGATAGATCGTGGTGTTGACGGCGAACTGCGTCCAATAGAGCACATAGGCCGAGAGGCCGAACAGGCAAAGGCCGGTCACCCGTCCGAGCCAGCCGGACAGATGTGCCGCCGGCCCACCCTCATTGTCGGAAGCGAGCCGCTCGAATTCCTCTTCGGTCAGCTCGACCCTGGTTTCGGTTTCACGCATGGGGCCAATCTGATTTGCTAACCTGCATAGGAGATCTTCCTGGAACGGCAGGCTTCCAACCGGTTCTCGCAGCCGCTGGGTCCCCAGGACGGAAAGAGCCGGCAAGGATGCCGGCGATCCCAGGGGTCACTTCAGCACGCCCTTGGCCTTGTAATAGGCCTCCGCCGCCGGATGGAAGGGCACGGCCGTCTTGGTCGCGGCCGTGGCGAGCGAGAGCTTGCGGGCTTCGGGATGGACCTTGTGGATCTCATCGAGATTGTTGAACAAGCCATCCAGCATGGTTGTGATCAGGCTGTCCTCGGCCTTGGCCGAGACGATCAGCACATTGGCGATGCCGAGGCCGGCGACGTCGCCGGTCAGGCCGGCATAGGCGTCTTTCTTGAGGAGGAAGGGGCGGTAGAGGCCCGGATATTTCTGCTCGACCACGGCGAGTTCGGCATCGGCCGGGATGAAGGAGATCGGCGGCTGGCCGGTGGTGGCGAGGTCGCGCACTGCCGAGGTCGGTACACCGCCGATCCAGAAGAAGGCGGTGACCTTGCCATCCTTGAGCGCGCCGACCGATTCGGCCACGCCGAGATTGTCGCGCGTCACGTCGGTCTTGGGGTCGAGCCCGGCGGCGGCCAGGATACGGTCGGCAATCGATTCGGTGGAGGAGCCGGCCGAGCCGATGGAAACGCGCTTGCCCTTGAGATCGGCGATACGGCTGATGCCGGCATCCTTGCTCGCCACCACATGCAGGAAGGAGTCGTAGAGTACGGCGAGCACCGCGACATCCTGCTTGCCGTCTTGCTCATAGGCGCCCAGGCCGTTGACCGCGTCATAGGTGGAATCGAGCGTGGAAAAGCCGAGCTCCGCCTCGCCGGTATGCAGCAGCTTGGCATTGTCGACCGAACCACCGGTGACCTGGGCCGTTGCCTGCAGATTGGGGACCTTTTCAGAGAAGATCTTGGCCAGGCCTCCGCCATAGGGATAAAAAACCCCGCCTGTGCCGCCGGTGGCAACCACCATGCGGATACGCTTTTGCGCCAATGCGGGCGCAGAGAAGGCTGTCAAGGCAAGCCCGGCGCCGGCGGAAAGCAGGCCGCGACGGTTGAGGAGCATGGTGGACATGTGGATCTCCCTGGATGCTATTCGTTATGGTTGCAGGAGATCATAGGGAGCAATCGCCGATCTGCAAGCATGCTCCGCCGGCTTGCCGAAACGCTACGGCAATCGGAGAGCTTTTCATGAGAAGAGCGTAGAGCCTCGATAGATCTGCCTCACGAAGGCCGGCCGCCCTCCCGGGCGATCGATTCGTGATTGCGCAGTACGAGCTGGCTCAAGCCATGCTTGGCGGACAGGCGGGTCAGGTTGGCTTGGCGTGCGGCGAGATTGGCGGCGGCCGAGACGCTGTCGTTCCGGGCGGAAATGCGCACCCCATCGCCCAGCGGGCCGGAGAACGGCACGCCGGCGGCGAACAGGCGCAGATACCAGTCCCAATCCCAGTAGTAGGGCAGCTTGTCGTCGAAAGGGCCGAGATTCTGGTGCAGGCTGCGCGGATAGACGACGCCAGACACCAGCAGGCGATTGTCGCGGCGGATGGCTTCGGCGTCGGCATGAGCCTCGAAGGTGAGTTCGCTGCCGGCGTCGGCGCGATCGCCCTCGGCAACGATGCGGCCGGAGGCATAGAGAAGGCCGCGGCTGTCGGCCTTGGCGAGCACACGCTCGAGATGATCCGGCTCGGCCCACCAGTCGTCGTCATCCAGGAAGGCGATGCGCCGGCCGCGCGCCGCGGCGACACCGAGATTGCGGGCCGGAACCTGGCCGCTGCCACCGGTCAGCAAGGCGTGGAGGCGATCGACGCCGAGTTCTTCAGCAAGGCGCGCCCCGCTGCCATCGCCGTCATCCACCACGACGAGCTCGAAATCCCGGAAGGATTGAGCCTGCGTCGAGGCCAGCGCCCGCCGCAGGAGGTCGGGGCGGTCCTTGGTGGGGATGATGATGCTGAGTTCAGGCTGGGACATGTCGGATATGGTCAGGCGCTGCTGGAGATCGAAAAGCCTTCCCGCGATGGCATCTTGCGATTTGACGGAGTCATCCGGAATCGAAAAGACGCGTCGAACCAATGAGCTAGAGCAAACAAGCGTTCAGTCATGAACGCGCTTTGCTCTAGGCGGGAAGAGCCTGCTCTCTCCTCAGCGGCTGGGCTTGCCCTTGATCAAATGCGGCAGCATGCCTCTGCGCTTGGCCTCGTAATAGTAGCCGCTGGAATAGAGCCGCACCGCCCGGTCCGGGCTGCCGCCGGAGACGCGCCAGGCATTGGCGAGATAGGCGGCGCCATAGGTGAGGTTGGTATCGGCGTCGAACAGACCGGCGGCGCCGCCTTGGTAACCCATGCCACGGGCGGTATCGAGGCGCATCTGCATCAGGCCCAGATAGGGGCCGTTGCGTGCGCCGGGATTGAAGCCGCTTTCACGCTTGACCACGCGGCGCAACAGGCTCTCAGGCACGTTGTAGCGGGCGGCGTGCTTGGTGATGAGAGAATCGACATTGCCGATGGGCTTGAGATCCAAAGGCTCGGCTGCTGCTTTCTGCACGGCCACCGGTGCCGCCGTGGGGATGCTGGCGGTCTGGATTTCGGCCTCGTGCGCGGCGGGCGCCGCCGGGCTCGCCTCGGCGATGTCGCGTGGGCGGGCTGGCGGCAAGGGGATGGCGGCGAGCGCGGCTTCGCCGCCTTTCATCGCCTCGAGGGGTGCCGCGGCAACGGAAGTGGCCGCAGCACCGGAACGCTTGGCGCGCTTTTCGAGCTTGGCCTTGGCCTTGAGGACCGGGCCGGGTGCTTCGACCGCCATGGCCTGGGAGGGAGCCTGTTTTGCCTGTGTCTGCGCCTGTGCCAGACCGGGGAGGGTGAGGAAACCGGCTGTCACACAGCCGGCCAGCGCAAATCCAAGGTTTCTCAAGCGTCTCGTCTCCGCCATCCTCAAGGGCTCGTCCCTCCGTCGTCGACATCGAATTTCACGCCCTGCGCCAGCGGCAGGGTCCGGCCGTAATTGATGGCGCTGGTCTGGCGCCGCATATAGGCCTTCCAGGCGTCCGAGCCGCTCTCGCGACCGCCGCCGGTTTCCTTCTCGCCGCCGAAAGCGCCGCCGATCTCGGCGCCCGAAGGGCCCATATTGACATTGGCGATGCCGCAATCGGAACCCTGGGCGGAGACGAAGCGCTCGACCTCGCGCATGTCGGTGGCGAAGATCGAGGAGGACAGGCCCTGCGGCACGCCATTCTGCAATGCGAGAGCCTCGTCGAACTCGCTATATTTCAGCACATAGAGAATCGGGGCGAAGGTTTCGTTAACGACGGGGCCGACCTGCTTCGGCATCTCGACCAGGGCCGGACGGGCGTAATAGGCCTCCTGCGGGCCGGCTTCCGCGACGCGGGCGCCGCCATGCACGGTGCCGCCGGCCTTGCGGGCCTCCTCGAGCGCCTTCTGCATGCCGTCGAAGGCAGCCTTGTCGATCAGGGGGCCGACCAGCGATTCGGTGGTGAGCGGATTGCCGACGCTGATGCCAGCATAGACCTTCTTCAGCTTGCCGACGAGGTCGTCATAGACGCTGTCATGCACGATCAGGCGGCGCAGCGAGGTGCAGCGCTGGCCCGCCGTGCCCATGGCGGCGAAGGCGATGGCGCGCAGGGCGAGATCGAGATCGGCCGAGGGCGTGACGATCGAGGCGTTGTTGCCGCCGAGCTCGAGGATGGATCGGCCGAAACGGCGGGCGACACGCTCGCCGACGATACGGCCCATGGCGGTGGAGCCGGTGGCCGAGACCACGGGAACGCGCGGATCGTCGACCAGAACCTCGCCGACCTCGCGGGCGCCGAGGATGAGGGTGAGCAGGCCGTCCGGCACGCCGCCGAAGCGTGCGGCAGCACGGTTGAAGATGGCTTCCACGGCCAGTGCCGTGAGCGGGGTCTTCTCGGAAGGCTTCCACACCACGCTGTCGCCGCAGACGAAGGCGAGAGCCGCGTTCCAGCTCCACACTGCAACCGGGAAGTTGAAGGCCGAGATCACGCCGACGACGCCAGCCGGGTGCCACTGCTCCATCATGCGATGGTCGCCACGCTCGGTGGCAATGGTGAGGCCATAGAGCTGGCGCGACAGGCCGGTGGCGAAGTCGCAGATGTCGATCATCTCCTGCACTTCGCCCAGGCCCTCGGAGGCGATCTTGCCAACTTCGAGGCTGACCAAGCGGCCGAGCTCGGTCTTGGCGGCACGCAGTTCCTCGCCGAGCAGGCGTACCAGTTCGCCGCGCTGCGGGCCGGGCACCTTGCGCCAGGCTTCGAAAGCGGCCTGCGCCTTGCCGATGGCGGCCTTGGCTTCGGCCGGGCTGTCGTCCTTGACGGCGCCGATGGTCTCGCCGGTGAGGGGGCTGCGAACGGTGCGGGAGCCGCCGGTGAAGCGGCTGGCCGGAACCCCGAGAGCCTCGAGAAGCTGGCGGGTTTCGGCGGCAGGACTGGTCATGATGACTCGCTCAATTCAACGCGATGTGGCGACGCTCATACCTTTTTTGGCGGTCATGGGGAACCCCTGCGACGCCTGGCGGATTCTCAGCTGCTTTCCGCGGCGGCATAGACCCTGGAAAAATCCAGTTTTTCGAGGTCGTTTTCGTGCTGGAGAAATTGCAAATAGCCGGCATCCCAGATGCCGAGGCCGAGGGCCATGCATGAATCGATGGTGAGCAGATGACGCCAGCTGCGCGCCGGCGTGAGGTCGAGCCTGGTGCGTTCGCGGGTGTTGTAGAGCCACTTCGGATTGACCTCCCGTACCACATAGGCATCCTCGCGCGGGTCCGAGCCGATGCCGGCGGCGTGGCCGAACAGCTTGCCGAGCATGGGGCTCGCCGTGTTCGGCTCGAGCGACCACATGAAATCCTCGTTGTAGGTGTCGTGCTCGTCCTCGCTCATGTCGCGGGTCACCGCCGCGAAATCCTGCGTGGCCCAGCGCGGGAAGTCGGGGACGGCGACAAATTCGAGGCGGCGCGGCTCGACATCGGCGAACATGTCGTTGGCGAAGGGAATATCGGTCGGCAGCGCGGCCGGATGCAGGGGATCGGCGCCGGTGTGAAGCAGGATGCGGTGTTCGATATTGGTCGCTGGTTCGTCGAGGCCGATGAAGACATAGAGCATGCCGGCCCGCGGCAGTGCGCTGGCAGCGGGCGGAAGCTCGGCAAGGTCGATCTGGAGCGTGAACTCCATGGCTTCCCCCTTGGCCGTGCGAGGCCAGGCGAGCGAGGCCGGCAGGTCCGGCAGGCCCCCGATCCGGCTCTGGCCGATATCTCCGGCTCCGGTCCCCAGCAGGATCGCAATGGCGGGCAACTCATGGGGCAGGATGCGTTCGGCATGGGCGCCCAGGCCGACATTTTCGAGCAATTGGCGGGGAGAGGGGACGGGATCGGTCATGGGAGCTCGCGAAGTTCGCTGCGGTTGGCGACCCTCATACTGTCTGAGGTCGTCACGAGAAACCTCCACGTGTCTCCCCTCTCCCCGGTGGGGAGAGAGGGGGGACGCTGGTGAACGCTTGCTCATTTCCCTCACCCCTGCCGCTCTCCCGACCCGGGAGAGGGGCTTGCCAGCCCGTCGAGAAAGGCCTTGATCCTGTCGCGGTCATCAGGCGTCGGGTTGTAGACCAGCATGCTGAGATCGGGCCGGCCATCGACGGCGAAGGACGAATATTCCAGCGTGATCGGGCCGAGCACCGGATGGCGCAGGCGCTTGACGCCGTCGCCATGGGCTCGGACGTCGTTGTCGCGCCACATCGTCTCGAATTCGGGGCTGAGCCGGCAGAGTTCCTCGATGAGTGGTGCCACTTCCGCCGCTGCCCCGGCCCGTGCCGTATCGGCCCTGAACGTCGCCACCACGAAGCGGGCCACGCTCTCCCAGTCATATTGGGCGGCGCGTACGCTAGGGTCGAGGAACATGAAGCGCAGGACGTTGCGCTGGTGGGGTGGCAGAGCGCCATAGTCGGTTAGAATCGCGGCGGCGGCCTTGTTCCAGGCCACGATGTCCCAGGTCGCGGTCTTGACCAGGGCCAGGCTCGGATGAAGCGCGTCGAGCACGCGCTGCAGCCGTGGCGTGACGTCCTCGCCCTTGCGGTAGCGTACTTCGGGCGGGCGCCCGAGGCCGATGAGGAAGAGGTGCTCGCGCTCGACTTCGGTCAGCAGCAGGGCGCGGGCGATACGGTCGAGCACGTCGGCCGATGGCGCGCCGCCGCGCCCCTGTTCGAGCCAGGTGTACCAGGTCGGACTGATATTGGCGCGCTGCGCCACTTCTTCCCGGCGCAGGCCGGGTGTGCGCCGGCGCGCCGGCCCGAAGCCGAAGGCGGCCGGGTCGAGCTTGGCGCGGCGATCCCTCAGATAGCTGCCGAGCTTGATTTCCTGCGTGATCTGCCCGTTCATCCTGTTAGCCATTATAATACGATAAGGTCACTACTTTACCAGGATAAACCAAGGGCCAATGCTTGTCTCCTATCTTGCTAGGAGACTTGCTCATGCGCGTATTCGTGACCGGCGCGACCGGATTTGTCGGCTCGGCCGTCGTGAAGGAATTGATCGGGGCGGGCCATCAGGTTCTCGGCCTGGCCCGGTCGGAAGACAAGGCGACGGTTCTGGCTGCGGCGGGCGCCGAAGTTCATCGCGGCTCGCTGGAGGACCTCGACAGCCTGAGGGCCGGCGCTGTCAGC
This sequence comes from Labrys neptuniae, assembly GCF_040797145.1. Lineage (NCBI taxonomy): Bacteria > Pseudomonadati > Pseudomonadota > Alphaproteobacteria > Hyphomicrobiales > Xanthobacteraceae > Labrys > Labrys neptuniae. The sequence continues at coordinate 15,962 of NZ_JBFNQD010000028.1, read as the reverse complement.
TCGGATGGTGTCATCCACCTCGCCTTCAACCATGATTTCTCGACCTTCGCCGCCAATTGCGAGGATGACCGCCACGTGATCGCGGCGCTCGGCTCGGCACTTGCCGGTTCTGACAGACCCCTGATCGTGACCTCGGGCACCGCCATGGCCAGCACCGTGCCCGGCGAGCTGGCCAAGGAGGACGGCGCCGTGATCAGTTCGAAAGTAATCCCGCGCGCTGCCTCGGAGGAGGCTGCCGCGGCCGTGGCCTCGGAGGGTGGCAACGTCTCGGTCGTACGCCTTCCCCAGGTGCACGATACGGTCAGGCAGGGTCTCGTCACCTATGCCATCGCGGTGGCCCGCGAAAAGGGGGTGTCGGCCTATATCGAGGAGGGCCGGAACCGCTGGTCGGCGGCCCATATCCTCGATGTCGCCCGCCTCTACCGGCTCGCGCTGGAGAAGGCCGAACCGGGTGCGAAATACCATGCGGTGGGGGAGGAAGGCGTGTCGCAGCGGGAAATCGCGGAAGTGATCGGCCGAGGCCTGAAGGTGCCGGTCAGATCCATCCCCCTCGGCGAGGCCGGGACCCATTTCGGCTGGCTCGGCCTGTTTGCCGGGCACGACATGCCGGCTTCCAGCGAGCAGACCCGCAGGAAGCTCGGATGGCAGCCCACCGGCCCCGGTCTGATCGCCGATCTTGAGGCGATGGATTACGCCGTGTGAGGGGCAATTCCCCTCTCCCGACTCGGGAGAGGGGAGCCTTATGCGAAATTCATCGGGTCGATGTCGATGTCCACCGCCAGCTGTCCGCTTACCTTCGGCCCGGCGGCGAGCCAGGCGCGGATATAATCCTGTAGGGCGAAGTCCCGAGGGGCTTGCAGGATCAGGCGCATGCGGTGGCGGCCGCGGATCACCGCGATCGGCGCCTCGGCCGGGCCGAGTACGCGCAGGGCAACGTCGAAGGGGGCCGATTTGACGAGCTGGCGGGCGAAGCCCTCCGCCTTGCCGCGATCCTCGTCGGAAATGGTGAGGGCGGCCATGCGGCCATAGGGCGGCAGGCCGGCCTTGGCGCGCACGGCGATCTCGCGCGCATAGAAACTCTCCTTGTCGCCGGAAACCAGCGCCTGCATCACCGGATGCGAGGGATCATAGCTCTGTAGCAAAGCGCGGCCGGGGCGCTCGCCGCGCCCGGCCCGACCGGTGACTTGGCCGAGGAGTTGGAAAGTGCGTTCGGCCGCACGCGGATCGCCGGTGCCCAGGCCGAGATCGGCATCGACAACGCCGACCAGCGTCAGAAAAGGGAAATTATGGCCCTTGGCGACGAGCTGCGTGCCGATGACGAGGTTGGCCTCGCCCTTGGCGACGGTGTCGAGCTCCTGGCGCAGGCGCTCGGCGCTACCATGGATGTCGGAGGAGAGGATCACGGTGTGGGCCTCCGGGAAGAGACCTGAGACCTCCTCGGCGATGCGCTCCACGCCGGGGCCGCAAGGGGTGAGCGTGTCTTCGCCTTCGCAGCTCGGGCAATGGCGCGGCACCGGCGCAGTATGCCCGCAATGGTGGCAGACCAGGCTCTTGCGGAAGCGATGCTCCACCAGCCAGGCCGTGCAGTTCGGGCATTGGAAGCGATGCCCGCATTTACGGCAAAGCGTGAGCGGGGCATAACCGCGCCGGTTGAGGAAGAGTAGGGCCTGCTCTCCCGCTGCCAGCGTTTCCTTCACCGCCGAGACCAGACTGGGCGCAATGAATTTGCCGCGCTCGGGCCCACCTTCGCGCATGTCGACGGTAGTGATCGACGGCAGCGCCCGCCCACCGAAACGCTGGGGCAGGGTGATATGGGCGTAGCGGCCGCGATCGGCATTCACCCTCGATTCGATCGAGGGGGTGGCCGAGGCCAGCACCACCGGCGCATCGATCAGCCGGGCACGCACCACCGCCATGTCGCGGGCATTGTAGCGCGGCCCGTCCTCCTGCTTGTAGGAACCGTCGTGCTCCTCGTCGACGATGATGACCCGCAGGTCGACGAAGGGCAGGAACAGGGCCGAGCGGGCGCCGGCCACCACCGCAACCTCGCCCTTGGCGATGCCGTGCCAGAGCTTCGCCCGCTTGTTGGCCGATATGCCCGAATGCCACTCGGCCGGGCGTACGCCGAAACGCTCGGCGAAACGGTCGAGGAACTGGTTGGTCAGCGCGATCTCGGGCAGCATGATCAAAGCCTGCCCGCCCTGCCTGACGGCCTCGGCCACCGCCTCGAAATAGACCTCGGTCTTGCCCGAGCCGGTGACCCCTTCCAGGAGCATCGCCGAGAAGCGCCGGGCCGCCACGGCCTGGCTCAGACTGGCGGCGGCCAGCGCCTGGGCTTCGTTCAGGCTGGCGCTGCCGAAGGCGAGATCCGGTGTGCCTGCCACCGGTTCCGGTGGAAGGGCCAGGGGCTCGACCGCGCCGGCATCGACCAGACCGTCCACCACGCTCGGCGACACCCCTGTCGCCTCGATCAGAGCGCGCTTTTCGTGCACGAAACCATCGGCGAGATGATCGAGCACCCGCCGGCGTGCTGCTGTCAGCCGCTCGGGCTCGTGCTTGCCCAGGCGGTAGCCGAGCCTCTGTTTCTCCGGCGGCAATTCCGGCGCCCGCAGGGCCATGCGCATGATCATACCGCGTGGTGTCAGCGTCCAGTTCGCCACCCACTCGATGAAGCGACGCATCTCGGCGCCCAGCGGAGGGATTTCGAGGCGTTCCTCGACATATTTCAGCCGGTTGGAAGAGGCGGGCAGCACGCCGTCGCCATCCCAGACCACGCCGACCACCTCGCGCGGGCCGAGCGTGACGCGCACGACATCGCCCGGCATCAGCGTGTTGCCGAAAGGCACGCGGTAGCTGTAGGTGCGCTCCAGCGCCACCGGCAGCAGCACCTCGACGACTTCGCCCGGATTAGCCATGGGGCCCCGCGCTCCGGGAGGCCTGGCTCGATGGGATATGCGCCACGATCATCCCCGACAGGTCGGGGAGGGGGCTGAGTCTGTCAAGGGTGGCACATGCCGGCCGTGCCTCCTGCAGCCGCTACTTCGTCTTGAGCAGCATGATCGATTGCACGCCTTCCTCCTCGCTGGCGTCAAAACGGACTGTGACGTCGTCCGGCAGGGGATAGAAATAGGCGCGGTTTTCATCGAGGGGGAAGAGCTCTTTCGTCGGCTTGCCCATCAGGCGTTTCAGGGTGATCAAGGGATCACCGATCCTGACGCTGCCCACGCTGCCGTTGAACGGTTTGGTGAGTTTGATGCTCGCGACCTGCTTGTCGGTCGACAGGTAAAGTGCAAAGCCGTCGGCGGGATAGAGTGCGAGGCGTTCGCCCATCGCGCTGGTATAGGGCTCTGGCTGGCGGGTGGAGCCAAAAATGCGTTGAGCCTCTGCAACGCTGGCTCCCAATCCGACAGGGACACCTTCAATGGCCGGTACGGTCGTGGAGGCGGCGGGTGGAGGCTCCGAGCCGAAACGGCCGTCGTAGCCGGCGAGTTGAATCGCCAGGATGTCCTTGTCGCGGGCATAATAGTCGGAGAGCTCTGTGATGTTGGCCTTGGCATTCTTTTCCGTGCAAGGCGCCGGCCGCTCGGCCGCTAGCTTGCGCTCGCTTTCGGCGATCGCATCGCGTCCTGCCTCGCTGAGGAAGGCAGGCAGAGCCACCGCCTCCAATTGCCATTTGCCGCGATGGCAGGCGTCCGCATAGGCGTTGTGTCTGATACGCGCTTCAGTCAGGCGCAGCAGGGAGTTGACGATCGTGTCGTTGAGGCGACCCTGATCCAGTGTCCGGGAGCGCTCGACGAAGAACTTTTTCAGGTCGGGATTCAATCCGCCGTAGGTGGAAGGAGGCGGCGCGGGACCTCCGAAGACGGCGATATTGATGTCCTTGAAACTGTAGAAGCCGATGGAGTAGCCGAGCTGGAACAGGGCCAGCGGAATGGCCGCGATCGCTACCAGGGTACGCGGCCAGCGGCGCGGTGGCTGGCCGGGAGAGCCATCGCGGCGCAGCATGGTGAAGGCGAGCCCCAGGGCGACGATCGCCATCACGATGCCCAGCAGATTCAACTCGGATTCGAACACCACCTCGCCGTTGACGGTCCGCTTGTCGGAAGCGCCCAGGAAGAGCCAGAATGGCAGCACGCCAAGAAGAATGGCAGCCAGCGGGCGGTTCATATTGTGCCAAAGACCTTGCGTGGGCTCGCTCACGAACAGGCTCCCTATCATTGCTGCGTCGGGCCGATGGGCCCGATTCGCGCGCAAATCTGGGGGCAGGCGCTTGGGAAGGTCGAGTCCCCCAGGGAACAGAGACTGGCGAGGGGAGCTCGGTCCGTTTGAGAAGCGCAGCTATCGAGATCGCCCGCCAGGTCGCTTTAGGCGGCGCTCAGCCCTCATATTCCGCCCAACATTGAGGGGTCTCATAGACCCTCACGGAAGCGACCAGCGGCAGCAGCGGCTTGATCCTGTCCCAGATCCAGATCGCGATATTTTCCGCGGTCGGATTTTCAAGCCCTTCGATCTCGTTGAGGCAATAGTGGTCCAGGCGCTGCAGCAACGGACCGAAGGCCGCCTCCACGTCGAAGAAATCAACGACGAAGCCGGTATGTGGATCGACCGGGCCTTCCAGCTGCAGTTCGACACGATAGGAGTGCCCGTGCATTCGATGGCAACGGTGGGTTTGCGGGACGTTGGGAAGGCGGTGCGCGGCCTCGAAGGTGAATGCCTGCGTGATCTTCATGGAATACCGAGCATTTTATGGGTTTGCAGTGTCAATCGCCACCGCGGATTCGCCAGGCAGTAGGCGACCGCAGCTGCCGTGTTCGCCTCGCGCTCCGGTCCGTCCATGGGTTGGAGCAGCAGATGCTGGAAGGACAGATCTTCGAACTGGCAGGGGTCGAGCCCGGCTTGAGGGTAGACGAATTTGAGTTCGTCACCCGCGCCGACCACGATCGGCGCGCCGGCCTTTGGGCTGACGCAGAGCCAATCGATGCCCGAGGGGGGAGCGACGGTGCCGTTCGTTTCGACCGCGATCTCGAAACCCGCCTCATGCAGGGCCGCGACGAGATCGGCGTCGACCTGAAGAAGAGGCTCACCGCCGGTCAGCACGACGAGGCGCTGACCTTCGTCGCCACCGGTCCAGGTCCGGTTTATGGCGCGGGCGAGTTCATGCGCGCCGGCGAAACGTCCACCGCCCGTTCCGTTCATTCCGACAAAGTCGGTATCGCAGAATTGGCAGATGGCCGTCGCGCGGTCAGCCTCCCGCCCGGACCACAGATTGCAGCCGGCGAAACGGCAGAACACGGCGGCCCGGCCGGCGTTACGACCTTCGCCCTGAAGCGTGTAGAAGATTTCCTTAACGGCATAAGTCATGGTCGGAGGCCCGTCGAAACGAAGGGGCGAATAGAGCATAAACGCCTCTCTCCGCAACCTTGGAGGATGGTCGCCGACAATTCTCATGTCATTCCGGCGGCATTATGCGCATGCAGCGACGGTGACGTAGCGATCCCCGGACCGGTACGTCTTCAGCGCCGACAGGCGGGTCTTGGAACCCGCCCATCTTGCCTCCTTGCTTGCACCTTCCCCCTTGCTCGTCTAATCAGCCGGCATTCCAATCAAAGGTGACAGGTCATGGCGACGCAAAAGCTCCTCCTTCTTCCTGGCGACGGCATCGGTGTCGAAGTGATGGCGGAGGTCAAACGCCTGATCGCCTTCCTCAACAAGACGGGCCTCGCCTCCTTCGAGACGGAAGAGGATCTGGTCGGCGGCGCCGCCTATGACGCCCATGGCAAGGCGATCTCCGAAGATGCCATGAAGCTTGCAGACCAGGCCGATGCGGTGATGTTCGGTGCTGTCGGCGGTCCGAAATGGGCCGACGTTCCCTATGAGGCGCGTCCGGAAGCCGGCCTCCTGCGCCTGCGCAAGGATCTCGGCCTCTTCGCCAATCTGCGTCCCGCCGTGTGCTATCCGGCGCTGGCCGAAGCCTCCTCGCTCAAGCGCGAGCTGGTCGAGGGCCTCGACATCATGATCGTGCGAGAGCTCACCGGCGGTGTCTATTTCGGCGAGCCCAAGGAGATCGTCACGCTGGAGAACGGCGAGAAGCGCGCCGTCGATACCCAGGTCTACACCACCCATGAGATCGAGCGCATCGCCCGCGTCGCCTTCGACCTCGCCAAGGTGCGCCGCGGCCTGGTGCATTCGTCCGAAAAGCACAACGTCATGAAATCGGGCGTGTTGTGGAAGCAGGTCGTCACGGAGGTCCACAAGGCCGAATATCCGCAAGTCAAGCTCGAGCACATCCTGGCCGACAATTGCGGCATGCAGCTGGTGCGCACGCCCAAGCAGTTCGACGTGATCGTCTGCGACAATCTGTTCGGCGACATGCTCTCCGACGTCGCGGCCATGTTGACCGGCTCGCTCGGTATGCTGCCCTCGGCCGCGCTCGGCGCCGAGGATGCCAAGACCGGCAAGCGCAAGGCGATGTATGAGCCGGTGCACGGCTCGGCGCCCGACATTGCCGGCAAGGGCCTGGCCAATCCGATCGCCACACTTGCCTCCTTCGGCATGGCGTTGCGCTATTCCTTTGGCCTTTCCGAGGCCGCCGATCGCCTCGACGCCGCCATCTCGGCGGTGCTGAGCGAGGGGCTGCGCACCAAGGATATCGCCAGCGCCGGCCAGAACGCCGTCTCGACCAGCGAGATGGGCGCGGCCGTGATCAAGGCGATGGGGTAAGGTTGAAGAGAGGACTTCTCAGCGACATGCAGGCATGTCGCTGAGACCGCTCTTGCTCCTCAATGAGTGGCCTCGCCCCAGGAGCAGACTGGAAGTTCGCGTTCCGAACCTAGCGCCGCCACAGGCCCTCGCGTTCGAGGTCGTCCATCGTGCGCGAGATGCCTTCGCGCAGGATGGCGGCCATGTCGTCGATCTGGGCGCGGGTGATGGTCAGCGGCGGCGACATCACGCACATGTTGACGATCGGCCGCACCAGCAGGCCGAGTTCCTGGCAATGGCCGTCGATGCGCTTGCCGATGGTCTCGTCGAGCGCCCCACCCTCCTCGCCGGCAGGCCCCGCGACGCATTCGATGCCAGCCATCATGCCGAGGCCGCGCACCTCGCCGACCAAAGGCAGGTCCGCGAGGTCCCGGAGCCGGGCCTGAAAATAGGGCGTGACCTCGCGCACATGGTCGAGGACGCCGTCTTCCAGGATATCGAGATTCTTCAGGGCGACCGCGCAGCCGATGGGATGGCTGGTGTTGGTCAGACCATGGGCGAACATCGCCTCGGGATGGTTGGAACGCCTGAGATCCTCAAGCAACCGATCCGAGATCACCACGCCGCCCAGCGGGAAATAGCCCGAGGTGACGCCCTTGGCGAAAGTGATCATGTCGGGATCGAGCCCGAATATCTCTCCCGAAGCAAAGACATGGCCGAGGCGCCCGAAGGCCGTCACCACCTCGTCGCAGATATAGAGGATGTCGTTGGCCCGGCAGATCTCGCGGATGCGCGGCAGGTAGCCCTCCGGTGGCACGATGACGCCGCCCGAGGCCTGGATCGGCTCGGCGACGAAGGCTCCGATCCGCTCGGCACCGACCCGAGCGACGGTGTCGCGGAACTCGTCGACCAGGACATCGGCGAATTCGACCACTGTCTTGCCGCCGGGACGGCGGAAGGGGTTGGGTGACGAGAGCTTGACGACGAGATCGCCGGCGCTGTCCATCCAGTCATTGTCGCGCGGACGGGCATTGAGCGAGGCGGAAAGATAGGTCGAGCCGTGATAGGCGCTGCCGCGGCTGAGGATCAGCTTCTTGTCCGGGCGCCCGCGCACATTGTTGTAGAACTGCATGAAGCGCAGCGCCGTCTCCACGGCCGAGGATCCGCCGGTGGTGAAGAAGACATGGTTGAGGTCGCCCGGCGCATGGGCGGCGATCCGCTCGGCCAGGGCGACGGAGGGCGAGCTCGTGGTGTACCAGGGCGAGCTGTAGGACAGCGCCATCGCCTGTTCGTGCATGACGTCGGCGAGTTCGCGGCGGCGATGGCCGATATTGGTGCACCACATGCCGGCCGGGCCGTCGATCAGGCGCTTGCCGGCGGCATCGGTGATGTAGATGCCGTCGCCCTCGCCGATCAGCGGGCGCGCCTCGTCGCCCATGGTTTCCGCGACAGGCCAGGGCTGGATCAGATGGCGTTTGGCGCGTTCGGTGAGATCTTCCTCCGCTGCCGCCATCGCCGTCGAGCCAATCGTCGTCATCGTCGTCACCTCGTCTTCACCAGCTGGGACATGTCCTTTGGTCGTGCCGGGGGAGGGATGGACCTTCCCTCGCCGGGCCCCCCAAAAAACGCAGGCCTGTCAGCACTCCCGCTACGAATGTTCGATTATATAATTGCTATACGTTCGTTCAGTTATAATCATGATACTGAACGAACGTATAGCAAAAAATCGCATTGACAATCCCACCGTTCTCACCAAGCATGCTGGAAAGACGCCGGCTCGGATCGGGCGGCGGGACAGGGGGGCTTCACCAGGATGAACACTTCCACGAGCACGGGCCGCACGCGGATCAACCGGGCCGAGCGCCGGAGCGAGTTGATCGATGCGACGATCGATTGCCTGGCCCGTTACGGTTATGAGGGCACCACGATCGGCGTCGTTGCCGAGGCGGTCGGCATGTCCCGCGGCATCGTGAACTTTCATTTCGAGACCAAGGAACAATTGCTGCTGGAGACGTTGCGTTTCCTGTCGGACGAATATCGCGATCATTGGCGCGCTGCCCTTGCCCAGGCCGGGCCATCGGCTGCGGAGCGGCTCTGGGCGATGGTCCTGGCCGATTTCGACCGCAGGATCTGCACGCCGCGCAAGCTGGCAGCCTGGTGCGCTTTCCGGGGCGAGGCGAAGGCCCGTCCGACCTATCGCAGCATGTGCAACGACACAGACCAGGAGAATCTCGGTGTCGTCGCCGATCTCTGTGCCGAACTCGTGCCGGCGGGCATCGATGCGCATAAGCTGGCGCGCGCGATCGTGTGCATGCTCGAAGGCCTGTGGCTGCATCTGATGATCGCCCCCAAGAACCTGTCGCGGGAGGAGGCGCGCGACGTCGCGGCCTCGCATCTGGCCATCGTGCTGCCTGAGCATTTTATGCCGTCGGGACCTATCCCGGCGGTGCGTTCGTCCCTGGGCCGTCCCTTGCCGGAGGCCCAGCCGTCCTGAGCGAGCAAGAAGGAGGAAGAGCCGACTGTCGGCGCGGATACGAAACGCTTTCGGGCAGGCTCGTCCGTAGAGCGACGACCTCGATGGAATGTTCTACCCGGACAGCCGGGGCGGATGCGCCGAAGAGCGCCGGTTTCCGCTCGTCCGGATCCTGAATGACGCCGAGCGGGCTTTCTCGGTGCGAACAGCCGCGTGCTTCCGTCTGAAGCGAGGCGTCGTGGCATCGTCAAGAGCAAAGCGCGTTCGAGTATGGACGCTTATTTGCTCTAACTCCTTGTTCTGACGCGTCTTTGCGATTCTTGGTGATTCCACCAAATCGCAAAACGCTTCAGGCCCCATCACAGCAATTGCAGCCCTTTGTACAGGGCTGCAATCCCCATCCGTCGGCGTCTGGCGTCGGCGGCAATGATGACGCACGTCCAGAGGAGACCCTCATGCCGTCTTGCCCGACGCCGATTTGGAGATCGCGTTCTCGCCGAAGTCGCCTCCAACCGCCCCAGCTCTTGGCTCTCGCCGCTGCGGCCATGGCCGCCCTGATGGCTACCGGGCCCGCAATGGCGGGCGACAGGGTCGTCAACGTCTATAGCTGGGCCGATTACATCGATCCCTCCACCCTGGAATCCTTCACCAAGGAGACCGGCATCAAGGTCGTCTACGACACCATGGATTCCAACGAGGTGCTGGAGACCAAGCTCTATGCCGGCCATTCGGGCTATGACGTGGTCGATCCCACCGGCCCCAACCTGAAGCGCGAGATCGCAGCCGGCGTGTTTCAACCGCTGGACAAGGCCAGGATCCCCAATCTCCAGCACGGCTGGGACAAGGTGTTCCAGCGCCTGGCCTTCTATGATCCGGGCAACCGATACGCCGTGAACTATATGTGGGGCACCACCGGCATCGGCTACAATGTCGAGATGGCCAGGAAGCGCCTGGGCGATGTGCCGATCGACAGCTGGAGCATCGTGTTCAAGCCGGAGAACCTGGCCAAATTCGCCGATTGCGGCGTGAGTATTCTCGATACCCCCGACGAGCTGATCCCGCCTGCCCTGAAATATCTCGGGTTCGATCCCGATTCCAAGGACCCCAAGGATATCGCCAAGGCGGGAGAGCTGCTCAAGGCCATCAGGCCCTATGTCCGGACCTTCAGTTCCTCGGGTTATCTGAGCGCGCTCTCCGCCGGCGATCTGTGCCTGGTGGTCGGTTGGGCCGGGGACGTCATCCAGGCGCGCAACCGCGCCATCGAAGCCCATGCCAAGTCGCCTGACAGCCCCCTGGTCGACATCCGTTATGTCGTGCCGAAGGAAGGCGCGCTGATCTGGGTCGACGGTTGGGCGATCCCCAAGGATGCCGAGCATGTCGAGGAGGCCCATGCCTTCATCGACTACATGATGCGCCCGGAGATAGCTGCCAGGAATACGGAGTTCATCTCCTACGCCACTGGCAATCTCACCGCGCAAAAGTTCATCAAGCCCGAGATCCTCAAGGATCCCGCCATCTTCCCTGATGAGGCCACCATGGCGCGCCTGTTCACCACCACGGCGCCGGACGCCAAGATTCAGAAACTCTGGACGCGGACCTGGACCAACATCAAGACCAACGAATAGGGTTTCGGGCCAGCAGGCGCTTGCCGCGCCTGGGCCGGGCGCCACTTATTTCGTCTTGCCGGCCGAGACGTCCATGATCAGCCGTGCCAGCAGATAAAGGCGCGGCACCACCGAATCGAGCTCGACATATTCGGCGTCGTTGGAATGGGCGCCGAAGCCACGCAGACCGAGGCCTTCCAGCACCGGTCCCTTGGCTTTCAGTCCCGCAAAGGCGGCGTCCGTGCCGCCGCCGCCGGCCTTGTCGATCACGCTCAGCTTCTGGCCGATCTCGCCATAGATGGCGCCGGCCCGTGCCGCCAAGGCGCGCCCGGCGTCGGTGGGCTGCAGGGGCGGGCGGCGGCGCTCGAACAGCGCCTCGATCTTGCTGTCGGGCAGGAGCTTGTTGGCGATGCGCTCCTTCACCGTCTTCTCGATGCGGTCGAAATCGGCCATGCGCAGCATGCGCACATCGGCCTGGGCCGTTGCTTCGGCCGGGATGACATTGCGGTTGGTGCCGGCCTTGGCCACCGTCCAGTTCAGCTTGAGGCCGAGCTTGGGATCGGAAAGATCGCGCATCTGCAGAATCTGGTGCGCCAGTTCATAGAGCGCGTTGACGCCGCGCTCGGGTGCAGCCCCGGCATGGGAGGCCTTGCCCTCGACCTTGAGGGCGACGGCGCCGATGCCGGCGGTGGCGAGGATGATCTGGTCGGTGCCGATGCCCCCGCCTTCCAGGGAAAACACGGCGTCCTGCTCGGCGCCGAGCTCGGTGAGAAGCGCGCGCGAAGCGGGCGAGGAGATCTCTTCGTCGCCGTTGATCATCACCGTCAGCGTGCCGTAGTCCTTGAAATTCAGCTCCTTCAGCAGCGCAACAGTGCTGAGGGCGAGGGCAACACCGTGCTTGTCGTCGGCGATGCCGAGGCCATAGGCCTTGTCGCCCTCGATGCGGAACGGCTGCTGCGCCAGCATGCCCTTGAGATAGACCGTGTCCATATGGGCGATCAGAGCGATCTTCCTGGTGCCGGTGCCGGTGAAGCGGGCAAGCACGACCTTGCCCGGTTTCTCGGGCGTGTCCTGCATGCGATAGACGCCCTTCGGCTCGATCTGCTGCACCTCGCCGCCCAGGGCCTTGAGCCGGTCCGCGATCAGGGTGGCGATCTCGGCCAGGCCATCGGGGTCCTTGCTGCCCGATTCGATCGAAACCAGCGCCTTCATGGTGTCGATCAAGGCTTGGCGCTGTGCTTCGGCCTGCTTGAGCACGGCTTCTTGCGGGGCGGCGAAGGCGGGGCTGGTCTGCGTGGTGACGGCCAGAACCGGCAGCGCGGTCATGATGATGGCAAGGGCAGCGGCACGAGATCGCGAGCAACGAAGCATCTGGTTCCTCTCGGACTGCGATCACCCTCCAATGACCCGGGCAGATGATGCATAAATGCCGCGCATTCTCAAAATAGTATGCGGGATGACGGTAAATACCCCGCACCAACGGCTCTGTTCGCTGTGCGACCTTTATTCCCGCTGCTTCTCGCCCTACATTGTTCTTGCCGTCACGCGACTTGCATCGGCAGGCGATACGGGACGCGAGATGATCATACCGCTCTATGACGACAACCCGCACCGGCGCATCACGCGAGCCTATGTGAATTGGGCGCTGATTGCCGCCAATGTCTCGGTTTTCGTGTTCTTCCAGTCCGGCTACGTGCCCGGCACCTTCGTGGCGGATACGGCGGGCTTTACCTATTCCTATGGCATGATTCCGGTGGTTCTGTTCCAGAAGATGCAGCTGCCGGCCGAATATATCAGGGTGCCGGAATGGCTGACGCCGATCACCTCATCCTTCGTGCACGGCTCATGGATGCACCTGACCGGCAACATGCTGTTCCTGTGGGTGTTCGGCGACAATGTCGAGGATGATCTCGGGCGCTGGCGCTACCTGTTCTTCTATCTGGCCTGTGCCGTACTGGCTTCCTTCGCCTATGCCCTGACCGCACAGGACTCCACCAGCCCGCTGATCGGGGCATCCGGGGCGATATCGGGCGTGGTGGCTGCCTATGTGCTGCTGCATCCCAAGGTGAAGATCTGGGTGCTCCTGTTCTTCCGCATTCCGCTGAAACTGCCGGCCTATTGGGCGATCGGGGCCTGGATTCTCTACCAGGCCTATTTTGCGCTTTATGCCTATTTCGTCACCTCGACAGACGATGTCGCCTGGTTTGCCCATCTTGGCGGACTGGTCGCCGGCGCCATCCTGGTGCTGCCGCTCAAACGCGCCGATGCGCCTTTGTTCGACAATGCGCCGCCCCAGGCGCAGAACGACTGGCGCGACACGTTCGATTGAGCGAGGTGGCAGGGCAGGCTTTTTAAACGCGGCTGGAGGCACCGTGCTCGCCGGCCGGCGCGAACCGGCCGGCGTAACGATTCATTCAGATCACCGGCGCGTCATGTCGAGGAGCAGCCCGGCGGCCAGCGCGGCGCCATCGGTGCGGATCGATTTCGCCAGGGCGGCGGCCCGGGCGCGGGTTTCCGGCGCCAGAGCGATAGCGAGCGCGGCGGAGAGCGAGTCGAGGCTCGGGGCCGGGCCGTCATGAGCCACACCGATGCCGAGTGCCGCCACTCGTCCGGCCCAGAACGGCTGGTCCACCAGCTGTGGTACGATCACCTGCGGCACGCCCGCCCGAGCCGCCGCCGTGGTGGTGCCGGCACCACCATGATGCACCACCGCCGCAACGCGCGGGAACAGGGCCTGCTGGTTGACGTCGCCGGCGAGGAAGCAATCCTCTGCGGCCTCCGCAAGAGCGAGTCCGGCCCAGCCGCGCGCGAGCAGGACGCGGTGGCCCTGGGCGCGGATCGCCGCGATCGCCACGGGGCCGGCCGCCTGGGCCGTCGGCATCGACATGCTGCCAAAGCCCGCATAGACCGGCGGCGGGCCGGCTGCCAGGAAGGCTTCGAGATCGGCCGGGAGCGGGCGCTCGTCCGGCAAGATCCAGGCACCGGTCTGTACCACTGTGCTTGCGGCCGGCGGCCACGGGCTCAGGATCGGGTCCGAAGCCAGCCAGGGACTGTCGGTGAAGACATGATCGCGCACATTGGTGAGCGCCGGCAGGCCGATCCGGACGCGCAGGCCATTCACGGCGGCACCGAACAGGGCGTTCATGACCTTGCTATTGTGATCCCACAAAGCCCGGTTGTCGGTGATCCCCGGCGGGCGAGGGTGACCGGGATAGGCATAGGGCGGATGATGCGGGGAAGGGATGAAGAGCGGGCAATAGCTGACATGGACATAGGCAAGACCCCGCTCTTCGGCCACCGCCTGTGCCGCGGCGGTGGAGGGAAACAAGCCGCAACCCACCACGGCATCGCAACCCTCGGCCGCCGCGGCCATTGCCCGATATTGCCCCTCCAGGACCTCGCCCGCCACCTGGGGCAGGTCGACAGGTCCCTTGCGCACTTCCGCCAACCAGGGCCGCAAGGCCCGGAAGGCGGGCACCAGCCTTACGCCCGCGCGGGCCAGCACCGCCTCGAACTCCTCATCCGGCGGCACGCAGGCCAGCACCTCGAGGCCGAGATCGCGGAGCCGCGCTCCCAGCGCCGCCACCGGTTCGATATCGCCGCGCGATCCAAAGCTCGTCAACAACACACGCATCCGGCACCCTTTCCCTTGATTGCGGTCGAGGGTTGGTTTGATAGCGCCGGAACCGGGTCTTGCCGCAAGGCCCTTGTGCGTTACATATAAGAAACGGAGGGAGGCAGAGTGCCTCCTCCGGATCTATATTCGATGTCGCGGCGCCCTGGGGCGCCGTTTTGTTTAAGTGCCGGGCTGCGCGGCCGCCGGTACAACGGGTTTTGCTTTGCGGACAGGAGGCTTGGTGGGCTTGGCCTTGGCCGGGCTGGCTGGGGCCGGCGTGGCGATGGCAGCGGGCGTCGCCGCCGGCGGGTTTTCCGCATAGGTCTTCAAGAGCTTGGAACCATAGAAATTTTCCAGCGCCTTGCGGCTCGACTGCACGACCAGAACGCCTTCGATCAGGCCCGGATCCTGGTTGGCGGCTACGATGGCGCCGACCACGCCATTGACCTGCCCTTGATTGCCGACCACGAACGGGGCCGTCTTGGCAGGCCCGCCTGCCAGATCCGTGACCGTCAGTGTGCCCTTGACGTAATTGGCGTCACCGACCAGCAGGGACAGGGCGGGATTCTTCAAATGATAATCGGTCAGGATGATCGACAGGTGCTTGGCTGCGCCGGTTTGCGGCAGGTGCTGCACGTCCTGGCGCACAGCTTCAGTCAGCCGCGGGGCGAAGCTTCCCGGAACTGGATTGCGCGCGGAGGCAATGGCCGTCACCGTCACGTCCTTGACATAGGCCTCGCCGGGCTTGGGAAACATGCCGGCGGTTGAGCAACTGGCGAGACTGGTTGCAACGAAAAGGACGCCGGCGACTTTCAAAACTGTATCAAACATGGGGGACCTGCTTTCCTTGGGAGCGTGGCTGGAGATCGTCTTCTTGTTCGTGCTCCAAGCCTTTGCTGCCAAAGTCACGGCGAAGGGAGGCCGCGCCAATCATTGCGTAGGGTTAGGGAGTACCGAGCAAACCTGAGTCCGAGCACAGCGAGCAGGTATGCTTCGCGCAAGTCGTGTTTGGTGGGATTTTTGCTTATCAACAGTTTGTTGTTGTTTCCAATTAAGTATGAGGAAGGCAAGAGCAAAGTGTTCGATAATAAAAACAATAAATGGTAACCTGTTACTATGTTGAGTAGCAGAATCGGTCGGGCCGGGTGGTAGTGCACTTGGAGCGATTGATCGCCGGAGGTGGCAAACAGTATCGACGTCCTCCCCGAGGCCGTGTGGGACATTCGTGCTGACTTGTCCGGCGTGTCGCGGTTCGTGATGCGCTCCACCGACCGCCGAGAATGCCCGTGACTGGAACTCGCCCGGTCGCTTCACACAAATGTCGCGTTGACACAAAAAGCCGCGCCCTTTAGCTGACTTGCGTCATCAAGTTCAGCGGCGGCGGTCTTGTCGCGACGTGACGTGTCGGTTCGCCGACAGCGCGGGAGGGACAAGGCCATTATGCGGTCGTTTCATATCGCTCATTGTTCCGGTTCCCCGTCTGGAGAAGCCCCATGAAAGTGCTCGTGCCCGTGAAGCGGGTGGTCGATTACAATGTGAAGATCCGCGTCAAGGCCGATGGTTCGGGTGT
>NZ_JBFNQD010000027.1:0-56952 GCF_040797145.1 Labrys neptuniae | reverse complement strand
GGGGCCGGGTTTCTTCAACATGACCCACTGAATCAAAAACTGCTGACTAACGCTACTGGTTTGTCAGCAGTCTGCGCCGGCATCCTGCCGGCTCTTCCTTTCCTGCAAGCGCAGCGGTTCCAAGAGGCCGGCAGGATGCCGGCGGTCCCAGGAAGTCCTAGCCCGCCATGCGCTTTTCACACGCTGCCAGCAGGGTGCAGAGCGCCACGGCGTCGGCGGCCAGCTTCACCTCGGCGAGGCTCGGATAGGTCGGTGCGATACGCAAGGTCCGGTCCTCGGGGTCCTTGCCATAGGGATGCGTGGAACCAGCCGGGGTAAGCGCCAGGCCGGCCGCCTTGGCGAGGGCGACCACGCGGGAGCCCGTGCCCTCCATCACGTCCAGGATGATGAAATAGCCGCCGGCAGGCCTGGTCCAGCGTGCGAAGCCGTGGCTGGCGAGCCGACGCTCGAAAGCCTCCTCCACCGCCGCGAATTTCGGGGCGATCAAGGCGCGGTGCTTTTCCATATGGGCATGAATGCCGTCGAGGTCGCGCAGGAAGCGGACATGGCGCAATTGGTTGAGCTTGTCGGGCCCGATCGTACGCCTGCTCGCATTGTCGAGATACCAGCGCACATTGGCGGGCGAGGCGGCGATGAAGGCGAGGCCCGCACCGGCTATGGTGACCTTCGAGGTCGAGGCGAACACGATCGGCCTGTCGGGATGGCCCGCCGCTGCACAGGCCTCCAGGATGTTGGCAAGATGCGGCCTGGTCTCGCCGAGATGGTGCAGGGCATAGGCATTGTCCCACAGGATGCGGAAGTCGGCGGCACCCGTCTTCATGCGCGCCAGGCGTTCGACCACGGCATCCGAATAGGTTTCGCCGCTCGGATTGGAATATTGCGGCACGCACCAGATCGCCTTGACCTTCGGGTCGGCAGCCAGGCGCTCGACTTCGTCCATGTCGGGGCCTTCGCCGGTGAGCGGCACCGGGATGAGCTTGATGCCGAAGGATTCACTCAGGGCGAAATGCCGATCATAGCCCGGTACCGGGCAGAGGATGGCGATCTCCTCTTCCTTGCTCCATGGCTTCGTTCCCCCGGGGACGCCGCGCAGCAGCGCATAGACATGGACGTCATGCATCAGCGCCAGGCTGGAATTATTGCCGACGATGACCTGGGCGGCGGGTGCGCCGAGCACCGGGGCAAACAGGTTGCGTACCTCGGCCAGGCCCTGTAGGCCGCCATAGTTGCGGGTATCCTCGCCGGCCTCGCTGAGGTGGTCGCGATTGCCGGGCAAAGCGAGCATGCCTTCGGCGAGGTCGAGCTGCTCGGGCGCTGGCTTGCCGCGCGTCATGTCGAGGGAGAGCTTGCGGTCTTTCAAGGCCTCATATTCGCGCGTCAGTTCGCCATGGAGGGCAGCGAGGGCATCGGGGCGCAGTTCGGCCAGGCTCGACATGGCAATTTCCTGTTGAGGACGATGATGAACGTCGCACTACAGCGCAATGGCACCCGAGTCGAGCCTTTGCATCGATGGTCGGCACCAAATCACCGGCCATAGAGATATTGCGGCAGCCAGAGCGTCAGGCCGGGCCACAGATACATCAGCACCATGCAGACGATGACGATCAGCATGTAAGGCATCATGCCGGCGAAGATCTGGTTGATCGTCACATGCGACGGCGCCACGCCCTTGAGATAGAAGGCCGACATCGCGACAGGGGGCGACAGGAAGGCGGCCTGCAGGTTCACGAAGACGATGACGCCCCACAGGATCGGATCGATCTCGAAATGCTTCAGCAACGGCAGGAAGATCGGCACGAAGATGATGATGATCTCGGTCCACTCCAGGGGCCAGCCGAGCAGGAAGATGATGGCCTGCGACAGGATAATGAACTGCAGGGGCGTCAGGTTGAGCGACAGCACCCATTGCTCGATCAGGGCCTGGCCGCCGAGAATGGCGAAGACGGCAGAGAAGACGGCCGAGCCGATGAAGAGCCAGCACACCATCGCCGTGGTCTTGGCGGTGAGGAACACGGCCTCCTTGGTGCGTTTCCAGTTGAGCGTGCGGGCGCTGAAAGCGAGCAGGAAGGCACCGGCCGCCCCCACGGCCGCCGATTCGGTAGCGGTGGTGATGCCGAACAGAATCACCGCCAGCACCAGCACGGTCAGGATGGCGAGGGGCATCACCGATGAGGTGAGCAACTTGATGACCTCGAGCCGTTCCGGCCCCATGGCACGGTAGTAGCGTGCCAGGATCACCGCAGCCATGGCGGCGATGATGCCGAAGGTCACGAAGAAAGCGGTCGCGGGTCCGCCCTGGACCGGGGCGGCCTGGCCACTGGAGTCCGGTGTGCCGAGCGGCTCTGGGCCTCCCAACGGCTCTGGGCCTCCCAACGGCTCTGGGCCTCCCAGCGGTTCGGGCCCGCCGAGCTGTTCGGGCGCCGAGCCCAATTGCTCGAGGCCGGCTGCGGCACTGGCTTCGGTGCCGGCCTGGCCGTGGATGACCACATACCACCACACCAGGGCAAGCGTGCCGGCGACCAAAGCGAGGGGTACCAGCGTGGCCGCGAAATTCTTGAGGATCTGCCAATAGGTCAGCCGGCCGGTTTCGGTGTCCAGGGCCAAGGCGCGCCGGGGCGAGAACAGGGCTCGCAGCAGGCCCGCCGGCATGTTCCGCGTGTAGAGGGCCTGGAAACGCGGCATCCAGGCCGGGACCGGCACCTTGGTCTGGTCAGCCGGCAAGGTCGGGGCGATGCGCGGATTGAGGAGCGCCCAGCCGACGATGTAGATCAGATAGAGGAAGGCGAGGAAGAAGCCTGGAAACATCGCGGCGGCATAGAGCTTGACCACCGACTGGCCGGCGACCGCAGCATAGACGATGATCATCACCGAGGGCGGGATGAGGATGCCGAGCGTGCCGCCGGCGGTGATCACGCCGGAAGCGAGCCTGACGTCGTAGCCAGCGCGCAGCATCGGATTGAGGGCGATCACCCCCATCAGCACCACCACCGCTCCGACCAGGCCGCTGGCAATGCCCCAGAAGGTGCAGACGATCAGCGTCGTCACCGCCAGCGCCGCCGGCAGGCGCCGGAAGGAGAGCTGGATGGAATAGAACATCTTGTCGACCAAGGCACCGCGCTCCATCACATAGCCCATCAGCACGAAGAGCGGGATGGAGATCAGGACGTCATTGGTCATGGCGCCGTAGCTGCGCTGGACCATCAGGTCGAAGACACGGTTGTCCATCCAGTGCTGGGCGGGGTCGTAATAGGCGTAGAAGCCGAAGAAGATGCCGAGGCCCATCAGGGTGAAGGCTGTCGGAAAGCCCATCATGATCACCACCACGATGAGGCCGAGCATGAGAAGGCCGAGTGCGGGATCGCTCATCAGGGTTGCTCCCCGCCCGGTTTCTCTCCGCCCGGTTTTTCTCCGCCCATGCCGCGCTGGCGCGCCGCCTCATCGATGCGCTGCATGGCGGCGATGGCCGCCTCGCGCTCCTTGGCATCGACATATTGGCTGTTCTCGAGCTGTTCGCCGACGACGTCGATCTCGTTGACGTCCTTGAGCCGCTCCGGCCATTGCCCGTTCCTGAGGCACAGAACGCAGCGCGTGATCTCGGCCAGGCCCTGCAGCATGACCAGGGCACCGGCGATCGGGATCACCGTCTTGAAGTGATAGATCGGCGGCCCGTCGGCGGTGACGCTCGAATGCTCGCCGATGCGCCAGGACGCGGCGGCATAGTCATAGCCGGCGTAGACCAGGGCCGCGATGCCGGGCAGGAAGAAGACGAGATAGAGCATGAGGTCGAAGCTCGCCTGGGTGCGCGGGCGCATGGAGCTGTAGAGGAAGTCGCCGCGGACATGGGCGTTCTGCGCCAGGGCATAAGCGCCGGCCAGCATGAACAACGAGCCGTAAAGCATATTGCTGGCGTCATAAATCCAGGCGGTCGGCTGGTTCAGGATGTACCGCTTGAAGACCTCGGCGCACACCAGCAGCATCAGGGCGATGATCAGCCAGGCCGCTGCCTTGCCGACCCAGGTGCTGATTGCGTCGATCCCGTGAAGTAAACGCTGAGTATGCATGCGACTGTCCGGCCGGAGGGGAAGCGGAGGAGCCGATGCGGCTTGGCTGCCGCGTCGATGAACGGGGACCGGTCGACGGTACAGGTGCTTGGCGTAATGGCGAAAGCAATTGCGCGACCTTTCGACCGCCATTACGAAAAGCCTGGATGCCCGGGTCAAGCCCGGGCATGACTAAGGCAGGCGCCTCGATCCCTGAGAGCCGCGCCAGGCATGTGCCCGCAGAAGCGTCAGATCTTCTTTGCGGCGCCATTGGCCCCGAAATAGTGATCGAAGGCCATGCGCCGATTGACCACCGTGTCCTGCTCCCAGCGCGCGGCGCGCTTGGCGAAGGCGATCTGGGAATCCAGGATCTCCTTGAACAGGGGATTGTCGGCCGCCTTCTTCTTCACCACCTCGTCATAGACTTCGAGCTGCTTCTTCAGAAGCGCTTCGGGCGTCTTGTAGAACTTGACGCCGTTCTTGGACTGCAACTCGGCATAATCCTGGGAATAGCGGTCGATCGCTTTCCACTGCATGTCCTGGGAGGCGGCCTCCGTGGCATTGGCGATGATGGCCTTCAGCTTGTCGGGCAGGGCGTCATATTTGGTCTTGTTGAAAAGGATTTCGAACTGCTCGGCATTCTGGTGATAGCTCTGCAGCATGCACACCTTCGAGACGTCGGCGAAGCCCAGGGCACGATCGGAGGAGGCATTGTTGAATTCGGCGGCGTCGAGCAGGCCGCGGTCCATCGCCGAGACGATCTCGCCGCCGGGCAAGGCATTCACGGCCGCGCCCATGCCGGAGAACACGTCGATGGAGATGCCGACGGTGCGGAATTTCAGGCCGCTGAGATCCTCCGGCTTGCCGACAGGCTTCTTGAACCAGCCGAGCGGCTGCGTCGGCATGGCGCCATAGGGCAGGGAGACGACATTGGCGCCGATCGAGGCATAGAGTTTTTCGAGCAGCTCCTTGCCACCACCATATTTATGCCATGCCATCAGCATGTTGGCGTCCATGCCGAAAGCAGGACCTGAGCCCCACAGGGCCAAGGCGGTCTGCTTGCCGTAGTGATAGACCATCACGCCATGGCCGCCGTCGAGCGTTCCCTTCGACACGGCGTCCAGCAGGCCGAAAGCCGGAACCACGGCGCCAGCCGGCAAGACCTCGATCTTGAGTTCGCCGCCAGTCATGTCATTGACCTTCTTGGCGTAGTCCTGGGCGAATTCGTGAAAGATATCCTTGGCCGGCCACGTGCTCTGCCAGCGCATGCTGGTAGGGGTCTGCGCCCGCGCGATGGATGGGGCCGCAATGGCGACGGCCGCGACGGCAGCGGCCTCGCCGAGGAATTTACGGCGGGACGATTGTCCTTCGCCGGTCGTCCGAATCTTGGTCATACGATCCTCCCTGGATGCAGGCCTTCGAAAGATCCGGATAGTCGGATGCGTTCATTGTTGTCGTTTTGAACGGCTCTCCATTCCGAATACGCGCCGACGGATGGGAGCCCGGCGCCAAAGGCTTGCTCAGACTATTGCACGACGATTTGTCGTCGCCAACTGGAGCTCACGTCTCGACAGGGCGATGATTTCATGTGGACGAATGCAACTGTGCTCCGTAGACCGCCAATTCCGGAAGGTTGGACATCACCGCTACCAGCAAAGGCGCTTCGATGTGGCGGATTACAAATTGTTAATCTTCGCATATGGCGTCGGACGTTGCGGAAGCAGATGGTGAGCCGGATAGTTCTCGCAGGGCTCCCAGGGTTTCCTTGAGCCCGCGATGCAGGGGTTTGTCGCGCCGGACGATGATGGCGAGCACGCGCGACAGGGGCGGGGAGAGCGGCTGTACGGTCAAGGCGCCGGAGGCCGCGTCGCCGCGAACGGCGATGCCGGGCAGGATCGAGCAGCCGAGGCCCGCCCTTACCAGTTCCTTGATCGCTTCGACGCTGCCGAGCGACATCACGGGACGCGGTGACAGGCCGGCTTGCGCGAACCATTCATCGGTGAGGCGCCGCGTATTGCCGCCGGGTTCGAACAGCAGTAGCGGCAATTCGGCGAGGGTGACAGGAGAAGCTGGCACAGGCAGTTGGGTCTGCGGCGGCGCGATGACCATGAAAGGGTCCTCCAGGACCGGCTCGAGCTCGAGCGAGCGGCTCGAGACGGGCATGGTAACCAAGGCAAGGTCGAGCCTGTTGTCCTCGACTGCACGGGCGATCTCGCCGGTATTGCCGGTGGTGATGACGATCTCCAGTCGGGGATGACGTCGCCGCAGGCGCTGGAGCAGGGCCGGCAGCAGGAAGATGCAGGCTGTCGCGCCGGTGCCGATGCGCACCGTCCCCATCACCCCTTCGCTCTGGCGAGCCACCGCTTCGAGCGCGGCCTGCACGGCGGCATCGATGCGGGCGGCATGCAGCAGCAATTCCGTGCCGGCTGCTGTCGGCCTCGCCTTGCGGCCGACGCGTTCGATCAGCATCGTACCGAGGCGCCGCTCCAACTGGCGGACCTGCAGGCTGACGGCGGGTTGCGTCAGGCTCAGCCGATCGGCTGCCGCCGAGAAACTGCCGAGTTCGACGACATCGGCGAAGGTTTTGAGGTGATCGAGGTTGAGCCGGTCCATATCGAAGTCGTTCTCATGCCAAAGATTTTCTTATACTTAGCATGATTTTCCAAAGCTTCCTTTATCCGAGGCGGAGGAAGACAATACGGCAGGTTTCACGAGCCGGAGAGAAGATAGGATGGCAAGATGCCTGTCGCTTCAGGCAGCGTGCGTAGCAGCCGTCCGGGAAGGCGGGCGCTATCTCGCTTTGTCTCCCCGGTCACGCCTGCATCAGCGGGCCGCTCTGCGCGAGCTCGACGATCGACTGCTTGCGGATATCGGCCTTACCAGACTGGAAGCGCTGGTTGGGCTGCCGGTGGCGGGGAGGGGCGATCCTGCTATGAAGAAATGCAATCAGGCGACGGCAATGACAGCGAATCGAATGGATCCAACCGCCAATGCAGCGGCCGTTCTCGTGCGGGACGCCCGTGAGAAGGACATGACAGCGGTGCAGCCAATCTATGCCCGCCACGTCTTGCAGGGGCTGGCAAGCTTCGAGGAGGTGCCGCCGAGCCTAGAGGAGTTGGTTGCGCGCCGCCATGGCGTCCTGGCCCAGGGACTGCCTTATCTCGTGGCCGAGATGGAGGGGCGCGTGGTCGGCTACAGCTACGCCACGGCCTACAGGCCGCGGCCGGCTTATCGCTACACCGTCGAGGATTCCGTCTATGTCGCCCCGGACATGGGCGGGCGGGGCATTGGCCGCCTCCTGCTCGAGGAACTGATCGCCCGCTGTGAGGCTGGCCCCTGGCGCCAGATGCTGGCCGTGATCGGCAATAGCGGCAATGCCGGATCGATTGCCTTGCACCGGCGCCTGGGGTTTTCGGAGGTGGGAGTCTTGACGTCGGTCGGCTTCAAGTTCGGGCGCTGGGTCGATACCGTGCTGATGCAGCGTCCGCTCGGAATCGGGAACGGCGGGTTACCCTTCGACGGCGAGGCCAGGCGGTGATTCCCCGCCACACCGTGCTCTGCCTCGGCCTGTTCCAGTTCGTGGCCTGGGGCGCGACCTATTATCTGGTCGGCGGCTTTGGTGAGCGGATGGCAGCCGACCTTGGCTGGTCGCGCGACATCGTCTATGGCGGCTTCGCCCTCGCTTTGTTGGTGATGGGGCTGGTTTCGCCGCTGTGCGGACGGCTGATCGATCGGCATGGCGGTCGCGGCATGATGGCGACCGGATCGGTGCTCGCATCCTTGGCCTGTGTCGGGCTCGCCTTCAGCCATTCTCTGCCGGCCTACTTCGCCGCCTGGCTCGTCCTGGGCGTTGCCATGCGCTTGACGCTCTATGATGCCGCCTTTGCCGCTCTGGCGCGGGCCGGTGGAGCCGAGGCGCGCCGGGCGATGGCGCAGATCACGCTGCCGGGCGGGTTGTCTTCTACTGCCTTCTGGCCATTGGGGACGGCGCTGGCCGACAGCCTAGGCTGGCGAGGAGCCGTGCTCGTCTATGCCGGCCTGATGCTGGCGACGGTGCCGCTTGCCTTGACACTGCCTGCTGTCCGGCGCCCTGTTGGGCCGGTGCCCGATGTCGACACGTCCCGGCAGAGGGCTGACCGGCCTGGTTCGGAGCTCCTGCTCGCCGGTGTGCTCTACGCGCTGATCACCACGATCATGAATTTTCTGAATGCCGGCATGTCCTCCCACATGATCGCCATCCTGGCGGGGCTCGGCCTCGCTCAGGCCTCGGCGGTCTGGGTCGCCACCCTGCGGGGCATCGGCCAGTCCTGCGCCAGGCTGGCCGAGATCCTGTTTGGCACGCGCCTGCATCCGCTCGCGCTCAATCTGCTTGCATGCTCCCTGCTGCCGCTTTCCTTCGCCGCCGGATTTGCCGGTGGCTATTCACTCACGGCGGCCATGCTGTTCGCACTCGGCTATGGCGCCGGCAACGGCCTCGCAACGATCACACGCGGCACGGTCCCGCTCGTCCTGTTCGATCATCGCGCCTATGGGGCCGTCACCGGACGCCTTCTCGCCCCCAGCTTCGTCGTCTCGGCCGGGGCGCCGGTCATCTATGCCCGCGCGATCGACTGGTGGGGTCCCGAGGGAGCGCTTGCTTTCTCGCTGGCGCTGGCCGCCGTCACTCTGGCTGCAGCTCTCCTGCTCAAGTTGCGTTTTGCGCCGGCGAGCGCCGGTTCCTGTGGAATTTCCCCGGGGAATGGCCGAGCACGGTGAAATCCGGGCGATATCGCTGTATGGAACAAGGCGCGGCAGGTTCCAACAAGAGCCGCGGGAAGCGCCCTTCATGAAGCATATCCTGGCCGAACTCGACACGCGCCGCACCCAGGCCCTGCTGGGCGGCGGCGAAAAGCGCATTGCCGCGCAGCACGCCAAGGGCAAACTCACCGCACGCGAACGCCTGGAACTGTTGCTCGATGCTGGCTCCTTCGAGGAATTCGATGCCTTCGTCGAGCACCGCGCCGTCGATTTCGGCATGGATCGCACCCACATCGCCGGCGATGGCGTCGTCACCGGCTGGGGCACGGTGAATGGCCGCAAAGTCTTCGTCTTCGCCAAGGATTTCACGGTGTTCGGCGGCTCGCTGTCGGAGACCCACGCCAACAAGATCAACAAGATCCAGGACATGGCGCTGAAGAATCGGGCGCCGATCATCGGCCTGTTCGATGCCGGCGGTGCCCGCATCCAGGAAGGCGTGGCAGCGCTGGGAGGCTATGGCGAGGTCTTCCGGCGCAACGTGCTGGCCTCCGGCGTGATCCCGCAGATTTCGCTGATCATGGGGCCTTGCGCGGGCGGGGACGTCTATTCGCCGGCCATGACCGACTTCATCTTCATGGTGAAGGACACCAGCTACATGTTCGTCACTGGCCCCGACGTCACCAAGACGGTCACCAACGAGACGGTGACGGCCGAGGAACTCGGCGGCGCATCCGTGCATGCCGTACGCTCCTCCGTAGCGGATGGCGCCTATGAGAACGATGTCGAGGCCCTGCTGCAGATGCGCCGGCTCATCGATTTCCTGCCGGCCAACAATTGCGAGGGACCGCCGGAGATCCCGTCCTTCGACGATATCGAACGGCTCGAGCCTTCGCTCGACACGCTGGTGCCGGACAATCCCAACAAGCCCTATGACATGAAGGAACTCGTCACCAAGCTGGCGGACGAGGGGGACTTCTTCGAGATCCAGTCGACGTTCGCACGCAACATCATCACGGGCTTTGCGCGCATTGCGGGGCGCACCATCGGCATCGTCGCCAACCAGCCGATGGTGCTGGCCGGCGTGCTCGATTCCGATGCCAGCCGCAAGGGCGCGCGCTTCGTGCGCTTCTGCAACGCCTTCGAGATCCCGATCGTCACCCTTGTCGATGTTCCCGGCTTCCTGCCCGGCACAGCGCAGGAATATGGCGGCCTGATCAAGCATGGCGCCAAGCTGCTGTTCGCCTATTCGCAGGCTACGGTACCGCTGGTGACGGTGATCACCCGCAAGGCCTATGGCGGTGCCTATGACGTCATGGCCTCCAAACATGTCGGGGCCGACGTCAACTATGCCTGGCCGACGGCCCAGATCGCGGTAATGGGGGCCAAGGGCGCCGTGGAGATCATCTTCCGCCAGGACATGGATGACCCGGAAAAGATCGCCAAGCACGTCAAGGGCTACGAAGATCGATTCCTCTCGCCCTTCGTCGCCGCGGAGCGCGGCTATATCGACGAAGTGGTCCAGCCGTCCCAGACACGCAAGCGCGTGGCACGGGCCCTTGCCATGCTGCGTAACAAGCATGTCGAGGCTCCCCGCAAGAAGCACGACAACATCCCGCTATAGTGAGGCGGCCCTATCGGTTATTCTGCCTGCCGTAGGGGAAAATGACAAAACATGGTGAATCCCGCGCGCAGCGTTTCCTGCAGGCCTGCCCTGCGAAGCGCGCCTCGCAGGGCAGGCCTGCGGCAGTGGCATGGCTGAACCCTGAAAAGGGTTTGATATCAGATAGATATCGGGTGTAACGGATCGGCCTCTTTACATCGGCTCTATCGTCGAGCCCTTGGTGGCCGCCAAGCCAGAAGCTGTGAATGATCGGATTTCGGCCCGACATTGCCACAGGATTGTGGCGAACCGCACATTCTTTGGCCATGTGCGGCCCTTAGGGTGAGACTCATTAACGCCACTTTGAGTGGTCCAGGCTCAAATTGGCATCATGAGGCGCCGCGAGTTTGGCGCAAACCAAGGCAAGGCACGACACTATGGTGACGTCACCTATCGCAACTCTGATTCAACCCGCCCTGGAGCGCGGTTCGATCGAGGATTCCGAAGTCCAGCAAATGCGTCAGCGTTGGCAGGACGGCGTGCAGCTCCAGGCCGCCGATGCCGACGCACTCTTTGCGCTTCAGGGCGTACTGGCCGGGCGCAACAAGGGTTTCAACGCCCTCTTTGAGGAAATGCTGACGGCTTTCGTCCTGGATCGCAACGAGCCAAAGGGCAGTATTTCCAAGGAGCAAGGAGCCTGGGTGCTTTCGATGCTCGATGGCGGCGAGGGACTGGTGGCCAATGCCGCCGAGCTCGGCTTGCTGATCCACTTGGTCGAACAGGCCGACAGCGTACCGGATGATCTCGCCAGCTTCGCATTGCACCAGATCCAGCATGCCGCGATGACGGGCGAGGGACCGGCCGCCAAGGGCCGCATCCATTTCTCCCGCGTGATCGATACGCAGGACATCGCCAACATGGCCCGCCTCTTCCAGGTCGAGAAGGGCGCCAAGCGTCGTATCGTCTCGCGCCAGGAAGCCGAGATGCTGTTCGACATGGCCGAAGGCTGCAACAGCGAGGACCCGGCCTGGGACGGGCTGTTTGCCGAGACCATTCAGGCCCATCTGCTGGCGACCAACCAGCCGAGCAATACGGGCGGCCGTTCGCTGGCTACGCCCGTCGTTCTGGCCGATCGCGATAGTGCCTGGCTGAACCGGCGCATCCAGCACGATGGTCGGGTGAGCCGCGCCGAGCGGGCCCTGCTGGCCCTGGTCGACCCGCGCCAGATGGCAGCGACCAACAATTGGGAGCAGTCGATCAGCCAGATGATCTGATTGGCTCGATCCACTCGAATCCATCT
Source organism: Labrys neptuniae (assembly GCF_040797145.1). Taxonomy (NCBI): domain Bacteria; kingdom Pseudomonadati; phylum Pseudomonadota; class Alphaproteobacteria; order Hyphomicrobiales; family Xanthobacteraceae; genus Labrys; species Labrys neptuniae. Next base: position 45,275 of record NZ_JBFNQD010000027.1, on the reverse strand, counting down.
CATCGAATGCCGGCCCTTGGGCCGGCATTCTGCTTTTTCGGCAAGGTGTTGGCTGCCATGGATGAATCTCGGCATCAGCCTGTTCATCCCAAATCTTATCGCCTCGTCTTATCTGCCCGCCAATTTGCGCAGGGCGGCGCGCGCCTGCTCGTTGAAGCTTGAAGTGATCGGGCCGTCATAATAGCCCCGGGCCTTGAGCTTGAGCAGCATCTCGGAATGGAAGCGTGGCGACCAGGCCTTGGCGTTAGTCAGCAGCTCGTTGAGTTCGAACTCGGAACCGCGCTCCAGGGCCTTGAAGGCATAGTCGGCGGCTTCCATCGGATTCTTCGCCGTGCCCCGTCCGTTGTTGTAGTAGGAGGCGAGGCTGGCCAGGCTGTTGGTGTCACCGAGATCGGCAGCCTTCTGGTACCAGCGCAGGGCCTCGGCATAGTCCCGCTTCACGCCCTTGCCGCCTTCGTAGAGCAGGGCGATGTTGGCATGGCTTTCCACGTCGCCGCGGTCGGCGCCCTGGCGATACCAGCGCATGGCCTCGGTATAGTCCCGGGATACACCGAGCCCGAGTTCGTAGAGATAGCCGATACTCACATAGGAATTGGCATAGCCGCCATCGGCGGCCTTGCGGAACCAGCGCAAGGCTTCGGCATAATCGCGCGGTACGCCGCTGCCCTCGCGATAGAGGAAGGCGAGATTGTGTGCCGCGGCAAGGCTGCCGGCGGCGAAGGCCTGCTGATAGGTGGCGAAGGCCTCGGCGTGGCGCTTGGCGGCATCGAGGGCGCGCCCATACTGGAAGAGCAGCCGCCTGGTGCCGGGATATTGATGCAGGGCATCGTTGCAGGCCGCGACGGCCCGGGCGGCATCGATCTGCCCGAACAGCACGCCGGCACCGACCCGGTCCGGATCCAGCGGGCCGGCGGCCAGCCTGTCGCATTCGGTTTCAGGCGGTGGAACTGCCGGTCTCACCGGGGTGACGGCTGCCGCCTGCTTCTGGCCGGCGGCGGGATCCGACGCCGTCTGCGGGACGACAGGAGGCGCCGTCTTTGTCGTCGCCGGCACCGACAGCTCCTTGATGCGTTTGTCGGCCAGTTCGCCGAAGAAGGTGTTGGCGTAGCGCTTGCGGAAAGTCTCGAGTTCACCGACATCCGTGCTGCCCCGCAGCGCTGGCCAGACCTGTGCAGCCTCGCCGAAGAGCGCGTCCATTGCGGGAGAAGCACCGGCCGAGGCCGGTGCTTCCATCAGGGACAGGACGCCACCGCCGAGCGATCCGTTGACGAAAGGCTGCTGCTGGTTCCCGGTATCGGACATGACATCGTCGCGCACATTACCGAGCATGATGCGGACATCGATGCCGGGTTCGACGATGCGCTTGATCAGCGAGGCAGTGAAGGGACTGTTCAGACCGTCGCCGTCGGCGGCCACGGTGCCGGCGGCGGCTGAATAGGCAATCAGGGTGTTCGTGCCGGCTGGCTCGACGCGAGCCAGACCGCGCGAGACTGCCCGATTGGCGTTGCTGCGGCTCATGCGTGGCAGAAAGGGATTGTTGCGGCAGGCATCCAGGATCACCAGCTTGAGGCGAGAGGCTCCTTCGATCGAGCGCAGAACCCTGTCGAGGGTCACGGCTTCGTCCTCGACGTCCCGGTCGGAGGCGAGGCGGGCGTCCACCGGCAGGAGATAATTGACGCCGTTGAGTTCCATGCCGTGGCCTGAATAATAGATCACCGCCACGTCCGCCGTGGTGGCCTGCGTTTCGAAGGCTCGCAAAGCCTGCACCATGCCCTGGCGGGGCAGATCGTTTTCAGGCTGGATGATGGTGAAGCCGGCCTGGCTCAATGCTGCCTTCATGCCGCTGACGTCATTGGGCGGATTGGTCAGCATCTCGGCATTCTGATAGCGGGCATTGCCGATCAGCAGGGCAACGCGCTTGTCGGCATGGGCCACGCCGGCTGAGCCCCACAGGCCGACGAATATCGCGACCGACAGCACGGCCCTGATATGGACGATCCTCATGCGCATGTGGTCCCCACCACCCCTGAAGCCAGTCCGGATCTTAGCAAAGGGGCAGGGGGCGTAAAGCGAGGAGGGAACAGCGTTGTGGCGGGAATCCCCAGAGGCCCCGCGATCAGCGGTGCACGCCGTCTGAATCTCCCCGCGGGCTTATTGCGTGCGGCCGCAATCTATGAGACGCCCTAGAGAAGGGCAGCGGGCCCAAAAAGGCATTCTGGGTGATTGCTGGCATGTTTTCCAAAGTCCTGATCGCCAACCGTGGGGAAATCGCCTGCCGCATCATCAAGACGGCACGGCGGATGGGCATCGCCACGGTTGCCGTCTATTCCGATGCCGATCGCGACGCCCTGCATGTCGAGATGGCCGATGAAGCCGTCCATATCGGCCCGCCACCCGCCGCCCAATCCTATCTCCAGATCGAGAAGATCATCGAGGCCTGCCGCAAGACCGGCGCCGACGCGGTGCATCCCGGCTATGGCTTCCTGTCGGAGCGGGAGGCCTTCGCCACGGCACTCAAGGAAGCCGGCATCATCTTCGTCGGTCCCAATCCGCATGCCATCGCTGCGATGGGGGACAAGATCGAATCCAAGAAGGCGGCTGCAGCAGCGGGCGTTTCCACCGTGCCGGGGCATCTCGGCATCATCGAGGATGGCCGGGCCGCCATCCGCATCGCCGAGGAGATCGGGTATCCGGTGATGATCAAGGCCTCTGCTGGTGGTGGCGGCAAGGGCATGCGCATCGCCTACTCGTCGGCCGAAGTCGAAGAAGGTTTCCGCCTGGCGCGTTCGGAGGCCAAGGCGAGCTTCGGCGACGACCGCGTCTTCATCGAAAAATTCATCGTCGAGCCGCGCCATATCGAGATCCAGGTGCTCGGCGACAAGCATGGCAACGTCATCCATCTTGGCGAGCGCGAATGCTCGATCCAGCGCCGCAACCAGAAGGTGATCGAGGAAGCACCCTCGCCATTGCTGGACGCCGAGACGCGGTCCTTGATGGGGGCCCAGGCCGTCGCGCTCGCCAAGGCGGTCAATTATGATTCCGCCGGCACCGTGGAATTCGTGGCCGGGCAGGACAAGAGCTTCTACTTCCTGGAGATGAACACCCGCCTTCAGGTCGAGCATCCCGTGACCGAACTGGTGACCGGCATCGATCTCGTCGAGCAGATGTTTCGGGTTGCCGCCGGTGAAAAACTGGCCTTGAAGCAGTCCGATATCAAGCTGTCGGGCTGGGCGGTGGAATCGCGCGTTTATGCCGAGGATCCCCTGCGCAATTTCCTGCCCTCGATCGGCCGGCTGACCCAGTATCGCCCGCCGGCCGAGCGGCGCGAGAAGGGCGTTACGGTGCGTAACGACACCGGCGTGTTCGAGGGGGGCGAGATCTCGCTCCACTACGACCCGATGATTGCCAAGCTTTGCACCCATGCTCCGACGCGCGCCGGTGCGATCGCCGCCATGTCGGACGCGCTCGACAGCTTTGCCATTGAAGGCATCCGCCACAATATTCCTTTCCTTGCGGCTCTCATGCAGCACGAGCGCTGGCAGGAGGGGCGGTTGTCGACCGCCTTCATCGCCGAGGAATTTCCGGGCGGCTTTTCGGTCAGCCCGCCCCAGGGTGCAGTCGCCGACCGGTTGGCGGCGGTCGCGACCGCGATCGACCATATCCAAAACCAGCGCAAGCGCGGCATCAGCGGGCAGATGGTCGGCAAGCCGGTGGTGTTCGAGCGCCGTCGCGTGGCTGTTCTCGGCGATACCTCTTTCACCGTCGAGGTCGACGAAGCGCGCGGAGAGATGCAGGTGACCTTCCTCTCGCCGGAGGGAGCGCCGGAACGCCTGGTGACTCTGACCTCCGATTGGAAGCCCGGACAGCCGGTATGGTCGGGCCGCATCCATGGCGAGCCGGTATCCATGCTGGTCCACGCCATTGCCAACGGCGTGGTGCTGGCCCATCGCGGCGCCGCCGCCGACATTCGCATCTACACCCAGCGCGAAGCCGAGCTCGCCCGCCTGATGCCGGTCAAGAGCAGCGCGGCACTCACGACTGCCTTGCTGTGTCCGATGCCCGGGCTGGTCCGGGCCATCGAGGTCACGGAGGGGCAGGAGGTCAAGGCCGGGGAGGCGCTCTGCGTCGTCGAGGCGATGAAGATGGAGAACGTCCTGCGTGCCGAGCGTGACGCGACCGTCAAGAAGATCCGCGTCAAGCCGGGCGATACGCTGGCCGTCGATGCGGTGATCATGGATTTCGCCTGAGAGTCAGGTCGTCGAATTGCAAGGGGAGTGGGTTTGAGCGTCTGGGACCAGTTCTTCAGCTGGGGCGCGCTCCCCGGCCATATCGCCTATGCCATCATCGCCATCTCCTACCTCCTGACCAACATCTTCTGGCTGAGGCTTGCTGCGGTAGTCGGCATCGCTCTGGAGGTTGTCTATTTCCTGTTCAGCGGTTCGGCCGTCTGGCCCTCGATCGCCTGGGACAGCGCCTTCATCCTGATCAATTTGGTACAGCTCGGCATTCTCCTGCGCGACCGTCTCAGCCTGAAGCTCTCGGCCGACGAACAGGCCTTCATCAAGCCGATCGTCGGAGACCTCGACAAGGCGCAGATCGCCCAGCTTCTGCGGACAGCGGAATGGCGCACTCTGGAGCCTGGCTCGGTAGTGACCACCGAGGCCGATCCGGTGCATGAGCTCACTTTCATCTGTGAAGGGCAGACGGAAGTGCGTGTACGCGACCAGCTCGTTGCCCATGTCGGCGCCGGGGCCTTCGTCGGGGACGTGTCCTTTGCTACCGGCGTGCCGGCGACCGCCACGGTGGTCACGGAAAATGCCGTGCGGGTGCTGGCTTTCGACCAAGACAAGCTCAAGGCACTGTGCAAACGGGATGAGCAGATCGCACATGCCCTCTACCGGCGGATAGGCGGCGGCCTGGCCGACAAGATGCGGGTGGCAACCGGCCGGCTCTGAAGCATTTTGCGATCCGGCCGAATCAAAACTTCGAAACACGACGTTAACCCGCGGATGTTACAAGCATATCCAGCTTGGGTTCATCGCGTTGTCAGGACAATGCTGTCAGTCGTCATCCTGCGTTTGCTGCTTTCACCGTCCGGCGCGATCGATCGCGTTGCCTTCACCACCGGTGTGGTGCTGCTGGCTGCGCTCGCCGTCGGGGGGCATCATGCCCTGCAGGGCTGGAGCGGTCCTTATGGCCTGGGCTCCTTTACGTTTGTGGCTGCCATCGCCTGGTCCGCCATCTGTCTCTCACGCAAGCGCCTCCATGATTTCGGCTGGTCCGGTCTGGTAATTCCAGCTTTTCTGGGTCTTTATCTGCTGGCGGTCGCCATTGCGATCTTCGTTCTCGACCGGGGGGCCTTGGCGTCCTGGCAGCAGGCCCTGGCGACATTCAGCTTGTTCAGCGGTCCCATGGTCGGCTGGCTGATCGCATTGGCGATCATTCCCGGAAGCGGGCTCGCCTCCAGCACGAGAACGAGCTGGTAGCCGCAAGGTCAGCTCCGGCCCGGAGCAAAGCCCGCACAAGCGTGAACGCTTATTTGGCTCCAACTCCTTGTTCCCAAGCCAATCCAAAGGATTGGCTAAGGCGTCTTTGCAATTCCTGGTGATTCACCAAACCGCAAAATATTTTAGGCGCATGATCCCAGTGCCTTGGCGGCATTTCCCGAATCGGTTTCGGCACGCGGCAGGTGCGTCTGCCCGAAGATCGGCTCGAAGGTCTGGCGCAAGGCAAGATCGACATCCTCCAGCGTCACCGGCAGGCCGAGATCGACCAGGCTGGTCACGCCATGGTCGCGGACGCCGCAGGGAACGATGCCGGAGAAATGCTCGAGATCGGGCTCCACATTGATGGCGATGCCGTGGAAGGAGACCCAGCGCTTGAGGCGGATGCCGATAGCCGCGATCTTGTCTTCGGCCCCTTCGCCGCGCTCCGGGCGCCTCACCCAGACGCCGACCCGGTCCTCGCGGCGCTCGCCTCGCACGTGAAAGGACCAGAGCGTTTCGATCAACCAGGCCTCCAGTGCCGTCACCAACCGCCTGACGTCCTGCCGGCGGCGCTTGAGATCGAGCATGACATAGGCCACGCGCTGGCCGGGACCGTGATAGGTATATTGCCCGCCGCGCCCGGTCTGGTGCACCGGGAAACGATCGGGAGCAACCAGATCCTCTCGCCGGGCCGAGGTGCCGGCGGTGTAGAGGGGCGGGTGTTCGAGCAGCCAGACGCATTCGTCGGCCGTCCCGTCCGCGATCGCTGTTGCCCTGGCCTCCATGGCCGCAATGGTTTGCTCATAGGGGCTGAGGCCCGCAATCACCTGCCACTCCACCGGCGGAGAATCGCGTCCGGGCAGGAAACTGTGGTCGAGGGCATTGCGGCTGGTCACTGGATCGGTTCCAATCGGGGAAACAAGCCCTTCATATCGGCGGATTTCGAGGCTTCGACAAGGGCTTGCATGCTAAGTGAAGGAAAAGCGTGAATTGCCCTTGCTGCCCTGTGATCGATCTGTTAGACGATGCGCCGCTTCACATGGCAGCGCGTTCTTCGAGCCGGCCCTGTGCAGCAACCGCGGTCATGGCGGAATTGGTAGACGCGCTACCTTGAGGTGGTAGTTGGGAGACCAGTGGAGGTTCGAGTCCTCTTGACCGCACCAAATTCGAGCTTGGCTCCAAAGGCGATCCGGAAACGGATCGCCTTTTTGGTTTGTCGATAGCTATTGCGACAATGGGCGCCGCACCTTGCCGACCGGTCTGCCCTGGCCCGCGAGGATGCGCTCGGTCTGGGAGAACCAGCCAGCGGGAGCCGGTGTCGTTTCGAGCGCGCCGGGGCCGGGCACCATATGCACGATCCGGAATCCGCGCATCTTCAACTCCTGCAGAAATTGCGGCAGCATGGCCACGGTGCGGGGTTGGATGTCGTGCAGAAGCACAATGCCGCCCTTGTTCTTCTCGAGCCGCCCCAGAACCAGCTTGAGCTCCTCCTGAGGCGTCTCAGGTTCCCAATCGCTGGCCCACAGATCGGCCCCGAACACCACCATGTCCAGCGAGGCGAGCCATTGGTCGAGGGCAGGGCTGTCGGCGAAGCCCGGAAAGCGGAAGAAGGGCTGGTGCGGGCGCTCGCTGGCTGCGCCCCATACCGCCTTGTCGACGGCACGATAGCCGCTCACGATATCGGCGCGAGCCCGCTCGAATGGCAGGCGCCGCAGCACTGGGTGAGTCATCGAATGATAGGCGACCGTATGTCCTTCCTTTGCGACCCTGGCGGCCAGGGCGGGAGCAGCAGCGGCGTTGCGGCCGATCATGAAGAAGGTGGCCTTCACGCATTGGCTTGAAAGAGCATCCAGGATCTTTTCCGTGCGCCCTGGCATCGGCCCGTCGTCGAAGGTCAGTACCACCTCTCCAGGGGCCAGCCGCAGGGTCTGGGGATAGGTCTTGAAACCCACTGCGCCGCCGCCGACGGTGCCGACGGGCAGCGTACGGGACACGCCCAGGGCCTCGGGCGGGCAGCCGGCGAGGCTGGGTGCAGTCAGGGCGCAGGCGAGGGCGGCAGCTAGGGCCAGGACTTTCATGATAGGATTTGACCGGTAATGGGGGATGATTCGCCTGATAGGCGTGTTTTCGGGCCGAGTCTTCAAAGATTTTTGTCGACAGTGAGGAGCGGTTAAGCTTCTCTCTCTACCCTGTGTTCCAGTCGTTGAAGTGCCGGATGTAACGGCCATTCATAATGGGTTTCACAATGCGATCGCTGTCGTGCTTCATGCGCCATGGGCTCATCGCAGCAGGTGTGCTGGTTCTCAGTGCCTGCTCGACCGTTCAGCAAGCCTATCCCGAGGCGAACAGGTTTCCGGTGCACGGCATTGATGTCTCGAAATATCAGGGTGTCATCGACTGGAATGCTGCCGCTCGCGGAGGCGTACGCTTCGCCTATCTGAAGGCGACGGAAGGCGGCGATCGCGTCGACGACAAGTTCAAGGCCAATTGGGAAGGAGCCCGCGCCGCGGGCATACCGACCGGTGCCTATCATTTCTATTATTTCTGCCGGCCGGTGGAGGACCAGGTCGCCTGGTTCAAGACCCATGTGCCGCCGGCAAGCGATGCCCTGCCGCCGGTTCTCGACATGGAGTGGAACCACCTCTCGCCGACCTGCAAGCTGCGTCCGCCTGCCCAGAAGATCCATGCCGACATGGCAGTGTTCCTGCGCGAGATGGAGCGCTTCTATGGCAAGAAGCCGATCATCTACACCACTGTGGACTTCCACCGCGAAATCCTGACCGGCGAACTGGAGAGCTATCCCTTCTGGGTGCGCTCGGTGAAGGGCCATCCTTCCGGGCGCTACGGCAAGCGTTCCTGGGCCTTCTGGCAATATACCGCCACCGGTTCGGTGCCCGGCGTCCAGGGGCAGGTCGACCGCAACGCCTTTGCCGGTTCCGAGCAGCAATGGCAGGACTTCCTGGCCCAGAACGTCGCCACCGGCAGTATCGCCGCCAATTGAGCTTCAATACCGTTGAAAGCGCCGGTGACGCCTCGCCTCAGTCGATCCGCACCGGTCCGAGCCGGTAGACGCCCTTGAAATCGTCGGGATCGGCTGGCGCACCCTTGCGATAGATCACCAGCCGGCCTTCCTTGGCCAGGCGCACGACGATGCGGCGAAGCGGCTGCATCAACGGTCCCCACTGATCGGCGGCCTTGCCCGCGATTTCTTGCGCGATGTCGGCGGGCGCCATCGTCTTGCCGGCCGGCAGGGCTGCGATCAGACGCAGTGCCGTCTGTTCCAGGAGGTCCTTGTCTACCATTGAACTCGCGATCTGGATGGGGAGAGCGGCTAGTGCCCGCCATGAAAATGTAGAGCGGTTTCCATTCCTTGAAACGAAAACCGCTCTCTGCATTTGAAACGCAGACCCCGTTTCACTTGGAGGTCGTTTCTTGCTTAGGGCGACCTTGTTCAGCAGCCGGTTGTACCCGGCGGGCAATCATGGACCGGGCCGGCGCCTGCTGGCGCGCTGGGGGCCGGCGATGGGCTTTCGACCCGAGGCGCGCTGGGTGTTGGCGAGGGGCTCCCGATTCGAGGGGCCGGGGCTGACCAGCCAGGACGAGACAAGCCGGGAGTGCCACCGACGTTGGAGGTGACCGGTGGCCTTGAACCGGGAGGGGCATTCCGCCAGCTGAAATCGCCACCCGGAGCCGGGCCGGGCCCGGGGCCTGTACCCGCACCTGGCTCTCCTGGATTTGGCCGGCCGGGGCGCGCTCTGCCAGGATAACGATCGCGGCGGTCGCGACGGTGATCGCCATAGTAGCCGCCGCCATAATAACCAGGATCGCTGTAATAGGGCCGATCGGAACCACCGCCTCCCGGTACGGCGCAACTGGCCAGGGGAAGGGTGAGCAGGCCGGCAAGCAAGACCATCTTCTTCATGGGCACGACTCTCAGATACATTGCAGTTCGTGGATGGGACAATGAAGGCGCTGCCGCCGGCTTGCAACCGGATGTTTGGCAACCGGGTCGTCAAACTGCAGGCCCCTACGGCATGTTGACGGAGGCAAATCTCCGTTTGCGTGCCCGCGCAGGAGGCGGCATGGTGCGGCCCGTGTTGGAGTGCACCCCTTGAAACTGATCATCGGCAACAAGAATTATTCCTCCTGGTCCATGCGTCCGTGGCTGGCGGCAAAGTCGGCCGGCATGCACTTCGAGGAGCAGATCATCTGGCTGCGCCATCCCGAAACCTCGGCGATGATCAAGGCGACCTCGGCGGCCGGCAAGGTGCCGATCCTGATCCATGGCGACATTATGGTGCACGAATCCATCGCCATCCTCGAATATCTGGCCGAGATCGCCCCACAGCTCTGGCCTGAGGATCGCGAGAGCCGGGCTCACGCCCGTGCCATCAGCGCCGAGATCCATGCCGGTTTCCTGCCTCTGCGCCGCAATTGCCCGATGAACATCAAGCGCCGGCCCAAGGCCATCGCTCTCGATGACGAGACCCTGGCGAGTGTGGAAAGGGTGGTCGATCTCATCATCGATTGCCGAACGCGTTTCGGCGGCGGTGGCGATTTCCTGTTCGGTGCGCATTTCAACAATGCCGATGCGATGTGGGCACCGGTGGTGAACCGCTTGCACGCCTACGACATCAAGGTGCCGGCCGCTGTACGCCGCTACATGGACGCGGTGATGGCAACGCCGATGTGGCGGGAGTGGGAAGCGGCAGCCCTCGAGGAAACCGAAACGATCGTCGATATTGATTCAGTGTGATGAGCCTCAACCTGATCAAGCTATGTGTCGGCGCCGAATCGATCGCCGACCTCGAGGAATGGATCGCCCTGCGCCTGCGCCTGGCGGGTGAACAGATCCACACCACGCGCATGATGCCGAAGAACCGCGAGGCGATTCTCGACGGCGGCTCGCTCTATTGGGTGATCAAGGGCATTGTCTCGTGCCGCCAGCGCATCACGGATTTGCGCGCGCGCCGTGACGAGGACGGCATCTCGCGTTGCGACATCGTGCTCGATCCGGCGGTCGTCGCCGTCGATCCCCGCCCGCGCGGTCCGTTCCAGGGCTGGCGCTATCTCAGCGCGGCCGATGCGCCGCCCGATCTCGCCATGGCCGGCTCGGCTGACGCCGACCTGCCCATCGAGCTCCAGCGCGAGTTGCGCACCATCGGCCTCGTGTAGCTCTCGGGCCGTCCAGGACGGCTGCGAGAATGCTGCAAGGCGCGTTCACGCTATAGTCACACTCCATGCGTCATTATGGCACGCAATCGCCGGGTACCTGAACATTGTTGGTTATCAAGCGTTAACCATGACGTGTGCAGGATGGCACTTCGAAGTTTCACCGCTCTGGCATCATGGCCGTAAGTTGAGTGGATGGAGGACGCCATGTTGATCGCAAGTACAGAAGGGCAGGGCTGGTGCTACGAAGTCATCGCGCAGTCTGACGGCTTTCTCGTTCAGGCTCGCGATCTCGATACCGGCGAAGTTTCCCTGAACGAAACCACGTTGTTCCGGACCTCGCCGGTGGCGCTGGCCTATGCCGATATGGCGGCTGCTGCGGACCGCTTCGCCGCCTCGAGGCTCGAAGAGGTCGAGGACTGGCAGGTTCTCGCCGATGATTATCATCACGAACTGGATCGTTTCACCACCATTCGTGATCGCTTGTCCGATGATGGCGTGGGTGGCGACTTGCTTCGTTGCAGCCGGGCGGGCTCGCTGCGCGATCAGGCTTATCGGCTGCATTAAGGCATTTTCCAGAAAAGCCGATAGGCTTTTCGATTGAGAAAATGCCTCTGAATAGAAACGTACGCCCGGTCAGGCGCTGGCCTTGCCGCCTTCGACCAGGGTGAGATGGCCATAACGCCGGGTACCTGTAGGCAGGGCCGTACGTCGCTGAACGCGCGCGGTTGCCGGGATCTCTTCCACCGAGACGATATCGAAACGCGAAATGGGATGCAGGCCGATCCAATAGGGGGCCTCGCCTGGCGTCAGGCTGCCGAGGATACGCGAATTGGCCTTGCCGCGATGGTGGAGTGGCAGGAGCAGCAATTCCAGATCGAGATGATGGCCTTGCAGCGTGCTGCCGCTCAGCGCAATCACCCGTGCCGTCAGGTCCGACGATACCGCCATTACCAGTTCCGCCAGGCTGGCTCGATCGGTCCAGCGATCGAGCAGGGAAGCACCGCGCAGTTCCTGGCCGAGCAGGGCGCACATCCGGGTTCCGGCCAGGCGGAACGGAAAGCTGCGGTTCTTGTCGATCTCCACGATGAAGGTATCGCCCAGCACGCGGCGGATGGCGCCCGGATCGATGTCGACACGTTCGGGAGCCGGCCGTTGACCACGCAACTGGTCCCAGTAGCCGTAGAGATCGCGTGTCGCCGTATTCTTCATTGGTCAGCCGCCCCCAGAGCAGCGTTCGGCTGAACGCCTTTTGCTCTAACTCTCTGTTTCCAAGCCAACCCGACGGATTGGCTAGAGCGTCCCGTGGTTCACGGCGTATCTGCCGGATCACAAGGCGCCGGTGGCATGTTCCGATCGAGGTCGGCCCGTGCCCGTGCTTCAGCGATGCGAGCGACCTTCGTTCGAACGCCGCTCCTGCCCGTCATAGGCGGGCGAGGAGGTGACGATAGCACTGGCATGGGAGCGGACGGCAGGGGGGAGGATGGTTACCGCCTGGAAACGAATTATTAATGTTAACAAAAGGTTAATGAAGCCGAATCGATGTTAAGAATGACCGGGCGGATGACCACAGTTTGCTTCCTGCTTCAGGAGATATGTCTTTGTCATTGAAATCGCGCGGCAATATCGATCCGCCGGCGGCCTTCAACGTGCCGGCGGTCGTGCTGCTGCTCACGGGCCTCATTGTCCTCGTTCACATTGCCCGGGCGGTGATACCCGGAAGTTGGAGCGCTTGGCTGGTCGGGGTCTTCGCCTTCACGCCCTTGCGCTACGATCCCTCGATCGGGGAGAGCATTGCCTGGCCCGGCGGACATCTTGCCGATATTGCCGGCTTCCTGACCTGTTTCTTTCTTCAGTCCGATCCAGGCACGCTGATGATCAATGGTGCGGCCTTGCTGATCCTGGGTGCTGCGGTAGCCTGGCGTTTCGGTACCTGGCGCTTTCTGGCCTTCACCGCCCTGTGTACCGTTGCAGGCTCGTTCGCCTGCCTGCTGTTCTATTGGGGCAGTGCTGCCGCCATGGTGGGCGCAGGTGGCGGCCTGTCGGGCCTGTTCGCGGCTTCGATCCATTTTCTCTTCAAGGGCGGATCGGCGATGGCGGCGTTTCGGGTCGCCGGCGGTGCGGCCTTTCGCAAGCCGGCCTGGACCTTAAGGGACGCTCTGGCAGACCAGAACGTACGCATCTGGCTCGCCGTCTTCGCCTTCATCACGGCCTGGAATGCCGTCAGCCCGCTGATCCTCACCACGTCGCAGGTGATGCCCGGCTGGCCGGGTAACATAGGCGGCTTCCTGGCTGGCCTGCTCCTGTTTCGCTTCTTCGACCGCCAGCCACGATTGCGCCGGGTCGTCTGAAACTTAAAGCAAAACGACTTTTCTCCGATCGTTGTTTTGCTCTAACTCCTTGTTTCGACGCGTTTTCTTAATCGAAAAGTCTATCAACTTTTCTGGAAAACACTTTAAATCAGCTCATCGCCTGCCCTTCGACCGCGCTCCAGACGGCCAGGGCTTGCCGCGTCTGTGCGACATCGTGGACGCGTACCGCATCGGCGCCGCGCTGCGCGGCGGAGAGAGCGGCGGAAACCGATCCGGCTACGCGCTCCGAGGCCGGCCCATGGCGGTCGACGCCGCGGATGAAGATCTTGCGGGAAGCCCCGATCAGCACGGGAAAGCCGAGGGCACGCAATTGCGGGGTGGCGTCGAGCAGGGCCAAATTGTGTTCCATCGTCTTGCCGAAGCCGATGCCGGGGTCGAGCCACAGGCGTGAGGCGGCGATGCCATCCTTGATGGCGCGCTCGCATTTGAAGCTCAGCTCGGCGCAGACATCCTTCACCACGTCTGCATAAACAGGATTGATCTGCATGCTCTGCGGATCGCCCTGCATATGCATGAGCACCACGGGGGCATCATGATCGGCGACGGCCCGGCGGCTGGCTGGATCGTCCAGGGCCGTGACGTCGTTGATCATGGTGGCGCCCGCGGCGAGTGCACGGGCCATGATCTCGGCGTGGCGAGTATCGATGGAGATCAGGCGGTAGCGTCGTTTGGCCTCCTCGGCGAGGGCTTCGATCACGGGGCCGACGCGCTGCCATTCGGTTTCGATGTCAACGGGGGAGGCCCCCGGACGCGTCGACTCGCCACCGATGTCCAGAATGTCGGCGCCTTCCTCCATCAACTGGCGGGCATGGGCGATGGCCGTCTCGGCATTGTCATAGCGTCCGCCGTCGGAGAAGGAATCGGGCGTGACGTTGACGATGCCCATCAGCAGCGGCACCGTCCTGAGCGCTCGCACATGGGCTCGATCACTGCGCGCCAGCATCAGGCTGACGGTTTCGCCATTGACGGGATGACGCCAGCTCGGGGCGATGTCGGCAAGCGGTGCGAGGACGAAGGCCCGCTCATGCATGCGCGGATGCGGCACCACGAGGTCCGGCGTGTCGATGATGTCGCTGCCATAGCCGATCAGGTCGAGATCCAGCGTGCGGGCGGCATTGCGTTCGCTGCGTTCGCGCCCGAACTGCAATTCGACGTCGAGCAGGACGGAGAGAATCTGATGGGGCGTGAGGGTGCTCTCGATGGCGATGACCTGGTTGGCATACCAGGGCTGGTCCGAGCGCGGCACTGGCTCGGTCAGGAACAGGCGCGAACGCGCGGAAATCGTCAATCCACGGGCCGCCAGGGCGGATACCGCCCGGCGCAGGGTTTCCCGGGGAGCTCCTTCGGAGGATGGAAGATTGGCACCGAGGGCGACGTAGATCATGGAAACACTGCTCACTGGATGGGAAGGGCTATGTCCAGGCGCGCGCCGGTGTCGTGGTCGATGCGCGCCAGGAGGGCATTGAAGAGACGGCTGATGGACAAGGCTGCCTCGGGAGGCGGGACCAGGCTCCGATTGCCCAGCGCCGTGACCGGACGGATCAAACGAACGGAATTGGTGAGGAACAGAGCCTCGCTGCGCTCGAGCAAGGCCGGTGTGAGGCTGGCCTCGCTGACCTCCAGGCCAAGGGTCTTCGCTTCCTCCAGCACCAGTTCGCGCATCATGCCGTCAAGGCAACCATCGGCGCAGGGAGGAGTGACGAACCGGCCATCGATGATGGCAAAGAGATTGGCGATTGTGGATGAAACGGCATTGCCGTCGAGATTGCGGATCAGGGCATCGTCGGCGCCGGCCTCGGCGGCCCGGCGCGCGGCCAGGATATTTTCCAGGTAGTTGAGGGATTTCAGGCGAGCGAGCGGCGAGAGCTGGTTGCGCGGCAGGCCGGCTTCGACGAGACGCGCAGGCTGGCCGGCCAGGGCGGGGCTCCAGGGTTGGGCCGTCACCAGTATGGTAGGGGAATTGCTTGGCGCTTGATTGCCCGGCGGCGGCCATAGGCCCCTGGCAGCCTGTCCGCGCGTCACCGTCGTGCGCACGATGGCATGGCGTTCGCCCAACTCTGTCAGCAGGCCGTCAAGCGCTTCTTTCAGCCGGTTGGGGTCGACATCGATGCCGATGGCCGCAGCATGCTGGATGAGTCGGGCGCGGTGGCGCTCTTCTGCAAGAGGGCGTCCCTTGAAGCAGCTCATGGTGTCGAATACGCCATCCCCGAGCTGGAAGCCGCGATCGAGGGCATTGACCAGCGGGGCGTCGGCATTGCCGTCCGCCAGGAGACGATGAAGAAAGAAGCTCACTGCACGCGATCCAGGAACGCGCGGATGATCTGGTGTCCCTGTGGCGTCAGGATCGACTCCGGATGAAATTGCACGCCGAAAGTGGGATGCTGGCGATGGGTAAGTGCCATGATCTCGCCCTCGTCGCTGCGCGCCGTGACCTCCAGCGGGCCATCCTCGTCGATCTCGACGATCAGCGAATGGTAGCGTGCCGCCTCGAAGGGCTGCGGCAGCCCGGCGAACAGGCCGCCGCCCCGATGTTCGATGCGCGAGGCGCGGCCATGCATGGGCGTACGGGCATGGGCTGTGCGCCCACCGAAGACTTCGCCGATGCACTGGTGGCCGAGGCAGATGCCGAGGATGGGCAGTTTGCCGGAAAAGAGCCTGATCAGGTCGAGCGAAGCACCGGCATCGCGCGGCGCCTTCGGGCCAGGCGAAAACACCAGGGCCTTGGCGCCGAGACGGATGACGTCATCGGCGCTCACGGCATCATTGCGGACGACATGGGTCCTCGCACCGGCCTCCTCGAAATAACGGGAGACGTTGAAGACGAAGGAATCGTAATTGTCGACGATCAGGATCATGCCGCTTCCTCCGCGCGGGCTGGATCCTCGAAGGCCGCAATGAGCCGCTCGGCCTTGGCCAGGGTCTCGTCATATTCGGCAAAGGGATCGGAGAGCAGCGTGATGCCGCCGCCGGCCCGGACCGAGAGGTCCTTGCCGTCATAGCTGAGCGTACGGATGGCGATGTTCAGGTCGGCCGCGCCGTCGAAGCCGATCCAGCCGATGGCGCCGCAATAGGCGCCGCGCGGCTCACGTTCGAGTTCTCCGATGATTTCCATGGCGCGGATCTTCGGTGCCCCGGTGATCGAGCCACCGGGGAAGGTGGCGGCGATCAGGTCGGTGACATCGAGCCCCTGCTTGAGGCGGCCCGTCACCGCCGAGGTCAGATGGTGCACCGAGGCATAGGTTTCGATGCCGCACAACAGGGGAACCTCGACGCTGCCCGCATCGCAGACGCGCGACAGGTCGTTGCGCAGGAGGTCGACGATCATGATGTTCTCGGCCCGGTCCTTTTCGCTGCGGGCGAGCGACTGGGCGATGGCGATATCCATGGCAGGATGGGTGCAGCGGCGCTTGGTGCCCTTGATCGGCCGGGCCTCGACCCTGCCGGCGTCCAGGCGCAGAAAACGCTCGGGCGAGGTAGAGGCGATGAAGCCGGTGCCGTCGACCAGCAGGGCGGCGAAAGGTGCCGGATTGGACCGCCGCAGGGCGAGATAAGTTGCCAGCGGATCGGCGCCGTCCTGGGGCGTGGCGCTGAAGCGATGGGAGAGATTGGCCTGGAAGATGTCGCCGTCGCGGATATAGCCGACCACGCGTGCGACCTCGGCTTCGTATTCGCTCCGGCTGCGGCTGTCGCGCCAGGTCAGTGCACGTGGCGCCGATGCCCGGTGGGGCTGGGCCTCGAGCCCCTCGACGAGCCGCTCGATGCCCACCTGGTTCGGCGCGATGGCGAAGGCTCGCTTCTCGATGGTATCGAAGGCAAGGAGGTGGTCGTAGAACGGCAGATCGATCTGGGGAACGCCTGGCGCGGCTGGTGGAACCGATGGTCCGAAACGCTCGAACAGATGGCCCGCTTCATAAGTGAAACTGCCGATGGCGCCGCCGCTGAAGGGGGGCGCTCCCGGCAGGGGTGGCCGGGCGTATTGCCGCAGCAGATGACGCAAGGCCTCCATGGGGCTGCCGTCGATGGCGGCATCGTTCCAGCGCGCAACACCGTCGACGACCTGGAACCGGCCGAAAGGGGAGGCGGCCAGATAGGACCACCGCCCCAGCGTTTCATGAGGCATGGCGCTGTCGAGCAGGGCCAGTCGCGGCTGGCCGGCCATGGCGGCCGCGGCTTCTAGGGGATCGAACCAGGGTATCTCAACAATGATCATGGCAGCTCAAGCACAATCCTGGTCCGGCAGAAACATACCGGCCAGCTCGTGTGATGCGGACAGACCGCTTCAATGTTCGGCGATTGGAGCGTCGGGCGGCTTCCCTGTCAGCCGGCCGGAACTCATCACGCAGGGGCTTGCATCCAGGATGGGCCCAAGCGTCCCGCACCTCTCAGCCCTGTGGAGATACGTGGAACATCGCATATCTATGTAGCGCTTTTTTTTGCCTTTGTCGTGCCTCTGTTTGCGCCGGAATAGAGCATATGCACGACAAGCCCCGCGCAAAGGCCCCAGAAGGCGGCACCGATGCCGTAGAGACTGAAGCCTGAGGCCGTGACCAGGAACGTTGCAAGCGCCGGCAGACGCTGGCTTTCTTCCTGGACGGCACCGAGCAGGGAGGCTCCGAAAGCGCTCACCAGCGCCAGTCCCGCCGCCGCTTCGATCAGGATCGGGGAGGAGGCTGTGACCAGGCCGGCGGCGATCGCCGACAGCAACGAGAAGATCGCTGCATAGAACAATCCGGCGACTACCGCCGCAATGTAGCGCCGCTCGGGTCGGATATGGGCGTCCGGACCGGCACAGAGGGCGGCGGTGATGGCGGCGAGGTTGATGGTGGGAGCGCCCAGCAGCGAGGAGAGGGCCGACATGCCTCCGGTCACGAGGAAGGCGGGCCGTGTCGATACCTGATAGCCATAGGCGGCCAGCACGGTCAGGCCTGGAATGTTCTGCGAGGCCATGGTGACGATGAAGAGCGGCAGCCCGATCGAAATCAGTGTTTGCCAATCGAAGCTTGGAGTCACGAACTCAAGCGACGGGAGAGCCAGCGGCAGTGAACTTGCCTGGCCGTCGAAGGCCATAGCGCCCAAGGCGACAGCGAGCGCTGCGGGCGCGGCCCACAGGCGATAGAAGCGCCCGACCACCAGCCAGGTCAGTACCACGGGGATGGCGAATTCCGGAACTTGGCCGATCGCGATGACCGGGGCAAGGCAAAGCTTGAACAGGATGCCGGCCAGCATCGCTCCCGCGATGGGACGGGGAATACGGGTAATCAGCTTGCCGAGGGGGGACCACAAGCCAGCCACCATGATCAGCACGCCGGTGAACAGAAAGGCGCCCACGGCGGCGGGATAGCCCCCGGCCGGCGCTGCAAGGCCCGCCAGGAGGGCCATGCCGGGCGTCGACCAGGCCGTTGAGACCGGCATGCGGGTCGCGAGGCTGAGGCCGGCGCCGCACAGGCCCATGGTCACGCACAAAGCGGCAAGGCCCGAAGCGATCTGCCCCGGCGAGGCGCCCACGGCGCTCATGCCGTTGATGACGACCGCCACCGAACTGGTATAGCCGACCACAGCGGTGAGGACGCCCATGCCGACCGACTGGCCGCTGAGATCTGCAAGGAAGGAACGCATGGCAGGGAAACCGGAATTCTCTGAGAGGCGGAGCGGCAGGGCGCGAGATGGCCTTATTCGGCCGTTGCCAAGAAATGCGCAAGCCACATCTCGGATCAACAGCGGCGTCCAGCCCAGCCGGCCTGGATATCGTGTTGGTCCTGGCCGGAAACGCAGATATCCCAGCTCCTATCGTGTTTCCCGGATCTGCCGGCGTGTCGGGTTGCACCTACGACACCAAAAGAAAACGGGCGGAAGATCCGCCCGTTGATCGCTTGCCCGTTCAGGACTTCTTGCTGTCGTCCCTGCTTCGTCCCAGCAGGCTCGCCATTTCCTCCTCGAGGCTGGCGAAGGGATCTTCGACCTCGACGGGGGCCGGCGTGGTCGTCGGCGCCGGGGGGGGCGTCGGAGCGGGGGCTGCTGTCGGTGCCGGCGTCGGCGCTGCCGTGGCGGCCGGCGCGGCTGTCGTGCTCCCCACAGGCGCCGGCGGCGTGGTGGCCGGGCGTGTCGGCGTCGTCAGCCTTTCACCAACCCGGAAGGGTTCCGTACGCGTCGGTTCGGCCTGGGGACGTGGCGCCGGCGTGCCAAGCGAGGGCTCGATGCGACCGCCGGGAGTCGGTGAAGTCTCGCCGGCCGGGCGCGGATCGGCGGAAAAGCGAGGCTCGACCCGAAGGTCCGGCGCCTGGCGCGGGGCCGGCGTCGGAGCGGGTGTCGACTCGGGGCGGCGCCATTCCGGCAAGCGCAGATCCGGCAGGCGAATCTCGGGCAGCGTCAGGCGCGTGGTGGTGGTTGGTGCCGGCGGTTCGCGCGTTTCGGGCGCGGGCTCGAGATCGAGCCCTTCCGCAACTTCGAAATCGAGATCAGCCTTGGGCTTGGGAGCGGCCGTCGTCTGTGCAGCAGGGGCGGCAGAGACGGTCGGTTTTTGCGCCGGCGTGGTTGCAGGCTGATCGCCGGCCAGAAGCTCTTCGAAATGCGCGGTATCGATGGTGGCGCGGGGCTCCTCGGCCGCAGGCACCGCCGGTGCGACGGGAACTGGCGTCGCCGTGGCCGCCGGCCGGCCGAAATTCGGCAAACGCGACGTGGCACGCTGGAAGAAGCCCGGTTCACGCGGGGGCACCACGCTCGGACGCGTAGTGGAGGTCGTCGAAGGCATAGGGGCCGTGGTCGCGGCGGCAGGAGAGGTCCTGCTCACCGGTGTTGTGGCCGGTGTTGGAACTGACGTATCGATCTTGGCGATAGGCGGGGGCTCGACGGGAGCCGGACGGACGAAATCTTCCTCGACCTGCCGCGGCGGGACGGCGACGGCGGCCGTACGCTCCTGGACGGGAGGCGGTGTTGCACCGGGCGAAGCCGGGCGTGCAGCCTGGCCGGCCGGGCGGGCGCGCAGGATGCTGGATTCGACGACGACGTCGTTCGGGCCGCCGATCATGATCAGGTGTTCGACATTGTCGCGCCGCACCAGCACGAGCTGGCGGGTGCCGACGCCATAGGAATCAACCACGCCGAGCCGCGACTGCCGTCCGCCTTTGGCGCCGCCGACCTGAGGACGGTTGATGGCGCGCCAGATGAACATCAAGACGACGCCCACCACCAACAGCAGGCCAGCCAAGGTGAACAACTGCGCGGGCAGCCAAGAGTTCAACGAATCCATCGATATAATTCCTTAGATCTGGTCCGGTGCCGATAGGGGATGGCAGCCTGATGCGACCAGTACTCTTTCCGGGCTGGTTTCTTAGAAGACGGTTAACGTGCAAGAATCAACAGCAAAGTCGCTAAACTGAGGCTTGTCCCTTGGATTTGGCTAAAAAACCGGAGAAATGCCGCAAAAGAGGCGGATTTTTCTTCCCTCTCGGCTGTTTCGTCTGGGATGCACCATGGCCCGGCACACCTTTGGATGGTGCTAAATCGCCGCAAAGGGCCAGGATATTTTTGGTCAACGAGGTTAACACATTTTGAAATGTGAACTGCTAAGCCAAACTGACCATTATGCGGTTCGCTGGAGCGAATCGCCCTTTGACGATGCGCGGTGGGGTTGAACATGGCTGAAGGCGAGGAGGCGGCGGCACGCGGCGCCGCGGTCGATCGCAGCGAACGGCCCAGCGGCATCTTCTGGGTGCTGGTGCTTGCCGGAATGCTGATCCTCGTCGCCATAGGGGTGGCATTGCTGCCTTACGACTGGGGCAAGATCGCGAGCCCGGTCATTCTTGCTGTCTTCGCGGTGGCCGGTGTGATCGCCATGTTCGCCTGGGCCATGGGAATCGCGCATTTCGGCCAGTCTTCGATCGCGCGCAACGATCTCACCAAGCTGATTGCCGACGATTCGCCGGAAGGCATCCTCGTCACCAACAAGGATGGCCGCATCATCTATGCCAACGAGGCGTATCTAACGCTGACCGGTGCGATGGGCGAGCAGGATATCCGTACGGTGGAGCGGGCTTTCACCGGAGACCCCGACGTTTCCGAGGCGACCTATCGCTTGGCGCAAGCTGCTCGGGCCGGGCAGCGCCTCGCCGAGGAATTTCGCATCGCCTCGGCTCCACCTTCCGGAACGGCCTCCTGGTACCGTGTGCGCGTGCGTCCGATCGCGCGTCCGTCCGGCGCGGGCGAGACGGTCTGGACGGTTGCCGACATCACGCGCGAGCGCGAGCGCCAGGAAAACGTCTTCCAGGAACTGCAGCACGCCATCGACTATCTCGACCACGCGCCGGCCGGTTTCTTCTCCGCCGATCCCTCGGGCGAGATCGTCTATCTCAACGCCACGCTCGCCGGCTGGCTCGACTATGACCTTGCCCAGTTCGGCACGGGTGGTTTGACGCTGGCCGACATCGCCCCCGGCAATGCCGGCGCCTTGGTGGTGACGCAGGCCAGCGAACCGGGCAGCGTGCGCACCGAGATCTTCGACATCGACTTGCGGCGCCGCAACGGCACCATCATGCCCGTGCGCCTGTTCCACAAGATCGCCTTCGCCGCCGACGGCCAGCCCGGCCCGTCGCGCACTCTGGTGATCTATCGCGGCCCGGGCGGCGACGTCTCCGAAGGTCTGCGGGCGGCGGAAGTGCGGTTTGCCCGCTTCTTCAACAATTCGCCTTTGGCCATTGCCACCATTGACGAAAATGCCCGGATCGTGCGCACCAATGCAGCGTTCATGCGGCTGTTCAAGGAGTCTCTCAACGGCGATGCGCCGGGCCATTCCCTGCTTGAGGCCGTCATCGAGCGAGACCGCGAGGGGCTGAGCAAACTGACCCGCCTCGCCATGGCCGGCCGGGGCGACATCGAACCGGCCGAGGCTTCCCTGGTCGGCCAGGGCAGCCGCTCCGCCCGCTTCTGGTTCGCGCCCGTCGACCGCGGCGAGAACGAGAAGGAAGCGGCGATCGTCTACATGATCGACACCACCGAACAGCGCACGCTGCAGGAGCAGTTCACCCAGAGCCAGAAGATGAACGCTGTCGGCCAGCTTGCCGGCGGCGTGGCGCACGATTTCAACAACGTGCTCGGCGTGATCATGCTGGCCGCCGATTCCCTGCTCGGCAGCCACAAGCCCGGTGATCCCGCCTTCCAGGACATCATGGCGATCAAGAGCAACGCCAACCGCGCCGCCAATCTGGTGCGCCAGTTGCTTGCCTTCTCGCGCCGTCAGACCCTACGCCCGCAGGTGCTGAACCTCAACGACGCCATGTCGGACCTGTCGATGCTGCTGCGGCGCCTGCTCGGCGAGAAGGTCGCGCTGGAGGTCGTGCATGGCCGCGATCTGTGGCCGGTGAAGGTGGACGTCAACCAGTTCGAACAGGTGGTGATGAACCTCACCGTCAATGCGCGCGATGCCATGGCCGATGGCGGCAAGGTGATCATCCGCACGCGGAATGTGCCGATCTCGGAAGCGAGCGCCCTCGACCGCAGCGAACTGCCACCGGCCGACTATGTCACCGTCGAGGTCGAGGACAATGGCAGCGGCATTCCACCCGCTGTGCTCGACAAGATCTTCGAGCCCTTCTTCACCACCAAGGATGTCGGCAAGGGCACCGGCCTCGGGCTTTCGACCGTATACGGCATCGTCAAGCAGACAGGCGGCTCCATTCTCGTCCATTCGGTGGAGGGCAAGGGCACGATCTTCCAGATCTTCTTGCCGCGGCTGGTCGAGCCGGCGAAGGCCGCAATCGTCGAGGCCGAGAGTGCTCCGGACCAGGCGGGTTCGGCGCCGGCCAAGGCCAAGGAGATGACCGATCTCACCGGGCGCGGCCGCATCCTGCTGGTCGAGGACGAGGAAGCTCTGCGCGCGCTCTCCGCCCGCACCTTGGCGGCGCGCGGCTTCGAGGTGATCGAGGCCGGCTCCGGCATCGAGGCCCTGCAGATCATCGACGAGGGCGAGAGCGAGATCGATCTCGTCGTCTCCGACGTGGTGATGCCGGAAATGGACGGGCCGACCCTGCTCAAGGAGATGCGCAAGCGCCAGTCGAAGACGCGGATCATCTTCGTCTCCGGTTATGCCGAGGAAGCCTTCGCCAAGAACATGCCGGAGGGCGAGGAGTTCGCCTTCCTGCCCAAGCCCTTCTCGATGAAGCAATTGGTCGAGGCCGTGAAGTCCAACATGAAGCCGTAGAGCCGCGGTCGCAGTGACGGCTCCATGGCTGGCGGTGCATGCGGTGTCGGCAGTGCCCCGCTTCCTGGCTTGCACTGTCGGGCTCGCCGTGCCAGCGTGAAGCATTGGTCCAGCTGTCGTTTTCGGTGTTATTTCATTGTTTTTTCAGATGAAAATTTGGACCGTCGCCGGCGTGGCGCTGCTCGGCGCGATGACGGTGCCGGTGGAGGCCAGGGACAAGGCTCCGGTGAACTGCGACCTGGGGGGCACCCGGATCCGCTCCTTGCCCGATCCGGCGACAGGGCGATCCTACGACATCGAAGTCACCCTGCCCGAGGATTATGAGGCCAAGCCCGCCAGGCGCTATCCGGTGCTCTATTATGCCGATGGCGGGCATCTTTCCGACGGCTCCACTTGCCTGACGAAGGAGCCGCGGCGACAGGAAGCGCTTAGACTGGTGAGAGCGCTCCATCGCGAAGGCAAGCTGAGCGAGGAGCCGATTCTGGTCGGTCTTTCCTACGCCAAGGGCGAAGGCTTTGCCGCCAGTCGGGCGCGCGACTACACGCCGGTGGCCGACAAACCCGGCTATGGCGGGGCCGAGGCCTATCAACTTTATCTCAAGCAGACCGTCATTGCCTTCATCGAGAAGACCTATCGCGCCGATGTGCAGCGCCGCCTCTATTGGGGACATTCCTATGGCGGGCTCCTCGGCGCCCGCGTCCTGCTGACCGAGCCCGGCCTCTTCCAGTCCTACATTCTCGGCAGCCCTTCCTTCTGGTTTGCCGATCATGCCATCCTGGCGATGGCAGCCAAATATGCCAAGGCGAACCGTGATCTGAAGGCCAACGTCCTGATCTATGTCGGTGGTGACGAAATTCGCCGCTACGACCCGGGCCGGCGCGGCGACACCCAGGACATGGTCGGCGACGTCAGGAGGTTCGAAAAACAGCTCAAATCGCGCGGTTTTCCAGGCCTTACCATTCGCTCGCTGGTGGTGCCCGGCCGGAACCACCGTACCACCATTCCGCCGGGCTTTTCCTGGGCCGTTACTTCGGCTCTCGGCGACAGGGCGGTGCAGTCTCGTTAGGGATTGCCGGCAGCGCGTATACGAACGATTTTGTTGAGTGGATGGCAGCCATTCTTATCGATCGCGTCTCAACCGCCTTCGAGACCCCGGCCCATGGCGCTGACCACCAGCGCGATCTGCTCGCGCAGATAGGGCAGGGGCAACTGCACCAGCTTGCCCTCCAGACCGAGCAGTACCATGCCATGGGCGGCCGAGAAGAGGGAGCGGGCGAGCAGGGCCCGTTCGTCTCTAGCGAGGCCGGGCTGGAGCACGGCGAGCGGAGCTTCCAGATGCTGGAACAGCGCATCCTGCTGGCGCAAATGGTCTTCCGGCAGATCCTGGCCGTCCGGCAAGCGGAAGTCGAACAGGGCATGCCAGCGCCCGCCATGCTCGGCGGCAAAGTCGAGATAACCGTTGGCGAGCGCGATCAAGGTGCGATTGGCGATGGCGCGAGGGCTGCCTCCTTCGGCGGCGGCAGCTTCTGCTTCTCGGCCGAGCATGGCGCTGAGCAGAGCGAAGCTGCGGGCATTCACCGCCAGGACGAGGGCGGCGAGATCGGGGAAGACCGTATAGATGGCGCCGAGGGCGCAGCCTACCTCTTCGGCGAGGGCCCGAGCCTTCAAGGCCGTATGGCCCTGCGTGACAATGGTTTTCTCCGCCGCTTCGATCAGCTTCTCGCGTAATTCTTCCCGCCTTGCACTTGCCTTGGCCATGCCTGGCAACTCCTCTCTGAACATTGTTCAAAATTTATCTTGAACGCCGTTCACGGTTAGGTTAACGTTCGGATTGTGAACATTGTTCATAACACGGAGAGCGTGATGTTCAAGACCATCGTGACCTTGTTCCGCGGTGCGGCCGCAGAAGCGGAGGACAATCTCGTCGACCGCAATGCCGTGCGGATACTGGACCAGCAGATTCGGGATGCTCGGGCCGGCCTCGAACAGGGAAGGGGTGCCTTGGCGGTGGCCATCGCCCAGGACAAGGCCGAGGCGCGGCGGCTCGGCGAGGTGCGCCGGCGCATCGCCGATCTCAACGATCGCACGATCGAGGCCCTGCGCGGCGGCCGTGACGACCTGGCGGGCGAGGCCGCTGGTGAGATCGCCAATCTTGAGAACGATGCCGCGACGATTGCCGCCGCCCAGGCGACATTCGCCGAAGAGGCGGGACGGCTGCGCACGAAGCTGGCGGCAGCCGAGCGCCGCTTTCTCGAAATCGAACGAGGCAGGCGCATCACTGCAGCCGCTGAGACGGTGAATAAGCTCAAGTCCGGCTTCGCCGCCGCCGCGCCCGGTACGGCTCTCGCCGATGCCGAAAAGACGCTGGCCCGCCTCAGGCACCGGCAGGCCCATCAGGACGATGTGGAGGTTGAACTCGAGGCCCTCGACGCCGAGGCGCGCTCGGCGGCAACGGCCGAGAAGCTCGAAGCGGCAGGGTTCGGTCCCACGACGCGGACGACGGCCGAGGACGTGCTGGCGCGGCTGCAAGCGCGAGCGGCGCAGGCGGCCTGAGCCAGCATCCTTTCAACTCCTGCCTTTCAATTCTTGGAAAATCGAGACAATGCCATGGAACAGTCGAACCTGATCAAGCACTCCAATGCCTGGATGACCTTCACCTATGCCGCCTTCGCGGGCGCTGCCGGCATGGTCGGCCTCGGCATCCTGTTCATCCCGGTCGACATCTGGATCAAGGCCTACTTGGCCATGGGCACGGTGATGCTGATCCAGACCTGCGTGACGCTGACCAAGACCCTGCGCGACCAGCAGGAGGCCGGCCGGCTGCACAACCGCATCGAGGACGCCAAGACCGAGCAGTTGCTGATGCGTATCGATCGCGCCAAGGATTGAGAGGTTCCCGGGGGCGCGGGCGTCTCGGGCGCTCTTTGAATGCGATGCGAGAAGGAGGAGGGAACGAGCAAAATGCTCATAGAGGCGAACCTAAGGCGAGAGCTGCGACGCCAAACGCTCCTTCGCCCCGTAAGAACGGGGAGAAGGTAAGGACGAGGGGCGGCGCAAACCTTGAAAAACCGGGCATTGCGGAGCCCCTCACCTCTATCCTCTCCCCGTAAGAACGGGGCGAGGGGGCTCGGACGTGGAGCATAATCTCCAGCTCGGTCATCTCGCCCGACCCTCAAGTTGGCGTCTATGGGCAGGGCGCCCTCTGTGCCCGGAAGGCCTCAGCGTCCCTTGCCGACCTCGCTCAGATCGTAGGACGTCGTCTGGTAGATCTCGTTGATCCAGTTGCCGAACAGGAGATGGGCGTGGCTGCGCCAGAAATTGCGCGGCGGGAAGGACGGGTCGTCATAGGGGAAGTAGTTCTTCGGCAGCTTGATCGGCACGCCTGCGTCGACATCGCGAAAATATTCATCGGCCAGCGAGGTCGATTCATATTCGACATGGTTGAACAGATAGAGCCGGTTGCCTTGTTGCTCGTGAATGAGACAAACGCCGGTTTCGTCCGAATCCATCAGGATCTCCAGCTCGGCGTTCTTGCGCACGTCCTCGCCGCGCACCTCCGTCCAGCGCGAGACGGGGATGTGGAAGTCGTCCGAAAAGCCGTTGAGATAGATCGAGGAAGGCTTGCGGTTGTGGTGCTGGTAGACGCCGAAGGCCTTCTCCGTGAGCTCATATTTGGGAATGCGATGGAAATGCCAGATGGCCGCCATCGCCCCCCAGCACACGTTCAGCGTGGAATGCACGTTGGTCGTGGTCCAGTCGAAGATCTGCTCGAGCTCCTTCCAATAGGTCACCTCCTCGAAGGGGAGGGTCTCCACCGGTGCGCCGGTGATGATGAAGCCGTCGAACTTGCGCTCGCGTACTTCTTCCCAGGTTTCGTAGAAGGCGAGCAGATGCTCTTCCGAGGTGTTCTTGGCGCGATGGCCGCCGACCCGCACCAGCGAAAGTTCGACCTGCAGCGGCGTGGCCCCGACCAGGCGCGCCATCTGCAATTCGGTGCGGATCTTGTTGGGCATCAAATTGAGCAGGCCTATCTGCAGCGGGCGGATGTCCTGCCGGATGGCGGCGGTTTCCGTCATCACCCGCACCCCTTCGCTGACCAGGGTGGAGAAGGCGGGCAAGGTATCCGGAATCTTGATAGGCATGTTGCACTCGATCGACGTTGGGCCAGCCGGAAAGCAATGCGACAGGTCCACGGATGGAATGCATCCAGCGGCCCTTTAGCGAGTTGTTTAACGTGGCTGCAAGCCGGCCGGCCAAATCACCACGGGAGAAGAGTTAATCCTGCGGTGATTGGAAATCAATGGTGTTCCTGGGAGCGCGGGCGTCCTCGCCCGCTCTTGCCGTCCTGAGGGCGAAGCGCTTCCAAGGGCGGGCGAGGACGCCCGCGCTCCCAGGTCTATTCCGCCGCCTCCTTGACGCCGGGCACATAGTTGAGCACCGGCGAAAGCCAGCGCTCGACCTCTTCCACGCTCATGCCCTTGCGGGCCGCATAGTCCTCGACCTGGTCCTGCTCGATCTTCGATACCCCGAAATAATAGGCATCGGGATGAGCGAAATAGAGCCCAGACACCGAGGCGCCCGGCCACATCGCATAGCTCTCGGTCAGCTGCACGCCGATGCGAGCCTCGGCGTCGAGCAGGCGGAACAGCGTGCCCTTCTCGGTATGGTCGGGCTGGGCGGGATAGCCGGGGGCAGGGCGGATACCGCGATAGGGCTCGCCGATCAGTTCGTCGGGGGCCAGGTTCTCGTCGGCCGCATAGCCCCAGAACTCCTTGCGCACGCGCTCATGCATGCGTTCGGCGAAGGCCTCGGCGAAGCGATCGGCCAGGGCCTTGACCAGGATCGAGCCATAGTCGTCATTGGCACGTTCGAAGCGATGGGCGATCGCTTCCTCTTCCATGCCGGCGGTAACCACGAAGCCGCCGAGATAGTCGCCCTGGCCGCTGGTTGCAGGCGCGACGAAATCGGAGAGGGCGACGTTGGCCCGGCCGTCGCGCTTGGTGAGCTGCTGGCGCAAGGTGTGCAGGCTGGCGAGTTTCCGGCCGCGGCCCTCGTCCGTATACAGATGTATATCGTCGCCGACGGCATTGGCCGGCCAGAAGCCGATCACGGCCTTGGGGTGGAACCACTTCTCTTCGATGATGCGGGCGAGCATGGCCTGGGCATCGTCGAAGAGCTGGCGTGCCGCCGCACCCTGCTTCTCGTCTGAGAGGATGGCGGGATAGCGCCCCTTGAGCTCCCAGGTCTGGAAGAAGGGTGTCCAGTCGATATAGCGCGCCAGTTCGGCGAGGTCGTAATTCTCGAACATGCGCGTGCCGAGGAAGTTCGGCCTGGGGGCGACGAAGCCGGTCCAGTCCACCTTGTGGGCGTTGGCCCTGGCCTTGGCGAGCGGCAGGCGCAGCTTGTCGGCCTCGCTGCGGGCATGGGCGGCCGCGACCTTGGCATATTCGGCCTGGACGGTCTCGACATAGCCCGGCTTGATCGTCGGCGAGAGCAGGCTGGAGACCACACCGACGGCGCGGCTCGCATCCGTCACATAGACGGCCTGGCCACGGTCATAGCGCGGATGCACCTTCACGGCGGTGTGGACGCGGCTGGTGGTGGCTCCCCCGATCAGCAAGGGAATGTCGAAGCCCTCGCGCTCCATCTCCGCAGCGACATGCACCATTTCATCGAGCGAGGGCGTGATCAGGCCGGAGAGGCCGATGATGTCGACCTTCTCCTGGCGCGCGACTTCGAGGATCTTGGCAGAAGGGACCATCACGCCGAGATCGATGATCTCGTAATTGTTGCAGGCGAGCACGACGCCGACGATGTTCTTGCCGATGTCGTGCACGTCGCCCTTCACGGTGGCCATCAGCACCTTGCCGGCGCTCTGGCGGACCTGCCCGCCATTGGCTGCCTTCTCCGCTTCCATATAGGGCAGCAGCACGGCCACGGCCTGCTTCATCACGCGGGCCGACTTGACCACCTGGGGCAGGAACATCTTGCCCGAGCCGAACAGGTCGCCCACCACGTTCATGCCGGCCATCAGCGGGCCTTCGATGACGTGGAGCGGGCGCTCTGCCGCCAGCCGGGCTTCCTCGGTGTCCTCGTTGATATAGTCGGTGATGCCGTTGACGAGGGCATGTTCGAGGCGCTTTTCCACCGACCAGCTCCGCCAGGCGAGATCCTGGACCTTGGCCTCCTTCGGGCCTGCGCCACGGAAGCGTTCGGCCAGCGCCAGCAGGCGCTCCGTCGCGTCGTCGCGGCGATTGAGCACCACGTCCTCGCAGGCCTCGCGCAGCTCCGCATCGATGGATTCATAGACGGCAAGCTGGCCGGCATTGACGATGCCCATATCCATGCCGGCCTGGATGGCATGGTAGAGGAACACGGCGTGCATGGCTTCGCGCACGGGTTCGTTGCCGCGGAAGGAGAAGGAGAGATTGGAGACGCCGCCCGAAATATGGGCGTGGGGCAGGGTTTCCCTGATCTGCCGCGTCGCCTCGATGAAGGCGACACCATAGCCGTTATGCTCCTCGATGCCGGTGGCGACGGCGAAGATGTTGGGATCGAAGACGATGTCCTCGGGCGGGAAACCGGCTTCCTGCGTCAGCAGCTTGTAGGCCCTGGTGCAGATCTGGACCTTGCGTTCCAGCGTATCGGCCTGTCCCTGTTCGTCGAAGGCCATCACCACCACGGCCGCGCCATAGGCACGCACCAGGCGGGCGTGATGAAGGAAGGCTTCCTCGCCTTCCTTCATGGAGATCGAATTGACCAGCGGCTTGCCCTGGACGCATTTCAGGCCGGCTTCGATGATCGAGAATTTCGAGGAATCAATCATCACCGGCACGCGGGCGATGTCCGGCTCGGCCGCGATCAAATTGAGGAACTCGACCATGGCCTTTTCGGAATCGATCAGGCCTTCGTCCATGTTGATGTCGATGACCTGGGCGCCATTGGCCACCTGGTCGCGGGCGATGTCGAGGGCAGTGGCGTAGTCGCCGGCGGTGATGAGCTTGCGGAACTTGGCGGAGCCGGTGACGTTGGTGCGCTCGCCGACATTCACGAAGGGGATGGTGGTGTCGAGCGTGAAGGGTTCCAGGCCCGACAGCTTCATCCTGGGCTCAGCTTCGGGAATGGCGCGCGGCTTGTGGCGACCCACGGCCTCGGCAATGGCGCGGATATGCTCCGGCGTCGAGCCGCAGCAGCCGCCGACGATGTTGACCAGGCCGTCGCGGGCAAAGCCCTCGATCTGCGCCGCCATCGCCTCGGGGCTTTCATCATACTGGCCGAATTCGTTGGGCAGACCGGCATTGGGATAGGCGCAGACGAAGGTATCGGCGACGGTGGAGATCTCGTCGAGATGCGCCCGCATCGCATTGGCGCCGAGCGCGCAGTTGAGGCCGATGGTGAAGGGGCGGGCATGCCGCACCGAATGCCAGAACGCCGTCGGCGTCTGCCCGCTGAGGGTGCGGCCGGAGAGATCCGTGATGGTACCCGAGATCATCACGGGCAGGCGCACGTCCTTTTCGCCGAACACTGCCTCGCAGGCAAAGATCGCCGCCTTGGCGTTGAGCGTGTCGAAAATGGTTTCGATCAGGATGATGTCGGCGCCGCCGTCGATGAGGCCGCGGATCTGCTCGGCATAGGCGATGCGGAGATCGTCGAAGCTGACGGCGCGATAGCCGGGATTGTTGACGTCGGGCGAGATCGAGGCGGTGCGGTTGGTCGGGCCGAGCGCTCCGGCAACGAAGCGCCGGCGCCCGTCCTGCTGCTGCGCCTTGATAGCGGCACGGCGGGCAAGGCGCGCACCGTCGCGGTTGAGGTCGTAGACCGCTTCCTGCATGCCGTAATCGGCCTGGGCGATCGAGGTGGAGGAGAAGGTGTTCGTCTCCAATATGTCGGCCCCGGCCATGGCATAGGCGTAGTGGATCGCTTCGATCGCCGCAGGCTGGGTGAGGGTGAGGAGGTCGTTGTTGCCCTTGAGGTGGCAGTCACAGCCGACGAAGCGCTCGCCCCGGAAATGGTCCTCCTCGAAGCCGAGCCCCTGGATCTGCGTGCCCATGGCGCCATCGAGGATCAGGATGCGCTCCCGCGCGGCGGCGGTAAGGGCGGCAAGGATCTCCGCGCCCCGATCGGTCTGGGCAGGCGCGGCGAACAGGGCTTCGACCGGAGCGCTCATAACGAGCTCCTATAACGGAATTACGATATCAAGATATCCTTATATGATAGCGCCGAGAAAGGCGAGGTCAAGGTGAACTGTCCTGGAAGCGCCGGTTTTCTGTCTGGGATTGCGGGATGGATAGGAAGGTCAGACAGGAGTCCACGGCTCCGGTGCAGACAATGCAGGTGTCGTACCCGGTTAGAAAGACGGGCCTGTCATCCCCGGCGAGCGAAGCGAGGGAAGGGGATCCAGGGGCTGTGAGCGACATGCCTCGGCCCTGGATTCCCTTCCCACCGCCTGCGGCGGCGCCGGGAATGACAGCACCTCTTCTATCTAGCATAAAGCAAGCGCTATGCTGTCCGGTATCATGCGGGAAACGCCTCGGCTGGGACCGCGGACGTCTCGTCCGCTTCTTCAGGCATCCGCCCGCAAACGTCGCCGGCCCCGTCGCCGGCCGGCATGATCGCGCACCTCGTCGAGCAGGCTGCTCAGATGCGGCAGCAGCGGATTGTCCGATGTCGAGGCCTCGAGCAGCAGGACTTTCAAATCGGCGGCTTCCCTGGCCAGGTCCGCGCCGTCTTCACGGCTGAGGATCCAGGCCAGCAGGAGGGTACGGGCCCGCTCCTCGGGCATGACGGGGCCATCA
This sequence comes from Labrys neptuniae, assembly GCF_040797145.1. NCBI lineage: Bacteria > Pseudomonadati > Pseudomonadota > Alphaproteobacteria > Hyphomicrobiales > Xanthobacteraceae > Labrys > Labrys neptuniae. The sequence continues at coordinate 13,258 of NZ_JBFNQD010000027.1, read as the reverse complement.
TCCCGAGTGGCCCGCAGGATGGAGTGCACGATGGCGGCGTCGACATCGACGGTGTTCTGCGCGGCGATCGTCATCTCAGGCCTCGATCTCGACGCGGCCGAGCGGCCTGGTGCAGCAAGCCAGCACCAGGCCGGCGGCGATTTCCTCCTCGCGAATGCCGCCCTGATGGGTCATCGCGGTCTCCCCCGACAGGCATTGCACCTTGCAGGTGCCGCACAGGCCCATGGTGCAGCCGGTCGGAATGTTGAGGCCGGCGCCACGGGCGAGTTGGAGAATGGTGTCGCGGCTGGAGGCCGGCACCTCGATGCCGGATTTGGTGAAGGCCACGCTGGCTTCGCCGGCAAGGGCCTCGTCCGCACCGACTTCCTCCATTGGCGTTTCGGCCGGCTGGAAGCTCTCTTCATGATAGCGGCGCATGTCGTAGCCATTGGCTTCGAGCATGTCCTTGACCGCTGCCATGAAGGGCGCGGGGCCGCAGCAGAACACTTCGCGCTCGCGGAAATCCGGTGCGATCAGGCGTAGGGCCGGGGCGTTGAGCCGACCCTGGAAGCCGGTCCAGGCTTCATGGGCCTCGGTCTCTTCCACGATCCAGGCGAGGCGGAGGCGCTGCATGCGTCCGGCCATGCGTTCCAGTTCCTGGCGGAAGATGATCTCGCCGGGCCGGCGTGCGCAGTTGACGAAAGCGATATCGGTGGCGGCGCCGTGGTCTTCGGCAAAACGGGTCATCGACATCATCGGCGTGATGCCCGAGCCGGCCGAGATGAAGAGGTATTTTTCGGCCGGATGACGAGAGAAGCTGAACTCGCCGAGCGGGCCGTAGGCCTTCAACCGCGTGCCGGGTTTGAGGTTGTCCAGCATCCAGCGCGTGCCGATGCTGGTGGCCTGCGCCTTGGCGGTGACGCTGATCGAAAGCGGGCGGGAAGGGCTCGACGACAGCGTATAGGTGCGCAGCACCGGCCCGGCCTCGGCCGGGATCTCCAGCGTGATGAACTGGCCGGGCTCGTAGCGGAACCACCCCTGTTCGGCGGCGCGGAAGGTGAAGGTCGCGACATCGCGGCCCTCATGGATGATCGAAACGCATTCGAGTGCCTGGCTCTGATCGTTCCAGGGCGGCGTTTCGTCGATATGCCTGAATTTCGCCAGGGCTGCGGAGGACGTCGGCATGGTGTCTACCCCTGTATATATCGGTTTTGCTAACACCCTCCCCTGGAGCGGGAGGGGCGACGCGAAGCGTCGGGGTGGGGTGTTTTCGTCGGCTGCTGTGTTTCTCACCCCACCCCGGACTTCGTCCGACCCTCCCCCTCCAGGGGAGGGTGAAAAGGCCTCAGGCCACGCTGCGCAGGCGGACGCCGTCATTACCCAGCGCCGCTTCCATGGCGTTGCGATACCATTCGACGAACTGCATCACGCCGCCCTCGTGTTCGGGGGCGTAGGGGCCGGGTGTGTAGACGGGCGAGGAGACGCCGAGCTGGTTTTCCTCGACGATCTGGCGGTCCTGGTCGTTGGTCATCTGCCAGACATGGGTGAGTTCATCGAGATTATAGTCGACCCCTTCGACCGCATCCTTGTGCACCAGCCATTTGGTGGTGACCTGGGTTTCCCTCGGCCCGATCGGAAGCACGCGGAAGCTCACGGCATGGTCGCCCAGCACGTGGTTCCAGGTGGTGGGATAGTGGAAGAGCAGGAGGGCGCCGATATTGCCTTCCTCGATCGTTGGGCTGAGGGGGCGCTGCACGGCCGGCTTGCCGGACATCGTGTAGCTGACGGCATTGCGCAACAGCGGCATGCGCGCCATGCGGAACTGGCCGTCACCGGAAATGCTGAAAGTGCTGGGCAGGCCGGCTTCCTCGCAGCGCCGCCAATGCTGGCCGATGAGCGGATCCTTGTCGGCGCCCTGCACGCCCGTTACGGTCGGGGCCTCGGGGAAGGTGCGGCAGAGTTCGGGATGGTTGCCCGCGCAATGATAGCATTCGCGGTTGTTCTCCCAGACCAGCTTCCAATTGCCCTTTTCGACGATGGTGCTTTCGAAGGCGACCTTGGCGTTCTTCAGGCCATGCGGTGCCAGATAGGGCATGGCGCCGGCCCGGAAGGTCTCGAAATCCGGCGCCTCCTTGGCGAGGCAGATCCAGATGTAGCCGGCCACGCTCTCGCAATGGACCGGCTTGAGCCCGTATTGCGTCGCGTCGAAGCCCGGCCCCATGTCGCGGGCGAACAGCAGGCGGCCGTCGAGTTCGTAGGTCCATTGATGATAGGGGCAGACCAGCTTGGCGACACTGCCGCTTGCCGCTGCGCACAGGCGCGATCCGCGGTGCCGGCAGGAATTGTGAAAGGCGCGGATGGCGCCGTCGCCGGAGCGCAGCACGATCACCGGATAATCGCCGACCTGGAGGGTGAAATAGCTGCCCGGCTTGCCGAGCTCGCAGTCATGGCCCGCGAACAGCCATTCGCGATACCAGATGTTCTCCATATCCAGCCGGAAGAATTCCGGGTCGGTGTAGAATTTGCCCTCGAGTGTCGTGCCCGGCTGATGGGTCCGGAGACGGCCCAGCATGTCCTGATGCGCTGTCATGTCAAAATCCCGCGTGACAACCAATGCGTTGACTTGACGGCGGGAGGGGAAAGCGGCCCGGCGGTCTGCGCCGGTGAAAAGGCACAGCCGAACCTCCTTCCGGAACGCCCACCGCGTCCGTCGGTTTTCATCGGGGCTGGTTTCCGGGCTCAGGAGCGGCCTTCCGGCCCGATCGCGACGCCTTCCCAGGTCTTCCCGACCCAGTGGCACCTGCCGCGATCTTCTCCTCTACCGTTGCGGGGGCAGCGCCGGATTTGGACCGGCTTCCCAATTCTCCGGGCCGCCTTGGGAGCGGACCGGCACCTCGAATGAGGATTAGAATACATCGAGTCGGCGCGCCGACTAGAGACGATGCGACGGATGATGGTGTGTTCAGGACATTGTTGTCGAGGGCTTGGAGAGGCAGGTCGGGAAGGGGACACCGAATGTCCATCATCCCCCGCGCGGCGGGGAACGACAAAGCAACCAATCACGCTCTTTTCGAGGTATTTGCGCGGTGCTTAAGCGCGAATGAAATTATTCTCGGTAGCGCTGCCCCTCACCTTACCTCTCCCCGTAAGAACGGGGCGAGGAGACTCCGGCGTCGAGTTTAATGCCGAAAACCCGTCATCTCGCCCACCGGCAGAGCGAGATGAGAGTTTTGAAGACTATTCGCTACGCGTGCGCCCCCTCGCCCCGTTCTTACGGGGAGAGGTAAGGTGAGGGGCAGCGCGCGCCCGACGACAAGGGAATGCAATTCCTGCCCAATGGCCTGCTCCTTGAATGCCCGCCATCAATCCCAGCTCAGCGCACCGCCGTTCTGATATTCGATGACGCGCGTCTCGAAGAAGTTCTTCTCCTTCTTCAGGTCCATCGCCTCGCTCATCCAGGGGAAGGGGTTCTCGACATCAGGAAATACCGGCATGAGGCCGAGCTGGGCGCAGCGCCTGTTGGCGATGAAACGCATATATTGTTCGCACGACACCGCGTTGAGGCCGAGAAAGCCGCGCGGCATGGTATCCCGGCCATAGGCGGCTTCCAGCTCGGCGGCCTCGCGGATCATCCGCTGCAGATCGGCCTGGAAGGTCAGCGTCCACAGATGCGGGTTCTCATGTCTGATCTGGTTGATCACGTCGATGCCGAAATTGAGATGGATGCTCTCGTCGCGCAGGATGTATTGATACTGCTCGGCGATCCCCACCATCTTGTTGCGCCGGCCGAGCGAGAGGATCTGGGCAAAGCCGGTATAGAACCACATGCCCTCGAAGATGACGTAGAAGGCGACGAGGTCGCGCAGGAAGGCCTGGTCGGCATCCGGCGTGCCGGTCTTGAAATCGGGATCGTCGAGATGCTGGGTGTGCTTGAGCGCCCAGGCGGCCTTGTCGGTGATCGAGGGGACCTCGCGATACATGTTGAAGAGTTCGCCCTCGTCGAGCCCCAGGCTCTCGACGATGTATTGGAAGGTATGGGTGTGCACCGCCTCCTCGAAAGCCTGGCGCAGCAGATATTGCCGGCATTCGGGATTGGTGAGGTGGCGGTAGATCGCCAGCACGATGTTGTTGGCGACCAGGCTCTCGGAGGCGGCGAAGAAACCGAGATTGCGCTTGAGCATGCGCCGCTCGTCCTCGGTCAGGCCGTCACGCGACTTCCACAGCGCGATGTCGGCCTGCATCGAGACCTCGGTCGGCATCCAGTGATTGTTGCAGCCGGCGAGATATTTCTCCCACGCCCATTTGTATTTGAGCGGCAGCAGCTGGTTCACGTCGGCACGGGCATTGATCATGCGCTTCTCGTCGACCGTGACGCGGCCGCCCTTGCGGTCGATGGCGCCAAGGCCGGTTGCATCTGCCGCGCCCTGCGGCAGGGGAAGCTGGCTTGCGGGCGAGGTGGGTTCGGACCAGTCGAGCATCGTCATCGTTTTCTTCTCATCGGAGACATTGTCCGGAAGTAACTGAAGCGGCACCTTTGTCATGCCCGGGCTTGACCCGGGCATCCAGGAACCGCACTTCGTCGTCCGGAGGAGGGAACTGGATTGCCGGGTCAAGCCCGGCAATGACAAAGGTCGAGCCAATTCGAGGCACTTATTGGCGGACGAACTCTTGGAGCGCATTCCACCCTGTTCTCGGCTCACTGGCACGCCTCGCAATCGGGATCGTGGATGGAGCAGGCCTTGCCCCAGGCTTCCGATGCAGCCAGGTCCGGCTGAGCCTCGATCAGGATCGGCGCGGCCGCCTGCGGCACCGTGGCGGAGACGGCGTTGAGCTTGCCGTCGGTGCCCTTCAGCGTCGATTTCTCGACATGGGTGGCCGAGCGCGAGCGCAGGTAATAGGTCGTCTTCAGGCCACGCTTCCAGGCCAGGCGGTAGAGCGTGTCGAGCTTCTTGCCGGAGGGATTGGCAATGTAGAGGTTGAGCGACTGGGCTTGGTCGATCCATTTCTGCCGCCGCGCCGCGGCTTCGATCAGCCAGGCCGTGTCGATCTCGAAAGCGGTGGCATAGAGAGCCTTCAGATCCTCGGGGATGCGATCGATCTGTCCGAGCGAGCCATCGAAATATTTGAGATCGGAAATCATGACCTCGTCCCACAGGCCGCGCGTCTTGAGATCGCGGACCAGGGCCGAGGTCACCACCGTGAAATCCCCCGACATGTTCGATTTGACGAAGAGGTTCTGATAGGCCGGCTCGATCGATTGCGAGACGCCGCAGATGTTGGAGATCGTCGCCGTCGGCGCGATCGCCATGGTGTTGGAATTGCGCATGCCGACCGTCTTCACGCGCTGGCGCAACGCGTCCCAGGCCAGGGTGGAGCTCACGTCGAAGCTTGCGCCCTGGCGCGTTTCGGCCAGCAGGCCCACCGAGTCGATCGGCAGGATGCCCTGCGACCACAGCGAGCCCTCGAAGCTGGGATAGCGACCGCGCTCGGCCGCCAGATCCGTCGAGGCCGAGATGGCGTGGAAGGATACGGCTTCCATGCTCTCGTCGGCGAACCGCACGGCGGCTTCGGAGGCGTAGGGCAGGCGCAGGGTCTGCAGCGCATCCTGGAAGCCCATGATGCCCAAGCCGACGGGCCGGTGCCTGAGGTTGGAGCGCCGTGCCTCGGGAATGGTGTAGAAATTGATGTCGATGACGTTGTCGAGCATGCGCATCGCCGTCGTCACCGTCGCCCTGAGCTTGTCGAACATCAGGCCCCTGGCATCGACATGGGCAGCGAGGTTGACCGAGCCGAGATTGCACACGGCAACCTCGTCATGGGAGGTGTTCAGCGTGATCTCGGTGCACAGGTTCGAGGAGTGCACCACCCCGACGTGACGCTGGGGCGAGCGGATATTGCAGGGATCCTTGAAGGTGATCCAGGGATGCCCGGTCTCGAACAGCATGGTCAGCATCTTGCGCCATAGATCCTGGGCACGGACCTGCCTGGAGACCTTCAGCTCGCCGCGCGCGGCGCGTGCCTCATGCGCCTCATAGGCGGCCTTGAAGGCGGGGCCGTAGAGATCGTGCAGATCCGGCGTTTCGTCCGGTGAGAACAGGGTCCAGGGGCCATCCTGCTCCACACGTTCCATGAACAGATCCGGCACCCAGTTGGCGGTGTTCATGTCGTGGGTGCGGCGGCGGTCGTCACCCGTGTTCTTGCGCAGATCGAGGAACTCCTCGATGTCGACATGCCAGGTCTCTAGATAGGCGCAGACCGCGCCCTTGCGCTTGCCGCCCTGGTTGACGGCGATGGCGGTATCGTTGGCGACCTTGAGGAAGGGCACCACGCCCTGGCTTTCGCCATTGGTGCCTTTGATATGGGCGCCGAGCCCACGCACATTGCTCCAGTCATTGCCGAGGCCACCGGAATATTTGGCGAGCAGCGCGTTGTCCTTCACCGCCTTGAAGATGCCTTCGAGGTCGTCGGACACGGTGGTCAGGAAGCAGGAGGAGAGCTGGGCGCGCAGCGTTCCGGAATTGAACAGGGTGGGCGTCGAGGCCATGAAGTCGAAGGAGGACAGAAGATCGTAAAACTCGATGGCGCGGGCTTCCCGGTCGATCTCGCGTAGGGCCAGGCCCATGGCCACGCGCATGAAGAAGGCCTGCGGCAGCTCGAAGCGCGTGCCCCGCACATGCAGGAAGTAACGGTCGTAAAGGGTCTGCAGGCCGAGATAGTCGAACTGCAAGTCGCGCTCGGGCTTGAGGGAGGCTGCAAGGCGGGCGAGGTCGAAGCGACCGAGTTCCGGATCGAGCAGTTCGTTGGCGATGCCGACACGGACATAATCGTGGAAATATTCGGCATAGCGGCTCGCCATCTCGGCCTGCGTCGCCTGGTCGGGACGGCCCGCGACGAAACTGAGGGCTTCGCGGCGCAGCTTGTCGTTGAGCAGCCGGGCGCTGACCTTGGCATAATCGGGTTCGGTCTCGATCAGGGTGCGGGCGGCGAGGATCGGCGCCAGCGCCAGTTCGTCCTGGCTGATGCCGTCATAGAGGTTGCGCTGCGTCTCGTTCAGCACCGTTTCGGCGTTGGTGTCGGCAAGGCCTGCACAGGCTTCGAGCACCAGGGCGGCGAGGCGCGCGTGGTCGAGCGGCAGCAGGGAACCCTCCGCCGTCTTCATGCGCAAAGCAGGGGTAGTGCCGGCCTGTGCCTCCGCCTTGGCGGCGCGCTCCAGGGCTCGTTCCTGGGCGTGCTGTTCGCGATAGAGCACATAGGCGCGCGCCACCTTGGGGTGCTCGCCGCGCATCAAAGCGAGTTCCACCTGGTCCTGGATATCCTCGATATGGAAGGTTCGGCCGGTGTCGGCACGGCGGGTCAGGCCGGCAACGATCTGGGCGGTGAGGTCGGCGACGATGTCATGCACTCGGCGCGAGGCGGCGGCCGAATGGCCTTCGACGGCGAGAAAGACCTTGGTCAGGGCCACCGAAATCTTGGAGGCATCGAAAGGCGTGACGCTGCCATTGCGGCGGATGACCTGGTAGCCCGGTTCCGAGGCCGGCTTCGCCCTGTCGGCGCCGGCAGCCGGAAAAGGCGTCTTTGTGGTCGTGGCAGTTTCGAGATCAAGAGACATTCGGCAAACCCCAATATGTTGGAGGCTTGGGCCGAGGAGCGCATTCCGCGCCGACGCAGGATGATGCGCCGCGAGCAAGGCGATCCGTCGGGGCACCCCGCCCGAGGAAACGATACGCATCCACAGGCAGGTCTCCTGGCTCGCGGGTCGTTGCGGACTGCCTGCCTTCCCGGGGAGGGCGGGGTAAACCCACCTCTCGGCCAGTGGCCAATCGACAGCCGCTCTCCGCTTACAGTTGCGGGGGCAGCCCCGGCTTTGCCCTAAGGCCTACCGGATTCCCTCTTAGCGCCGGAGGCGAATCCGGCGACCTGTGAATACCGTATCTAGTATGCTTTGGTGTCTATGTGTCAATAGATGGTGTGTATCGCCCTTTTGTTCAATGGGGACAGAGGATGCCGGGGCACAAAATTCATGCCCCGGCATACTTTTTCAGGCGGATGTCGCCACTCTCGCTGGAGCGATCTCTTCACGAAGTATACGGGCGGCGGCAACCATGTTGACGAGGGCGGGGCGGACTTCGTCCCAGCCACGGGTTTTCAGGCCGCAATCGGGGTTGACCCAGAGCTGGTCGCCGGCGATCCGCTCCTGCGCCCTGGCGAGGAGGTCGCGCATTTCAGCCACGGTGGGGCAGCGGGGCGAGTGGATGTCGTAGACGCCGGGCCCTATCTCATTGGGGTAGCGATAGGCTCGGAACGCATCGAGCAGCTCCATTCTGGACCGGGCAGTCTCGATCGAGATCACGTCCGCGTCCAGGCCGCCAATGGCATGGATGATGTCGTTGAATTCCGAATAGCACATATGGGTATGGATCTGCGTGGCATCGTCGACCCCCGAGGCGGCGAGACGGAAACAGGCGACGGCCCAGGCGAGATAGGCCTCCTTTTCGGCGTGCCTGAGCGGCAGGCCTTCGCGAATGGCCGGCTCGTCGATCTGGATGATGCGGATACCGGCCCGTTCCAGATCGCCGACCTCGTCGCGCAAGGCGAGGGCGATCTGCCGGCAGACCTGCTCGCGCTCGAGGTCGTCCCGCACGAAGGACCATTGCAGCATGGTGACCGGTCCGGTCAGCATGCCCTTGACCGGGCGCTTGGTCAGGGATTGTGCGAAGCGGGCCCATTCCACCGTCATGGCCCGAGGACGCGAGACATCGCCATAGATGATCGGCGGGCGCACGCAGCGCGAGCCATAGCTCTGGACCCAGCCATGTCGGGTGAAGGCGTAGCCGGCCAGTTGCTCGCCGAAATACTGCACCATGTCGTTGCGTTCGAATTCGCCATGCACCAGCACGTCGAGGCCGATCTTCTCCTGCCAGGCGATTGCCTGCCTGGTCTCCTCGCGCAGGAAGTCGTAATAATCGGCATCGCCGATCAGGCCCTTGGCATGGTCGGCGCGCGCTTTGCGCACGGCGCCGGTCTGCGGGAAGGAGCCGATGGTCGTGGTGGGGAAGGGCGGCAGACCGAGCCACTCCTGGGCCCGGCGGCGCAGCGGATAGGGATGTTGCCGCTCGCCCATGGCCGGTGTGAGCTCAGCCATTCGGGCAGCGACGCCAGTATCATGTATACGGGCGGATATGCGGCGGGCCGCAGCTGCCGCGTCCGATTGGGCAAGCTCATCAGCGACGGCCCGCCGCCCGTCGACCAGGGCTGTCGACAAGGTTTTCAGCTCGCCGATCTTCTGGACGGCGAAGGCCAGCCAGCTGCGAAGTTCGGGATCGAACGCGCTCTCGGCCTCGATATCGTAGGGAACGTGGAGCAGGGAACAGCTCGGGGCGAGGACGACGCGGTTGGGCCTGAGGGCTGCAACTGCCGGCTCGATGCGATCCAGCAAGGCGGTCAGGTCGCTCCGCCAGACATTGCGCCCGTCGATCACGCCCAGCGACAGCACCTTGTCCGCCGGTGCCCGTTCGACCGCCTGTCGCAACTGCGCGGGCGCCCTGACGAGATCGAGATGCAGGCCGGCGCTGGGCAGGCCGAGTGCCAAGTCGAGATTGTCGCCGAGGCCGCCGAAATAGGTCGCGATCATAATCTTCAGATCGGAGACGGCGCCGGTGAGAACGTCATAGGCGTGGCGCAGCGCCTTTCGCGTCCTTTCGTCGAGATCGAGTACCAGGCAGGGCTCGTCGAACTGCACCCAGTCCGCGCCCTCAGCGGCAAGCCTGCGCAGGATCTCGGCATAGACGGGCAGGAGCCCTGGCAAAAGGGCGAGAGGATCGAGGTCCGTATCCTTGCTCTTGCCGAGCAGCAGATAGGTCACCGGCCCGATCAGCACGGGATGGGTGTGGAAGCCGAGCGCTGCGGCCTCCCTGAATTCGTCGATGGGCTTGGCCGAGGCCAGTTCGAAGGCCTGGCCGCGACGGAATTCGGGGACCATGTAGTGATAGTTGGTGTCGAACCATTTGGTCATCTCGAGAGCGGGGACACCGCCGCCATGGCCGCCATGGCTGCAGCCCGCATGGTCGCGATCGTCATGGCCACGATCGTTACGGCCCTGGCTGCCGCGCGCCATGGCGAAATAGGTCGAAAGCGGAACGGGGCCGCCTTCCCAGCCATAGTGGCGGGGAATGACGCCGGCCGTCGCACTCATGTCGAGAACCTGGTCGTAGAGCGAAAAGTCGTTGGAGGGGATATGGGTGACGCCGAGGAGGCTCTGCCGGGCCCAGTTGCTGGCGCGCAGCTGGGCTGCCGTCGAGAGCAGGGCGGTTTCGTCCTGCTTTCCGGCCCAGAAGGCCTCCAGGGCCGTCTTGAGTTCGCGGCGTGGGCCGATGCGTGGCGTGCCGAGCGTCGAAATGGGAATGGACATGCGTGTCTCCGGCCGGTGACCTTTGCGGTCCCGGTTCGCGATGAGTGAATGGGTCGAGGCGGAGAGGCGGCGTGCGGTCAGGGCACGCCGCAACGCATTCGTCGTCGGACAGCCGGATCGACGGCATCGTAACGCATGATGGCAGTTTGAAGCTTGAACATCGGCAGACCCCATGAGAACTGGGGGCAAAGGCCGTACGGGAGCGCCTGACGCGGCCAGGGACACCGGCTCTGTCATGCAACCACCGGGACACCCCGCCCGAGGACGTTTACATTCGTCGGGGCAGGTCTCCTGGCTCACGGCTCACCGAACCTGCCTGCCTTCCCACCTGCGCGGGGCAGGCAGTGGCATGATGAGGCAAGCTCTCGCCGTCTACAGTTGCGGGGGCAGCGCCGGCATCGCACCGGCTTCCCTCTTAGCTTCCATTGCGAGAATGGAAGAACCTCGACCGCGACACCAAACGACAAGGCGTCTCGGAAGTCAAGAGAGATATAAAGACATGTTTATGTGGGGATGTCTTGTCGTTGCTGCTTGACCATGGTGTCCAACCCCACTACGGCGTCAGGGGACGGTTCCTTTCGAGGATCAAATGGGAACGCGACGAGGGCGGATACGCCCGAAGCGCGGCTGCCCCCGCAACTGTGAGCGGTGAGTTCCTGCCAGTACGGCCACTGGATCGCGATCCGGGAAGGCGGCAGGAAACGGCGATCCGCCAGCCAGGAGACCTGCCGTCAGCCGTGGTCACGCGTGAAGACATCGGGCGGGGTGTTCCGATGGAAGCCGAACCGTTCGCGTCCGTAGACGCTGTGGTATGGGCCTCCTCGCGGTGACGGCCACTGGACGTCGCGACGAGGTCTGACGTGATCAACCGTTTCCCTGTAGCCGAGCTGCCCGCCATCGGGCTTGGGCTTTTTGCCTCCCTTGCCGTTTTGTCGATCCTTCCCGCCCAGGCGCAGCCGGCAGGCGCCGAAGAACCGATCGAACTCGATCCCGTCGTCGTGACGGGAGCGCCCACGCCCGCCAACCAACTCGGCAGCACCGTCACGGTCGTCACGGCCGAGGAGATCGAGAAGGCGCAGCGCCGCACGGTGAGCGACGTGCTGGCCACCGTGCCCGGCCTCAATGTGGTGCAGGCGGGCGGCCCGGGCAGCCAGACCGCGGTCTTCATGCGCGGCACCAACGCCAATCACGTCAAGGTGCTGGTCGACGGCATCGATGTCGGCGATCCCGGCAATCCCAACGGCGCCTTCGATTTCGGCAAATTGCTGGCCGGCGATGTCGAGCGGATCGAGGTGCTGCGCGGCCCGCAAAGCGGCCTTTATGGTGCCGATGCGATCGGCGGTGTGATCGCCATCACCTCCAGGAAGGGATCGGGGACGCCGAAACTGACGGCCCTGCTGGAAGGCGGTTCCTTCGGCACCTTCAACCAGCGCATCGGCCTGAGCGGCTCGCACTCGATCTTCAACTATGCCTTCGGCATCGACCATTTCCGCGCCACGGACACGCCGGTGACGCCGGTCGCCCTGCTGCCGCCGGGCCAGCGGGCCATCGGCAATCTCTATGACAACACCGTCTACTCGGCCAGACTCGGGGCAGATTTCAGCGACAGTCTCAGCGCCAGCCTGATCGCGCGCTATTCGGATTCGAAACTCCTGTTCACCGGCGATTCCTTCACCGGACCGAATGCCCTGCACAGCTCGCAGACCGAAGACCTGCTGCTCACGCGCGGCGAGGTGGTCTGGCACTCGCTCGACGAGCGCTATCGCACCGTCCTGGGTGTCGACTATCTCAGGGATCGCCGCCGCAGCGTGCCCTCGCCGGAGAACATGACGCCGCCCTCCACCAGCATCGGCGAGCGCCTGAAGTTCGACCTGCGCCAGGAGATCGCCCTTACCGACGCGCACAAGGTCACTTTCGGGCTGGAACGAGAAAATTATCGCCTCCAGACCGAGGATCTTACCGCCTCCAGCGGCAATTCGGCGGTCTTTGCCCAGATTCAGTCCAACTGGTTCGAGAATTTCTATCTCACCTCGAACCTGCGCTACGACCGCAACGATGATTTTGGCGGCCGTCTCACCTGGCGCATCGCGCCGGCCTATACCATCGCGGCGACCGGTACGGTGCTGCGTGCGAGCTACGGCACCGGCTTCAAGGCGCCGACCCTCAGCCAGCTCTATCGCGATTATACACCCTTCTTCTATGCCAACCGCAATTTGAAGCCCGAAGAAAGCAGCGGCTACGACCTCGGCTTCGAGCAGCCTCTGTGGGGAGATCGCCTGCGCATCGGTTCTACCTTCTATTACAACCGCATCCGCAACCTGATCGACTACAACGAGACCTTCACCACCAATGTGAATGTTGGCCGCGCCACGACCTATGGCAACGAATCCTTCGTCTCGGTCCGGGTAAACGAGCAGGTATCGTTGAGGGGGGACTACACCTTCACCATTGCTCGCAACGACGTCACCGAACTCAGCCTGTTGCGGCGGCCCAAGCACAAGGCAAGCCTTCAGGTCGCCTGGTCGCCGATGGAGGCGCTCAATCTATCGGCCACCTTGCTCTATGTCGGTTCCTGGATCGACGGCAATCGCAGCTTCTCGGTCCCGCGTCTGAAGGCGTCCGGCTATGCGACGGTGAATCTGGCGGCCGACTACAAGCTCAACGAGCGCGCGAGCGTGTTCGCCCGCGTCGACAATCTGTTCGACCGTCGTTACGAAACCCCGGTCGGTTTCGAGCAGCCGGGGCTGGGCGTCTATGCTGGCGTCCGCCTGAGCGCCTTTTGATACGCTGGCGAATTCCGGCAACTGTAGTTGAGCGAGTGTCATGCCTTGAAGGGGGTCTGATCTCGCACGATGGCATTGAGAGTGACGA
>NZ_JBFNQD010000026.1:0-62353 GCF_040797145.1 Labrys neptuniae | reverse complement strand
CGCGAGGCCTCGATCTCCTTGGGGTCTTCCTCGCTCTCGTCGCGCAGCGCCACGATGTCGGGATGGCGGTAGAGGGCGTTGGAATCAAAGCCCATCTTGGCATCCAGGCATTTGAGCTGGCCGTCCTTGGTGACGATCAGGGGATTGATCTCCAGGAGCGCCATGTCCTTGGCCACGAAGGCGGTGTAGAGCCTGGTGGTCAGGCTCACCGCCTGCTTGGCCAGGTCGCCCGAGAGCCCGAGCGCCTTGGCCACCGCCAGGCCGTGATGGTTCATCACCCCGGTGGCCGGATCGACCGAGAAGGTCACGATCTTCTCCGGCGTCTCATGGGCCACCTTCTCGATGTCCATGCCGCCCTCGGTGGAGACCACGAAGGCGACCCGGCTGGTCTCGCGGTCGACCAGCACCGAGAGGTAGAACTCCTTTTCGATGTCGGAGCCGTCCTCGACATAGAGGCGGTTGACCTGCTTGCCGGCCGGGCCGGTCTGCACCGTCACCAGCGTGTTGCCCAGCATCTCCTGCGCATGGGCACGCACGTCCTCGATCGACTTGGCAAGCCGCACCCCGCCCTTGGCATCGGCAGGCAGTTCCTTGAACTTGCCCTTGCCGCGCCCGCCCGCATGGATCTGCGACTTCACCACGTAAAGCGGACCGGGGAGCTCCTTGGCCCCCTTCACCGCTTCCTCGACCGTCAAGGCCGGGACGCCCTTCGACACGGGCAGGCCGAATTCCTTCAGGACCGCCTTTGCCTGGTATTCATGAATGTTCATGGCCAGTAGCTCCAGATTGGCTAAAGCGTTTCGGGATTTGATGAAATCTCCCCAAATCCCAAAGACGCGTTTTCGTTCGAACGCGCTTGCTCTGGGGATCAGGCGAGCGAGGGAGCGATGGTCTTGCAGGCGTCGACCAGGGTCTTCACCGCATTGACCGACTTCTCGAAGCCGGCCCGCTCTTCCTTGTCGAGCTGGATCTCGACGATGCGCTCGACGCCGCCGGCGCCGAGGACGACGGGCACGCCGACATAGAGGTCGTTGACGCCATACTGGCCGGTGAGATGCGCGGCGCAGGGCAGCACGCGCTTCTTGTCCCTGAGATAGCTCTCGGCCATCACGATGGCAGAGGCGGCCGGCGCATAGAAGGCCGAGCCGGTCTTCAGGAGGTTGACGATCTCGGCGCCGCCGTCACGGGTGCGCTGCACGATCTCGGCAAGGCGCGCTTCCGTGATCCAGCCCATCTTGATGAGGTCGGGCAGCGGGATGCCGGCCACCGTGGAATAGCGCACGGAGGGAACCATGGTGTCACCATGGCCGCCGAGCACAAAGGCGGTGACGTCTTCCACAGAGACGTTGAACTCGTCGGCCAGGAAGTGGCGGAAGCGCGAGGAGTCGAGCACGCCGGCCATGCCGACGACCTTGTTGGCCGGCAGGCCGCAGGACTTCTGCAGCGCCCAGACCATGGCGTCGAGCGGATTGGTGATGCAGATGACGAAAGCGTCCGGGGCATATTTGGCGATTCCGGCGCCGACCTGCTCCATCACCTTGAGGTTGATGGTGAGGAGATCGTCACGGCTCATGCCGGGCTTGCGCGGCACGCCGGCAGTGACGATCACCACATCGGCGCCCTTGATGCCTTCGTAGCTCTGGGTGCCGGCAAGCTTGACGTCGAAGCCGTCGACCGGGGCAGCCTCGGCGATGTCGAGGGCCTTGCCCTGCGGTACGCCTTCCATCACGTCGAAGAGCACGATATCGCCCAGTTCTTTCAGACCGGCCAGAAGAGCCAGCGTGCCACCGATCTGTCCCGCCCCGATAAGAGCGATCTTGCTACGTGCCATAACGTAATGTCCCTGAGATTGTAGCCAAAGGTGAGTTTCGTTCCCCACCTCCGATAGCCCCTTTGGAAGCAGGGTTCAAGCGATAGGCGATCCCAGGTTGAAACGCCTGTCGCCCCGCGCTCTCAAGATGCATAGATCTACAAGATAATCATTTCCAATCAATGACATATCAGATATGGGCACATTCCTCTCCAAACAAGTTATGGGCCAAAAATTGAGATTACATATTTCAAATTTTGTAACATGTAACATGGTTCATGAGATTTTCCTCTGAATCAACCGCCTACCCTTCCAGGTAGGCTACTTCCGCTCAGAGGAGGCCATGCCGGCATCGCCCCGGTCTCGGCTTGCCGCCTTTCACTGCCAGGCAATATGCACGGCACCGTGACAGGCGACGCCGGCCGGGCTACAAGGCGGCCACAAATTTGGAGAATCCGATGCGTCCTTCCCGCCGCGCTTTCGATGAGCTGCGCCCCGTTTCGATCGAGCGCAACGTCGCCCGCTATGCCGAAGGCTCCTGCCTGATCAAATTCGGCGAAACCCATGTGCTGTGCACCGCCAGCCTCGAGGACAAGCCTCCGTCCTGGCTGCGCGGCACCGGCAAGGGCTGGGTTACGGCCGAATATGCCATGCTGCCGCGCGCCACGCATGAGCGCACGCGCCGCGAATCCTCCTCCGGCAAGCCATCCGGCCGTACCCAGGAGATCCAGCGCCTGGTCGGACGTTCGCTGCGTGCCGTGGTCGACCTGGTGCGTCTGGGCGAGAAGCAGATCACCATCGATTGCGACGTGCTGCAGGCCGATGGCGGCACCCGTACCGCCTCGATCACCGGCGGCTTCGTGGCCCTGCAGGAATGCGTGAAGTGGATGATGGAGCGCAAGATGCTCACCGTCAGCCCGATCAAGGACCATGTCGCCGCGATTTCCTGCGGCATCTCGAAGGGAACGGCGGTGCTCGACCTCGATTATGTCGAGGATTCGGAAGCGATGACCGATGCCAATTTCGTAATGACGGGCTCGGGCGGCCTCGTCGAGATCCAAGGCACGGCCGAGGGGGCACCCTTCAGCCAGGAACAGTTCCTGGAGATGCTGACATTGGCCCGCAAGGGTATCGGCGAGTTGGTCGAGTTGCAGAAGCAGGCGGTGGCGTGATGGGCCGCCGCCTCGCCGGCAAGCTGGTGCTTGCCACGCACAACAACGGCAAGCTCTCCGAGTTCAAGGCGTTGATGGCGCCCTATGGCGTGGATGTCGTCTCCGTCGGCCAGCTCGGCCTGCCCGTGCCGGAGGAGACCGGCACGACCTTCGTCGAGAATGCCCGCATCAAGGCGCTCGCCGCCCTCGAAGCCACCGGCCTGCCGGCCATCGCCGACGATTCAGGCTTGTGCATCGAGGCCCTGGACGGGGCGCCCGGCGTCTACACGGCGGACTGGTCCGGTCCGACCCGCGACTGGGACATCGCCATGCAGAGGGCCCAAGACGAGTTGCTCGCCGTCGGCGCAACCGAGCCGGCACAACGGCGCGGCAGTTTCGTCTCCGTTCTCAGCGTGGTCTGGCCCGACGGTCATTCCGAGACTTTCGAAGGGCGGGCCGACGGCACCCTGGTCTGGCCGACCCGCGGCGAACACGGGCATGGCTATGACCCGATGTTCCAGCCCGAGGGCTCGGACAAGACCTTCGCCGAGATGACGGAAGCGCAGAAGAACACCGTCTCCCACCGCGCCCGCTCCTTCCAGAAGCTGGCAGAGGCCTGCCTGAAGGATTGACGGCAACATCGGGCGGAATCACCCTTCCGTAAGCGCCTGCCGGAATGCCTCAAAGGCCGGCGACGCCTCGCCTCTGCGCCGGACGAGCAGTGTTTCGATCTGTCCGAGGCGATGGGTCTGTACCTCGCTTCCGCCCGGCAGGAGATCGAGCACGGAACGCGGCATGACGCCGACGGCGTTGCCGGTCGAGACCGCCGCCAGCATGGCATGGTAGGAGGCCAGCTCCTGCACGCGCAGCCTCCTGGCGCCGCGCGCCCAATGCTCGGCTACGGCCCGGTAGGTACAGCCCGGCTCGAGGGCGGCAAGGCTGTCGACCCTGAGGTCGGCAGCCTTGGCAATCGGCGGATGGCCGGGTGGCAGCACGATCAGCAGATCCTCGGTGAAGACACGTTCGCCTTCGAGCCGCCCGGCATCATAGCCGGTGTCGATCCCCTCGATGGGCGGCTGCCCGATCAGGGCGCAATCGAGCTCATGCGCGAGCAGCCGGCGGATCAGGCCCTTCGTGCCGCCGGTGATCAGTTGCAGCGATACGGCGGGCCAGGCGGCGTGGAATTTCGCCAGCACCGGCGGCAGGCGGCTCGCAGCCGTGCTCTCCATCGCCCCCACCCGGAAGGATCCGGCTGGCCCCGATGGCTTCAGCGCGCCGCGGGCTTCGTCCGCCAGGGCGATCAGGCGATTGGCATAGGTGAGAAAGACCTGTCCTTCCCGGGTCAGACGCATGCGCTTGCCGTTCCGGCTGAACAGCGCCACGCCCAGTTCCTGCTCGAGCTGCCGGACCCGTGTGGTCACGTTGGAGGGCACCCGTCCCAAACGGTTCGAAGCCCGGGTAACGCTCTGCTCGTCGGCAACGGCAAGGAAGATATCGAGGGAGGATAGATCCAATTTAGTTCTCTTTTTGAGAATAAAAAAACAGTTATCATTTTCAAAAATGAAATGATAGGCCTGTCTCCAGTTTAGTTCTCGCCCTGGAGCGGCGAGGCCAACCAAGGAGAACGGCGATGTGGCCCGACCAGCGCATTCAGGAGCTCTTCGGCATCGAGATCCCCATCATCCAGGCGCCGATGGCAGGCCCCTGCCATTATGAGATGGTGATCGAGGTCAGCGAGGCAGGCGGGCTCGGCTCCCTGCCCTGCGCCACACTGACGCCCGAACAGGTCCGCACCGAACTCGGCCTCATCCGCCAGCAGATCACGAAGCCGTTCAGCGTCAACTTCTTCAGCCACACTTCGCCGACGCCCGACCCGGCCCGCGAGGCCGGCTGGCGCAAACGGCTCGAACCCTATTACCGCGAGGTGGGTATCGATGCAGTCGCGCCGATTCCAAGCTCGAACCGGGCTCCCTTCGACGACGAGCTCTGCACCATCGTCGAGGAGTTCAGGCCCCCGATCGTCAGCTTCCATTTCGGCCTGCCCGAAAAAACCCTGCTCGACCGCGTAAGGGCCACGGGTGCCAAGGTCCTCTCCTCCGCCACCACGGTCGACGAGGCACGCTGGCTCGAGGATCATGGCTGTGACGCCATCATCGCCCAGGGTTTCGAAGCGGGCGGCCATCGCGGCGTCTTCCTCACCGACGACATCGCTACCCAGATCGGTACCTTCGCCCTGGTGCCGCAAGTGGTGGATGCCGTGAAGGTACCGGTGATCGCAACGGGGAGCATCACCGACGCTCGCGGCATCGTTGCGGCCTTCGCCTTGGGCGCCGCTGCGGTGCAGATCGGCACTGCCTATATGTTCACGCCACAGGCACGCATGCCTGCCCCGCATGCCGCCGCCCTGCGCAGCCCCGATGCCGACAAGACCGCCCTCACCAACCTGTTCACGGGGCGGCCAGCCCGTGGCATCGTCAATCGCCTGATGCGCGAAGTCGGCCCGATATCGGAACTCGCTCCCGCCTTCCCGCTCGCCGGCGGAGCATTGGCGCCGCTGCGGGCCAAAACCGAGCCGCAGGGCTCCGGCGACTTCATGTCGCTATGGTCCGGCCAGGCCGCGCGCCTGGGTCGGGATGCATCTTCGGCGGGCGAATTGACGAAGCGCCTGGCGGCGGAAGCGCTGGCCAAGCTGGGGAGATGATGGAGCGCGGACTTCCAGTCCGCTCTTCCTTCCCAGCCGTTGCGTTTCCAAGAGCGGGCTGGAAGCCCGCGCTCCAAATCACTCCGCAGCCATCGCCATGGCCGGCATCAGCCAGAGATCGAGGAAGCCGTGCAGCCATTGCTGCATGCCCGGATCATATTGCCAGCGGCCGGAGAATTGCTGCTCGCGATCCTGCGCGCCGGGCAGCTTGAAGCTCTCCTCGCTTCCGGTCGTCCAGCGGTTCATCATCAGATAGGTGACTTCGGGATGGAACTGCAGGCCATAGGCCGCGCGACCGCAGGCGAAGGCCTGGTTGGCAAAGGTTGAGCCAGTGGCAAGCAGCCGCGTGCCGCGCACATGCTCCGAACCTTCATTGTGCCAATGATAGACATGGCTCGGCCAGGA
The DNA here is from genome assembly GCF_040797145.1 of Labrys neptuniae. NCBI lineage: Bacteria > Pseudomonadati > Pseudomonadota > Alphaproteobacteria > Hyphomicrobiales > Xanthobacteraceae > Labrys > Labrys neptuniae. The sequence continues at coordinate 56,286 of NZ_JBFNQD010000026.1, read as the reverse complement.
CATCAGGGAACGGCCTTCCGCCGTCGGCTCGATCGGCCAATAGCCGATTTCGACCTGGCCGCCCTCATGGCGCGAGACACGGCCGCCAAGATGGCGCGTCAGCATCTGGGCGCCGAGGCAGACACCAAGAAAGGGCTTGTTTTCGTTCAGGGGCACGCCGATCCAGTCGATCTCGCGGCGGATCCAGGCCTCCTGGTCGTTCACGCTCATCGGCCCGCCGAAAATCACGGCCCCGGCATGGTCGCGCATGGTCTCTGGCAGAGGATCGTCGAAACGAGGGCGCCTGATATCGAGTTCATAGCCGCGTTCGATCAGAAAGCGCCCGATCCGCCCGGGCGATGAATGTTCCTGATGCAGAACGATGAGGATCTTTCCCGTCACGATTCGGCCTGTGAAACGATTTCGTAACCATGATGTTACGGAAGTCTTAGCGAAAAGTTAAGCATTGGCGGTGCCGGAAGGCACATTACCTGCACTGCTGGTGCCATTTTGCAGCACTTTGCGTGAAGCAGCCGTGAGCAGGTTGAATTCCGCCACCGGCACGCCGTGATCGCTGGCGGTGCGGACATTGCGGGTCATGTCGGTCATATGCGTGTCGACGACATGGTCGTTATAGACCTGCAGATAGCGGAAATCGCCGATCCGGTGCGGATTGCGGTTGTGGAACTCCTGGCTGAACAGGATGTGGTCCAGCACCTGATAATCGCCGAAATGGATGTGGGTATAGAGTGTGGTTCCCTTGATGTGCATGGCCTGCTGGTCGGAGGCGGCATAGAGATGCAGGTCCCACAGGCGGCGGTTCTTGCGCTGCCAGTCGCCGGGATCGGCCATCAGCGGCTTCAGGCTCTCGGGCAGCGGCTGCTCGCCGCGGATGAGTTCGGTGGTCACGCTGGTGAGTTCGTCATTGAGATCGCCCAGCACCATCACCGGGCGGGGTTCGGTGCCCCGCCCTGCCATCTCCCGCGACAGCATCACTCTCAGCGCCGCGGCCTCGGCGCCGCGCTGCAGCAGCGCCCGCACTACGGCGAGTGCCCGCACGGCCGGATCACGCCGGTCCTCATCCTCCAGCACCACGGGCCGACGCGACTTGAGGTGCACCACATAGACGGTCAGCGGTACGCTGTCGGGCAGCAGCACCTCGGCCCGCAGGACCGGACGCTCGAAGAAGCTGATGCCGACCGGGACGGCCTGCTGGCGCCCGTTCTCGTCGCGCCTGACGGCAAAGCCCTGGCCGAGGCCGGGTGGAAAGGCTGCGATCGATTCGACCTTGAGCACGGGGAGCCGGCTCGCCAGCCCGACCCGCGGCGCATTGAGTGCTCCATCCGGGGTCTTGGGTCCGTCGTCATCGGCGAGCGGCGCATTGACGGTTGCCCCCTGAAGACGCGGCGCCTTCCAGACCGCCTCGCGCAGGGCTTCCTCGTGGAATACTTCCTGGAAGCCGGCGAGATCGACCTGGCCGCGTTCGAGCAGCCCGCCGATGAAAGCGGTCTTGGCTTCATATTCTTCGGGTGAGTAGGGCGGCTGCTCGTGAAAGCGCACGCCGGGCCTCGCCAGCAACTGGGTGTTGAAGGTGGCGACGCGCAGGACGGAGGAGGACATCGGGCTACCCTTGCGAGAGCTTCAATCTCGCAAGGCTGGGGATTCGTGGCAATCCCCGGGGAGGAGACGCGACGGGCTTCTCTACCCTCCCCTGGAGGGGGAGGGTAAGCAGCGCCTACTCCGCCGGCGCGAGTTCCCTGCGGTTGCGGATCGGCCGCCCCGGCGACAGGGCCTGGGCGGCATGCAGGATGGCATTGGCGTCGAGGCCGTGATGGCGATAGAGCTCCTGGATGCTGCCGGTCTGGCCGAAATGCTCGACGCCGAGCGAAGTCACTCGCTGGCCGCGCACGCTGCCGAGCCAGGCCAGGGTGGCCGGATGGCCGTCCAGCACGGTAACGAGGCCGCAATCGCGCGAGAGGGGGCCGAGCAGGCGCTCGATATGGCTCCTGGCCCCGGCATTGCCGCGCTGGCGGGCGCGTTCGGCGGCCGTCCAGCCGGCATTGAGCCGGTCGGCGGAGGTGATGACCAGCAGGCCGGCATCACGGCGGTCTTCGCTCATCAGGCCGATGGCCTCGACCGCTTCGGGCACCACGGCGCCCATGGCCGCCACCACGATCTCGGCATTGGGGCCGGGCGGGCGCAGCCAATAGGCGCCGTTGACGATGTCGGCCGCCAGCGCCGGCGACATCGTGCGCTGCGGCTGGTCGATGGTGCGGGTCGACAGGCGCAGATAGACCGAGCCGCCGGTCTCGTCGCGCAGCCAGGTTGTCTCGTCACGGTCGCCCTCGCCGTCCCGCTGCATATAGTCGAAGGCAAAGCGCATGATCACGGCGAGTTCGTCGACGAAGGCAGGCTCGAAGGCGGCGAGGCCGTCCTGGGCCAGGCCGATCAGCGGCGTGGCGATCGACTGGTGCGCCCCGCCCTCCGGCGCCAGCGTGATGCCCGAGGGCGTCGCCACCACCATGAAGCGGGCATCCTGGTAGCAGGCATAATTGAGGGCATCGAGGCCGCGCTGGATGAAGGGATCATAGAGCGTGCCGATCGGCAGGAGCCTTTCGCCATTGATGGAATGGGACAGGCCCAGCGCCGAGAGCAGGATGAAAAGGTTCATTTCGGCGATGCCGAGTTCGATATGCTGCCCCCCAGGCGAGAAGTCCCAGGCAAAGGTCGAGGGGATCTTCTCCTTCCTGAAGACGTCGGCCAATTCCTCGCGGGCGAACAGGCCGCGCCGGTTGACCCAGCCGCCGAGATTGGTGGAGACGGTGACATCGGGCGCCGTGGTGACGATGCGCTCGGCGACCGGCAGATCGGTCGCGGCAAGGTCGTTGAGGATGATGCCGAAGCCCTGCTGGGTCGACATCGAGGCCGAGGCCCGATAGGGCAGCGTCGCGGGCACCTCGACCTTGGCGGCAGCGAGGCGCCGCCTGCCCTTCTGCACGAAAGGCACCCGGTCGAGCGCCGCCTGCATCGCCTCCGGCGTCAGGTCGAGCCCCTCGAACTTGTCCCATTCATGCCCGGGGCGGATGGCCATGGCCTGCTGCCAGGCCTCCATCTGGGCCGGCGTCATCAGGCCGGCATGGTTGTCCTTGTGGCCCTGGAACGGCAGGCCGAAGCCCTTCACCGTATAGGCGATGAAGCAGGTCGGCCGGTCATGGCGGGCCGCCGCCTCGAAGGCGTCGATGAGGCTGGGCATGTCATGGCCGGCGAGATTGGTCATCAGCGCCGCGAGTTCGGCGTCGGAGCGGGCCTCGATCAACCTGCTGACCTCGCCTTGGTCGCCTATGGCATCGTTGAGGTGGCGACGCCAGACTTTGCCTCCCTCGGCCGCACCACCCTGGTAGCACAGCGCCGCATAGAGCTGGTTGGGGCAGTTGTCGATCCAGTGCCGCAGCACTTCGCCGCCCGGCTCGGCGAAGGCGGCCTCCAGCAGGCGGCCATATTTGAGGATGACGACGTCCCAGCCGAAATTGCGGAAGATCGACTCGAAGCGCTGCCACAGGCCCTCGCGCACCACGGCATCGAGCGACTGGCGGTTGTAGTCGACGATCCACCAGACATTGCGCACGCCCTGCTTCCAGCCCTCCAGCAGGGCCTCGAAGATGTTGCCCTCGTCCATCTCGGCATCGCCGACCAGGGAGATCATCCGCCCTTCCGGCCACTCCCCCCAGCCCTTGGCCTTCACATAGTCCTGCACCAGGGCCGAGAACAGCGTCTGGGCCACGCCCAGCCCCACGGAGCCGGTGGAGAAATCGACGTCGTCGACATCCTTGGTGCGGGAGGGATAGCTCTGGGCTCCCTTGAAGCCGCGGAAATTCTGCAGCTTTTCGAGGCTCTGCAGGCCGAAGAGATAGTTGAGCGCATGGAAGACCGGGGAGGCGTGCGGCTTCACCGCGACGCGATCCTGGGGCCTGAGCACCGCGCCATAGAGCGCCGTCATGATCGTCGCCAGCGAGGCCGAAGACGCCTGGTGGCCGCCGATCTTGAGCCCGTCCTCCTTGGCCCGGAGATGATTGGCATTGTGGATCATCCAGGAGGACAGCCACAGGGCCTTGCGTTCGAGGGCAGCGAGAAAGGGGAGACGGGGATCGGCCATGACGGGATTCCAGGTGAACCCGCCTGTTATAGCAAAAGTCACGAGGTGATTTTGGTTGATCTTGAAGGCCGAAACTCATCTCTTTAGAGAGTATCGCCATTCAGGATCGAAAATGCGCATAAATTGCGCAGGATGAGACAATGACTGCGCTTGACGCCATCGACAACAAGATCCTTCGCCTGCTGCAGGAGGATGGCCGCATGACGGTGCAGGCCCTGGCCGAGCAGGTCGGCCTGTCGCATTCGCCCTGCCTGCGCCGCGTGCGGCAGCTGGAGGAAAGCGGCGTCATCCGCGGCTATGTCGCCGTGGTCGAGCAGAAGGAGGTCGGGCTGCCGGTCAGCGTGTTCATCTCGATCAAGCTGGAACGCCAGCGCGAGGAGGACCTCGACCGCTTCGCCGCCGCCATCGCGCCCTGGCCGGAGGTACTGGAATGCTATCTGATGACCGGCACACGCGACTATCTCTTGCGCGTCGTCTGCGCCGACCTCGCCGCCTATGAGCGCTTCATCAAGGAAAAGCTGACCCGCCTCGACGGCCTCGCCTCGATCGAATCGAGCTTCGCCCTGGCGCAGGTGAAATATACGAATGTCCTGCCGATAAGGTGAGGAAAGCCGGAGCGCGGACATCCTGTCCGCTCTTCCCTTCCTGCAGGCGCAGTGGTCTCAAGAGCGGACAGGATGTCCGCGCTCCAACCGCCCTACCGCGTCTTCGCCACCAGCGCCGACACGCCGACCAGCAGCCAGGCCGCCATCGAGCTGGTCCCCCCGATGGGCGCCGCCATCGGGAACAGGCGCTGGCCGGTCATGGCGTTCAGCGCGACATCGGCCGAGAACAGGGCCACGGCTGCCGCGAGAAGGAAAGCGGCGGGACGGGCCAGCAGGGCATGAAGCAGGCCGGCACGAAGGGCAGCAACGATGGCGATCAAGGCCGGCGCGTGGGCGAGCACCATGATGGCGGCATAGTTGATGTCGGGCCATCTACCATGCGCGGCGAGCGCCATCAGGCCGATGCCGACGGCCCCGAACAGGCAGCCCAGCACGGTGAGGAGACGGTCGGCGATCACAGCGACAGGCCGCCGCGCTCGGCCAGGATCTGGGCGATGGTGGCGCGCAGTTCCTCCATGCCGGTGCCTTCGCGGCTGGAGGTGACGATCAGTTCCGGAAAGGCCGCGGGCCGGCGCGCGATCTTTTCCTTCGTCTCGGCGATACGGCGCTCCAGTTCGGCCTTCTTCACCTCGTCGGCCTTGGTCAGCACGATCTGGTAGACCACGGCCGACAGGTCCAGCGTCTTCAGGACGGCATCGTCGGTGGTCTTGAGGCCATGCCGGGCATCGATCAGCACGAAGACCCTGGCAAGGTTCACGCGGCCGCGCAGATAGTCATGGATCAGCCGGGTCCAGGCCTTGACCTTGGACTCGCTGACCTTGGCATAGCCATAGCCCGGCATATCGACCAGGGTCAGGGGCGCGTTCGACGAAAAGAAGATCAGTTCCTGCGTACGCCCCGGCGTGTGCGAGGTGCGGGCCAGGGCGTTGCGGTTGGTCAGGGCGTTGATCAGGCTCGACTTGCCGACATTGGAGCGCCCGGCGAGGGCGATCTCGACCCCGTCGGGCGGCGGCAAGGCCTCCAGCGTATTGGCGGCGTGGCGGAAATCCCACGTCGAGGCAAAGAGTTTCTTGCCCGCCGCCATGTAGTCGGAGGCGTCAGGCATCAACTTGCCGCCGATGAAGGCTTGCGGCCGAACATCGCCCTGAGATTGTCCCACAATTCGATCTTCACGCCGTTCTTCTTCATGATGAAGGCCTGTTGCAGGATCGAGAGCGTGTTGTTCCAGCAATAATAGATCACCAGACCGGCCGGGAAGGCGGCGAGCATGTAGGTGAAGATCAGCGGCATCCAGCGGAACATGGCAGCCTGGGTCGGATCCGGCGGTGCGGGGTTGAGCTGCATCTGGATGAACATGGTGATGCCCATCACCACCACCCAGAAGCCGACCATCAGGACGGAGGGCGGTGTCCACGGAATCAAGCCGAACAGGTTGAACAAAGTGGTCGGATCGGGCGCCGACAGATCGTGGATCCAGCCATAGAACGGTGCCTGGCGCATTTCGATGGTGACGAACAGCACCTTGTAGAGCGCGAAGAACACCGGGATCTGCAGGAGCATCGGCAGGCAGCCTGACAGCGGGTTGATCTTGTGCTCCTTGTAGAGCGCCATCATCGCCTGCTGCTGCTTCATGCGGTCGTCAGGGAACTCGTCCTTGATCTTCTGCATTTCAGGCTGGAACTTCTTCATGCGCGACATCGACTCATAGGAGCGGTTGGCGAGCGGGAAGAAGAAGGCCTTGAGGATGACGGTGGTGCCGAGAATGGCGAGGCCGAAATTGCCGATGAGATGGAAGAGGATCTCGATCAGGCGGAACAAGGGCTTGGTGATGAACCACAGATAGCCCCAGTCGATCAGATAGGCGATGTTATCCGTCTTCAGCTTCTCGTCGTAATAGGAGAGGGTCGCGACTTCCTTGGCGCCGGAGAACAGATTGGTGCTCACCTCCGTGCTGGCGCCCGGCGCAATCGTCACGGCCGGCCGGTCGATCTGGGCGAGATAGGCCGGCGTGCCGCCGAAATCCTGGCCGCCGAAATGGGCGGTGAAACGGGCCGAAGGGTCGGGAATCAGCGCGTTGGCCCAGTACTTGTCCGTAAAGCCGAGCCATCCCGTGACATCGGCAAAAGGCTCCTGCTTGGCGTCGGGTGCCAGATCCTTGTAGGACAGTTCCTTTTGGGAGCCGGAGAAACGGCCGATCGGCCCCTCATGCAGGACGTAGGTGCCCTGGGTCCCCGGCGTGCCGACGCGCAGAATATAGGCCTGGGGCGCGATCTCCACCGGCGCCGTGCCCTTGTTCTCGACGCTGTCCTTGATGGTGAACATGAAGCCGCCGATCGGCTTGGCGACATTGGCCTGCTGATCCTTGGGCAGGTTCTGGCGAGGCAGGTCGAGCTTGTCGGCGGGCAGCGTCTCGCCGGCCGACGGGAACAGCGAACCACTCTGGCCGCGGTCCTCGTCGATCGAGATGGTGCGGTGGAAAATCAGCCCTTGCCCATTGTCCCATTGCAGTTCGACCGGGCTGGCGGCCGACAGCGGCGCCTGAGATTTGGCCGTCCAGACCGTCTTCAAACCGGGCAGGTTGAGCTTGGTCGCAGCAGCGGAACCCGGCTTTTCCTGCCAGCCAAAGACCGTCAAATAGGGCCCGCGATTTTCCAGGTTGGCCTTGTGATCGGCCGGCTTCACCGGAGTGCCGAACGGTGAGAAGAGATCCACATTGGGGGAATTGGGGTCGAGCGTCTCCCGATAGCCGCGCAAGGCCACGTCGTCGATCAGGCCACCGACCAGGTTGATCGAGCCGATCAGGCGCTGGGCGTCGATCGCGACGCGCTGCGTGCGTGCCGCCACCGCCTCTTCACGGCTGGAGAACTGCTTCTGTCCCGCCGCGCCGCCGGGAACGCCGGGGGCGGGCGTAGCGGCCGCCTGCTGCTGTTGCTGCTGCAGCGCCTGCTGGACTTGCTGCTGCAGCCGCGCCTCTTCCTGCTGGCGCCGCTGCATGGGCTGGCCGATGAAATATTCCCACACGACGACGACGAGCAGCGTCAGGACGACCGCCAGAACGACGTTCTTGGTGTCAACATTCTTCATCGCACAGCCTCATCGGCCGAACGGCGTGGCTTGCGGGCGCCTTGGCGCTCGCCATGCACACGGCCGAACGCCGTTACCATTTCATCAACGATCGTCGCAAAAGATGCGTCGAGGGCGGAGCGCCGCCCGAGCACGACATAATCATAGCCGTCGCGCGCGTGAAGCGCGCCAGACAGCCGCACCGCCTCGCGCAAGCGCCGGCGGATCCGATTGCGCTCGACGGCGCAACCTTCCTTCTTGGTTACGGTAAAGCCGACACGCGGCTCCAGATCCTCAGGCGCCGATGGCTCGGCCTCGACTGCACCGGCGCTTTCGCGGCGGCGTGCCTGCAAGGATAGCGTTGCAGCATGTGCCCTGCGGCCTTCGCGGACGAACAGGAAGTCCCGACGCTTGAGCAGACGCTGCATCGATGAGGGCTCGGAGGCTCTTGAGCAAAAAGCTCGGGCGCAATGATGCGGAATCACTGCGCCAACCCGATCAGGTCAGGCCGACAGGCGCTTGCGGCCGTGGGCGCGACGAGCGGCCAGAACCTTGCGGCCCGCCTTGGTGCCCAGGCGGGCACGGAAGCCATGGCGACGCTTGCGGACAAGCTTGGACGGTTGATAAGTACGTTTCACGGGTCGTTCTCCGCGGTCGCGGCCGGATGCCGATCGAGTTGACTGGGAAAGCGCTCCCCCGAACACCAAAAACGCGCCCCGGCCTTCGCCCTGGGTGCGTCCGGGCCCGATGGGCGACGCCAAATTCGCCGGTGCTTATGGGGGATGGCGTCCGGGAAGTCAATCAGGACTCGCAAGAAGTCGCGGAGAATAAGACGACGGCATGACGAAGCCGGGGATCGATCCCTCCATCGACGTGACCGTCCCTTTTCAGGACCGGTCGTCCGATCCATATAAATAGCGGCGCGCGCCCTTATGCCAAGGATGGTGGGCCGTAATCCGGAGACGCCAAGGATTTGCCTCGCTCTATCGATCGCGGTGATGTAGGTGGCCTCGGCCCGGCTCGTGAAATGGATCTGTCCGTGACGGCTGTTCGAGTTCGGCGCGGGATGACTCCATAACCAAAGGTGCAGGAAGTGGCCGACCAGAACGACGACTATGTCTATGACGAGGCGACCGGCGAATGGCGGCCGGCTTCGGAGATGACGGCTATGGCCAAGGCCGATCAGTTCGTGGTGCGCGATGCCGCCGGCAACATCCTTGCCGATGGTGATTCCGTGGTCCTCATCAAGGACCTCAAGGTGAAGGGGGCCAATCAGACCCTGAAGCAGGGCACGGTCATCAAGTCGATCCGACTGACGGACAATGACGAGGAAATCGACTGCCGCCACGATGCCATCAAGGGCCTCGTCCTGCGCACGGAATTCGTGCGCAAGCGCTAGGACCGACGATCAAGAAGCCGGAACCTTCACTGGCGCACACCGGCTTTTTCTCTGCAACGTTCATGAAAAAGCAACTCTGCACCTGATATTCATACATTCGCCTCGGCCAGCGACTCAATGCGATCATAAAATCGCCGGCCTTGTGTTATATTTGGTTAACATTCTTGAATTTCGGCACTCTGATTTTAGCCACTTTCAAAATTAATACTTAGATCAATATTATAAAATTCGAGGTTATCGACATGTCCATTCTGGCACTATTGCATCGAATTTTGGATCATCTTCCGTGCCGCCCCGATCCTACCGACGAAGAGGCAGCCCGGCCGGACATCCGTATCGTCTCGATGCCGCGGACGCAGGCGACCCGCGCCCTCGCCGAAGCCCTGCGAGCGGCTCATAGCGACAACACCAAATCCTGATCGCGATTCCACCTGCCGCGGCCGATCACGCAGAAGAAAGATCCCTCAGGTGCCGCGCGGTTTCGCCCGCGTGGTGGGCATGGCTACGGCCGGGTCCTCCGGCCAGGGATGGCGGGGATAGCGCCCCTTCATCTCCACCCGCACGGCGGCATAGGACCCCCTCCAGAAGCCCGGCAGGTCCTTTGTCACCTGCACGGGCCGATGTGCCGGCGAAAGCAGGTTGATGGTAAGCGGCACCCGGCCGCCGGCGATGCTGGGATGGTTGGCAAGACCGAACAATTCCTGCACGCGGACCGAAATGGCAGGACCGCCCTCCGCCTCGTAGTCGATGGCAAGATGTGAACCGGTCGGCGCCTCGAAAAAGGGCGGCGCTTCGACGTCGAGCCTTCTGCGTTCGTGCCAGGGCAGCAGGCCCGCAAGGCCATTCTCCAGATGCTCTGCCGTGATGCCTGAAAGCCCTCGCACCCCTTCGATAACAGGAGCGAGCCAGGTTTCGGCCGTTTCGGCCAAGGCCCGGTCGGAGAGATCGGGCCAGTCCGGCGAGCCGCTGGCCCTTAGGAAGGCGATGCGGTCGCGCAACTGGCGCTGGGCCTTGCTCCACGGCAGCCGGCCGATGCCGCCTTGGGCGAGTCCGCGGGCAAGCATGGCGGCGGCATCGGCGCCAAGGGCCAGCGGCGCCGTGCCCTCCTGCAGCACCAGCCGGCGATAGCGCCTGACAGCGCGCGCCTTGAGACTGGCACTGGCGGCATCATAGCCCACGCTCACGCTTTCACTGATGCCGGACAGGGCAGCGATCTCCTCGGCGCCGATCGGGGCCGCCAGCAGGATGCGGCTCGAACCGGCGCTGCCGGCAATCTCGGCAATGGCGAGCGTCGGTTCACGGGCGAGCCGATCATGCGGTTCCAGGCGCGCGGCGCGCCCATTCTCCATGGTGAAGCTGCCGGGCTGGCCACGCGCCACGGCGACGCGGTCGGGATAGGCCAAGGCGAGAATCGCACCGGCCCGGGCCGGATCGCCGTCGCCGCCCAGGTCCCGACTGCCCTTGCCGCCTCCGGCTTCCTTGCCGGCCGTCCTGGCCCAATTTCCGGCCAGGCGGCGCATGTCCTGCGCCCGCCCGCCGCGGTCACGCCGAAAGCGCTCGATGCGCTCGACGAGGTCGGTGCTATCGCCGCCGAGGCCTCGCTCCGACAGGATGGCAGCGATCTCGGCGGCCAGCATGGCCTCGCCGGCGGGCACCGCAGCCACGATCATGCGGGCCAGCCGCGGCGGCAGCGCCAGGCTGGAGAGATGACGCCCCATGTCGGTGAGCCGGCCATCGCCGTCCAGCGCCTCGATTGCCGTCAGCAGCGTCCTTGCTTCCTTGAGCGCGGGAGCAGGCGGTGGATCGAGCCAGGCGAGCGCCAGGGGGTCGCCGACGCCCCAGGCGGCGCAATCGAGCAGCAACGGGCTGAGATCGGCCGCCAGGATCTCCGGCTTGGCGAAAGCCTCGAAAGCGCCTGTGGCCGCCTCCTCCCACAACCGGTAGCAGGCGCCGGGCTCGGTACGCCCGGCACGGCCGCGCCGCTGGTCGGCGCTCGCCCGCGATACCCTGACGGTTTCGAGCCGGGTCAGGCCGAGATCGGGTTCATAGCGCGGCACGCGGGCGAGGCCTGCATCGATGACCACGCGCACCCCCTCGATGGTGAGGCTGGTCTCGGCGATCGAGGTTGACAGCACCACCTTTCGACGCCCGGGCGGCGCCGGTGCTACGGCACGGTCCTGGTCGCGCGCTTCCATGGCGCCGAACAGGGGGGCGATGTCGACGCCATCCCCGAGATTGCGCTCGGCCAGGAGCCGGGCCGTGCGGGTGATCTCGCTTTGGCCGGGCAGGAAGACCAGCATCGAGCCGGTCTCCGCCCGCAGGGCCCGCATCACCGCATCGGCAACTGCGTCATCCAGCCGCTGGCGCGGATCGCGGCCGAGATAGTGCGTGGCCACAGGAAAGGCACGGCCCGCGCTCTCGATCACCGGCGCATCGCCCAGAAGCGCGGCGACGCGCGCACCGTCGATCGTAGCCGACATCGGCAGGATGCGCAGGTCCTCGCGCAGCCCGGCCTGGGCATCGAGCGCGAAGGCCAGGCCCTGGTCGGCATCGAGCGAGCGCTCGTGGAACTCGTCGAACAGCACGGCTGCCACGCCGTCGAGCGAGGGGTCGTCCAGAATCATGCGGGCAAACACGCCTTCGGTCACCACCTCGATGCGGGTCCTGGCCGATATGCGCGATTCTAGGCGTACGCGCAGGCCCACGGTGGCGCCGACCGGCTCGCCCAGCGTGGCGGCCATGCGGGCGGCGGCGGCACGGGCGGCGAGGCGGCGAGGCTCCAGCACGATGATCTTGCCCCCTTTCGTCCAGGCCTCGTCGATGAGGGCCAGGGGCACGCGCGTGGTCTTGCCGGCGCCGGGCGGCGCAACGAGGACGGCATTGGAACCCGCCTGCAGGGCTTGCCTGAGGGCTGGCAGGGCATCGTCGATGGGCAGGGGCTGGTCGAACACGCGCATCGCGCCGATGTGACGCATCCAGGGAGCAAGCGCAATGGCGGACCCGGCCTGCAACTCCGGCAATCATCGCGCCCTCTCTCCTGGAAGGAGGTGGTGAGGGATGAGGGACTACGTCCAATGTGGCATTGCAGCGTGCAGGCCGCGGGACGATTTTAACCATAGTGTGACTTTTTCGTCATCGACGCCTCGCCTGCCTTCGGCCATAGCTAGCTCTCGACGATTGAGGACGAGGCGATGGAACGGCGCGCCTATGAAGCTCCGCTCGACCCCGCACTCGCGGTGTCGGGCCTCCTGACCCGGCTGGGCTTGTTCCTGCTGGTGATTTTCGCGCCTTTTTTTGCCATGTTCTCGCGCCATGCCGTGGCGATCATCGTGCCGATCGCCACCGCCCTGCTGATCCTGGCCGCGGCGCTCGACAATCGTCTGCCGACGGCGCTGCGCCGCCTGCAAGGCGCGCTGACCTCACCCCGTACCCTGGCGCTGCTCGCCTTGCTGGTCTGGGCCGCCATCAGCATCTGGTGGACGCCCCGCCCCGCTTCGGCCGCCGGCCGGCTGCCGGGGATATTGGGCATCGTGCTCCTGTTTGCCGTCACGATTTCCTGCCTGAAGCCGCGGGTGCGCTTCAGCGACGCCAACCTCATCCCGATCGGCGTCGCCATCGCCAGCGTGACCCTGATCCTCGAATACCTGCCGGGGTCGCCGCTGCAGGGGCTTGGCGAGACCGGGACCGAGGATGCCGAAAGCACGCGCGCGGCCATGCTCATGGCCCTGCTCGCCTGGCCGGCGGTGGGCGCAGTCCTGGCCCGCGGCCGGAGCTGGCAGGCCCTGCTGATCTGTCTGGTGATGATCCTGGCGCTCTGGCTGGTGCATGATCTGGTGATCTTCGCCGCCTTCATCGCCGGCATCGTGGTGATGACCCTGGCCCTCTGGCGCCGGCGGGCCGCCGCTCTGGCCGTGGCCATCTCGGCCCTGGTCCTCCTGGTGCTTGCACCGCTGGCAGGCTGGATGATGGCGCGCTGGGGCGGCTTCCTGCTGCCGGCGGAGGGTGATCACCTGGTGGCGCTCTGGCGCGACGTGACCTACGCCCTCCCCAATCATCTCTTAGCCGGCTTCGGATACGATTCGAGTTCCTCGCTGACCCGCGGCGTCGGTGGCCAGCTCCTGGCCTCGCCTCACAATGCCGCGTTGCAGATCTGGCTGGAACTTGGGCTCGTCGGCGTGGCGCTTGCGGCGCTTGCCCTCTGGCTGACGCTGATGGGCATGAACCGCGACGACGATCGTTCGGCCCCTGCCGCCCTCGCCGTCTCGGCCTCGGCTTTGGTGATGATGTTTGCAGGCCTCGCCGCCTGGCAGCCCTGGTGGCTGATGGCGTTGGGCCTCACCAGTGTCTCGCTTGCCTTCCTGGCCCGGCTGGGTGCGCGCCGGCGCGATTGAGGGCAGAACCACCCTCCCGATCACCCCCGGCGTGCCACGCCCTTCAGATTGGCGAGCGCGGCTGCCAGGGTCTCGTCCCGCTTGGCGAAGCAGAAGCGAACCACCGTCATTACCGCATCCTGGGCATAGAAAGCCGAGACCGGAATGGCGGCGACCTTGTGCTCGACGACCAGGCGCTGGCAGAAGCTGACATCGTCCTCCTCGATACCGCTAGCAGGCAGGTCGATGTTGAGGAAGTAGCTCGCCTCGCTCGGCAGGGTGGCGAAGCCGAGCTCGGCCAGCCCCGCCGCGAAGAGGTCGCGCGAGCGCTGCAGGTCCGCCCGCATGCCGGTGAAATAGCTCCCCTCCTTGCCGAGGCCATAGGCGACGGCAGCCTGCAGATTGGGCGGGGTGGTGAAGGTGAAGAACTGGTGCGCCTTGGCGATCACCTTGAGGATCGGCGCGGCGGCCATGACGAAGCCGACCTTCCAGCCGGTGAGCGAGAAGATCTTGCCGGCCGAGCCGATCTTCACCGTGCGCTCGCGCATGCCGGGAAAGCCGATCAGCGGCCGGTGGGTGCGACCGTCGAACAGCACATGCTCCCAGACCTCGTCGCAGACGGCGATGGCGTTGTAATGGACGCAATATTCCGCCAGCAGGGCCAGATCCTCGTCGCGGAAGGCAATGGCGGCCGGATTGAGCGGGTTGTTGAATAGAACGACCTTGGTGCGTGCGGAGCAGGCCGCGTCGAGCGCCTCCCGTGTCAGGCGCCAATGCGGGGGCTGCAGCGTGACGAAGCGCGGTACCCCGCCCGCCCGGCGCACCAGCGGCAAATAGGCATCGTACATCGGCTGGAACAACACCACCTCGTCTCCCGGCTCGATCAGCGCCATCAGCGCATCGGCGATCGCCTCGGTGGCGCCGGACGTGACCATCACTTCGCTGTCGGGATCGAGCGCCACGCCCTGGAAACGGGCATAATGCTCGGCGACGGCACGGCGCAGCTCAGGCAGGCCGAGCATAGGCGGATACTGGTTCCAGCCCGTCATCACGGCCTCGGCCGCCTTCTCGCGCACATCGAGCGGGCCGGCATCATCCGGAAAGCCCTGGCCGAGATTGACGGCATCATGCTCGCGGGCAAGCCGCGACATCGTCTCGAAGATGGTGGTGGAAAGGCCGGCGAAGATGCTGTTCATACTCGATCGATAGACGAGTTGGGTAAAGGGATAAAGGGGCCTCTCGCCCTCCCAAATGCGGTTCGTTCAGGGGAGAGCACTCCGGTTTGTCATAGCCGGGCTTGACCCGGCTATCGAGGAGCCACGGGCGCAAGGCGCTGGATTGCCGGGTCGAGCCCGGCAATGCCAAAGATCGTGCAAATCTGGACGCCGCTCAAGTGAACCGCATCGCTCTCGCCTCTCTGCCCTTTGCCTTTTGCGTGCGACCTCCTAGATAGAGAACATGTCTGGAGCAAAAACGCGTCCAAGTGCGAATGCTTGTTTGCTCTAACTTTTTGGTTCGACGCGTCTTTGCGATTCTTGGCGATCCCGCCAAAGCGCGAAACGCTTCAGTGAGGTTCCCATGACGTTCCCCCCTTCCGCCAGTCCTGACAGCGGTCCCCGCTCTCCCTTCCATGCCACCACCATCCTGATGGTCCGCAAGGGCGGGCGCGTGGTGATCGGCGGCGATGGGCAGGTCAGCCTCGGCCAGACCGTGATCAAGGGCAATGCCCGCAAGGTCCGCCGGCTTGGCAAGGGCGACGTCATCGCCGGCTTCGCCGGCGCCACGGCCGATGCCTTCACGCTGTTCGAGCGGCTGGAAGCCAAGCTCGAGCAATATCCCACCCAGCTGACGCGGGCCTGCGTCGAACTCGCCAAGGACTGGCGCACCGACCGCTATCTGCGGCGGCTCGAGGCGATGATGCTGGTGGCCGACAAGTCGGCCGGGCTGGTGCTGACAGGCACCGGCGACGTGCTGGAGCCCGAAGGCGGCGTGATGGCGATCGGCTCGGGCGGCAATTATGCCCTGGCCGCCGCCAGGGCGCTGGTTGACACCGACTATGATGCCGAGGCGATCGTCAAGAAGGCGATGAACATCGCGGCGGATATCTGCGTCTATACCAACCATAATCTGGTGATCGAAAGCATCGATCTCTGATAAGAGGGCGAGAGTCACCACAGGCAGAAAGCCGCCCGCGCATGCTCTCCTTCCGGATCAGCCTTCCCATCGTCTTCGCCGCCTTCGCCCTCGCGGGCTGCGCGGCGGAGAAGCAACCCGAATTTCCGACCACCAATCCGCTCGAAAAGGCCTGCCAGGCCGAGGGGGTGAAGGCGGGCACGGCGATGACGGACTGCATGCGGCGCAAGGCCTCCCAGGGCATTGCCGGCGATACCTGCAGCCGCAGGGGCGTCAGGCCCGGCTCGCCGCAGCGCGAGCGCTGCGTCAAGCTGGAAGCCGAATACAGCCAGGCGAGTTCGGAATGCCAGGCGCAGGGCCTCGGCACTTTCGGACCCGAAGAGGTCGCCAAGTTCAAGGCCTGCATCAGCGGCAAGGCGCCGGAAGCGGCTGCCTACAAATTCGCCCAGGACAAATAGCAGGGAATCCCGGTCCTGAACCGGAGGCGGCATGAAGGGTAGATTCGATCTCAGCGCCTATGACAGCGCGACACAATTGCTGATGCATCTGGTGGTGCTGCTGGCATGCCTCGTCGCCAGCGCGCTGATCTGCTTCGGCCTCGTCGCGGTGAGCGCGCCCTTCGTGCTGCTGCAATGGATCGGCTTCTTCACCCTTGCCAAATTCGTCTATTTCGTCGTCGCCTATGCGCTGTTCGGCGGATCTTTCATCGACCCGCTCGAACAGATGTATGAGGACCGGCGCAACCGGCGCTGAGACGGCGTGACCACCGCCTGGTCGATCGCCGCTCTCTGGGACCGCCAGCATCCTGCTGGCTCCTTGTTCCCAACAAGGGCCGCGTTTCCAAGAGCCAGCAGGATACTGGCGGTCCCAGGGAAAAGCGGTCGCGATGCGAACCGGTTACTCCTTCACTGCCCCCGTCATCGACGACACGTAATAGTCGACGAAGAAGGAATAGAGGATCACCACCGGCAGGGAGCCGAACAGCGCCCCGGCCATGAGGGATCCCCATTCGAAGATGTCGCCGCGCACCAGTTCGGTCAGCACGCCCACCGGCACGGTCTTGTTCTCCGACGACTGGATGAAGGTCAGTGCGTAGATGAACTCGTTCCACGACAGGGTGAAGGCGAAGATGCCGGCCGAGATCAGGCCCGGCACCGCCAGCGGCAGGATGACCCTGACCAGGATCTGCCAGCGCGAGGCTCCATCCACCAGCGCGCTTTCCTCCAGCTCGTAGGGAATCGAGCGGAAATAGCCCATCAGCAGCCAGGTGCAGAAGGGGATCAGGAAGGTCGGATAGGTGACGATCAGAGCGAGCTTGGTGTCGTAGATGCCGAGCTTGAAGACGATGAAGGCGAGCGGGATGAACAGGATCGAGGGCGGCACCAGATAGGCCAGGAAGATCAGGAGGCCGACGATCCGCGATCCCCTGAAGCGGATGCGCTCGATCGCATAGGCGGCGAGGACGGAAGCGACAAGCGCCAGCGCCGTCGCGCCCACCGAGACATAGATCGTGTTGAGCAGCCAGCCTGGATAGGACGTTTCGAACAGGAGATAGCGGATATGTTCGAGGGTGGGACCCACCACCCAGAACGGGCTGTAATTGGCATAGTCGGTCAGCTGGTCGTTGGGCTTCACCGTGGTGATCGCCATCCAGTAGAACGGGAACAGCAGCACGATGACGAAGACCAGCAGCGGCAGGTAGACGGTCACCACCCGCCGCGGCAGGCTGGAGAGATAGCCCATGCCCTCGACGTGGTCGGCGAGCGGGGCGGCAGCTTGGTTCGAGCTCATCGTCATGCCTCCGCTATTCCCCGCCGCCCTGCTGCCAGCGCCGGCGCTGCAGGCCGAAGAAGCTGAACAGGATCGCCGCCAGCAGGAAGGGCACCATGGCCACGGCGATGGCCGCGCCTTCGCCGAGCTGGCCGCCGGGAATGCCGCGCTGGAAGGAAAGCGTCGCCATCAGATGGGTGGCGTTCACCGGTCCGCCCTTGGTCAGCACATAGATGAGCTGGAAATCGGTGAAGGTGAACAGCACCGAGAAGGTCATCACCACCGCGATGATCGGCGTCAGCAGCGGCAGCGTGACATGGCGGAAGCGCTGCCAGCTGGTGGCGCCGTCGAGCGAGGCCGCTTCCTGCAGCGAAGGAGAAATGGTCTGCAGGCCGGCTAGCAGCGAGATGGCGACGAAGGGAATGCCGCGCCAGACATTGGCGACGATCACCGAGATGCGGGCATTGATGGGATCGCCGAGGAAATTGATCGGCTGCTGGATCAGGCCGAGCTGCATCAACGACCAGGAAATGATCGAAAACTGCGAATCATAGATCCACCAGAAGGCCAGCGCCGACAGCACGGTGGGTACGACCCAGGGCAGCAGCACGATCGCCCGGAACAGTGACTTGAAAGGCAGATGCTGGTTGAGCAGCAGAGCGAGCCAGAGGCCGAGGCCGAATTTCAGGGCCGAGGCGACGACCGTGTAGACGATGGTGTTGAACACCGACAGCCAGAACACCGAATCGGCCCAGAGGAACTCGTAGTTCTCCAGCCCGATGAAAATGCCCTCGCGCCCGATCTTGGTATCGGTGAAGCCGAGCCAGACGCCCAGGCCCAGCGGGTAGGCCAGCAGGCAGATCAGGAACACCGCGGCCGGCAGCATGAAGAGCGTGCCAAGCATGCCCTTGCTCTGCGCCAGCCTGGCGACGGCGGAAGGTCGCGGCCGTGGTCTCGATGTCGCGATGCTCATGAGGTGCCTTGGTGGGAGGGAAGGAGGAAGGAGGCTTTACCCCTCATCCCCCTGCCGGGACCTTCTCCCGCAAGGGGAGAAGGGGATTGTTTTGGGAGCGTCGAGCCGTAGTGAAGGTTGCTTGGTCGACCCAACCTCTCAGGATCCAGTCCCTTCTCCCCTTGCGGGTGTCGCCAACTCCCTTGGAGTTGGCTAGAGGTGGCGGCAGCCGGATGAGGGGTACAAGCACCACGATACTGCTCCTGGCGACCTCACACCCGATAATAGCGATTGGCGCGCTTCTCGGCCTGGGCCGCCGCGTCCTCCGGCGACATCTGGCCGGTCACCGCGACCGCATACATGTCGACCAGCACGTAATCGGCCATCACGCCGGCGGAGGCATAGCCGAGGGGACCGGCATAGCCATTGGGCCGCAGCGTTTCGGAGGCATGCGAATAGGGCTCATGGATCGGGTCGGCCTTCCAGACCGGATTGGCGGCAAACGCCTTCAGAGCCTGGCAGCAATAGGCGCTGGATCCGCCGATCCAGGCATTCATCTGAGGTTCCTCATACATGAACTTCAGATAGGCCTTGGCCGCCTCGGGATATTTGGAATGCTTGAACAGCAGGGCCGACGTGGTCTGGTGCAGTTCGATCTTCTGCCCGACGGGACCGACCGGGAAGTTGACGGTGCGGATATCGGCGGCCAGTTCCTTGAGCTTGGCGTCCTTCTTGGCGGCGTAATAGAGCGAGACGCCATTGGCGGTCAGCGAGACCTGGCCGGCGAGGAAGGCCCGGTTGTTGTTGATGTCCAGCCAGCTCTCGGTGCCGGGAATGAAGGTTTCGTAGAGCGACTTGGCATATTTGATCGAGGCGATGGTCTCGGGCGAGTTGATGGTGACCTTGCCGCTCTCGTCGACCATCTTGCCGCCATGGCTCCACAGCAGCCAATGGGCATAGTTGTTGCCGTCGCCGACGGCCTTGCCATGGGGGAAGCCGGCAGGCGTCCCCTTGGCCTTGAGCGCCTTGCACAATTCGAGGAAGCCGGCGGTATCCTTGGGAAACTCGCTGAAGCCGGCCGCCTTCATATGGCTGTCACGGTAGCAGATGGCGTTGCCGATTGCCGCCAGCGGCAGGGCGATGAACTTGCCCTCGCGCGTGGCATAGCCTTTCAGGCCGTCATACCAGCCGCCATATTTGCCGCCGAGATAGGTGCCGAGCTCGGTGAGGTCGGTCAGCTTGTCGGGATATTGATGGGCATCGTCGAACCAGCACAGCACGATGTCCGGCCCCGAGCCGACATTGGCGGCGACCGCCGCCTTCGGACGGATGTCCTCCCAGCTTTCCTTGTCGACGCGGACCTGCACGCCGGTTGCCTCGGTGAACTTCTTGGTGTTGGCGAGCCAGGCGTCCTCGTCGCCCTGCACGAAGGGGGTCCAGCGCAGCACGCGCAGGCTCGCGCCCTCTTCGGGCTTGTAGCTGGGCTCGGCGCCCTGGGCGAAGGCTGGCGCCAGGCCGAACTGGCCGAGGCCGGCGGCCGCGGCGAAGCCGGCGGAAGCGGCAAGCAGATCGCGTCTGTTGATCGTCATCGAAATCCTCCCTCAGGATCGCCGTTTATTTTTGGTTGGAATGCCGGGCGCACAGGCGAGCTTCCAGGCCGCGGCATCCCGGAAAATACCACCGGCCTCGGCACGGAAAGATCCCGCGCCGGCCGGCGATGCACTCAGTCCCGCAAGGCCTGGGGCCAATCAGGCGGCCGGCTCCAGGCGCTGCCCGCTTGCGGAGTCGAACAAATGGGTCGAACCGACGTCGATGGCGACCTGCACGGTCTCACCGGGCTGGGCCGCCACGCGCTCATGGAAGACGCAGGTCACATCCGTGCCGGCAAGCTTGGCCGTCATGTGGGTCTCGGACCCCGTCGGCTCGGTGACCACGACGGTCAGCGGAATGCCGGTGCCGCTGATGCGCAGGCTTTCGGGCCTGAGGCCGTAGATCAGCGGCTTGTCGGTCGCCTGGCGCGGCGCCCGCGCCGGCAGCACGCTGCCATCCTCGGCAATGAAGCGGCTGGAATCGGCGGGATCGAGCTTGCCCTTGATGAAGTTCATCGCCGGCGAGCCGATGAAACCGGCCACGAACAGATTGGCCGGCTGGTCGTAGAGATCGAGCGGAGCACCGATCTGCTCGACGATGCCGTCATGCATCACCACGATCTTGTCGGCCATGGTCATGGCCTCGATCTGGTCATGGGTGACGTAAACCGTGGTCGTCTTCAGGCGCTGATGCAGTTCCTTGATCTCGGCGCGCATGGCGACGCGCAGCTTGGCGTCGAGATTGGAGAGCGGCTCGTCGAACAGGAAGACCTGCGGGTCACGCACGATCGCCCGGCCCATGGCAACGCGCTGGCGCTGGCCACCGGACAATTGACGCGGATAACGGTCGAGCAGCTTGGAAAGGCCGAGGATTTCGGCAGCCGGCTTCACGCGCTTTTCGATGTCGGCCTTGCTGGCGCCCTTCAGCTTGAGCGAGAAGCCCATATTGTCGGCCACGCTCATATGCGGATAGAGCGCGTAATTCTGGAACACCATGGCGATGTCGCGCTCTTTGGGCGGCAGGTTGTTGACCACGTCCTTGCCGATGCGGATCTCACCGTCCGAGATGTTCTCCAGGCCCGCCAGCATGCGAAGGAGCGTGGACTTCCCGCAGCCCGAGGGGCCGACCAGGATCACGAACTCGCCATCGGCAATCTCGATGTCCACGCCCTTGATGACGGGGTGGGTCCCGAATGATTTCCTGACATTGACGAAGTCGACTGACGCCACGACGTTTCCCCCAAGCAAAAGGATGATGAGCCCGATCACCGCCACCAAGGGCGGCATTTCTGCCTTTTCGGCCTCTTTCGGACCGTTGCGAACACTTAGAAAGCCTGCCGGAGCCGACCCACCATCGGTGCAGACGGTCCCCACAGGCGGCGGCATCCTGACGGTGGGACAAGACTCCTGTCAAGGCAAAGAGCCCATCATCCCTCACAAATCTTCAGACCAATATGCCCCGGGACAGAAGTTGCGTTATCATCATACCGCCCTCGCGCCATTCGCTTCGCGCAATTGCGGGGTCGGCTTCAATTCTCGATGCTGGATTTTCGCGTTTCAGCCATTATGTAGCAGCTTTACCCTTCCTCCCGAGTGCCTATGTCCAATTTCTCCCCCCGCGAAATCGTCTCAGAACTCGACCGCCACATCGTCGGCCAGCACGACGCCAAGCGCGCCGTCGCCATTGCCCTGCGCAATCGCTGGCGCCGCCTGCAGCTTGACGAGACGCTGCGCGAAGAGGTGATGCCCAAGAACATCCTGATGATCGGGCCGACCGGCGTCGGCAAGACCGAGATTTCGCGCCGTCTCGCCAAGCTCGCCAACGCGCCCTTTCTGAAGGTCGAGGCGACGAAGTTCACCGAGGTCGGTTATGTCGGGCGCGACGTCGAACAGATCGTACGCGATCTCATCGATATCGGCATAGCACTGGTGAAGGCCGAAAAGCGCAAGGAAGTCCAGGCCAAGGCGCATCTGGCCGCCGAACAGCGCGTGCTCAACGCCCTAGTCGGCGCGACGGCGAGCCCGGCGACCCGCGATAGTTTCCAGAAGAAACTGCGCGCCGGCGAGCTCGACGACAAGGAAATCGAGATCGAGATGAAGGACACTTCCTCGCCGTCCTTCGAGCTGCCTGGTCTGCCGCAGGGCCAGATGGGCGTCGTCTCGATCGGCGACATCTTCGGCAAGGCCTTTTCGGGGCGCACCAAGACCAAGCGCACCACGGTCCGCGACAGCTATGACCAGCTGATCCAGGAGGAGGCCGACAACCTGCTCGACCAGGACCAGATCGTGCAGGAAGCCATCCGCCAGGTCGAGAACAACGGCATCGTCTTCCTCGACGAGATCGACAAGATCTGCGCCCGTGAGAACCGCGGTGGCGCCGATGTCAGTCGCGAGGGCGTGCAGCGCGACCTCCTGCCGCTGATCGAAGGTACCACCGTGTCGACCAAGCACGGCGCCGTTCGCACCGACCACATCCTCTTCATCGCCTCGGGCGCCTTCCATGTCGCCAAGCCTTCCGACCTCCTGCCCGAGTTGCAGGGTCGCCTGCCGATTCGTGTCGAATTGCAGGCGCTGACCCAGGACGACTTCCGCCGCATCCTCACCGACACGGAAGCCAGCCTGATCAAGCAATATGTGGCGCTGATGGGCACCGAGAACCTTGAGCTCAGCTTCACGCCCGAGGCGATCGATGCCATCGCCGCCATCGCAGTGCAGGTGAACGCCACCGTCGAGAATATCGGCGCGCGCCGGCTGCAGACGGTGATGGAACGCATCCTCGACGAGATCTCCTTCACCGCGCCCGACAAGGGCGGCGAGAAAGTGACGATCGACGCCGACTATGTGCAGAAGACGGTGGGTGACCTCGCCAAAAACACCGATCTCAGCCAGTTCATCCTCTGAGGATCAGGTTTCGCCCGCGCAGGAAGAGGCGCGATCTACCTTCTCCAGCGCAACTGGGGAAGGTAGCCCGGCGGAGCCGGGTCGGATGATGTGGCGGGCAGCACTCACCGCACAACGAGCTTGCGCGACCGTTGTGCGAGCCTTCAATGACTATTGCGTTGCCCGCCCCCTCCGACCTCGCTTTGCGAGGCCACCCCATGCATTTCTTTCAGAAATGCAATGCAAAGCCCACTTCGTAGAGAAGGCTGGTTGCACCAACTTCGGATCGATTCTCAATGAATTGGGGAATAATGCAGTCATATAGTATATAATTTTTATGGATTTAATGAGTTAATTTCCCTACCATCGCATCGACCCATTCCTCAATGAGACCGATCGATGCCCTCTTCCCTGAACCGCCGCTCCGTCCTGACGCTGGCTGCCGCTTCCCTGCTCGCCGCGCCGGCAGCCGCCCTCGCCTCATCGACACGCATCCGAGTCGGCGCCACGCCCGGACCGATGGCCGAAACCCTGGAAGCGGCCAAGCCCGTCGCCGCCAAGCTCGGCCTGGACATCGAGGTGATCGAATTCTCCGACTATGTCGTGCCCAATGCGGCGCTCGACGCCGGGGAAATCGAGGCCAATGCCTTCCAGAACCAGCCCTATCTCGACAACCAGATCGCCGACCGCGGCTACAAGATCGTCGGCATCGCCCCGATCATCAATTCGCGCCTGGGTGTCTATTCGCGCCGGCACAAAGCCTGGAGCGAGGTGCCCGACGGCGCCACCATCGCCATCCAGAACGACCCGACCAATGGCGGCCGCACCCTTCTCCTGCTCCGCGACAAGGGCGTGATCAGCCTCAGGGACGGCGTCGGTTACAAGCCGATCGTCGCCGACATCACCGCCAATCCCAAGCAATTGCACTTCCTGGAGGTCGACGCCGCCCAGACGCCGCGCTCCCTCGACGATGTCGATGCCGCAGCCGTCAATGCCAATTATGCCGTCACCGCGGGCCTCGACCCGACCAGGCAGGCCTTGATCCTGGAAGAACTCAAGCCGCAATACACCAATCTGATTGCCGTGCGTGCCGCGGACAAGGACAAGCCCTGGGTGCCGCTCCTGGCGCAATCCTATCGCTCGCCCGAGGTCCGGGACTTCGTCCTGGCCAAATATAAGGGCGCCTATGTGCCGACCTGGTGAGCCCCGGGCATCGCAGGGCAGGGTTTCGTTCTTCCGAACGCACCCCGCCGGCGCTTCCAGAGGCTGCGAAGTCTATGGCTTCTTGTCCTGCAGGCCGTAGCTCTTGAAGCCCTCGACCACCTGCGCGATCTCGCTGTCGGGCAGGATGTTCGCGCCGCCGATCTGAAGGGCGTGGTAATATTGCTTGGCCAGGGTTTCGAGCTCATGGGCCAGCCACATTGCCTTGTCGAGGCTGGAGCCGACGGCGATCATGCCGTGATTGGCGAGCAGGCAGCCATTGCGGCCCTCCAGGGCCTCGAGGGCGAAGCGCGACAATTCCTCCGAGCCGTAGCGGGCATAGGGCGCGCAGCGTATGTCGGGCCCGCCAAAGGCCGCGATCATGTAGTGGATGGCCGGGATCGGCTTATGGGCAATGGCGAGGATGGTGGACCAGGTGGCGTGGGTATGCACCACGGCCCCAGCATCCGGGCGGCCCTTGAGGATATCGAAATGGAAGCGCCATTCCACCGAGGGTTTCAGCGGCCCTTCCCAGGCGCCATACTCGCCCTCGAAGGGCATGGCGGCGATCATCTCCGGCTCCATCTCGTGATAGGGGATGGCCGAAGGCGTGATCAGCATGCGGTCGCCGCAGCGGGCCGAAATATTGCCGGAGGTGCCTTGGTTGAGGCCGTTGGCATTCATCCAGCGGCATTTGTCGATGATGGCGCGGCGCAGGTCGAGTTCGTCTTTGCGCGGATCGTCTTGGCTCATATTGGATCTTCCGGATTCGAGGCTGTGCCATCGATGCGGAAGAAGGGCGGGGGGTGGCAAGCCCAAATTGTCGAATGAGCGATATTGAGCGCGGGAAGCCGGCCGGTCTCGCTCCATCACATGGAGCTGAGGAGACCGGCACACCAACCCGGTGCTCCCAGGCTGAAGGCGCCTGAGCGGGCGGGCCCGAAGACCCGCCTTCCCGATCAGCGGCGGCGCATATTGCCGCCACCGCGCTGCGGCGGACGGGGCCCGGACGACGCACGCTCGTCCTTGTGGCGGAAGATGATACGTCCCTTGTCGAGGTCGTAGGGCGACATCTCGACGGTGACGCGGTCGCCCTCGATGGTCTTGATGCGGTTCTTCTTCATCTTGCCGGCCGTGTAGGCGATCATCTCGTGGCCATTGTCGAGCTTCACGCGGAAACGGGCGTCCGGCAACACTTCGGAAACCTCGCCTTCAAATTCCATCAGTTCTTCTTTTGCCATGTGCAGGTCCTATTGAGGGAATGAAAAGGCCGCGCCCTCAGGCGGCGCGACGCTGATTGTTGCGGCCACCCGGACGGCGCGAACGCCCCGAACGCGGCTGGCCCGAATGAGACTTTTCCTGCTGCCCGTTGTTGTTCCGGGGCTTGCCGTTCGGCTTGCCCTGATGCGGGTGGCGGGGACCACGTTCGCCGTGCTTCTGATCGGCTTCGAGCCCCTGCACCGGAGCGGCCACCATCAGCGGCTTCTTGGTCAGGCGTTCGATCGCCTTGAGCTCGTCGCGCTCATTGGGATCGCAGAACGAATAAGCGATGCCGCTGCGCCCGGCGCGGGCGGTGCGGCCGATACGGTGCACATAGCTTTCCGCATCCACCGGCATCTCGAAATTGATGACATGGGTGATGTCGTCGACATCGATGCCGCGGGCGGCGATGTCGGTCGCCACCAGGATGCGCGTGGAACCCGAACGGAAATCCTCCAGCGCCTTCTGGCGGGCATTCTGCGACTTGTTGCCGTGGATCGCCGCCGAGGGAATGCCGGCCTTGTCGAGATGGCCCGAAACGCGGTTGGCGCCGTGCTTGGTGCGGGTGAAGACGATGACGCGGCTCATCGCCGGATCATTGAGCAGGTGCAGGAGCAGCGAGCGCTTCACCGAGGCCGGCACGTGGTAGACATGCTGGTCGATCTTGTCGACCGTCACCACTTCCGGCGTCACTTCCACATGCACCGGGTTGAGGAGAATCTCCTCGCCGAGCTTCTTGATCGTCTTCGGCATGGTGGCCGAGAACAGCAGGGACTGGCGCTCCAGCGGCGTCTCGTCGACGATCTTGAGCACGTCGCGCGAGAAGCCCATATCGAGCATGCGGTCGGCCTCGTCCAGCACCAGGATCTCCACCTTGTCGAGGCGGACCTTGCGCTGCTGCTGCAGGTCGAGCAGGCGGCCGGGCGTGGCGACCAGGATGTCGACGCCGTCGGCGAGCGCCTTGACCTGCGGGCCCTGGCTGACGCCGCCGAAGATCACGGCAATGCGAAAGCCCATATGCACGCCATAGGTGCGGAAGCTCTCGTCGATCTGGATGGCGAGCTCACGCGTCGGCGCCAGGATGAGGGCGCGCACGCCCTTGGGGCCGGCGCCATGGCGCGACTTCGACAGGCGCTGCAGGATCGGCAGCGCAAAGGCGGCCGTCTTGCCGGTGCCTGTCTGCGCCAGGCCCATCATGTCGCGCCCTTCGAGGAGAGCGGGAATCGCCTTGTGCTGGATCGGGGTGGGGTTCTGGTAGTCGGCGGCGTCAAGCGCACGCAAAAGCGGCTCGGCAAGGCCGAGCGCTGCAAAAGTTACTTCGGAAGTCACATCAAATCCTTCATGCCACGCTCGTCGATCGGACGGCAGCGCGGCCACCGTCCGGGTCCGCGATCACAGCCCGTCTTCAGCCGCAATGGCATGATGAAACGGTACGGCGATATCGCGACCCACGCGCGGATGGGAGCAGCGGAATGTTGTTGGGGACGGCCGGGGATGAGGCGCTGCTTCTCAAAAAGCCAAAAACCAGCGCGCCGCGCGAACCCCCGAGCGGTCGTTACACGCGGTTGCTGCGCTTTTTGCAGCGCAAAGTCAAGGAAAAAGCAAACAAACGCCGTATCGCATGAACATTCGAGCCAAGCAAAACGCCTTTCTGGCAATTGTGGGCGTTCCTGCCTGCCCTTCCCTCCCCCGAGGACCGCACAAAACAAGGGCCAATGCCCGCTTGCAACCATTTGCCCCGCAGACGATCGAGCCTATAGATGGGAACCACGTTTATCGCCTCATCGCGACTTCACGATGCTGCCTCTCAAAGCCCTGGTCCCGGCCTTCCTGGCGCTTCATCCACACGGTCCCGCCAGCCCTCTCGACTGGAAGGCCTGCCGCCAGGGTGCGCCTGATCGCGTCATCATCGCCTGCACCTCGATCGTGGATCTCAGCGGCGTCAACGACGCGGCCAGGGCTGTCGCCCTGATCGCGCGCGGCAGTGCCTATGCCGCGAAGAAGCAGCCGGCCCGGGCTCTGGAGGATCTGCGCCAGGCCACGCTGCTCGATCCACGCAATCCCGACGGATTCTACGCCCTTGCCGGGCTCTATGGACGCCAGGGCGATCTCGAACAGGCCATCCTCGCCTATGACAGCGTGATCCGGCTCAATCCCAAGCATGTGCTGGCCCTGACCTCGCGGGGCTATGCGCGGGCCAGCCGCCGGGAGTTCGATCTCGCCATCGCCGACTATGACCGTGCGCTGAAGTTCAATCCGCGCCATGCCAAAGCGCTGCGCCTGCGCGGTGCCGTCCACGGCCTCATGGGCGACGATGCCGGCGCCATCGCCGATCTCGACAGGGCCATCGGGCTCGACGGCCGGGACTGGTCCGCCTTCTTCAACCGGGCCATCGCCAAGGACCATCGCCGCGATTACAGCGGCGCCGTGGCCGACTATGACGCGGCCCTGCGCCTGAGGCCCAACAATGTCGCGGCCCTGCTCGGCCGGGGTGCGGCCCATCACCATATGGGCGCGCTCGACAAGGCGATCGCCGACTACAGCCTGGCGGTCGGCCTGGCACCGAACAATGCGCAGGCGCTCTACAATCGCGGCACCGCCTACGCCAATGCCGACGACGTCGAGCGTGCCATCGCCGATCTCGACAGGGCCATCGGGCTCGACGGCAGCAATGCGCTGGCCTTTCTCAACCGGGCAGGCGCCTATCGCAAACGTGGCGATTTCGAACGTGCGCTGGCCGACTACGATCGTGCCCTGCAGCTCAAGCCCGGCCTGCCGCAAGCCATCGCGGGACGCAAGCTGGCCCTCGAGCGCCTACGGAACTGAGAGCGTTCAAGCTGCAAATTTCGTCCTCGGCCCTCTAACGCAACGTCATGGACATTCCCTAACGTTGCTGTTCATATACACTCAGATTTTTTCGAGCGTGACTCGGGACCCTGCGGCGGATGAAGGAGGGCTTCGCCGTACTCCCGGTAGGTGCCACCGAGATGCAAGGGCGTTCCGTCAGCATGTCCGAATCCGAAACCACGCCAGCCGATGCCGGCCCGGCAAGGTCCGATGACCGGGACCTCGACAGGGTCATCGCCGAGTTCAGCCAGACCATCGATCGCAAGCCCGACGCCGTCGACACCTTGTACGAACGGGCTCTCGCCTATCACCACAAACGGGCCTTTCCCCAGGCGATCGCCGATTATGACAGGGTGATCGCGCTCGACTCCGGCCATGCCGATGCCCTCTTCAAGCGCAGCATCGTGCATCGCCAGCTCGGCGCCTTCGACAAGGCCACTGCCGATTTCGACCGGGCCGTACAGCTGCTCTGGCGCCGGCAGGTGTTTCCCCCCGCGAAAGAGGCCTGATGGGCCCCTCTTCTTCCGTACCCGCGGCGCCAGATTAACATTTTGTCATCTAAGCTTCACGAACCCCGCCTAAGGGTCGCCAGACCATGGAAACACGGGGGTGTTTTGGAGATGACGGACGTTACATCGGGCCAAAGAAGCGGTCATCCGCTCGACAGGCCAAGCTCTCTCGGCAACCTGCCCAATATCGTGATCGCCCTGATCCTGCTCGGGGGCCTGGGCTATGTCTGCTACGCGCTGGTCGCCGATCTTACCGGCGCGGTGGCCGTGCCCTGGATCCTGCTCGGCCTCGCCTTGCTGATTGCGCTCGGCTTCGAATTCGTCAACGGCTTCCACGATACCGCCAATGCGGTGGCGACGGTGATCTACACCCATTCGCTTCCCGCTGAATTCGCGGTGATCTGGTCGGGCTTCTTCAACTTCCTCGGCGTGCTCACGGCGAGCGGTGCGGTAGCCTTCGGCATCATCTCGCTGCTGCCGGTGGAACTGATCATGCAGGTCGGTTCGAGTGCGGGCCTGGCGATGGTGTTCGCACTTCTGATCGCCGCCATCGTCTGGAACCTCGGCACCTGGTATTTCGGCTTGCCGGCCTCCAGCTCGCACACCATGGTCGGTTCGATCATCGGCGTCGGCCTCGCCAACCAGTTCCTGGCGCCGGCGGGCTCCGCCACCAGCGGCGTCGACTGGTCCCAGGCCAAGAATATCGGCCTGTCGCTGCTGATCTCGCCTCTGTTCGGCTTCTTCCTGGCCGGCGCCCTGCTGCTCCTGATGAAAACCGTGGTGCGCAACAAGGCCCTCTATGTCGAGCCGAAGGGCAACAACCCGCCACCGCTCTGGATCCGTGGCCTGCTGATCCTGACCTGCACGCTGGTCAGCTTCTTCCATGGCTCCAATGACGGCCAGAAGGGCATGGGCCTGATCATGCTGATCCTGATCGGCGTGGTGCCCACCGCCTTCGCCCTCAATCGTACGCCCGACATCAACTATCTCGAGACCTACAAGGCTGCGTCGACCGCAGCCGGTTCGGTGCTGGGCAACTACATCAAGCCGGGCGTGACGGTTGCTCCTGCCGATGCCAAGGCCAAGGTCGCCGAGACGGTGCGCACGCGCAACTGGAGCGACGAGACGACGCCGGCCCTGAAGATCTTCATCGAACAGACCACCTCCCAGCTCTCGCCCTACGGCTCGGCCGCGGCGGTGCCCGCGGGACTGGTCTCCAACACCCGCAACGACATGTATCTGATCGGCGAAGCCCTCAAGCTGATCGATTCCAAGAAGCTGCTGCCGGTGTCGGATGCCGATCTGAAGACGATCAAGACCTATCACGTGGCCACCGACAACACGACCAAGTTCATCCCGACCTGGGTGAAGGTCGCCATCGCCCTGGCCCTCGGCCTCGGCACCATGGTGGGCTGGAAGCGCATCGTGGTGACTGTCGGCGAGAAGATCGGCAAGACCCACCTGACCTATGGCCAGGGTGCCTCGGCCGAGATCGTCGCGGCCGCGACGATCGGCGCTGCCGACTATCTCGGCCTGCCGGTCTCCACCACCCATGTGCTGTCGTCGGGTGTCGCCGGCACCATGGCGGCCAATGGCACGGGGCTGCAGATGTCGACAGTCCGCAACCTGATCATGGCCTGGGTGCTTACCCTGCCCGCTTCGATGGCCCTGTCCTTCGTGCTCTTCGTGGTGCTACGCCAGATCATCTAAAGCGGCGCATCCCGTTCGCTGGAATGGCCGCCTTCGGGCGGCCATTTCTTTTTAGACCGACGACATCGCCGCGCGGAAAGCGCGGACCATTTCGACTTGGGTCTGGCGCCGCCCGCCCACCGCAAAGCCGAGGCGAATGGCATCGGCGCTCCAGGGTTCCCCGGCAGCCGAACAGGAGCTGTGCACTTCGACAACGGGCAGGGCCGCCAGCAGCGCGGCAATATTGGCCGGCGTCAATCCCGAGCCCGGCATGATGCCGATGCGGCCGCCGGCTGCCCGATGCAGGCGCACCAATTCGTCCAGCCCCGCGGATGCGGTCAGCGCCCCTCCCGACGTCAGAATGCGCTCGAAGCCGAGCGCGATGGCCGTCTCCAGCGCCGCATGCCGGTCCGGCACCAGATCGAAGGCGCGATGCAGCGTGCTGCCGAGCTCTCGCGCCTGTCCGCGCAAGCGCGTCAGCAGGGCCTCGTCGAGCCCGCCATCGGGCAAGGAGGCGCCCAGCACCACCCCGGCGAGCTCCGCTCCACCCACCGCCTCGATATCGGCCAGCATGAGTTCGCCTTCCCGGACCGAGAAGACGAAGTCGCCGGCCCGCGGCCTGACCATGGCATAGACAGGGATCGGTGCCTGCGCCGCCAAGCGCATCAGGCCTGATGACGGCGTCAATCCGCCAAGCTCGAGCGCCGAGCACAGTTCGATGCGATCGGCGCCACCCTCGATCGCGGCCTCCAGGCTATAGGCGTCGGCAACGCAGACTTCGAGCAGGGCCGTCATGCGCGTTCTCCCTGATGGGCCAAGAGGGCCGCGCCAATCAATCCGGGCTCCGCCGCCAGAAGACTCGGCACCAGCAGCGGCCCGGCGGTCCGCCGCAGGATTCGGCGGCGTACGGCCTCGTCCAGCCTTGATATCAGTTCCGGCACGCTGGCGAGGCCGCCGCCGACCGGCACGATATCGGCGCCGACGATATTGACGGCCAAGGCCAGGGGGGAGGCGACGAGATCGACCTGGCAGGCCACCGTGCGCGCCGCGGCGGCATCGCCGGATCGCCAGGCCGCGATGATCTCGGTACTGTCGCGCTCCTCGTCGGTGAGGTGGCGATGCAGCCTCTCGAGGCCGCGCGCGCCCCCCACCGTGTCGACACAGCCCTTCTGGCCGCAGCCGCAGGCAAAGCGTGGAATCGCGACCGGCGGATCGCCCGCCTCGGTCGCCGCGACCGGTCCATGCCCCCACTCGCCCGCAAAACCGCCAGCCCCGGCGAGGATCCGCCCGTCGATGACGAGGCCGCCGCCGATGCCGGTGCCGATGATGATGCCGAAGACGATGCGATGCCCGCGCCCGGCCCCCTTCACGGCTTCGGCGAGGGCAAAGCAATCGGCATCGTTGGCGACGTGCACAGGCACGCCAAGCCGCTCGGCCAGGTCGGGAGCGAGCCGCCGCCCATCGATGCAGGGAATGTTGGCACAGGTGATGATCTCGCTGCGGGGATCGACGACGCCGGTGATGGACAAGGCGATGACATCCCCGGCTCCGCCTTGCCGCCTCAGATCCGCAAGCACCGCTACGAAGGCCTCGAAATCGCCGAGCGGCGTCGCAACCCGCGCAAAGGGCCTGATCTCGCCTCGCGGCGAGGCGATGGCCGCCTTGATGGCGGAGCCGCCGATGTCGAAGCAGATCGTCATTGACAGAAGGGACCTTCCAAACCGTTGTTTCCTGTATTAGGGCGTGGCGTCAGCTATGATTTCGCACTCCCATGGAGCAAAGCGCGTTTACACACCGACGCTGCGTTGCTCTGACTCTTTGGTTCGACGCGTCTTTGCGATTCTTGGCCACGCCGCCAAATCGCAAAACGCTTTGGAGGAGCTTATAAGGCCGCATGAGGCGCAAGGCAGCACCGACCATCAGCGACGTGGCCGCGCTTGCCGGCGTTTCCAGGGCCGTCGCCTCGCGCGCACTCTCCGCCTCCAAGCGGCCGGTGTCCGGTGACAAGCGCGACCGCGTCCTGGCCGCTGCCGCCGAACTCGGCTACCGCGTCAACCTCCTGGCACAGAGCCTGACGACCAAGACCGTCAATCTCGTCGCCGTCCTGGTCAACCACATTCACGACCTTTCCGACCTCGATCTGTTCGATCTGCTGCTGGCCGAGATCCAGGCGGGCGGCCGGCAGGTCATCCTGGTGCGGGTCGGCTCTACCGACAAGGTCGAGGAATTCCTGCGCCAGGGCGTGGCCTATCATGTCGACGCCGCCCTGGTATTCTCCGATTTCGCCGATGCCGCGACGGTGAGGCGCATGTTCCGCTCCGATCTGGTGATCATGCTCAACGGACGCCACGATCATCGCTCGCCCGCCATCATCCCGGACGAGGCCGTCGGCATCGGCCAGGCTGTCGCGGATGCCGCCGCGAAGGGCGTGAAGCGTGCCAGCCTTGTCACCGGGCGCGCGAGTTCCCTGGTTGAGCAGGCGCGCATCGGCCTTTATCGCCGAGCCTTCCAGTTCCACGACATCCAGCTGCTGCGAACCTGGCAGGGCGACTATTCCTATCGTTCCGGCCACGCCCTGGCACCGGGTCTGCTCGATGGTGGCCAGCCCGACGCCGTTTTCTGCACCTCCGATGCCATGGCGATGGGCATCCTCGACGTCTTTCGGACGGATTTTCCAGACAATCGGCCGGCGCGCTTCCGCCTCTACGGCTTCGACAATCTCTCGCTGCTCGATTTCGAAGCCTATCCGATCTCCTCGATCGGCTATGACAAGGCCGCCTACGTCGCCCGCATGCTGCGCCTGCTCAACGAACCGCCGGCCGGCGAAGGCACGTTCGCGCCGGAGCTGGTGCCGACCCGCTACGTGCCACGCCTGACGGGGTGATAGCCGCCCCCTCACCAAAGAGGGGTCAGCTTGGGCGGATTGGCCTTCTCGCCCCACCACTTCTTGTAATTGGCCTCATAGGCGCCGGACTGGATATAGTCGGACACGAACATGTCGAGCCAGCGCACGAATTCGGGATCGCCCTTGGCCACCGCAATGCCGATGGGATCGTTGGAATAGAGCCCCGGCAGTGTGACCAGCGAGGGATTCTTGGTGGCGAGATAGTCGAGTAGGGATGAATCCTCGATCGCCGCATCCACGCGCTTTTGCTGGAGCTGCAGCACGCCATCGGGCGCGAACTGGTCGACATAGACGAGATTGGCGGTCGGCACCGCCTTCTTGAGGAAACTTTCGCCGGTGGTGCCGCGCCCCACCACCACGGACTTGCCGCCGAGATCTTCCAGCTTGGTGATGCCGGCATCGGCCTGCACCAGGATGCGTAGGCCCGCCCGGTTATAGGGAATGGAGAAGTTCACCGTCTTCGCCCGTTCCAGCGTGGCCGAGGTATTGGCGACCACGATGTCGAGCTGTCCGGAGACCAGCATCGAAATGCGGGCGTCGCCGGAGACATCGGTGAATTCCACCGGTACGCCCAGTTTCTCGGCGAGAAGATTGGCGACGTCGACGTCGTAGCCGACCGGATTGTTCTGGGCATCGCGGAAGCCGATCGGCTCGCCGCCCAGCGAGACGCCGATGCGCACGCTGCCGCGCGAACGGATGTCGTCGAGCTTGCCGGCAAATGCCGGCAGGGCGGCGCAGGCGGCGATCGCCAATCCCAATAATGCAGACAGAATCTTCTTCATGATTGTGCACTCCCCTCTGTCAGATTGTTCTTGCTGGCCGGAGCTCGGGCTCGGCCATGGTATCGTCCCACAGCCAGTAGCGGATCTCGCCCTCGCAGCGGAAATTGACAACCTCGTGGCGGCCCTGGGCATCGGCCGCATGGATGACCACGCCGCCGAGAAAGCCCTCGCGGAGCTCGGCGAGCTCCTCCACGGCGAGATCGACAGCCTCGCGCAGCGAGCGGCCAAGCTTGAGGGCGAGCACGATGGTGCGCGCGGTGGCGCAGCGCATGGTCATCTCGCCGGTATGGGTGCAGGCGGCGGCGCCGTAGCGGCTGTCGGCATAGAAGCCGGCGCCGGGAATGGGGCTGTCGCCGAGGCGGCCCGGATATTTCCAGGCCCAGCCCGAGGTCGAGGTCGCCGTGTGGCTACCGCGCCTTGCGTCGGTGCTGAGAAAGACGGTGGTATCCCTCACTCGCTCCGGATCTGTGATCGCATGCGATAAAGGCGCGAGCGGTATATCGGGAAAGCGAGCCAGCTGCTCGGCTTCGAGCTCGACTTCGAGGCGTTCGCGCCAGACGCGCCTGGAATCGTCGATCAGCACCTCATCGACGGAGAAACCGATTTCACTGGCAAAGCGCCGGGCGCCCGCTCCTGTCAGCATGACATGGGGCAGGCGTTGCATCACCGCCTGGGCCAAGGCGGCGACCGGGATGGTATCGGGCACGGCGCCGACCGCCCCCACCTCCCTCGTGGTGCCGTTCATCACGGCGGCATCGCATTCCATTACGCCAAGCATGTTGGGCCAGCCGCCATAGCCAACGCTGCGCACGCGCGGTTCCGCCTCGACCTGCCCGATGCCGGCAACCATGGCATCGAGGCTATCGGCACCGGCCCGCAGCATCTCGACCGCGAGCGGGAATCCAGGCCAGGCTTCGGCATTGGCAAGGAGCAGCATGATGGAGCCTAATCTTTCCGCATTTTCGAAAGGAATTGCGCGATGCGCGGATGGTCGCGCCCGACTTCGGGAGCAAAAAAGGCTTCCGTCGGCAGGTCGACCAGCAACCTTCCATGTTCGAGGAAGACGATGCGATCCGAGATGCGCCGGGCGAATTCCACCTCATGGGTGACGAACAGCATGGTGGTGCCGGTGCGGGCGAGCTTGGCCAGAATGGTGAGGACCTCGGCGGTCATTTCCGGATCGAGCGCGCTCGTCACCTCGTCGAGCAGGAGATAGCGCGGATTCATGGCGAGCGCCCGGCAGATGCCGACACGCTGGCGCTGGCCGCCCGAGAGCTGGGCCGGAAAGGCACCCGCCTTGTCGCCCATGCCGACCTGCTCCAGCAGGACGATAGCGCGGTGCTCGGCTTCCGCCCGAGCCTGGCGCAGCACTTCCAGCGGTGCCAGGGTGATGTTCTGCAGCACGGTCAGATGCGGATAGAGATTGAAGAGCTGGAACACGGTCGCCGAACGCTTGCGCGCCTCGACGAGGTCGCGCGGCCTGGACACGTCGAAATCGTCGATGGTGATGCGGCCGGCGTCGAGCCTCTCCAACCCGTTGATGCAGCGGATCAGGGTGGACTTGCCCGAACCGGACGAGCCGAGCACGGAGACGACCTGCCCCGGCTCGATGGCGAGGTCCACGCCGTCGAGCACCCTATGTGCGCCGAAATCCTTGCAGACTTTCTCGACTTTCAGCACGTCAGATACCTCTCCAGGCGCTATGGGCCCTGAGCCTCGTCTCGTAACGCGCACCCAGCCAGGCCAACGTCTTGGCCGCCGCATAGTAGAAGAGGCCGACCACGCTCCACACCACGAAGGGCTTGAGCGTGCGCAGGTTGAGGATGTTGCCGACCTTGGTGAGGTCCATCACCCCGATCACCGAGATCAGCGAGGTGACCTGGAGCTGGTTGACCAGGAGCCCGGTCAGCGGCCCGATGGCGAAGGCCGTGGCCTGGGGCGCCACCACATGCTTGAGCACCTGCCAGCGAGAGAGGCCGAACACCCTGGCGGCTTCGAGCTGGTCGCGCCCCACCGCGTCGATCGCCGCCGTGGCGATCACATAGACGAAGGCGGCCGTGTTGCCGGTCAGGGTGATCGATGCCGCCGTGACGGGCGTGACGTTGATCTTCAGGAAGGCCGGCAGGCCGAAAAAGACCAGGAAGAGCTGCACGAGGACGGGCGAGTTCTTCAGCAATTCGGTCACGGCCGTCAGGACGGGGTTCAAGCCGGGCAGACGATAGAAGCGCAGCCCGGCCAGCAAGGCGCCGAGCGCGAGCCCGGCCAGCGTGGTGCCGGCGAACAGGCCGAGGGAAACGCCCAGCCCCTGCACCAGCAATACCAGGTCGTAGGGCGTGAATTCGGTGTAGCGCATCAGCGGACCGCCTCCATCATGTCGCGGTTGAGGCGGCGATGGATGAGGCCGATGGCGAGCGAGATGAGGTAGGTCATGGCAGCATAGAGGACGAGCAGCGCCGCATAGACCTCGAAGGGGCGGAAGGTGTTGGAGGCCACGATCTTGGCCGTGCCGGTCAACTCGTTCAGCGTGATGACCGAGAGGATCGAGGAGGTCAGGACCAGATTGACGAAGACCGAGCCCAGCGGTCGGATCGAGGTGCGCAGGGCGATCGGCATGACGATGCGGGTGAAGATGGCGCGCTTCGACAGGCCGCTCACTTCCGCCGCCTCCAGGATGCCGCTGTCGATGGCGAGAATCCCCGAGCGGATCACGTCGGAGGCGAAAGCGCCGCCGGCGATGGAGAGCGCGATCACCCCTGTGGCGAAGGCGTTGAGATAGATGCCGATCTCGGGCAGCCCGTAATAGAAGAAGAAAAGCTGCACGATGAAGGGGATGTTGCGGAAAAGGTCGACATAGACGAAGGCAACCCGCCGCAACCAAGGCGAGGCCGACGTGCGCGCGATCGCCACCAGCGCCCCGCAGACAAGGCTGCCGGCGAGAGCGAGGACACAGGCCTCCAATGTCAGCAGCGCCCCCTGGGCGAGGAAACCGACATAGGGCGTGAGGATGGCGAGATCGAAGCGCATGCCCGCTTCTTTGCTAAGTGAAACCGGTTTCACTCTGTGTTACGAACCCGGTGGTGTCAAGGAGCCGAGACGAGAGCGCCGGTCCGGGAACGGATATCTCAACGACATGCCACATGTCGCGATAGGCGCTCCCGGGTCTTGTTTTCGGGAAAGGAAGAGCGGACGGAGCGACAGGAAGTTCTGTCGCCAGGATGTCCGCTCCCGGGATATCGCTCAGCGAGCGGCTTCCCAGCCCTTGTAGTTCGCCAGATTCTCGCTGGTGATCAGCACGGGATCGAGCAGGATGACGTTCGGATCCGGCTTCTTGCCATCGACAATCCCCGCCGCCAGTTCCAGCGACTTGCCGGCCATGGCATAGGGATCCTGCGACGCAGAGGCCTTGATCATCGAGGTGCCGCTCTTGAGCTGGACCTCGATATCCGGGGCGCCATCGACGCTGGTGATGAAGAATTCGCTGCGGTTGAGCTGCTTGGCGGCGAGTTCGACGCCGATGGCAGTGGGGTCGTTGATCGCAAAGACGGCATCGACCTTCTGGAAGCGGGTGAGCAGGCTCTGGGCGATGGCAAGCCCGCCATCGCGCGAGCCCTTGGCGTCCTGGTCGTCGGAGAGAATCTTGATGTCGGGGCTCTTGGCGAACACCTCCTTGCAGCCCTTGACGCGATCGGTCACCGAGGAGACCTGCGGCCCGTTGACGATCAGGACACTGCCTTTGCCCTTGAGCTGGTCGACGATGTACTGGCAGGCTTCGGAGCCAGCCTTGACGTTGTCGGTCATCACCGTGACATCGGCGCCAGCCGCGGCGACGTCGAAGGCCGCCACCACGATGCCGGCAGCCTGTGCCTTCTTCACGGCCGGCAGGATCGCCTGCGGATCGACGGCGTTGAGCATGATGACGTTCACACCGGCGGCGATGAAATTGTCGATCTGGGTGAACTGCTTGTTGAGGTCGTAATCGGAGGAAACCGACGTTACTTCGGCGTTGGGATTGATGGCCTTGGCCTTGTCGGTAATGCCCTTGATCGTGGCGACGAAGAAGGGATTGCCGAGCGAACCGACCGAAATGCCGACCTTCTTCAGGCTCTGGGCCGATGCCGGGCCGGCAAGCCCCAGCGCTAGGGCCATGGCGGCCCCCGTCAACGCGGCGCCTGCAATGCGACGTGAAAACTTCATATGGCTCTCCTCTGGAAACCCTTCCTCCTCCTGCGGCCTCTGAACCGTCAGGGAGGCAAAAGGTCCGGGAGCACCGGTCCAAAGTCAAGCGTACCGGCGGGGTGGACAGCGAAATAATCGGACAAATGCAAGACCGAGCTGCCGGCGCCGGCTGCGGGGCCCATGGAGGCCCCGCCGCTCCGTCACTTCACCTGATATTCCACCCGGCGATCGAAGGAATAGAGGTCGTCGCGGCTGTATTTGGAGCGATCGTCCGCCGCGAAGGGGTCGCGGGCACCGCGGCCTTCCACCCGGATCACCAGGGTCAGGCCGCGATGGCGCAGGGCGTCGGCCACGGTCCGGGCCCGGGCCCGCGACAGGTCCATATTATATTGGGGATCGCCGCGCTCGTCGGTATGGCCGGTCAGGATCACCGCGCCGGCGCTCTGGGTCTTGAGGAAATTGAAGAGGTCGTCCACGGCTTTGTCGCCGTCAGGCGTCAGCACCGCCTCATTGGTGTTGAAGCGGATCGGCACCGGCACGGACACCGCGGTGAAATTGCGGAAGGTCGGCACCATCACGCCCTCGGCCTGTCCCCGCACGCCGCGCGAGGAAATATAGCTGGGCGCAAGCGACTTGGCCTGATAGGCGCGCTTGGCCAGATATTCCTCGATCTCGCGTGGCGGCGCCTTGGGCACGTCCTTGACGTTGCGGATGTCGTTGATGGCCGCTTCATAGGCCTCCACCGCGGCCGGATAATCCTTGCCGTCATATTTGACGTCGCCCAGCGCCATCGCCACCTGCCAGGGCCGGGCGATCGCCGCCGCACTGGCGACGGCCTGCGGGCTGTAGCCTCCCCCCGCCTGTTCGCCGCCAAGCAGGACGGCGAGGGCGATCGAGCGGCGCGCCTTGGCGACATAGGCACTGTCGCAGGTCGTATCCTTGGCGATGGCATCCGCCAGCGCCGGCAGGGCATCGGCCTTGCCGGCCCCGATCGCCGCCTTCACCTGCGCATCCAGGCTGGCGCAATCGGCCAGGGCCGCGCTTGCCGCCGCCAGGCCGATGGCCGTGGCGGCGCCGAGCTTCAGGATGAAGGAGACGCCCATCCTCACCTCCCTCACCGCACCGGGATCACGATGGCAGTGGACGCGACCGACTGCTTGGCGGCGTCGGGAGCGCCGGGGGCCACCTTGTTGCCCAGGGCCTGCTGGATCTTGGCGAACTGGGCCTGTTTGCGGCTGTCATTGTCGAGGCCGGAGGCTTCCTGGCGGTCCTCATTGGCTTCGACGATGATCTGGCGGGTCAGGCCCTGCTCGAAATTGGGGATCGAGGCAAAGCTGTTGGCCACCGGATCGACCGTCGTGCCGGCGATGCTGCGCGTTGCATTGCCCACGCGGCAGACAGCCACCACCTTCTCCTGGCCGGGATCGCGCAGCTTGAAGGCGAATTTCGAGCCGGAACCGCCCAGCACCACCCGCTCTCCCGCCCGAACCGCATTTTCGGTCTGGAACTTGTTGGGAAAGATGATGGTGCCGGTGCCCATCTTGTCGACATTCACCACGAAAAGGTTGCAGTCACGGGTGGAGATCACCTGCAACACCGCCTTGTCGCCGATGTTATAGGCGCTCTTGTCCGAGGTCAGCTGCAGATCGAAGGAACCGCCGGACGCAGGCTTGTCGATCGGCGGCGCCACGGCCTGGGCACCTTCGAGCTTGGAGGTATCGAGTACGCGATCCTCGGTGGCGCCTTCCACGAATTTCAGGAAGAGCTGCTCGAACTGGTCGCGCGGCACGATGCCCTGCTCCAGGCGCCGCATCAGGGCGATGGCTTCGGGACCGGCATCGATGAAGCGCTGCTTGAACTCTTCCGGCGGATAGCCGTATTCGGCTGCCGCGCGGCGCAGCGAGAGGTCGTCCTCATAGCGCTTGAACAGGGCATTGGTCATCTCGACGCCGGCCAGCTTCAGCGTCGGATCGAGCCCGGCCCGCTTCATCGCCGAATTGAAGCGCTGGAAGTCGTCCTCGATGATCGCATCCATCTTGGCATTGTCGGGATAGAGCGAGGCGACGGTATCCCGGATGTCCTTGGAGAAGGAACGGTCGGCGGTCACCGCCTTGCGCACCTCGTCCTTGGCCTTGCGCATGCCCTGGTCATGGCAGCCCATGCAGGAAATGCCGTTGGTCACCGAAAGGTCGCGCCGCGAGGGATCGCGCACGATCTGCGTCGGTCCCTTGTCGAGGCGCTCGCCGTTGGATTTGTTCAGGTAATAGCCCTGGAAGCCGTTGGGCAGGGAGAAGATGCTTTCGCCGCCATCATGATGGAAGCCGTTGGCGATGCCGTCCTGCTCCGGACCGAGCGGATGCAAGAAGAGGCTCTGCTTGCCCTTCGAACCGGCGAAGTCGTAGGAGGTCCAGAAATAGCCGGTGCTGATGGGATGACGCTCGATCAGGCGGTTGTTCTGCGACACGCCCGACTTCTGAAAGCCGGCACGCTGGGCGATGAACTTGTTGATGTTGTCCGCCATCGGCACGCCGAGCTTGTCGGTCAGGCCGGGGAAGTCGTTGGGCAGTTGCAGCAGCGTGTCATAGAGCGGGGGCTGGGACGCGGTGAAGGCGAACCAGTCGCCACGGACATAGGGCAGTTCGGTATTGGTCTGCTGGGCGATGAAATCGTAAGCCCGCACATCCGGCTTGGCGGCGTAGGGATAGTTGGCGAGCACCGTGTTCCAGTCGCTTTCCTGCCAGCCCAGGTCCTCGAGATTGACCGCCACAATGGTCTTGGCCTCGTCGACGGTGGCGAGCTTCACCACGTCGGAGCGCCGGCCGAGGCCGTTGATCAGCTTGACCAGGCCCTGGCGATAGACGTTCATCGCCTCGTCGCTGGCGCAGGCATTGTAGAGATTGGTCAGCGTGAAATAGCGCATGCCGCGCACGCGATGATCGTCCTGCTTCTGCAGATCAGCCGAGATCGCGGCGACGATGTCCTCGGACGTGACGAATTTGCGCCCGGTGCAGGCGGCGGCCTCCTGGTCGCCGGTGGCCTTGATCCAGGTGCGCAGCGCCTCGATATCCGCCGTCGTGACTTCCGGTTTCGTGGTGTCGAACTCGTAGTTCACGTCATACGGCATCTCCTTGTTGAGCACCTGCTGGAACAGCTTGGAGCCCTCGGGATTGCCGGCCTGAACGAGATGCGGATCCGCGGCGATCTCGTCCAGATGCAGGATATTGCCGAAATTCTTGGCCGGCTTCTCGCGGTTGAGCATGCCGTTCTGGTGGCAGCGCGAGCAATGCTTGTCCAGGACGTCGAAGGCGGCCTTGGCGATCGGATCGCTCGGCACCTTGATGTCCGCGGGGATGCCGGCAGCAGCGGCCGGGGCGGGCGCAGGCGCAGGCGCAGGTGCCGCGGGGGCGGGAGCCGCAGCCGGGGTCGGCGCCGGTGCAGGTGCCGGCTCTGGAACCGGTGCGGCAGCAGGCGCGGCAGCCGGTGCGGCAGGTGCAGGAGAGGCTGCAGGAGCGGCTGCTGGAGCGGCGGCGGGCGCAGGAGCCGGCGCAGGGGTCACG
The DNA here is from genome assembly GCF_040797145.1 of Labrys neptuniae. NCBI lineage: Bacteria > Pseudomonadati > Pseudomonadota > Alphaproteobacteria > Hyphomicrobiales > Xanthobacteraceae > Labrys > Labrys neptuniae. Next base: position 14,468 of record NZ_JBFNQD010000026.1, on the reverse strand, counting down.
GCAGGGGCAGTGGCCGGTTCGGGCTCGGGCTCCACCACCGGTGCGGCAGGCGCCGCCGCAGGTGCCGGGGCGGGCTTGGGCGTCTCGGGCGCGGCTGCGGTCGGCGCAGGGGCAGGAGCCTCGGCCTGTGCCGGGGCGGCAGCGGCCGGAGCGGCGGGCTTGGCCTGTGCCGGTGTCTCGTCAGGCGCGGGAGCGGCGCTATTCTGGGTACTGGTCTGGGCAAAGACCTGCGAGGTCGAGGCCGCCAGCCCCACCGTCAACAGGGCGCCCGCGACCATCAGGCCGGCGATGCGCAAGGGATTGCGGTAAAACATGACGGTCTCCTCACGGGACGATTTGGCGGAAGGGAGCGGCGAAGCCGCGCCATCCGAATTGCTTGTTGGCCTCGGCGTCTGCCGCCTGCCCGGCAAGGACGAGCCAGCGGCCCGAACCGGGCAGCGCCCTGCCGGTCGACGGTTTCGGCCGCATGATTGCTACCATCGGACCGGCGGTAAAGTCGTTCTGGCTGCAGGTCATGGCGAGCTCCTCACGGCACGATTTCATAGCGCATGGTCGCGACGGAGCGTCCAACCGCCTTGGCATTGGCCTTGACACTGTCCGCATTGGCGGGCCTGGCAAGGCTGTCGGCAAGTTCGGGCAGCACCTGCTCATTGACCTCATCCTGCGGGATCACATCGATCTTGCGCGTGACGAAGCCTTTCGACAGCTTCAGAGGATCGATCGCAACCAACGCCAGGACTGTACCTTTTGTCACAGAGGTCGCATCGAAGCGCATGCCGTAGCTGGCATCCGGCACCATGATCGGGCTGCCGGCATGGATGCGGCCATCCTTGCCGTGGGCGGCGGCGATCGCATTGGGGAAGAGCTGCACCACCTCGCCCTCGTCGGAGATCGACAGCAGAATCAGGAAGCCGTCCTGCGACGAGGTCACCTTGAAGCGCATGTCCTTGGTGCCCAAACGCACGGGTGAAGGTGGAAACTGCTCGACGGTGACACTGTCCGACAGCTTGGCGCCCAGGAGATCGAGGATCTTGTCTGCCGTCGGCTTGCCCTGGTTGAGCGCCTCGCCACTGCCTGTCTTGTCGGCCGCGACCTTGAGGGCAGCGCCCTCCCCCGACAGCATCGGCGTCAGGCCCATCTCGCAACGGTCGCGATGACGCCCGCAATAGGCCGAGGATTGCGCCCTGACATAGTCGAGCAGTTCCTGGTTCGAGACGGTGCCGTTGCCATTGGCGTCGGCCAGTCCCTTCTCGATGCCATCGGCAAAGGCCGTGGTGAAGACGCCGCGATAGGCAGGTGCGGCTTCCTCGTCGACCAGGGCGGTCTGGGCGGGCGAGACCGCCTGCCACTTGACGAAATCCGCTCCTGCCGGCTCAGGGGCAGCCACCGGCTCCTCACCGAGCGCGGGCTCGACCACGATCGAACGGGTGGAGCCATCGAGCTGCGGCGAGCGGGCCGCCGGGTTCCCCCCGACGCCGGCTTCCACGCTGATCGCCCGCGTCACGGTGCCGGCATGGCTGGAATCGATCACTTCCGTGATCCGGCGGCCGGCAAGCCTGCCGAGCTGCCGGTCGATCTCGTTGCGACTCAGCGCATTGCCGAAACCGCCCGGCTTCGTGGTGGCGTCGAACGGCAGAAGAATGTCCTCGCGCCCGCCGCCCGTCTTGGCGGACTGGCCCTGGCCGGCGAAATAGAAGAACACCCGCTCGCCCGGCTTGCTGCGGCCAAGCCAGTCCTGCAGGCCGGTGCGAATGGCCGCCGTGGTGGCCCGATCGTCGACGAGGAGCCGGATGTCGTCCTGGCCGTAGCCGAGCGTGCCCGTCAGCAGGGCCTGCATGCGCAGGGCATCGGCACGGGCCCCGCCCCCGAGCTCGGCCGAAAGCTTGCTTTCCCGATAGGTGTCAATGCCGACGATCAGGGCCCTGTCGGCCAAGGCCGGGCCGGCGGTCACCAGGGCCGCCAAGCCCGTACCGATCAGGCCCGTAGCGATCTGGAGGTGCCGCATGAAGCGCATCATGGCGTCCCCGCGCTGGTGAAGACATTGGCGATGCCGACCGTGACCGACTGGCCGCTAAGGGCGTTCTTCAGCGTGTCGGGCAGGTCCTGGGCGGCCTGCGGGCTCGACAATTTCTGCAGGGCGGTATGCAGCTGGTCCAGTGGCTGGTCGGACAGGATGGCGACCAGATGCTCGGCACCGAAAGGAGGATCGCGCACCTGCAGCGGCAGGGTGAACGGCTTGCCGCTCCAATCCTCGTCGCGTTCGGCCTGGGAGGTCGGATAGAGGAATTCGACCTTGCCGTTGGGCGGCAGGTTGAACAGTGTCATGAAATGGTGGTTGGAGGCGGCCAGGCCCACGGTCAGCTTTTCGCCGCGGTTGAAGGTACGCGAGCCGCCCGCCACTTCGAAAGGCTGGATCGAGCCCCCCGCCATGGCCTGCAGGAAAGAGATCGCACGCCATTTGGCGACGATGCCGCCGAGACCGGAAGGCTGCACGCCCTCGGCCACCACGCCGGCCACGCGCTTTTCCACCGTGCCGGCCGCCGCATCATAGACGAGGTCGGCCCCGGCCTCGTCGCTCACCAGCGTCGCGCCAGGGGGCGCTTCGGCGAGGTTGCCATTGCGCACGGCGAGCTTGAGCTGGGTATTGGCCGCGACCTGTTCGGCAACGGCGATCGCCTTCACGATATCGTCCTGGCTCCCCGCCGGGCCGGCCGCGACGGAGCGGAAGACGGGAATGTCGCGGCTAATATCGGGGAAGGACTGCGAGACCTGCTGGCTCTGCGTCGCCTGCAGCACGAAAGCGCGTACGAAGGCGACGAGTTCCTTCTCGGTGGTCACGCCGTCATGATTGGCGTCCGCCTTGCCCTCCAGCGCGCGCGAAAAGGCATAGGACAGGGCGCCGCGCGGCTGGCCGTCGATCGCCACCTCCGGCACCAGCTTGTCGTCGGCAACGCCCGCCAGGAAGGTGAAGGGATCGTTGGCGGCGATCTTGGTGGAGACGTCGGGCACGGGCGGGGCGAATTCCAGCAATTCTTCGCGCGAGATCTTGGCCTGGGGCGTCGCTCTGTAGGTCAGGCCCAAGGTGACCGAACGATACATCGTGCCGGAGTTGCAGGCATCGATGACGACGATGGGATAGACCTGCCTGGCCGCAGCCTGCTTGAGCAGCACGGCCATTTCCTTGTCGACGATGCGGTTGAGAGCGCCTGGCAGCTTGGGGGCGAAATCCGTCATCACCAGGATGTTGTTCAAGCCGTCGGGTGAATCGGGATCGTTCGGCTTGCCTGGCTCGCGCGAGCCATGGCCGGCATAGGTGAAGTAGAAGGTGTCGCCGGGCTGGGCCTGATCCATCAGCTCCTTCCAGGCGGCCAGGATATTGGGCTTGGTCGCCTGCTTGTCCGTGATCAGGGTCAGCTTCTTGACGCCGGCCTTGGTCAGCGCCTGGGCGATATCCTTGGCATCGTTGACGGCGCCGTGCAGGGAGTTGATCGGCGCGTCATAGGCGTCGATACCCACCACCAGCGCATAGGAATCGGCAGCCAGCACCGGTGAAGCGAGAACCAGCCCCGCCCCGGTCAGAACCGCCCTGATCGACGTCAGTATTCTCGGCGCTCGCACCACGTGTCGTCCCTGCCTGAAGCAAAGCGCGCTTATGAAAAACGCCGCCTGGCTCTTACTCTTTGTTTTGACGCGCTCTGCGTGATTCCTCCGGGACAGGAGCGCCCCGCCCCGGAAAACCTGCTTGGAGCCTGGTCCGATCAATCGATCGGATCAGGCTCCAAGCCTTTGTTTCAACGCATAATCCTATCCAAAAAGCCGTGCAGCTTCTTGGGACTATGTTCTAGGGCTTCTTCGGCGCCTTGCCCGGGATCGCCGGCAGCGTCACCAGGAAGGCCGCCATCGCCTTGCGGTCGTCGTCGCTGAGATGGCCCGTATTCTGGATCACCTCAGCCATGCTGCCACCGGCCGAATCGTAGTCAGGCGTGAAGCCATCCTTCAGGAAACTCGCGACCTGTGCCTCGGTCCAGCTGCCGATGCCGTCGGCATGGGGGGTGATGTTGGGCACCCAGCCCTTGCCTTCCGGATCGGGCCCGCCCGAGAAGCGTTTATCCGCTTCAATACCGCCAAAGGCGTTGCGCGGGCTGTGACATTCGGAACAGTGCCCCGGACCGAGCACCAGATAGGCGCCGCGATTCCACTCGGCGCTTTTGGACGGATCGGGCTTGAAGGGCTTGTCGTCGAAGAACAGGAACTTCCAGCCGCCGAGCAGCCGGCGGATGTTGAAGGGAAAGCCGATCGCATGCGGCTTGTCGACGGTATCGACCGCCGGCAGCGTCTTCATATAGGCATAGAGATCGCGCACATCCTCCAGCTTCAGCTTGGCGTAGGAGGTGAAGGGAAGAGCCGGATAAAGATGCTCGCCCTCGCGCCCGACGCCGCGCTGCAGGGCGTTGACGAACTCCAATTCGCTCCAGGCGCCGATACCCTGCTTGGCATCGGGGGAAATATTGGGGGCGTAGAAGGTGCCGAAGGGTGAGCCCAGAGCCAGGCCACCGCCGAGCTTGAGCCGCTCTTCCTGGCCGGGCGACTTGTGGCAGGAGACGCAGCCACCGACGTTGAAAATGGTCTCGCCATTGGCAAGGTTCGGCTTGTAGTCGGCCGTGAGAACGGAGGCCGGCAAGGGCGAGGGTTGCGTGACGAACCAGAATACGCCCAGCCCGATCAGGCCGAGCACCACCAACCCACCGAGTATTCGCTTGAGTGACATCCGGGAAAGCCCCCTTTTCCGGCTTGAACGCCATTGTCCAGGCCTGTCTCGCCCGACAGCCGCCGCCCCGGTTTTATTCCCGGTCCGCACCCGCCCGCAGGATTCCCGGCCCTTATCGTCTTTTGACCCGGCCGTCCCGTTGCGGCATGTCCCCGGGTCATCGAGGCGTCGTGTGATGTGGCGGAGCCGCCAGCCACCGCGAAGACGCCTCAAAACGACATTACCGGGACGAGCCCGGCAATGTCAGCTTGAGATCAATTTTCGGTGAAGCATCCCGGCAGGTCTGCTCCAACCTCAGTTCTTCTTGATGCGGTAGGTGCCGTGGCAGGCATTGCAATTGGAGGCAACCGTGCCGAAAGCCTTGGCGAAGCTGGCTTGGTCGGCGGCGGCGAGAGCAGCGGTTGCATCGGTGCCGAGCTTGGCGGCTGCAGTCTTGAAGCCAGCCTGGTCCTCCCAGATCTTCGGCGCGGCGGTGGTCGGATCGGTGCCGCCGGTCTTGCTGTCATCGGGGAAGAGCGTGGGCAGCTTGGCCGAGTCGTCGATATAGACCTGCAGCAACGCCTTGACCTTGGCCGCGTCGAACGGCGTCTCGCCCTTGGCGACCGCCGCCAGTTCCTTGGTGTTCTTGGCCATGGTCTTCATCAAGGCCTGACGATCCTCGATCGGGCCGGCGAAAGCCGAGGCGGCGCCGACAGCAACCAGAGCGGCGGCAATAACGAAACGTTTCATACAGTTCTCCCTCACATGGGCAAAACGACGCGGTGGCGAATAGCACCTTTTTTTTGTTTCAATCGCAAGTGGGTAGCTTTGAATTATTTCAAATCATACGGCAGATTTTGCGCTTGACCTTTGCGGATGTCATGGTCGCGTCACGCCTGATCGCCGGGGCCGGACCGGCATGCGTTCGGCCGTTGGCCGGCATCGTCGATCAAAAAAGTATCGGTCTTCACATCGATGGCTGGTAGCTGGCGCCACCGCCATGCAGTAGGCTTCCTCATACCGGGCAAGCTTCGACAAGAAAGATGCCAAGCTCCGGGATAGGGGAGGCGAAGGCGATGGAGCCACAGCTCGAACTGGTGCAGATCCATAGCGGCGAATCCTTCATCGTCTGGGCGCATGGCTACCCCTTCCGTACGGTTCGCTGGCATTTTCATCCCGAATACGAGATTCACCTGATCACCGATACCAACGGGCACTACTTCGTCGGCGATTTCATCGGCGACTTCGTGCCCGGCAATCTGGTGATGACGGGCCCCAACCTGCCGCACAACTGGATCAGCGACGTTCCCGAGGGCACCACCATCCCGCGCCGCTGCATCGTGCTGCAATTCACCCAGACCTTCATCGAATCCTGCATCGGCGTGTTCCCTGAACTCGAACCGGTCGCCACCCTGCTGGACGAGAGCCGGCGCGGCCTCCTGTTCCGGCCCGAGGCCGGCGAAACTGCCCGCAAGGTCCTGACGGCGCTTCTCAATGCCCATGGGGCGGAGCGCATCGCCCTGTTCGTGCAGCTGCTCGGCCTGCTCACCGCCGACAGGGGCCGCAAGAACCTCACCAGCGCAGGCTATCTCCCCGACCCCTCGGCCTATATGTCCGGCGGCATGAACCGGGCGCTCGCCTATGTCGGGGAACATCTCGAGGGTAATATGAGCGAAGGCGCGATCGCCGCCATTGCCGGGATGACGCCGGGCGGCTTCTCGCGCGCCTTCAAGCGCCACACCGGCATGACCTTCGTGCACTATGTCAACCGCATGCGCATCAACCTGGCCTGCCAGCTGCTGATGAGCGAGAAGAGCCCTGTGACCGACATCTGCTTCCGGATCGGCTTCAACAACCTGTCGAATTTCAACCGGCATTTCGCCCTGCAGAAGGGCATGTCGCCGAGCCGTTTCCGCGCCCTGTTCAACGAAAACCGCACCGCCAATTTCGCGGCGTGACGGCGGTTCCATCAGCAGACCGCGACCACGAACAATCGATACCCCAGCCCAGAGGAACGCCATGCCTGCCAGCAATTCGAGAATGACGGCCATCGTCTGCCACGGCCCCGAGGACTACCGCGTCGAGGAAGTCGGCCGTCCGGTGGCCGGCCAGAACGAGCTGGTCGTGAAGATCGGCGCCTGCGGCATCTGCGCCAGCGACTGCAAATGCTGGTCGGGCGCCGCCATGTTCTGGGGCGGCAAGAACCCCTATGTGAAGCCGCCCGTCATCCCCGGTCATGAATTCTTCGGCTATGTCGAGGAGCTGGGCGCAGGAGCGGCCGAGCATTTCGGCGTGAAGGCCGGCGACATGGTGATCGCCGAGCAGATCGTGCCCTGCGACCGCTGCCGCTATTGCCGCTCGGGCAGCTACTGGATGTGCGAGGTGCACAACATCTTCGGCTTCCAGCGTGAAGTCGCCGATGGCGGCATGAGCGAATATATGAAGTTCCCCTCCACCGCCCGTGTGCACAAGATCCCAGCGGAGATGCCGCTGGCCGATGCCGCGGTGATCGAGCCCTTGTCCTGCGCCATCCACACGGTGCAGCGCGGCGACATCCAGCTTGCCGACGTGGTGGTGATCGCCGGCGCCGGCCCTCTCGGCCTGCTGATGACCCAGGTCGCCCGGCTGAAGACGCCCAGGAAACTGGTGGTCGTCGACCTGATGGAAGACCGGCTGGAGCTCGCCAGGGGTTTCGGGGCCGACGTCACCATCAATCCCAAGATGCAGGATGTCGACGAGGTCGTGCGCTCCCTCACCGACGGCTATGGCTGCGACGTCTATATCGAGACCACCGGCCATCCCTCGGGCGTTACCCAGGGCCTGCAGATCATCCGCAAGCTCGGGCGCTTCGTCGAATTCTCGGTCTTCGGCAAGGAGACCTCGGCGGACTGGTCGATCATCGGCGATCGCAAGGAGCTCGACATCCGCGGCGCCCATCTCGGCCCCTATTGCTACCCGATCGCCATCGACCTGCTGACGCGGGGGCTGGTGACCTCGAAGGGCATCGTCACCCATCAATATGACCTGGCCGACTGGGACGAGGCCCTCAAGCTCGCCAACTCCACCGACTCGATCAAGGTGCTGCTGACGCCGGGCTATCGCAAATAAGGCCCTAAGCAGGAAGGCGGCTCGCTGAGAGAGAAAAACACTCCGAATTGTCATAGCCGGGCTTGACCCGGCTATCCGGAAGCCGCCCGCACAACCGGGGTCGAGGCTGGATTGCCGGGTCAAGCCCGGCAATGACAAAGGTCGTGCAAGCCCGACAAGGCCCAAGTCAACTCTATCGCCCCCAAGCAGCGTTTTCCTGCTTGGGCGGCTCCGATCTTCCGTCCAACAGGTCAAAGCATAGGCAGGGATCGTCCCTCGTCTTCTCTCCCAAGCAGAGGGGAACCCTGCCCGAGGGCCGGCGCGTCTTGCGTCCCAGCGCGCCGGCCCTCATATCTTGCGCAAACGGGCATCTGTTTCGCCCCCGGATCCGCATGAACTATCTCGCCCATCTCCTGCTCTCGCCGCCCGATGCGGCGTTCCGGGTCGGCAATCTCCTGCCGGACCTGCTGCGACTGCCGCAACTCGAACAGTTCGACGGCCGCTATCGTGACGGCATCGCGCTGCATCGGCGCATCGATGCCTTCACCGATGCCCATCCCCTCACGCGGCGCAGCCGGCAACGCCTGTGGCCGACTTTCAGGCGCTTTTCCGGCGTGATCGTGGATGTCGTTTACGACCATTGCCTGATCCAGCGCTGGGAGCACTATCACGAACAGCCCCTGCCGCTCTTCCTGGCCGAGGTGCGGGCATCCTTGCCCGAGCTGCGCGAGGATTTGCCGGACAAGGCCTATCGGCGCATCGATTCCCTCACGCAATGGCTCGGCGACTACGAGACCATGGCAGGCGTCAGCACCGCCATGACCGAACTTGGCAAGCGCCTGCGCCGGCCAGTGGAATTCGTCGGGCTCCAGGCTGCGCTGGAACGCCAGCAGCAGGGATTTCTCGACGATTTCGACGCCTTCTTCCCCGATCTCGTCGCCATGACTGAAACCGCCATGAATGGGAGCGCTCAAAAGTAATCTAATTGTAATGATACCTTAGCTCCTCGTTAACACCTGTGCCCAAACATTGTCGTGCGGGGGCAAGAAACGAGGAATTCATGCAAACATGACTCAACTATCGATTTTCGCGCTGGTCATTTTCGTTCTTTCGACCACAGGTGTACTTGCATCATCACCAAAATCTTTGGGTGTATTCGGCAAATGGAGCACGTGGTCCTATAGTGATAACTCTGGGAACCACTGTTTCATCTATTCGAGCCCGATCAGCAAGGAGCCAGCATCGCTCAATCACGGCGATGTTTCCTTCTTCATTCGTGCCGCCAGGCAGACGGAAGCCCGCAGCGAGGCAAGCCTGCAGACCGGCTATGCCCTTGCCGGCAATGCCGACATCCTGGTCAGTGTGGGGGCCCAGCCCTTCCACATGATCTCGTCCGGCAATGGCGCCTGGTTGCGCCGGACGGGCACGCGGGAGACGGAATTCCTCACCGCGCTGAAGCAGGAGCGCACCATGACCGTCGACGCGGTCTCGGGCCGGGGCAACAAGACCCATTACGTCTTTTCGCTCGACGGCGTGACCAAGGCGATGGCGCGCCTGCGCCAGGCCTGCCCCTGACGGGGACGATCACCGGCGTCATGCCGCCGGCTCGCCACTCCCATCGACGGCGCGCCGTCATTGCGAGCGCAGCGAAGCAATTCAGTTTCTCCCATGGCGCAGAGCCTGGATTGCTTCGCCATGCCAATCCTGCGGATTGGCAGAGCCCGCAATGACGGCCATCGGATCATCGTTAACGGGCCAGGGACCTCCCGTAAGGAAAGATTCACTATCCTCGCGCTAGTCTGCGGGCCTGAAAGTGTCTCCAGTTGCGTTTGAGTGATTTCATGACCTCCTCCTGGCTTTCGTATTCGTTTCAAGACCGGGAGACATCGTCCCCCTGCCCTTCTTCCTGGTCCGGCGCCACATTGCGCCGCCTGAGCGCCCTGACTTCCGCCCTCGTCGTCGCCTTCACCATCCCGGCTTTCGCCAACGAGGAACCCAACTATTCCCCGCGCACCTATGAACTGACCTTGCGGGCTATCTCCGCCTATGAGGAGATCGCCGACAGTGGCGGCTGGCAGGCCTTGCCGCCGGCCGCTGCGGGCCTGAGGATCGGCGCCAAGGGCAAGTTCGCCAAGGCCCTGCGCGACCGGCTCACCGCCACCCGCGACCTCGATCCGTCCCTGCCGCCCAGCAGCGAGTTCGACCAGGCCACGCAGGATGCGCTCAAGCACTTCCAGGCCCGACACGGCCTGAGCGAGACCGGCTCGGTCGGCCGCCTCACCATGCTGGCGCTCAACGTGCCGGTGGAGCAGCGGCTGCGCGAGCTCGACGCCTCCGCCAACCGCCTGGCCGCCCTCAAGTTCAAGTTCGGCGAACGCTACATCGTCTCCAACATTCCCGCCGCCGCCCTGGAGGCGGTCGACAATGGCGTGGTGGCGCGCACCTACACCACCGTGGTCGGCCGGCCCGACCGCGCCTCGCCGACGCTGCAGACCAGGGTCATCGCCGTCAACATCCTGCCCTACTGGAACGCGCCGCAGTCGATCTTCAAGGCCGACATCATGCCCAAGCTTCAGAAGGACCCGGGCTATCTGAAGGCCAACCATCTCAGGCTCTATCGCGGCCGCCAGGAGATCGATCCGACCACCGTGGACTGGAGCAAGGCGCGCGCTTCCGATTTCCTCGCCAAGCAGGATCCCGGGGTGTGGAACTCGCTCGGCTTCCTGCGCATCGACATGCCCAACTCCGATGCCGTCTACATGCACGACACCTCACACCGCGAGCTCTTCCGCAACGATGTTCGCTTCCAGTCCTCGGGCTGCATCCGCGTCGCCGGCGCACAGGATCTCGCTGCCTGGATCATGGAAGGTTCCGACTGGAGCGGTCAGGCAATCCAGGACCAGATCGATTCCGGCGAACCCAAGACCATCAAGCCGGCCAAGCCGATTCCCGTCGCCTGGGTCTACCTGACGGGCTGGGGCGGCCCCGACGGCAGCGTGCAGTTCCGCCCGGACGTCTACAATTTCGACACGCCGGCCGATCAGCTCGTGGCCAAGGACGCCAATGCCCAGCCCACCCCGGTGGACCGTACCGGCTCGGTGCCGGTTGCACCGCCCAAGACGGCAAAGCCGGCGGCGTCCAAGCCCGCCGCAGCCAAACCGATTTCCGCCTCCAAACCAGCTTCCTCCTCCATGCCTGCCGCCCCGGCCAAACCGGCCACCGTCAAGCCTGCGAGCGTCAAGGCCGTGACCGTGAAGGCGCCTGCCAGCAGGACGGTAACGATCAAGACCATTCCCGTCTCGGTCAGCCTGCCGGCCAACTGATCGCACGCGGCACCCCACCGCCCTTCTGCTCGACGCCCCGGCCCCAATGCCGGGGCGTTGCGCATTCCAGGCCACTTTCTTGGATGTTCATATAGTTATAAATTGACTAGCCTTACCAAAGCTAGTAATAATATGACTATGGCAAATTTCAAACGCTCGCCGCTTGCCCTCGCCGTGCTCGCGCTTCTGATCGAAGCGCCCATGCATCCCTATCGCATGCAGCAATTGCTGAAATCGCGCGGCAAGGAGGAGGTCATCAATATCCGCCAGCGCGGCTCGCTCTATCAGACCATCGAGCGGCTCGAACGCGAAGGCCTGATCGCCCCCGGCAGCACCGAGAAGAGCGAGGGGCGGCCGGAGCGGACCATTTATGAAGCAACCCCGCTCGGGCGGACGGCTGCCGTCGATTGGCTGCGCACCATGCTGGCCGAACCTCATAACGAATTCCCGGAATTCCCGGTCGCCATGTCCTTCCTTCCCCTGCTTTCGCCGGAGGAAGTCGTGCCGCTGCTCGAAACCAGGCTGACCGCCTTGCGCAGGCGTGAATTCGAGCTTGCAGCGGAGCTGGAGACCTATCTCGCCAGGCTGCCACGCGTCGTGCTGCTGGAAAGCCAGTATATGCTGGCCATCGTGAGCGCGGAGCGAAACTGGATCGAGGGGGTCGTCGCCGATCTCCATTCGGGCCGACTTGCCTGGTCGATCGAGGAACTCGAAAAGGCCGCCGCCCAGTTCGAGGGCGAACAGCCGCCCCGCCCCGGATAAGCCCGCTCCCCGGCGCTCCACCCATAATCCCAAGGAAAACCGCGGCCAGCCTCTTTCGAGGCGGATGTCGCGCGGCCTTCATCGACCGCCAGCCACCCGCCGGGGCGCCCCGCGCGGGAAAGGAGGAACCATGCCCAATGTCCCCGAGAAGCGAAATCTGAGCGTCATCATCGTCGGCGCCGGCACCGGTGGCCTCTGCCTTGCCCATGGCCTCAAGCGGGCCGGCATCGCCGTCAACGTGTTCGAACGCGACCGCACCCGCAAGGACGGGCTGCAGGGCTTCCGGGTCGGCATCGACCCCGATGGCTGCCGCGCGCTCGACGCCAACCTGCCGCCGGCGCTGTACGAGACCTTTCTGGCGACCTGCGCCATCTCCCCGCAATGGTTCAACATGCTCAGCGAGCATTATGGCGAATTGCTGAGCCTGCAGCCCAGCCCGCCCAGGGATCCCCGGCATGGCGAACGTTCCGTCAGCCGCATGACGCTCCGCCAGGTCCTGCTGACGGGGCTGGAAGACGTCACCCATTTCGACAAGATGTTTTCCCGCTACGAGCAGCGGGCGGACGGCAAGGTCGAGGCCTTCTTCGAAGACGGATCGAGCGCGGTCGCCGACGTGCTGGTCGCGGCCGACGGCTCCAACTCGCGCATCCGCCGGCAATATCTGCCGCAAGCCGGCATGGACGACACGCTGATCCGCTCGATCGGCGGAAAGGTGCCCGCCACGCCGGAAACCCTGGCACTTCTCACCCCCAAGATTCACCGCGGCGTAACGCTGATCCTGGCCCCAAGGGGTTTCGGCGGCATTCTCCATGTCATGGAGTTTCCCTGGGACGAGGCTGGTGCCCCCAAGCACGGCATCGGCGCGACGGATGCCGACCTGATCGCCCAATGGCCCGGCCTGCGCTTCGACAACAGCCGCGACTATATCAGCTGGGGCATCTGGGCAGCCGCCGACAAGTTTCCCGAAGACCTGCGCACGATGAACGGGGAAGCCCTGCTGGCCCTGAGCCGGCGCCTCACCGCCACATGGCATCCGGACTGGCGCAAGCTGCTGGCCGCTTCCGATCCGAATTCGGTGTTTCCGGTTGTCATCCGCACCTCGGTGCCCATCGAACCCTGGGCGCCTTCCAATGTCACCTTGCTGGGTGATGCCATCCACACCATGACCCCGGGACGCGGGGTCGGCGCCAATACGGCGTTGCGCGATGCCGCGCTGCTGACCCGCCATCTGCAGGCGGTGCAGGAGGGCCGTTCGGGCCTGGTGGCGGCGATCGGCGCCTATGAAGCCGAGATGCGGCGATACAGTGCCGAAGCGGTCGAACGGTCACGCCGGCAGATGGACGGGCGCTCGGCGATCCACAAGCCGGTGATCGGACGCATCCTGCTGGCCTGCCAGCGCACCGCCATGCGCCTCGTCAACATCACGCCGCCGCTGAAGCGAAAGATGCTGCGCTCGCTGGAGGCCCTGCGCGGCGGCGAGCGCAAGGCGGAGGGACCGGCCTGACGCCCAAGGCCGCTCGGTCGAAAACAGGCAGGGACACGCCATTCATGCTAAGCTGGCGCAACCGAACCGACGGTGGGTGATCGCCATGTTGGAAGCGGACAAGCTGTTCACGGGCTCGATTCCGGAAAACTACGACCGCTATATGGTGCCGCTGATTTTCGAGGCGTTTGCCGTCGACCTGGCGCGACGGGCCGCGTCCCTGTCGCCCATTTCGGTCCTGGAAATCGCCGCGGGCACGGGGGTCGTCACCCGCGAACTCGCGCCAAAACTGTCTCCCGACGCCCACTATGTCGTCACCGACCTCAACCAGCCGATGCTCGACTACGCCGCTTCGCGGCAGGCTCCCGACAGCCGCATCACCTGGCGCCAGGCCGATGCCCTGGCCCTGCCTTTCGACGATGCGGCCTTCGATCTCGTCTGCTGCCAGTTCGGCGCGATGTTCTTTCCCGACCGGCCGGCCGCCTATCGCGAAGCAAGGCGGCTGCTCAGACCCGGCGGCCATTTCCTGTTCAACGTCTGGGATCGGATCGAGGAAAATGTCTTTGCCGATGAGGTGACGAAGGCCCTGGCGGGGATCTTCCCGGACGATCCGCCGCGCTTCCTGGCGCGCACGCCGCATGGCTATCACGATACCGGATTGATCCGAAGGGAGTTGGAGGGCGCCGGCTTCGCCCGCGTGCTGATCGAGACGAGGGCCGAGCAAAGCCGTGCCTCCTCACCGCGACTGCCGGCCCTTGCCTATTGCCACGGAACCCTGCTTCGCACCGAAATCGAGGCCAGGGCGGCAGGAACGCTCGACGCGGCAACCGATCATGCGGCAGCCGCGATCGCAGCCCGGCACGGCCATGGAGAGGTTGCCGCCAAGATTCAGGCGCACATCGTCGTGGCAGCGGTCTAGTTTCCATGTAGTTCGCTTACAATGAAAAACGTGCGCGAACTTACCGCCACTGAAGTAAACTGCATGGGGACTAGCACTACTTTGGCAGATTAAGTGCTTGTTAAGTTATCTGATCAATGCTGATCGCTTGAGGAGGGTCCCGAGCGA
>NZ_JBFNQD010000025.1:0-67049 GCF_040797145.1 Labrys neptuniae | reverse complement strand
AATCCTTCCATCGATGTCCCAACTGCCGCATCCGCTTCAGCGGAGCGTCTCCTTGAATCTGCCAAAGTAGTGCTAGGCCCCGGAGGCAAAACCACCGCTATGATAGCCGCAGCACTGCCTATATAACTACGCCGTCGGCTAAAATCGCGACCGATTATTTCGTTTGAGTTTCTGGATATTGCATCTTGAAGAGCACTGCCCTCGCCCGCCTGTTGCAGGGGATCACGAAGCCTTCTCACGACAAGCGTCCCTCGATCGAGACCTTTGCGGATATCGACACGGACCGGCTCGCTGCCGAGCTCAACCTTGCCGGCCGGGGAAGAGAACGCGGCGGCAACGAGGAGCCTGCGACGTCATCCGAGACGATGGACTCGGTCGAGACCCAGATCATCGAGCGCATCGAGGCCGCAAAGAAGGCCGCTCATGCCACCATCGAGGATGAGTTGCGCACTTATGCCGAACGCCTGGCGGCTCTCGATTTCGAGGACAGGTTCACGCAGATCCAGCATACCGCCCCGGCAGCCGTCGGCGATTTCAAGCTGGAAGCACGCGCGGGACGCGACGACCTTTATGCGCTGCGTCGCAACCTGCGCGACCTCGACGCCGAGCAGCAGGCCTTCCGACGCAAGCACAAGATCGACCGCACCGCCCGTGTTCATGGCGGGGCAGCGACCTTCCTGAAAGTCGCCCTCCTCATCGTGATGTTCGTGGTGGAAGCGTTCGCGAATGGCAACTTCCTGGCCAAGGGCAGCGAACAGGGCCTGCTCGGTGGCGTGACCGAAGCCATTTCCTTTGCCGCCCTCAACATTTTCGGCACCTTCATCATCGGCCATTTCGGCGTCAAGCAGATCGCCCACAACAGCGTATTCCGCAAAGGCATGGGGGTGCTGGCCTTCTGCTTCTACGTGGCCTTTGCCCTCGGCCTCAATCTCGCCTTGGCCCATTATCGCGACGTCTCTGCCCAGTTCCTGGAGGGAGGCGGCGAGCGGGTGATGCAGGTCATGGCCACCACCCCCTTCCAGCTCCGCGATCTCAATTCCTGGCTGTTCTTCGGGCTTGGCCTGATGTTCTCCGTGGTCGCCCTGATCGACAGCCTGACCTTCTCGGATGCCTATCCCGGCTATGCCGAAGTCCAGCACCGCCTCGAATCGGCGAGGGACGCCTATCGCGACCGCAGGGCGGAACTCGATGAAAACCTGAAGGACGTTCGCGACGAATATCAAGACAGGATGCAGGATATCAGCAGCGACCTGTCCCTGCGGCGGGGCGAGTACGAGGCCATCATCGCCAATCGCGCGCGCATGCTGAAGCTCTTCAGCCAGCATCAGGACCATCTGGAACGAGCGGCCAACACGCTGATCGGTTTCTATCGCGAGGCGAATGCCAAGGCTCGCAAGACGCCGCCTCCGGCCCGTTTCGCAAGCCCCCTCTCGCTTGCAAAGGTCAGCGTGGAGGCCAACACCGAGGGCGAATGGAGCCTGCGCGACCTGCGATCCCGCATCGAACAGATCCAGGCGATGCTGACGGCCGAGGTGAAGGAGATCCACACCGCCTACCAGACCACCATGGACGAATATCAGCAGCTCGACGACGTGGTTCCCGAGCCGGGGATGGGTGATGGCTCGAAACAGGCGTAGGCGCTCGCGCGGTGGAGGTGGTTTGCCGCAATACATCATGGGCGGCCTCCTGCTGCTGGCGGCCGCGGCGGTGGCGATCGGCTTTGCCTATCTCAAGCTGACGGCCAAGGTTCCGCCGAAACTCGATGCGGAGCTGTGCCCCGTCGATGGCCCGACATCCATGACTATCGTCCTGCTCGATGCCTCCGATGCCCTGCCGCCGATCGGCCGTCAGCAATTGGCGACGGAGCTCACCGATCTGGCCGAGGCCACGCCCGAATACGGCCTGTTCGAACTGCGCGTCCTCGAACCCAACGCATCGGGCGGTGCCGTGAAGTTCCGGGCCTGCAATCCGGGTGACGGTTCGAGCGTGGACGCCCTCACCGGCAACAAGGAGCTTGCCAGGCGGAAATGGACGCAGGGGTTCAAGCAACCGCTCGAACGAGCCTTGGCGGCGGATCTGGCCGGTGTTCCCTCCGACAATTCTCCGATCATGGCGACCATCCAGGCGATTGCCGTCGAGCGATTCACGGGAGCCAGGTCGGACAATGTTGCCAAGAAGCTGGTCATCGTCTCCGACATGATCGAGAACGGACGGGATTACAGCCAGTATCGCGGCGACCTCTCCTTCGCCCGTTTCAAGAAGTCGGTCGCCTACAAGCAATTCAGGACCGATCTTCACGGTGCCGAAATAGGCATCAAATATGTGCAGCGCCAGAAGCCGCCGATCGACAGCGTTGCCCATATCCGGTTCTGGCAAGAATGGATCGCCGACAATAACGGCAGGTTCGACAGCGCCGATCGCCTGCAGGGAGTGAACTGACGATGGTCCAGGACAAGGCCTGGTCGACGACCGACAGCGCCATCAGTGCCAGCCTCTTCAGCCTGTTCGTCCTGGCGGGCAGCGCCTACATCATCGCCGCCAAGCTGATGCACTATCCGGCCTTCCTGGTGACATCAGTGCCGGTTGCGGTGATGGTGGTCTACGCGCTCGTCATCGTCGTGCTGCGGCGCTTCCGCCTGCGCTTGGACCAGGCAGGCGACAACATCTACTATATGGGCTTCCTGTTCACCCTCACGAGCCTGGGCGTCTCGCTCTATCAGTTTCAGGCCGAGGGGGCAGTAGAGGAAATCGTCCGCAATTTCGGCGTCGCAATTGCCTCGACCATCGCCGGTGTCGCCCTTCGCGTGCTGTTCGGGCAGATGCGGCAGGATCCCTACGAGGTCGAGCTGGCCTCGCGCCTGGAACTGTCGGAAGCCACCCGGCGGGTTCGCCGGGAGCTGGATACCATCGTGGTCGAAATCGCGAATTTCCGCCGTTCCTCCCAGCAGATGATCATCGAGGGATTTGGGGAAGCCCGCGAGGGCGTGCGGGATGCGACCAGCAGGGCTCTCGGCGACTTCGAGGATCTGACCCGGAAGGCCGCCGGGCCGATCGAGGCCAGTGCCGATGCCAGCACCACGATCCTGAAGGCCTTTGCCAAATCGGCATTCGAGAGCGTCGAGGCGGCCAATACGAAGTTTGCAGCGGAAACTGCCAAACTGTCCGAAGGGACGGACAGGCTCACGGCGACATTGGAGGCGGTATCGGACCACCTCAAGAGCCTGCAGGTACCCGCCAACGTCATCGAAGAAAAGCTCCAGCCTTCGGTCGGGGAACTGACGCAGGCCGTCTCCCAGCTGAGCAAGAGCCTCGCAACTTTCATCGAGCACAATTCGCCGATGGCACCGACCCAGCTTCTCGATACGGAAGCCAAGCGCAATGCCCGCATCGACAATCTGGCGGAGGCGATCGCCGGCCTGACACGGCAGATGGAAGAGGCTGCCGCCGCCAAGCAGAGCAGGCCGCTGCGATATATCAGGCGCCTCTTGCGCAGATCGGCGGCGGCCGATGCGTAGAGCGACCTCCATCGGCTCCGATGGGGCGGCCTATCGGCGAGGCATCGTCCTCGGTTTGACCATGGCCGAGATCATGCTGCTGCTGGTTTTCTGCCTGCTGATCGCCCTGACGGTCATGTTCAGCCGGGAGCAGGAACGCGCCAATCTTCTTGCCGCCCGCCTGAAGCAGGCCGAAGCGGCGCTCGCAAAGGAGCAGCAGACCTCGAAGGATCTCGCTGCACTCCTGGACGAGTTCAAACGTACCGGAGCAATTCCCCAGCAGCTCGATGATAGCTGGCGCAAGCTGGTCGAAGCACGCGGCCTCGTCGACAAACTGCGGGAGAACGGCGTCGATCCCGACCAGCTCAAGCAATATGCCGCGAAACTCAAGGACATCCTGCCCACGCTGACAGCCGATGTCTCGGGAGCCGATCTGGCAACGGCATGGCGCCAGATCGCCGAAGCGAAAAGCCGGATGACGACCATCGAGCTTGGGAATCTGACGGTCTCCGAGGTGGCCGACCTCATCGTCAAGGGTGCCAAGACACAGCAGGCCGAGCGAGAGGGGCGCGGCGAGCACGACTGGCCACCCATCATCAATCTGAGCGAAGCCAGTGGCTATAATTTCGCCATCGGCCGGGCCGACCTCACGGCGGATTTCGACAAAAAACTCAAGACGAACGTCGTCGAGCGCGTGGCGAAGATCGTCGCCGAATATGATGTCGACGTCGTCGAGGTGATCGGCCACACCGACGAACAGGCCGTCAACAACCGTGCTTCCAACCTGGATGGCAAGCTCATCCCTGCCCTGGCGGGCAAGGTGCAGATCGACGGCCTCACTCCGGCAGACAATGCGGGCCTGGGCATGGCCCGGGCCGTGTCCGTCGCCAGGGTCCTGGAGAATGACCCTCGTCTCAAGGGCGTGACGGTCCTGCCTCTCTCCGGAGGCCAGATGATCCTGCCGGGGGACAAGGTGACCGACGGATCCGTGAGGGGCGACGTCAAGGAACGGCGCCGGATCGAGATCAGGGTGCGAAGGTCCGAAGGCAAGGCGGCGAGCGGCCTCCGGCCTGAATCAGGAACGCACCCCTGACCCGACGCACCAAGCATCTTATACCAGTCCGGACAATGTTTGACCTGTGCCTGCAAAGGGGGCGCTGTCATTCCCGGCGCCGCCGCAGGCGGTGGGAAGGGAATCCAGGGGCCGAGAACGTCGCTTGTCACTCCTGGATCCCCTTCCCTCCCAGTCACAAGCAAAGCTTGTGACGTGCTCGCCGGGGGTGACAGGTCCGTCTTTCTGCGATCGGCTATCACATGGAGAACAAAGCGCGCGTCAAGGCATGGTCGGGATCGACGAGCCCATCCAGGATATTGAAATGGTGGCGATCGGGCTCCTCGACGACATCGGTCTCGATGCCGAGGCCTCGCCAGATATTGCCGAGCAGCGCATTCTGCCGCAGGAACTCGGAGGTCTCCCGGGCACCTGCCCAGCAGATCAGCTTGCTGCCGGGCAATGGCTCGAGCAGAGCCGGGCTCTCGCTTTTTGCTTCGTTCATGTCGATCTTCAGCGTCGCATTGCGGGCGATATGCATCAGCGGCCGAAGGTCGTGCAGGCCTGAAACGGAGAGCGTTCCCACGATCCGGCCGTGGAGTTCGCCGGGGAGCGGCGTCGTCTGGCTGATCATGCGCGTCACCAGCTGGCCGCCGGCAGAATGGCCGATCAGCCGGATCGGCCCCGGCACGATGCCCGCGGCCGCCACGATGGCCTGGCCGATCGACTTCGTGATGTCGGCGATACGCACCTCCGGAGCGAGCGGGTAGCTGGGTATCGCCACCGCATGGCCATGCGCCAGCGCCCCCTGCGCGAGATGCGACCAGAAGCTCTTGTCGAGCGCCATCCAAAATCCGCCATGGACAAGGACGACCAGGCCCGCAAGGCCTCCCTTCGGATAGAACAGATCGAAACGCTGGCGTGGATCGTCGCCATAGGCGAGATCCAGCCTTGCACGATCCTCGGCGACGAGCGCATCGCGTGCCAGCCGGGCAGGGTCCACCCAGGCCTGCGGCCACGCCTGACTCCCGGGAATGTTGGCTGCGTTGTCGTAAGCCCAGGTCCAGTCGACCACCCGATATCGCATCTTACTCTCGCTTTCAGGCCCGTCATCCGGCAGCGGGGCTCGCCTCCCCCGATCCCACCGCCCGGAACGACCTCGTCTCAGTCATTGGCTTCCGGCGGCAGGAAATCGACGTCATGCTCGGCCGAGGCGCGTAGGACGGCTTCGACATCGGACATGTTGTGCAAGGTCTCGAACAGGTCGCGCAGCCTGCCGGCGGGCGACACCCAGAAAAGCGCTCGAGCCGGCTTGTCCGACTTGTTGAAATAACCATGCGGGATGCCGCGCGGCATGCGCACCAGGTCGCCGGGTTTGGCGGTCTGCCAGGTTCCGTCGAGTTTCAGCTCCAGCTGCCCCTCCAGCAGAAAGATGAATTCATCCTGCGTCGGATGGATGTGGACCGGCACGAACTGGCCGGGTTCGGAATTCGCCTCGAAAGCGAAAGTCGACCCGCAATCGGCCTTCGGGAAATAGCGCTGGCCAAGGATGTTCCATTCGACCTGCTCATAGCCCTCGCCGTGCCGCGTGATGCCGCCATCCAGTTCCGTGGTCATCGTGATCCCTCCCCTTTGGTCTAAATTCGATATTCGCAAGAAAAGGCAGACGCCGCCCTCGGGCGGCGCATGCTTTGAGATCATAACCTCGTCCAGATTTCCTGAAACGAGTCTTTTCCGCAAAATGGCCCCTCTCCCGCCGAATTCGCGCTGCGTCTCGGGCAGGCACGCCGGCGGCAGCGCACGAAGCGCCGTGTGCTCGCAGAAGTGTCGTCTGCGCCCTACATGGCAGCCTGCTTTCGCGCCGCCGCGCATTCGGCAGCGAGGAAATCGAGCAGCGCACGAACCGACGGCAGCAAGCCTCGCCGTGAGGGAAAAACCGCATGAACGATGCCGGCATTGGGTCGCCAGTCCGGCAGGACATGGACGAGCTGTCCCGCAGCGACGTGCCGCCAGACGGCCATGGTGGGCAGTTGCGCCACGCCCACGCCGGCAAGCGCCGCATCGCAAAGTGCGGCCATGTCGCCGGTCACCAGCCGTGGCAGATGCCTGACCTTGGCGCTTTGCCCATCGGCATGTTCGAGCTGCCAGTGATACTCGCGCTGCGGAGGCCCGAGGGTGGCGCTCGGCAGGCGGTCCAGATCGGCCGGGGAGGCTATGGGGCGCCCGGCCAGAAGGCCTGGGCTGGCCACCAGGCATTGCGTGCTTGTGTCGAGCCGCCGCATGACGAGTTCAGTCGGTTCAAGGGGCGGGAAACGCACGCGAATGGCCACGTCGAAGCCTTCGGCAATCACGTCGACGCGCCGGTTGGTGCTTTCCAGATGGATCTCGATGGCCGGATACGCAGCGAGAAAGCGCGCAAAGAGCGCCCCAAACTGAAAATTGATCAGCGCTACCGGGCAACTTACCCGGATGATGCCACGCGGCTCGGCCTGCACCTGCACGATCACCTGTTCGGCGGCCTCGGCCTCGACCAGCATGGCAACACAACGATCGTAATATTCACGGCCGATCTCCGTGACGGAAAACCGGCGAGAAGAACGATTGAGCAGTCGCACACCCAGCCGATCTTCCAGTTGCTGGATGCGCCGGCTGAGCTTGGACTTCTGCATGCCGCCGGCTCGCGATGCCGCAGCGAATCCGCCGTGATCGACCACCTGCACGAAATAGAAGAGGTCATTGAGATCCTGCATCGTCCCATTGATAGGACGCTGCATCGGGGTAAGCAATCTTCCGGGTCAGTCGTCCCGCTGATATTTCCAATTCTGCCGGTTCTGCCTTGGAAGCCGGGCTGGTTTTCCCAATCGGGGCGGCCGAAGCGCCCGCGCCGTTCTGCCCGCCGAGAATACTTCTCCGCGCGGAAAGGAAGTCGGGCGCCTGCAGAAGAAAGGAACGACCCATGTCGAGCGAACCCGTGCGCGATCCGCAATCGGATCAACTGCTGACACCGCAGAATGCGGCTTTCATCATCATCGATTATCAGCCTGTCCAGGTGAATTCGATCGCTTCGATGGATCGCCAGCTGCTGCTCAACAACATCGTTGGCTGTTCGAGGGCGGCGGTCACCTACGGGCTGCCGATCGTCCACTCGACCGTAAACGTGCAGACAGGTCTCAACAAGCCGCCCGTTGCACATATCCGCAAGGTGCTGGGCGACTATCCCACCTATGATCGGACCAGCATCAACAGTTGGGAGGACATTGAATTTCGCAAGGCCGTCGAGGAAACCGGCCGAAAGAAACTCGTCATGACCGCTCTGTGGACGGAGGCCTGCCTCACCTTCCCGGCGCTGGACGCATTGGCTGAAGGTTACGAGGTCTATGTTCCTGTCGATGCGGTCGGGGGGACCTCGGTTGCGGCCCATGAGGCAGCGCTGCGGCGCATCGAACAGGCGGGCGGCAAGCTCATCTCGACCGTCCAGCTCTTCTGCGAACTTCAACGCGACTGGAAGCGCAGCCAGACCGTTCCGGCATTCCTGGATCTGTTCATCCAGACGGGCGGGACCCCCGGCATCCAGTTCACTTACGACAAGGCCGAATAGCATTCGCCCTAGCGTACCCGCCAGTCCCTGTGAGGTTACGGGGGCTGGCCGGCATGGATCGGCATTTGGTGGAATAGAGCCGCCTTGATTATCGGCCTCGCCGCCGCATCTGCCATCTCGAGGGCCGATCGTCCTCGGCCTGTCCCAGTCCGTATAGAATGTCCGCCACGGTGGTCTTCAGCTTGGCGGCCAGCTTCACCGCAACGTCGGGAGGGATCGATTCTCGGCCGGCCGCCCATATCTCAAGCTGGGCGAGATCCACGCCCACCCGCCTTGCCAGCCATGAAGGGTCCATGCTGGCCTGGCTCATCGCCTGAGCCAGGCCATTGGGATATTCAGCGGCCATCTTGAGTCACAAGTCCGTGGGGAAGCCTATCGCTATCATCATAGTCACCTTGGGCGGTGAATATGACAGAAAGAAGCCCGCTCTATGCACTCCAGCCCTCGGCTTGACCTTGCCCCCAAGTTTTAAGCTATCTCGGGAGCTTGGTAAGTCTGCCCGCGATGCTGGAGCAATTGGCAGGCTGCTTCCAGGAGAAGGTCAATTCAGCCATCACCGCAATGCCTGTCGGCGGCTCATCCGGCTGCCGCCAGCGGGTCGCGCAGCCTGGTGATGGCATCGACCAGGAAGTTGCAGGCGACGAAGATCGCCGCGGTGAAGATGGTCGTGCCGATCACCACGGGAAAATCCCCGTCCAGCGCGGCGTTGATCGCCAGCCTGCCGACACCGTCGAGGCCGAAGATCTGCTCGGTAACGATCGCCCCGCCCATGATCACCGCCAGTTCCAGCCCCGCCAGGGTGATGATGGGGTTGAGAGCGGCCTTGAGCGCGTGACCGACCTGGATGCGCCATTCGCTGAGCCCCTTGGCCCGGGCGGTGCGGATATAGTCCGCGCCCAATACGTCCAGCATGGCGGCGCGCACCACGCGCTGGAAGATGCCGATCTCTGCGATCGCCAGCGTCAGCCAGGGCAGGGCCAGATGACAGGCCCATTCGAAGGGATTGTCGAAGAACGGCACATAGCCGCTACTCGGGAACCAGTCGATGCCCACGGTCGAGAGCTGGTAGAACAGGAAGAAGGACAGCAGCATCCCGGAGAGGAAGGTAGGGACCGACAGGCCGACATAGGCGATGGCCGCCAGCGCATGGTCGAGCAGGGAGCCCGGCCGCCGCGCCGCCAGGATGCCCAGCACCAGCGAGACCACCATCCAGATGACCAGCGCTCCCAAAGCGAGCGAGAAGGTCACGGGCACCTTGTCGAGGATCAGCTCGGTGACGCCCGTCTGCTTGCGGAAGGAATAGCCAAGGCCCGGCGGCCAGTGCGCGAGCCCCATCGCCGCACCCTGAATGTCCGGCCCACGATAGAGATATTGCCAGAGCTGGACATGCCAGGGCTCATCAAGGCGCAGCGCATGGGCGACCGCATCGATCGCCTGCTGATTGGCATTGCGCGGCGCCAGCATCACCGCCGGATTCCGGTAGGCGAGGCGCGTGATGAAGAAGGCGATGACGAGGACGATCAGCAAAGTGGAGATCGCCCGTACGGCGAGGCCGAGAATGAAGCGCAGCATGATCCCTCCCTCAACGCCGATGGGGATCGAGGACGTTGCGCAGGCCCGCGCTCAGCGTGTTGAAGCCCACCACCGTCAGGAACAGGGCGATGCTCGGCCCGAGCAGGAACCAGGGCTGCAACTGGTAGAGCGAGGAGCGCTGGGCATCCGCGATCATGTTGCCCCAGCTCGCCGTCGGCGGCTGGATGCCGACGCCCAGAAAGGACAAGGTCGCCTCGGCCACGATATTGTTGGGCAATTGCACGGCCCAGTAGACCAGGGCGACCGGCGCGACATTGGGCAGGATCTCCCGGATCAGGATCCGCCGGCGGCTTGCCCCCAGGGTCTGCGCTGCCTCGACGAAGGGGCTGTGCCGAAGCGAGAGCACCAGCCCCCGAGTCAGGCGGGCGAAATAGGTCCAGGAGAACAAAGCGATGATCAGCACCACCACCAGCACGGGATCGGCGATCGGTTGGCCGTTGGCCCCGCGATTGAGCGCCAGCAGGCTGAGCGCCGTCACCACGAAGGGAAAGGACAGGGCCACGTCGATGCCCTGCGAAATCACGCGGTCCGCCAGCCCGCCGAAATAGCCGGCGATCAGGCCGATCGAAGTGCCCACCACCATGGCGAGCGTCGTGGCAGGGATTGAGACCAGCAGGGAGATGCGCGCGCCATAGAGGGTGCGGACCAGGACATCGCGGCCATCGCCGTCGGCGCCGAGCGGAAAGGCCCAGCCCGGCCCAATGGGCAGGCCATCTTCCGACAGGGCGATATCGCTGAATTGCTCCGTCGGCCCATGGCCGAGCCAAAGCGCTACCAGGGGCGCCAGCAGCGCGGCGGCCACCACCGCCAGCACCAGCAAGCCGCCGAACCGCACGGAGGGTTCGGCCAGCACCGCCGCTATCCCGGACGGAACCTGCCGCACCGCGCGGTCCGGCTCGGACCTGCCGGCGAGCGCCGTTTCGGTGACGTCAGCCATGCACGGCCAGCCTTCTGGGCTCGTCCGCTTCCCTGGCCCTCCGTCCCGGAATCGCGGCGATCAATGCCTGGGTATAAGCTTGGGTTGGATGGCGGAAGACTCGCGCGGTCGCCCCCTCCTCCACGATGCGGCCGGCCTGCAGCACCAGCACGCGATCGCACAGATCGGCCACCACGCCGAGATAGTGGGAAATGAACAGGATGGAGACGCCGAGCCGGCTCCTGAGTGAGCGCAGCAGCGCGATGATTTTCGCCTGCGTGGTGATGTCGAGAGCCGACACCGGTTCATCCGCCACGATCACGCGCGGCTCCAGCGCCACCGCGCGGGCGATGGCGATCCGCTGGCGCTGCCCCCCGGAGAGCTGGGCGGGGTAGCGGTCGAGCACGTCCTGGGGCAGTTCCACCACATCGACGAGGTCGCGAATGCGCGCGCGGATCTGCGATGCGGACAGCTCCGTGTTGATGATGAAGGGCTCGGCCAGAATGGCGCCGATCCGCCGCCGCGGATTGAGGCTGCCATAGGGGTCCTGGAACACCATCTGGATGGCGGAACGTTGCTGTCCGGTGAGGGTTGTAGCGCCGGCATGGGCATAGACATTGTTGCCGAGCCGGACCTGGCCCTCGTCAGGCCTGTCCAGTCCGACGACGATGCGGCCGATGGTCGACTTGCCCGAGCCGGACTCGCCGACCACGCCGAGGATCTCGCCCTCGCGCAGGGCAAACGAGACCCGGTCGAGCGCCTGCAGCGTGCCCTCGGCCTTGCCGCCTCGGCGAAAGCGGCGGGAAATCCCCTCCACCGTCAGCAGGGGCTTGGTCTCCACGGGTGCGGCGGTGCCGAGGGCCAGCCCGTGGCGCGCCGCTCCCAGCAGCAGCCTGGTATAGGGTTCCTTCGGTGCGCCATAGATGCGCGCCGCCGGCCCCTGCTCCACCACGCTTCCCCCGCGCATCACCACCACGTCGTCGGCGATGTCGTTGACGACGCCGAGGTCATGGCTGACGAAGATCAGGGCCATGCCATGGCGCTCCTGCAATTGGCGCAGGAGCGTTAGGATGGCGGCCTGCACCGTCACGTCGAGCGCCGTGGTCGGCTCGTCGGCGATCAGCAGGTCCGGGCCGAGCGCGATCGCCATGGCGATCATCACGCGCTGGCGCATGCCGCCGGAGAACTGATGAGGGTAATCGTCGATGCGCCGGGCGGGATCGCGAATGCCGACCTCGTCGAGCAGATCGAGGATGCGCGTGCGCAGGGCCGACCGCCCTACGCGCTGGTGGGCCGTGATCGCTTCGCCGATCTGGCTGCCGATCGTCTTGAGCGGATGCAGATTGGAGAGCGGATCCTGGAAGACGAAGCCGATCTGCGCGCCGCGCAGGCGGCGCAGCCGGCCCACCGACAGGCCGAGAAGCTCAGTGCCGCGATGGCGCGCGCTGCCCGACACCGCCGCCGAGGGGGGCAGCAGGCCGGTCGCCGCCAATAGCGACACGCTCTTGCCGGAGCCGGATTCGCCGACGATGGCCAGGGTCTTGCCGGCCTCGACGGCGAAGGACACCCCATGCACCACCCGCGTGGGATGCCGGCGCGTTCCAAAGCTCACATCCAGATTATCGACCGAGAAGATCGCCATGGCCGCCTCTCCTGCGCCCTGCCGCTATTTGCGCAGGGCGATGTTGGTGATGTCGGCCTGCACGGCGAGCGAGGACCAGGTCCACAGCGCGATGCGATCGGAGGTGATGGCGACCTTGCGCTTCTCGAACAGGGGGATCCAGGGCAGGTCGGCGGAGACGAGGCGATCGGCCTTGGCCCAGACCGGGCCGGGATCATCGGAGGGGAAGGCCTCGGTCGCCAGTCTGTTGAGCTCCTTGTTGGAGTAGCAGATCGCATAGACGTTGCCGGTGCCGCAGGGCGAGGCATCCGAATTCAGCCAGCCCCCGAGCAGCATGCGCGTGCTCGGCCCCTGCCAGTCGGGTGCGAAGGCGCCGCCGAGGAAGATGTCCCAATGGCTCTTGGGGTCCTGGATGTAGGAGCGGTACTGCGAGCTCGGCACCGGGATGAGGTTTAGGGTGAAGCCGGCCGCGGCCAGATCTTCCTTGAGCGTCACCGCGATGGCCTGCACCTGCGCCGTGGTCTGGTAGACCGCATCCAGCGTCACGCCATCGGGATAGCCGGCCTTGGTCAGCAATTCCTTGGCCTTGGCCGGATCGCCTGCGCTCTTGGGCGTGGCGTAGGGATCGAAGGGCTCGTGACCGAGGATCGTCGAAGTGATGATCTGGCCGAGCGGGAGAGCGGCGATCGAGCCGCCCTGGCGCTGGACGAGATGGGCCTTGTTCACCGCGTAGGCGAGGGCCTGGCGTACTTCGAGCTTGCGCAGGGCAGTGGCACCGGGGCCGGTGGCTTCCGGCCGGGCGTTGACGGTGATGAAATTGGCCGAGCCGCTGTTGGATGCATGCAGATAGGGGCTCTTCTGGGCCTGATACTGCCGGATCGCGGCCAAAGGCGGCACGTCGAGATAAAGCGACAGATCGGCCTCACCGGCGCGGATCTTCTGCACCACGGCATCTTCGGTATTGGTGGCGAAGTCGACGACGATCTCGTCGACATAGGCCTTGCGGGCCGGATCGGCGGCATGATTGTAGTTGGCCACCTTCTTGAGCACGAGCTTCTGGCCCTGATCGTAGGCCGCCACGTAATAGGGACCGCTCGAAGGCAGGTTCTTCCTGAACTCCAGCGAATCCGGGAAATATTTGGAGGCGATTTCCGGCGGCAGCGGGCTGACGAAGTTCATCGACAGGATGTTGAGGAAATCATAGTTCTTGCTGCCGGAACGCAGCACCAGCGTCCTGTCGTCCGGCGCGGAGACACCGTCGATGTCATGGGTATCGGTGAAGGCCTTGGTGGCGGCGAGATCGCCCGTCGGCACCTTGGCGAACTGCTTGCAGTAGTCGGCGAAGCCGGAAAAGGCGAGATTGAAATAGTTGATGGCCGCGACCTGCTTGTTGGGATCGCAGAAGCGCTTGATGCCATAGACGAAATCGCCCGCCGTGATCTTGCGCGTGGTCGAGCCGGAATAGGTGATGCCGTCGCGAAGATGGAAGGTGTAGGTCTTGCCGTCGGGGCTGACGTCCCAGGATTCGGCAAGGTCGGGCACCAGCTTGGTGTCATCCTTGATGTCGCCGGACGCGCCCGGATAGGTCACGAGCTGGCGCGTCACCGCCCGCAGGATCTCCCAGGAATCGGTGCTGTAGCCGGTCAAGGGATCGAAGGCGTCGAGATCGGGGTCGAGCGAGGCGATGCGCAGCGTCCCGCCATAGGGGACCTCGTCAGCCGCCTCTGCCGTGCCGAGAGCGAGGCCGCCCGTCAGCAGCAGGGCGGCCGAAAAGCGCGACGTCGAGCCGAGCAGCCAAGGACGAGCGAAATGCCGGGATTTCATAGTCTGTTTCCTGATGTATCGAAGAAAGGAGGAAGGTCGCGCGCCTTCGGGCGGAGAGCCTAAAAGACGGTGCCGGCATGGGGGTGCGCCGACGTGGCGAACAAGGTGTCGAGCGTGGACAGCACCGCCTCGCTCTCGGCCTTGACCCGGCCGGCCCGGGCGAGCTGCCACCAGCGCGTGCCGCTGAGATAGGCCGCTGCCAAGGCGCCGACATCGAGCTCGGCCTGCGCCGCTGCGTCCGTCGGCACCGCGCCCAGCGCCGATATGCGGAATTGGCCATTGTTCTCGGCGAAAAGGGGGTCGCTGACGGCGAGCACCACCTCGCCTTCACCGGCATAGCGGCGCGTTTCCAGGGCCTGGCGCACATCGAGAAGACGCAGCCAGGTTTCGTCGCGCTGCCCGGTCACGCGGACCTGCCGATGGTTTTCGAACAGCCAAGGCAGGGCATCATCCACCGGCCGGCCGGGGAAAAGGATGCGATGCACCAGATCGACATTGAGAAGATGGGCGACGAGTGCGCCATAGGCAGCATCGTCAGCCGCGACCAGATCATCCACGACGAGGGTGCGATCCGAGCCGGCGAACCACTCGTCGAGGCCGATCGGGTGGTAGCGCACATAGCCGCGCTCCCGTCCTTCCTCCCCGGCCACCACGACATAGGCCGGCGCCTTGGACAAGTCCTGGCGCAGGCGCTGGAAGTGCCACCAACCGCGCCAGCGTGCGATGGCGCCTGCCTGGGCGGTGCCGGCCTGGGCATGGATGGCAGGAAGCACGGACCACGCTTCTTCCAACTCGACAAAGCGCACCGGCAAGTCCCGCGCCACGCCCGGGCGCAGTCGAGCCCCTTCGGTGGCAAGGTCGAAGCTGACCTGCGAACTGGCGATGCCATAGCCGAAATGGGCATAGATGCGCGCATCCGAGGCCCGCAGCGTGGCGACGGCGTCACCGCGCGAACGCGCCTCCGCCAATTGCCTCTCCAGAAGCGCCGTGCCGATGCCCCGGCGGGTATGGGTGGGCAGCACGCCGACATGGGTGACGGCGGCATGGGCAAGGCGTCCGCCACCCGGCACCGTCAGGGTGCTGGCATAGGAATTGACGGTGCCGACCAGCGTGCCTGACACGAAGGCGCCGAGGGCGCGACCCGGTTCATAGATGTCGGCAACGAAGCCGGCATCGACCGGCCCGAAATTCGGCAGCCCTACCATGGCTGTGCGAAACAGGCGGGCGGCCTGGATCAGCTCCGCGACGTCTTCCAGAACCCTTACCCGGGCGGGGGCCGGGTTCGGTGCCCTGACGGCGGAGAGGTCTACGGCGTGCAGCGACATGACACTCAGGCCTTCGCCGGCGGGGTAAAGACGCGGGGCTTCGGCAGCGTCTGGTTGAGCGCGAACTCGCCGATTTCACGCAGGCGGTAGGACACCGGGTCATGCACCGTATGGGTACGCACATTGCGCCAATAGATGTCGAGACCGTATTTGTTGGCCGTCGAGCGCGCACCCGTCGCCTCATAGATATCGGCGGTGACCTCGAGCGAGACCTTGGTGGCGATGACCTTGGCCTGGTCGATCACAAGGGCAAGCTCGCCCCAGGCCTGCGCCGTCAGCGCCGGGCCAGCCAGCAGCGCCGCCTGATAGAGGGCTGCGGCCTTGTCCGCCAGGGCGACGCCGGCGGCGATGCCCGCCGACAGGCGCCCGAAGAGCTGGAGATGGTAGGGATCCTCGGTGGCCCTTTCCAGCCCCGACTCGGGCCAGGGCCGGCCATGGCTGCGCACATGGGCGGAGGCGGCCTCGAGCGCACCCTCGGCAATGCCGAGATAGAAATTGACGAAGATCAGCTGGCTGAACAGCACGCGCAGCCCGTCGCGCTGCTCGACATCGCCGGCATAATGATCCAGACCCGACAGGAGGTCCGCATCGGTCGCCTCGACCCTGTCGAAGATCACCGAGCCGCTGGCGGTGAGGCGCTGGCCGAGATTGTCCCAGTCGCCCTCGAAGCTGATGCCCTTGCGCGAGGGCGGGATCTGGAAATGCACCCGCTTCTCGCCGTCCCAGACGGTAACGGTGAGGATCTGGGCGATCGAGGCGCCGGTGGCGAAGGTGCGCCGCCCGCTGATCAGATAGCCGTTCGCGGTCTTTTCCAGCTCGGCCTTGGGATCGCGCGGATTGCTGACGCCGCCCTGAAACCAGCCCTCCTCGCCGACGCCGCGGGCCGTGGCCTGCCATTGCTCGGGCGTGCCGAGGATGTAGCTCCACACCCCATTGGAATAGTGATAGGCGATCAGCTGCCCGATCGAGCCGTCGGCTGCAGAGATGATACGGCTGATCTCGAGTGCCTGCGCGAGATTGGCGCCGGCGCCGCCCAGGGCCCTGGGCACGGCAAGGCCGAGGAGGCCGGCCTTGCGCAAGAGCTCGATTTCCTCGAACGGATCCTGGTTGGCACGGTCGCGTTCGAGCGCAGTGGCCGCGAGTTCGGCGGCAACACTTTCGGCGCGGCTGCGCCACTCCGCGAATTCCGCCTCCGAAAGGCCGGCATAGATCTCGATGGCGGGGGCATCCCTGCGCGTATCGCGCAAGGCGCTCACGGTTGCGTCATAGGCCACTTGTCTCGTCCTCGTTCAAAGCTGTCGGCACATTGGGGGGTCACTCGGCCGCGGTCGCGGCCGGCACGTCCCGCGCAGGGACGAAACGGGTGAAGTCGCGGAAGGAAGCACCGCGATGATCCTCGCGCAGCCGGCGCTGGCCCTCGCCCTGGAAGCGTTCGCGCAGGGTCACCGGCGTCGCCGGTCGCTCGCGGATGCGGCCGCGCTGGCGAAGCTCGGGCACGATGAAGCGGATGAAGTCCTCGAAGGAGCCGGGGCTGATGGCATAGGCGAGATTGAAGCCGTCGATGCCGGTCTCGTCGGCAAGGCGCTCGAGCGCGTCGGCCACCTTCTTGGGCCCGCCGACCAAAGTGGGATGAATGCCGCCCACACCGATATAGTCGGCGACGTCGCCCACGGTCCAGCGCCGGTCGGCATCGATGCTGGTGAGGCTGGACAAGGCCGAGCGGCCGGCATTGGTCTCGATATATTCGATGGGATGGTCGAGCGGATATTGCGACCAGTCGACCCCGGTCCAGGCCGAGAACAGGGCAAGCGCCGCCTCCACGCTGGTGTAGGAGAGATAGTCGCGATATTTGGCCTCGGCTTCCTCGTCGGTTGCAGCCGTCACCACGCTGATGGCGGTGATGAACTTGATGGCATCGGGCGCCCTGCCGAGCTCGACGGCACGCGAGCGGATCTGCTCGATGCGCCGGCGGATCGAGGGCGAATTGGTACCACCCAGGAAGACGACTTCGGCATTGCCAGCTGCGAATTCGCGCCCGCGCGTCGAAGTGCCGGCCTGGTAGAGCAAGGGCGTGCGCTGGGGGCTCGGCTCGGACAGATGCGCGTCCGGCACGGTGAAATAGGTGCCGCGATGATGGATGGCATGGACCTTGGCCGGATCGGTATAGATCCCCCGCTGGCGATCGCGGATGACCGCATCCTCCTCCCACGATCCCTCCCACAGCTTGTAGGCGACGTCGACGAACTCCTGGGCGCGGTCATAGCGCTCGTCATGCTCGATCTGGCGCTCGAGGCCGAGATTGCGCGCGGCCGACTCCAGCACGGAGGTGACGACGTTCCAGGCGATGCGCCCCTTGGTGAGGTGGTCGAGCGTGGTGAATTTGCGCGCCAGCAGATAAGGCTGCTCATAGGTGGTCGACACCGTGATGCCGAAGCCCAGATGCCTTGTGGCCGCCGCCATGGCCGAGACCAGCAGCAGGGGATCGTTGACGGGGGATTGGGCGGCGGTGCGCAGCGAGGCATCGGGCGTGCCGGCATAGACGTCCAGGTGCCCGAGCGCATCGGCCAGGAACAGTCCGTCGAAGCCACCTTCCTCGAGCAGCCTGGCGAGGCCGATCCAATAGTCGATGCTGGTATAGGTGTCGGCGCGGTCGTCGGGATGGCGCCACAGGCCCGCCGAGACGTGGCCGACCACGGCCATGCCGAAGCCATTGAGCAGAAAAGGTTTCTTGGCGGCAATCGGCTGTGATGAAACGGACATCGTTCAAACCATTCACGAATAATAGGTGGGTGGAGGAACCGTCCCGTTGAGGGCGTAATCGCCGACTTCCAGGACCTTGTAGTGCACGGGGTCGTGCAGGGAGTGGGTGCGCACATTGCGCCAGTAGCGATCGAAGGAGAGTGCCCTGGTGGTGGCCCGTGCGCCCATCAGTTCGAACAGGCGGGAGGTGACCTCCAGCGCCACTTCGGTCGAATGCACCTTCGACTGGTAGGCGATGGCGGCGACCTCGCCTCTTTCGCGCTCGGTCAGCTCGCTCCCGCGTTCCGCCGCGCGCTGGGCCGCCTCGCCTGCCGCATCCGAGAGGGCCACGGCCGAGGCCAGCGCGACGGAGAGCCTGCCGAAACGCTCGACCACCAGCGTGTCCTCGCTGGCCTTGCCGGCCGGGGAGGAAAGCCAGGGCCGCGAGCGCGTGCGGATATAATCGCGTGCCTCCTCGAAGGCGCCGAGCGCCGTGCCGAGATAGAGTTCTCCGAAGGCGAGCTGGATGATGGGCACATGCAGGGTCTCGGCCGGCGTCTGCGGAGCGCCCTCGCGACGATGCGCGACAAGATCGTCCAGGCTCACCGCGACATTGTCGAAGCTGGCGCTGCCGGAGACGGTGAGGCGCTGGCCCATATTGTCCCAGTCATGGCCGAAGCTCAGCCCCGGCGCGGGATTGGGCACCACGAACTGGCCGATATGGCCGCCGGCGTCATTTCCGGCGATCGTCGTCCCCGGCGTGAAACGCACCCAGACATGCAGGGTGTCGGCTACAGCCGCGCCGCTGGCGAAGGGCTTGGAACCGTTGAGCACGAAGCCCGTACCCTGCGGCGTAGCGCTGATGAGCGGTTCATAGGCGGCCTGGGCCACGCCGCCATGGAACCAGCCCTGCCGGAGGAAACCCTCCGCGCGCCGGGCAAACAGAGCCTGGTTCGCGCCATTCCGGCCCAGGGCCGTGCCGAACAGATGGTAAGTGGCTATCTGGGCGATGGAGGTATCGCCCTTGGCCAGGACGCGGATGATGCGCAGGACCTCCCGCGTGCTGGCACCGCCTCCGCCGATCGCCTCGGGCAGGAAGATCGTCAGGAGACCGACCTGGCGCAACAGCTCGATCTCCGCCACCGGATCGGCACCGGCGGCATCGCGCGCCGCCCCTGTCCTTCTCAATTCCGCGGCGACCTGCTCGGCCGCCTCGACCCAGAGCCGGAACCGCTCCTCCCCGCTCAGGCCCGCCCGGGCTCCATCGGCGCTCATGACCGGGCCTCAGCCGTCTGGGTTGCCGGGAAGGCAAAGCGGGCCGCTGGATGGTCGGGCGGCACCCGCGGGGAATCGGTACCGAACAGGCGGCTGCGCAGCGCGCCGGCCCGGCGTTCGCGCAGGCGCCCGCGCCGGTCGAGCTCGGGCACGATATGCTGGGCGAAATCGCGGAAGCTGCCGGGATTGACGATGTGGATGAGATTGATGCCATCGGTATCGGTCTCGGCGAGCCAGGCGTCGAGATCGTCGGCGATCCGGGCCGGCCCACCCACCAGCGTCTTCACCCGGCCGAAGCCGCCATCGGGCAGGAAGGCCTCGCGCAAGGTCCAGCGCCGCCCGGAGGCCGGATCGTCGAACATGCGCAGCAGGGATCGATTGGCGTTGGTGTCCTGATAGCGCAGCGGCTCATCGAGGGAATGACCGGCAAAATCGATGCCGGTACTCGCCGAATAATGGGTGATGGCGCCTTCCAGGCTGTAATAACGCAGGTAATCGTCGAGTTTCGCCTGGGCCGTCTGGTCGTCCTCGCCCGTGACGACGGCCAGCGCGCTGATGAAGCGGATGGCCCCCGGCGCCCGGCCCGCCTCGCGGGCCAGTTCCTTGATGCCAGCGACATTGCGCCGGATGCCGGCGGCATCGGCCCCGGCGACGAAGACCACCTCGGCATGGCGGGCCGCGAAAGCCTGCCCGCGCGGCGAGCCGCCGGCCTGGAAGATCACCGGCACGCGCTGGGGACTGGGCTCGGAAAGATGCGGGCCGGGAACGTTGTAGTAATGGCCGCGATGGCCGATGCCGTGCACCTTGGAGGGATCGGTATAGAGCCCTTCGGGACGGTCGGCGCTGCCGCGGTCACGCAGGACGGCATCGTCCTCCCATGAACCCTGCCAGAGCTTGTAGGCTACTTCGAGGAATTCATCGGCGCGATCATAGCGCTCATCATGGGGGTACTGGACCTCCAGCCCCAGATTGCGGGCGGCGCTGTCGAGCTGGGAGGTCACCACGTTCCAGGCGATGCGCCCGCGGGTGACATGATCGAGCGTGGTGAATTTGCGGGCGAGCAGATAGGGCTTCTCGTAGCTGGTCGAGACGGTGATGCCGAAGCCGAGATCGCGCGTGGCCGCCGCCAGGGCCGAAACCAGCAGCAGGGGATCGCCGAGGGGCGATTGCGTGCCCGTTCGCAACGAGGCCTCGGCGCTGCCGCCATGCACGTCGAGCAATCCCAGCGCATCGGCGATGAACAGATTGTCGAAGCGGCCTTCGTCGAGGATGCGGGCGAGCTCGAGCCAATAGTCGAGATCGGTATAACGGTACGTCTGATCCTCGGGGTGTTGCCACAGCCCGTAATTGACATGGGAAACCGAGTTCATGGTGAACCCGTTCAAAATGATCGGTTCGGCGGACACGACGCAAATCATCCATTGGTAGGGAAATTGGCTCGCCGGGATGGCCGCGCCCGCTGTCGCCGCAGGCTGCGTCCGGCAAATCGATGGAGGTATGTTTGCGCATAAATTATATATTGTCTATATATTTTATATTCTTTTTATTGACGCCGACGCTTGACCCGCCCTAGCATGGGTTCAAGCCGCAAGACCTGCCTGAATCAGGCGGCAAATCGCGGTGCTTCAATCAATCTGAGGTAGAATCCATGAGCTTTCGACCGCTCCATGATCGCGTGGTCCTGCGTCGCCTGGAAGGCGAGGAGAAAACCAAGGGCGGCATCATCATACCTGACACCGCCAAGGAAAAGCCCCAGGAGGGCGAGGTCGTCGCCGTCGGCCCTGGCGCGCGCGACGAGAGCGGCAAGCTTCAGCCGCTGGATGTGAAGGCCGGCAACCGCGTGCTGTTCGGCAAATGGTCCGGCACGGAAGTCAAGATCGACGGCCAGGACCTGCTCATCCTCAAGGAAGCGGACATTCTCGGCATCATCGCCTGACACACCTCCCCTTTTCACCGTCAGACCGGCCCCGGAGCGCATTCGTCGCCGGCGGGCCTGAAGGAATCCAACCATGGCTGCAAAAGACGTCAAATTCTCCTCCGATGCCCGCGAGCGCCTGCTGCGCGGCGTCGACATCCTGGCCAATGCCGTCAAGGTCACCTTGGGTCCGAAGGGACGCAATGTCGTGATCGAGAAGTCGTTCGGCGCGCCCCGCATCACCAAGGATGGCGTCACCGTCGCCAAGGAGATCGAGCTCGAAGACAAGTTCGAAAATCTCGGCGCCCAGCTCCTGCGCGAAGTCGCCTCCAAGACCAATGATCTTGCCGGCGACGGCACCACCACCGCCACGGTCCTCGCCCAGGCCATCGTGCGCGAAGGTGCCAAGGCGGTGGCGGCCGGCTTCAATCCGCTCGATCTCAAGCGCGGCATCGACCTCGCCGTCACGGCCGCGATCAAGGACATCGAAAAGCGCGCCAAGAAGGTGAAGTCGTCCGAGGAAGTGGCCCAGGTCGGCACCATCTCGGCCAATGGCGACAGCTCGATCGGCGCCATCATCGCCACCGCCGTCGACAAGGTCGGCAATGAGGGCGTGATCACCGTCGAGGAAGCCAAGAGCCTGGAGACCGAGCTCGACGTCGTCGAGGGGCTGCAGTTCGACCGCGGCTATCTCTCGCCCTATTTCGTCACCAATGCCGAGAAGCTGGTGGTTGAGTTCGAGGACCCTTACATCCTCATCCACGAAAAGAAGCTGTCTTCGCTCCAGCCCTTGCTGCCCGTGCTCGAAGCGGTGGTGCAGACGGGCAAGCCCCTTTTGATCATCGCCGAGGATGTCGAGGGCGAGGCGCTCGCCACCCTGGTGGTCAACAAGCTGCGCGGCGGGCTGAAGGTCGCCGCCGTCAAGGCGCCGGGCTTCGGCGATCGCCGCAAGGCCATCCTGGAGGACATCGCCGTCCTCACCGCCGGGGAAATCATCTCGGAGGATCTCGGCATCAAGCTCGAAAACGTCACGCTCTCCCAGCTCGGGCGCGCCAAGCGCGTGCGCATCGAGAAGGAAAACACCACCGTCGTCGACGGTGCCGGCAAGAAGAAGGACATCAGCGCCCGCGTCGCCCAGATCAAGGCGCAGATCGAGGAGACCACCTCCGACTATGACCGCGAGAAGCTGCAGGAGCGCCTGGCCAAGATCGCCGGCGGCGTCGCGGTGATCCGCGTCGGCGGCTCGACCGAGGTCGAGGTCAAGGAGAAGAAGGATCGGGTCGACGACGCGCTCAACGCCACCCGCGCTGCCGTCGCCGAAGGCATCGTGCCCGGCGGCGGGGTTGCGCTGCTGCGGGCCAAGGCCGCCGTCGCGGAGCTCAGAAGCGAGAACGCCGACGTGCAGTCCGGCATCAACATCGTGCTGAAGGCCCTGGAAGCGCCGATCCGCCAGATCGTCGAGAATGCCGGCGTCGAAGGCTCGATCGTGGTCGGCAAGATCACCGAGAACAAGTCGGCGACCTTCGGCTTCAACGCCCAGACCGAGACCTTCGTCGACCTCCTGGAGGCCGGCATCGTCGATCCGGCCAAGGTGGTGCGCACCGCCCTGCAGGATGCCGCCTCGATCGCCTCGCTGATCGTCACCACCGAGGCCCTGGTGACCGAGCTGCCCAGGGAAAAACCGCCGGTCGGCCCGCCGGGCGGCGGCATCGGCGACTTCTGACGCCGAGATCCGGCAGACGGATCGCTCCGGCCTTCCGTCTGCCGCGACGCGCCGTCTCCCGGCGCGTCCGCTCCTCTGACTGGAATGAATGGAAGATTACGATGCGGTTCGTTTCCCTGGGCCTCAGGCTGAGCCTCGCCGGCGCCCTGTTTGCCCTCGTTCACGGCGCGGCCCTCGCCGACGATGCCGATAAATATGGCGGCACGCTGATCGTCGCCCAGAACGCCGAGATCACCAATCTCGATCCAGGCCGGGAAGGCGGTTGGGAGACCTTTCGCATCGCCCGCCACATCCACGAGCCGCTGGTGACCGAGGACCTGTCGAAATCCGGCGCGGAGGTAAAGGTCCCGCCCCTCAAGCCGGCCCTCGCCGAATCCTGGGAGATCTCGCCGGACGGGCGGGTCTACACCTTCCATTTGCGTCGCGGCGTCAAGTTCCAGGACGGCACCGATTTCAATGCCGAGGCCGTGGCCTTCAACATCCGCCGCGGCTGGGATCCGAAATTCGAATTCTACGACAAGATCAGCGCCGCCAACCTCGCCTACACCTATTCCTCGCTCAGCCGGATCGACACGCCCGACGACCACACCCTCGTCCTCACCTTCGCCGAACCGTTCAGCCCCTTCCTGCGGATGCTCGCCCAGGGCAGCGGCGGTTCGGGCGGTATTGCCAGCCCCGCGGCCATCCGCAAATACGGCAATGACGGCTATGCCGAGCATCCCGTCGGCACCGGTCCCTTCCGCTTCGTCGAACGGGTACGCGGCCAGAAGGTCGAGATCGAGCGCTTCGACGGCTACTGGGGCGACAAGCCCTTCCTCGACCGCATCATCTTCCGGCCGATCATCGACGGCAATGCCCGAGTCGCCGCCCTGGAGACCGGCGAGGTCGACATCATCTCCTGGCCGCCGCGCGACAGCGTGGCCAAGCTGAAGGCGGAGGGCTTCAGTGTCGACAATGTCGACCTGCCTTCGGTCTATTACTACACCTTCAACACCGCCAACGAGACCTTCAAGGATCCGCGCGTGCGCCAGGCGCTCGCCTTGTCGATCGACCGGGCCGCGCTGGCGCGCGACCTTCTCAAGGACACGGCCGGCCCTGCCTATGGCATCCTGAACCCGGGGAGCGATGCCTTCGACCCCTCCTTCCGCGACTATCCCTACGATGTGGAGAAAGCCAGGCAGTTGCTGGCCGAAGCCGGCCATCCCGGCGGCGTCAGCGGCCTCCTGGAGATCTATGCGGGCGGTGAGCCGGTGGCCGAATGGATCCAGCGCGACGCGGCCAAGGCCGGCATCAAGCTCGAGATCCGCTCCTATGACTGGAACAGCTTCCTGGCTCGCAACAAGAAGAACGGCCCCGAGGTTGCCCTGACCTCGATGGAATGGGGCTTTCTCACGCCCTATTGGCTCTACATCGTCGCCCACAGCCAGAGCAGCGGCAATACGGGCAACTACAACAATCCGGCGTTCGACAAGGCCGTCCATGAGGCGATCACCGCCGTCAAGGCCGAGGACATCAGGGACAAATGGCGCGAGGCCAACCGGATCCTGGCCGCAGACGTCGGTAAGCTGCCGATCTATTACGAGCGCACCCACTATGCCGCGGGCAAGAATGTCGGCGGCTTCGCCACCCCTGCCCAGGATTGGTATGATCTCAGCCATGTCTGGCTGAAGGAAAAGCAATAGGCCGGGGGTGCCGGGATGATCGCCCTCATCGCACGCCGGGCCGCCGCTTCACTGGCTATTCTGGTGCTGGTCACCTTCCTGGTCTTCCTGGTGGTCTATTTCAGCCCGGGAGACCCGGTGGCGATCATGCTCGGCCGCGACGCCTCGGGCGAGACTGCCGACCAGATCCGCCGCGATCTTGGCCTCGACAGGCCCTTCCTCGTTCAGTATGGCGCCTGGCTGTGGGGCCTGCTGGGCGGCCATTTCGGCACCTCCATCACCATGCATGTGCTGGTGCTCGACATCCTCGTCCCCGCTTATGTCAACACCTTCATCCTGGCCCTGGCGAGCCTGGTGATCGCGCTGACGGTCGGCGTCCTGCTCGGCGTGCTTTCCGGCCTGCGGGCCGGGGGCTGGTTCGACCGGCTGGCGGCCGCCATCAGCGAGGGCCTGGCGGCGACGCCGGTGTTCTGGCTCGGCATCATGCTGATCTGGCTGGTCTCCAAGCAGCTGCGCTGGCTGCCGTCGTCGGGCATGTACAATCTCAGGGGTTCCCATTCCCTGGCGGACCTTTTCGCCCATCTCGTCCTGCCGGCCTTCTCCGCCGCCGTGCTCGCCATCGCCATCATCATGCGCCTGACGCGCGCCAGTGTCATCGATGCGCTCAATGCCGACTATGCCAGGATGTTCGCCTCGGCCGGCATGTCGACGCCGAGGCTGCTGTTCACCCAGATCGCCCGCAACATCCTGGCACCGATCGTCAGCATCGGCGGGCTGCAATTCGGCACGCTGTTCGGCGGCGTCATCTTCGTGGAGACGGTGTTCGCCTGGCCCGGCCTCAGTGCCCAGCTCTACAACGCCATCACCGCCCATGACATCCCGGTCATCCAGACCGGCGTCCTGATGATTGCCGCGACCTTCATCGTGATCAACCTGATCGTCGACCTCGCTTTGGTCTGGCTCAATCCGCGAGCGAGAGCCTGATGTCGTTCTTCCAGGCCTCAAACGCCCTCGGGGCATCGCCCACCGAAACGCCGACGCGCCGGCGCCGGATCGATCGCGGCATCATCGGCCTTGCCATCATCGTCGCGGTGATCGGCCTGGCAGCCCTGGCGCCCCTGATCTCGCCCTATGATCCCGACATCGGCGAAGGCGCCCTCCGTCTCGCACCGCCTGGCACGCCGGGCCATTGGCTCGGGCTCGACGGCCAGGGGCGCGACATCCTCTCCCGCTTGATCTGGGGCGCGCGCCTGTCCCTGATCGCCAGCATCGTCCCGGTCGCCATCGCCTTCATCGTCAGCCTTGGTCTCGGCCTCGCCGCCGGCTTTGCGCGCCAGCCCTTGGGCGCGGTGATCATGCGCGGCATCGACGTGCTCTTCGCCTTTCCGATGATCCTGTTTGCGATCGCCATCGCCGCCCTGCTCGGCCCGGGCCTGATCACGATCATCGCCACCATCGCGCTGTCGCTGGTGCCCTATATGACGCGCGTGGTCTATTTCGCGGTGCTGGCGGAAACCGGGCGCGAATATCTGGATGCGGCGCGCCTGCTCGGCGCCGGCCGCTCGGCCATCCTGTTCGGCGAACTCCTGCCCAACGTGCTCTCGCCCGCCATCATCTACGCCACCACGCTGATCGGGCCGATGATCGGCTTTTCCTCAGGCCTCAGCTTTCTCGGCCTCGGCATCCAGCCGCCTTTGGCCGATTGGGGACGGATGACCGTGGACGGCGTCGGCGTATTCGCCGAGGGCGCGCCGCATGTGGTGATCGCGCCCGGTATCGCCATCATCATCGTCTCGCTGGCCTTCAACTGGCTCGGCAGCGGCCTGCGGAACTGGCTGGATCCACATCACCATGCCTAGTCGAACTCGCTGAAGGAGCGGCCATGTCGATCATTGCCCCCATTGCGCATCACACGGTTCAGGCATCGCCGGGCCCTTCCGAGCTTTTGCGGCTCGCCGATCTGCACGTCGCCATCACCACGCCCCGCCGCACCATCCAGGCCGTCAGGGGCGTCGACCTCGATCTCCAGGCGGGCGAGATTCTCGCTCTGGTCGGTGAGTCCGGCTCGGGAAAGACCATGACGGCGGCCTCCATCGTCGGCCTGCTGCCGCGTCCCGCCGCCCGGATCACACAAGGCTGCATCCTCTTCCAGGGCCGGGATCTGCTCGCTGCCGGCACGCGCGACCGCCAGCGCATCCTGCGCCAGGACATCGCCTTCATCGTCCAAAGCTCCCTGACCTCCCTGAACCCGACATCCACCATCGGCCGCCAGCTTGCCGACATGATCGCCTTCCGCAACGGCCTCGGCCGCAGCCAGGCCCGCCGCGAAGCCGTGCGCTGGCTCGGCGAAGTCGGCATCGACGCGGCCGAACGCGTCATGGCCTCCTATCCGCACAGGCTGAGCGGCGGCATGCGCCAGCGCGTGCTGATCGCCATGGCGATCAACAGCCGCCCCAAGCTCATCATCGCCGACGAGCCGACGACGGCACTCGACACAGCCACCCAAAAACAGATCCTGGCCTTGCTGGCCCGCATCCGCGACAGCTACGGCATCGCCATCCTGCTGATCACCCATGATTTCGGCGTGGTATCGTTCCTGAGCGACCGCATCGCGGTCATGCAGCACGGACGCATCGTCGAGACCGGGCCCACCGCGCGCGTGCTGGCAGCACCTCGGCATCCCTACACGGCAACGCTGATCGATGCGGTGCCGCGCCTCGACCACCCCCTGCCCCGCCCCGCGCCCGGCGTGATCAGCGAACAGGACCGGCCGGCCATCCTTGCCCGTTCAGCAGGACGATAAACGATGGCAGCATCTCCTCTCCTCCAGGTCCGCGGCCTCACACGCCGCTATGGGGTGCGCACCGGCCTGTTCGGCCCGTGGCACGAGGTCGTCGCCGTCGAGGGCGTCGATTTCGCGATCGAACGCGGCGAGATCGTCGGCATCATCGGCGCCTCCGGCTCGGGCAAGTCCACGATCGGGCGCCTGCTGACCGGGCTCGACCAACCCGACGGCGGGCAGATCCTGTTCGACGGCGCCAGGATCGACGGACTGTCCGACCAGGCACGCCGGCCCCTGCGCCGCCGTCTCCAGCTCGTGCTGCAGGATGCCTCCTCGGCCCTCAATCCGCGCCGGCGCGTGGGCGTCCAGATCGCAACGCCGATGCTACGGCTGGGCGTCGCCACTAGTCGGGAGGAGGCGCACGAGCGCACGGCCGAGCTCCTCCGCCTGGTCGGCCTGGACGCGGATGCCGCGGAGCGCTATCCGCACGAATTCTCCGGCGGGCAGCGTCAGCGCATCAACATCGCCCGCTCGCTCGGTGTCGAAGCCGAATGCCTGATCCTGGACGAGCCCACCTCCGCCCTCGATGTCTCCGTGCAGGCCCAGATCCTGGCGCTGCTGCTCGAGCTCAGGCAGCAGCTCGGCCTGACCTATGTCTTCATCAGCCACAATCTGGCGGTGGTGCAGTCCTTCTGCGACCGCATCCTGGTGCTCGACAAGGGACGCCTGGTGGAAGACCTGCCATCCCGCACTATCACCAGGCAGGCCAGCGCGCCGGCCACCCGGCGCCTGCTGGAGGCAAACCTGTTCTTGTCCCGCGCCCCCGCTGCCGAGCCCTAAATCAAAGCATCCAGCCAGATCTTAGGAGAATGTGCCGTCGGCTCGATCCAAGGCTATCGAGCCGCTTCTGAGGACCGATGCCGCCGGCAGGCTGGATGGAGGTGTGGCGAGACACCCCCATCCGATCGAATTCCGCATGACCCTGCCGGATCAGGCCATACGGCGTTATCCCCTGTAGCTCGCCTCGGCCAAACCGCTTCCTCTAGGCTTCGGCATAAGGCCCCCTGAGCCCGAGCTTTTCCGTAAGGGCCGTGTAGCGGTTGGTGTCCCGCACGAGAGCGGCGCCATAGCGCTGCAGCAGGGTGGCGCGACGGTCGGGATCGGTGGTCGACGACAGCGCTCCCCAGATCGCGGCAAGGGATTCCACCGCCTCGCGCGCCTGGCGCAGGACCGCTTCATCGGCGACGGCGCGGGCAAGCGTGCCACCTGTCACCGCACCGATACCATTGACGGTGCGAGCGCCGGCATTGCGGTAGCCTGGCGGCAGATCGCCCTTCAGATTGGTGACGACGCCGTATTGGATGACGTCGAAGATCTGGTCGACGGCCTGCCTGGCTCCCTCCACCCGCGAGGGATGGTCGGTGTCGGCGGCGGCATGCGGCAAGAGTTCGAGCTTGCCGGAATGCCGGCCTTCGAGCGCGCGATAGGGCACCATCGGGCCCGACAGCGTCCCGTCGGCGGCATTGCGGAAGAGATCGGCGTCGATGCAGGCATAGGAGACCTTGCCCTCGGCAAGCGCCGCATCGAGGGCCTCGGCGTCGACCACTTCGCCTCGATCATAGTTGATGAGCACGGCGCCATCGGCGAGGCGGTTGAGGATATCGCTGCCGATCAGCGACTGGTTGGCGAAGCGTCCGCTCTTGGCATCGATCGGGCCGAGGCCGGTATGCACGGTGAGGACATGAGCCCCCTCCGCCGCAGCTTCGGCGGTCGGAGCGTATTCGAAGCCTTCCGACTCGATCCAATCCTTGTGCCGCTCGCGGGCATGGATGGCCACCTGCATGCCAAAGGCGCTGGCGAGCTTGGCGAGCTCGCGGCCGATATTGCCATAGCCGATCACCGCGATGCGCCGCCCTTCCAGCTTTTCGGTCGGGAAGTCGCGCAAATGCTTGCCGGTATCGAACTCGCCGGCGACGACACGCCGGTGCAGTTCGTCGACCTTGAGGTCGGGCGCCACCTTGAGCAGGGCCTTGAAGGCCATCTGGGCCGTTGCCCGGCTGTTGAAGCTGGGCGTGTTCATCAGGGGCGCGTCGCCGCCAACACCGCTGCCGCCGCCCCAGGACACCGAGCCCATATTGCCGGTACCGGCGCCGATGCGCACGCCGCCGAGCGGAAACACCGA
This sequence comes from Labrys neptuniae, assembly GCF_040797145.1. Lineage (NCBI taxonomy): Bacteria > Pseudomonadati > Pseudomonadota > Alphaproteobacteria > Hyphomicrobiales > Xanthobacteraceae > Labrys > Labrys neptuniae. The sequence goes on along the minus strand of NZ_JBFNQD010000025.1, from coordinate 37,350 downwards.
GTTCTTCGGCAGGAAGGTGGCCGCGGCAATCACCGCATCGTACTGCCCCTTGTCGGTCTGCGGCAGGATCTCTACCTCAGTGCTGAGATTGGGCTGGTAGAAGAAGTGGATACGTCCCTTCTGCAGCGCTCCGTCGTCCCGGATCGGGCCGAGATGGAAGACGCCGCCCTTCGCCTCGATATAGCGGCGGACTTCCTGGTGGTCAGGCTCTCCCTCACCGTCGAAGCGCATGCCGATAAGATCGGCCACCAATACCTTGTAGGCACGGTTGGGGTCGTCGCGCCTGGCGCGCTCGCCGCCGGCACCGGCGCTCACCGGGAAGGTCTCGCCGAGCTTGGCGAGTTCTTCTTCCAGCACCACGATCTTGGCACGCAGATAGGCGTATTCGAGGTTATCGAGCAGCGCATCGATATCTTCCACCGGCCGGATGCCGCCGATCCAGGCGCGATAGTCGCCCGGCGTGCCGGGGAAGGCGTTGACATAGCGGGCAACGTCGAGGCCGCGTTCATGCTCGCCATTGGGATGGGTGATGCCTTCATAGGCAAGAATCTGCTTGGAACGGGCGATGATGCGGGCGTGGATGGCGGGGTCGGTGATGTCGGCATCCCTGATGCGCAGCAGCGTCACCGCCGCGCCGCGCCGCTCGGGATCGGCGACGCCGAGTTCGAACAGGGGATGGTTGGCCACCCACTGGTTCACGGCGGCGCGGTTGCGCACCGAGCGCTTGTAGAGATCCTGAACCGAGCCAAGGCGCTTTTCCGAGCGCAGCAGGCCGAAGGTGGTCTCGGCAAAGGCGAGGGTGGAGTAGGTGTTGATCACGCCGCCCAGCATCTTGTCCTGCGCCGGGTCATAGATCGGCCCGACATTGACGGTCCTCTCGCCCGTGAGCGGACGCTTGGGGTCGACCGGCGCCACGATCTTGAGCTGGCGCGGGATCGCCCAGGACGGCGACTTCTGGTTCCTCTCGACGAGATCCAGCGCCTGCGGCGTGAAGGAGACGACGAAATAACCCGAGATACCGCCGATCGCCTTCTGGAACGGCATGAACAGGCAGCATTTGGCAATGACGTTCTTCACCGCCTCTTCGCCCCAGGGCATGGCGCCGAGCATGGAGGTGGCGTCGAGCACGGCATGGTGTTCGGCCGGATTGCGGTCGAGCCATTCGAGCAGATTGGCGATGTCCTGGGCCGTATAGGTGGTGGCGCCGGTGGTTTCATGGCCGACGCCGATGAAAAGCTTGACGCCCATCTTTTCGAGGGCGTCGGCGCTGGGAATGGCACCTTCCTCCTCGGCAAAGTGGATGCGGGACTCATCGCCATTGCGAGCATAGCGGTGCATCTCGATGAGCTGCGCGCCCCAGGACTGGCGGAAGAAGCCGCCCGCCTTGGCAGCTTCGGATTCCGGCCGGAGCGTGTCGACATAGACATGCTGGCCGGGATCGCTGGCGGTCACCAGGTGGAGGGCGCAGACCGTGAAACCGCTATGGCCGCCGCCGAGCCCCACCGCAATCTTGTTCGCCTTGGGGAACTCGAAATAGCGATGGATCTCCCGCATCATGTCGGTCAGGAACTTGTCGGCGGGATAGCCCCGATGCATGCTCCGCCCGACCTCGGCCGTGGTGAAGGGGCCGAGATCGGCACCCCGGTCGTCGAGCTTCCGATAGTTCTTTTCGAGCCAGCTATCGAATTCGAAGCGCAGGAGGCGGGCATCGACCTCGTCCAGCGTGCCGTCGGTGATCGGCCCAACGCCGAAGAAGGGATTGGAGGTGCGCGCCGGCGGCCCCGAACGCGTCAGTTCGAGAGTCTTGTCGCGTTGTGCCTTCAGCGTCTGGGCATTCGCCATCGGTCGGCGTCTCCTGTTCGAGTGGAAAAGGCTTCTTGGTGCCCGATAATAGCCGGCGCTCGCTGCCGTAAATATCGCGAGCCCGACTCAACATTCACCTTGCTGCGCATTTCAGAGCCGGAGACTGGCAGGCTGGCGATGCCGCATTGAGCGGCGCTGGTGCTGATCCGTGCGGGATTGCCGCTCCTCCGCGCCGCGAGTAGCAGAGCAGGGCACCCCCGTTCAGCCATGCGCGGCCGTCGATCGGATGGCGCCCGCGCCCGCTGCCCCGAAACCATTCATCCTGACAGCGAAGCCGTCGGCGGTGCCCAGGGAAGCTGAAGAACACTTTGCATGGGCGATGGTCTCAAGCATCCGGACACCGCCTCAAAAGCCAATCCCGAACAAAGCATTGACCGCCTAGATTGGCTCATCTAGCGTTCAAGATCACCTGTGAATGCAGTGCCGCTTGAAAGGCAAGTTTGCTGGCTAAGAGCAGGTTGCCCCATTCTCGTGTGATGGAGTCTTGCGCAATAATGACAAGCGATCGACCAATCCATATTGGGGTGCTGTTCTCGAAAACGGGTTGGACCGCGGCAACCGAGCGCAGCATGCTGTCCGCAACCAAATTCGCCATCGACGAGATCAATGAAACAGGGGGCATAAACGGACGAGAGCTCGTTCCGATCTATGGCGATCCCGAGGGAAAGCCGTCAGCATATCAGGATATGGCCCGAGAACTTTTGTCGGAAAGGAAGGCAAGCATCATCCTTGGATGCTACACTTCCAGCCAGCGCAAGGCTGTCTTGAGCGTCCTGGACAGAGAGCATGGATTGTTGTGCTATCCAGCGCAATATGAAGGTTTCGAATATTCAAGGAATATCGTTTATTTCGGCGCAGTTCCCAATCAGAATAGTTTCTTCTTGGGATCTTATCTTCTGGAGAACTTCACGCCGAGACTGTACATCGTCGGTTCGGATTATGTCTGGCCGCGTGAATCCGGGAGGATCATGGCGGATCTTATCAGCTCCCGCGACGGCGAGATCGTGGGCCAGCGCTACCTTCGAGAAGAAGCGTCATTCGAAGAGTTTGACGCCCTGATCAAGGACATGAAAAGCCGCAAACCGGATATCGTGTTCAACAATTTCGTCGGCAATTCGAATGTGAAATTCTACCAGGCCTATGCCGACAACGGCCTCGACGCCTACCAGATGCCGGTGGCAAGCTTGACGACCAGCGAAACCGACATCCGGGAAATCGGCATCGGTGCGGCATCTGGCCATATTACCGCTGCCACCTATTTCCAGTCGCAAACCAACGCGGCAAACAGATCGTGTCTCCAGCGGTATCAGGCCGCGCATGGCGAGCAGCCAAATGCGAACATGGGCTGGGAGGCCGCCTACACCCAGGCCCATGTGGTCGCGCAGGCGATGCGGCAGTGCGATTCCGACAACGTCAATCTCGTACGTGCGCAAATCCTCGGTTCGACCTTCGACGCGCCGCAGGGTGTGATCGCCATCGACCCGTTGAATTCCCACGCGCATGTCTGGCCCAAGATCGGAGTCGTGCGGGAGGATGGGCAGTTCGACATCGTTGCCGAGACCAGCCACGCCGTGCCGCCAGACCCCTATCGGGCTGCCTATTTCCTGGATGACGAGGACACGCCATTGCAGCCCCCCGACCTGCCGAAAACGCTTCGCGCCGACTCTTTCGGCACTCAGGAGTGATCCAGTGATGCCTGAGAGGCCCCACGTGCTTCGACAGGCAAGCCGCTCGCGACAAACGGATGCCGGTGAGAGGATCTGATCATGCGGGGTTCCCATTCCTCCAGTGGCAAGGACAGGGACCAGATGGTTTCGGTCAAGGACTTGCGATCCTTGCGTGTCCTGCTCGTCCAGCCGAAGAATAGCGAAGGCGCGGCTCTACGGTCTCATTTGATGCGGATCGGCTGTCATGTGGAAGAAATCTGGCCTCCGCCGAGCACTTTCGAGAACATCGATATCGTTTTCGCAATGTTCGACCAGATCATAGAACACAAGCTGACGTTTGAATGGCAGGCCGACGATCCCCCTGCGGTCCTGATCGGGGTCATCGATTATGAAAATCCCCTCGCGATCGACAGGCTGCTGCGAATTCGAGCGAATGCGGTCATCGGACTGCCGATCCGCCCCTTCGGCATTCTCACCAATCTCCTAGTGACCGTGAATAATTTCCGGCGCGAAAAGCGGCTTTGCGCCAACCTGCACCGCATGCAGGCCAAGCTCGAAACCTGCCGCACGATCGAACGCGCCAAGCTTGCGATGATGCTTACGAACAGCCGCTCTGAGCAGGAGGCCTATGGCATGCTGCGCCAGTTGGCGATGAAACGGCGAACCACGGTGGAGGTCGTTTCCGGGGAAATTCTGAACGCTCTCGACTGGTGCGACGAGGACATGCCGACATCCCCCTAGAGAAAAATGGCTTTTCTCCGAATCGTCATTTTTCCCAACTCTTTGTTTCGGCGCGTTTTCCTAATCGAAAAATCTATCGACTTTTCTGGAAAGCGCTCTGGGGAATGGTGCGCTCCCGACCTTCCACGGCGGATAAGGACGAGGCCAGTTCCGTTCTGACGATATCCACGGAAGATGCCGCCTTGGCGGCCCGAGCCGGGGCGGTCATGCAAGCCGGGCTGCACCGAAGGCGCAGCCCGCAATTGTGTTCTACGTCGCCGAACTGCGTCGAGAGCCGAGCATGACCGGCTCGCAGCGCCCGGCATAGGTTCTTGCCTCTGCCCGGGCTGCCAGCAAGAATTCGCGGCGGTCGGACGCGCATGCAAGGCAAATCGGCTCATGACGGAATGAAGGGTCGCGATCCATTTCATGGGCGATATAGGCCTGGGCACAATGACTGCAGCGGATCCTCGCAGTCCATGGATCGTCGACTTCACTTCTGGGGTCGTGCGGCCGCTCCACGATGAACCAGTTCGCGCGCGCGATCCCCAGAGACGCGGCATAGATGACGACGGCTATCGCCAAGGTGATTGGCGGTGCCCAGATGCCGCCAAAGCTGCCGCCGAAGACCAGGAGCAGGCAGCCGACCGCCGATGCGACCACCCAGGCTCCAAGTCCGCCCGGATTGACCAGCGGAACCCGGCCGGGACGAAACTCCAGCATGTCAGCCTTGATCCCGCGCAGGTAGCACCAGCCGACATGGGTCATGGCGACACCAACCCAGGCAACGATGATCACACCCTGGAACTGGAGCGTCTGCAGAAGGTAGCCGAAGACATTGGTGAGCATCACAAGGAAGATCACGACCGACATGATCGCCACCCACACGGTGCGGGGCAATGAGATCTTGAAGGCCCGCGCAAAGAAGTTCTGCATGTTGGTGGATGAAAGATAGAAGTTGATCGTGTTGATCCTGGTCTGGCTGACCCAGACCAGGAGCACGCCGAAGGGTCCCATCAGCGCCACGATGCCGATGATCGCAGACGTCTCCGACAGCGGCCCCACGATCGGAATGGTTTCGGCGATGAAGATCCCGACCGCACCGTTGATCAGCAAGGTGACGACATAGAAGGGAATGCCGAAGCTCGTATTGCCGTTGGCGACGGCGTCCTCCTTGCGGCCGAAGCGGGCCACGTCCCATGTCATCATCACCACGACCCACACGCCCATATAGACCGTGAAGGCGAACCACCAGCCGGGAACACCCATGTCGGCGCTCTTTGCTGGAAGATGAGTCAGCCAGTTGTTCGAGTATCCATGTGTAACGATCGCCCAGATGACGCAGGCGATTAGACCAAGGACGTAGAGAGGTAGCAAAACGCCGTTGATCCGATCCAGCCAGGTGCGGACGCCGCGCATGACCAGAGGGGCGCTGTAGCAGCAGACGATGAAATACCACAGGCTCATCGGTCCGCCGAAATAATCCTGAAGCGCGATCGCGACGATCGTGCCCTCGGCAATGGCGTAATAGGTGATCGTCACCCCGAACAGCAGCGCGGCGAAAGTCGCGCCGACCTGCCCGAAAACCGCTCGGGAAAACAGCGCCACATTGGTGCCGCTTCGTGCCGCAAAGCGGGCCGCGACATTGCACAGAACGCCGTAGACCACCGTTGATAAGGCAATGCCGATCAACGTATCGACCGTGCCGACCGACAATGCGACGGTACTGCCGACAACGACCCAGAACATGGCGCTCATCAGGCCGAACCAGGCCATCGCAAGCGAAAATCGCGAGCTTCGCCACGTCGGCGGCACGATATGCAAAGAGAAATCCTCGGCGGCCGCCTGGCGCAAGACTCCAGGTTCGTCCTGGTAGATGATGTCCGGTTTTGGAACGCTACTGGCTGTGTCCATGATGTCCCCTCTGTGGTCGCGGTCGTACCAATGTCAGCTGGGGAACCAGGGATCAGTGGCCGGTCCGCAGGATGTGAAATTCCAGCCGTCTCTTGTCGCGGCTGGCTGTTTCCCTACACGCGAGAACTACCTTCAACAGGTGCATGCGCGGACCTGCTCGCGCAGAACGCGAACCGGCGTGAGCCCGGAAGTCGGAGATATGCGCATTGCCCTGAACACGATGGCGTTGGCGTTCCCAGCCAACCCAGCGCGATTGCAGGCCGCCTCAAGGAGCGGCACTGACGCGGAGGCGGAGCGTTCTGATGCTCCGCCTCCCCTCCACGGTCGCCTTAGGCGGCGCGGGATCTTTGGGTCGCTTCCTTGCCGAGGACCGCCAGCGTCTTGCCCCAATAAGGCACGACCCTGCGCTTGAGCATCTGGCGAAACTGACTGGTCGTATTGGGCAGGAGGGTGCCGTCACCCCAATCGAGGATGACGCCATATTGCCGGATGCAATCCATCTCGTTGAGCTTTCCGGCGCGATAATCGGCAGCGATCGCCTCGGCATCCTCATCGAGCCAGCCCAGGCGAGCTGCAGCGATGTGCTGGCGTTCCCTCTCGGTTGCCTCGACATCGACCTCGTACTGGGCCAGGTCACGGTCGATCACCCTGATGACGACGCCATAGTCGATCCGTGCCCGCTCGAGGCTGACATATTCGTCGGCCACGTCCTCGCAAACGAGTTGAGGGTCGCGCAGCAAGGGGTCGCCGACGCCGCCGCCGCCGGCGGATGGCCGCGTGAACACGTCGTCCAGCTCGATCGGCAGGTTGGAGAAGATCGAGCCGAGATAGCGCTCCTTCTCCGTCCCCTTGTTGAGCCACACGCCGTGCGGGATGGAGGGCAGGCCGCCCCACATACCCCAGGTGACGGAGCGCTCGCGATCGCAGCAATAGGACACCACGATGCGCTCGCCTTCGAAGACGGATCCGCCCTTCTCGGCGCCAAGCCCGCCTCGGGACTCCCCGGGACCTGCCGAGTCCTGAACGAAATCATGGCATTTCGTCAGCACGGGAGCGAGGCGCTCCTGGCCCTCGAGAGGCTGGATGCCATATTGGGCGCCGAACACCGGAGCGGTGGCATTGAAACCATCTCTACCGTTGCGGCCGCCCCAACCGCCTGCCATCCAGTCATACCACATGAAATAGGGACGTCCCTTGATCCTGGTGTCGCGCCCGCCAACCAGCAGATATTCGAGATTGAAGGCGCAACCCATGGTCCGCTCGGGCAGGATCTCGGCCCAAAGGCCGAACACCGAGTTCATCAGCTTTTCGAACGGGCCGGAACAGAAGCCGGCGCAGGGGCTCGGCCAATCGGCGTTCACGACGGTTCCCGGTTCTCCCACATTCACGGTTACCGCCCGGTAAAGGCCGGAGTTCAGCGGCAGATCCGGGAACTGATATTTGGTTCCCGCCACGATACCCGCAAACGAGCCGCCATAGGCCGCATTCAGGAAGGTCGAGATCTGCGGATGCGATCCCGACAGATCGTAATGGGCGTGATTGCCGTCGATCGTGAACTTGATCTTGATCGGGATCAGCCCCTCTTCGAGCTTGGGGTCCTGATCGATATAGTCCTCGGCGTACCAGGTCCCATCGGGCAATTCGGCAAGGCGCGCCCGCATGAGTACTTCGACATAGTCCTGTACTTCCTGGAACGCGGTCTTGATCGTCTCGGCGCCATATTTGTCGCAAAGCCGGATGATCTCACGCTCGGCGACCGCGGTCGCCTCGGCCTGCGCCTGCATGTCACCGATGACGTCGCCGGGATTGCGCGTATTGGCGGCGATCATGCGGGCCACGTCTTCGAGCCAGACGCCCTTGCTCCAGACACGCACCGGCGTGATGCGCAGCCCTTCGCCCATGTGATCGAGCGCCGTGATGTTGAAGGATCCCGGTGCTGCGCCCCCCATGTCGGCCCAGTGGCCATTCGCCTGCGAATATCCGATCAGCTCGCCCTTGTAGAACATCGGGCGCAGGATCCGCGTGTCGTTGAAGTGACTGCCGCCGCGGAACGGGTCGTTGATGATGAAGACGTCGCCGGGGTGGATGTCGTCGCCGAACGCCTCGATCACCGCCTTGCAGGTATAGTGGAGCGTTCCCACATGCGCGGCGATGTCGCCCGTTCCCTGCATCACCAGGTTGCCCTGGGGATCGCTCAGCCCCGACGAGAAGTCGCGGCAATAGATCACGAACGAATAGCAGGTTCTCAACAGCTGTTCGGCCATCTGGTCGACGATGTTGACGAAGGCGTTGCGCAGAACCTCGAATGTGATCGGGTCGAGCGTGGTCTTGAACACCGTCTTCCGATCCTCGGGGAGCGGCGGATGCTGAATACCCTTGTCGGACAGTCCTGCATATTTGTTGGAGTTGCTCATGCTGTTCTTCCTCTCCATGTTCCTTTGCCAGGCACCGCTTATGCAGCGTCGAGCTTGATCTGGATGTTGAGCCACTCGTCGATATGGGCGACGCAGTCCGGCGGGATGACAGTGGTCGAGTCGAGCTGGTCGATAATGGCGGGTCCCTTGATCGTGACCCCGGCCGCCAGATGATCGCGGTCATAGAGGTTCGTGGTCATCGCCTCGAGCTGTCCGTGGAACCAGACCTCCCGCGTCCCCTTCGGTGTCGCCGTTGCATCCCTGTCAATCTTGACTTTCGGGAAGGACGGTTTGGGCGTGACGCCGATGGCGCGAACGGTCAGACGATAGATCTCGACCGGGAAGTCCTCACGCCGGAAGTTGTGCGCCTTCTCATATTCACTGTGGAAGATCGCAATCGCCTCTTTCATCGATTTGATCTGGCCGGAAACCGGCACCGCCAGCGAACGCCACTGGCCGCGATAGCGCATGTCGACAAGACGCTGGAACGTCATGTCCTTCTCCTCGACGCCGTCGGTCTCCAGTCGCTGGCGCCCTTCGGCTTCGATCTCCCTGAACGCCGCCTCGATGTCGGCAGGATCAGCCTCGACGGCATCCTTGAAGAACATCCGGGTCACGTCGTGCTGGACATCGACGAGCATGCAGCCGACCGCCGAGGTCACGCCGGGGTTCGGCGGCACGATCACCACCGGGATGTTGAGCTCGCGGGCAATGTCCACCCCGTGCAGCGGTCCCGCTCCTCCGAAAGCCACCAACGCGAAATCGCGAGGATCATGACCGCGGGCAATGGAGATCAGGCGAACCGCGTCGGCCATGTTGGCGTTGGCAACCCGGAGCGTTGCGAGCGAGGCATCGATCACATTGAGATCGAGCGCATCGGCGATCTTTTTCATTGCCCCGAGCGCGGCATCACGATCGAGCTTCATCGTGCCGCCGGCGAGTTCGGTACCAACGCGCCCCAGAATGATGTTCGCATCGGTATTGGTCGGTTCGGTGCCGCCAGCCTTGTAGCAGGCGGGCCCTGGCACGGAGCCGGCCGATTGCGGGCCGTTGCGCAGCGACCCCGCCTTGTCGAGCCAGGAGAGCGAGCCGCCGCCCGCACCAATGGTGAGCACCTCGACCGACGGGAAACAGATCGGATGGCCCCAATCGACCTCCCATTTGTCGGTCATGCGCAAATGGCCGTCCGCCGCCAGCGAAATGTCGGCCGATGTTCCGCCCATATCCAGACCGATCGCGTTCTTGTAGCCGCACAGGCCGGCAAAATGCCTGCTCGCAATCGCGCCCGCCGCGATGCCCGAGGCCGCGAGCCGCGCCGCATATTTTTCCGCTGTCGCCGGCGTAATCACGCCTCCGCCGGAATGCAGGAGCAGCACGTCGGCCTCATAGCCGGCTTCGCTGGTTCTGCGGTCGATATCGCGTGCATAGGGACGGATGATCGGCGCCAAGATCGTATTGGCGACCGTCGTCGAAAACCGGTCGTCCTCGAAGATCTCCGGGTGCGTTTCGTGCGACGTGGTGATTGCGACATCCGGCCCGAGCTCTTCGGCGAGAATTTCGGCCATTCGCAGTTCATGAGCGCCATTGACATAGGCGTTGATGAAGCACACCGCGACCGCGGTCACTTTCCGCTTGCGCAGGATGCGCGCGACTTCACGGGCCTCGGCCTCGTTGAAGGGCTCTATGACCTCGCCGCGATAGTTGATGCGTTCGGTGACGGCGAAACGATCGCGGCGGCGAACATAGGGCGGAGTGCCTTCCTTGTAGGCATCCCAGGGATCTTCTCGGGTACCGCGCCCGATTTCGAGAACATCGCGGAACCCCTTGGTCGTCACCATTGCCGCGGGCTTGAAATTACGGGTTATCAGCGCATTCGTGGCGATCGTCGTGCCGTGGGTAAACAGTTCCACGTCATGCCAATCGATCCGGGCCGCGGCAGCGCCATTCATCACGGCGTCAATCGGATTGGACGTGCTCGGGACTTTTGCAACGGTTTGGTTGCCGTTGGAGTCCAGAATGAAAACGTCGGTGAATGTTCCTCCAACGTCTATGGCAACTCGAACACGTGACCCATTAGACGCATAGCTGCTCAGTCTTCCGTCTATATTCATAGGCGGACTCCTCCAGATTTACGTTGGACAGTGTGATCCGGACAGCACAACACATGTCGTGCGGTACGATTATCTTTTATGTTTGGGGGGATGGTCACGCACAGTACCTACTGCGCGCCGCGCAACGTGCCGTGACCGCGTTCTCTGTTGAACGTAACTGGTAGCATACGCACAAAATACTGAATTCGCCAAACGTTTTTTTGGGGTCACTGGCTTGGACCCAGGAGTCCCTGCTTGCGCATAGGCGCGTGGCCGAAAGCGACAGTAAAACCGAGAGGACAACTCCCCGAACGTCGGCAACCGCCTTGCCTTGGGAGGCCCCCCAAAGCCTCGATGGCCCCTCAGATCGCAACCTCCCGGTCGCACCAGGGGCTCATCCTCGTGATTCAGTTCGGCCGGCTGAGGATTTATTACAAAGGCGAGGCACGCCCTCTGTCTTACGAGGCTCTCAGCAGGTACCCGAAGTCACCTTTGCGGGCGATGATATCCGCCAGGGAATAGCGATCGAGTGTCGCCAGGAACGATTGCAGTGCTTCGTCCAGCACGCTTGTGAGACCGCAGGCCGGCGCGATGATGCAGGCCCCGCAGCCGACCAGATCGAAATCGTCCTCTGTATGGCGGACGAGGGCTCCGACATTGATGTCAGCGGCTGGCTTGGCCAGGCGAATGCCACCATGCCGGCCCCGCACGCTTTCCAGATAGCCTGCATTCACCAGATCGTTGACGACCTTCATCAGATGGTTCTGCGAGATGGCATAGGCGCGCGCAATGTCGCCAATCGAGCATAGCGTGTCCGGCTTCCTGGCCAGATACAGCAGGACACGCATGGCGTAGTCGGTGTAGCGCGTCAGTCGCACCGATTTGCTCCAAAAAATATGCATCAATGTTGCATGTTTTATTTCGTCGGTATAGATGCATCCAGGATACATGTTTTTGAACCGATCAAACCCTGTCCCGAAAGCATCCAGATCACAGGAGATGTGATGTCACAGCCGCTCGGTGCGCAAACCATCGCGCTCGTCAAAGCCACCGTTCCCGCCCTCGAGGCCCATGGCCTCGATATCGTGCACGAAATGTATTCGCGCATGTTCAGGAACCCCGACATTCGAGACCTGTTCAATCAGTCCCACCATGGCGATGCGGGATCGCAGCCGCGCGCGCTGACCGGCGCCATCCTGGCCTATGCCAGCAATATCGACAATTTGAGCGCGCTGGTGCCTGCGGTCGAGCGAATCGCGCAAAAGCATGTCGGGCTCCAGATCCTGCCCGAGCACTATCCCCATGTCGCCGATGCCCTGCTGGGCGCGATCAAGGCCGTTTTGGGGGATGCCGCAACCGACGAAATCCTCGCCGCATGGGGAGAGGCCTACTGGTTCCTTGCCCATATCCTGATCGCCCGCGAGGAACGCATCTATGCCGAGCAGAAGGAAACCATCGGCGGCTGGAACGGCTGGCGCGATTTCCGCGTGGAGGATGTGGTGCGCGAAAGCAGCGTGATCAAATCATTCGTGCTGCGGCCGGTCGATGACAAGGGCGTCATGCCCCACAAGCCAGGGCAGTATCTCACCTTCTGGTTCGACATTCCCGGCCATCCGCCTATCAAGCGCAATTATTCCATTTCGGCTGCAGCGAATGGGCAGACCTATCGCATCTCGGTGAAGCGCGAGCCCCATGGTCTTGCATCGGGATGGCTCCACGACCACGCCGCCGCGGGAACGATCCTCAAGGTGGCGGCGCCGGCGGGCGAGTTCTTTCTTGCCGCCCGCCCCGAGCGCCCTGTGGTCCTCCTGTCCGGCGGCGTGGGCCTCACGCCGATGGTGGCGATGCTGGAGGCGTTGGTCGCCACCGGCAGCAGCGTTCCGGTCCACTACATCCATGGGACGCATAATCGCCAGACCCATGCGATGCGCGAGCATGTCCGCGCGCTGGCCTCTCGAGGCAAGGCGGTGCGCGTCACCGATTTTCACCAGACGCCGCTCGCCGATGAGACCGCCGGACGCGACTACGATCTCGCCGGCCTCATCACGGACGGCTGGCTGATTGCCAATACCCCGGCCAGCGAGGCGGACTACTATATCTGCGGGCCGAGGCCTTTTTTGCGGGCCGCGGTTTCGGCGCTGTCGCTCGCAGGCGTGCGATCCGACCGCATCCATTACGAGTTCTTCGGCCCGGCGGACGAATTGCTCGCGGCCTGAGCACTTCCCTTCGGATGCGGGGCTCTTCGGTCGAAATCGGCAAGGACTATCGACCGCCTCCATGGCGGCGGTCAGACCGGCATCGCCCAGCCCTGCATTCACTTCAGGCCGGTTCCAGCCGCCGGCCGCTCTTTCCGTCGAAAAGGTGCAGCACGTTCCCCTCGCCCTTCACCGAAATCAGGTCTCCCACCTTCACGGTGCTGTGACGCGGAAATTCGACGGTGATCATGCGTTCTCCACCCGCATCCAGGTAGCCAAAGGTCTGCCCGCCGAGACGTTCGACCATCGCCAATTCGCCGGTGAACCACGCCTGGGAGGCGTCGCAGGGCGAAAGGTCTTCCGCCCGGATACCCAGGACGATAGGGGTTCCGGCTACCGCCGACAGCCATGGCACGGCGATCCTGGCCCTGCCGATCGACAGTTCGCCGCCTCCGTTCAGTTTCACTTCCACGGTGTTCATGGTCGGACTGCCGATGAAGCGCGCGACGAACAGGCTTGCCGGACGGTGATAGAGGTCGAGCGGCGGGCCGACCTGTTCCATGCGGCCCGCATTCATCACGACGATACGGTCGGCCAGCGTCATCGCTTCGACCTGGTCATGCGTGACATAGACCGTGGTTGCCTGGATGCGCCGGTGCAGCTTGGCGATCTCGAGCCGCATCTCCACCCGCAAGCCGGCATCGAGATTGGACAGCGGTTCGTCGAACAGGAAAGCCTGAGGATCACGAACGATGGCCCGCCCCATGGCGACACGCTGACGTTGCCCGCCCGACAATTGCCCCGGCCGACGCTCCAGCAAGGGCGCCAGTTTCAGGGTTTCGGCGGCTTGCCTTACGCGCTGGTCGATCATTTGTGGATTCTGGTCGCGCATGCGCAGCCCAAACCCCATGTTCTCGGCCACCGTCATATGCGGATAGAGCGCGTAATCCTGGAACACCATGGCGATGTTGCGTTCAGCAGGCGTAAGCGCATTCACCACCCTATCCCCGATGCGCATCTCTCCACCCGTGATCTCTTCGAGCCCGGCGACCATGCGCAGCAAGGTGGATTTGCCGCAGCCCGACGGACCGACCAGCACCAGGAATTCGCCCTCGGCGATATCGAGGTCGACACCATGGATCACCATATGGGTGCCGTAGGACTTGCGAATATCCCTGAGGCCAATGCCCGCCATTGCGTTCTCCCCGATGCTGCCTGCGACAAGCGAGGCCTTTCCAGCCCTTGACCTGATTATCAATATCAATAATGATAATTGCAAGAGGTAAGCGAACACTCACAAGATGGGCGCCAGCACAAGGGGGAGACATGAGCGAGCGGCCAGCATCTCGGCGTTTCGACCCGGCACTCCGCGCCAAAGGCACCCGGCACGGCCCTGCCGCGCGCTCGGCGATCGCCTTCGATGCCCTCAAGCATGACATCATGCTCGGCGAACTCGCTCCCGGCGAACCGCTGGTGGAACTGGAACTCGCCGCCCGTTTCGGTTGCAGCCAGGGCACAGTGCGGGAAGCCCTGCTGCAGCTCCAGGAGGAAGGGCTGGTGCATCGGCGCGGCCATCGCGGCACTCAGGTCTCGGACTGCACGGCCGACGAGGCCGTGGAGATGTTCCGCGTCCGCAAGCAGATCGAATGTGCCGGTGTGCTCCGCGCCCTGCGCAACCCCAGCCGCAGCCTGCTTTCCGATCTGAAGGCACTGGTCGAGGCCATGGAGGAAGCCGCGCGGGAGGATGACGAGATGGGGCTTGCCGCCTTCGACCGCGATTTCCACCGCCGCCTGTTCCACGATGCCGACCTGCCCGCACTGGATCCGATCCTGCATCGCTGCCTGATCCACAACCACCGCTTCAAGATTTCGCGCACGCAAGGCCAGCGCGATCTCGTGCTGACAGCCCAGCGTCATCGGCCGCTGGTAGCCGCAATCGAGGCCGGCAACAGCGCCGCGGCCGTGACCTCCCTTGAGCACCATATCGCGACCATCGTCGATTTCGGGCCCAACGTTTTTCCGGGAGCAGGGCAATGAACGTCCCTTTCCCCGACATGCGGGTCGAAGAATTGCCCGGCCGGCTCGATCCGGAGCTGGCACGCCTCCTGGCCGCCATCGACGATGAGATCGGTCCGCAGCCCGATACGACGCTGCTGCCGCCGGCCGAGGGTCGCGCCCTTGCCGCGCGCCTCAACCAGCGCTGGAACCGCGACCTGCCGGCAATGGCCTTTGCGGGCGACGTCATCATCCCCGCGGATCCGGCGCTCCCGTCGGCCGACTGCCGCGTCAAGGTGCTGATCCCCCCGCAGGCGGGAGACGGTGCCCTGGTCTTCGTCCATGGCGGCGGCTTTGCCTTCTGCAGCCCTCAGACCCATGAACGGTGCGCCCGGGTCCTCGCCATCGAGACCGGCCTGCCCGTTCTCATGCCCGACTATCGCCTTGCGCCGGAGCATCCCTTCCCGGCGGGGCTGCATGATGTGATTGCCTGTCTCGGCAGTGTCTTCGAGAGCACGGCCCCGTTCGGCATCCGCCCCGGCCCGCTTCTGCTGTCCGGTGACTCGGCAGGCGCCAACCTTGCCCTGGCGGCCATGCTTCGCGGACAGGCCCGTGGATACAAGGCCCCCGACGGCGCCCTGCTCTTCTACGGCGTCTATGACGCGGATTTCGAGACGGCGTCCTATCGGCGCTTTGCCGAGGGGCCCGGTCTCACCACGGCGCGGATGCAGCGCTACTGGAACTGGTACCTGCCCGATCCGAAGGCACGCCAGGAGGCACTCGCTTCGCCCCTCCATGCCAGTGACGAGGCTCTGCGTGGTCTGCCGCCCCTCTTCCTTCTGGCCGCGGAGATCGATCCGCTCTTGTCGGACACGCTCAATCTGGCAGCGCGCCTGCGCTCGGTGGGACGGCCGGCCGAGACACACATCGTCAAGGGCGTGACGCACGGCTTTTTACAGATGAGCATCGGGCTGAGCGCAGCCCGCAACGCCCTCAAGACCGCAGGTCAAGCGGCAACGTCAATGATCAAGCCGGCATGAACCGGCATCAAAACACATTCTTCGGGAGGAGACGATGAGAACAGGACTGAAGAAAACGCTGAAGGCACTCGGCGTCGCCTGCGCCCTGAGCGCCAGCGTGATGCTCGGGGCCGCCAAGGCGCAGACCGTGCGCTTCTGGTATCATTTCGACAATCCGGCCAACCCGATGGACGATCTCATCAAGAAGTTCGAGGCAGCCAATCCCGGCATCAAGGTCGAAGCCGAAAACGTGCCGTGGAACTCCTATTACGACAATCTCTACACGGCGATCGTCGGCGGCAATGCACCCGATGCCGCCATGGTGAAGCTGTTCGCCCAGCCCCGCCTCGTCGAGATGGGAGCCCTGGAGCCGATCGGCGACCGCATCGATGCCTGGCCCGGCAAGGCGGACCTGCTCGACAATCTCCTCAACCTCAACAAGGGGCCGGACGGCAAGCAATATTATCTGCCGATCCAATATGTCGTTCTCTATCTTTATTACCGCGCCGACCTGTTCAAGGCCGCGGGGCTGGAGCCGCCCAAGACCTGCGACGAGTTCCGCGAAGACGCCAAGAAACTCACCAAGGCGCCGGAGACCTATGGCTTCGGTCTGCGCGGCGGCAAGGGCGGCTGGGACCAGTGGGGCACTTTCGTCTTTTCCAGGGGCGCCAAGCTCGAGCCGGGCGGCCTGACCACGCCGGAAGCGATTGCCGCCAACAAATGGCTGGTCGACATGTTCCGGGAGGACAAGTCGATTCCGCCCTCCGCGCCCAACGACGGCTTCCAGGAAATCATCGCAGCCTTCAAGGCCGGCAAGACCGCGATGACCATCCACCATGTCGGCTCGTCCAACGACCTCGTCAAAGCCCTGGGCGACAAGGTCTCGGCGGTACCCGCCCCGGCCTGCAACGGCAAGCAGTGGACCTCCTATGGCGATGAATCGCTGGCGGTCTTTTCCTCCTCGCAGGCGAAGGACGCCGCCTGGAAATGGATCTCCTTCCTGGCGGAGGGACAGAACAATGTCGAGTTCAACAAGGCCACCGGCCAGATGACGGTGACCAAGTCGGGCTCGGCCAACTGGACGCTGCACCAGCGGCGTTTCGTGGATGCCACCGTGCAGTCGCTGCCCTTCGCCTCGGTGCTGCCGCAGACCCCGGCCACGACCGAATTCGTCAACACGGCCTGGCAGACCAACATGCAGCAGGCCCTGACAGGCGCAGCGACGCCCGAGCAGATGATGCAGCAATTGCAGACGCTGTTTGCAAACTAGGTAAGGGCACCGGGCTTTCTGTGCGCCGCACAGAGAGCCCCTTTCTCCCCTCTCACCATCGCGCCGGGCCATGTCGCTGCACTCGTCCACCTCCGAACTCGATCGGGAATTCGCGGTCCCCCTGCGGACGCGGCTGATGCCCTATGCCCTGCTGGCGCCGGCCTTGCTGGTGGTGTTTGTCGTCGTCTTCGTCCCGATGATCGA
This sequence comes from Labrys neptuniae, assembly GCF_040797145.1. Lineage (NCBI taxonomy): Bacteria > Pseudomonadati > Pseudomonadota > Alphaproteobacteria > Hyphomicrobiales > Xanthobacteraceae > Labrys > Labrys neptuniae. The sequence goes on along the minus strand of NZ_JBFNQD010000025.1, from coordinate 19,999 downwards.
GGCCGTCTATACGAGCCTGTTCGATCTGGTGCTGTGGAAGCCCAATGCCGCCAGATTCGTCGGCTTGAGCAACTACATCAAGCTGTTCGCCGATCCGGTGTTCTGGACGGCTCTCTGGCACACGGTGATCTGGATCGGCCTCACGGTGCCGCTGCAGATGGGGCTCGGCCTGGTTGCCGCCCTGCTGCTCAATCGCGATTTTCCCTGGCGCGGCCTTGCCCGCGCGCTGATCATCATCCCCTGGGCGCTGCCGAGCGTGGTCATCGCCTTGATGTGGCGCTGGATCTACGATCCCAACACCGGCGTGCTCAACGACATGCTGCTCGGCGTGCATCTGATCCAGAGCGCAGTGCCCTGGCTCGCCGATCCCAATGTCGCGCTCTATGCCGTGATCGCCACCCTCACCTGGCAGGGCTTTCCCTTCTTTGCCGTGATGATCCTCGCCGGCTTGCAAGGCATTCCGCGCAGCCAGTACGAGGCTGCCTCCATCGACGGCGCGACGCCCTGGCGTCAGTTCGTCAACGTCACCCTGCCCGGCATTGCTCCGGTCCTGGCGACCGCCGGGCTGCTTCGCGTGATCTGGGTCGCCAACTCCATGGACGTCATCTTCGTGATGACGGGGGGCGGTCCCGGCTACGCGACCCACACCTTGCCCCTCTACGCCTTCATCAAGGCGCGCCAGAATCTCGATTTCGGCTATGGCACGGCCATAGCGGTGACCTTCACTATCCTGCTCGGCGCCTTCGTCGCCATCTACATCATCCGCACCATGAAGGAGGTCGAGCGATGAACAAGCCGTCGACCCTCCGGCGCATTCTCACCACCGACCTGCCGGTGGCAGCGATCGTGCTCTTCGCACTCGGGCCCTTCGCCTGGATGATACTGACCTCGCTCACGCCGTCCGAGCGCATTGCGGCGAGCGGAGTTTCGCTCTCGCCCATCGGCTGGAGCTTCGACAATTACACCCGCCTGTTCGAGCAGACCTCCTTCCTCGGCAATATGGGCCACAGCCTGATCATCGCCCTCGGCACCGTGGTCGTCGGCCTCGGCGTCTCGGTTACGGCCGCCTATGCCTTCTCGCGCTTCCGCTTCCTCGGGCGCAGGGCGATCATGCTGCAGTTCCTGCTGGTCAACATGTTCCCGGTGGTGCTGCTGATCCTGCCGCTTTTCGTGCTGATGCGCCGGCTCGGCCTGCTCGACACCCATCTCAGCCTGATCCTGGCCAACGCTACCGTCGCCATTCCCTTCGCGGTGTGGATGCTGACGAGCTATGTGGCAGCCATCCCCAGGAGCCTCGACGAAGCGGCGATGATCGACGGCTGCTCGCGCCTGGCGGCCCTGCGCCGGGTAGTGCTGCCGCTTGCCATGCCCGGCATCATCTCCACCGGCATCTATATCTTCATCACCGCCTGGAACGAGTATCTCTACGCCCTCACTCTGGGCGGCAAGAACGTACGCACGGTGACCGTGGCGATCCAGACCCTGATCGGCGAATACCAGATCGAATGGGGGCTGCTCGCCGCCGGCGGCGTGGTCGGCGCCCTGCCTGCGACTCTGCTCTTTCTCATCGTGCAAAAACGCCTGGTTGGCGGCCTGACCCAAGGAGCGGTGAAGGGATGATGAAGCCAGCACCGCGCCTGCCCTCTGCAAACTGTGAAGCCAAACAATGAATCCTATCGGCCTGATATCGATGCAATATGCCCGGCCTTTTACCGCCGAGCACTTTCCCCTCTTCGCCCGCATGAAGGAGCTCGGTTACGACTTCGTCGAACTCCTGGTGCCCGAGCCCGGCGAAATGGATCTGGCAGCGGCCCGTGCGGCCCTGGCCGATGCCGGTCTCGGGGTGGTGTTGGCGGCTCGCGTCAATCTGCAGCGTAACCTGTCCTCGGACGATGCGGCCAGCCATCGTGCCGGCATCGACTATTTGAAATATGCCGCCGACTGCGCGGCCACGCTCGGCGCGACATTGGTGGGCGGTCCCCTGACCGGCAATCCGCTCGTCTTTGCCGGCCGTGCGCCCCAGCCGGTATCCGAGACCGAACGCCTTGCCCGCAAGCAGCGCTGCGTCACCGGCCTGAGGGAAGCAGGCGATCATGCCGCCCGCCTTGGCGTGACCCTCGCCGTCGAGCCCCTGAACCGTTTCGAAAGCGACGTGTTGTGCACCACGCAGCAGGCGATGGAGTTGCTCCAGGCCGTCGATCACCTCGCCGTGCGGCTGATGCTCGACACCTTCCACATGCATATGGAGGAAGCCTCCATCTCGGAAGCCATCCGCCTTGCCGGGTCTCTCCTCGTGCATTTCCAGGCCAATGAGAATCATCGCGGCTTTCCGGGAACCGGTGCCACGGACTGGGTCGACGTCTGCCGTGCCCTTCATGACATCGATTATAACGGGCCTGTCTCGCTCGAACCCTTCCGGCGCAACGATGATCGTTTCGGCGTGCCCCTGGCGCAATGGCGCGCGCCGCATGAGGACGAGAGCGAGCGCCTCGCCGCCTCCGCCTCCTTCATCCGCTCCCATATCTCGCTGACGGAATTTCGCAGATGACCTTGAATATTGGCTGGATCGGTTGCGGCGTGCACGCCACCCAGATGCTGCTGCCGCAGCTCCTGCGCCATGACGTGAAGATTGCAGCCCTTTGCGACATCGACGGCAAACGCCTGGCCGATGCCGGCCGCCAGTTCGGCGTCTCGACACTGCTCACCGATGCGATGGAGCTGATCCGTACGCCCGACATCGATGCCGTCGGCATGGCCGTCGGTCCCGATCAGCACCTGGCCTTCGGCAAGGCCGCACTGGAGCACGGCCTGCCCGTTTTCATGGAAAAGCCTCCCTCAGGCTCGGCCGAGGGGGCCCGCCTCTTGCGTCAAGCGTCCGAGAAAGCCGGCAAGCCGTTGCTCCTCGGTTTCATGAAACGCTATTCGGTGGGCAACAAGATCGCGCACAACATTCTGAAGTCCGGCCGGTTCGGCCCCGTGCTCGGTCTCACCGGCTACTACATGACCGCGCCTGGCTATTTTGCCGGCAATGTCGACTACACCGGTTTCTTCCTGCACCACTGCGTGCACTATATGGATCTCGTCTCCCACCTCGTCTCGCCCGTCACCGGCCTGACGGCCCGCAAGGTGGAGAAGACACCGGGCCGGGTGCTGTTCCATATCGCCCTGGACTTCGATTGCGGCGCCATCGGCACCATCGCGATGGGCACGATCCAGTCGCGGGGCACGCCCGTCGAGCGCATCGAAGTGATGGGGGATCATCAACGCCTGGAAATCGAAGACGTGGTGGAGGTGCGTTGGCACCGCGATCCCCCTTTCAAGACCGCCGATGCAGCGGCAACCCTCACCGACAGCCAGGACAGCCTCACCTGGAAACCCAATTTCACCGCCGCTGCCAACGAGGATTTCAAGGGCTACCACGCTCTCCTCGCCGACGTCGTTCCGGCGCTCAGGGGGGAAGACACGCCGGCTCCGAGCATTCAGGACGGCGTGGTTGCGATGGAAAGGCTCGAAACCCTCAGAAAGGTTCTGGCGCTATGACCCCGAGAATGGACCCGGCCTGTAGCAGCCGACAATTCGCCCTTGCGCGGCGATGGCCAGCCGGCGATCACCAACAGCCCGGGAGCTTTTTTCGGCGGCCCGAAACACCGCATCCAGTTCCGTGATCAGCGCCGACGCCCTAGATCCAGAAGAGCACTCGAAATCGCGGCCCCGGTCCATTCGCGACATAAACGCCGTCGAGGTAGTGTACGGCGACGATGCGATCCGGGGTAATGCCGTGGTGCGACAGGGCAGCGTTCAGGGCTTCGACCGTTGCGTCGGTGGTGATCTCGTCAATGGTCGCTACGTTCGATCGGGATGCTAAAGCCATGTGATTCTCCCTTCTATCGGGAGCGCGACGGCGCGCTCGGAGTCGTTGGGAAGACGGAGCGTGGGACACAGCCAGCTCGAAAACCGGCGCACCGAAGCGCCAAGATTACGGGTAGCCGCATTAGCCAACCCCGGGAGACATGATTCAGCCCGAAGTGACGAAATTATGATCGAGGCGACGATTTACATCGGCCGGAGCAGCTCGGCATTGGAGTGGATCCTGGCATCAAGCCAGGCCAGGCCGCTGATTGTCAGCCGCTAAGCGATCTCCTCGATAGGTCGATGCGCAAGGCGCGCCTCGAACTTGGGTCACTCCGCAAGCGGCTCACAAATGCTTGTATATCGTGGTTCGCGACAGTCCCAGAGCGCGTGCCGTATGCGTGACGTTTCGGCAGGAGCGATATGTCGTCCTGATCTCCTGGCAGACCCGGCGCGCCAGACCACGGTCCCGGCAAGCCGGGCAAGCATCACCCACGTCCTCCGACCCATCGACGAAGCAGGTCTCGTCGACGAATGGTCCCCGTTGGCGCATGAGCAGGCGCTGGAGGGCGCTGCGAAGCTCGCGGATATTGCCGGGCCATTCGCGTTGAGCCAGCCTCGCGATGGCGGCATCGGTGATCGCCATTCCCGGGGCCAGTTCCTGCAGCAGGTGCTTGACCACGAGCACAAAGTCGGTGCGGGCCGCCAGCGGCGGCAGATGCAGGACGAGGCCGTTGAGACGGTAGAGCAGGTCGGCCCGGAAAGATCGCTCCGCCACCATCGCCTCCAGATCGCGGTTGGTGGCGGAGATGATCTGGACATCGACCTTGTGGATCTTCAGCCCCCCGACAGGCCGTACTTCCATGGCATCGAGAAAACGCAGTAAAGCCGTCTGGGCGGACAGGGGAACATCGGCGACTTCGTCGAGGAACAAGGTGCCCGCGTCGGCCTGCCGCGCCAGTCCGATCGATCCCTCCGCACGGGCATTGGTGAAGGCGCCCTGCTCATGGCCGAAGATCTCTGCGACGAAGAGCTGTTCGGCCAAGGCACCGCAATTGACGGCAACGAACTCCCCGCGCCGGCCGCTCACCGCATGGATATGGCGCGCCATCAATTCCTTGCCGGTGCCCGTCTCACCGGTGAGATGAACGGGCATGCCCATGGCGACGGCTTGCCCGATGTCGGCCATCGCGGCCTTCAACGTCTCGTCCGCACAGACGAACTCCGGCATGGGTCCGGCCCTGCCATGCTGCATCGCCTGCGGTTCCCGGCGCAGATTGCGAACCGTTAGCCCGGGAGCGATCTGGCGGCAGACCATCAGGACCTGGCTGCCGGCCGCATCGCGTATGGGGAAGACGCCCCCGCGCAGAAGGCCATCCAGTGCCCTGGCAAAAGGCATCTCGAACAGCGTGTCGAAACTCACACCGGCGCCGGTCGGCAGCCCGGACAACAAGGCGGAACCGGGACGGTTGAGCGCCGTGACCACACCGTCCCGCGAAAGAGCCAGCAGCCCTGCCGAGAGCGTATCGAGATATTCCGCGCGCGGATGGAAGGCCAGGATGAAGTTGTCCGCGCATTCCTGGAAGATCAGCCCGTTCTCGATCTGGGCCGCGGCCATGCGCACCAGCGCATGCGTATGCTGCTGCCGCGCCTCGTTGGCGCAGGATGCATCGAGCAATCCCAGGACCTGGCCATGCGAGTCCAGGATGGGCGCCGCCATGCAGCTCAAATGGGCGTGGCAGGTAAAGTAATGCTCCCGGCCGAAAACGCCGACCGGCTGGCTGCTGTCACTGGCCAGCCCGAGGGCGTTGGTGCCCCGCCGGGCCTCATCCCACAGGCTGCCGGGAAGGATGGAGCGCCCTGCCACGCTCTCCGTGAAGGCCTGATCGCTGATGGTGTCGAGCACCATGCCGCTCGCATCCGCCAGCGCGATCATCAGATTGGAGCCGGCGATCTGAGCATAGAGAACCTGCATCTCGGCAAGAGCCAGCCGGCGCAGGCCCTCCATTTTCTGGCGCCGACGCGTCACCGCCGCAAATGGCACCACCTCACCGCGGGGCTGGAGACGCGGATCGAGACCCAGATCCCTGCAACGCTGCCAGCTTTCGGCGATCGGCACCGGCAAGGTGCCGCCGGGCAGGCGATCACCGCGCTCGAGGGCATTTCGGGCCCGGTCCATTCCCGACAGGATCTGCATGATCTACTCCTCGATTTCGACAGCCCGGCCGGCAACGCCATTGCCTGGGAGATCTGTACGCCGATTGGACACACCGCCCGCATAACTGTTCAGTTTGGCGACACAAACGGCTCGATGAAATTCAAGCAGCACCTTGAAAAACCTAATATATTCATTCTGGCACGAGGATTGCTGCCGTTCCGTCGAAGCGTGGACAAGACCGCGCTCGCGGAGGAAATGACAATGAAGGCGCAAGTGCTCACCCGCTATGACGACGATCTGAGGGCCGGCCAGTGGGTCGATCTTCAGGAGGTTCCCGATCCCAGGATCGAAAAGTCGAACGACGTCATCGTGCGGATCGGCGGAGCGGGTGTATGCCGCACCGATCTCCACATCATCGAGGGCGTCTGGCGCCCACATATGGACCCGAGCGGCGACCAGCTGCTCCCACTGATCATGGGGCACGAAAATGCCGGTTGGGTCGAAGCGGTCGGCAAGGAGGTCGAAGGCATCAAGGTCGGGGATCCCGTCATCGTCCATCCCAAGATCTCGGGCGGCACCTGCCTGGCCTGCCGCCGCGGCATGGACATGCACGGCCCGGGCCGCTTTCCGGGGCTCGACTGCAACGGCGGCTATGCGGAGTTCCTGTGCACCTCCGAGCGCAATATCGTGCCGCTTCCCAAGACGCTCGCGCCCAAGGAAGTCGCGCCCTATGCCGATGCCGGCCTGACCGCCTATCGCGCCGCCAAGAAGGCGACGCGCCACCTGTTGCCGGGCGAGAGCTGCGTGGTGATCGGTGCCGGCGGCCTCGGCCATATCGGCATCCAATGCCTCAAGGCCATGTGTGCCGCCGACGTCATCGTGGTCGACAAGTCCGACGCCTCCCTGGCGTTGGCGGGCAAGATCGGAGCCGACAAGCTGGTGAAAGCAGACGGCAACGAGGTGGAGGCCGTGCTCGCACTCACCGGTGGCGCCGGCGCCGAAGCCGTGATCGACTTCGTCGGCGAGAAGGGCACGACGGCCAAGGGCCTCGCCATGACCCGATCGGCCGGCAGCTATTATGTCGTCGGCTATGGCGAGGACATTCGGGTCCCCACCGTCGACATGGTCATCACGGAAAAGAACATCATCGGCAATCTGGTCGGAACCTGGGCCGAGCTCGTCGAACTGATGGCCCTGGCCGATCGAGGCCTGGTCGAGCTGACCACGGTGGAATACCGGTTGGCCGATGCCAACAAGGCTCTCCAGGATCTCAACGCCGGCAGGATCCATGGTCGCGCTGTCCTCATTCCGTGACGAGAAAAGCACCGGCCTCCTCCCGATCGGTGGAGGTCGGCCCCTCCCCTTGCCGCGCCCGGACGAGCGGGGCGGCGGGAGGGCGGCGTCAAGGCTGAAAGGGCGCGCCATGTGCAAGGTCCTCACGAGCCAGAGCCCGCTCCATTTTCGCAAGGCGAGCCGATCGATGCGTATCGCCGGGCATTCGACGACGGTGAGGCTGGAGGAGGCGTTCTGGCAGGTCCTCGACGAAATGGCCCGTCGGGAAGGGCTTTCGACCTCCCGGCTGATTTCGGTGCTTTACGAGGAGGCCCTCGAGCGCCACGGCGCCGCTCCCAATTTCGCCTCGCTCCTGCGTACCGTCTGCCTGCTCTACCGGGGGATGATCCCGCCGGAGGGCTGACACTCCGAGGGAGGCCGGGTCGCTCCGGCCTCCTCTCCCATCGTCTCAGCTCGCCTTTGCGACCTTGATGATCCGGTCCTCGGCGATCCAGCGCGCCGTCAGGATCAGCGCCCCCATGGCAAAATCCTTGTCATGGGTGTCGATCATCTCGCGAGCGAGGGTTTCCAGCTTCTGGAAGAACAAATCCTTGCTCTCTTCCTCGCGGGTCTGCTCTGTCGGCATGTCGTCCTCCTGTGATGGGCGCTCTGCTGCGCCTATTTGAAGAGCTGGGGCGGAAAGGTGATGAGAGCGGCCTGGCCCTCCGCATCGCCGACGGCGAGATGACACCCGTCCGCCGACCAGGCCAGCGCAGTGACGGCCGCGCCGAACGGCCGCACGAAGAGTTCGTCGCGCCCGCCGAGCCGCGCCACCACGATGCGGCCATCGGCATAGCCGGCCGCCACCAGGTCGCGCGTGGGATGTGCGGCAACAGCTTCCACCAGGATCAGGCCGGTATGGCCGGTCAGCAAAGCCTGGCTGGCGGCCTCGGCACCCGTTCCCCAGGCTGCAATGCGATAGGCCCCCGATGCCACCAACTGCCCGTCCGCCGCCCAGGCGAGGTCTTGCACCGGTGCGGGAAAGTCGAGGATAGTGTCGGTCCGACCAAGCGGAACATCGACGACGCTAAGACCGCCGATTTCCAGACCGCAGGCAATGCGATCGGCCTGCCGGTTCCAATGGACACCCGTCGGCCGCGAAGGCAGCGTTGCCACCAGCTGGATCGTCAAGGCCGGATCCAACGCCATGACGACGAGATTGTCCGCACTCAATCCCGCCAGGTGCCGGCCATCGGGCGAGAATTTGAGGGCCCCCGGAATGGGAAGCACCGGCCGCGAGCGAGCGATGGCATTTGCCGCCTGGTCCAGGAGGTACAGATCGTTGCCGTCCGACACGGCGGTCACGCCCGATTGCTCCGCATGATCGAGGGCCAGGACGGGGCCGCCAAGGCGAAAGAAATCTTCGCGCACCTCTCCTTGTACCGAAACCGGCCTGACCGCACCATCGTCCGTCCCGACCAGGTAGCCACCCGCATGGAAGGGAACGACGAGGGGAACACCGCCTTCCTGCATTGCGACCGCAGTCAAGGGGGCCGGCGGCTTTGTGCGCGGCAGGATCCTCATCTGCCCGAGATCCCCGCTGACCCGGATGCGGCTCTCCGGTCCCTCCGTTTCTGCCACGGGAGCAAGGGCAATGGCTCCGTCGGCGGTCGTAAAGGCGACGGAACCTCCCTGCCGATCGAAGTTTACGCCCGCGACGGGTGCGGGTCGCTGCCAGCAGCGTCCCAGCAGGTCGAACAGCGTCGGGTTCTGTCTGCTTTGCTGGTTCATGATGTCCTCCCCTCCCGCTCCATTGCCTGCTGGAGCAGGCGATCGAGCGCCTCGATTTCCTGCTCGGCTGTTTTGATGCGTCCGGCACATTGGCTTTGCCGGCCGCTCTCGGCTTCGGCGCTTTCGTGCGCCGTTCGCAGTTCGTCTAGCAATTCCCGCGCCAACTCCCCTTCAGCCGGCGCCTGCTTCAATGCCAACTCGAGGCGCAGCACTTCCATCTCGAGGCCGGCAAGGAGCTGGGTGAGCTTGAGGGCTTGCGCATTGAGCGCGGACAAGCCGGCAACCAATTCGAGCCGGCGCGCCAGCAGATCCTGGTGCTTGGGATTTGCTGCGGTCATTGTCGCCTCTCTTCCTTGGCCGCCTTGGGCTTTTCCCAGCCGGACAACAAGGCCGGCAGCTCCGGCAGTTGGGCTTTGAACTGGCGCTGAGCGGCTTCCACATGGCTCCTGAGCTGGTCCCAGATATCGACACGCAACAGGGAGGTGGTGTCGCCGGTCAGGCGTTCGATGTCCTCCACCCGAAACTGCCGGGACAGGGAAACGCCCGAGAAGACGAAATCGCGCAGCGTGATGGCATGCCGTTCCACGAAGGCATGGAGCAAAGGATGGGTTTCCGCCGTAATCCCCGCCAATGTCAGCTCGGCGATCATGAAGTCGTGGAAATGGCGCTGCAGGCGCAGCTGGCTTTCGCCCAGAAAGCGCATGGAAAAGATCAGGTCGCGCGGCATCAGCCGCAGCAGGTCCGTGATGACCTCGCTGTCATCAGGCCCATCGAAAGCCGATGGCGATCGAGGATTGTCGGGAGAAGACATCGGCATGACCCCGAATGGCTAGGTTGTCATAATACCGACAGGATAACCCACGAGATTAAGTTGTCTATAAGTTCACCCGTCAATAATATCAATAAATGTGTTAAATATCAAAATAGATAAATAGCGTTACATTTGTAAATTACAGCTGTAACGTTATGTTACACCAATAGGACCCATGCGAATATCGATGCTACCCAGGGCGCCTAAAGCTGCACAATTTAGAGCTTGTCGTGAGTTGGCACGGTCCTTGCTGCATCATTCTCCATAAGAAGCCCATCGCGTTTCGGCGCGATGCCAAAAGAACGAAGGAATGGGGAACCCAAGGTCGGAATGCCATGGCGCGCATGCCTTGCGCACCAGGCGTTCAGAACCACTCCAGACACCTTTGCCGTGATCCACTCGAGCAGCCGGATGGTGGCACGCCATGTCCCCTGAACCGGCCGCCCGCACTCATCGGCGGCGATACCTGCCGCTCCCCGCCCGAACCATGGGGGTTCGTGGCGCAATCTGGTGGAGGCTCATGGCTATGACGTCTTTGACGCTCAACAAGATAACCTCGCAGCGCGGCATTTCCGTCGGCGAGGCGACCAAGAAGATATCCGATCTCGGCTGGAACCCGACCTATGTCCAGGAAGCGATGACCTTCCCGACGGATTACAAGATCAGCAAGGCGCCGCGCGATCCGATGAAGCAGGTGCTGCGTTCCTATTTCCCGATGCAGGAGGAAAAGGACAACCGCGTCTATGGTGCGCTCGATGCCGCCTTGCGCGGCGACATGTTCCGCAATGTCGAGCCGCGCTGGGTGGAGTGGATGAAACTCTTCCTCGCCATCATCCCCTTCCCGGAAATCTCGGCCGCCCGCTCGATGGCGATGGTGGCAAGGCTTGCGCCCGGCGAGGACCTGCGCACCGGCTTCACCATGCAGATGGTCGACGAGTTCCGCCATTCCACCATTCAGATGAACCTGAAGAAGTGGTACATGGAGAACTATATCGATCCGGCCGGCTTCGACATCACCGAAGAGGCCTTCGGCAAATGCTATGCCACCACGATCGGCCGCCAGTTCGGTGAAGGTTTCATCACCGGCGATACCATGACCGCGGCCTGCATGTACCTGACCGTCGTCGCCGAAACCGCCTTCACCAACACGCTGTTCGTGGCCATGCCCTCGGAGGCCGCCCGCAATGGCGACTATGCCCTGCCGACCGTGTTCCTTTCGGTGCAGTCGGACGAGAGCCGCCATATCGGCAATGGCCACTCCCTGCTGATGGCCGCCCTCAAGGAGCCCGAAAACCACCTGCTGCTCGAGCGCGACCTGCGTTATGCCTTCTGGCAGAACCACGCCATCGTCGACGCCGCCATCGGCACCTTCATCGAATACGGCACCACCAACCGCGACAAGAACAAGGAATCCTATGCGGAGATGTGGCACCGCTGGATCTTCGAGGACTACTACCGCACCTATATGCTGCCGTTGGAAAAATACGGCATCAAGATCCATCACGACGACGTTCAGGAAGCCTGGAAGCGCATCACCGAGAAATTCTACGTCCACAAGGTGGCCCAGTTCTTCACCGTCGGCTGGCCGCTCAATTTCTGGCGCATCGAAGCCCAGACGGACAAGGACTTCGAGTGGTTCGAGCATAAATATCCGGGCTGGTATGCACAGTTCGGCGAATTCTGGAAATGGCACGACAAGCTGAGCCACCGCGGCGAGAAGATCCTCACCTTCAACGAACAGGTGGGCTACGTCTATCCGCATCGCTGCTGGAGTTGCCTGGTTCCCTGCCTGATCCGCGAGGACATGGTCGTCGACGAAATCGACGGCAAGCTGCACACCTTCGCGCATGAACTCGATCGCTGGACGGCGGTGGAGGCCTTCTCCGACGAGTACCAGGGACGTCCGACCCCGGCGATGGGCCGCTTCAGCGGCAAGCGCGAATGGGAGACGCTGTATCACGGCTGGGATCTCGCCGAGGCCATGAAGGATCTCAACTTCGTGCGCTCGGACGGCGAAACCCTGATCCCGCAGCCGCATCTGCGCTTCGATGCCAAGGAAATGTGGACGCTCGACGACGTCAAGGGCCACACCATCCTGTCGCCGCTGACGCTGCTGCGTGAGATGACTCCCGCCGATCGCGAGAAGCATCTGGCTGAGTATCGCGCCGGCTTCACCATCAACCCCTGCCACTGAACCTGCCGCTTCGCGGACGCCGCCCGACGGTTTCTGCAAGCGAAAGGATCACGCCCCCTCTCTTCACCGGGAGGGGGCACGGGACAGTCTTGGAGGAAGGACCGATGAGCGTGGCCCACACTGTGCGCCTGGAACCCGTCGGCGTCGAATTCGAAGTTGAGGACGGCGAGACCGTGCTGAACGCAGCCTTTCGTCAGGGCATCGCGCTGCCGCACGGCTGCAAGGAAGGGCAATGCTCGGCCTGCAAATGCGTCCTGCTCGACGGCGAAGTCGACATGCTGAAATACTCGACCTTTGCGTTGAACGACATGGAGAAGGATAGCGGCCACATCCTTCTGTGCCGCTCGATCGCCTATTCGGACATGGAAGTCGAACTCCTCAACTATGACGAGGAAGTCCTGTCCAAATCGATCGCCGTGAAGAGCTATCAGGGCCGCATCGAGAAAATCGAACGCCTCACCCACGATATTCGCGGCATCGAGATCACGCTCAGTTCCCCGATGAAATTCTGGGCCGGCCAATATGTCGACATCACAGTCACCACGGAAAAAGGGGAGACGCTTACGCGCTCGTTTTCCATGGCAAATACGCCGGACGAAACCCAGAAACTCTCATTCATCATCAAGAAGTACCCTGAGGGACGATTCTCCGGGGAACTCGACGCCGGCGGAATCCGGGTCGGAGCCGAAGTCGCCATCGTCGGCCCCTATGGCACCTGCTTCCGACGTGAAGAACGCCAAGGACCCCTGATCCTGGTCGGCGCCGGGTCGGGCATGTCGCCGGTCTGGTCGATCCTCAACGACCACCTGGCCAGCGGCGAGCAAAGGCCGGTCTACTTCTTCTACGGCGCCCGCACGCAGGACGACCTGTTCCATCTCGACCGGATCTCGGCCTTGGTCGAGCGCTATCCGGAGGTGCAGTTCATCCCCGTGCTCTCGCATGCCGGAGAAGACGGCGCCTGGCAGGGTGAACGCGGCTTCGTGCATGAGAGCGTGGGCGCCAAGCTCAAGGAACTCGCCATCGATGGGCAGGGCGACGTCTATGCCTGCGGCCCTCCCCCCATGATCGACGCCTTGCAGCCCGTGCTGTTCATGAACGGCTTCGAGGTCGAGCACATCTTCTTCGACAAGTTCACCACCTCGTCGGGCGCAACCTCGCCCGGCCACTAAGAGCCGCCCTCGGGCGGATCGTCGAAACGCACCACAACCAGGGAGTGAATACCATGCCTGCCATTTCGAGTTCGGTCGGGTCCGGCGCAGCCGGTGCAGCGATCTTCGCCGATTCCGACAGCCGCAAATACCGCTATTTCGATCCCAGGGGGCAGCGCGCCACCCATTACGAGGACGTCACGGTCGACGTGCAGCCCGATCCGGAGCGCTACCTGATCCAGAACTGGATCATCAATTTCGCCGACGGCAATGGCGCCTATGTCAAGGGCAACACGCTGGCGCAGAGCTCGAACTGGCATGCCTTCCGGGCGCCCGACCAGGAGTGGGAGCGCACCCACTATCAACGCCAGTCCAAGATCGAGACGATGGTACAGAGCGTGATCGCCAATGGCCGCAAGTCCGGCGCGCCCAAGAGCTTCGATAAGGTCTGGGTCAGCATCCTGCAGCACCATCTGGGTGCGTGGAAGCACGCCGAATTCGGCCTGGGCACTTCGCTGATGCAGGCCCAGCGCTACGGCTACACCCAGATGATCAACAACGCCACGCTGACCAACTCTTCCTACAAGCTGCGCCTGGCGCAGGACATCACGCTCTATCTGGCCGAGATCGGCATGGATATTCCCGGCTGGAACGACGAGCTCGGCAAGAAGACCTGGCTGGAAGACGGCGCCTGGCAGGGCACCCGCGAAGCCATCGAGACCATCATGGGCGCGGAAGACTATCTGGAGCAGTATTTCGCCATCAATATCGTGTTCGAGCCGCTCGTGGGCGAACTCTTCCGCTCGGGCTTCCTGATGCAAGTGGCGGCGGCCAACCACGACTTCATCACCCCGCCGGTGATCTCGGCCGCCGAAGCCGACTATGAGCGCAATCTCGCCAATACCATCGACCTGATCTACCTGCTCGCCCATGACGAGAAGCATGCCGCGGCCAACCGTCAGCTGTTCAAAGGCTGGCTGAAGAAGCACCGCGCCCTCGCCGACAAGGCAGCGCTGGGCCTGCAGCCGATCTGGTCGATGCCGCATTCCAAGCCCGTCTCGTTCGAGGATGTCCGCGCCGTCTCGCAGGAGCGGATCGGCCAGATCCTGCGCGAACTCGGCCTCGACGACTGACCGGCCGGCAACCATCCAAAGGGAGAAACGACCATGTCCACGGCAGCCCGCGATTCCTCGCACGCCAATATCTTCAAGTCGATGAAGGACATCACCTTCGAGCAGACCATCTCGCATCAGTGCGGGGTCACCATGAACGACTCGGTGGAGGCCCGCGCCATCGCGGAATTCATGGGCAAGAAGGAGGGTGTGATCGTCACCTATCAGCCCGCGCTGATCCGCATCGACGGCGACGGCAAGCTCATCTTCAAGATGGACGAGATCAGCGAATATCTCGGCCGCGAGATGACGGCGGAGATCTTCGAAGTCAATACCTCCACCCATTACGGCCGCATGGTCAGGGTCGACGACAACACCGTGATCCTGTTCGGCAACATGGACGAGGTCTTCGAATACATCTGAGCCTGACGGCAAGTCTTGGGCGATACGCAGCGGCGTATCGCCCGTTCCCGCCCATGCAGAGCCGAAAACGAGTAGCCAGTCATGCCAAGCAAAATGAAGGCCGCGATCTTTGTCGAGAAGGGACGCATCGTCCTCGATGACAAGCCCATCCCCGAGATCGGCCCCGCCGATGCCCTGATCCGCGTCACGACCACGACGATCTGCGGAACGGACGTTCATATCCTGAAGGGGGAATATCCCGTGGCCAAGGGCCTGACCATCGGCCATGAACCGGTCGGCGTGATCGAAAAGCTCGGCTCGTCGGTACGCGGGTTCAAGGAAGGACAGCGCGTCGTTGCCGGCGCCATCACCCCCTCGGGCTGGAGCCATGCCTGTCTGTGCGGCTGCGGTTCGCAGGACGGCGCCGGTACCAAGCATGGCTGGAAGGCCATCGGCGGCTGGAAATTCGGCAACACCATCGATGGCTGCCAGGCCGAGTTCGTTTGCGTGCCCGATGCCATGGCCAATCTCGCCCCCATTCCGGACGAGGTGAGCGACGAACAGGTTCTGATGTGCCCGGACATCATGTCGACCGGCTTTGCCGGCGCCGAAACCGGCGGCATCCGGATCGGCGATGTCGTTGCCGTCTTCGCGCAGGGACCGATCGGCCTGTGTGCCACGGCCGGCGCCAGGCTTATGGGCGCAACCACCATCATTGCCGTCGACACGGTGCCCGCCCGCCTGGCCATGGCCAAGCGCCTGGGCGCTGACATCGTGGTGGATTTCAAGCAGGAGGACCCCGTCGAAGCCATCATGCGCCTGACCGACGGGCGCGGCGTCGACGTGGCGATCGAGGCGCTCGGCACGCAGGCAACCTTCGAGGCCGCCCTGCGCGTCCTCCGGCCCGGCGGTGTGCTCTCGAGCCTCGGCGTCTACTCGTCGGACCTGAAGATCCCGCTCGATGCCTTCGCCGCCGGCCTCGGCGAGAAATCGATCCGCACCTCGCTGTGCCCGGGCGGCAAGGAGCGCATGCGCCGCATGCTCGATGTCGTCAGTTCAGGGCGGGTCGATCTGGGCGGGCTGGTCACGCATCGTTTCAAGCTGGACCAGATCGAGGAGGCCTACGACCTCTTCGCCAATCAGCGCGACGGCGTGCTGAAGGTCGCCATCACGACCTGAGGAACACATGCCGCAACGGCAGCGATGGGAGAGAGAACCATGCTCGATGCTTCATATGGCCCCTGTTCCGAAGCCGGCATCCCGACCGCGAGAATGGGTGGGCCGAGGGGCAAGCCAAGCGCCGGTCCGGAAGATGCGGAAGCGGCACGGGACGACCGTGCCTGCAGCGGCGCTGCATCCGAGGGATGTGCGGGATGCCCGTTGCGCACCGCGCGGATGGCTCGGCTGCCACCCCTTCACACGCCTCGCGGAGCCGCGGCACCCTCAACCTGATCTCACGGAATAGTCGAACAATCGAGTTGCAACAAAAGCTTAGAGCGAAATACCAACGGAGGAAGCCATGTATATCACGCCCGAAGGCAAGGAAATTTTCGTCGTTGATGGCCACACCCATTTCTGGGACGGCAGCCCTGAAAACCAGCGCAACATTCACGGCAAGCAGTTCGTGGAGTGCTTCTATGCCTATCACACGGCGCTCAGCCCCAAGGAGCAGCTCTGGCCGAAGGAGAAGTTCGAGAAATACAGCGCCGACGACCTCTATCGCGACCTGTTCGTCGACGGTCCTGACGATGTCGCCATCGTGCAGTCGACCTATCTGAAGGATTTCTACAAGCAGGGCTTCAACACGCTCGAGCGCAATGCCGAGATGGCCAAGCGCTATCCCGAGCGCTTCATCGTCAACGGCTCCTTCGATCCGCGCGATGGCGAGGCCGCGCTCGAATATATCCACTTCATGAAGGAGACCTACGACATCAAGGGCGTGAAGATGTACACGGCCGAGTGGCATGGGGATTCCCGCGGGTGGAAGCTGACCGATCCCAACGCCTATCGCTGCTTCGAACTGTGCGAGAAACTCGGCATCCGCAACGTCCACGTCCACAAGGGCCCGACGATCATCCCGCTCAGCAAGGACGCCTTCAACGTGGGCGACGTCGACGACGCGGCTACCGACTTCCAGAACCTGAACTGGATCGTCGAGCATTGCGGCCTGCCTCGCCTGGACGATTTCTGCTGGATCGCCGTGCAGGAAACCAATGTCTATGGCGGCCTTGCCGTCGCCCTGCCCTTCATCCATTCGCGCCCACGCTATTTCGCCGAGGTGATCGCCGAGCTCCTGTTCTGGCTCGGCCCGGACAAGATCCTGTTCGGCTCCGACTACGCGATCTGGACACCGCGCTGGCTGGTCGAGAAATTCTGGGCCTTCGAACTGCCCGAGGACATCAAGCGCGAGCGCGGGGTCGATCTCACCCCCGAGATCAAGGAGAAGATCCTGGGCCTCAACGCAGCACGTCTCTACGACATCGACATCGCGGCCAAGAAGGCGGCTCTCGCCAAGGCGCCCCTGTCGATCGCGGCGGAGTGAAGCGCATGATGAGCGCTGCGCTCCGCGGTCGCCGCCAGGCCGAACTCTGGCGGCGGCTGTCCGAGGTCAACGACCCAGAACTCGACGAGCCCGTCACCAATATGGGCTTCGTCGAACGTGCCGAGATCCTGGACAATGCGTCGGTGGAGGTTGAATTCAGGCTGCCCACCTATTGGTGCTCGCCCAACTTCGCCTTCCTGATGCTCGATGGCGTGCGCGAGGCGCTCGAAGCGCTGTCCTGGAAGCCAGCCTATCGGATCCAGCTGCAGGATCACATGTTCGCCGACGAGGTCAATCGAGGCATCGCGGCGGGCAAGAGCTTCGGCCAGGTCTTCGGGGAGATGACCGGGGATCTCGACCTCACGGCCTTGCGCGAGACGTTCCGTGCCAAGGCCTATAAGCGGCGGCAGGAGGCCGTGCTGCTGGGATTGCGCCAGGTCGGCCTCGGCGACGACGCCATCCTTGCCATGGACCTGCCGGCCTTCGATGCGACGCAGCTCGCGGGAGAGGAAGCGGTGGCCCAGAAGCCGCGCTATCGTCAGGCCCTGCTCGAGCGCCATCCCCAAATCGGTCGGGGAGACGGCGTCTTCAGGACCTGGGAGGGCGTCCCCCTCACCGCGGCAATGCTGGCCTCCTATCTCGGAGACCTGCGCAGCCTGCGGATCAACATGGAGTTCAACGGCGCCCTGTGCCGTGGCCTCAAGCAGACCCGGTACAAGCAGGCCGAGTTCACGGATGGCGAACCGACGCTGGTCGACTTCATCCTCGACCGTGTGCCACCTGCCGCCGGGAACGCGCCCGCCGTCAACAGCTGAACCGAGGCCTCGCCGCCCGAGGCCGACAACAACCGCCCGCCAGGGCGGAAGGAGGAGCCATGCCCAAATTGATGCTTCACAATTCGCACGCCCGCCGAGCCCTTGCCCGCGGCGTCCACCAGCTTGCAGCCGCCGTAGAGCCGACACTCGGCCCCAAAGGCATGAATGCCATGATCGACCGGCCGATCGGCACGCCGATGGTGACGCGCGACGGCGTTTCCATCGCCTCGGAGATCGAATTGCACGATCGTTTCGAGAATATGGGTGCGCAGGTGGTGCGCGAGGTCTCGATGCAGACCAACGAGATCGCCGGCGACGGCACCACCACGGCCATCGTCCTCGCCAATGCCCTGGTCCAGAAGGGCGTCGAGGCCAACGAGCAGGGCGCCAAGGCCGTCGACCTCGTGAAGGGCATAGACCTTGCCGTCAACGCCGTGGTGTCGTCGCTGAAATCCAGCGCGCGCCCAGCTCGCGAGAATGGCGCCCTGGCGGCCGTCGCCAATATCGCAGCCACCGATGCCCGGCTCGGCAACCTGGTGGCCGAAGCTTTCGAGAAGGTCGGTGCCGACGGCATCATCACCACCGATTTCAGCATCACCACCGAGACCACGCTCGACGTCGTCGAGGGCATGTCCTTCGACCGCGGCTATATCTCCCACCACATGGTCACCGATGTGGAGAAGATGCAGGCGGTGCTGGAACGCCCGCTGATCCTCCTGACCGATCTCAAGATCAAGGACCCCGCTTCGCTCGATGCTGTCAGGGCGATTGCCGACAAGGCCGGCAGGCCGCTGCTGATCGTGGCCGAGGAGGTCTCGCCCGAGGTGGTCGTGACGCTGCTCGGGCGCAGCGGCGCCGGCAAATATCTGATCGTGCATCCGCCCGAGTACGGCCATTGGCGCAAGGCGCTGCTGGAGGATCTGGCCATCATCACCGGCGGGCGCGTTATCGCCCGCGATCTCGGCGGCAGGCTCGAACAGATCGAGGCCGCCGATCTCGGCAGCGCGGAACGGGTGCGCACGAGCGCCGCCCATACGGCGATCATCCATGGCGGCGGCGACAAGGCGGCGATCGCCGCGCGCCGCACCCAGGTCCAGCATCAGTTCGAGAACGCGCCGCCCAATATCGAGCAGGACAAATTGCGCGAGCGTCTCGCCAAGCTCTCCGGCGGCACGGCCGTGCTCTATGCCGGCGGCGTCACGCCGGTCGAGCAGAAGCGTACCATCCAATTGATCGAGGATTCCCTTTCTGCCGTACGGGCCGCGCTCGATGAGGGCGTGGTCGCCGGCGGGGGCTCTGCCCTGGCCCAGATCGGGCCGGTGCTCGATCCCCTGCTTGCCAGGCTCGACGGGGACGTCGCGGCAGGCGTCCGCCTGGTGAAATCGGTGCTGACGCGCCCGCTCTGGCGCATCGTCGCCAATGCCGGCGGGGATCCCGAGGCGGTGGTGGCGAAGGTGTCGAGCGTCAATGGCGGTTTCGGCTACAACGCCGCGCTCGGCGAATACCAGAACATGTATGAGGCCGGCATCATCGATCCCGTTCGCGTCACCTGCGCCGCCCTGACCAATGCCGCCTCGGTCGCCAAGCTGATCCTCACGACGGAGACCCTGGTCGGTGATCTCGCCGAAGACGAGGACCCGACTGCCGGCCCGGCCCTTGGGGGCGGAGCCGAAAAACTCGGCCGCGCCTGAACGGCGCTGCCGCCCGAGCGAAATAGACAAGGGTCTTTCACATCGAAACCCCGGACAAGGCGACACGCTTTGTCCGGGCAGGCCAGGTTCGGCCTTGCGCCGGCCCGCGCCCATTCGAGCGATGCAGATACGGAGAAAATGATGGACGGAAGCGATACGCCGAACACCGGCAAGTGCCCGGTAGCGCATGGGGCGCGTCCCGGCTTTGAGGTTC
>NZ_JBFNQD010000024.1:0-68467 GCF_040797145.1 Labrys neptuniae | reverse complement strand
CGTCACTCTCAATGCCATCGTGCGAGATCAGGTCACCTTCAAGGCATGACACTCGCTCAACTACAGTTGCCAGGAAGTCTTCTCAATCCCGGGCGAAATGGGCCCGTTCGGCCCGAACCCGCAGGGTGATGTGGTCGGCGACGGCGGCGACACGGCGGGTGTTGTGGGTATCCGGATGGGAGACCAGCCAATAGCTGCGGGTGAAGCGCCTGCCCGGTAGCAGGCGCATCAGCTCGGGATATTGCCGGGCGGCATAGTCGTGCAGGATGCCGATGCCGTGACCGGCCCTGACAGCCTCCATCTGGGCGACCACGCTGCCGCACTCGAAGCGCCGGCGCATCAGCCGGCCCAGCGTCTCGGCATAATCCAGCGCCCGGCTGTAGACGAGGTCGTCGACATGGGTGACGAAGAGATGGCCGGCAAGGTCCTCCTCGCTGGCGATGGGGGGCGCCGCTTCGAGATAGCCCCGGGAGGCATAGACGCTGAGCGTATAGTCGGTCAGCTTCTTGACCATCAGCCGCCCCTGCACGGGGCGGTCCAGCGTCACCACGATGTCGGCCTCGCGCCGTGACAGCGAGAAGGTGCGCGGCAGCGGCACCAGCTGCACCACCAGTTCCGGGTGTCGGGCCGCCAGGGCGCCCAGTTCGTGCGACAGGAAGTAGTTGCCGAGCCCGTCCGGCGCGCCGACACGCACCGTGCCGCTGATCTCCGCCGTGGTGCCGGATACCAGGGCGCCGACGCGCAGGAATTCGGATTCGGCCTTCTCCGCCGCGACGAGCAGGGCCTCGCCGGCCGCCGTCAGCGTGCAGCCCTGGGTCTGGCGTTCGACGAGCCTGGCGCCGAAGGTCTCCTCCAGCGCCGTGAGCTGGCGGCCGACGGTGGCATGGTTGAGCCCGAGCTGGCGCGCCGCGCCGAGCAATTGCCCGCTGCGCGCCACCGCCAGAAAGATGCGGATGTGGTCCCAGTTCATGGCGAACTCCGGGTGCACGGGCATCTTGCCCGTTCTGCCTGACCGACATCCGCCACGTTTCCAAGAACGGGCAAGATGCCCGTGCACCCGGGGAAGATCGTCTATTGATGACTTTAATTTTTGCACATCGGAAGTGCAATCCCTCTCATTGCTGTGCGAACGCATCAACTGCATAGATCTCGCCGAACGCCGCCCACCGGCAGGCGAAGGACAGGAGGAAGAGGATGACGCGCGAGATCTCCCATTTCATCGGCGGCAAGCTGGTTGCCGGCCGCAGCGGCCGCAAGGCGGCGGTCTACAATCCCGCCACCGGCGAAGCCGCGGCCGAGGTCGCCCTCGCCTCCGTCGCCGAAGTGCGCGAGGCCTCTGCCGCCGCCAAGGCCGCCGCCCCCGGCTGGGCCGCCACCACGCCGCTGCGCCGCGCCCGTATCCTCAACAAGTTCCTGCACATCCTGGAGGAGCGTACCGACGAACTCGCCGCCGTAATCACGGCCGAGCATGGCAAGGTGCTGTCGGATGCCAAGGGCGAGATCCAGCGCGGCATGGAAGTGGTGGAATTCGCCACCTCGGCGCCCCAGCTCCTCAAGGGCGAGGTGACGGAGAATGTCGGCACCCGCGTCGATAGCCATTCCCTGCGCCAGCCACTCGGCGTGGTCGCCGGCATCACGCCATTCAACTTCCCGGCCATGGTGCCGATGTGGATGTTCCCGGTGGCGCTGGCCTGCGGCAACTGCTTCATCCTCAAGCCCTCCGAGCGCGATCCCTCCGCTTCGCTGCTGCTCGCGCAGTGGCTCAAGGAAGCCGGCCTGCCGGACGGCGTCTTCAACGTGGTCCATGGCGACAAGGAGGCCGTCGACGCCATCCTCACCGATCCCGATATTTCGGCCGTCAGCTTCGTCGGCTCCACGCCGATCGCCCGCTACATCTACGAGACCGCCTCGCACAACGGCAAGCGCTGCCAGGCGCTGGGCGGCGCCAAGAACCACATGATCGTGATGCCCGACGCCGACATCGACCAGGCCGTCGACGCCCTGATGGGCGCGGCCTATGGCTCGGCCGGCGAGCGCTGCATGGCGATCTCGGTTGCCGTGCCAATCGGCGAAGCCACGGCCGAGGCGCTGCTCGCCAAGCTGGAACCCCGGGTGCGCGCCCTCAAGATCGGACCCGGCACCGACCCGGAAGCCGAGATGGGACCGCTGGTGACCAAGCAGCATCTCGACAAGGTGCGCGGCTATATCGACACCGGCGTCGCCGAAGGAGCCAGGCTGGTGGTGGACGGGCGCGGCTTCAGCATGCAGGGCTACGAGAACGGCTATTATCTCGGCGGCACGATCTTCGACCATGTCACCACCGACATGACGATCTACAAGGAAGAGATCTTCGGCCCGGTGCTCGCGGTGGCGCGCGCGCCCGACTATGCCACTGCCGCCCGCATGATCAACGAGCATGAGTTCGGCAACGGCACCGCGATCTTCACCCGCGACGGCGACGCCGCCCGCGAATTCGCCCACCAGATCCAGGTCGGCATGGTCGGCATCAACGTGCCGATCCCGGTGCCGATGGCATTCCATTCCTTCGGCGGCTGGAAGGCCTCGCTGTTCGGCGACCACCACATGCACGGCCCCGAGGGCGTGCGCTTCTACACCAAGCTCAAGACCATCACGAGCCGCTGGCCCACCGGCATCCGCGCCGGGGCCGACTTCGTGATGCCGACGATGAAGTAATCGACGCATCGAACGAAGAACGCCGCCGGAGAGCGATCCCGGCGGCGTTTTGTTGCGCTACGGGCCGAAGCCCGCCTCTGACAATCCCATCAGGGCCGATGCACCGTCTTCACCTCGAGGAAGTCCTCCAGGCCGAAGATGCCGCCCTCGCGGCCATTGCCGGACTGCTTGTAGCCGCCGAACGGGCTGCCATAGCGATGAGGCCCGCCATTGATGTGCACCATGCCTGCGCGCAGCCTGGCCGCGACCCGCTCGGCCCGCTTGTCGTCGCCGGTCTGCAGATAGGCGGCAAGACCGTAATTGGTGTCGTTGGCGAGCTCGATCGCCTGCTCCTCGGTGTCGAAGGGAATGATCGACAGCACCGGGCCGAAGATCTCCTCGCGGGCGATGCGCATGTTGGGATCGACATCGGCGAAGATGGTGGGCTTGGTGAAATAGCCCTTCTCATAGCCTTCCGGCTTGCCGGGACCGCCGATCAGCACGCGCGCGCCTTCGGCGACGCCGGCCTCGATCAAAGCCTGCACGCGGCCGAACTGGATATCGCTGACCAGCGGGCCGATATGCTCGCCTTCCTGCTTGGGATCGCCGACGGCCTGCGTCCTGCCGGTACGCTCTGCGATGTCGACGACCTTGTCATAGACCGAACGCTGCACCAGCATGCGGGTCGGTGCGTCGCAGGACTGGCCGGAATTGTTGAAGCATTCCAGCACGCTGCCGGCAACGCGATCCTCGAGGTCCGCATCCTCGAAGATGATGTTGGGCGATTTGCCGCCGAGCTCGAGCGTGACGCGCTTGACGGTCTCGGCCGCATCCTTGCTGACGGCGATGCCGGCGCGGGTCGAGCCGGTGAAGGACATCATGTCGATGTCCTTGTGCTTGGAGAGGGCAGCGCCGACCGAGGGGCCATCGCCGTTCACCAGGTTGAACACGCCGGCGGGGAATCCGGCTTCCTCGACCATTTCGGCATAGAGCAGCGCGTTGAGGGGGGTGAACTCGCTCGGCTTGAGCACGCAGGTGCTGCCGGTGGCGAGCGCCGGCACCACCTTGAGCGCGATCTGGTTGATCGGCCAGTTCCAGGGGGTGATCAGGCCGCAGACACCGATCGGCTCGCGCAGCACCACATCGCCATTGGGCAGGGTATCGCGGGCCTTGAGATGACGCAGCGCATCGATGAAGCCCTGCAGATGGCCGACGCCGACATCGGCCTGCTGGGCCCGGCTCATCGAGATCGGCGCACCGAGTTCGAGCGTGATGGTCTGGGCCATCTCCTCATAGCGGCGCTTGTAGACGTCGAGCAGCTTTTCCAGCAGCGCCAGGCGCTCCTCGACGCTGGTGCGCGAATAGGTGGCGAAGGCCTTCTTGGCGGCGGCAACGGCCTTGTCGACATCGGCGGGCGTGCCCATGGAGATCACCGCGACCGGCTGCTCGGTGGCCGGATCCAGCACCTGCAGATCGTTGGGAACGACAGGATCCACCCACTTGCCGTCGATGAAGAACTTGCGCTTGTCGAGCATCGCTCACTCCCTGATTGCGGAGACGGTCTCCCGCCCCTCGTGAATATGTCGGACTTACACTGCCCCAGCGCACCGATCCACTGGAACAGCCATCATGTCGCAGGTGCGATGGTAGCGGGTTGAGGTCCCAAAGCATGTGACCAGAATTCGAGCTATCCCGGCCTTTGTCATTGCCGGGCTTCGACCCGGCAATCCAGGAGATACTCACCGAGAAAGGCAATCTCTGGATGCCCGGGACAAGCCCGGGCATGACAAGAAACATCTTTCCGAGTCTGCCGTCACAGACCCAACCTGTCCCTCAAGCCATACCACCAGGCGCCGAGCACGGTCAGCGGCACCCGGAAGGTCTTGCCGCCCGGGAAGGGGTAATAAGGCAGGCTGCTCCAGACATCGAAGCGCTCGGCCTGGCCGGCGACGGCCTCACCCAGGATCTTGCCGAGGAGATGGGTGGTGGTGACACCATGGCCGCTGTCGCCATGCGAGAAATAGATCGAGGGCGACAGCCGCCCGACATGCGGGATGCGCGTCAGGGTCAAGGCGAAATTGCCGCTCCAGGCATAGTCGAAGCGGATATTGGCGAGCTGTGGGAAGGTCCTGGCTAGGCTTGGCCGGATCTTGGCCTCGATGCTGGCGGGATCGCCGCCGCCATAGACGATGCCGCCGCCGAAAAGCAGGCGGTTGTCGGCGGTACGGCGATAATAATCGAGGATATAGTTCATGTCCTCGACGCAATAATTGGCCGGCAGCAGGTCGCGGATTACCGCCTCGTCCAGCGGCTCGGTGGCAATGACCTGGCTGGACACCGGCATCATCTTGCCGCCGATCTCGGGCAGAAGATCGCCGATATAGGCATTGCCGCAGACAAGGAGATAGGTGCAGGTCACCGCCCCGTGCTGGGTGCGCACCACCGGTTTCGCCCCCTGCTCGACCGAGAGCACCGGCGAACGCTCGAAGATCCGTCCACCATGCCGCTCGACCGCCGCCGCTTCGCCCAGCACCAGGCTGAGCGGATGGATATGGCCGCCCTTGTGGTCGACCAGCCCGCCGACATAGCGCTCCGAGGCGACGATCTTGGACAGGCCCGCCTTGTCGATGCGCTCCAGGCCGCCATGGCCATGGCGCTCCCAGATGCGCTGCTGCTCGTCGAGCTCGCGCAGCTGCTTGTCGGTGAAGGCAGCGAAGAAACCGCCAGGAACCAGGTCACAATCGATGCCATATTGGGCGATGCGGCCGCGTATGATGTCGGCACCCTCCCCGGCCATGGCGCCGAGCGCCTTGGCCGCTTTCGCGCCATAGCGCTTTTCGATCACCTCGAGGTCGCGGCTGTAGCCGTTGACGATCTGGCCGCCATTGCGCCCGGAGGCGCCGAAGCCGATGCGCATGGCCTCCAGCACGACCACGCTATAGCCGCGCTCGGCCAGTTCCAGTGCCGCGGAAATGCCGGTGAAGCCGGCGCCGATCACGCAGATATCGGCCGTCAAATGTTCGTTGAGGACGGGACGTTCGAAGGCGCCCTTGGCGGTGGCGGCATAATAGGTCGCCGCGTGGCCGGCGCTGGATGACGGCGGATGGTCGGTGGCGAACTCGACGGTGGACATGGCGGACATACCTCATGGACCGGCCGTCGCGCGCACCAAACCGGAGGTCTGGTCGGCGCCACGGCCGGAAGGCGATGGATTGAAAGACAGCTCAGACGATTTCGAGATAGGCGGCGAATTCGTAGTCGGTGACCTGTTCGGCGAAACCGGCGATCTCCTGGCGTTTGCAGGCGATCAGCATCGAGCGCAGCACGGGGTCGAAAATCTCGGCGGCGATCTCGCCGGCCTCGAAGGCATCGACCGCCTGTCCCCATTCGGACGGGATCTTGGCCGATGCGCTCGGCAGATGGGCGCGCCCCATGATGGGCTCGGGCGGCGTCCATTGCTTGCGGATGCCGATCAGGGCCGCGCCGAGTATGGCCGCGACCACCAGATAGGGGTTGGCATCCGCCCCGGCGACCCGATGCTCGATACGGCGTGCAGCCGGGCTGCCGCCGGGAATACGGACGGCTGCGGTGCGGTTCTCATAGCCCCAGGCGATCGTGGTCGGAGCGTGGGTGTCGGGCCTGAGGCGGCGATAGGAGTTGAAATGCGGCGCGAACAACAGCGTGGTCTCGGCCATGCCGCGCAGCAAACCGGCCACGGCATGGCGCAGGATCGGCGAACCTTCCTTGCTGCCGTCGTTGAAGACGTTGCGACCTTCGGCATCGAGCAGGCTGAAATGCACATGCATGCCATTGCCCGAGCGCGTGCCGTAAGGCTTGGCCATGAAGGTGGCCGCAAGGCCGTGCTTGCGCGCGACACCCTTGACGATGCGCTTGAAGAAGACGGCGTCATCGGCCGCCTTGAGGGGATCGTCGCTGTGCAGGAGGTTAATCTCGAACTGGCCGATGCCGTTCTCGGCGATCGCCGCATCCGCCGCCACGTTCTGGCGCTCGCATTCGGCATAGACGTCGGAGATGAACTCGCCGAAATCGTTGAGTTCGTCGATGGAGAGAATGGCGTCCGAATCGAGCCGCTTGCCGGTGTAGGGCGAGATCGGCGGCACGGCGCTGTCGGGCTCCGGGTCGATCAGATAGAACTCCATCTCCGTCGCCACCACCGGCCGCAGGCCGAGCTTCTGGTATTCGCGCACCACGGCGGCGAGCGCCTGGCGCGGATCGGCGAGGAAGGGCTCGCCGCTCTCCAGGAAGAGCCAGAGCGGCACCAGAGCGCTCGGCCGCGAGGTCCAGGCCACCGGCAGGATGCCGCGTCCGGTCGCCCCGCAGATGCCGTCCATGTCACCCGAGGCGAACACATGCTCGCTGTCGATGATGTCCTCGCCCCAGACGTCGACGCCGACGATCGACAAGGGCATGCGGATGCCGCCGCCCAGCACCTTCTCGGCCTGGCTGACCGGTACGCGCTTGCCGCGCATGATGCCGTTGAGGTCGCAGACCACGGCCTGGATGCTCTCGATCGGGCTGTCTTCCTTCAGCAAAGCTGCCAGGGTGTCCCGATCGATGCTGTCGGCCGTCATCATGCGCGCTCCATTTTGTGATCACATTATTAAGTATGTGACATCATATCCGACTGGAATCAAGCCCGGCTTCGCGATAAGCAGATATGTGAGGTTCGCAGGGAGGCGAGATTATTGAAGAAGTTGGTACTGCCGCCATTGGCCCGGGTCGATGGTACGACGACGCATGATTATGTCTTCCTGCGCCTCAGGCAGGCCATCATGGTAGGAGCTTTCCGGCCCGGAACCTCGCTGACCATACGCGGCCTCGCCGCCGCGCTCGAAAGCAGCTCCACGCCCGTGCGCGAGGCGCTCAGGCAGCTCACCTCGATCGGCGCTCTCAAACTGCTCGAAAATCGCCGGATCCAGGTTCCGGCCGTCACGCCGGAGCTCTTCGAGGAGTTGATCTCGCTGCGCGTCGTGCTGGAACAGCATGCGGCGCGGCGGGCCGTCGCGCATATTACCGAGCGCCAGATCGACCAGCTGGTCGAGATGGATCTTGCCATCGACGAGGCCATTGCCAGGCAGGACAAGGTCGGTGCCCTGCTTGCCAACCAGCAGTTTCACCGCACCATCTACAGCATCAGCCCCGATCGCATCGTATTGCCGATGATCGAAAGCGTCTGGCTGCAGCTCGGCCCGGTCCAGGGCGTCGCCATGGAACATGTCGCCGAACTCTACGTGGTCGACCGCCACCAGGAGATCATCCAGGCCTTGCGACAACGCGACCCGGCGGCGCTGGTCAAGTCGGTCGGCGCCGATATCGGCGAGGGCATCGGCGGCTTCGATGCCCCAGCCGTCGCATCGCTGCTGGACGTGGCCGCGACCTGAAGGACGCCCGGCGATGCACTAGCTTGGATCGGAATGATGCCGGTGCTTGTTCTCATACATCAGGAGATCGGCTCGCCTGGCGACGGATTCGAGCTTTTCTCCGTCCTGGCTGGTGGCAGCACCCATCGAGACGCTCAGGGCCATCTGTGAATAATATTGATTGTTGATCTCGACGAGGCGCTCGATGTTTTCCATCATGGCCGTCGCACCGCGCTCGTCGACATAGGGAAGGACGACGGCAAACTCGTCGCCGCCGATGCGAGCGGCGTGCCCCGGTTTTTTGACGGCCTCGTTCAAGATCTCGCCGACGCGCCGCAACAAGGCGTCACCGGTCGCATGACCCCACTGGTCGTTCACGGATTTGAGCCGATCGAGATCGATGGCGATGATCGACACGGGCGAAAAATTGTTGCGCTCCAGCCGGTTCAGCTCGTCGACATAGAAGGCGCGATTGAACAATTTCGTCAGGACATCGTGCTTGCCGAGATATTCGAGATAGGCTTCCGCCTTCTTGCGCGCCGTAATGTCGGTCAGCGCGACCTGCACCTGCGACCAGTCCTCTTCATGTCCCGGAAGAAGGGACAATTGCAGGAGAAGATAGCGTTCGGTGCCGTCGAGTGCGTGATTGAGCACCTCCCGGCGCTGAAAGAAAACGCCATTCCACAAATCAATCAATTGTTCGCGGAAATGGGCTTCCATATCGGATTGGAACACGCGCGGCAGGTTTTGCAGGAGTGTCGGCTTGTCGGCGGCAAGGAAGAGGGCCAGTGTCTCCTTGTTGATGTCGAGAACCCGGATTTCGCTCATGCATTGGCGCACGAATTCGGGGTGAACATCCGTGAAAACCCGAAAATCGACGATGCCGCGCGCCCGCAGGTCGTCCATCAACTGCTTGATGCGGCTGAAGTCTTCGACCCAGAGCGAAACCGGCGAGTGCTCGAAGAGGGCTGAAGCATATTGCTGCTGTTTCGCCGTCTGGCGGCGGGCATCCTCGAGGGCGGTCACGTCCTCGATGGCCAGGAGCACACGGTCCCACACCTGCTCATGTCCTGGCAGGATGATGCCGCGCAGCTGAATGTCGAGACGCTTGCCGCCCAACGTATAGTTGACCGTGTTGCTGTAAAACTCCGTGGCGCCGTCCCAGAGTTGCTTCAACTCATCGATGTGCGCCTCGAGCATGTCGTCACGCAGCACCCTGCCGAGATTGGCCACGAGATGGTCGACACTGTCGGCTTCATACAGCGAGAGGGTCTTGCGGTTGACTTTGAGCACATGAATGAGGCTCGAACAATGCGCAAGCCTGGCGGGATCTGCCAAAAGAAAGGCTCGCAGATCCGTCACCCCCTCTGCGCGCCATGCCTCGAATTGCTCACGCAGAGTGGTGTAGTCTTCCAGCCAGAGCGACATGGGTGCCAGATCGAAAATATTGTCGCTATCGTCTGGAACCATCGCCCTGCTCTTCGTTGACACGCTCGATAGACATCCTGCCATGTGACCCGCGGTCAGGCACTCGCTCTCACCGCCTCGAGGTTTCGGACGCGTTTCGAATCAAGGCCTTGCACAACCGGCTGGATCTTCGAAGCTTGCAAGATACCGGATGGCGCAGCAAGGCAAGACTGCTGCTCCCCCTGCTATGCGCATTTCGCCGAGATGGGCGTCAGAGCGCGGCAATGATCGTCGTAGGAAAGCAACGCCAGACATATATCTCGAAGCCCCCGCTCCTCACGTCCAGAAACCCAGGTGAGGCACGGCCGCCTCGTCTTCCAGCGCGGGGCCGACCACGTCGATCCGACGCTGTCCCCGCGCAAAAACCTCGCGGCAGGGCAGCGAGAAGGTGGGGTTTTCGGGATGGGCGCCGGTGAGTTCGAGCAGGCGATGTTCCGAGAGGGCATAGACCACCCGCCCGATGCCCGTCCAATAGACGGCGCCCGCGCACATGCAGCAGGGTTCGGCGCTGGTGTAGAGCGTCGAGGCGGCGAGTTCCTCCGGCGTCCTCGCCTTGGCCGCCGCCGCGGCTGCCACCAGTTCGGCGTGCTGGGTCGGATCGCCCTCGGGCGGCATCGAATTGTTGCCGGCCGAGGCGACGACATTGCCGTTCCCGTCGACCACCAGCGCGGCGAAGGGATGGCGGCCGCGCCGCCTGGACTCGTCGGACAGGGCGATCGACTGCCGCAGGA
The DNA here is from genome assembly GCF_040797145.1 of Labrys neptuniae. Lineage (NCBI taxonomy): Bacteria > Pseudomonadati > Pseudomonadota > Alphaproteobacteria > Hyphomicrobiales > Xanthobacteraceae > Labrys > Labrys neptuniae. Next base: position 58,215 of record NZ_JBFNQD010000024.1, on the reverse strand, counting down.
ACGCAAGGTCCAGGGCGGACAGGCCGTCCGCTTGCGTCTCGTCGCTGGCGCTCACCTCGCCCTCCCCCATCATGATCCGGCCGGCACCACGATATCGTGCTTCGCCGGCCGGAGGAAAGCGGAAGGCAGAGGCTCAGATCGCGGTGAAGCCGTTGTCCACGAACAGATGGGCGCCGTTGACGAAGCTCGACTCGTCGCTGGCGAGATAGAGCGCCGCCCGCGCGACATCCTCGGGTTCGCCGATCCGCCCCTGTTGGGCCGCGATGGCCGCATCGGAGACGTCGACGCCATGTGCCTGCAGCTCGGCGACCTCGCGCAGGCCATGCGGCGTGCGGATGAAGCCCGGACAGACGGCATTGCAGCGGATGTTGCGGTCCCGGAACTCCACGGCGATGGCCCGGGCGAACATGTGGCAGGCGCCCTTGGTGGTGTCGTAGAGCACTTCCATCGGCGTCGCCGCCACCGCAGAGATCGAGGAGGTACAGACGATCGAACCGCCGCCATGGGCGATCATCTGAGGCAGCACCGCCCGGGTCATCAGGAACATCGAGCGGACATTGACCGCATGCAGCCAGTCCCACTCGGTGAGCGAGATCTCGAGGAAGGGTTTGATCAGGATGGTGCCGGCATGATTGAACAAGGTGGTGACGGGACCGAAGCACTCCTGCACCGCCCTGACCGCCGTCTCGACTTCGGCCTCCTCCGAGACGTCGGCGACGAAGGCGGTCGCCTCGCCTCCGGCCGCGCGGATTGCGGCCGCCGTCTCCTCCGCCGCGACGGCATTGCGGTCGATGATGGCGACCTTGGCGCCCTCGGCCGCGAACAGCCTGGAAGCCGCCCCGCCCATGCCCGTCGCCCCGCCCGAAATGATGGCGGTCTTGCCTGCTAGCCTTGCGGCCATGATGTCCTCGCTTAAATTTAGACTATTCGATCCATAATCGACCGGAACACCCGGCCGATATCCGTTCGCTCCGGCCGGCGCCTCAATGCTCGCCGAGCGGGCGGCCGCACGTGCCGCCGGACACCGCGAACTCCTCCTCCGGAGACAGCACCAGGCGATGGCGGCGGTAGAAGCCGAAATAGCCGAGGCCGATCAGATACCAGGCCGCCGCCGCGATCGCCGCCCAGCGATAGAGCGGATCGAAGAACTGGTAGCCGAGCGTGAGGATGCAGATGCCGATGGTGGCATAGGCCCCGAAGGCACCGAAGGGGCTGCGGAACGGCCTGGCGATATCGGGATAGAGCCGGCGCAGGCGCAGGAAGGCGATGCTCTGCAGGATGTAGGACACCATGCCCGCGAACACGATCATGCTGACCAGGAAGCCGGCCATGAAGGCAACATTGTCCTTGCCACCCAGGAACCAGATCGCCAGCAGCACGATGAGGGCAAAGCCCGCGCCGGTCGCCAACGCGATGTTCGGCGTCTTGGTGCGCGGATTGGTCACCGACAGCACGGTCGGCAGATAGCCGGCGCGCGACAGCGAATAGATGTTGCGGCCCGAGGCGAAGCTGCCGGCGAAGAAGCTTGCGGCAAGCCCCAGCACCGCCACGCCCGCCAGCAGCTTGGCCCAGCCATCGCCGAAGATGGTACGGAAGCCATCGAGCAGCGGCTCACCCGACGAACCCATGGCATGGGCGCCCGGCGGAATGGAGGCGCTGAAGAACAGCACGCCGAGGGCGAGCGCGATCAGCGTCAGGATCGACAGGATCAGGGCGCGCGGCATGTCGCGCGTGGGGTTCTTGGCTTCCTCGGCGGTGAGCGGCAATTGCTCGACGGCCAGGAACATGTAGACGCCGAAGGGCAGCGACAGCATGACGCCCGTGAGGCCGAAGGGCAGCCAGGGGCCCGCGCCGTCGGCCACGAGCTTGCCGTCCGTGCCGATGTTGAGCGCATGCCGGACGAAATCCACATGAGGAAGGGCCACAACGAAGAAGAACAACAGGACCAGCACGGCCGCGACGGTGATCCAGACCACCACCCGCATCGACAGTTCCAGGCCACGCACGGACAGGCCGAGCATCACCATATAGCCGGCGACCCACCACAGCGGCAGCCAGCTGTCGGGCGTGCCGAAAATGGCGGCGAGATAGGAGGCCATGAAGAACATGTTGGCGCCAGGGGCCAGCACGAATTCGATGTTCTCGGCCAGGCCCGTGGTGAAGCCGCCCCAGGGCCCGAGCGCGGTGCGCGCGAAGGAATAGGCGCCGCCCGTATGCGGCAGGGCCGCGCTCATCTCGCTGATCGACGAGCACAGGCAGACATACATGAAGCCGATGATCAGCGCGCCGAGCAGCATGCCGCCGAAGCCGCCTTGCGAAAGGCCGATGTTCCAGCCCGAATATTCGCCGGCGACGACGGCGCCGACGCCCATCATCCACAGGGTGAACAGTCCGGCATGGCGCTTGAGCTGGCGTTGCTCGAAATAGGCCTCGTCGACACTCTGATAGGTTACGCCGCCGGTCGGGCGGCTGGTCGTCTCGATCGTCATGGAAGTCCCCTCTTGCCGAGGAGCTTGTAAAATTCTCCTCTTTGCGACATCCCGATGATCCGAAAAGCAGCGTTGCGATAAATATCCCTAAAGAGATAGAGGCTGCCGCTGACGGGAGCGGGCATACAGGCAAGCAGGAAACGGAGGATGAAGGGACGGCCATGAACAGCCGCGAACGATCGGCCGCAGACAGCTGGCATCATGCGACGCCGGACCTGGTCGCCCTGCTGGGTTCTCCGCAATTTGCAGCTGCCCTCGACGCAGCCCTGGGGCAGATTGCTCCCTTCGACCTGAGCTGCATCTTCGCCTATCCGCTCGAAGACAGGCCGACACTGCTGCATGACGGCCTGAAGGCGGTGTCTTCTTCGCAGATCATGGCCAATTATCTCGCCGGCACCTATCTCCTCGACGCCGTCTACACCGCCTGCGTGCACACCACGCCGTCAGGCCTCTATCGCCTGCACGATCTCGCCCCGGATGATTTCTTCGAAGGCGAATACTTCAATTCGCCGGACGTCCACCCCTGCATCTCGATGGAAAGCGGCTCCCTCACCGAGGAGATCGTCTTCCTGCACGCCCTCAGGCCGGATCTCTATCTCGCCTATTCGCTGTTGCGCCAGAACGGTTCATCCCCGTTCGCAACCGCTGAAATGGCGGATCTCGCCCGGGCAGCGCCGATGGTGCTCGCACTCATGGGTCGCCAGTGGCAGGCCCTCGCAGAGGGAAGGGACCCGGGAGCCGCACCCGCTCCGCGCGAGCATGCCATCGAACAGGCCTTTCTCAGCTTCGCGCCGGCGCTGCTGACGCCGCGCGAGCAGACCATCGTCAGCCTGGTGCTGCGCGGCCATTCCAGCCTCTCGATCGGCAGCCTGCTCGACATTACCGAGGGCACGGTCAAGATCCACCGCAAGAACATCTATGCCAAGCTCGGCATTTCCAGCCAAACGGAGCTGTTCAACCAGTTCATCCGCCACCTGCTGGCGGACAAATAGGCCGCCTCCGCCCTGCGGTCATTTGCGCGACACCGAGAGGCACAGGCGCACCACCGTGAGCCCGTCCTCCTCGGCGAATTCCAGGGCACCGCCATGGGCGCGTGCGACCTCGTCGGCAATCGCCAGACCGAGCCCTGACCCCGCGGATCGCTCACCCTTCTGGAAGGGGGCGACGAGGCTCCCCCCTTCTTCCTGAGGGAAGCCTTCGCCATCGTCCCGCACCTCGATCCAGGCCCGGTCGCCCACCTGGCCGACCACCACGGTGAGGCGACTGCTCGCACCATGGACCAGGGCGTTGTCGATCAGATTGGCCAGCGCCTCGCGCAGGCTGATGGCATCGCCCTCGATGACAGGTGGCGGAACAGCGTGTTCGAAGGCGATATCGACCTCGCGTGCCAGTGAGAGGGGCACGGATTTCGCAAGCGTCGCCTTGGCGAGTTCGTTGAGATCGATCGGCGAGGTCTGCGCCGCATCCGCGCGATGGACGACCATGGCGTGGTCGAGAAGCTGCCGGGTCAGGCGGGCCAGCTCGGTTGTCCGTTCTCGAACGCGCGACAAATGTTCGGCCCGCCGCTTCGCATCCTGCGGTCCCGAAAGCAGCTCGACCTGAGCATCGAGCGCCGCCAGGGGTGTGCGGATCTGATGCGCCGCGTCGGCGATGAAACGCTGCATCAGCGCCATCCGTTCGGACAACCGGCGCATGAAATCATCGATGGCCTGGACGAGGTTGCGGATCTCGGCGGGACGCCCGGCCCGGATCGGACGCAAATCGTCGGGCCGCCTCTCCACGATCTCCTGTTCGATCAAAGCCAGCGGCTTCAGGCCGAAGCGAACGGCGAACCCTACCGCCAGCAATGCCAGCACGCTCATCGCTGCGATCACGGCAAGCGCCTTCAGGGTAAGGTCACGTGCCAGAGCGGTACGGGCATTGACAGTCTGTGCGACGATGATCGTGGCCCACTGTCCGGCGTCCTTGTCGTCGATCCGGCGCGCGATGGTGGCGATCCGTACCGACTGGTTCTGGTAATGCCCCTCCTCCAGCACGATGCCGCTGCGCATCGCAGCCGGGGTGGCAGACGACGCCAGGTCCTCGTAACCCGCCACGATCACGCCGCGCGGGTCGACGACCTTGTAGTAGACCAGGTCATAGGCCGAGAGCGTCGAAAAGGCCGCCACCGGCGGATCGAGCGCCACGACCCCGCCCTGCACATAGACGTTCTCGGCCACCTGGATGGTGGCCCCGCTCAGCAGCCGGTCATAGGCCTGCTGGGCCGCGATCGAGGCATATTGCCAGGCGGCCAACCCCAGCACGACGGCTCCCGCCGACAACACCGCCGAAAGCACGGCGATGATGCGGATGCGCAGCGACAGGCGGAGATCACCGCGTTGCAAGCCGGTAGCCCAATCCCCGCAGGGTCTGGATCTCGACCGGAGATCCCGTCAGCTTGCGCCTCAGGCGGGCGACGAACTGCTCCACCGCGTTGGGGCTCGGATCCTGGTCGAAATTGAAGAGCTGTTCGACGAGTTCTTCCTTTGGCACGATCCGCTCGGGCCGGATCGCCAGGATTTCAAGCACCGTCAATTCGCGCCGGGTGAGGTTGAGCGGCCTGTCGTCGACGCTGGCGACCCGCCCGGCCCGGTCGATCGCGAGAGAGCCCACGCGCAGCATATTGTCGGGCAGGCCGGCGCTCCGGCGCAACAAGGCGCGGGCCCTGGCCTCGAACTCGCGAAAATCGAAGGGCTTGGTCAGATAGTCGTCGGCACCCAGATCCAGGGTATCGACCCGGGCATCGACAGCCGAGCGGGCCGTGATCACCAGCACCGGCATCTTGGCCCGCCGCGCCCGCAATTTCCTCAGGAGCTCGAGCCCGTCCTCGCCCGGCAGGCTGAGGTCGAGCACCACCAGGTCATAGGCCTGGACCTCCAGGAGCTCGGAGGCCGTGCGGCCATTGTCTTCCCAATCGACGGCGTGCCCCATCGCCTCCAGCCGCGCCACCACGGCCTCGGCAATATCGGCAGTGTCTTCGACGACCAAAACGCGCAAGGCGGCTCCGCAGCGACAGAGGCAGGTCCCAAGATTCAGGTCCCAAGATTCAGGTTCCTGGAGTCAGTTCCAAGTCTTCCTGGAGTCAGTTCCAAGTCAGCTTCGAGTGCTAGGCCTATCGCAAGCGCCAATAGTGCGCAAGAAAGCCATCCAAGGGAGGAAAGTTTGCCCGCTTCGCCGAGCCCCAGCGCCATGACACCACTTTTGTCGGTGAAGGACGTGACGCTGCAATACAAGACACCGGACGCCCTCGTCACCGCCACCAGGCGCGTTTCCTTCGATGTCTATCCCTCCGACCGCTTCGTGCTCCTGGGCCCGTCAGGCTGCGGCAAATCCACCATCCTCAAGGCGATCGGCGGCTATCTGACGCCCGTCGAAGGCAGCATCAGCCTGAAAGGGACCGACGTCACCGAACCCGGTCCCGACAGGATGATGGTGTTCCAGGAATTCGACCAGCTCCTGCCCTGGAAGACCGTGCGCGAAAACGTCGTCTTCGCCCTGACGTCGAGCCGGCGGGTGCCGGTTGCCGAGGCCGCCGAGCGCGCCCGTTCCTATATCGACAAGGTCGGGCTGACGAAGTTCATCGATTCCTATCCGCATATGCTGTCCGGCGGCATGAAGCAGCGCGTGGCGATCGCCCGCGGCATGGCGATGGAGCCCGACGTGCTGCTGATGGACGAGCCCTTTGCTGCCCTCGATGCCCTGACGCGCCGCAAGATGCAGGACGAATTGCTGCGGCTATGGGACGACACCCGCTTCACCGTGCTTTTCGTGACCCACTCCATCGAGGAAGCCATCCGCATCGGCACGCGCATCCTGCTGCTTTCGCCTCATCCCGGGGAGGTCAAGGCCGAGCTCAACAGCGTGCCGCCCGAAGAGATGGGTACCGGCACGCAGGCCGCGCTCGAAACCCGCATCAACGACATGCTCTTTGCCGCGCATTGAGCCGGGGATCCCAGACATGACCGATCTTCTCAGCTTCCGTCCCGACATCATCCGGGAAGTCCATTCGGGCAGTGCTCCCGTCGTCGCCAAATCCCTCGGCATCGCCGAACGGCTCTATCGGCTCGGCTTCGTGCGCAAGGGCCTGATCCTCGCCGTGCTGGCCCTGGCATGGGAAGCCTATGGGCGCTGGCTCGGCAACCCCCTGCTGTTTCCGACCTTTGGCGAGACGGTGCAGGCCTTCCTCGCCAATATCGCCAACGGCATCATTCCCGAGCGCATGCTGGTATCGCTGCAGACGCTCCTCATCGGCTATGCCATCGGCATCGGACTTGCCGCCCTGCTAACCACCCTGGCGATCGGTTCGCGCATCGGGGCGGACCTTCTGGAAACGCTGACTTCCATGTTCAACCCCCTGCCCGCGATCGCGCTGCTGCCGCTGGCCCTGATCTGGTTCGGCCTGGGCACGGGCAGCATCATCTTCGTGCTCGTCCACTCCGTGCTGTGGGCCATCGCGCTCAACACCCATGCCGGCTTTCGCGCCGTCTCCAACACGCTGCGCATGGTCGGCCTCAATTATGGCCTGCGCAATCTGAGGCTGGTGCGTCTCATCCTGATCCCGGCCGCCTTCCCCGCCATCCTGACCGGCCTCAAGGTCGGCTGGGCCTTTGCCTGGCGCACCCTGATTGCCGCCGAGCTCGTCTTCGGCGTCTCCTCCGGCTCCGGCGGACTGGGCTGGTTCATCTACGAAAACCGCAACCAGCTCGAAACGGCCAATGTCTTCGCCGGCCTGTTCACCGTGATCCTGATCGGCCTGTTCGTCGAGAACGTCATCTTCGCCGCCATCGAGCGCAGGACGATCCGGCGCTGGGGCATGCAGCACTGAACCACCACCAACCGACAAAGCCGGAACGGCTCATCCATCAGGGAGGATTCTTCATGACATTCAAACGCTGGCTCAGGACAGCCCTGGCCATTGCAATGCTCGCGCCGGCTCTGGCATCGGGCAGTGCGCAAGCCGAGGTGAGCGAGGTCCGCATCTCCAAGGGTTTCGGCATCCTCTACCTGCCGCTGATCGTGATGCAGGACCAGCAATTGCTCGAAAAGCGCGCCAAGGCCGCCGGCCTCGGCGACGTCAAGGTCACCTGGCTGATGCTGGACGGCGGCAACGTCATCAACGACGCCATGATGGCGGGCACGCTCGACTTCGCCGGCACCGGCGCACCCGGTTTCGTCACCTTGTGGGCGAAAGCCAAGGGCATCCCGAATGTCGAGGTGGTCGGCGTCTCCGGCATGAGCTCGACCTCGCTCTGGCTCAACACCAACAAGCCCGAGATCAAGAAGCTGGAGGACTTCACCTCGGCGGACAAGATCGCCCTGCCCGGCATCAAGACCTCGCTCTCCGCCGTGGTTCTGCAGATGATCGCCGCCAAGGAGTTCGGCCCGGAGAACTACGCCAAGCTCGATCCGGCCACCGTCAGCCTGCCACATCCGGAGGCAGTCACCGCCCTGATCGGCGGCAAGACGGAGATCCGGGCTCATTTCACCTCGCCGCCCTTCCAATATATCGAGGCCAAGGCGCCCGGCGTCCACCGTGTGCTCAGCTCGGTCGATTATCTGGGCAACATCACGCTCGACGTCACCTTCGCGCCGAAGAAATTCGTCGATGCCAATCCCAAGATGACCCAGGCCTTCATCGATGCCATGGATGATGCCAACCAGTTGATCGCCAAGGACAAGAAGCTGGCGGCGGAGATCTTCACCCGGAGCTCGAAGGTGAAGGTCGACGTGTCCGAGGTCCAGCAGATGCTCGAGGACCCGGATGCGCGCTTCTCCACCACGCCCCAGGGCGTGATGCAGTTCGCCGACTTCATGCACCGGGCCGGTACCATCAAGGTCAAGCCCGCCCAGTGGAGCGACATGTTCGTGCCGCAGCTCGCCGGCCGTTCCGGCAGTTGACGACCAGCCGCCGGCCTTTGTGACTCGTACGGGCGACAAATGACAGGCCTGGTTGATGCCAGGCCTGTCATTTGCATTTCCAATAGCCGCCATGGGGACATTTAATTTCCAAATGACCAGACGGGGAGATACGCATGGCCCCGGTAGGAGGCCGGCTATGCGCAGACCCTTGTCCAAACGCAATGTCCTGATCATCGTGGCGGGAACCATTCTCATGTCCATCGCATCGCAAGGCGTCCCGGCAAAAGCCGCGCCATCCGCCCTCATCGCTGCGGCCGAACGTGGTGACCTGTCCGCGGTCAAGGCCTTGGCTCCTGGCGTTTCACTGGAGGAGCGGGACGGCAACCGCCGCACGGCCCTGCTGGCAGCGGTCCAGGGCAATCACGTCGCGGTCGCCCGCCACCTCATCGAAGTCGGTGCCGACGTCAACGCCAAGGACGCCATTGAGGACAGCCCCTATCTGCTGGCCGGCGCACGCGGATATCTCGACATTCTGCGGCTGACGCTGTCCCATGGAGCCGATCTCAAGAGCACCAATCGCTATGGCGGCACCGCCCTGATCCCGGCCTCCGAACGGGGGCATGTCGACACGGTACGGGCTTTGATCGAGGCCGGCGTGAACGTCGATCACGTCAACAGGCTCGGCTGGACCGCCCTGCTGGAAGCCATCATTCTCAGCGATGGCGGGCCGCGCCATGTCGAGATCGTGAGGCTTCTCATCGCCGCGGGAGCCAACGTCAATCTCGCCGACAAGGACGGCGTCACGCCGTTGCAGCATGCCCGGCAGCGGCGCTATCGCGAGATCACCTCGTTGCTCGAAGCCGCCGGCGCGCGCTGATCGCCCCCTGATTGATCATGCCCCGAACGCCCCCCCAATCCTCCGCCCCGTCTTCGCCCTTGGTCCTGCTGTCCCTGGTGGTGCTGATCGGGCTCAACCTGCGTCCCTTCCTGACCGGGCCGGGTCCCCTGATCGCACGCATCGAGGCCGATACGGGCCTGGGCTATGGCGGCATCGCCATGCTCACGCTGCTGCCCATGCTGCTGATGGGTCTCGGCGCTTTCCTGGTACCGGGGCTGCAGGCCAGGATCGGCACCAGGCGGGGCATGCTGTGGGCACTCGTCCTTCTCCTGCTGGGATCGCTGCTCAGGCTCTGGTCTGCTGGCGGGTTCTCCCTGATTCTGACAGCGGCCCTGTGCGGCGCGGGCGTCGCCTTCATCCAGGCAGCCTTTCCGGGCATCATCAAGCAGGGCTTCCCGCACAAGGTGGCCGCCGTCACCGGTCTCTATTCGGCGATGATCATGGGCGGCGGCGCCGTGGGCGCCCAGCTGACACCGGTCCTCGCCCATGGCGGACAGGATTGGCGATTTGCCTTGGCGTGGCTGGCGCTGCCGACGGCGGCAGCGCTGCTCTTGGCCTGGCGCGTGTTGGCGGATGGCAGGACGGCCCGACCCGACAAGGCCCTGGTGTCGCGCCTGCTTCATCGTCCGCGCAGCTGGCAGTTGATGGCCTGTTTCGGCCTGGTCAATGGCGGCTATTCCTCCATGGTTGCCTGGCTCGCCCCCTATATGCAGGGGCGCGGCTGGGGCATAGCGCAAAGCGGCAGCCTGGTCGCCATCATGGCCGTGGCGCAGGCCGTCGCCGCCCTGGTTCTGCCGATTCTGGCCTCGCGCAGCCACGACCGGCGTCCCTGGCTCTATCTCACCCTCGCCATGCAGGCAGCGGGCTTCTGCGGTCTTGCCTTCCTGCCCGGCACCATGCCCTTGCTCTGGATCGCGCTGGGGGGCGCAGGGCTCGGCGGTTGCTTCTCCCTTTCGCTGGTGACGGCACTCGACCATCTGCCGCGCCCCGAGGAAGCTGGCGCCCTCGCCGCCCTGATGCAGGGCGGCGGCTTCCTCATCGCCGGCCTCGCTCCCCTGGCTATGGCTTTTCTGCACAGCTGGAGCGGCAGCTTCGTCGAGGGGTGGCTGATGCATCTCACCTGGGTGGCGATCGCCGCCCTCATCGCCACGCGTTTCGATCCGGCAGGCTACGCTGCCGCCATGGGAGCGGATGATAGGCCTGGGATCGGCACCGACCGTCCATTGCGGTCGACGGGCGGCTGAAGCCACCCGACTGCGAAAGGAATGACGGAAGCGCCTGTTCTATGGCGCTGGCTACACCCCGTCCCTCACTTGCCGAGCCGCTCGGCATGCCAGGCGAGATGATCGTCCATGAAGGAGGAGATGAAATTGTAGGAGTGGTCGTAACCCTCCTGCATGCGCAGGGTCAGCGCGATGCCGGCTTTGCTGCAGGCCTCCTCCAGCAGCCAGGGCCGCAGTCCTTCCTTGAGGAAGCCGTCCGCCGTGCCCTGATCGACCAGGAAGGCGTCGAAGCGGTGGCCATCGGCGATCAGGGCCGTGGCGTCATAGGGGCGCCAGGTCGCTTCATCGGCACCGAGGTATTTCTCCAGCGCCGGCTTCGACCAGCCGGCCGTGCTCGGCTGCACGATCGGCGCGAAGGCCGAGCAGCTCTTGTAGCGCTGCGGATGCTTCAGCGCGATGGTCAGCGCGCCGTGGCCGCCCATCGAATGGCCGAAGATCGACTGGCGCGCCATGTCGGCCGGGAAATGCTCGCCGATCAACGCCGGCAATTCCTGGGTGAGGTAGGAATACATCCGGTAGTTGCGGGCATAGGGTTCTTGCGTGGCGTCGAGATAGAAGCCGGCGCCGGAGCCGAACTGCCAATTGTCCTTCTCGTCCGGCACGCCTTCGCCGCGCGGGCTGGTGTCGGGGCAGACCACGATCAGGCCCAGCTCGGCGGCAAGGCGGCGATATTCGCCCTTGTCCATCACGTTCTGATGCGTGCAGGTCAGACCCGACAGGTACCAGAGCACCGGGCAGGCGCGCTCGGCGGCCTGGGGCGGCACGAAGACCGCGAAGGTCATCTCGCAATCGCAGCTCGACGAGGCATGGGAATAGACGCCCTGGATCCCGCCATGGGATCGCGAGGTGGAGATGGTCTTCATCGACAGGCCCTTCATTCAGAATCGAGCCGACCATAGCCACCTCGTCCCTTGCCCGTCGAGTTTCGAACCGGTTGCAGTCCCCGCGCTAAATGCCGCGGCGCCATCCGCGTGGATCACTCACAGCGTGTACACCTTTAAATAAAAACGTTTTTATTTTTATTGAAAACGTTTTTATTGGCTGATATCAAAATCCAACAATCGTCAAATCTGGAGGGGAGGATGGCCGAAAAATCATCGCAACCGCCGCGCCCCGCGCCGCCCACCATCAAGACGCTGGCTGACAGGACGGGCTATTCGATCGCCACCATCTCGAAGGCGCTGCGCGGCCATGCCGTGGTCGCGCCCGAGACGCGCGATGCCATTTTCAGGGCTGCGCAAGAGATCGGCTACCAGGCCAATACGCGTGGCATGGCGCTGCGCACCGGCAAGACCTATCAGGCCGCCGTACTGATGCCGGTGACGGCCGCCCCCGACTATGAGTGGGACGGCGTCGAATATACCCAGATCCTCAGCGGCATCAGCCAGGCCCTCGAAGGCAGTGATTACAGCCTCTCCGTCCATGTCATCCGCGATGCCGCCGATGGCTGCGAGGTCGCCCGCCGCATCGTCGAGCAGGGCCTCGCCGATGGCCTGATCTTCTCGGGGATTCTCGCCGACGACCCGCGCATCGACCTCCTGGTCGCCCGTGACTTTCCCTTCGTCTCGCTCGGGCGCTGCCGGAAGACGCTCGACTATGCCTATGTCGACATCGACAATGAATGGGCCTCTCACGCCGCCACGGCGAGGCTGATCGCCGGTGGACACCGGCGCATCGCCCTGGTCAATCCTCAAGCCCGCCTGTCCTACGCCATGGACAGGATCGACGGCTTCACACGTGCCTTCGCCGAGGCGAGCCTGCCTGCTTCCGCGGATCTGATCGTCGAGGGCGATCTTTCGACGGCGTTCGGCCGCAAGGCTGCGATCGAATTGCTCGGGCGCGCCGACCCGCCGACCGCCTTCGTCTGTGTCAACGAATCGACCACGCTCGGCGTGCTCTCGGGCCTGGCCGGGCTCGGGCGCCGGGTCGGCACCGACATCGACGTCATCGCCTATGACGACATCAATGTCAGCGCCTATTTCACGCCGCCCGTGACCACCTTCTACCAGCCCATCGAGATCTGCGGACGGCTGCTCGGCCAATATCTGCTGGAGCGCATGGCCGGCGCCGCACCTCTCGCCTTGAAGCAGACTTTCAGGCCCGAGCTGGTGGTCCGCCAGCCGGACGATCGCGGCGGCCGCGGGAGCTGACCCACAAAACCAACAAAACCAATGGAGGAGGAAACCATGAAAAAACTGAACGCGATCGCGGCTGCCCTGCTGTTGTCGGCCTTCGCCGGCGGGGCGCAGGCGGCCGACCTCGGCGGCAAGCTCCTGAAGGTCGGCTCCGACACCACCTCGCCGCCGATGGAGAGCGTCGATCCCGCCACCAACCAGATCGTCGGCTTCGATGTCGACGTGGTCAATGCGATCTGCGCCAAGATCAACTGCAAGGCCGAATTCGTGACCACCGGCTGGGACGGCATCTTCGCCGCCCTCGACCAGGGCAGCTTCGACCTGGTCGCCTCGGGCGTGTCGATCACCGACGAACGCAAGAAGGCGATGGATTTCTCCGATCCCTATATCGTCAACAGCCAGGCGATCCTGGTGCGCGTGGCCGACCAGGACATCTCGCTCGACGGCTTCAAGGGCAAGGCCAAGAAGCTCTCGGCCCAGGCCAACACCACCGATGCCCAGGTCGCCGAGAAGATCGTCGGCAAGGACAATGTCGTGGCCTATGACAGCTTCAGCGCCTCGGTCATCGCCCTCAAGAACAAGGATGTCGACGGCGTCGTCATCAACGGCGCCAACGCGCCGGCCTATGACCGCGAATTCGCCGGCGATCTCGTCGTCGGCATCAAGGGCCTGGAATCCGACCCGCTCGGCCTCGTCTTCCGCAAGGGCGACGACAATGTCGCGGCCTTCAACGAGGGGCTCAGCCAGATCAAGGCCGACGGCACGCTCGACAAGCTGATCGCCAAATATTGGGGCGCCAAGTAGGGACGCTACCGCTCTGACGATAGGGTTCTCTTGGGAGCGCGGACCTTCTACCGGTTGCACTGGGATAAGGAAAAAGGGCGCGACATCGGCCGTCCCTTCGCCCGTTCTTACGGGGAGAAGGTAAGGATGAGGGGCAGTGTGACCTCACAAACACTTGCGCAGCCCCTCACCTCTATCCTCTCCCCGTAAGAACGGGGCGAGGGGGCACAAGCGTCACGCTTCCACGATGGGCCTGTCATCTCGCCCAATCCTGTTCCCAACGCCCATAGGCACCCTCGTCCGCGCTCCCAAAGAATCATCGAAACCACGATCGCCCCGGTGGGTGAGGACCGAATGGATACTCTCAGACGCATACGCCCCAGCAATCTGATCATTCTGACGGCCCTGCCCTTCATCATCTATCTGTTCTCGACCTCGCGCGACTATCAGCGCTCGTTGCGGGCGATCCTCGGCGTCGAGAACGGTTCGTCCGCCTTCGTGCCGGGCTTCGCAGCCCTGGCCATCGCCTTCACCATGGGCCTTGCCGTGCTGTTCTTCTCACGGGCCCATGCCTACCGGCCGCGGCTCGCCCTCACCGCCGCTGGCCTCAATCTCACGGCCGCGCTGGCGATCGCAGTGGGCGGCTTCAGCCATCCCTATCTCGCCTCGGTCCTGGCCAACGCCGTCGATCCCTTCACCTCGGCCCTGGTGGTGAAGGGCGTGACGCCCCGGCAGCTTACCCCGGACGCCGATTTGATGCTGGGCCATGTCGAAGCCTGGCTCCTGCCGGTCTATCTTGGCCTGACTCTGCTCGGCCTCGGCCTATTCCTCGCGGGCGGGCGCCCCGGCGAGACCCGGGAGGCGGCACCGCGGCGCGCCGGGCGCTGGATCCTCGGCCTCGTCAACGGCGTCGGCGGCGTCGGCCTGTTCTTCTTCGCCCATGTCGCCTTCGCGGCCGGCGTCGCCACCACCATCCGCGCCGCCGTCGCCGCCTATCTTCTCGCCGCCCTGCTCGGCCTCGTCTGGGTCGGCCTGCTGCAATTGCGCTACAGCGAGCGCGCCAGCCTGATCTTCGTCGCCCTCACTCTGGCGCTTGCCGTGGCCGCGGGCTGGTTCCTGATGCAGCCGCGCGACAGCTATGTCCTGGCCGGCACGCTCGATGGCAAGGTGGCGGTCGTCGGCAATACGCCGTCCAGCCTGATCGCCTCGGTGCGCGAGGGTGACTTCCCCGGCGGACCCAACGCCCCGGTGCCGGTGCGCAGCTTCGCCGGCGCCCCCGAGGCCCTTGCCGCCATCGCCAGGAAACAGGACGTTTCGGCAGCGCTCATCCCGGCCGCAGCTTTGCCCGCCGGCCTGCCGGTGCTCTGGCAGACCGAGCTCCTGAACGACCGTGACCGTTCGGCCGGCATCACCTTCGCGGTACTCGCCATCATCCTCGGCCTGCTCACCTTCGGCGGCCATCTCAATTTCCGCCACCCGCTCGCCATCGGCTCGGAGTTCATCGTCGACACCATCCGCGGCATCCCGATGCTGGTGATCGTGCTCTATATCGGCCTGCCGCTCAGCGGCGCGCTCAAGGATGCCACCCAGGGCGCGCTCGACCCGCCCAATCTGCTGCGCGGCATCGTCGCCATGGCCTTCGCCTATTCGGCCTATCTGGCGGAAATCTTCCGCTCCGGCATCAACGCCATCCCGATGGGCCAGATCGAGGCGGCCCGCAGCATCGGCCTGTCGCGCTGGAAGACGGCGCGGCTGGTGGTGCTGCCGCAGGCCTTCCGCATCATCATTCCCCCGCTCGGCAACGAGCTGATCGCCATCCTCAAGGACACCTCGCTGCTCTCCATCCTGTCGATCCGCGACATCACCCAGCGCATGCGCGAGTTCCAGTCGGCGAGCTTCCTGCCCTTCGCGCCCTACAACTCCGCCGCCATCTTCTACATCGTCCTGACCCTCGCCGCGGCGAGCCTGGTCAACACCATCGAGAGAAAATATGACATCAAGCATCGCTGAGAGCCGCAAGGCTCTCGAAGCCCGTGCCCGCGGCCTCGTCTTCCCCAAGGGCTTCGTCTTCGGCGCCGCCACGGCCGCCTACCAGATCGAGGGCGCCCACGACCTCGACGGCAAGAGTGAGAGCATCTGGGACCGTTTCTGCCGCAAGCCCGGCGTGATCACCGACGCCAGCAGCGGCGAGGTCGCCTGCGACCACTATCATCTGTGGCGCGAGGACATCGCGGTGATGAAGCGGCTTGGCCTCGACGCCTATCGCTTCTCCATCGCCTGGACGCGCGTCCTGCCCGAGGGCACGGGCACGCCGAACGCCAAGGGGATCGCCTTTTACGACCGGCTGATCGACGGTCTGCTGGAAGCCGGGATCGAGCCCTACCTCACCCTCTATCACTGGGACCTGCCGCAAATGCTGCAGGATCGCGGCGGCTGGTACAACCGCGAGACCGCCGAACATTTCGCCACCTACGCCTCGATGATCGCCCGCGCCTTCGGCGACCGCGTCAAGCAATGGACCACGCTGAACGAGCCTTGGACCTTCTGCTGGTCGGGCCACGCCACCGGCGAGGACGCGCCGGGCCTTCATGACGGCACCAAGGGCGGCGTGACCGCCAGCCATCACGCTTTGCTCGGCCATGGCCTTGCCGTGCCGGCGGTGCGTGCCGAAGTGCCCGACGCCTCCGTCGGCATCGTCTTCGACCTCAACTTGGTCGAGCCGGCCAGCCCCGACCCGCGCGATGTCGCGGCCGCCCGGCGTTTCGACGGCGCCCAGAATCGCTGGTTCCTCGACGCCGTGTTCAAGGGCATCTACCCCGAGGACATGCTGGCGCTCTACGGCCCGCTTCTGCCGGACATCCGCCCCGGCGACAATGCCATCATCGCCGCCCCGGTCGACTATCTCGGCGTCAACATTTACCGCCGCTCGGTGATCGCGGAGGGCGGCGAGCTCGCGCCGCTCAACTACAGGCGCGTGCGGCCCGAGGGCGTCTATTCCGCCGTCGACTACGAGATCTGGCCGCGCTGCATCTACGACGTCCTCCATTACGTCCACGCCAACTACCAGCCCAGGCGCATCCTGATTTCCGAGAACGGCGTGGCGACGGCACCCGAGACCGTGACCGCCGACGGCCGCGTCTGGGACGACCAGCGGGCGCTCTACTACGTCGACCACCTCGAACAGGTGGCCAAGGCCGCCGCCGATGGCGTGCCGGTCGAGGGCTATTTCGCCTGGACGCTGATGGACAATTTCGAATGGGCCTATGGCTACACCACCCCCTTCGGCATCACCCATGTCGATCTCGCAACCCAGGAGCGGCGGATCAAATATTCGGGCGAGGTCTACGCGCAGATCGCCAATGAGGCACGAAGCGCTGCGAAGCCGGCCCGGAGCCTTTCGCGTGCGTGAAGGCAGCCTGATTCATATGCGGCATGATCTCAGGATGGAGTGCGGGTATCCTTCCCCGACTTCGGGGAAGGTGTCGATGCGCAGCAGCGACGGAAGGGGGAGAGTGGCGCAGGTGGACCGGAATAAGTGCGGTCGCGCCACTCTACCCCGCCCGGCCCGGCTTAGCCGGTCCACCCTCCCCGAAACCGGGGAGGGATTCCCGCGCTTTCCCCGGCATGATCGAGATGTGTGAATTCGACAGCATCTCGGAAGGGGTCCCGACTCAGGGCACGGCACTGATCACCGGCGCCTCGCGAGGCCTCGGCCTGGCCCTGGCTCGGCACTATGCCGGGGCGGGCTGGCGGGTGATCGCCTGCATCCGCGCCGACACGCTGCCCCCCAATGAAGACAGGCTCGAATGGCGCCGTGTCGATGTCGCCTGCCCGGCCTCGATCGCCGAACTCGCTACCGGCCTTGCCGGCATACCGCTCGACGTGGTGATCAACAATGCCGCCATCCGCGGCGATACCGGCGGCCTTGCCACGCTCGATCCCGATGACTTCCTCGAGGTGATGCGCGTCAATGCCCTCGCACCCCTGCTTGTCGCGCAGGCACTGCTGCCCAATCTGCGCATCGGGCACAGCAAGATCATCGCCAATATTTCGAGCCGCGCCGGTTCGATCGCCGAAGGCATGATCGGCGACGACGATGGAGACTATGCCTATCGCTGCTCCAAGGCGGCGCTCAACATGGCAACCGCCAAGCTCGCGCTCGACCTCAGGAGCGACCGGATCACCGCGCTGGCGCTCCATCCCGGCTGGGTGCGGACCGATATGGGCGGCACAGGGGCCGAAGTCCCGGTGTCGAACAGCGCTGCGGCCCTGCACGACCTGATCGCTCGGGCCGCCTTGGCCGACAGCGGCAGTTTCCGCGCTTTCGATGGAAAAAGCATCGCCTGGTAGGACGGCGAGCCGTCTTTCATCGGATGAACCACGTCGCCGGGACGTGTGTAATCACTTGCATAGCGGAGCAGAACGGCCTGATATCGACGGCAGTCCACCGCCACCTTTATGAAACAATGCAACCTGGCCGGACGATCATCTCGCTGGGATGCCGATGGAAGTCTTCAACTATCCTGCCTGGAACCTGATCGCCTTAGAGCGTGGCTCCGCCATCCCCCTCTATCAGCAGCTCTTCGCCCAATTGCGCGGCCTGATCGCCGATGGACGGATCCCGCGCGGCGCGCGGCTGCCGCCGAGCCGCATGCTGTCGGATGAACTCGCCATCTCCCGCAACACAGTAGTGCTCGCCTATGAGAAGCTGGCGACGGAAGGCTATCTGCAGAAGCGGCTCGGCGCGGGCACTTTCGTGGAGCAGGTCTTTCCGGAGGATCACCTGCCACGCCCGCCCGTCGCGATGCCGGGGGGCGACGAGCGGCCTGCTCGTCCCTCCATCCATGCCGAGGCCCTGCTCGCCCTCGACGTGCCGCCCGAGCGCATCGAGCGGTTCGGCCTCAGCCCGGGCATTCCCGCTCTCAACGAATTTCCCTACGAGGTTTTCGCCCGCCTTGCCGGGCAGCACTGGCGTGCCCATGCCGCCTCCCACACCGGCTACGATTATGCCCGGGCCACCCTGCCGCTTAGCCGTCAGATCGCCGCCTATCTGGAGGAGACACGCGGCATCGTCTGCCGCCCCGAGCAGGTCATCATCTTCTCCAGCACGGTGCAGGCAGCCGCCATGACCGCCCACGTGCTGCTGAACCAGGGCGATCGCGTGCTGCTGGAGGATCCCGGCCATGTCACCCAACTGGCGACCCTCACGGCCTGCGGCCTGCGGGTCGAGCCCGTTCCCGTCGACGACGACGGTTTCGACATCGCAGCCCATGACCATGCCGCGTCACCGGCACGCCTTGCCATCGTCTCGGCTGTCGAACAATTCCCCTTCGGCTGCACCATGTCCGCCGCTCGCCGCCAGGCCCTGCTCGACTGGGCGGCGGCCGAAGACGGTTGGGTCCTGGAGGATGACTTCAACAGCGAGATCCGCTGGTCGGGCGCACCCGTCCCGCCGCTCCATGCCGGCAATTCCGGCCGCGTGGTCTATACCAGCTCCTTCAACCGGGTGCTGGCACCCGGCCTGAGGCTTGCCTATCTGGTTGCCCCTCAGGAGCTGATCGAGGCCTTCAAGCTGGCCCAGCGCATCTTCTCCTTCTATGCGCCGTTGCCGGACCAGGCTCTCGTCGCCGAATTCATGCGTTCGGGCCATCTGGCCTCGCATCTGCGGCGCATGCGGGCGATCTATCGCGAAAGAGCGGGGACGCTCGCGGACGGCCTGCGCAGCCATCTCGGCGGCGACTTCATCGTTCCGGACGTCAAGGCGGGACTTCATCTTACCATCCGGTCGCCCCGGCCCTTTGACGACCGCGCCGTCTCGAAGCGACTGCTCGATCACGAAATGGATTGCCCGCCCCTCTCGCGCTATTGCCGCAGCGCGCTGAAGCGGCATGGCTTCGTGCTCGGCTTCGGCAACAATCCGGTCAAGCGCATTCGCCGCTATGCCGAAATCCTGGCCCGCACCATCGAAGAGCTCGGCTGAGCCTGCGCCCCGCGGCGGAATTGGACTGCATCACCACCGGAAATTGGCTCTTGGGCACGGCCGGCAAGTCGCCCACTCTCGTGCGAACACCACCGCGCTATAGCGTTTTGCGATTTGAAGGCGTCACCAAGAATCGCAAAGACGCGTCCAACCAAAGAGCCAGAGCAAACAAGCGTTCGCACTTGAACGCGTTCTGTTCTGGAGCACGGGAAATTCCATGGGGAATCAAGAACAAGTCGTGCTCAGCGCGACGGGTATTCGCAAGAGTTTCGGCACGCTGGAGGTGCTGAGCGGCGTCGATCTCACTGCCCGCACGCATGACGTCATCTCGATGATCGGTGCCTCCGGCTCGGGCAAGAGCACCTTCCTGCGCTGCATGAACCTCCTGGAAATCCCGAGCGCCGGCTCCATCGCCGTGGAGGGCGAGGAGATCACGCTCGACCGGCGCGGCGACCGCACCAAGCTGAATGCCAGGCAGATCAACCGCCTGCGCAGCCGCATGGGCATGGTGTTCCAGAACTTCAATCTCTGGAGCCAGCTCACGGTGCTGGAGAACGTCACCATCGCGCCGATCAAGGTGCTCGGCCTGTCCAAACGCGAGGCTCTGGAGCGGGGCGAGGCCTATCTCGCCAAGGTCGGCCTGTGGGAGAAGCGCTCGCATTATCCGGCCCATATCTCCGGCGGCCAGCAGCAGCGCGTCGCCATTGCGCGCGCCCTCGCCATGGAACCGCGGCTGATGCTGTTCGACGAGCCGACCTCGGCCCTCGATCCCGAACTGGTCGGCGAGGTGCTCGGCGTCATGCGCACCTTGGCCGAGGAAGGCCGTACCATGATCGTGGTCACCCATGAAATGGCCTTCGCCCGCGAGATCTCGGCCGAAGTCGTCTTCCTGCACAAGGGCGTGATCGAGGAGCGCGGCCCGCCGGCCGAGGTGTTCGGTGCGCCGAAATCCGAGCGCTGCCGCGCATTTCTGCAGCGCGTGCTCTGACGAGACATCCAGAACTTCGAGAACAATGGAGGGGAATTCCATGAAGAAGATCACCATGCTCATGGCCGCCGGCGCCCTCGCCTGCCTGGCGACCATGGCCCAGGCCCGGGAACTTCGGGTCGGCAGCGAATGCACCTACCCGCCCTTCAACTTCAAGGATGCCAGCGGCACCCTGCAGGGCTTCGACGTCGATGTCGCCCGCGAAGTCGGCAAGCGCATCGGCGCCGACATCAGCTTCGTGTGCCAGCCCTTCGATTCGCTGATCCCAGCCCTGATGGCGGGCAAGTTCGACCTGCTGGCCGCCAGCATGTCGATCACCGCCGAGCGCAAGAAGAGCATCGAGTTCAGCCTGCCCTACCGCTCCTCCACCGCCCGCTTCATCGCAGCCAAAGGCTCCAGCCTCGCCCCGCTGACGGCGGACGGCAAGGCCAACCCGGATGGGATCAAGGGCAAGGCGATCGCCATCCAGCGCTCCTCGACCTATGAGAAATACATGCGCGACAAGTTCCCCGACGCGGACATCGTGCTCTACGACACCGTCGACAACATGCTGCTGGATCTCACCTCCAAGCGCGTCGACCTGGTGTTTGCCGGACCGATCAAGCTCGCCCAGGACTTCCTCGATAAGCCGCGCGGCAAGGACTACGCCTTTGTCGGCCCCGAGATCAACGACGTGGAGTTCTTCGGGCCCGGCGTCGGCATCGGCCTGAGGAAGGACGATGCCAAGCTGCGCGACGAGGTCGACGGCGCCCTGAAGGCAATGTTCGCCGACGGGGCCTTCAAGGCCATCAACGACAAATACTGGTCGTTCAGCGTGCTGCCGGCGGCGACCCAGTAAGGCTGCGCTGGCAGGCATATGTTCTGTCATCCCCGGCATGGCCGTAGGCCATGGGAAAGGGGATCCAGGGGCTGAAGGGCTCGACCAACGACCCCTGGATCCCCTTCCCGCCACCTCCGGTGGCGCCGGGGATGACGGGACACGAGCCACAAGCAAACGCCTCGCCGTCAGCTGCGCTGGCTTCTCTTCCAACCCCGCCGTCGGAGCGTGTTGGCCATGGATTTCTTCTTGGGCTGGGGGACGCAGATCGCCTTCGGCTTGCTGGTGACCATCGAGGTCGCCGTGCTCTCGCTGCTGCTCGGCTTCGTCTGGGCCATGCTGGGGGCGCTGGCACAACTATCCTCCAACGCCTTCCTGCGCGGCCTCGGCCGGGGCTTTGCCGTGGTCGTGCGCGGCACGCCCGAACTCCTGATCATCCTGATCGTCTATTTCGGCGGCACCGTTGCGCTGACGGCCTTGATGAAGGCCATCCGTCCCGACGCCGCCTATGTCGAGATCCCGGCGCTGCCGGCCGGTGTCTTCGCGCTCAGCCTGGTCTTCGGCGGCTATGCCTCCGAGGTGCTGCGCGGCGCCTTCCTCGCCATCCCCAAGGGCGAGGTCGAGGCGGCCCAGGCCTTCGGCATGTCGTCCCTGACCAGCTTCATCCATATCCGCCTGCCCCTGATGTGGCGCTACGCCCTGCCGGGCCTCGGCAACAACTGGATCTCCCTGATCAAGGACACCTCGCTGATCTCGATCGTTGGCCTGGAGGAGATCATGCGCGTCAGCTCCATGGCGACCTCGGTGGCCGGGGACCCCTTCCGTTTCTACGTCATCGCCGCCTTCGCCTATCTCATCCTGACGATCGTCAACACCTCGGCGGTGGACGCCCTCGAGCGCTGGGCCGCGCGCGGCGAAAGGAAGCTCGCGCAATGAACTTCGACCTCATGCTCGAAAGCCTTCCCGCTTTGCTCAAAGGCACGGCGATCACGTTGCAGCTCCTGGCCGCTTCGCTCGCCTGCGGCATGCTCATCGCCGTTCCGGTGGCAATCCTGCGCATCAACGGCAATCGCGTGGTGCGCCTGATCCTGCACTGCTACATCTATTTCTTCCGGGGCACGCCGCTGCTGGTCCAGATCTTCCTGGTCTATTACGGCCTCGCCCAGTTCGATGTGGTGCGCGACAGCGCCCTCTGGCCCTATCTGCGCCAGGCCTCGGTCTGCGCCATCCTCACCTTCAGCCTGAACACCGCAGCCTATACCGCCTATATCCTGCGCGGCGCCATCCAGGCCGTGCCGGCGGGCGAGATCGAGGCAGCCCGGGCCTGCGGTATGTCGACGGCGCTGGCCTATCGCAGCATCATCCTGCCCCATGCCTTCCGCCTGGCCTTGCCGGCCTATGGCAACGAGGTCGTCAGCATGCTGAAGTCGACCTCGCTCGCCAGCACCATCACCGTGATGGAGCTCACCGGCGTCGCCAACACCATCGTGGCACGCACCTTCGCTCCCTATGAGCTCTTCATCACCGCCGCGCTGATTTACCTCGCCATCACCTATGTCCTCACCTCGGCCCTGCGTGCCCTGGAGCATCGGCTGAGCCGGCATAGACGTCCCCTCGTCCAGACACATCCCAACCTTGCCGAAAGCTCCCATGCAGCGACCTGATCTCGAAGCCTTCACCACCTTCGCCGGCACCCTCGCCGACGCCAGCGGCGCCATCATCCGCAAGGCCCTCGCCAATCAGCGCGATTTTCTTACCAAGGACGATGCCAGCCCGGTCACCGAGATCGATCGGCGGGTCGAAACCGCGCTGCGCGCCCAGATCGCGCAGCAATATCCCCAGCACGGCATTCTCGGCGAGGAATTCGAACCGGCCGATCTCGATGCCGAATGGGTCTGGGTGATCGACCCCATCGACGGCACCAAGGCCTTCATCACCGGCATCCCGACCTTCGGCACCCTGGTCGCCCTCGCTTTTCGCGGCGTGCCGGTGCTCGGCGTGATCGACAACCCCGTCACCCGTGAACGCTGGATCGGCGCCGACGGCATTCCCAGCACGCTGAACGGCAAGCCAATCCGTACGCGCGCCTGCACCGAACTGGCAAACGCGATCCTGGCCAATGGCAATCCCGAGCCCTTCGACGCGGCCGAACAGGCTGCGTTCCAGGACCTGCGCAGCCAGACCCGCTGGTGCGTCTATGGCGGCGGCTGCCATGCCTATGGCCGCGTCGCCGATGGTGCACTCGACATCAGCACCGATGGCGGCCTCGACGCCTTCGACTATTGCGCGCTGGTCCCGATCGTCCGCAATGCCGGCGGCGTCATCAGCACCTGGCAGGGCGAGGAACTGACCATCCGCTCCGGCCGCCAGGCCATTGCCGCCAGCGCCACGCCGGCCTTGCACGAGCAGGTGCTCGCCCGCCTGTCCACGCGGGCTCCCGCTTTGCGCGCCAGCCGCTGACGCCAGGAAGGATTTGACCGTGACCACAAGCCCTTGGGACATCCAGGCCGTTCGGGCGACCTTCCCGGCGCTTTCGCTCCGCGACGACGGCAAGCCACGCATCTATCTCGACGCGCCCGGTGGCTCGCAGGTACCGCGTCGCGTCGTCGAGGCGATGACGCGCGTGCTGGTCGACAGCTGCGCCAACGAAGGCGGTCCCTTCCGCACCTCGCAGGATAGCGATCATATCCTCGCCGGAGCCTATCGGGCAGCCGCAGCCCTGCTCGGCGCGGCGGCTGACGAGATCGTATACGGGCTGAACAGCACCTCGCTGCTCTTCCATTTCTCGCGCATGATCGCGCGCGACTGGCAGGAAGGCGACGAGATCGTCCTCACTCGCATGGACCATGACGGCAATGTCGGCCCCTGGCTGATCGCCGCCGAGGAACGCGGCGTCACCGTACGCTGGCTCGATTTCGATCCGGAGACCTACGAATATCGCTATGAGGCGCTCGACCGGCTGATCGGGCCACGCACCCGGCTGGTGGCCTGCAACCATGCCAGCAACATGTTCGGCACCATCAATGACGTCGCCCGCATCGTCGCCGCCGGCAAGGCGGTGGGCGCGGTGACCATGGTGGATGCGGTGCAGTCGACCCCGCATATTCCGGTCGACGTCAAGGCGATCGGCTGCGACCTCCTCGCCTGCTCGGCCTACAAGTTCTTCGGCCCTCATGCCGGCGTGCTCTATGTCCGGGCCGACCTGCGCGACAGGTTGGTCCCCCTCAAGGTCCGTCCTGCCTCGACCGACATGCCCTGGCGTCTTGCGCCGGGCACGCCGTCCTTCGAGGCACTCGCCGGTACGCGGGCCGCCATCGAGCACATGGCCTGGCTCGGCGAGGCTTTCGGCGGCGTGGAGGCTAGCCAGCCGCTCCGCAGCCGCATCGTGGCCGGGCTGCAGGCCGCCACGGCCTATGAAGCCGGGCTGATGGACCGCTTCCTGGCCGGCATCGCCGACATCGCCGGGCTCAGGCTCTTCGGCATTGCCAGCCGCAACCGGCTCGATGCGCGCGTGCCGACCTTCAGCTTCCGCCTGGAAAGCCGGACACCGCAGGCGACCATGGAGCACCTTGCTGCCCAGAACATCTTCGGCTGGGCCGGCGATTTCTATGCGCATGAGGCGTCGGGTGCCCTCGGCCTGCGCGAGAGCGGCGGCGTCGCCCGCCTCGGCCTGTCGCACTACACCAGCATGGCCGAGGTCGATGCCACCCTCGAGGCACTCACCCGCTTCGCAGCGAAATCCTGAGCGGGAGAAACAGCGATGAAATATGCCCGCATGGTGATCGAGAAGGAGGCGCCGGAGGAGTATGGCTATGACCGTATCCGCTACAACCTCTCAGAGAGCTCGGTCCGCGACAGGAAACTCTCCGATTTCGGCCTCGATATTCCCGATCTCACGCTGTTCTACGGCGAACATCGCGGTGAGGAGCGCCTGCGCCGCCTGATCGCCTCGCAGGCCGAACGCCTCTCGCCCGACGATGTACTCGTCACCGCGGGCGCGGCCGGCGCCCTGTTCATCATCGCCACGACATTGCTGTCGCCGAGCGACCATCTCGTCGTGGTCAGGCCCAATTACGCCACCAATATCGAGACGCCCCGTGCGATCGGCTGCGCGATCACCTATGTCGATCTCGATTTCGACCAGGGCTTTGCGCTCGACCTTGCCAAGGTCGCCGAGGCGATCAAGCCGCAAACCCGCTATGTCAGCGTGACCTGTCCGCATAATCCGACCGGCACCATGCTCGGCCGGGCCGAACTCGAAGGGCTGATCGCCCTGGTCGAGCAGGCCGGCTGCAAGCTGCTGGTCGACGAAACCTATCGCGACCTCAGCCATGGCGGGATCCTGCCGGTGGCGGCCTCGCTGAGCCCGGCCGCCATCAGCGTCTCCTCGCTCTCCAAGGCCTATGGCGTGCCGGGCATCCGCGTCGGCTGGATCATCACGCGCGACGCCGAGCTGCAGGAGCGCTTCCTCGCCGCCAAGGAACAGATCGGCATCTGCGGCAGCGTGGTGGACGAATGGATCGCCGGCAGCGTGCTCGAACAACGCGGCCCTTTTCTCGAGGAACAGGCCGGATTGATCGCCGACCGCCTCGCCATCATGCGCGACTGGATCGCGGGCGACCCCAAGCTCCAATGGGTGGGGCCCAAGGGCGGCGTGGTCTGCTTTCCTCGCTTCCGCCATCAGGCTGGCTTCGACTTCGACGCCTTCTACAAGGATCTGCTGGAGAGCTTCGGCACCTATGTCGGTCCCGGGCACTGGTTCGAAATGCCACGCAACCATCTGCGCATCGGCTTTGCCTATCCGCTCGAGGACGAGCTGAAGCAGGGCCTGGCGCAGATCTCGGCCGCCATCCGCAAACACGGCGCCTGAGCGGGGGGGCGGCGATGGCGAAGCCGAGGGGCAAGAATCAAAAGGCGCTGACAAGCGGCACCCCGCTTCGGCAGGTCGCCGCCCTGCCTTTTCGCCGGCGCAAGGGCGGCGGCATCGAGGTGCTGGTGCTCACCTCGCGTCAGACCCGCCGCTTCATCATTCCCAAAGGCTGGGCCGAGGGCCCCAAGACCTGGAAATGGGCCGAGCGCGAAGCTCTGGAGGAAGCCGGCATCCTCGGCAAGATCAAGCGCAAGCCGATCGGCCAATATCGCTATTGGAAGCGCTTCAAGAGCCATTTCGGCATGGTGGAGGTCGACGTCTATCCGCTGAAGGTCGAAAACGAACTCGAAAGCTGGCCCGAGGAGACCCAGCGTTTGCGCAAATGGCTCTCACCGGAGGACGCTGCCCTGCTGATCGACGAGCCCCAACTGGTCGCGCTCATACGCAAATTCGCGCGCTGAACGGCCGAGCCAGCATCCCTGTGCCTGCGCAGCCGAGCAAACCAGCTTTGCGTTGACGCAAGGTCTAATGGCCACTCCCTGCGACCTGATTGCAATCGTGGGGGCGAATCTTCCGATCCGCCCCCCGAAAGAATCAGGCGGCGGCCTTGGTGATGGCGTCGATCACCTCGTCCACGGCAGTCTCGACATTCGCACGGTCGTCGGCCTCGGCCATGACGCGAATGACCGGTTCGGTACCGGAGGGACGGATGACCAGGCGGCCGCCATCGCCGAGCTGCTTGCGCGCGCCCTCGATCACGGCAGCGACCTTGGGATCATCAAGCACCTTGCGACGACGAATCCGCACGTTCTTGAGGATCTGCGGCAGCGGATCGAAACGGTGGCAGACTTCGCTGACCGGGCGATCGGCCTTCTTGAGCACCGCCAGCACCTGCAAGGCGGCGACCAGGCCGTCGCCGGTGGTGGCGAAATCGGACAGGATGATGTGGCCCGACTGCTCGCCGCCGACATTGTAGCCCTGCGCCCGCATGCGTTCGAGCACGTAGCGGTCGCCGACCGCCGTACGCTCGAGCTGCAGGCCGAGCCCGCCGAGATAGCGCTCCAGGCCGAGATTGGACATCACCGTGGCGACGATGCCGGGCTGGGTGAGCTTGCCCTCGTCCTTCCAGTCCGAGGCCACCACCGCCATCAGCTGGTCGCCGTCGATGACATGCCCCTTCTCGTCGACCATGAGGACGCGATCGGCGTCACCGTCGAGGGCGATGCCGATATCGCCGCGCAGATCCCGCACTTTCTGGGCGAGAGCCCTCGGCGCGGTCGAGCCGACATCCCGGTTGATGTTGTAGCCATCAGGCTCGACACCGATCGGAATGACGTCCGCCCCGAGTTCCCACAAGGCTTCCGGGGCGACCTTGTAGGCGGCGCCATTGGCGCAGTCGACCACCACCCGGAGGCCGTCGAGGCGCAAACCGCGCGGCAAGGTGCGCTTGGCGAATTCGATATAGCGGGCATGCACGTCGTCGATGCGGCGGGCCCGGCCGAGATCGCGCGAGCCGGCCAGCCGCGAGGACAGGTTGGTGTCGATCAGCGCCTCGATGGCACGCTCGGTCTCATCGGACAGCTTGAAGCCGTCGGGACCGAACAGCTTGATGCCGTTGTCTTCATAGGGATTGTGCGAGGCCGAGATCATCACGCCGATATCGCAGCGCAGCGAATTGGTGAGCATGGCGACAGCCGGGGTGGGCATCGGGCCCAGCAGCATCACGTCGACGCCGACGGCGGTAAAGCCCGCCACCAGCGCGTTCTCGATCATGTAGCCCGACAGGCGGGTATCCTTGCCGATCACCACGCGATGGCGGTGGTCGCCGCGCTGGAAGGCGAGGCCGGCCGCCATGCCGACCTTCATCGCCAGTTCCGGCGTAATGACACTATTGGCCAGGCCACGGATGCCGTCCGTGCCGAAATATTTGCGGCTCATGTGATAACCCTGAGGTTTCGAGGCATGGCTGCAGCGTCATTCCTGCAGCGCCTCAGTTATTGTTTCCGCGTTACTGATCTTACCTGCAGATGCATCGGGCCGGTCGAACTGCCTTTTTACAGCGTCATTCCGGCCCGATGCCGCGGTCTCACGAGCAAAACGTCTTCATCGCAGGGCGCCGTTTTGCTCCGTCTCTCCGTTTCGACGCGTCCTCGCGATTCAAGGTCTCCCGTCAAATCGCCGAACGCTTTGCCGGTCCGGCGCCTACTCCACCGTCACACTCTTGGCGAGGTTGCGCGGCTGGTCGACATCCGCGCCGATCAGCACTGCTGCATGATAGGCCAGAAGCTGGATCGGCACGGAATAGACCAGTGGCGAAACCACCGACGGCATTACCGGCATCACGATTGTCTTGGCGCCCGGAAGCGAGGCGGCCTTGGCCCCTTCTTCGTCTGTGATCAGGATGATACGCCCGCCGCGCGCGGCGACCTCCTGCATGTTCGAGACGGTCTTCTCGAAGATCGCATCGAAGGGAGCAATCACCACCACCGGCATGCTCTCGTCGATGAGCGCGATCGGGCCGTGCTTGAGTTCGCCCGCGGCATAACCCTCGGCGTGGATGTAGCTGATTTCCTTGAGTTTCAGCGCACCTTCCAGAGCGAGCGGGAAACTGGTGCCGCGGCCGAGATAGAGCACGTCCTTGGCCTTGGAGAGATCGCGCGCGCAGGCCTCGATCTCATGATCGAGGCGGAGCGCCTCCGCCATCAGGCGCGGTGCCTCGATCAGGGCCTGCACCAGTTCCTTTTCCGCCTCGGGCGTCAGCGTCCCGCGAGCCTTGCCCGCACCGATCGCCAGGCAGGCGAGCACGGCCAGCTGGCAGGTGAAGGCCTTGGTGGAGGCGACGCCGATCTCGGGACCGGCAAGCGTGCGCACCATGGCGTCCGCCTCGCGCGACATCGTGGAGGTCGGCACATTGACGACGGCAAGCGTATGCTGGCCATTCTCCTGGCAGTAGCGCAAGGCCGCCATGGTATCGGCGGTTTCGCCCGATTGGGAGACGAAGAGCGACAATCCACCCTTTTCGAGCGGCGCTTCGCGATAGCGAAATTCCGAGGCGATATCGACCTCGACCGGCAGGCGGGCATAGCGCTCGAACCAGTATTTCGCCACCTGCCCGGCGAAGGACGCCGTACCGCAGGCCGAGATGGTCAGGCGACTGAGGTTCTTCCAATCGAAAGGCAGGTCCGGCAAACGAACGGTTTCGCTGGTCATGTCGACCAGGGAAGCCAAGGTATGGGAAATCACCTCGGGCTGCTCGTGGATCTCCTTGGCCATGAAATGGCGATAATTGCCCTTCTCGACGATGGCCGCCGAAATCTCCGCCTTCTGGATGGGGCGTTCGACCTGATTGAACCCGGCGTCGTAGATCGTTGCGGTGGAGCGGGTAATCACGACACTATCGCCATCCTCAAGATAAGCGAAAGTATTCGTCAGTGGACCGAGGGCGATAGCATCCGATCCCAGGAACATCGCGCCGTTGCCATAGCCGACTGCCAGCGGCGGCCCCAGCCGGGCACCGATGATGAGATCATCCTCCCCGGCAAACAGGAAGCCGAGCGAGAAGGCACCACGAATGCGCTTGAGGCAGGCCTGCACGGCCTCGATCGGCGACTGGCCCTTCTCGAGCTCGCGCGTGACGAAATGCGCGATGACCTCGGAATCGGTTTCCGACTGGAAATCGGCGCCATCTGCGCTCAATTCATCCCGCAACTCGCGGAAATTCTCGATGATGCCGTTATGAACGACAGCCACCCGCTCGGTCGCATGAGGATGGGCATTGTCCTCCGTCGGCTTGCCGTGTGTCGCCCAACGCGTATGGCCGATACCGCTGGTGCCCTTGAGCGGTGCCTGGCCGAGCTTGGCCTCGAGATTGACCAGCTTGCCCTCGGCGCGCCGGCGGACAATGGCGCCGCCCTCCAGGGTCGCAATACCGGCGGAATCATACCCCCGATATTCCAGTCTTCGCAACGCATCCACCAGCGGCATGGCCACTGATTCGTTGCCAAGAACACAAACAATACCACACATGTGCTCTACCTTATCTTGATCCGAATCAAAACAATCGTGTTTTCGATTAAGGAACTCTGGATAGAAGGCATATTCAAAATGCCTTACGTTTTGTAACGACAGACGGCCGCAACCCGCCTCGGGCCAAGGCCGCAGGGCGGGTTTTGCCAGACATCCGAGCAAGCTTCCGGCACCTCACGAAGTGCCCGCCACCCCCTGCCGATTTGTTGTCATGAAGTTGATGGCCAGCCGCCAAAATCCCTTGCCGCAACAGGCTGGTGTTGGATTGCCCACCCTACGGCAACCGGTCCGGACACAGCGCCAAAACACGTGGAACGGCAGCCCGAAATCGAGCCGCCTCATACTTCCCTGCCTCGCAACTGATCACACCCCGGTCATAAAAGATTCATCAACAGTCAGCCAATCAAACTCAACATACACAATATGGTCAGAATATGGTCAGTGTAAATACAGCATATTTCTTCTGTTATACCCATATCGTTCATATAGATGAACAAAATGGGGTTTGATCAGCCTATTTGCAATCATTCAAAGCTGGCTTCACCAAGGGGAGAACATTATAAGCTTGCAATCCATTTTCGATGAGTCTAAAAAGCCGACTCGCTGAGGTTGGCAATGCCATAGGTACTGATGAATCGTGCCGTATGGGGCATTGGTTGAATCGGAGGACGGATGGCGAAAGTGGCCTGTGCGCTATCGACGTTTCTGGGCGCAGCAGTACCCCTCGCTCACGCTGCCCATCCAACAGCCAGAGCCCCGACGCTCTATCCGGCTGCGCGGACATTGCTGCATTGCAATATCCGCAGAGCCTGTACCGAGCGGCCATTCGGCGCGGTCATGCGGGGCGATCCATCGCCACGCGCCGCAACCACCAACCGTCCAAAACGGACATGATGCCGCCCGAGGGGAAAACGAGCGAAATTGGAATTGTTCACAGAAACAGTCCAAATTTCTTTCTGTAGTCGCCTAGATAATCATCAGTTGAAAACCAAATAGTTGCCTTACTTGCGTCATTCTTTTGTAAAGATTATCTGATCTTTATGGAATTAATGATTGAGTATGGAATCTATACATGGGCAACCACGGGACAGGCACTCTTGAAACCTAACAGATTTCCATCGTCGGAGACCGCCGAGGTGCCTTTACTCGCGGTCCATGAAAATGGCCACGCTTGGTTTTCCGCTTCCGACGTCTATTCGCAAGCCGTGCGCGCCGAATGCGCCGATCTGGTCAAGCGTGCCGACAATGTCGAAACCGCCCAGGTTGCGCTGCCGCGCCTGAAATATCTGCTCTCCCGCTTTCCGGGGGAGTTGGACGTCAATCTCTCCCACGCTCTCGTCGCCGAGATGACCCGCGTCCGCGAGGGCATGCTGGAGCTGTGGACCGGCGTCCACGAAAAATTCCCCGACAATTACCGGGCCCTGCAATATCGCCTGCGCTGGCTGTCGCGGCATCAGCGCATTGCCGAGGGGCTCGAGATCCTCGAGCGTCATTACCCCGGCGTGCCCTCGGACGTCGATCGTCGCCTCGGCAAGGCCGAGCTTTTCGTCGAACTGCGTGAAATCGCCAAAGCCAAGGCGCTGTTCGTCTCGACCCTGGCCGATTTCCCGGATTCCAAGAACGCGCCGCTCGTCTATGCCAAGCGGTTGCGCGAATGGGGAGAATTAACCGAAGCCCTGTTGATCCTGGACCGGCTGCTGGCGACCGGGCAAGCCCCCAAGAACGCCTCGGTCATGGCCGAGGAGCTGCGCAAGGGCATGGAGGTGCTCGGCCGGCATGTACCGGACTGGCAGACCTGCGGCATCCCCGCCCGCATCGTGGTGCTGAGGGCGGCCATCGACATCTTCCGCAACCGATCCGTGCGTTCGGTGGCGCCAGGCCGGCTCGGCTCCGTCTCGCTTATCACAGGCAGCCTCGGCACCGGCGGAGCGGAACGCCAGCTTGCCCGAACCGCAGCCCGGCTGGAACGCACCCGGCGCGAAAGCGGCAGCATCTCCGGCCGGCAGATCCGCGGTCCGATTCAGGTCGTGGTCAAATCGCTTAGCCGCGAGAACAATCACGACTTCTTTCTGCCCATGATCGCCTGCGAGCAGGTCGAGGCCTATCAGATCGACAACATGACGCCGGCCCGCCCGGCGGAACTCGTGCCCGAGGAGAGCGATCTCCGGCATTTGCTGTCCCTGGTGCCGGTCCATGCGGCCTTCGGCACGCAACGCCTGGTCGAGCATTTTCGGCGGCACGAAACCGAGGTCGCCTATATCTGGCAGGACGGCGCCGTCCTGTTCGCTGCCCTGGCGGCACTCGTGGCCGGCGTCCCCCGCATCGTCCTCAATGTACGCGGCCTGCCGCCGGTTTTGCGGCCCCATCTGTTCCGGGGTGAATATGAGCCGATGTATCGGGCCCTGGCTCGGATTCCCGGCGTCGAGTTCATGAGCAACAGCCATGCGGCCGCCAAGGCCTATTGCGAGTGGCTCGACCTGCCGCAGGAGCGTTTCACCATCGTTCACAACGGGGTCGAGCACCTGCCGCCCGAACCGAACGAGACCGACGAGGAGCGCTGGCAGAAATTCCAGCGCCGCACTGCGGATGCCACCGAGACGATTGGCGGCGTCTTTCGCATCGATGTCGACAAACGCCCCGAACTCTGGATCGATTTCGTCCACGCCTATCATGAGGCCCGTCCGAATGCCCGCTTCGTTCTGGTCGGCAGCGGCCCTCTGCTGCCCCGCGTACGCCAGCGTGCAGCCGAACTCGGCATCGCCGACCGGATACTGTTCGTGGGCCGTTCGGCCAGCGTCGGCTATTGGCTGGCGAAGATGGATGCCTTCGTGCTGCTGTCGCGTTTCGAGGGCCTGCCCAACGTGCTGATCGAAGCCCAGCTCGCTGGCATTCCGGTGGTGACCACCCCGGCAGGCGGCGCCTGCGAAACCTTCACGCCGGGTGTGACGGGGCTGGCCACCGACACGGTCGAGGCCGTCGATCTCGACGCCTTGTGCGCCAAGGTCGGGCACGTCGTCGACTGGCGGCATTCGGATCCGAGCCTTGCGGACCGCATCCGGCAAATTGCTTCCGAGCGTTTCTCCACCACCCTGATGGTGCAGCGAACCGTGGATTTGTTGGCAAGTCCGCCGGCGGCAGATCCTCCGGCCGAGCAACCGCGGAAATACAAGAGAGCCCGTGCCCGCTGAGTCCCGTCGTCGATGACAACCCGGCAGCAAGCAAATCGCCAGCGTCAGTCGGCGAAAACAAAACTTAAAATCGAAATTAAATGTATATTTTCAAATATAATATCCTAATTTGCGAACTATTAGAAATATAATTTAATTAATTTTTGTTTAATTATTGCCACTATGCCGTCAAATTCAGGTGCTTAACTGGCCTCCTGG
This sequence comes from Labrys neptuniae, assembly GCF_040797145.1. NCBI lineage: Bacteria > Pseudomonadati > Pseudomonadota > Alphaproteobacteria > Hyphomicrobiales > Xanthobacteraceae > Labrys > Labrys neptuniae. Next base: position 24,662 of record NZ_JBFNQD010000024.1, on the reverse strand, counting down.
CCCAAAAATACACACAGATTCGTACCGAACGTTTCTGGTCGCTTCCTTACGATCAGATCAATTGATCACATGTGGTGATCGCCGAGTGCCTACCCAGGCAATATGACGAGTGAGATAGAAGATGGACATTGCGAACGACGCCTTCTCGAAAGCCTCCTTCGGCCATAGCGTCATTCCCGGCCCTGCAAGCTGGACCCAGTCGAAGCGGCGCATCTCGCCTTCGGCGCCGGAATTGCGCAACCATCTCGAAACCATGCGCGATGCCTGGCAGGCTTCGAACTGGGACGCGGTGATCGCCGAGGCCGACAAATTGCTGGCGATTTCGCCCAGTCATGCCAATGCGCTGAAGATGCGTCTGAGAGCGGCCATCAATGCCGGCCAGCTCGACAAGGTCGCACAATCGGCAATCGCCGCTGCCGAAGCGCATCCCTCGACCGCGTTCCTGGCAGCCAAGAAGCTCCTGAGCAGCCAGCAGGTCGAGGACGCTGCCAAGGTCCTGATCGCCATTCGTCATGCCGATGCCGGCACGATCGAGGGTTTCGACGACATCACCGCACGGGTCGGCAGCAATCTCGCCAAGGCCGCCGCCGAGCTCGACCGGGCGGGTGACCAGGACGGCTATCGTCGCGTGCTTCGCCTCGGCAACGCGGTGGCTCCCGCCGATCCGGTCCTGCGCAAGCGTATCATCGCCCTGCGCAACGACGTGGTGGACCAGGCCAAGCAGACCGATCTCGAACAGGATCCCGCCGGCTTTGCGGCCGCTTGGGAACAGGTCCTCAAGGTGGATCCACGCCATCCCACGGCGACCAAGCGTCTGGCGACTGCAGCCGAACGGACCGGTACCCCGGAACGCGCCCTTGAATTGTGGTCGCGTCTGCTCGACATCGATCCCACCGATCAGGTTGCCGCCAAGCGCCTCGCCCGTGCCGCCGGACAAGCCGAGCTCGAATATACGGGCCTGGTGACCCTCTATCAGGCCGGCCTGGCCGCGCCCGAGGTCGACTACGTCGGCCGCCTGATCCAGCGCGTCCGTCGCGCCGCCAAGCTCGCCCTGCGCGGCGGCGAGGCCCGCCAGGCAGCGCTCCATCTGGCCCTGCTGGCTAAGGTCGGCCAGGACGACGACGAACTGCAGCTGCTGCGCCGCAAGGTCGCGGCGATCCTTTCCAAGGAGCTGAGCGCCCATCGCCGCGAGAAGCGCCCGGCGGAGGCTGCCGAGGTCGCCTATCTCCTGCTCCAGATCGATCCGGAGAACGTGCCGGCCCTGACGGCGGTGGCGCATCATCTCTACCAGACGCACGCCTTCGCCGACTCGGCCAACTACTACCAGCGCGTGCTCGAGCTCAAGCCGGACTCGGCCACCCATTGGCTGCATCTGGCGCGCGCGAGCCACCGGGCCGGCGATCTCGCCACGGCCTCGGCGGCCGTGACCCGCAGCCGCGAGCTCGCCCCGGACAACAGCGCCAGCAAGAACCTGGAAGGCTTGCTGAACCTCAAGCTGGCGAGCTGAGCCCAGAGCCTCCTGCGATCCGGCGTTCGCGCCGGCCCTCGCAAGACGCATCCGAACGAAAAGTTGGAGCAAAGGCGCGTTCTCCCTGAACGCGCCTTGTTCTGAGGAGCCGGAGATCAAGGTGAGCAGAGTGACCGAAGCGCCGAAGCTGCATCGTAACGGCGATGTGCCGGCAGAACATGTAAGTTCCAGGACGACCTCCTTCGACGACAGCCAGCTCGAAGGGGCGGCAATTGCCATGGGCAGCGCCCTGCACGGTTCCGGTTCTCCCGCTCGCCATAAAGCCAAGCTTGCAGCCGTTTCAACGTTGCAGGCTTCTTCTTCCGACACCGAGCTCCAGGCCGCGCTCGACCGCGAGGCGGCCGCGACACGGCGCATCAGGGAACTCGAAGCCGAACTGGCCGAGCGTTCCCTGGCCGAGGACAATGTCGCCCTCACCACCCGGCTGCAGCAGCTGGAACGCGACCTCGACGTCTATCGCGAGGCCAAGCGCAGCGCGGAACTGGCCGTGCTCGACACGCGCAGCGTCTGGAAACACGCCGAGCAGCGCATCGCCAAGCTGCGTGAAGGCCATACATACCGGCTCGGCCAGGTGATGATGACCGGCTTTTCGAGCTGGCGCGATGGCATGCGCCTGCCGGCCCGCATCGCCGAATGGTATCGCGACTATCGTCATTCCCTCTCGCTGCCGGCCGATCTGGTGCCGACCGGTGCAGCCCCCGAATATCTGCAACTGTCCGAGATCGCCCTCGCCAAGGCGCAGAAGGACGGCCTGGCCGCAGCCGAGCGCTGGATCCACGACCAGCGCCCGCGTGGCAGCGTGCTGTCGCGCGTGCTGCTCGACCTGGCCAAGCAGGCCAGAACCGCCGATCCGGCCGCGGCCGTCGCGCTCGCCAAGGCCGCCGCCGAGGCCGACCCGAACGAGGGACGGATCAAGCTCCTGGCCTTCACGCTCATGGATACCGGCTCGATCGACGAGGCCAGTGCCATTCTCCAGGAAGCCCTGCGCGCCGGCGCTGCCCTCAATGCGACGGAAACGCGCCGCTATGAAGAGCTGATGGCGCTCGAACGGTTCAAGGGCCAGGGCATTCGCCTGCCCAAGCCCGTATCACGCAAGGCACAGGGCACGCGTCTCAATATCCTGCTCTATGTGCCGCAATCCCTGCCCTATCACTGGTCTGCCACCAGCATGCGCACGCATGCCCTGGCCCAGGATCTGACGAGCCTTGGCTGTTCGGTGCGGGTGGTGACCCAGCCCGGCTATCCCGTCCGCAACACTGGCGCCTCACGCAAATCCGGCCCCGACATGGTGGATGGCATCGCCTATCACCGCATGGCGCCGATAGAGGCCGCTCCGGCCATCATCGATCAATATGCCCGCGAGGCCGGCGTGGCGCTCGGACGGATCGCCAGGACACTGGAAGCCGACGTCATCATGGTATCCGGTGAGCTGGAGGCGGCTTATCCCGCCGCCATCGCCACCCGCATGACGGGCACCGATCTCGTTCTCGATTGCCAGCGCCTGGCATCGACGGCCGATGCCGCGCCCGCCAACGACCGCGAAGCGCTCTTTCGACAGGCGGACGACGTCCTAGTGGCGGAGGCGAGCCTGATGCTGGCCCGCTGGCCCGGCGCCACGGAGGCCCTCTCAGCCCGGGGCGTGCCGGCCGAAAAGCTCCTGTTGCTGGGCGAGAATGCACCCGCCTTCAAGCACGACGAGAAGACTCCCGCCTGGCGCAGCGACCCGGCCCTCAAGGACCGGCTGGTCCTTGGCTATGTCGGCGATCCCTATGACGACCTCGACCTGGACGGCATCGCCGATGCCTTCGACAAGCTCGTGGGCCATGGGATCGACGCCGGGCTGGCGGTTTTCGGCGTGGGTTCGCGCTTCCTCAAGCTGCATGAGCGCCTGAGCCATATGGGCCATGGCGAGCGCGTGCTCTTCCCCGGCCGTCCCAAGGTCGGCTCCATCGCCGAGGCCTACAAGGCGATCGACATCTTCGTTACGCCCGCCCTGGCGGGTGTGGCCCGGAGCGAACGGACCCGGTTCGACCTCGTCGATGCCCTCATGCATGGCAAGACCATCGTGGCGTCCGACGGCCCGGTGGCCCGCGCCATCCTGGGCAATGCCGCGGTCTGGATCGAGGACGGCGAGGACGGCCTGGCCGAAACGCTGCGCCGGCTCGCCGGTGACGCTTCGCTGCGCCATGCGCAGCAGGACAAGAGCGCGAGCCGGGCTGAGGAGTGGCGTGCCTTGTCATCGGCAAACGCGCTGGTCGAACGGCTCCGCAAGGCCCGGGCGGTTCCCTCGTCATGATGGCCTTCCGCACCCAGCCTGCCGTGCAGCCGGTGGATGACGCCGGCGCAAGCGGCGCCACGTCGGCACCGGTAGCCCACGAGATCTCGGCACGCGACATCGTTTCGGCCGCGGTGGCCAACGGCCTGCGCGCGGGCAATGGCGTGCAGCGCGTGACCACAGCCGAAGTCAACCGGGCCCGCGACATCTCCAACGCAATGCGCCGGCTGCCCGAACTCACCGAGGCCCTCGACAAGCTGCTTCCCTATGTGATCAAGCATCCGCGCGAGGAGCGCTTCCAGGCCCTGGTCGCCCGGGCGCTCGAACGCGTGCAGGACCCGCGTGCCCTCCTGGTCTGGCGCGGCATCGACGAGCGCTTCCCGACCTCGCGCGAAGCCTTCTTCCGCGTGCTGCGCTGGACCATCCGCATCGACGGGGTCGATGCCGGCAGGACACTTCACAGCGAGCGCTTCCCCGAAGAGCCGGAAGATCCCTCGCAGCTGCTGATCTATGGCCGCGGCCTGATCGAATTGAAGGATTTCGACGGCGCCGAGGCCGCCTTCGGCCAGCTCGTCGAAATGGACAACACACCCGAATCCGTGCTGGTCGCGCTCGGACGCCTCTATGTCTCGCTGGGACAGCCGATGCGGGCGCGCGAGATCATCGAGTTCGCACGCGACAAGTTCGGCGAGACCAAGCACATCGCCCAGACGCAGGCGCGGATCGAACAGGACCTGCGCAGCCTCAGCGAACTCGTGCCCGATCACGCCGACAGCGACGACCATTTGCCCAATCTGGTGATCGAGCGCGTGTTCGAGATGGCCATCGCCCAGCGGGCGGCGACCGCGGACTTCGAGCCGCGCCGCTTCGTCGGGCCGGTGGTGCTGATCAATGGCAGCCTGGGATCGGGCGGGGCCGAACGCCAGTTCACCAACACGGCGCTCGGCCTGAACCGGGCGATCCACTCGGCCAGCCCGATCGCCGATACCGACATCATGGGCCCCATCCATGTGGTCTGCAGCTCGCTGCATTCGCGTGCCGGTGCCGATTTCTTCGTGCCGCAATTCGTGGAAGCGGGCCTGCAGATCCATGAATATTCGTTGTTTGCCGAATATGGCGGACGCCCGCGCTATTCCCGCGTCAAGGAGCTGATCGGCTTCCTCGACCACCTTCCGACGCAGATGCGGACGGGCGTGGTCCGCCTTACCGACGCACTGAACTATATCCGCCCCGACATCGTGCATATCTGGCAGGACGGCTCGGTCCTCGCCACCGGCCTCGCCGCCCTGCTGGCCGGCGTGCCGCGCATCCTGCTCGGCGTGCGCACGCTGCCGCCGGAAGATCGCTTCGAACGCAACAAGCCTGAATATGAGGCGGTCTATCGCTCGCTGCTCTCGGCACGGGGCGTTGCCATCGTGGCGAATTCCCAGGCCGCCGGCGAGCGCTACGAAGCCTGGCTCAAACTGCCGCGCGGCTCGGTGCGCATCATTCCCAACGGGCTCGATCCCCTGAGCACGGCAACCGACGAGAAGACCCTGGCCCTGACCCAAAAGCTTGAGAGCTTCGAGGTCAAGGCCGGCTTCACCGTCGGCTCGGTCATGCGATTTGACGACAACAAGCGCCCGCTGCTCTGGCTGGAGACCGCCGCGAGCCTCGCCGCCCGCGTGCCCGATGCCCGCTTCATCCTGGTGGGTGACGGCCCCCTGCTCGGCAAAGCGACCGCCTATGCCGAGGAATTGGGCATCGCCGATCGCGTGCTGTTCACCGGCCGCTCCCCCCGCGTCGGCCATTGGCTGTCGCATATGGACGTCTTCCTGCTGTTGTCGCGCCATGAAGGCCTGCCCAACGTGCTGATCGAAGCGCAGTTCAGCGGGGTTCCGGTCGTGACCACGCCGGCAGGTGGCGCGGCCGAAACGCTGATGCCGAGAGTGAGCGGCACCGTGTTGCCTTCGATCGACAATCTGCAACCGGATGCCATCGCCGGCGAAGTGCTGGCCTGGCGCCGCGACCATCAGGACCGCGCGGAACTCGCCGCCAATGTGGCGAAATGGTCCCGCGAACGCTTTTCCATGCGCCGCATGCTGGAACTGACCGTCGATGCCTATCTCGACCGCTAATCCGCGAGGCGACAACGCATGAAGCGAATGACCGAACAAGATACCAAGGCTGCGGATGCCAGGCAGGCGATCGACGATGTCCTCGCTTTGGCCGGTGACGGCCGGATGCAGGACGCTCTCGCCTTGCTGACGCCGCCCGTGGCCGCCATTCCGCGCAACCGCAACCAGGTCCGCCGCCTGGTCGTCGCCCCCGCCATGCGCGCCGGTGAACTCGACACCGCCCGCCTCTTCCTGGAACGCCTGGTCGAGGCCAATCCCTCTTCCAGCGACGACCTCCTCACGCTTGGCAGCGTGATGATGCGTGCCGGCCGCCGCGACGCAGGCCAGGCGCATATCGAACGGGCCGGAGAACTCGACCCCGACAATCTCGCCATCGCGGCGGTGCGGCTGCAGGCCCTGGTCCAGGCGACCGATTTCGACGCCGCCCGCGACTTCGCACGCCGCTATGCCGACCGCAGCCCGGACCATGCACGGCTGGCTCAGCTCTGCCTGATCGCTCTAGCGCGAGCGGGTGATCTCGATACAAGTCTCGTCATCGTCGAGCGCTTGCAGGACCAGCCCGACCTTACCGCCGACCTCGCCCTCGAAGTCGCCCAGGTCCTGCAACTGGCGGGGCGCCACGAAGAGGCGCTGGCCATCGGCCGCAAGGCGCTGGAACAGGGCGGGGAGTCGCCCAGGCTGCACCTCGTCGTCGCCAATGCGATGCTGTCACTCGGCGGGGAAGACGCGGAGATCCTCGAGCACCTGCGCCAGGCACGCGACAAGGCCGCCAAGGACGTGCTTCTCCTGCGCACCCTCGGCGAGACCCTGCTCAGGCTGCGCCAGAATGAAGAGGCTGTCGACGTCCTCAGGCAGGCGAGCGCGCTGGCGCCGGATCTGCGCAATCTCAAGATGCTGCTGGCACGCGCGCTGCGGCTGGCACGCCACTATGACGAGGCGGCCACGCTGCTGCGCAAGCTGGCACAGGAAGACCCCCATTCGCCGGCCTTGCAGCGCTACACCATCTCGACGCTGCTGCAGGCGGGTCTGGAGGATGAAGCCCAGGGACACTATGCCGATCTGGTCGTCCGCAAACGCGCCTATCTCCAGGGTTCCTTCACCGATGCGCTCGCCCGCCTCGACCAGAACCTGGCCAGTGCGCCCATCCCCAAAGGCAGGCTCGACTTCGCCTGGTCGCTCGCCAGCCGGCTTGCCGGCAGCGAGCCTGCGGACCGCAACGCTTGGGACGACCGGGTGCGCTGGGGTTGCCTGGCCGACCTCTTGCTCCTCGACTGGCTCGAATGCGCTCCCGAGCGGGTGGGCGAAGTGGCTGAAATGCTCGACGGTATCGATGCCGCCGTAGCCGGCCTCCGCAACGGCTTGGACAAGGGCAAGGGTGCTCTGCTGATCAGCCCGCACATGGGACCGATGTATGCCGGGCCCCTGGCGCTGCACATGGCCGGCATTCCAATGAAATGGCTCGCATCCGCCCCCAAGATCGCCTCCTTCCCGCATGTCGGCTCCCTGATCTCCACCAGCGAGCATTCGGAACTGGAGGTGACGCGCGAGGTGATGACTTCCCTGCGCCACGGCAATGCGGTCATCATCGCCATCGACGGCGCGATGAGCCCCGCGGCCCCACGCGTCGGCTGGGAGGGGCGGCGGGTAACCTATTCTCCGTTCGCCGCCGGGCTGTGCTACCGCCTTGGCGTTCCGAGCTTCATCACCATCCCCTATTGGCAGGACCGCCGCGTGAAATTCCACGTCGAGGCCATGCCCGCCAAGCAGGAGGGCCAGGAATTCCCCGCTTTCGCCCAAGCCTATCAGGACGCCTTCTTCCGGGAAGTCGAACGGCAGATCCTGCGCGGCCCCGAAAACCTCCGGCTCAGCGGCGGCATCTGGCGGGGGATCCGCTGATGGCTCCGCCCCTCACACATAACCAGTCATCCCCCATCGAACCTCGCAGGCCTGCTTGTGAGCGCAAGAGGAATGGGATGACGAGACCTCCATCCACGAAGGAACTCCATCCCTTTTTCGAAACCTGTCCGCCTCCCGCAGGAGGACGGTGACCTACGGACGATCTGCCGTTCCAGGCGATCGACCCACGCAACAGCCCCCAGGGCGTCGCAATGACAAACCGCAAGGAGTTATGTCTTGAGTCAGAAACGCAAGATCGCAGTCATCGGGCTGGGTTATGTCGGCCTGCCGGTCGCGGTAGCCTTTGCCAAGCATGGCTATGACACGATCGGCTTCGACATCGATCAGACCCGCGTCAAGGAACTACAGTCCGGCGAGGATCGCACCCGCGAAATCTCCAGCGAAGAGCTGAAGGCAACGCCGCCGATCTTCTCCTTCAATCCGGCCGATCTCAACAAAGCCGATTTCTTCATCGTCACCGTGCCGACCCCTGTCGACAGCGCCAACCAGCCCGATCTCGGCGCCCTGCGCGCCGCCTCGCGCACCGTCGGCGGCGCTCTCAAGCGCGGCGACATCGTCGTCTATGAATCCACCGTCTATCCCGGCGCGACCGAGGAAGAATGCGTGCCTGTGCTGGAAAAGGCCTCGGGTCTCACCAGCGGCGTCGACTTCACCGTCGGCTACTCCCCCGAGCGCATCAATCCGGGCGACAAGGAACACACCTTCACCAAGATCAAGAAGGTGGTGTCCGGCCAGGACGAGGAGACCCGCGGTATCGTCGCCGACGTCTATGGGTCGGTCATCACCGCCGGTGTGCATGTCGCTCCCACCATCAAGGTGGCCGAGGCCGCCAAGGTGATCGAGAATGCCCAGCGCGACATCAACATCGCCTTCATGAACGAGCTGTCGCACATCTTCCAGCTCCTCGACGTCGATACCAGCGACGTACTCGAAGCGGCCTCCACCAAGTGGAACTTCCTGCCCTTCAAGCCGGGCCTGGTCGGCGGCCATTGCATCGGCGTCGACCCCTATTACCTGACCTACCGGTCGGAGAAGGCGGGCTACCATCCCCAGGTCATCCTGTCGGGCCGGCGCATCAACGACTCCGTCGGCGAGCGCATCGCCCGCGAATGCGTGCGCCTGCTGCTGCAGGAGGGCCGTAAGGTCGAGAACGTGCTGCAGCTCGGCCTGACCTTCAAGGAAGACGTGCCGGATCTGCGCAACTCCAAGGCGGCGAGCATCCTCAAGGAGCTCAACCGTTTCGGCATCCAGACCGCAGTGCACGATCCCTGGGCCTCCAATGAGGAAGCGCTGCACGAATATGGTGTCGAGCTTTCCGAACTGGACGAGGTCGAACCGGCAGACGCCATCATCCTGGCCGTTCCCCACAAGGAATATGCCGCCAAGGGTTGGCCGCTGATCAAGTCGCGCCTGCGCAACGGCACGGGCGTGGTCATGGACGTCAAGGGCGTACTCGATCGCGCGACCGCGCCGGAGGGTGTCACAGTCTGGCGGCTGTGACCTCGCACTCTTGAACGCTCAACGCATCATAGGCGCTTCGGCGCAATGCCTGTCCCGCTTCCGCGGGGCAGGCATGGGCTCTGGCATCCCCTTGCGTCGACCCGGAGTGAGGATGAGGCCTTACGCCCATTGCGTTGCCGGGCAGCACGCAGCCCGTTACTTCCCCAGCCGTCACCGGCCCATGGCAGACAGAAGGATCATGGCCGATGACGTCAGCTGAAGTCCTCCAACAAGATTGGGACGGATATCTCATCCTGCTGCGCCACGCGCTGCGCGATCTGCCTGACAACAATGTCAAGACGCGGCGAGCCGTCTACAATCATGCTGAAAAGACCCAAAAGCAGATCTTCGACGAAGATGAGAGCGAGACCGATGCAGAGGATCTCGACTATCATCATCGTCTATTGAGAACGACGATCCGGATCCTCGAAAACGACATCCGTGCCGACATCGACGTCTTCGCCGACAACTATGCGCCGCCGGATCTGCGCGAGGCCGCCAACAAGCTGGCCGAAGCGCGCGATCTCAGGCGCTCCCGCAAGCGCAACGCCGCAGCCAGGGAGGCACGGCTTGTCGATGGCGGGGTGCAGGAAGACTATCTCAGCCGTGCCAGCCGACAGGACCTGGAGCTGATCGCCCATCTCAGCAACGGGCTGTTCCTGGCCGATCCTGCCCGCGGGAAGAACGGCCGCGGCACCCGGGTTGCCGGTGCGATCGGCGTGGTGCGCGCCATTCTCATCGTCCAGTTCCAGCTCATCGCCTCCGAAAGTCGCTTCGGCATTCTCTGGATGCTGATTCAGCCGGCCGTGTTGCTGACGCTGATCTCGCTGATCTATTTCATTCTTCAGACGCAGTTCATCATGAACATGGACGTGCCGACCTTCGCCCTGCTCGGAAGCACGACTTGGATCATGTGTCGCCAGGTGATCTTCCGTGTCAGCACGGCAGTCGCGCATAACCGCGTCTTCATTAATCTGCCTCCTGTCCGGCCGATCCATCAGGCGCTCGCCTTTGCGATCCAATATCTGATCATCTACGCCGTGGTCTTCATGATCCTGCTGACCTGCGGAAGGATGGTCAACATGATCACCCTTCCCGCCGACGTGCCGAAGGTGGTCAGCTATGTCGTTGCGATGTGGTCGTATGGCCTGGCGATCGGTCTCATCTTCGGCAGCATTGCCGTGCACTGGCCGTTCTTCCTGCGCCTGGCTTCGGTGCTCGAACGCGGCCTGCAGCTGTTCTCATCGGTGTTCTTCGTGACCGAGCAGCTGCCCGAGGAATATCGCGCCTACGTGCTGTGGTCCCCGACCGCCCATGGCATGCAGCTTCTGCGTGCCGCCTATTTCCCGGGCTACGCCTCCTCGGACGCCAACCCGACCTATTTCTTTCTGTGTCTGATCGCTGTGTTGGGCGTCGGCCTCCTGGCCGAAAAGCACGCACGGCCTCGCATTCAACCGGTGTGAGGACCATGATCGCTCTCGAACATGTCGTGGATACGCCCATGGTGGGGGGAACGCCCTATCCCATAGCGCTCGACATCACCATGACGCTGCCGATCCGGCGCTACGCCGTCGTCTCGCCGGATCCGATCGCGCGCAAACCCGCCATCGACCTGTTCGCCGGCCTGCGCCCTCCAAGCAGCGGTCGTGTCGTCCGAGGGGGCAGTTGTTCCTGGCCCATCGGACGAGCAGGCTTTGTCCGTGGTAAATTGAGCGGGAGACAAATTGTAGCCTTAATCTCCCGTTTGTATCATCTTGACTATAGATTCTGTATATACCTCGTCGAGTCGATGTTGACTCTGCCGGAATATCTCGACGAGTTCGTAGAGCATTGGCCGGCCACAGCGCGGCAGGAATTTGGGTATATTTTGCCGCTCCTGCCGACATTTGACATCTACGTCGTCGACGGCACGTTCCCCTATCGGAAAGATCGCTTCACCTTGTTGTGGAGAGCCCTTTTCGAGCAGCGTATTGACGGTCGCACGCTTCTCCTGTCGACCGTCCGCAAATCCGAAGTCGATGAGTTCTGTGACACCGCCCTCATCCTCAATCAGGGTCTGATCGAAATAGAGAGCCAACTTGACGAAGTCCTCCGCAAATTCCCTCTCCGTCCCGACATCAACGACACTGGACGAGGTCAACCCGAGCCCCTTGTCGACGATCAATTCGCTTAAAGGCGAGATCGCTCCGGAAGAGAGTGCGGCGTTTCTGCGCTACCAGCACAAGGTAAGGCGCCGGAGGCGGCGTTTTTCCTTGATCGGACTGATGCTTGCTTTGCTGCCATTGGCGCTGACGGCATTCTATGTCTTCGTTGTCGCCACGCCGCTCTATACGGCGGAGTCGCGGTTCGCGATCCGAGGCGGCGATGTCCAGCAGCCGGTCGGCGTCGGTGGCCTGCTCTCGTCCGGCTCGTCCGGCATGGGTGTCAGCGGCTTCGTCGATGGCTACGCCGTGCGCGACTTCCTGCAGTCGCGCGAAGCGATGGACGGGCTCGCCAAGAAGATCGACCTCACCAAGATGCTCACCGAGCATCCGGCCGATCCGCTGGTGAGCCTGCCGGACAATCCGTCGCCGGACGAGCTGTATCGGGCCTATAAGTCGCTGGTCACGGTGCGCTACAACATGATCGAGCAGATCGTCGTCCTGCAGGTCGAGGCCTTCACCCCGGAGGACTCCGTCAAGATCTCCAATGCGTTGATCGATCTGTCCGACACCTTCGCCAACAAGATGAACCAGCGCGCCCTCGACGACGCCCTCAAGGTCGCGCAGGAGGAAGTCAGCCGCAGCGAACAGCGTTCGGCGGCGGCTCGCCTCGAAGTGGCGAACTGGCGTAACCGGAATGCCAATGTCGATCCGACGGGTGACCTGACCGTGCTGACCAATCTGATCGGACAGCTCGAAGCCCAGCTGGCGGCTGCCCAGACCGATCTCGGCCAGATCAAGGCGACGCAGGGCGACAATCCGCGGCGCAAGAGCGTGGAGACCCGGATCGTCACTCTCCGCAAGGAAATCGACGATACCCGCCAGCGGCTGGGTGGCGGCAGCGAAACGGTGGCCAAGCAGCTTTCCAGCTATGAAAGCCTGAAGATCGCGCAGGACTTCGCCGACACCAACCTGGCTTCCGCACGCCAGTCTTTGGACCAGGCGCGCGTGGCGATCCTGCGCCAGCAGCGCTATGTCTCGCCGATCGCCCAGCCCAAGGCCGATTACACGCCTACCTATCCCCAGAAGCTGACCGCTCTCGGCTCCGCCCTGCTGGTGGGGCTGGCCCTGGCCTTTCTCGCTTCGGTGACCGGCGGCCTGATCCGCAACGCGATCTCGGGCCGGTGAGGTTTGGCGATGAAGCTTGGCTCCGGCTGTTCAACTCTCCAATTCTCCCGCTATCCCATTCATGCAAGGAGTGACGCGCGATGAAGGTATTCGTTCTGGGTTCCTGCCGTCTGCACAGGCCGATGGAAGAGATCGCCGCCACCGGGCGCTGCAGCCACTATGACGGCGGTTCACGCGCCTATCTGCACTCGGTCGGCGAGGCCGTGCAGCGTCTGCGCTGGATGCGCGGCGAATGCCAGATCCCCGACGGTATGGCGCCCTATGTCTTCTCGACGGAGCGCGTGCCCAGGCTTTCCGCCAATGCCCAGAAGGAACAGGCCAAGGCCGATTTCCTCCTTGTCGAGGTCGCTTCCGAGAAGGAGTTGATCTGCGACGGCATCTATCTCCAGCTCAACTATCTCCACCGCCATTTGCTCAGCCCGCTGGGCGAAGGAGGCAAATTGTGGTGGAAGGAGATGCTGCAAAAACGCTGCATCTCGGCCGAAACCGCCAAGAAGGTCATCGCCTCAGAACAGTTCGCCGAGGCGGGTTTCGGGGAGGCCGACGCCCGGATCCTGCGCAACGCCCGCTGCGAACTTGCCGACGAGGATGCCTTGCGCCAGGGCCTGATCGAGCTCAAGCAGCTGTGGGGCAAGCCGATGGCTGCGGTATCTCATGTCGGCCTGCCGCTGCAGGACGGGCGGGTGCTGCAGAGCCGTGAAACCTTCATCGCCCGGGTGAAGAAGATCGGGGCGGAACTCGGCATTCCGGTCTTCGAGCCGCGCGGCGTGATCGAGGCCGTCGGCCGCACGCGTGCCCTCGAACGCCAGGGCGCCGATCTCGATCACTACGACCCGGGCTTCGAACAAATGTATGGCTGGTATCTGCTCAACCGCGTGATCAAGCCGAACGCTTCCGTCATTCCCGACCTGGCGGCCTGACGGCCCGCCGCGTCGGTTTTATCCACCTCGGAGCAAAGCGCGTTTTGGTGCAACCGCCGCTCTGCTCCAGCTCTTTATCGTGACGCGTCTTTGCGATTCTTGGCGATACCGCCAAATCGCAAAACGCTATGAAAGGACTGACCCTTTATGCGCTTTCTGATTACCGGCACGGCTGGCTTCATCGGCTTCCATCTCGCCCGCCGCCTGTTGGCCGACGGCCACTTCGTGGCAGGCGTGGACGGCATGACGCCGTATTACGACGTCACGCTGAAGCAGGCCCGGCACGCCATGCTCGGCAAGACCAATGCGTTCCGCGAACACATCCTGATGCTGGAGGATTTCGGTGCGCTCGAGCAGGTCGTCGCCGACGAGAAGCCCGATGTCATCATCCATCTCGCCGCCCAGGCGGGCGTGCGCTACAGCCTGGAAAATCCGCGCGCCTATGTCGATGCCAACCTGGTCGGCACCTTCAACGTGATGGAGTTGGCCCGGGCTCATTCCGTCGGCCATTTCCTGTTCGCCTCGACGAGTTCGGTCTACGGCGCCAACAAGGACATGCCCTTCAACGAGCGCGAGCGCACCGATCATCCGCTCACGCTCTACGCGGCGACCAAGAAGGCCACCGAGGACATGGCGCATTCCTATGCGCATCTGTGGAAGATCCCGACCACGGCCTTCCGCTTCTTCACGGTCTACGGCCCCTGGGGCCGGCCCGACATGGCCCTGTTCAAATTCGTCAAGGCGACGCTGGCTGGCGAGCCGATCGACGTCTACGGCCATGGCAAGATGCAGCGCGACTTCACCTATGTCGAAGATCTGGTCGAATCCATCGCGCGCCTCACCAAGGTGCCGCCCGTGGAGGGCCAGCCGGTCAGCGACATCGATTCCCTGTCGCCGGCCGGGCCCTATCGCGTCGTCAATATCGGCGGCGGCCAGCCGGTCGGCCTGCTCGACTATGTCGATGCCGTCGAAAAATGCCTGGGCATGCCGGTGAAGCGGAACTTCCTCGACATGCAGAAGGGCGATGTTCCCGCGACCTTCGCGGCCGCGGATCTCTTGGAGCAGCTCATCGACTACAAGCCGACGACGACGATCGATGTCGGCGTCAAGAACTTTGTCGAATGGTACCGCTCCTACTACCGGGTCTGAGTTGAGCTCGGACTTGCAAGACACCCCCCGGCCGGCTCGCCGCGAAGGAATTTCGCGACGGGCCGAAAGCCAGATCCACCTCCCCCGACTGGGGCAAACGCCGAGTTGTCAAGATGACCCTAGCCTCTCCAGCGGAGTCGCATACGCGCGCAAGCGTGGCACTCTTCAAGCTTGAACGCTTCGCCGAAGCTGCCGAGGAAGCACGGACCGCCCTGGCGATCACGCCCGACGACAATATTGCCCTGCGTACCCTGGCGCGCAGCACTTTGAGCCTGGGCGATATCGAGGGCACCATCGCGGCCCTCACCGATCTCCTGCCTTCTTCGGTCAACGAGGCCGTTGCCGGCATTCGCGCCCTGCTGCGCCATGGCGAGGTACAGGCGGCGGCGCGCGTCTCGGCGGTGGCACCCGCCAGGATCGAATCCTGCGATTCCGAAGTGCTGCCGCGCATCGTCACCCTGCTCCGCCAGCAGGCACTGCGAAAGCAGAACCCGGCACCGGAGCGGATGGCAGCCTTCGAAATGGCGCTCGCCCTTGCTCCGGACAATGCCGCCCTTCGCATCGATTTCCTGAGGCTGCTGGCCTCGGCAGGCGAAGCCGGAGCCTTTGCCCACAATGCCAAACTGGTTACCGATGCAACGGCCCTCGCCGATGCTTCGGCCACCCTTGCCCGCGATGTCGGCAATCGCGCCAGGCAGGCCTTCCGCGACCAGCGCTGGCAGGAAGCCCATGAATGGCTGCAGGCCGGCGGCCGGCTCGGCCTCGAACAGGCAGCGGGCGATCTTGCCGAACGCATCAAGGCGCGCCGGCTCGCCGAAGCCCGCAAGGTGCTGGTCGCCAAGGAGCCGGACAGCCAGGAGCACACCGCCGCCCTGCTCGCGGATTATCCGGAGGACGGCGCCGCCCGCAGCCTGCATGCACGTGCCCTGATTGCCAACCGTCACTATGCACAGGCCAAGACGCTGCTGCAGGCGGTCTCCGCGCAGGGCGCTGCCACCGCCGACGACTATGTCCAGCTTGCACGTGCCTGCCGGGCCAGCCAGGACATCGAGAACGCCATCGGCGCCTGCTTCGATGCCCTCGCGTTGCGCCACGAGGATCCGACTGCGCTGGTCCTCCTCGGACATCTCCTGCCGGGCCGGGAATAAACGACGGCCTCCGGCTCCGCTGGAGGCTGTTTCACCCTGCGGGCGAGGTCGAGAGGCCGCGCATGCGCATATAGATCAACGGAAGAGCCATGCTGCAAAAACATGTGAGTTTCGGCATTGCCGTCACCGCCTCCCTCCTGGTTGGGACCGCAGCCCTGGGGCAACAAAGCGTGGCGCATCCGGAGACCGTGGACCGCATCCCGCGCGCCCAGATCTTCAACGGTCGCATGAAGTCGCCCGCCAACCTGCCCAATGTCGGCTTCGTCTGGGGCTCCAAGACACCCCTGCGCTCGAACAAGGTGATCGACAGCTTCTACTACCCCAACCAGCGCGATCTCAACCGCGCCCATACGGCGGAATGGTACAAGGCCAATCATCCCAGCTGGATCACCTATCAGTGTGATCAGCAGACGCCCTCCTTCGGCTACACCTATTCCTGGGGTGCCTATGCGCCGCTGGACACCAGCAATCCCGAGGTGCGCCAATATCTCTTGAAGACCTATATCGAGCCGGCCTTGGCCAAGGGTTATCATTCCATTGCCTTCGACAATGTCGCCCTGCCCAACACTGACAAGCGCTGCGGTGTCTGGCGCGACGGCAAATGGGTGCAGCTTTTCAGCGGGCAGTCACGGGATCCGGCTCATACCGCCCAGAAGCTCGATTATATCGGCTGGCTCGCCAAGGAAATCCATCAACGCGGCGGCCTGATCGCACTGAATGCCAAGATCGACCCCAAGCAGCCCGACGAGACCAAGGCCCTGATCAATCTCGCCGATATCTGGGTCGATGAAGGCGGCTTCAGCGACAGCTGCCGGCGCCGCATCACCGACGACGCCTGGCGTCTCAAGCGTGAGTTGATCCAGCAGCGCAAGGATCGGGCCTATGTCTCGATCAACTACACTTGCACGAACGGCTCCGCTCCCCCCGACAACGCCGAGTTGTCCTGGATCGTCGCCAGCTTCCTGGTGAACCGCAACAATCGCAGCTATCTCGCCGTACTGCCGCAGAAGGACACCGGGCGCTGGGTCGAATATCCCAATCTCGATCCGCCTGTCGGGCCTCCCACCGGCGCTTCCCAGCTTCAGGGCACAACCGCCTGGCGCAACTACCAGCGCGGCTATGCTGCCGTGAACTTCTCGGACCGGGAATCGGCCACGATCCAGCCGCCCGCCGGCAGCTGGCGCGATCTGTCCGGCCAAGCGGTCAACGGTCCGATCGAACTCAAGCCGCGATCCGGCGTGGTGCTGCTCCGGGCGGAAGGTTGATCGCAGCAGCGCCGGCCGATACGGGACGTTCGACATGAAAATAGCCGGCTTTCAGCCGGCTATTTTCATTGATTTTCTGCAGACAGGATCAAACGGACCATTGTCTCCCGGGGAGCCCGGACGGCTCGCCCGCGCTCCCCGGAGCTTTTTCTTCAGCCCTTGGTCTTGGCCTCCTTTTCCGCCTTCTTCTTGGCGCGATAGGTCTTGGCCCAGCCATCGATCCCGACCTGTCGGCCACGGGCCACCGCCAGGGCATCGGCGGGCACATCCCGGGTGATCACCGAGCCGGCGCCGATATTGGCGTTATCCCCGATCGTCACGGGTGCCACCAGGGCCGAGTTGGAGCCGACGAACACGCCCGCGCCGATGTCGGTGCGATGCTTGAGATAGCCGTCATAATTACAGGTGATGGTGCCCGCACCGATATTGGCCTCGGCCCCCACCCTGGCATCGCCGATATAGCTGAGATGGCTGATCTTGGCGCCCTTCTCGACGCTTGCCGCCTTGACCTCGACGAAATTGCCGATCTTGACCTCTTCGGCGAGGTCGGCGCCCGGCCGCAGCCGGGCAAAGGGGCCGACCGAAGCGCCACTGCCGACATGCGCGCCCTCCAGATGGGAGAAGGCATGGATCACCGCGCCGCTCTCGATAGTCACGCCCGGGCCGAACCAGCAATTGGGCTCGATCATCACGTCATTGCCGATGCGGGTGTCATGGGAGAGGAACACGGTTTCGGGCGCAGTCATGGTCACGCCTTCGCGCATGGCATGCGCGCGCAGACGCGATTGCATCACGGCCTCCGCCGCGGCCAGTTGCAGGCGATCGTTCACGCCCTGCACCTCCTCCTCGGCGATCGGGCGGGCGACGGCCCGGAGCCCTCGCCGATGCGCGATCTCCGCTGCGTCGGTGAGATAATATTCGCCCTTGGCATTGTCGTTGCCGATGGCTTCGAGCAGGGCAAGGCCATGCTCGCCGCTGAGGGCCATCAGGCCGCCATTGCAAAAGCCGACAGCCTTCTGCTGAGGCGTGGCATCCTTTTCCTCCACGATGGCGGTGAGCGCATCGCCTTCGACGATCAGCCTGCCATAGCCGGTAGGATCGGCCGCATGGAAACCGAGCACGGCGACGCTGGCGCCATCCGCCAAGGCTGCCTTGAGCGTCTCGATCGACTGCGGACGCACCAGCGGCGTGTCGGCATAGAGCACGATGATGTCCTTGCCATCAGCCAGGGCCTCCTTCGCCGCCAGCACGGCGTGACCCGTGCCCTTGCGCTCGACCTGGGTGAACACGGCGCAGCCGGGCAGTTCTTTCTGGGCGACCTTGGCGACATCCTCCCGGCCGGGGCCGACGACGACGGCCGCGTCGGTGATGCCGGCCTGCTTCACGCTCGCCAGGACATGGGCCAGCATGGAACGGCCGGCGATGGCATGAAGCACCTTCGGCAGTGACGATTTCATGCGGGTGCCTTCACCTGCGGCGAGGATGACGGCTAGGGTCGGTCGAGACATATCATGATCCGTATATGTTGCGATAAGTTGCCCGCGCTCTGCGAGATGTTCGGTATCAGTTGAACGAACGACAGTTTCAGTGTCAGAGCGGCAGGGTTACGTCATTGACGGGAACACTCCTGTCCTTTCATCATGACGTTTGTGTGATTCTTCGATCGAATCCTGAGGCTTTATAAAGTTCCAGCCATCGGCGATCAACGCAGGCCTGCTCAGGGAGAGCGACGGCAGAAAGCCTATCGACGAGGATCGTGTCAGAAATGCAATCGGGCGAAGGTACGGCGGATGATTAATTCGCGGCCGGAACCGAGCAGCTCAGATCGCCCTCCTCGCAGTTGAGATAGGTCTTGAAAGTCTTGATGCGATCCTTGGTCAGGCCATCGCGGCACTGCGTCACCGCCAACGGATAGAGGGTGCCACCGGTGACACCGGCACTTGAAAAATTGCATTCGGCGTCGCGAAAGGTGACCCAGGCTCTTTGCGCCGCGACCAGCAATTTCGTTTTATCCGCATCACCGTTCAGGCGTTTCTGGATCTGCCTGTAGAGGGTGTTGAGCTCACCATCGGACGCCTTCAGCGATGTGCTTGCACATTGATTCAAGGCAGCCTCGTCACTGGCATTGGCGCAGTTCGCGGCCGCGAGGGCCGACCCTGCCGTGGAGAGGAGCGCAAGTCCTACCACAGTGGTTCGCATCAGGTCGGATAGCCGCATGGCCGTTCTCCTTGAAATGACAGGGTGATCGTGAAGATACGCCAGCTTCTCATAGATTACGGCTGGAGGCATCGGACCGGTACGACGGTAGCGCCGTTCATCAACAGAAAGGGTCTTTTCGCTTCGCCGAACTGGCGGATTCGGGAGCAATTTGCGCCAATCCGCCGCGGCCGGCGCAAAGGCCAGGTTGCATAAAGCAGTTGACACGCCTCCAAATGCTGGCATCTTGTATACCAGAAAAATCAGAAACAGGGCGGAACCTCCATGACCAGAATGCGAGCAATCGACGCCGCCGTCAGGGTGCTGGAACGCGAGGGCGTGGTGTGCGCCTTCGGCGTGCCGGGCGCTGCGATCAACCCGCTCTATTCGGCCATGAAGGCACGCGGCTCGATCAACCATTACCTTGCCCGCCATGTCGAAGGTGCCTCACATATGGCCGAGGGCTACACCCGGGCCAGGGCCGGCAATATCGGCGTCTGCATCGGCACCTCCGGCCCGGCTGGCACCGACATGATCACCGGCCTCTATTCGGCGGCGGCCGATTCCATTCCGATCCTGTGCATCACCGGCCAGGCGCCGCGCGCCCGCCTCTACAAGGAAGATTTCCAGGCCGTCGACATCGAGGCCATCGCCAAGCCCGTCACCAAATGGGCCGTCACCGTGCGTGAGCCGGCTCTGGTGCCGCGCGTGTTCCAGCAGGCCTTCCACCTGATGCGCTCGGGCCGCCCCGGCCCTGTGCTGATCGACCTGCCCCTCGACGTGCAGACGGCCGAGATCGAGTTCGACGACGAGAGCTATGCCCCGCTCCCCGTCTACAAGCCGGTGGCGACGCGGCTCCAGGCCGAGAAGGCCATCGCGCTCCTGCAGACGGCCGAGCGCCCACTGATCGTGGCAGGCGGCGGCATCATCAATGCCGATGCCGCCGACAAGCTCGTCGCTTTCGCCGAGCTGACCGGCGTGCCTGTCATCCCGACCCTGATGGGCTGGGGCACCATTCCCGACGACCATCCTCTGATGGCCGGCATGGTCGGCCTGCAGACCAGCCATCGCTACGGCAATGCCACGCTGCTCGCCTCCGATTTCGTCTTCGGCATCGGCAATCGCTGGGCCAACCGCCACACCGGTTCGGTGGAGGTCTACACCAAGGGCCGCAAATTCGTGCATGTCGACATCGAGCCGACCCAGATCGGCCGGGTCTTCAACCCGGATCTCGGCATCGTCTCCGATGCAGGCGCTGCCCTCGATCTCTTCCTTGACGTGGCCCGTGACCTACAGGCGCAGGGCAGGCTCAAGGACCGCTCGGCCTGGGCCGACGAATGCCGCGGGCGCAAGAGCAGCCTGCATCGACGCAGCCATTTCGACAATGTGCCGCTGAAGCCCCAGCGCGTCTATGAGGAGATGAACACCGCCTTCGGCCGGGATGTCTGCTACGTCTCGACCATCGGCCTGTCGCAGATCGCCGGCGCCCAGTTCCTGCGCGTGCACCACCCGCGCCACTGGATCAATTGCGGCCAGGCCGGCCCGCTCGGCTGGACCATTCCCGCCGCGCTCGGCGTACGTGCCGCCGATCCCGACAGGGAGATCGTGGCCCTGTCCGGCGACTACGACTTCCAGTTCCTGATCGAGGAACTGGCCGTCGGCGCCCAGTTCAAGCTGCCCTATATCCATGTCGTGGTGAACAACGCCTATCTCGGCCTGATCCGCCAGGCCCAGCGCGGCTTCGACATGGATTTCCAGGTCCAGCTCTCCTTCGAGAACATCAATGCGCCGGACCTCGAAAGCTATGGCGTCGACCACGTCGCCGTCGCCGAAGGGCTCGGCTGCAAGGCGATCCGGGTCCGCAGTCCCAACGAGTTCGGCCAGGCCTTCGAGAAGGCCCGCGAATGGATGCGCGAGCATCGAGTGCCCGTCGTGGTCGAGTTCATCCTGGAGCGTGTCACCAACATCGCCATGGGCCCGGAGATCGATGCGGTGACCGAGTTCGAGGACATCCTCGACCTGCCCATCCGGTCGGAAGCCGTCGCGGCCGAATAGCCGGCTATCGCTTCATCCCACGCCCACGTCCCTGCCGAGGAAACCGTTCCTCGATCGGACAGCCTCGTCCTCAATTCGCCTGAACCGGGAAGCCAGCCATGCCCCGATTTGCCGCCAACCTCACCATGCTGTTCAACGAAGTGCCGTTCATGGAGCGCTTCGCGGCAGCCGCCCGCCACGGCTTTTCGGGCGTGGAATATCTGTTCCCCTATCCCTTCGCGGCGGCCGACCTGGCTGCGGCGCTGAAGGAGCACAAGCTCACCCAGGTCCTGCACAATCTGCCGGCCGGCGACTGGGCGGGCGGGGAGCGCGGCATCGCCGTGCTCCCCGATCGCAAGGCCGAATTCCGCGAGGGCGTCGCCCAGGCGATCAGCTATGCCAAGGGGCTCGACTGCAAGCTGGTCAACTGCCTGGCCGGCATCGCGCCCGCTTCCGTCGATGCGGGGCAGGCAAGGACCACCTTGGTCGAGAACATCGGCTATGCCGCCGGGGAGCTCAAGAAGGCCGGCATCCGCCTGGTGATCGAGGCGATCAATACGCGCGACATTCCCGGCTTCTTCCTGACCAACACAAGCCAGGCCGCCGAGATCATCGCCGAGACGGGCTCGGACAATATCGGCCTGCAATACGACATCTACCACATGCAGATCATGGAAGGGGACCTCGCCCGCACCATCGAGAAATACCTGCCGCAGATCTGGCATGTGCAGCTGGCCGACAATCCCGGCCGCAACGAGCCGGGCACCGGCGAGATCAACTATCCCTTCCTCTATCAGTGGCTCGACCAGCTCGGCTATGCCGGCTGGATCGGCTGCGAATACAAGCCCAAGGGCGAGACGGAAGCGGGTTTGGGTTGGCTGAAGGCGGCGGGTGCCGCTCGCTGAGTTGAATGAACTCCCTTCTCCCCTTGCGGGAGAAGGTCCCGGCAGGGGGATGAGGGGTCTCTCCAACTTGCCAGAACGAAGTGCCTCCACCCCTCATCCGGCGCTTCGCGCCACCTTCTCCCGCAAGGGGAGAAGGGAAGGCCCCAGCGTTTCGACCTTAACCATATAGGACTCTCACCATGAATATCGGCTTTGTCGGACTGGGCATCATGGGTTCCCCGATGGCGGGGCATCTGATCGCGGCCGGCCACACCGTCTACCTGACCACACTCGGCCCGGTTCCGGCCGAGCTCACCGCCGCCGGCGGCAAGGCCGAAGCGAGCGCCGCCGATGTCGCCCGCAAGGCCGACATCATCATCACCATGGTACCGGATACCCCGGACGTGGAGACGGTGCTGTTTGGCAAGAACGGTGTCGCCGAGGGCCTTTCCGCCGGCAAGCTCGTCATCGACATGAGCTCGATCTCGCCTGTCGAGACCAAGAAATTCGCCAAGCGCATCAACGAGCTCGGCTGCGACTATCTCGACGCGCCGGTCTCTGGCGGCGAGGTCGGCGCCAAGGCGGCCTCCCTCACCATCATGGTCGGTGGCCCCGAGGCCGCTTTCGAGCGCGCCAGGCCGCTGTTCGAGACAATGGGCAAGAACATCACTTTGGTCGGCGGCAATGGCGACGGCCAGACCACCAAGGTCGCCAACCAGATCATCGTCGCCCTCACCATCGAGGCCGTCGGCGAAGCCCTGCTGTTCGCCTCCAAGGCGGGCGCCGACCCGGCCAAGGTGCGCCAAGCGCTGATGGGCGGCTTTGCCGCCTCCCGCATCCTGGAAGTGCATGGTGATCGCATGGTCAAGCGCACTTTCGATCCGGGCTTCCGCATCGCCCTGCACCAGAAGGACCTCAATCTGGCGCTGGACGGGGCCCGCACGCTGGGCATCGCCTTGCCCAATACGGCGACGGCGCAGGAACTCTTCAACACTTGCGCCTCCCATGGCGGCAGGGATTGGGACCATTCCGCCATGGTGCGAGCCCTCGAACTCATGGCCAACCACGCCGTCACCACCACGACCAGCTGAAACCAAGACCCGCAAGGCGGGCTGCAGAAGGGGAGCGACATCATGAAGATCTGCATCTATGGCGCCGGCGCGATCGGCGGCTACATGGCGGTGATGCTGCAACGTGCAGGCGCCGAAGTCTCGGTCATCGCACGCGGGGACCATCTCAAGGCCATGCAGGCCCGCGGCCTCAAGCTGCTCGTCGACGGGCAGGAACTGACGGCCTCGCTCACGGCAACGCAGAACCCAGCCGATCTGGGACCGCAGGATTATGTGATCGTCGCCCTCAAGGCGCACCAGGCCTGGGAATCGGCGGAGGCATTCAAGCCGCTGCTCGGCCGCGACACCGCCGTGGTCACCGCCCAGAACGGCGTGCCCTGGTGGTATTTCTACGGCCTGCCCGCGCCTCATGGCGACACCCGCCTCGCCAGCGTCGATCCGGGCAACCGGCAGTGGCAGGCCATCGGCCCCGAGCGCATAATCGGCTGCACGGTCTATCCGGCCACCGAGATCACCGAGCCCGGCGTGGTCAGGCACATCTACGGCAACCAGTTCGGCCTCGGCGAGCCCAACCGCACGGAGAGCCTGCGCGTCGCCAGGCTCGCCGAAGCGATGACGGCCGGCGGCCTGAAGCCCCGCCTCTACGAGGATATTCGCGACGACATCTGGCTGAAGCTCTGGGGCAATCTGTGCTTCAACCCGATCTCCGCCCTCACCCATGCTACGCTCGACGTGATCGCGACCGAGCCGGGCACGCGGGCGCTGGCGCGCGCCATGATGGTGGAGGCCGAGCAGATCGGCCTCAAGTTCGGGGCGCGCTTCAGGGTCGGGGTCGACCGGCGCATCGACGGCGCGGCCGGTGTCGGCGCCCATCGCACCTCGATGCTGCAGGATCTCGACAAGGGACGGGCACTGGAGATCGACGCCCTGCTCACCTCGGTGCAGGAAATGGGGCGCATCGCCGAGATCGAGACGCCGCATATCGATGCCGTGCTCGCTTTGGTCCAGCAGATGGCGCGGGTTCGGGGGCTCTACCCCACTTTCCCGCAGGAGGCGGCGCCGGCTCCGCTGCGCGCCGTCGGCCAGGCCTGACTCATGAAAGCTGATCTGTCGGAGCGGACATCATCATGAAGATCGGTATTCCCTCGGAAACGGAGCCCGGCGAGCCCCGGGTTGGAGCGACGCCCGACACGGTGAAGAAGCTGCTTGCGCTTGGCGCGGCGGTTCGGGTCGCGAGCGGGGCGGGCCTGGCCTCCGGGATCACGGACGAGGACTATGCGGCGGCGGGGGCGACGATAGCGCCCTCCAATGCCGAAGCGCTGGAAGGGGC
>NZ_JBFNQD010000023.1:0-71830 GCF_040797145.1 Labrys neptuniae | reverse complement strand
CTCGGGGCCGGGTTTCTTCAACATGACCCACTGAATCAAAAACTGCTGACTAACGCTACTGGTTTGTCAGCAGTCTGAGCCAGGCTTTGAAAGCCTGGCTTGGTATCGCGGCAAGCTTGCTGTTGCGGCGGCGATCAGGCCTTGGCCGGCGCCTTTACCGAAATGTTCTTTTCCTGCAGGAAGGTTACCAGCTCACCCGACTGGAACATTTCGCGGGCGATGTCGCAGCCGCCGACGAACTCGCCCTTGACATAGAGCTGCGGCACGGTCGGCCAGTTCGAAAAGTCCTTGATGCCGCTGCGCAGATCGGGATTCTGCAGCACGTCATGGTCCTTGTAGTCGACTCCGAGATAATCGAGAATCTGCACGACTTGCCCGGAGAACCCGCACATCGGGAACGCCTTGTTGCCCTTCATGAAGAGCACGACGTCATTGGACTTGATCTCGTTTTCGATGAAGGTGGCGATGTCGCTCATGGCTCAATCTCGATCTTGGTAATGCTGGATCTGACGCGGATAATGCCAAGTATGTAAGCACACTCGCGCCCAATGTCAGGGCTCAACCTAACATAATTTATCGATCAGGGGGCACTCGTGGAGAGCGCAAGCGCGTGCAGCACGCCGCCCATCTTGCCCTTGAGCGCCGCATAGACCATCTGGTGCTGCTGCACGCGGGATTTGCCCCGGAACGCTTCGGAAATCACCGTCGCGGCGTAGTGATCGCCATCCCCAGCGAGATCGCGAATTTCGATCTTCGCATCGGGGAAGCTTTCCTTGATCATCGCTTCAATGTCGGCGGCCGGCATCGGCATTGGAATTGGGTCCTCTTCAGGCGACTTGTCAGGCAGCTTGGCGCGCTGAGCCCATCAAGGTCGGCAGGAACGATTCGTGACGCTCGCTCAGCGCCGAAACCAGGATGGGCCGGCCTTCGGGCAGGATCAAGGCATTGCCGCCGGTTGTGCCCAGCGTGGTGACCGGCACGCCGGCTTCGGTTGCGGCCTTGGCGAAGGCCTCGGCCTTGTCGGCGGCCAGGGCGACGACGTAGCGGGCTTGATCTTCGCCATACCAGAAGGCATGCGGTTCGCCGCCCTGCGGCGCCTGTGACAGGTCGGCACCGATGCCACGCCCCAAGGCCATTTCCGCGACGGCGACGGCGAGGCCGCCATCGGAGACGTCGTGACAGGTCTTGAGATTTCCGGCGCGGATCTGGCCGCGGATGAAGTCGCCATGGCGCTTCTCGACGGTGAGGTCGACCGGCGGCGGTGCACCTTCCTCACGCTTCAGGATCTCGGCGAGCCAGATGGACTGGCCGAGCCAGGTGCCGGGGCCGCCGACCAGCATGACGGTCTCGCCCTCGGCCTTGAAGGCGATCGAAGCCGTCACGGCCACGTCGTCGACGAGACCGACGCCGCCGATGGTCGGGGTCGGCAGGATGCCGCGGCCGTTGGTCTCGTTGTAGAGCGAGACATTGCCGGAGACGATGGGGAAATCGAGGGCGCGGCAGGCCTGCCCGATACCGTCGAGGCAGCCGACGAACTGGCCCATGATGTCGGGGCGCTCGGGATTGCCGAAATTGAGGTTGTCGGTCACGGCGAGCGGCAGGCCGCCCACGGCGGAAATGTTGCGCCAGGCCTCGGCGACGGCCTGCTTGCCGCCTTCGACGGGATCGGCCTCGCAATAGCGCGGGGTCACGTCCGACGTCATTGCCAGTCCCTTGGGGCCGTCGAGCACGCGCACGACCGCAGCATCGCCGCCAGGCGTCTGGATCGAATTGCCGAGGATCAGCGTGTCATATTGCTCGTAGACCCAGCGCTTGGACGCCAGTTCCGGCGAGCCGATCAGGCTGAGCAGTGCCTCGCCCGTCGACAGATTGGTCTTGAGCGAGCCGGCTTCGAGCACGGGCTGCTTGGGCGAGGGGACATGGGGGCGATCATAGAGCGGCGCCTCGTCGCCCAGTTCCTTGATCGGCAGGTCCGCCTTCAGATCGCCATTGTGGAAGATGCGGAAGCGCAGGTCGTCCGTGGTCTTGCCGACCACGGCGAAGTCGAGGCCCCATTTGCGGAAGATCGCCTCGGCCTCGGCTTCCTTGCCGGGCTTGAGCACCATGAGCATGCGCTCCTGGCTTTCAGACAGCATCATCTCATAGGCGGTCATGCCGGCCTCGCGCACCGGCACCTTGTCGAGGTGGAGCTCGATGCCGAGATCGCCCTTGGCGCCCATCTCCACGGCCGAGCAGGTGAGGCCGGCCGCGCCCATGTCCTGGATGGCGATGATGGCGTCGGTCGCCATCAGTTCCAGGCAGGCTTCGAGCAGGAGCTTCTCGGCGAAGGGGTCGCCGACCTGCACGGTGGGGCGCTTCTCCTCGGATTTGTCGTCGAACTCGGCCGAAGCCATGGTGGCGCCGTGGATGCCGTCGCGGCCGGTCTTGGAGCCGAGATAGACGATGGGATTCCCCACGCCGGTAGCCTTGGCGTAGAAGATCTTGTCCTGCTCGGCGAGGCCGAGGGCGAAGGCGTTGACCAGGATGTTGCCGTCATAGCGGGTGTGGAAGCGCACCTGGCCGCCCACCGTCGGCACACCGAAGGAATTGCCGTAACCGCCGACGCCGGCGACCACGCCGGAGACGAGGTGCTGGGTCTTGGGATGATCGGGCGCACCGAAGGAGAGCGCATTCATGCAGGCGATCGGGCGCGCGCCCATGGTAAAAACGTCGCGCAGGATGCCGCCCACGCCCGTCGTCGCACCCTGATAGGGCTCGATATAGGAGGGGTGGTTGTGGCTCTCCATCTTGAAGACGGCGGCGAGGCCATCCCCGATGTCGATCACGCCGGCATTCTCGCCCGGGCCCTGGATCACGCATTTGCCGGTGACGGGCAGCTTCTTCAGATGGAGGCGCGAGGACTTGTAGGAGCAATGCTCGTTCCACATCGCCGAGAAGATGCCGAGCTCGGTGAAGGTCGGCTCGCGTCCGATCAACTCCAGGATCCGCTGATACTCATCCGGCTTCAGCCCGTGCTGGGCGATGAGTTCGGCTGTGATGGCGGGTTCCGAGTGGGCGGACATGCCGGGTCGATCTCCTGTCAAGGCAGCGCTTCGGCAGGGGGAACGGCGGACGGCCCATGGCTCCGGCCGGCAAGCCCCAGCACAGCGCTCCAGCGCTTCTGTTCACGGCAGGCGATAGGGGTATCCGAGCCGAATGTAAACCATTGATCGCGTATACGTGCCGCGAACCGCATTGACACCGCAACTTTGTTGGCCTTCCTGTGGGCGGACACTCGTTTCCAGTCTCGGAGTATCGGCGATGCGGACGTTTTTCGTGGAGATCAAATGCCAGCTCGGCCGCACCTATGAGGTCGCCAGCGCACTGGCCGAAGCCGAAATCGCCTCGGAGATCTATTCGATCGCCGGCGACTTCGACGTGCTCGCCAAATTCTACGTCAATGACGATGTCGATATCGGCCATTTCGTCGGTGAGAAGGTGCAGTCCATCCCCGGTATCGCCAATACGCGCACGGTCCTGACCTATCGCGCCTTCTGAGGGGCTGAAACCCTCAAATGCAAAATGGCGGCTTCGAGCCGCCATTTTTCGATGTGCCGAATGAAGCTTGAGAGCCGTCGGTCAGCTCTGACCCATGGCTTCCGGCAGTGTGGCCCACTGCGTGACGCGATTGCCGTCGGCGCAACGTTCGGCCGCCTTGCTGCCAGAGATCACGTCGCCCGTATGCGAGCCATTGGTGACGATCAGGAAGACCTGCTGGCCGCTGCCGGAGTCGGCGCTGACGCAAGCGGCATATTGGTCGGGATGGACTTTTGCCGCGGCCGGCGTGCGCCAGCCATTGGAGATGCGCGCATCGGTGATGCGGCCGGGAACGAGTTGGGTCAGCTTGTGGGCCAGGGTTGCCCGGCCGGCCTGCGGCACGGGGAACTGCTGGGTGCCGTCCGCCGTGACGACCGGCTGCTGGTTGGAAACGTCCGGCCTGCCGGCTTCGCCGGAACGCGGACCGCAGGCGGCCAGCACCAGCGAAAGCGCAACGGCCCCGGACAAGCCCCAAGCAAGACGCTGACGGGAAGAATGATGGTTCATATGCCTGCTCCAGTGCACCGAAATCAGAATCGCACCACCCTGGCGGGCTGGCAACCCGCTGTGTGCCTGCGCACCACCTGAAATGAATCACCGGCGCAGGATGTGCCAAAACGCACACGCAATAGCAGATTCATGCAGAACTTCTGCGACAACGTTAACGGCACGGCAAGTCGGGATAGAATCTTGCGTGCGAGCACACTTGGCATGGCTGGAACGCGCCTGGAGCATGCGGGGCGTCGGAATGACCAAGCTGTCGACGTGGTAGCGCCGGACAATGGCCCCATTCACCCGATATAGAACCGGCATCCCAGGGGCGACTGGTTCGGACGACGGGCCTTTTGGAGATCACCACGCACGGAATGGCAGTCTGCCCCGGACGCTTGCGGCCGATGCCCGTCCGCTATCTGTCGGTAGCCGCCCTTTTCGAACTTGAGGAGATTTCGATGAGCAAGGTCAGAATCGTGGATGGCAACGGCGTCTGGCATTTCGTCAGCCAGGGTTGTGCCCTCGATATCGGCGTGAATCCCGGCGAGGGCTATCATGTCTATCACCGGGAGGACGGGCACTGTTTGCCGGTGGCCCACAAGGTCAAGCACCTCTTGGGCAAGCAGGTGGTCGTTGCGCCACGCACAGAGGGGCAGATCAGCGAAGAGGAATTGCTCGAAGCCCTGGAAGCCGCCGCCTGAGGCGGCTCTTTCATGCAATGGTCACGCTTGAGGCAGACTATGGCCAGATTTCGCGAGAAGAATGCGCCTCGGCAAAGCTCCTGACGCCAGGACGTGGACGCCGGGCCGGTCATGGGGCCGCCCGAGTGTTTGCCGCGTTTCGAACCGCCTGCGGGGCGGGAGGCGATCAATGCCGACGGTGAGCAGGACAGCCGTGACGTCACTCCGTCGACAGACAAGCCACTCAACCCGAAAGGACGACGCCATGAAGCTGACATCGGTGCGAATCGAACGCGCTCTGACCCAGATGGATGGCCGGGTCATTCCCGAATCCAATCCGATCGTGCAGGAACTCATCTCTATCTTCGGGGACCATACCTTCTTCGTTTCCAATGCGGGGCTCAGCACGGTGGAACCGGTAGAGGCCGGAGATACCGATCTCGACAAGGTCCGTATCGTCAGATTGGCGAGGTGGGCCGATGAGAGCAAGGCCAGCCTGGTGCCCCATCCGCCGATCAACACCGAAACGATGGTGACCCTCAGCGCAGCTGCCTGAGCCACTCTACGGTCATGGCGGCGCAACAGGGTCGCCATGACCGCCCTGGAGCAAAACGCGTTCATGACTGAACGCTTGTTTGTTCCAACTCTTTGCTTCAGCGCGTCTTTGCGAGTCCAAGTGACTTCGTCAAATCGCGACTTCGTCAAATCTCAAAACGCTATAGTCTGACCTCAGTCCTGCCTTCCGAGATCCGATCCGCCTTCGCAGCAATCCCAAAGGATACAGGCCGGCGACCCGGCATCCGGCGGTGACGACGATCGGCTGAAGCGATGCGGACCGTTACCCGCCCAGATATTCGATTTCTGCCCGCAAGGCGTCGTGGTCGAGACCTTGGCCGAGCAGCACGGCAGCGAGAAGTCGTGCCTTGTGGCCGCTGAGGTCCCCGGCGAAGATGGCGCCGGCGCGCTGGAGATCGGTGGCGCCGCCATTGCCATAGACGGGCAGCACACGCCCGCGCGGGCAGCGCGAGCAGATGATCACCGGAATGCCGCGCTTGATGACGTCAGCCACCGCCTTGGTCACGGATGGCGGCGTGTTGCCACGTCCGAATCCTTCGAGCACGATGGCCTTGCTGCCGTGATCGGCGGCATAGTTGAGATAGCCGCCATCCATGCCCATGGCGAGGCGGATCAGCGTGACATTGGGTTCGATGGCGCTGGGAGCATAGGCGCGCCGCAGCGCCGGGCGGCGATGCAGGCAGATGGCGCCTGCGTCGATCTCGCCGAGCTTGCCATGTTCCCAGGACATGAAGGTGTCGGTGCGCGAAGTATGCGTCTTGGCGACGTCGCGGGCGGCGTGGAATTCCTGCTCGAAACAGATCATCGCGCCGAGGCCGCGCGCAGCGGGAGCTGCGGCGAGGCGGATGGAATCGGCGATGTTGCGCGGGCCGTCGGCATCGGGCTCGTCGGCCGCGCGCTGGGCGCCGGTGAAGACCACCGGCTTGTCCGAGGCCAGCAGGAGGTCGGCGAGATAGGCGCTCTCCTCCATGGTGTCGGTGCCGTGGGTGACGACGACACCCTCGCAATCCTCCAGCGCCAGAAGCTCGTTGATGCGGGTGGCCAGGGCGAAGGCCATGGGCAGGTCGATGGCGAAACTGTTGAGGTTGCAGAACTCCTCGACCTCGATGTCGATCCCGGGCAGGGGGTCGTGCAGCATGGCGCGCAGCGTCTGTCCGTCGAGGCCGGCAACCACGTCGCCGGTGCTTTCGTCACGCCGGGAGGCGATCGTGCCGCCCGTGGTGATCAGATGAACCTTGCGCGTCATTGGGTCTTCAATCCTGGGGTCTTCAATCCTGCGTCGTCGTCGACGATCAGGCCGAGGCCATGGCGTTGACGACACTGGTGAACAGCCCGCGGCCGTCCGTGCCGCCGGCCAGGGGATCGATCAGGTTTTCGGGATGCGGCATCATACCGAGAACGCGCCGATTGGCCGAATAGATCCCCGCGATATTGTTGAGCGAGCCGTTGGGATTGGTGGCGGCGCTGACCTTGCCGGCGGCATCGCAATAGCGGAACGCTACCAGGCCGTCGCCTTCGATCTGCGTGAGGGTCTCGGAGCTGCAGAAATAATTGCCCTCGCCATGGGCGACGCAGACGTCGATGGCCTGGCCCTGGCGATAGGTGTTGGCATAGGCCGTATCGGTGCGCTCGACCCTGAGATGGACTCGCTTGCAGATGAATTTGAGATCGGCATTGCGCATCAGGACGCCTGGCAGCAGGCCGCCATCCGTGATGATCTGGAAGCCGTTGCAGATGCCGAGGACGAGGCCGCCGCGTGCGGCATGGTGGCGGATGGCATCCATGATGGCGGCGCGGGCGGCGATGGCGCCGCAGCGCAGATAGTCGCCATAGGAGAAGCCGCCCGGAAGCACGACCAGATCGGTTCCTGCCGGCAGCTCCGTGTCGGCATGCCAGATCATGTCGACATGCGCGCCGGCCTGCTTGAGGGCCTTGGCGACGTCCCCTTCACGGTTGGAGCCGGGAAAAATGACGACAGCTGCTTTCATCGGATCCTGCTTTTCGGTTGCGGCAAGGGGCCTCGGAGGCTTTGGGCGTCCAGCCTTCCGCCATGCGTGCGCATATGGTTCCAGAGGGGCAGCGGGGTCAAGTAAAGAGTGGACGCCAGGCTCCTAAACCGGGGCAATTACCGCGAACGTGCAGGCTTTGCGATGGTTTCGTCCGTCGTCGAGGAAGGGGGCGACTTAACGCTCGGCAAATTCGGCCAGGACCCAGTCTTTCAGCACCGCTACTGCCGGCCGGCTCTCCGCGCCTTCGGGATAGACGAAGCTGAATTTGAGGCCCTCCATGATCGGGCCGAAGGGTTGCACCAGCACGCCCGAGGCAAGTTCGTCGGCAACCAGGGACAGGCTCAGCAAAGCAACGCCCTGGCCGGCGATGGCCGCCTGGATGGCGCTGCTTTCGTCATTGAAGCTGATGCCGCTGTCGGGATCGAGATGGTCGATGCCGGCGCGCCGGGCCCAGGAACGCCAGTTCGGCACGTCCACCGTGGAGGCGATCGGGCCCCAGTCGAAATGCAGCAGCGTCGCGCCAGGAAGATCGGCCGGCTCGCGCAGGCCCAGGCGATGGCTGCAGACCGGTGCGAATCTGTCTGTCAGCAGGGGCAGGGCGGTCATGCCGGCATAATGTCCGAGGCCGTAACGGATGGCGGCATCGGCATCGCCGGCATTGAGGTCCACCGTGTCGTCGGAGGCGTGCAGGCGCAGGTCCCACCCCGGATGCAGGCTGCGCAGCGTGCCGACCCGCGGCACCAGCAGCTTGGCGGTGAAGGCGACGGTCGCCGACAGGGTCGCGATGCGCCGGCGCGGGCGTTTCCTGACCGCTTCGACGGCCTCGGCCATGGTGTCCAGGGCAGCGCGAAGGGCTGGGTACAGGCTGCGGCCCTCGACAGTCAGCTGGACCTTACGCGTCTGGCGCTCGAACAGCGATACGTCGAGATAGGCCTCCAGCTGGCGGATCTGGTGGCTGACGGCGGTCGCGGTGACGCCGAGCTCGGCGGCGGCTTTCTTGAAGCTCTCCTGCCGTGCGGCGGCTTCGAAGGTGCGCAGGGAGGCCAGGGGCGGCAAGCGGCGCATCATCGGCTCCGATCCGGGCTGGCATCCTGTCGCAGCCGCGCCGTCATGCCGCCTCGGACCAATAGTCCGGCAGTGTCCGTCTCCTGTGCTCGTATGCCTGAATCAAATTCATCCATCACTTGAGAACTTCGAATTTGTTGAATTGAAAGTCAATCACTTAATACGACGAGGAAGGCTCATGGCTCCCATGAGATGAATTCAGTTTTGCAAAGGATAGCCATCATGGCTTGGCTGTATCTGGCCGCTGCGGCGGTCTTCGAAGTGATTTTTGCGTTGAGCATGAAATATGCGGAGGGCTTCACCCGCCCGCTGCCGACAGCGATAACGCTCATCGCGGTGATCGGTGGCGTCGGCCTGCTGACCCTGGCGCTCAAGAGCCTGCCGGTCAGTGTCGCCTATCCGATCTGGACGGCGGTCGGTACGCTCGGAACCGTGGTCTTCGGCTACATCTTCCTGCGCGAACCGCTCACGGCCATGAAGATCGTCAGCGCCATCGCCATCGTTGCCGGTGTCGCCGGCCTCAAGGCGTCGACGGTGTAAATTCCGGGACCTGAACTGATAATACCGGCAATCTCA
The DNA here is from genome assembly GCF_040797145.1 of Labrys neptuniae. Taxonomy (NCBI): domain Bacteria; kingdom Pseudomonadati; phylum Pseudomonadota; class Alphaproteobacteria; order Hyphomicrobiales; family Xanthobacteraceae; genus Labrys; species Labrys neptuniae. The sequence goes on along the minus strand of NZ_JBFNQD010000023.1, from coordinate 62,856 downwards.
GTCCTTCAGCTCGATCTTTTCGACAAGACGATCGAACAGCACCAGGTCGGCCGGCATCAGCCGGTCGGCCTTCATCCTTATTTCCAGCGTGCCATTGCCGAGCCGCAGCAAGGCGATGGCGGCGGCCGTCTTGGCGAGGGCCCTATCCTCGATATCGTACAAGCCGCGATAACCCGTCATGTCGCCAGACGCGACCGGTTCGACCTGCTGGCGGGGACGTATGCGCGAGCCGGGGGTGAGGCTCTGGATCCTGAGGTCGATCATGGCCCCGGTCACGGCACCGGGGCCAAATGCGCCAAAACCCGGGCTTGTCAGGCTGCGTTCATCGGACAGGAAGGTTACCACCGCATGGGGTGGGCAGGTCGGGGCGGCGCAACGCAGGACGAGCAGGGTGGGCGGCGCGGACGCTTCCCTGACCCAGACGCTGTCGTCATAGCGCAGGCTGAAACTGCCGGTCTCGACAAGCTCTTCCGCGTGGCAGGCACCGCTGGCTCCAGCCACGCACAGCACGGCTGCAAGCAGCCGGACCAGCATCAGGCGATGTCGATGCTGTAGTTTTCGATCACCGTATTGGCGAGGAGCTTTTCGCATGCGGCCTTCAGCGTTTCGCGTGCGGTCTCGGCATCGGCTTGGCCGAGCTCGATGTCGAACACCTTGCCCTGGCGCACGCCGTCGACATCCTTGATGCCGAGCGAAGCGAGAGCACCCTCGATCGCCTTGCCCTGGGGGTCGAGGACGCCGTTCTTGAGCGTAACGATCACACGGGCCTTCATGCAACACCTGCCTTCCAACGAGGAGAAATCCTTGGCTTGCGCTTAAAGCAGTCCGGCCGATGGTTCAATCATTGCCTTGCCGAGCGGGCCGGGAAAATGTCTCGAACACGCTGAGGAAGCGAGACGGCACGGCCTCGGTCAGCCAGACGCCGTTGTCGCTGCGGTAGAATGGCAGCCCTGCCGCCTGCATCGCCGCGGCATCGACCTGCAGGATGAGCCAGGGGCCGGCGCGCCGCATGGCGACCTTTCGGGCGGTATCGGGATCATCGGAGAGATGCACGTGCCGGCGCGAGCGCTTTTCGAGGCCGGAAGAAAAAATGCCGGCCTGGTTGGAGGCTGCGGTACCGTGCCACAACTCGGCAGGCGGCATGGTGGCGGAGAGACCGAGGTCGACAGCGACGCTGTGGCCCTGATTGGCGCGAATGCGCGTGCCGGCGATGATGAAGCGCTGTTTGTCGCTCTCCCTGACGACCCGTTCGATATCCTGCCGGCCCGCGCTCATTTGTTCGGCCGCGGCCCTGGCGAGATCGTCGATCTCGACCCAACCCTGCGCGTCGAGCACCAGCCCAGCCGTCTCGGGGGCATGGCGGAGTACGAGGCTCATGAATTTGCTGAGTTTCTTGTCATCCATAGGTGATGTCCGAGGGTGATATCCGATACCGTTGGTCACCGTCGCGCATCCCGCCGAAAAGCTACATTCTCTTTTCGGCTTGGTGCTTCGGGCGCTATTGCGTCGCCTCGTCGATGAGCTTTCTGGCGATGCGCGGTTCGCCGGCAATGACGACGATGAAGCTGGTCTCATCCGCCTTGCGCTGGCCGACGGCGTAGGCGTTGATGTGATGGGCTTTCTTGCCACCCGTCATCGCGAGCTGAATTCCCTGCCAGCCGCCGGAGCCGAAACTGTCGACGCTCACCGTGGGCGGCGGCATCTTGGACTTGGGATCGGACTTGGCCAGCAAGGCCGCAAGCCGCTTGGGCTCAGCCAGGGAGCGCTCGATCGCCAGGGCATCGGGGCCGGTCACGGTGAAGCGCTCGATGGCCGCGTCATAGCCACAGCGCATCTTGGTGCAGAGTTGCAGCCCGTCGACACGGATATTCTCGCGCGAGACGAAGGCCCGCATCGGCAGCACCACCCAGGAACCGGAATCGGGCAGCGACACGGCCGGATCGCCAGTCCACACGTCGAACAGGCTGCAGCCGGCGAGGGCGACGAGGCCCACGCCAGCAAAAAGGGCTCGAACGCCGTGACGCGCGAGCCCCTTACGCAATGTTACACTGAACGCGCTCACTGAACCAGCTTGGGCCCCTTGACGACGACATTGTCCATCTCGTTCATGATGCCGAGACGGCGGGCGACTTCGGTATAGGCCTCGACGAGCCCGCCCATGTCGCGGCGGAAACGATCCTTGTCGAGCTTGTCGTTCGACTTGATGTCCCACAGGCGGCAGGAGTCCGGCGAGATCTCGTCCGCCAGGACGATACGCATGATGTCGTTCTCCCACAGGCGGCCGCATTCGATCTTGAAATCGACCAGGCGGATGCCGACGCCCAGGAACAGGCCGGACAGGAAGTCGTTGACACGGATGGCGAGCGCCATGATGTCGTCGAGTTCGGGCGGGCTGGCCCAGCCGAAAGCGGTGATGTGCTCTTCCGATACCATCGGGTCATTGAGCGCATCGTTCTTGTAGTAGAACTCGACGATCGAACGGGGAAGCTGCGTGCCTTCCTCGATGCCCAGGCGCGTGGCGATGGAGCCGGCGGCGACGTTGCGGACCACGATCTCGAGCGGAATGATCTCCACCTCGCGGATCAACTGCTCACGCATGTTGAGGCGGCGGATGAAATGGGTGGGCACACCGATATCGTTGAGGTTCTGGAACAGATATTCGGAAATGCGGTTGTTGAGGACGCCCTTGCCGTCGATGACCTCGTGCTTCTTGGCATTGAATGCGGTGGCGTCGTCTTTGAAGTGCTGGATCAGCGTGCCGGGCTCGGGACCCTCATAGAGGACCTTCGCCTTGCCTTCGTAAATGCGGCGGCGGCGGTTCATCGGGATGTACCGTGGTTTGAGAAAATCCGTCAAAGGGCCTGGGCTCCTGGAAATGCGATCCGTGGCCGGCGCAATTGGCGATTCGATTTGCGGGAGCAAACCGGAGACAGGGCCAACTTACCCGATCATGCCTCCGCGCACAACTTCGTGCAGGCGGCGCACCCGATCGGAACCAAGCTTCACGAATCAAGCCAAAGCACATTTGCTAGTGCCCGGCATGAGTGTAGTTTCAACACGCCCGGCATCCAGGGGAGGAGAGGGCGTTACGGCGCATTAATTTGATTTGGGGATTGCGCGCCTATATGCAACAGGCATGGCCGGTCCTTCAAGGAAAACCGGTAGCTGAACAGGATTTAACGGATGACCACCTTCGACAAGCGGGAAGAGGCTTTCGAAAGCAAATTCGCCCATGACGAGGATCTGCGCTTCAAGGCGACCGCTCGCCGGAACAAGCTCCTCGGCCTGTGGGCTGCCGAAAAGCTCGGCCTTTCGGGTGACGAAGCCAACGCCTATGCCAAATCTGTCGTCCTGTCGGACTTCGAGGAAGCCGGTGACCACGACGTGGTGCGCAAGGTTCTCAGCGATTTCGCCGAAGCCAATCTGAGCATGAGCGAGCCGCAGGTCCGCCAGGTCATGACCGAATTGCTCGGCCGCGCCGTCCAGGAAATCCAGAACGGCGTTTGATGCCCGGCGTTTGAAAGAGGGCGTTTGACCGCCCTCGCTCAATCCATCTCTCACGATGCCCCGTCCGTGCGGGGCATCGCAGCAATGTGATCGGAAGTGCCATGACCGCCCCCACGCTGCGCGCGCGCCTGGCCAAAGGCGAAAAAATCTTTGCGGCCTGGATGGGGGCAGCCTATCCGCGCATGGCCGAGGCGCTCGGCCGCGCCGGCTTCGATGCCGTCATCGTCGATCTGCAGCATGGCGAGGCTTCCTTCGGCGAAGCGCGCGATGCCATCAGCGCAGCGCATCTGGCCGGCACACCGACGGGCGTGCGGGTCGGCCTCGACGGTTTCGGCGATGCCGCACGGCTCTATGACGTCGGCGCGGAGTTCGCCATCCTGCCGATGATCAATTCGGTGGCAGATGCCCGCCGTCTCGTCGACACGCTGAAATACCCACCGGTCGGCGGAAGAAGCTGGGGCGGCACCCGCGCCATTTCCCTGTTCGGTGCCGAGACCGAGGCATATCGCGGCGCCGCGAACGACCAGCTGATCGCGCTGGCCATGATCGAAACGCGACAGGCAGCCGATGCGCTCGAGGACATTCTCGACGTGCCTGGCCTCGACGGCGTTTTCGTCGGGCCGAGCGACCTGTCGATCAGCCTGAGCAACGGTGCCAGGCTCGATCATCAGCTGCCGGAATCGGTGGAAGTGATCAATCGGGTTCTCGCCGCCGCCAAGGCACGCAACAAGCTGACGGCGATCTATTGCGGCAATGGCGAGGCGGCAGCCCGCAACGCCGAGCTCGGCTTCGATATCATGGGCATCGGCTCGGACTGGGCATTCCTGACCGCCGGCGCCCAGGCCGCCTTGAAGGCCGCTCGCGGCCATGCGGGCCCGGCCGGCCCGAATTATTGAGTCAGCCGCTGCTGATTCCGGGTGCGCGGACGTCTCGCCCGCCTCTTCCTTTTCGCACGCACCGCCCTTCCAAGAGCGGACGAGACGTCCGCGCACCTGGAAGAAGTCTGCGCTCCAGCGCTACTGGCTTTCGTGCTTGAGCTTGGAGAGGAAGGAGGCGAGGCGCAGCAGGCCTTCCGGCCAGGGGCCGTGCCCTGACTCCACATTGATATGGCCGGCTTCGCCCGCATCGACGAATTCGCTGTTCCAGGCCTCGGCAAAGGCGGTGGCGCGGTTGATCTCGCAATAGGGATCGTTCCGGCTCGCCACCAGGAGAGACGAGAAGGGCAGGGCCGTCATCGGGATCGGGTTGAAGTCGAGATCATAGCCCGGCAACAGGTCCGGCTTGTCCCAATCGGAAGGCGCCACCAGCATCGCGCCGATGACATGCCCTTTCAGACGCTCGGCCGCAAAGACGGTGGTGATCACGCCGATCGAATGGGCGATGATGATGGCCGGACGACTCGAACTCTGCACCGTCTCGACCAGTCTGTTCACCCAGGCCTCGCGCTCGGGATGATCCCAGTCGTCCTGTTCGACGCGACGGGCCGTCGAGAGCTTGGCTTGCCAGCGTGACTGCCAGTGATCCGGCCCGGAATTGCCGAGGCCCGGCACGATCAGAATGTCGGCATCGGAAATGCGCACGTCGATGTTTCTCCTGCTCGGTTAACAGGCACTTCGGCCACTGGGATCGAGCCCGTCTCGACTCAAGACCATGTGTCTATTCTAGGAGCGAGACGGCGGGCCGAAAACCGGGATGCTCCCGCGGCGCCGCTCGTCCACAACTACAGGGCGAACGTCCGCCCCCGGTTCAGGTTCCCGGGCCGAGGACGCGGTCGAAGATCGTGTCGACATGCTTGAAGTGATAGCCCTCGTCGAACATCGCCTCGAGTGCCGCATCCGACAGTTTGGCCGAGACTTCCGGGTCCGCCTTGAGGAAGGCGAGGAAATCGCCTTCGCCCCGCCAGACCTTCATGGCGTTGCGCTGGACCAGGCGGTAGGAATCCTCGCGGCTAGCGCCGGCCTGGGTGAGGGCCAGCAGCACGCGCTGCGAATTGTGCAGGCCGCCGAGGCGATCGAGATTGCGGCGCATGTTTTCGGGATAGATCACCAGCTTGTCGATCACGCCGGCGAGACGCGCCAGCGCGAAGTCCAGGGTCACGGTGGCATCGGGACCGATCATGCGCTCGACCGAAGAATGCGAGATGTCGCGCTCATGCCAGAGTGCAACGTTCTCCAGTGCCGGCGTCACCGCCGAACGCACGATGCGGGCCAGGCCGGTGAGATTTTCGGTCAGCACGGGGTTGCGCTTGTGCGGCATGGCCGACGAGCCCTTCTGGCCTGCCGAGAAGAACTCCTCGGCTTCCAGCACTTCGGTCCGCTGCAGATGGCGGATCTCGGTGGCGAGGCGCTCGATCGAGGAGGCAACCACGCCGAGCGTCGCGAAGAACATGGCGTGGCGGTCGCGCGGGATCACCTGGGTCGAGACCGGCTCGACGGCAAGGCCCATCTTTTCGGCGACATAGGCTTCCACCGCCGGATCGATATTGGCGAAGGTGCCGACTGCGCCGGAGATCGCGCAGGTCGCGATCTCCTTGCGTGCGGCGACGAGGCGTTCGCGGTTGCGCGAGAATTCGGCATAGGCCTGGGCAAGCTTGAGGCCGAAGGTGACCGGCTCGGCATGGATGCCGTGGCTGCGTCCGATGGTCGGTGTATATTTATGCTCGATGGCGCGCTTGCGCAGGGCGGCGAGCACCTCGTCGATATCGGCGATCAGCAGGTCGGCGGCCCGCGACAGCTGCACGGCCAGGCAGGTGTCGAGCACGTCGGAGGACGTCATGCCCTGATGCAGGAAGCGGGCCTCGGGGCCGACGATCTCGCCCAGATGGGTGAGGAAGGCGATGACGTCGTGCTTGACCTCCCGCTCGATCTCGTCGATCCGCGCCACGTCGAAGGTGGCGTCCCTGGCCTTCTCCCAGACCTTGGCAGCCGCCTCCTTGGGCACGACGCCGAGCTCGGCCAGCTTGTCGGTGGCGTGGGCCTCGATTTCGAACCAGATGCGGAAACGGGACTGCTCCGCCCAGATGGAGACCATTTGCGGGCGGCTATAGCGTGGGATCATGGAGAAAGTCCTTTCGCGCCCCTTTTAGGCGCGGGTGCCGGGAAAGTGAAACGCAAATCTGCGGGTGGAAGGCGACGATATCAGAGAGCCGCCGTCGCGGCCTCGCGGATGGCGGCAATGTTGGCGGCATAGGCAGCCGGTCCGCCCTTGAACACATAGGAGCCGGCGACGAGCGCATTGGCACCGGCCCGCACCACCAGCGGCGCGGTTTCGGGCGTAATGCCGCCATCGACCTCGATATCGATGTCGCGCTTGCCCACCCGGGCCCGGACGGCGGCGATCTTCGACAGGGTCTCGGGAATGAAAGCCTGGCCGCCGAAACCGGGATTGACCGTCATCACCAGGATGAGATCGGCGAGATCGAGCACATAGTCGACCACTTCGGGCGAGGTGCCCGGATTGATCGCCACGCCGGCGCGCTTGCCGAGCTTCCTGATGTGCTGCAGCGAGCGATGAAGATGCGGGCCTGCTTCGGCATGAACGGTGATGGTGTCGCAGCCGGCCCTGGCGAAATCGTCGAGATAGGGATCGGCCGGCGAGATCATCAGATGGGCATCGAGCTTGGTGCGGACATGCGGCCGCAGGGCAGCGGCTACACCCGCACCGATGGTGAGGTTGGGCACGAAATGGCCGTCCATCACATCGTAATGCACCCAATCCGCACCGGCTTCCTCGATCGCCCGCACTTCTGCGCCGAGCGCTGCGAAATCCGCGGAGAGAATGGAGGGGGCGATGATGATCGGGCGGGACATGGCGGATCCTGGGCTGTGACGGTCGCGGTGAACGGGCAGTACCTGCCAGAGCCGGCCGTCCATTGCAATCGTTGAGGGAGCATCCTTCTGGGACCGCAGGCGTCTCGCCTGCATCTTCCTTCCTGCAAAGGCGTCGCTTTCAAGAGCAGGCGGGACGCCTGAGGTCCCAGGCAATCGACTTCCTCCCGATGTCGGTCCGTCATCGCCCTCCGAAACGATCCCGCCAGCTGGGCAAGGCCCCGGGGAAGGGCAGGGCTTTCGCCTCGTAGACGGCACGGGCACAGGCCCTCGCCAGGGCATGCGCCGCCGCCGTGCCCAGGGCGATCAGGTCGCCGATCGGTTCGGCCAGCGCCACGCGCCCCGTGGCGGCGGCAAATACGGTGTCGCCGTCGAGCGGGGTGTGGATCGGGTGGATGGCGCGGGCAAGGCCATCCTGCGCCATCACGGCAAAATGCTTGGTCTGGGCCTTGGTGAGCACGGCATCCGTTGCCACCACGGCGATCGTGGTGTTGCCTGCCTGCATGGCCTTGTGGCGCAGCGCCAGCGCGTCGTCGGGCCAGGGGATCGGCAGGCCGAGGCCACCGAATTCCCCGGCCTGCTCATAGGGCGCCGCCCAGAAATGGGCGCCGTCACCGATGGTGACGCTGCCGAGCGCATTGACCGCGACCAGCGCCCCGACCACATGGCGCCCGCAGCGCACCGAGGCGGAGCCGAGACCACCCTTCAGGCCGGCTGTGGTAGCGCCCAATCCGGCGCCCGACGATCCCAGGGCGAAGGTGTCGCCCGCCGCCTCGGCCGCAGTGAAGCCGAGTTCTCGATAGGGCGGAAAGCGTCCCCATTTCTTGTCGCCGCCATTGAGAAGGTCGAACAGGATGGCGCCTGGCACGATCGGAACCCTGACGGCGCCGACCTGGAAACCACGACCCTGCTCCGCCAAAAGGGCTCCGATGCCGGCGCCGGCTTCCAGGCCGAAAGCCGAACCGCCCGACAGGGCGATGGCGTCGATCCGCTCGACCGTCCGCTCCAGGGCGAGCAGATCGGTTTCCCGCGTTCCCGGTGCGCCGCCACGCACATCGACGGCGGCGACCGCCGGCTCCTCGAACACCACCGCCGTCGTGCCGGAGGCAATCGCGGCGTCTTCGGCATTGCCGACCAGCACGCCGGCGACATCCGTGATGAGATTGCGCATGAATCAGCCTCCGTTCGTCGGCAGCTTCGCACCCGCCGTAGGGCGAGACAACCGCTTGGGGTGAAGCGCGAACTCCGGGCGCACGGGCATCCTGCCCGTTTTTCCTCGCTCGCGAACACGGTGTTTCCAAGAACGGGTAAGATGTGCCCGTGTGCCCGGAAGAAACGCTCGCTCGACGCCCAGGTCCATGCGCTTCTTAGCCCGAGTCCGCAGGCTCAGGTAACGAGGCCCTGCGACATCACTTCCGATCACGAGACAGGGAGTTTGACGAAACGGGCTTGGGCAAAAGGCGTGGGCGCGCTAGAGCAGGGGCTTCGCCGCCGGAAGGTGGTGTTGACGCGTGAATGCCTGTTCTGGATGGGTCCATGGCCGATATTACCCTGCCTGCCGTGTTCGTGGCCGGCCTGTTCTCCTTCCTCTCTCCCTGCGTGCTGCCGCTGGTGCCGCCCTACCTGACTTTCCTGGCCGGCTCCACGCTGGATGAGATGACAGGGCAGACCATCGACAAGGGTGTCCGCCGCCGTGCGGTGATCTCGGCCCTGTGTTTCGTCGCCGGCCTTGCCACCATCTTCATCTCGCTCGGCGCCGGCGCCTCCTATCTGCTCGTCCTGCGCAGGGCGATGGCCAACGGCCTCAGCAGCCTGGCCGAAAAGGGTATTCTTCCCGCCTCCTGGGCCAATTCGATCGACCCGTTCTACCTGCTGGCGGGCATCGTCATCATCGCCATGGGCCTGCATTTCCTCGGCGTCTTCCGCATTTCACTGCTCTATCGCCAGGCCCGCCTGCAGGCCGGCACCGGCTCCGGCCCCTGGGGCGCCTTCGTGATGGGCCTCGCCTTTGCCTTTGGCTGGACCCCGTGCATCGGTCCGGTGCTCGGCACGGTGATCGCCGTGGCCGGCAAGGATGGCAGCGTCAGCCAGGGGGTGACCCTGCTCGCCATCTACACGCTCGGCCTGGGGCTGCCCTTTGTGGTGGCCGCCTTTGCCATGAACCCCTTCATGCGCTTCCTGCGGAGCTTCCGGGCTCATCTCGGCACGGTGGAGAAGGCGATGGGCGGGCTGTTGGTAGTGGCCGGCATTGCCTTCCTGACGGGCGGCATGGCCGATTTCGCCATCTGGCTACAGAACACCTTTCCGATCCTCAGCAAGCTCGGCTGATATCGAGGGATCGGTTCGCTTTTGGAGTGTCAATCTCCTGATTGACACTCTCGTAGAGGATCGTCTGTCGGAAAAAGATGTCAATCTCGCTCCGTCAAAATGATGGAGCTGTGGAGATTGACGCTCCGTGCTTCCCCACTTTTGCGAGTACAAAGGGGCTGTTGCTGTCTGTTCGGCCCAGATAAAAACCCGCCCCGGTGAACCGGAGCGGGTCATGGTCGTCATTGCGATAGGAGGCGAGGCGCCTCAGGAAGGGTTCTGCTCCGCGGCGATCTTGCCGTCCGCAGCCTTCTTCCAGGTGTAGATGGCGTAGGCCGGCTGTGCCAGGTCGCCCTTTTTGTCGTAGGAGATCTCGCCGATCACCGTCTGGAACTTCTTGCCCGAATGCATGACCTCGGCGATCTTCTGCGGATCGGCGGACTTGGCCTCTTCGGCCGCCTGCGCCAACACCTGCACGCCGGCATAGGCCAGCAGGGTGAAGCCGGCCGGATCGGTGCCGCCCTCGCGGAAGCGCTTCGCCAGGTCGGCATTCGCCGGATAATCCTCGATCTTCGGCGCAAAGGTCATCAGCGTGCCGACCACGGCGTCACCGCCGATGGTGGCGAATTCCGGTGAGTTGAGGCCATCGGCGCCCATCATGATGGTCTTGCCGCCCTGGTCGCGCAGTTGCTTGAGGATCAGCGCGCCCTCGGTGTAGTAGCCGCCCCACAGCAGCACGTCGGCGCCGCTGGACTTCAGCTTGGTAACGAGACCGGAATAGTCCTTTTCGCCGGCGTTCACGCCTTCATAAAGGACTTCTTTCACGCCGGCATCGTTGAGGTATTTCTTCGCACCTTTGGCCAGGCCTTCGCCATAGGTCTGCTTGTCGTGCGCGATGGCGATCTTCTTGTCCTTGAAATGCGCCAGGACATAGTCCGCCCATACCTTGGATTGCTGGTCGTCGCGGCCGCAGGTCCGGAAGGTGTTCCACAGCCCGCGATCGGTCAGCTTCTCGCTGGAGGCAGAGGGAGTGACGTTGATGATGTTGTTGTCGGCATAGACATCCGAGGCGGCGATGGCACCGCCGGAGGTGACGTGGCCGACAACCCAGGTTATCCCGTCGCCCACGAATTTGTTGGCGACCGAGACGCTCTGCTTGGGATCGGCCTGGTCGTCACCGACGCTGATCTCGATCTTCTGGCCGAGCACGCCGCCCTTGGCGTTGATGTCCTTCACCGCCATATCGGCGCCTGCCTTGGCCTGCAGGCCGTAGGAAGCAGCGGGGCCGGTCATCGGGCCACCGACGCCGAGCTTGATCTGCGCCTGCGCGCTGCTGCCCAAGGCGAGGCCCGCTGCGAGTACAGCGCCGGCCAATGAAAGTTTGTTCATGGGGTTCTTCCCTGTTGTACTGGGCGCAGACCGTTCTTTTCTGGACCGGTTCGGCTGCGCCCGATGACGCCATTGTCTAAATTTCCAGCGGCTTGTCACGGAAATTCAGGCGAATTCGCAAAGGGGAGGGCAGCCTGGCCATCTCCCCCTGCGTCATGTCCCATGTCGCGGCCCGATCCGAGCCGCGAATAGGAGGCCTCCAAAGAAATCGCCCCAGCGAACCGGGGCGATTGAGATATTACGAAGAATGAAGGCAGGTCACTTGTTCTGGAAGAAGTCGATCTTGCCGTCGGGACCCTTCTTCCAAGAGAAGATGACGTAGTCGATCTGCTTCATGTCGCCCTTGTCGTCATAGGAGACGTCGCCGATCACCGTCTTGAAGGCCTTGCCCGAATGCATCACTTCGGCCATCTTCTGCGGATCGGCCGATTTGGCTTCTTCCGCGGCCTGGGCCAGGACCTGCACGGCCGCATAGGCCTTCAGCGTATAGCCTTCCGGCGTGAAGCCGCTGTCCTTGAACTGCTTGACGATGGCGGCGTTGGACGGATCATCCTCGGCCTTGGGCGCGAAGGACATCTGGGTGCCGATCACGGCGTCGCCGCCGATGGTGGCGAATTCAGAAGAGACCAGGCCGTCGCCCGAGACCATCACGGTCTGCATACCCTGGTCGCGCAACTGCTTGAGGATCAGGGCCGCTTCGGTGTAGAGGCCGCCATAGATAAGCACGTCGGCGCCGACGGCCTTGAGCTTGGTGACGATGGCCGAATAGTCCTTCTCGCCGGTGTTCACACCTTCGAACAGGACTTCCTTCATGCCGTCGGCAGCCATCAGCTTCTTGGCATTCTCGCCCAGGCCCTGGCCATAGGTGGTCTTATCGTGGACGATGGCGACCTTCTTGCCGGGATAGGTGGCCTTGACGTAATCCACCCAGACCTTGGCCTGCTGGTCGTCACGGCCGCAGGTGCGGAACATGCCCCAGAGCTTGCGGTCGGTCACCTTCTCGTTGGTGGCGGCCGGGGTGATGGCGACGATGCCATTGTCGCCATAGACCTCGGAAGCGGGGATGGTCACGCCGGAGTTGTAGTGTCCCACCACCCAGGTCACGCCGTCGCCGACGAACTTGTTGGCGACCGAAACGCCCTGCTTGGGATCGGACTGATCGTCGCCGACCGTCGATTCCAGCTTCTGGCCGAGCACGCCGCCGGCGGCGTTGATGTTCTTGATGGCGAGTTCCGCGCCCTGCTTGATCTGGGCTCCGGAGGCCGCACTCGGACCGGTGATCGGTGCGCCGATGCCGATCTTGATCTGCGCGAAGGCGGACGTGCTGAGCAGCAGGCCTGCCGCCAGCGCTGCGCCTGTCAACCAGACTTTTTTCATGTCGTTCTCCCAGTGGATTGGTGGAGCTTGCGGCTCCGGTCTGCGGATAGTCAGGACGTGAACGAGGCCGTCAGCCCAAGTTGCGCGTACAGCTCATCCGATTTCCTTGTTGCTTGTATGCGGTCATTCTGCGCTCGATCGTGCACTCCAGCCAAGCGCACCCGATCGCTGGAACATCCAGCCATATTTGCCGACCATCTGCTTGGCGAGCCGGACGCGATAGGACAACAGGCCGATGAGCTGGATGATGACGAGGTCGACCACGAAATAATAGGGCGAGAACATGTTGCCCCCGAACGGCGCCTGGTGAAGGAAGCGCACGCCCATGGTCAGCAGCACCAGATAGAAGAACAGGATCGGGTAGCGGCTCCAGGTCGAGGCGCTGGCCTTGCCGGTCATCCAGGCGGCCCAGCCACCCATCAGCAGCGTGACCAGCACGAAGACGAAGGGACTGTCCTCGTAGAGGTAGGTTTCCATCTCAATGACCCCCTTCCAGATAGGCTGCGCGCACCTCGGGCCGGGCGAGCAGTTCCTTGCCGGTGCCGGACATGGTGATCTGGCCGTTGACCATGACATAACCTCGATGCGCCAGGCGCAGGGCATGAAAGGCATTTTGCTCGACGAGGAAGACGGTCAGCTTCTCCGTCTCGTTGAGCACCCGCACCGCGTCGAAGATCTGTTTGACGATCAGCGGTGCCAGGCCGAGCGAGGGCTCGTCCAGCATCAGAAGGCGCGGCCGGCTCATCAGGGCGCGGGCAATTGCCAGCATCTGCTGTTCGCCGCCCGAAAGCGTACCGCCGCGCTGGCTGGCGCGTTCCTTCAGACGCGGGAAGAGCGTGTACATGCGCTCGAGATCGTCGGCGAAATGGGCATTGCCGTCGATCTCGGCTCCCATCTGCAGGTTCTCGTAGACCGTCATGCGCTGGAAGATCCGCCGTCCCTCGGGGGATTGGGCGATACGCAGCCGGGCGATCAGGTGCATCGGCATGTGGGTGATGTCTTGCCCGTCGAACGAAATCGAACCGACACGGCATTTGGGCGAACCGAAGACCGTCATCATCAGGGTCGACTTACCGGCGCCGTTGGCGCCGATGATGGTGACGATCTCGCCCTGGTTGATGTCGACGTCGACACCTTTGAGAGCGTGGACCTGTCCGTAATAGGTGTGGACGCCGCGGACGGCCAGCAGGGGCGAGGACATGCTCAACTCTCCGTTTCCTCGTCGGTGCCGAGATAGGCGGCGATCACGGCTGGGTCGTTGCGGACCTGCTCGGGCGTGCCGTCCGAGATCTTGGTGCCGTAATTGAGCACCACCACATGGTCCGAAATCTCCATGACCACGGACATGTCATGCTCGATCAGGAGAAGAGAGGTGTCGTGATCGCTGCGGATCGTGCGCAGCAGCTTGTTGAGATCGAGGCTTTCCCTCGGATTGAGGCCGGCGGCCGGTTCGTCCAGGCAAAGCAGCACCGGCTCGGTGCACATGGCGCGCGCGATCTCCAGGCGGCGCTGGTCGCCATAGGGCAGGCTGCCGGCCGGATCGTCGGCTCGGGCCATCAGGCCGGTCTTGTCGAGCCAGTATTTCGCCTTCTCGATCGCAGCCTTCTCGGCATGGCTGTAGGTGGGCAGCCCGAGAATGCCGAAGACGGAGAAGCCCGACGCGCGCATCAGGTGGACATGCTGGGCGACCAGCAGGTTCTCCAGCACCGTCATGCCCGCGAAGAGGCGGATGTTCTGGAAGGTTCTGGCGACCTTGGCCTGGCGGGAGACCATGAAGTCGGGCATGCGCTCGAGCAGGTAGAGCGTGTCCTGGCCATGGCTCAGCTTTTGCTGGGTGGTTGCGGTCAGGGCATCGAATTCGCCCCAGGCCGCCACCGAGCCGTGACGCAGGCCGATCCGGCCTTCGGTCGGCTTGTAGAAGCCGGTGATGCAGTTGAACACCGTGGTCTTGCCGGCGCCATTGGGGCCGATCAGGGCGGTAATGTCGCCCCGGCCGCAATTGAAGGAGACGGCGTTGACGGCGGTGAGGCCTCCGAACCGCATGGTCAGCTTCTCGACCTTGAGGATCGGATCGCTGTGCCAGTGCTGTTCGGGATGGGCGTGCGAGGCGAGGGCGGGATCGATCATGTCGTTGTTCTCGGGCGCGCTCATCCGTGACCTTCCTGTACGAGGGCGCCAGAGACGATCTTGCGTTCCTTCAGATAGACGGTGGGAGCACGGTTGGAGATGAGACCGCGCGGCTTCCACAGCATCATCGAGACCATGGCGAGGCCGAAGATCATGGGGCGATACTGGCTCGGGTCGAAGTCGGGCCCGAAGATCCACTTCATGAAGGTCAACTCACGCAGGATCTCCGAACCGCCGACCAGCAGGACCGCTGCCACGACCACGCCGAGCAGGCTGCCCGAACCGCCGAGCACGACGATTGCGAGCACCATCACCGATTCCTGGAACACGAAGCTCTCGGGATTGATGAAGCCCTGCTTGGCCGCGAAGAAGGCGCCGGCGAGACCGCCGAACAGGGCGCCGCTGGCGAAGGCTGCGAGCTTGGTGGTGGTGGTGTTGATGCCGAGCGAGCGGCAGGCGATCTCGTTCTCGCGCAAGGCTTCCCAGGCGCGGCCAACCGGCAGCCTGCGCATGCGGCTGGTGATGTAGGCCGTCATCACTGCGAGAATGAGGATGACATAATAGAAGAAGATCTTGCCGTGGATCGGCGAGAAGGCGAGGTCGAAGGTCTTGGCAAAACCGTTGGGGCCGGCGGTGAAGGGAATGCCGAAGAAGGTGGGCGGCTTGATCGAGGTGATGCCGTCATTGCCGTGGGTGAAGGATTTCCAGTTCACCAGCACGCTGCGGATGATCTCGCCGAAGGCCAGCGTGACGAGGGCGAGATAGTCGCCGCGCAGGCGCAGCACGGGAAAGCCGAGGATGATGCCCCAGAGCGCGGCGAGGAACCCTGCGATCGGCAGGCATTCCCAGAAGGTCATGCCGTAATAGACCGACAGGAGCGCGTAGGAATAGGCGCCGACCGCGTAGAAGGCGACATAGCCCAGGTCCAGGAGGCCGGCCATGCCGACCACGATGTTCAGGCCCCAGCCCAGCATGATGTAGATCATGATCTGGATGCCGTAGCTGTCGATCCACTTCAGCGAGCCCTTGTCGCCGAGGGTACCCAGCATGACGAGGGGGAAGACGAGCGCGAGCCCGGCTCCGAACCACATCACCCAGGGCGACATGCCGATCCGCGACATGGTCTGGGCGAATTTGGAGGGGGTCTTGTGTTCCGGGCGCTGCGGGCGCAGCAGCACGAAGAGGCGGACAGCCAGGATGAGGCCGACGATCACGGCGGTGGTGATCAGGCCGCCGAAGCGTTTGCCGAAGCCGAAATCGGGGTTGAGGAAATTCAGGCGGAAACTGTTGGTCGCCTGGTCCGAATAGGTCGTCAGCCCCACCACCGGCAGGAACATGCAGGTGGAGACCGCTGCCCAGAAGATGAGATCCTTGAACAGGTCGGCCGATGAAATGCGCGTGGTATCGGATTCGGCCATGATCACACCTTCTCCACTTCGGGGCGTCCCAGCAGGCCTTGCGGCATGAAGATCAGCGTGATGGCGAGCACCGAGAACACGGCGACGTCGCGATAGGCCGCTACGTCGCCCTCGAAGGATCCCTCCCACAATTTTTCGATCAGGCCGATCAGCATGCCGCCCAGCACCGCACCGGGCAGGGAGCCGATGCCGCCGAGGACCGCGGCGGTGAAGGCCTTGACGCCGGGCACGAAGCCGTCACGGAAGTTCACGGAACCGTAGAGCACCAGAAACATCAGGCCGGCGACGGCGGCGAGGGCGGCGCCCATGATGAAGGTGATCGAGATGGTGCGGTCGACATCGACGCCGAGCAGGGCGGCCATCTTGCGGTCTTGCTCGCAGGCGCGCTGGGCGCGGCCGAGCGAGGTCCGGGAAACGATGTACCAGAAGATTGCCAGCAGCACCGCCGTGGTGACGAAGATCAGGATGGCCTTGAGCGAGAGCGAGGCGTCCATGGCGCGTCCGTCCGAGGTGACCTCCGACCAGATCTGATATTTCGCGCTGAGGGCAGCGTCCACGGCGTGGGGGATCGCCTTGGATTCGGCGCCCTGGCTGACCTGTACGAAATTGGACAGGGCCATGGAGACGCCGATGGCGGAGATCAGCGGAGCGAGGCGGAAGGATCCACGCAGCGGGCGGTAGGCGATGCGCTCGATGGCCCAGTTCCAGATACTGGTGAGGACCATGCCGATTGCCATGACCACCAGCAAGGCCACGACGACCGACGAAAGTCCGAGCAAGGTTACCAGGATCACGAAACAGATGAATGCGATGATCGCGGAGAGCATGAACAGATCGCCGTGAGCGAAGTTCACCATGCCGATGATGCCGAACACCATCGTGTAACCTACGGCGATAAGACCATATAGCGATCCTACCGCCAGCCCGTTGATGAGCTGCTGTAAAAACTCTGCCATCGTCTACAAACTTTCCCCTCTGTCGACGCCGTCCTTGCTTCTCCTGGTCTCCCTTTGGCGGGATTTTTGCCTAAGAGACAGGCAGTCATTCGACGATTTCCTGTCATAGCAAGCGCTTTGCAAACTGACAATCACCGCGATGGTCTCGAAAGCGAAGTTTCTGGAAATCACGAAATATTTATGCAGCCCGACGAATTTTTTAGCGTCGGCTGGCGTTAGAAGCGTCAATTTTGCACCAGTAACGCCCAAAAAACGATTTAGCGACTGAATGGCTCCAGTCGTGCAGACGTGTAACGGCTGTTAGATTTCGTCTAGATCCACACAAAAATTTCGACGGCCATACTATCCTTCATCAGGGGAAAGAATATTGCTGAATAATTGCGCACACCCCTTGCACGCGAATGTTGCGGCGGCGGGGCGAGCAACAAAATGTCAGGTCGGGAGTTGTCGCAATTGCGCGAGCGCCTCCCTCGTGTCCACGTCGAAGCTTGCGGCGCTCGAAGAGACGGGAATCTCGACCACCGCATCGCCGTTGGCCTTGAGGATCTGCCGGCCTCCGGCGTCGCCCTCGATGGCCTGCAATTCGTCGAAGAATCGCCGTGCCCAGATCACGGGATTGCCGCGCTGCCTCTCAGTGACGGGAAGCACGATGAGGGCGCCCTTATCCGGTTCGAAGGCCGATATCAGCCGATCGAGCAGGGCGGCATCCACCAGCGGCATGTCGCCCAGCGCGATCAGGGCAGCGTCGCATTCGGCGGGCAGGGCCGCGATGCCGGCGCGCACGGAAGTGGAGAGGCCTTCGGCGAAGTCCGGATTGTGCACGAAGGAGACGGCCAGCCCGGCCAGGGCATCGCGAACCTCGGCCTGCTGGTGGCCGGTGACCACCGTGACCGAACCCGCCTTGCTGGCAAGCGCCGCTTCCACGGCATGACGGACCAGCGGCTTGCCGGCATAATCCTCCAGAAGCTTGTTCGATCCGCCCATGCGCGTGGAGCGGCCGGCAGCCAGGACGATGGCCGCGACGTGAGGAGGGCTCTCGCCCGTCTTCCCGGCCGCTGCGCGCGGCTGGGGACGGCTGACGATCTCCATCAGCAGGCCGCCGACGCCGAGGCCGACGATATCGGCACGGGTGACCGGCAGGCCGGCCAGCAGGCGGTGCAGGATCCAGTCGAAGCCGTTCTCCTTGGGCGAGCGCGCGCAGCCCGGCGCGCCCAGCACCGACATGGCGCCGGAACGCCCCAGCAGCAGGAGATTGCCTGGATCGACCGGCATGCCGAAATGTTCGACCGTGCCGCCCGATATTTCGATGGCTGCGGGGATGACGTCGCGCCTGTCGGCAATGGCCGAAGCGCCGAAGATGATGGTGAGGTCGGCCTGAGCTGCCTTGGCTTGATCGAGGGCAAGCGCCAGCGCCGGGGCCTGATGCGGCACCCTTTCGTCGAGGACGAGTGTGGCCTCGGCCGGCGCCAGGCGGTCCTTCAGCACCTGCAGGGTGCGGGCGATCACGCTTTCCTTCAGGCCCGGCAGCAAAGTGGAGATGGCGGCTACCTTGAGCGGGCGGAAGGGAGCGATCCGGATGATCGGGGCACCCAGGCTCGCAAGCGCGCGCTCGAAGGTCGGCGCCTCGACTGCAAAGGGGATGATCTTGACGGTTGCGATCATTTCGCCGGCCTTGACGGGATCAAAGGCAGGGAGGGTCGCGAAGGTGATGCTTTCGTCGATGGCGTTGACCCGATCGACGCCGTCACGGTCGATCACCAGCACGCCGGCCTGCTCGGCGAACAGATTGGCCCTGCCGGTGAAGGGCTCGGCCACGCGCACGCCTTCACCTCCCAATCTGGTGGCAATGTGCTCGGCGGCGATATCCTCGCCGACATCGCCGGGATCGAGCCTGGCGATGACGATGGACTCGACCCTTTCGCGGCGCAGCGCCTCGATTTCGGCTGGCCCGATATGCGTACCCTTCTTGAGGACAAGCCCCCCCTTGCGGATCGAATGGACAGCAACGCCGCCCTGGGCCTGGTCTATGGAAATCTCGCCGAAAAACATGGAAACACAGTCACTTATAACAGGGTTTTGACAGGACAGGCGACCTGGGTTGCCTCTCGCCACTCTCCAGTCGAAGCGCGGCAGTAATCTCTGCCATGATCGAGACGGCGATCTCGGCCGGGCTGATAGCGCCGATGTCGAGGCCGATGGGCGCCCGGATACGCGCCAGCGCGGCCTCGCCGACACCGGCCTCGCACAGCCGCTCGATGCGGCGCGCATGCGTCCTGCGCGAGCCCAGCGCCCCCACATAGAAGCACTCGCGTTCGAGCGCATGGATCAGCGCCCCATCATCGATCTTCGGGTCGTGGGTGAGGGCGACGAAGGCGGTGTAACGGTCGATGCCGAGGGGCGGCAAGGCGACATCGGGCCATTCGGCGAACAGTTTGACGTCGGGAAAGCGCTCTGGCGTGGCAAAGGCGGTACGCGGATCGACGATAACAGGATCCTGGCCGACGAGGCGGGCCAGGGGGACCAGCGCCTGGCTGATATGGACGGCGCCGATCATCACCAGGCGTACCGGCGGCACGTGGACGGTGATGAAATGGCGCCTGCCATCCTGCTCGACCGTGGCGGAGCGACCCTGCCGCAATTGCTGCGACAGCACGGAGGCCAGCGGATCGGCCGGGATCGCGCTTTCCTCGACCAGGCGTTCCTCGCCGGTCTCGAGATCGGTGACGAGAAGAACGGCCTTGCGGGTGGCTTTGGCCTGGTTGAGGGCCTGGAGGGTGGCAAGTTTCATGGCGGAGCCTGCGACAAATATTGCGAAGGAAAGCGGCCTTCAGTCCAGTTTTTCGACATAGACCCGGATGGTGCCGCCGCAGGACAGGCCGACCCGCCAGGCGGTCTCGTCGGCGACCCCGAACTCGATCAGGCGCGGCTTACCCTCTTGAATAACATCGAGTGCTTCGGTGACCACGGCGCCTTCCACGCAACCGCCGGAAACGGAGCCGAGAAAATTGCCGTCCTCGTCGATCACCAGGTTCGAGCCCGTCGGGCGCGGCGCCGAGCCCCAGGTCTCCACTACGGTGGCGATGGCGACCCCTTTGCCCTGTTCGCGCCATTGCTGGGCACTGGCGAGGATGTCGGTGTCGGAAGCGAAATTGCTGGTGGTATCACTCATCGAAATTGCTCCTTGAGACGGGCCTTTCAGCCGCAATGCAGTTCACTCGAGCGCCCTGGAGTTTGCATGACCTTTGTCATTGCCGGGCTTGACCCGGCAATCCAGGCCTGGGCCCCGCAGCGCGGGGGCTTCTGGATGGCCGGGTCAAGCCCGGCTATGACAATTCGGAGTGTTTCCTCCTTACGTCAGCTACAGGGCCCGTCAACCAACGCGTTTCAACCAGCTCCTGGGATCGGCGGCGGCGTCGGCTCTGCGGTCGAGGGCTTTGACCAGGTCGCCCATGCTCTTGAGATTGTGAATGGTCCTGAATTCGTCAACATGCGGCAGCATGGCCTTGATGCCGGCCGCGCGCGCTTCGAAGGCGTCGAAGCGCAGCAGGGGATTGAGCCAGATCAGGCGGCGGCAGGAACGATGCAGACGGTCGAGTTCCTTGGCGAGGCCGGGATCGACCTGACGCTCCAGCCCATCGGTGATCAGCAGCACCGTGGCGCCCTGGCCGAGCACGCGGCGCGACCAGTCCTTATTGAAGCGCTCCAGACAATGGGCGATGCGGGTGCCGCCATCCCAATCCTTGACGGCTCTGGAAGCATGTTCGAGGGCTTCGTCGGGATCGCGCGTCCTCAGTGAACGCGTGATGTTGGTCAGCCGCGTCGCGAACACGAAGGCATGCACGCGCCGGCCCTTTTCCGAGATCGCATGCAGGAAATGCAGAAACAGGCGGGAATAGTCCGCCATCGATCCGGATATGTCGCAAAGCGCCACGAGGGGCGGGTGCTTCTCGCCGGCCTGCCGATAGGCGATGGATACGAGATCGCCGCCGCTGCGCATGGCGGCTCTGAGAGTCCTTCTGAGGTCGATGACCTCGCTGCCTCCGGGCCTGAGGCGACGTGTCGGGACATTGTCGAAAGGCAGGCGCAGCCCTGCCATTTCCTTCTTGGCGGCAGCGATCTCCTCCGCGGTCATCTGGGCGAAGTCCCGCTCCTTGAGGATCTCGCGCTCCGACATGGTCAGGCGCGCGTCGAACTCGACGAGCTTCTTCTCCTCCACCTCGCGCGGCGGCTCCTTGTAGAAGGCATCGTTGACGCGCTGCGCGCCGGCCTTGGGCTTGGGCGGTTCCTTCATTGCCACCGCCTGGGGAGACATCATGGCGATGAGTTTTTCGGTCAGGGCGCGCTGGCGCCAGAACAATTCGAAGGCCTGGCGAAAGAGCAGCGATTGTTCGTGCCGCGTCACGAAGACGCTGTGCAGTGTCCAGTAGAAATCCTGCTTGCCCCCGAGACCGGCTGTCTCCACCGCCCGGATGGCATCGAGCACGCTGGCCGGGCCGACCGGCAGGCCGGCGTCGCGCAGGAGGCGGCCGAAATAGGCGATGTTGTCGGCAAGCCTGCCGATCTCGGGGGGCGCTGTTTCGGCAGGCGGGATGTCAGGCATGGGCCTGCGCCCCGGCCTTGACGCTGTCGATCAGCCTTTTGGCCTGGCTGCCGGAGAGGCGGGCAATGTCGTCCTGATATTTCAAGAGCACGCCGAGCGTGTCGGAGACGAGCGCGGGATCGAGCGCCACGGCATCGAGCTCGGTCAGGGCGGTGGCCCAGTCCAGCATCTCGGCGACGCCCGGCGCCTTGAACAGGTCCTCCCGGCGCAGCGCCTGCACGAAGCCGATCAGCTCGCGCGACAGCTTGGCAGGCACATGCGGCACCTTGCGGCGCAGGATCTCGAGTTCGTTCTCGGCGCTGGGGTAATCGACCCAGTGATAGAGGCAGCGCCGCTTGAGGGCATCATGGATTTCGCGGGTGCGGTTGGAGGTGATCACGACGATGGGCGGCGCTTCCGCCTTGACCGTGCCGAATTCGGGAATGGTGACCTGGAAATCCGAAAGGACCTCGAGGAGATAGGCTTCGAAGGCCTCGTCGGTGCGGTCGAGTTCGTCGATCAGCAGGATCGGCGCACCACCGGCCTGGGGGCGTACCGCTTCCAGGATGGGCCGGGCGATCAGGAAGCGTTCGGAGAAGAGATCGGAACCGAGGCTGGCGCGGTCGACATTGCCGCCGGCCTCGGCCAGGCGGATCTCGATCATCTGCGCCATGGTGTTCCATTCATACACCGCCGAGGCGATGTCGAGGCCTTCATAGCATTGTAGGCGGATCAGGGAGCGGCCCAGCGTCGCAGACAGCACCTTGGCGATCTCGGTCTTGCCGACGCCCGCTTCCCCTTCCAGGAAAAGCGGGCGGCCCATGCGCAAGGCGAGGAACAAGACGGTGGCAAGGTCGCGCCCGGCTACATAGTCGGCCTTGGCGAGTAGGGCGGCTGTTGCGTCGATGGAGGCGGGAAGGGAGGCAGGCAAGGCAAACTCCTGAAATCTGCCGGCACTATAGGACGAGTCCCTGCCAAGCGGAATTTCTCGATGGGGCCCATGAATGGGCAATGTCGAAAAACTCCGCAAGTCTTTGAGATCCTGCAGAGTTATCCTGATCGGGCCCGATCAGAAGGGGGCGAGGCCAGCATCGACGAAGGCCTGGCGGTAATGGGTGGCCGTGCCCGCATCGAAACAGCAGAACACGACGAGCGACGGGGGCGCCGACAGCAGCGGCAAGGTATCGATGACGGTCGCGACGGCGATCGTGGCCGCTTCGTCCGCCGGGTAACGGTAGATTCCGGTGGAAATGGCCGGAAAGGCGATCGAGGCAATGGCATTGGCCGCGGCGACTTCGAGGCTGCGCCGATAGCAGGAGGCGAGCTTGTCGGCCTCTCCCTGGGCGCCGCCATTGAAGACCGGGCCAACGGTATGGATGACATGACGGGCCGGCAGCCGGTATCCCCCGGTAATCTTGGCATCGCCCACCTTGCAACCGTTCAGCGTACGGCACTCCGCCACCAGCTCCGGCCCGGCGGCACGGTGGATGGCTCCATCAACGCCGCCACCGCCGAGCAGGGAGGTATTGGCGGCGTTGACGATGGCCTCCACCCCCAGCGTGGTGATGTTGGCGACGAGGACCGTCAAGCGGGTCTTGGCCAAATCGGTGGAGAATTCGGCTTCGGGCATGGTTCCTGAAGATGCGGGCATGCGCGCGCTTTCGGTCGGTGCAGGAGGCGGGAGCGCAAATGAGGGTCGCGCTCCCGGGGAGCAAAACGCTTTGGGTCGGTCACTTGGCGGCTGCGACGGCTCTCTTGGTCAGCACGCCGATCAGGTGGGCGCGGTAGTCGGCGCTGGCATGGATGTCGCCGTTGAGCCCCTTGGAGGCCAGGCTCACCCCGTCGAGCGATTTGGCATGGAAGCGCGACGACAAGGCTTCCTCCGCCTTGGTATGGCGGAACACGCCGTCCGAGCCGGCACCGGTGACGGCGACGCGCACCGAACTTCCCTTCTTGGCCACGAACACGCCGACGAGAGCGTAGCGCGAAGCGGGATTGGGGAATTTCTGATAGGCCGCCTTGGCCGGGATGGGGAAGGAGATCTTGGTGATGATCTCGCCTTCCTCCAGCGCGGTGTCGAACAGGCCGGTGAAATATTCGTCGGCCGGTATCTTGCGCTTGTTGGTGATGATGGTGGCGTTGAGGGCGAGGGCCGCCGCCGGATAGTCGGCCGCCGGATCATTGTTGGCGAGCGAGCCGCCGATGGTGCCGCGCGAACGCACCGCCGGATCGCCGATCATGCCGGCGAGGGCCGCCAGCGCCGGGATGGCCTCGCCGACGGTGGCGCTGTCGGCCACTTCGCCATGCGGCGTGGTGGCGCCGATGACGAGGTTGCGGCCCTTCACCTCGATACCGCTGAGGCCCTCGATCTTGGTGAGGTCGATCAGTGTGGTGGGGCTGGCAAGGCGCTGCTTCATGGTCGGCAGCAAGGTGTGCCCGCCGGCGAGCAGTTTGGCGTCCTCCGCCTTGGCGAGGGCGGCGACGGCGCCGCGGACGGAGGTCGGGCGCTGATAGGTGAACGGATACATCAAGGTTCTCCTGATGGAGACGAAGGGGAAAGGCGGGCGGCTGAGCCGCCCGCCGGCACATCATTCTGCGGCCTTCCTGGCCTTGGCGGCGCGCTGTACGGCGTTCCACACCACCTGGGGCGACGCCGGCATGGCAATGTCTTCGAGGCCGATGGCGTCGGTGATGGCGTTCATCACCGCCGGAGGCGCTGCGATCGCACCGGCCTCGCCGCAACCCTTGATGCCGAGCGGGTTGGAGGGGCAGGTGGTCTTGGTCATGCCGACATTGAAGGAGGGCAGGTCGTCGGCGCGCGGCATGCAATAATCCATGAAGGAGGCGGTCAGGAGCTGGCCGTCCTTGTCGTAGACCGCGCCCTCGAGCAGGGCCTGGCCGACGCCCTGGGCGATGCCGCCATGCACCTGGCCTTCGACGATCATCGGATTGATCAGCTCGCCGAAATCGTCCACCGCCGTCCAGCGGGCGATGGTGGTGACGCCGGTATCGGGATCGATCTCGACTTCGCAGATGTGCACGCCTGCCGGGAAGGTGAAGTTGGTGGGATCGTAGAACGCGCCTTCCTTGAGGCCGGGCTCGAGGTCCTGGCCCGAGAATTTATGGGCGATATAGGCCTGCAGAGCCACTTCGCCGAAAGCCAAGCCCTTGTCGGTACCGGCCACGGAGAAGCGCCCATCCTTGAACTCGATGTCGCCCTCGGACGCTTCCAGCACGTAGGAGGCGACCTTCTTGCCCTTGGCGATGACCTTGTCGACCGCCTTGACGATGGCCGACATGCCGACCGCGCCCGAGCGCGAGCCATAGGTGCCCATGCCGAACTGCACCTTGTCGGTATCGCCATGCACGACGGCGACCGAGTCGATGGGAATGCCGAGCCGGTCGGAGACCAGCTGCGCGAAGGTGGTCTCGTGGCCCTGGCCGTGGCTGTGCGAGCCGGTCAGCACCTCGACGGTGCCGATCGGATTGACGCGGATCTCAGCCGATTCCCACAGGCCGACGCCGGCGCCGAGGGAGCCCACCGCCTGGGAGGGTGCGATGCCGCAGGCCTCGATATAGGCCGAATAGCCCAGGCCCCTGAGCTTGCCGGCCCGCTCGGAGGCACGCCGACGGGCGCCAAAGCCCTTGACGTCGTGCAGTTCCATCGCCTTGTCGAGCGAGGCATTATAGTCGCCGGCGTCATAGGTCATGATCACCGGGGTCTGGTGCGGGAAGGACCGCACGAAGTTCTTCTTGCGGAACTTGGCTGGATCGAGGCCGAGTTCGCGCGCCGCCACCTCGACAAGGCGCTCGACCACGAAGGTCGCCTCCGGCCGCCCGGCGCCGCGATAGGCGTCGACCGGGGCGGTGTTGGTGTAGACGCCGTCGACCTCGGCATAGATCGCCGGGATGTCATACTGCCCCGACAGCAGCGGCGCATAGAGATAGGTCGGCACGCTGGAGGAGAAGGTCGAAAGGTAGGCGCCGAGATTGGCGATGGTATGGACCCTGAGGCCCGTGATCTTGTTGTTGGCGTCGATGGCGAGCTCGGCGCGGGTGACGTGGTCGCGGCCATGGGCGTCGGCCAGGAAGGCCTCGGTACGGTCGCCCGTCCACTTCACCGGCCGGCCGATGCGCTTGGCGGCCCACACGCACACCGTCTCTTCGGCATAGATGAAGATCTTGGAGCCGAAGCCGCCGCCGACATCGGGGGCGATCACGCGCAGCTTGTGCTCAGGTGCGATGCCGATGAAGGCCGACAGCACCAGGCGGGCGACGTGCGGGTTCTGCGAGGTGGTGTAGAGCGTATAGGCTTCATTGCCGGCATCGTAGTCGCCGACGGCCGCGCGCGGCTCGATGGCGTTGGGCACCAGCCGGTTGTTGACGATGTCGAGCTTGGTGATGTGCTTTGCCGCCTTGAAGGCGGTGTCCGAGGCTGCCTTGTCACCGAGATGCCACTGAAACACGGTGTTGTTGTCGGCCTCGGCATGGACCTGGGGCGCGTCCTTGGCCTGGGTCTTGGCAGTATCGACGCTGGCCGGCAGCGGCTCATAGGTGACGTTGATGGCCTCGGCACCGTCCTTGGCCTGTGCCAGGGTTTCGGCGAGCACCACGGCGACATGGTCGCCGACATAGCGAACCTTGCCCTGGGCCAGCGCCGGATGGGCGCCTGCCTTCATCGGCGAGCCGTCCTTGGAATGGATCATCCAGCCGCAGATCAAGCCGCCGATCTTGTCCTGCGCCAAATCCTCGCCGGTGAGGATCTCGATGACACCCGGCAGCTTGCGGGCCTCGCTGATGTCGATCGACGTGATCGCCGCATGGGCATGCGGCGAGCGCAGGAAATAGGCGTGGGCCTGGCCCGGGCGATTGATGTCGCCGGTATAATTGCCCTTGCCGGTGATGAAGCGGAAATCCTCTTTGCGGCGCACTGGTGCGCCGACGCCTGTGGCGTTCATGTCGTTCTCTCCCCCTGGAGCAAGGCGCGCTCGCCTGTGAACGCTTGCTGCTCCAATTCGCTGATTCGACGCGTCTTGCGATCTGATGCGATTTTCGCGGATCGCAAAACGCTATGGGATTGGAATAATCCCCGGCAAACAAAGGCTTCGCCGAGAGTGTCGATGAAAAGCTCGAAATCCGGAGCGTCGGTCGAAGGCGCATTTGAGCGGCCGCTGACAGTCGGATGACGCAGTCCGGGAGAGAACGATTATTCGGCCGCCTGCAGCGCCTCACCTTCGCTCATGGCCTTGGCGCCTGCCGCCACCGCCTTGACGATGTTGTGGTAGCCGGTGCAGCGGCAGATATTGCCTTCCAGCTCATGGCGGATGGTGGCCTCGTCGAGATCGCCGCCGAGCCGGTCGACCATGGCGACCGAGGTCATGATCATGCCGGGCGTGCAGAAGCCGCATTGCAGGCCGTGATTGTCGCGGAAGGCTTCCTGCATCGGATGGAGCTGGCCGTTATTGGCCAGGCCCTCGATGGTCGTCACCGAGCTGCCGCTGGCCTGGACGGCAAGGGTGGTGCAGGATTTGACGGCCTTGCCGTCAATATGCACCACGCAGGCACCGCATTGGCTGGTATCGCAGCCAACATGGGTACCGGTAAGCCTGAGGTGCTCGCGCAGAAATTCGACAAGCAAAGTACGTGGATCAATATCAGCCGTAATTTCCCGTCCGTTGACGAGAAGCGAAACGGAAGCCATGGGGTCCTCCAACCGGTTCGCGATCTGTTGTCCCCTCTGTGTTCGCCACCATTCATTTGATGGTCTGAACGAAGGACTCTCATGAAGCAGATCGGAATAATTCTAGTCTGGACCCCCGTTTTTCGGTGGTCAAGTGACAAGCTTGAAAAGTTGAGGGTCGTTTTTGCGGGGTTTTTCGCGATTTTTTCGATTTTTCGAACAAAGGTGATGGAGCCCCCCTGCGACAAGACAGCACGAGCACACAGGTCTTGCGATGCAGCATGGAATGTTGTGCTGCAAAGGGAACTATGCGGCAAAAGCACAACACCCATCCGCAAATGCCGCGCCCGGTTTGACGTCCGGCAGCACAATCATCTCGAAATTGTCGCAGAGTCCCACTATAAGCCCGGCAAGGATCCCACGAGTCAGCCCTATTTTGGAACCGCGTAACCCCAGAACATCCGAACTCCTTGCGGCGATTGCCTCGGCGGAAGGGGAGGAGCGCATTTATTTCGGCGACCTGACGGCCGCCATGCGCAACCGCGCCTTCGGTATTCTGTTCTTGCTCTTCGGCATACCCAACTGCCTGCCGATGCCGCCGGGCATTCCGGTGATCTGCGGCATCATCGTCGCCCTGATCGCGGCGCAGATGGTGATGGGTCGCGACAATCTCTGGCTGCCGCAATTCCTGGCCAAACGCAGCTTCGCCCGCAAGGATCTGCAGCGTATCGTCACCAAGGCGGAGCCCTGGATCCAGTGGGTCGAGCGTTTTGCCAAGCCGCGCCTGCATCTGTTCGCCGACGCGCGGTCCCGGCGGATCGTTGGCATCGTCGCCCTGGTGCTGGGCCTTGCCCTGCTGCTGCCGATCCCGATCATCGGCAACATCCCGCTCGGCATTCCCATCTGCATCCTCGGCCTCGGCCTGGTCGAGCGCGACGGCGCCGTCATCCTGGCTGGCTATATCGCTACCAGCGTGGGCCTGTTGATCACGGCCGGGCTCGGCTATCTCATCTTCCAGGGCGCGCTGGCCATCTTCTGAGGCGCGCCGGCGACAGTCCCGTCGATATTCAGGCGGCCGTTCGAGCGCGTTCCCTTGCTGCCTTGGTGTCGCGAACCGGCGGCAGGCCGAACAACCGGCCATATTCGCGAGTGAATTGGGAAACGCTCTCATAGCCGACCGAGAATGCCGCCCCGCTCGCGCCCATACCCTCGGCTTGCATCAATCGCCTGGCCTCGATCAGGCGCAGCTGCTTTTGGAATTGTAGGGGAGAGAGCGAGGTTATCGACCTGAAATGCTGGTGAAATGAGGAGGAACTCATGCCGGCAGCCGCGGCCAAGCGCTCGACCGGCAAGGGCTGCATGAATTCGGCCCTCAGTATCGCGACGGCACGTGCGATGCGCTGTGCGTGGCCATCGGGCCAGCCCAGTCGTCGTATTGCCGTACCGTGACGGCCGGCCAACAGCCAGTAATGCATCTCACGCACGAGTTGGGCTTGCAGCACCGACACCGAAGCCGGTCGATCGAGCAAATGCATCAACCGTAGTGCCACGTCGGCGACCTCGGCATCGGTGGGCTGGACGCGTACCGGGACATGGTCGGCCCCGCCAAAGGCATTCATCTGCGCAGCCAGATCGGCTATCACGGCAGCGTCCAGCTCCAGCACCAGCGACAGATAGGGAGCCATGGCGCTGGCGTGGGTGATCTGGCTCACGGTCGGCACATCCGCGGTGATCAGCAGGGAATCGCCAGCCGCGAAGTCGAAAGCCTGCATGCCCATGGTGACATGCTTGCTTCCCTGCAGCACAAGGCAAGCGAGGGGGCGGGAGATGGCATGAACCAGGCCGCTGGGCGCCGTCGCCCGCACGGTGGTGAGACCCGGAATCGGCGTGGCCGCGATACCATTCGAGTCGGCGTGGACTTGGGCATGGCGGCGGATGGCTTCAAGCAGGGCGGTCATGGTGACAGCCTACTCGCTTCGCGTCCGTCCTGCATGCCTCTTGGAGGATTAGGCAAGAAACATCGAGATTCCAGCAACACCGAAGGCAGGTTTGGCCCGATATCGGAGGCCGTCACACCAACGGAGTTTGCCCGATGACCAGGATTTCACTCGTAACCGGGGCCAGTCGCGGTCTTGGCCGCAGCACCGCCCTCAATATTGCCCGCCTTGGCGGCGATGTCATCCTCACCTATCGCAGCCGGAGCGAGGATGCCGAGGCGGTCGTCGCTGAAATCCGGGCCATGGGCCGGAAGGCGATCGCCTTTCAACTCGATACAGGTGACGTCGCAGCCTTTGCCGCCTTCACCGAAAGGGTGCGGGCAACGCTGCACGACACGTGGTCGCGGGGGACATTCGATCATCTGGTGAACAATGCTGGCCATGGCGACTACGCCCTGATCGGCCAGACGACCGAGGCGCAGTTCGATGCCCTGGTCAACGTCCATTTCAAGGGCGTTCTCTTCCTCACCCAGGCCCTGCTGCCGCTGATCGCGGATGGCGGTCGCATCGTCAACCTATCTTCCGGCCTGACACGCGTGTCCTATCCAGGCTATGCAGCCTATGCCGCGGCCAAGGGGGCCGTGGAGGTTCTGTCGACCTATCTGGCCAAGGAACTGGGTGAAAGGCGGATTGCGGTCAATACCGTGGCGCCGGGCGCGATCGAGACCGACTTCGGCGGTGGTGCCGTTCGCGACGATCCCAGCATCAACAAGATCTTTGCGCAGATGACCGCGCTTGGGCGAGCCGGAGTGGCCGAGGACATCGGGCCGATGATCGCGAGCCTGTTGTCGGACGCCAATCGCTGGGTCAACGCCCAGCGGATCGAGGTTTCGGGCGGCCAAGCCATCTGAGCCGCTCAATCGCTGAAACGGATGCCGTCGCCCAGGCCGATCGTTCCCGGTTGCTCGACGGTGCCGTAAATGCCGATCTGGTTGGCGAACTGACGCGCGACTGTCTTCATGATCGCGGGAGTGCGCTGGGCCGTCTGCGGATCGAGGGTGATCATCACGCAGCGCTCGATCGGCCGGTCGGTGCGCAGACGGACCTCCCGGTTGCCGATGGCGACCCTTTTGTCGAGCCAATCCCGTTCCCAGCTCTCGGCATCCGCGGGTTCTATCAGAAGATTGATGCGGAAGCGTTGCAGATCGATATCGCCGCCATGGGCCTGCGCCAGGCGGCCGGTCGTCGTCGTGCTCACCAGAGAGATGACGGCGCTGTCGAAATGGCCTCGGCCGAGCTGCATCAGGTGCACGGGCTCGCCAGCCGCCTCGCTCAATTCCCGGCACAAGGCGGGATCGTCGATGTCGTATTCGCCGCCCTTGGGGGAGTGCACGACCAGCGTCGAGGTTTTGGGATCCTCCGGCTTGAGGTAACGGGCGCGGTAGAGCAGGAGATCGGGCAGATCCCGGCCGGTGAGGTAGGGAAAGCGGCCGCGATCATTGGTTTTCACGAAGGCATATTGCCGGTCACCCGCCAGGCCGTTCCAGTGCAGCTCCGCCGTGTCCAGGATGTCGCTGCCCATGGATTTGACCGGAAAACGCTGGATCCGACGAATGACGCCGATCAAACCGTTTTTGCCCATGCCCGTTCGCCTATCCGGGGTTGAAGGGGATCAGTGGATGGAGAGGCCGTGGGAATCCCATTCGTCGCGCGGGACGGCTTCGCCGACCCTGTATTCCAGCGATATCACCTTCATGCGATCGGGCGTCGCCTCGCAGGTAAAGGAATATTGATACCAGATCCCGCCGCTGCGGAAGGCGCCGCCGTCGCCCTTGAGCGTGTCGCCCGTCACATGAGGATCGCCCAGCGCATAGGCGATCACGCTGTCGGGCTTGTAGGGGCGGGATTCGTGGCGCAGCCTTTCCATCAACTCGATGTCGCAGGCCTGCTGAAACCGGTCGGCCGGGGCCAGTTTGGCGAGGCCGGCTTCGGTCCGGCCGGGCTTGACGTTCTGGCGTGCTGAGGCGGGTGTCAGGGCAAGGGCGATCAGGGCGATCGAAAGCAGCGTCGATTTCATTCCATCCAGTCCAGGCAGAAGCGAACCCGGGCCGGATCGCGTGAGCGACCGGCACAGGCCCGGTATTGGCCATGATCCCCACCACGCGCCGCACGATCGGGTGGAAGCCCCCCGGGAAATCGCGCGGCGTCTGGAAATGAGGAGCCCGAACAAAGGCGTTTGACAACCGCGCTTATTGCTCCGGGCGACAGGCCCCGATGGCCGGGGCAGTCATCTCCATGGTGGGGAGGATCGGCCCGGGAAGAGATGGGTCTGGTTTCAAACCCAGGTCGACCCTGTGCCGATTCAGGGAGCGCAACCTAGCGCCTCATCCTCATCTTGTCGATCCATGGCGGATCTGGGCACCCGGGCGATGGGTGTGGTTCGATTCTACCGCTTGCGTGCCGCGTCCACGCTGATCGATCCCGGGCCGGCGAAAACGAAATAGAGGAAGAGGAAGCAGTAGAGGATGGCGGCGTCGCCGCCGTTCAGGGCCGGGAAGAAGGATTTCGGCGCGTGGAACATGAAATAGGCCACGGCCATCTGCCCGGAAAGGATGAAGGCGACGGGGCGGGTGAACAGGCCGATCACGATCAGCAGGCCGCCGAAGGCCTCGAGTATGCCGCCGAACCACATCAGGCCGAAGACGGGGATCTCGCGATCCGGCGCGAGTGCGGGAAAGCCGAACAGCTTCTGGGTGCCGTGGGCCAGGAAGATCAGGCCGGCGACGATGCGTACGAGGGAAAGAATGGTCGGCGCATAGGCCTGGAGGGTCGATTGCGTCGAGGATTGCGACATGCTGCTCCGTCCGTGGTCGCTGAGGGGAACGCAGCCTTAGGTTAGTCAGACACGACTTTCCAGCCCGTGCGGCCGGTTCGGCGATCACGAACCATCACGTTCTTGTTTAACGTCATTCCAGATTTGGCGGATTTTCCGGGGCGTTCCGGCGGCCTGCTCCAGCAAGGCACGCGCCGATCCGCTCCGGTTCAGGGCGTGTCGAGCACGCCCGTCTTGCCGATGATGTAGGGTGGCCTGGGAATGGCGATGTGGGCGGCCCGCAAGGCCGCCGACCAGCGCTCGCGCAGATCGTGGAAATAGGGCTCGCCCGGCTCTATGCGATGGCTGATCTCGGATTTGAGCGCGTCCCGCCGCACGGTGAGGATGTCAATCGGCATGCCGACGCCGAGATTGGAGCGCATGGTGGAGTCCATCGAGATCAGGCCGACCTTGAGGGCATCCGGCATTTCCGTCTCGTAGTTCACCGCGCGATCGAGGATCGGCTTGCCATATTTGTGCTCGCCGATCTGCAGATAGGGGGTATCGGCCGTCACCTCGATGAAATTGCCCGCCGAATAGATCATGAAGAGCCGCATCTTGCCGCCCTTGATCTGCCCACCGAACAGGAAGGCCACGTCGAAGCGGCTGTTGTGCTCCTCCAGGCTGCGCCCATCGGTGGCGTAGACCTGGCGAATGGCCCGGCCGATCAGCTGGGCGGCCTTGAACATGCTGGGCATGCTCATCAGCGTATCGACGGCGCCGGTATCGGGATTTTCCAGGCCCTCCTGGATATGGTCCAGCACGGCCTGGCTCACCGAGAGGTTGCCGGAGGTGCACACCGCCAGGACGCGTTCGCCCGGCTCTTCGAACACATGCAGCTTGCGGAATGTCGCGATGTTGTCGATGCCGGCATTGGTGCGCGTATCCGCGATCATCACCAGGCCCTCGCGAACCGAAATCCCGACGCAATAGGTCATCGACTGAACTCCCAAGCCGCCTGTCGGCGGTGCCCCCCAAGCAAGCCTGAACCTTCAGGCTGCCACGCCCTTCCCATAGAGCAAGATTCGTTTGCCGCCTACGGGCGCAAGGCCGGTCGGGAGAGCGGCAAAAAGCGGCAGGGGACCTAATGCTTCGGCGCCGAGCGCAGGCTCGAATAGACCATGCGGATGATGAGCACCAGCGTGGTCAGCACGATCAGGATGACGGAGATCGAGGCGATCGCCGGATCGATGTTGTCGCGCACCCCGCTCCACATCAGCCGGGGCAGGGTGATCGCATTCACGCTGGTGATGAAGAGGGTGACGCCGATTTCCTCCCAGGACAGCACGAAGGACAGCATCGCCGCGGTCAGCAGGCCGAACTTGATGTTGGGCAGGATGATCCGGGTGGCGCGCTGCCAGACGCTGGCGCCCATGCCGCGGGCGGCGAGATCGATGCGGCGGTCGACCTGGCTGAGCGAGACCATGATCAGCACCACGCAGAAGGGGACGATCATCACCACATGGGCGAGGACCACGCCGAGCCAGGTGTCGAAGCCGACGAGGGAGCTGACCTGGGACAGGCCGGTGAGCAGGAAATAGAGCGTCATCGCCGAGACGACCGGCGGCACGATCATCGGCAGCAGCACGAAGCCGACGAGGGCGGCGGCGAAGCGGGGACGAAACATCCAGATGCCGACGCAGAACAGGGTCGCCAGCGTGGTGGCGAGAGCGCTCGAAACTACGCCGATGCGGATGCTGAGCAGGATGGAATTCGCCCAGTCCGGATTGGTGAACAGGGTACGGTAATGGGTCAGGGCGTAGTTGCCGTTGGGCATGGAGAGGTAGCGGGCTGCCGTGAACGACACCGGCACCACGGCCAATAGCGGCAGCAGCAGGAAGACGGCGACGAGGGCCGCCGCGGTGAGGGCGATCAGGCCGGGGCGATGCGATGTCATTTGGACACTCCCGTATCGCCGAGGCGGGCATAGCGAAACAGCAGGGCCATCAGCGCTGCCACGATCACCACCAGCGTGACGCTGATCGCCGCGCCGAGGCCCCAATCCGGGCTCTGGAACATGCGCAGATAGATGAGTTCGGCCACCATCACGCTGCGGCCGCCGCCGAGAATGGCGGGCGTGACGAAGAAGCCGAGGGCGAACACGAAGACGATGAGCGTGGCCCCGATGATGCCGGAAAAGGTCATCGGCACGAAGACCTTCCAGAAGATGCGCAGCGGACCGGCACCCATGCCGCGAGCGGCCAGAAAGACGCGTTCATCCAGGCTCCGCATGGCCGAGGCCAGCGGAAACACGGCGAAGGGAATGAGAAAATGCGTCATGCCGATGATGACGCCGAACTCGTTGCGCACCAGCGTCAGCGGCTCCGAGATGAAGCCGAGACTCTGGAGCCAGCTGTTGACCAGGCCGCGATTGGAGAGCAGCGCCAGCCAGCCGAAGGCGCGGGTCAGCACCGAGATCCAGAAGGGGATCAGGATGCACAATTCCGCCAGGCGCTGCTGTAGCGGCGTGCCACGCACCCAGACATAGGCGATCATATAGGCGGCGATGACGGTGATCACCGTCACCATGGCGCAGATGCGGAAGGTACGCAGGAAGACCGAGAGCACCAGCGGGTCGCCGGCAAGCCTTTGATATTGCGTCAATCCGGGTTCGGGCAGCGTGATGCTCCACTGGGCCACGCCGAGGAAGGGAATGAGATAGACCAGCGTCAGGAACGCCAGCAACGGCCCTGCCAGAACCAGGAATGAAAGTGAAGACAAGGGCTTGCGCATCAAAGCTCTCGCATGTCTTCACTGCCCGGACTTGGAGGCCGCCCGGGCAGTGGATGAAAGGTCAGGCCGAGATGATCTTGGTGTAGGCGTCCAGCGCGGCGCCGTAATTTTCGGCATACCAGTTCATGTCGAGCGCGATTTGCTTGCTCATATTGGCGGGATCGACCGGATTGAGGCGCTTCTGGTCGGCGGGGATGAGGGCATCGGTGGCCGGATTGGCGGGGCCCTGTCCGAGCATGTCGAACATCACCAGCTGCTTCTTGGGATCCTGCGCGCTGGCGATGAACTTCATCGCATTGTCCTTGCCGCCGGGATTGTTCTTGATCACCGCCATGGCGCCGGGCGAGATCAGGCCCTGATCCCAGATGAACTTGATCTGGCCGCCCGAATCCTTCTCCAGCACCGAGGCGCGCGTGGACCAGATCAGCGCCATCGAGGCATCGCCATTCAACAACACCTGCTGGCTTTCGGCGCCGCCACCCCAATAGGACACCACATTGTCCTTGAAGGCAGCGAGCTTGTCGTGGGCGCGCTTGAGATCGAGCGGATAGAGCTTCTCCGGCGCCACGCCGTCACCGAGCAGCAGCGCCTCCCACATGCCGGCGCCCCATTTGTAGAGTGAACGCTTGCCGGGGAACTTCTCCACATTGAAGAAATCGGCCATGCCGGTCGGCGGCTTGTCGCCGAATTTGGAGGCGTCATAGGCAATGACATAAGAGAAGAAATAGGTCGAGGAGGCATGTTCCCAGCCAAAGCCAGGCCGGAACTTCGACTTGTCGACCACCTTGTAGTCGATCGGCTCGAGCATGCCCTGCTTGCCCAGGGAGATGGCGGAGAACGGGTCGGCGTCCACGATGTCCCAGGTCGGCTTGCCGCTCTTGAACTGCGCGGTGATGCCGCCTTCGGTCGGGCCGGTGCCGTCTTCCTTCACGGTGATGCCGGTTTCCTGCTGGAAGGGCTGGCCATAGGCGGCGTCATAGGCCTTGATGGCATCGCCACCCCAGTTGACGAGGACGAGCTGGCCGCCATCGGCGCGGGCCGGGCCGGTGCGCAGGGCAAAGGGAGCGCCGGCGAGGACCATGGCGGCGAGCTGGGCAAAACGCCGGCGGCTGATCTGGCCGGCTTCGACCTTCGAGGCGAGGATTTCGAGACAGTCTTTCTGGAAGGCTTCATTCATAGCCGATGTTCCCCTGTTGGGTATGCGAAGGCGGATGGTGAGAATTTCGTTATAATTATTTGTTTTTTACGGTGTTTTATTGCAGGAGAAGCAGTTGCTTTACGCATCTTCCGGCAACAGGAATCCCTTGCTCTTGGGCCAGGTGAGCCAAAGGTCCGGCCCGTTTGCCAAGGCCTCCGCCGCGCGATCCGTCGGCAGCGTCAGGCTCACCGGCGTGCCGCTCTTGGTGGTCAGGGACAGTTTGGTGGCCGAGCCGAGATAGGTCGAGGCCGTCACGGTGCCGGCCAGGCAGTTGAGGGATTCTACCTGCGGCCTGGCCGAGACATCCATATGCTCGGGGCGGATCGCCAGGATGCCAGTCTTACCGATATGGCTCTGGGACGGCACGTCGAGCAGGGCTCCGTCGCAGGAGCCGCGGGCGTTGCCGGCTTCCCGCTGGACGTCGTGCAGCGGCAGGAGATTGATGTCGCCGAGGAATTCCGAGACGAAACGGTTGGTCGGCTTCTCATAGACCTCCTGCGGCGTGCCGACCTGCAGGAGCTGGCCCTGGTTGAAGATCGCTACATGCGATGACAGCGCCATTGCCTCGCTCTGGTCGTGCGTGACGAAGATGAAGGTGGTGCCGAGCTCTTCATGCAGGCGCTTGACCTCGTCCTGCATGGAGTTGCGCATGTTCTTGTCGAGAGCCGAAAAGGGCTCGTCGAGCAGGAGCACGGGCGGCTCGAATACCAGAGCCCTCGCCAGGGCCACGCGCTGCTGCTGGCCGCCGGAGAGTTTGGCAGGAAGCTTGTGGCCATGACCGGACAGGCCGACACGCGCCACCATCTCGCCGACGCGCCGACGGATCTCGTCGCCGGGCACCTTGCGGATATGCAGGGGGAAGGCGATGTTCTGTTCCACCGTCATATGCGGGAACAGCGCATAGCCCTGGAACACCATGCCGAAGGCGCGTTCTTCGGCGGAAAGCGTGGTGATATCGGTGCCGTCGCGAGTGAGGCGGCCGACCGTCGGCTTTTCGAAGCCGGCGAGGATCATCAGGAAGGTGGTCTTGCCGGAGCCCGAGGGGCCGAGCAGGGTGAGGAATTCGCCGCGGGCAATGGTAAGGGAAACGCCCTTGAGCGCCTCGAACTTGCCGAATGTCTTGCCGATGCCTTCGGCCCGGATCTCGGCAGCGTGTTCGATGCCCGAATGACCGGCTGCTTTGCCGGGCGCTACCCCGCCGTTTTGCGCCATGCATGTCCTCCTAGAGCAAAGCGCATTCAGGGATGAACGCGTTTTGCTCCGATTCCTTGTTTCGACGCGTCTTTGCGGTTCTTGCCGATTTCGTCAAATCGCAAAACGCTTTGGAAAACCGTTTAAAGCCTAAGCGTGATTATCGTTCACGACAATTGAATGTTGTTGCCTCTGGGGAAAAATTTGATTCACCCCAACGGGTAGCCCGCTACAGCCGTTCAGCCATAGTTGGGGCGGTATGTCGGGCTCGTCTGCGCCAAGGCCGACTTCAACCAGTCTGCGAAGGCCCGCGAGACCGCATGGCCGATCTTGGCATGCTCCATCACCAGGAAATAGGAGCGCGGCGACTTGATGGCGAGGTCGAAGGGGCGGATCAACTGGCCGGCCTTCATGGCGGTACGGCAGGTGAGTTCATCTCCCATGGCGATGCCCTGGCCGGCGGTAGCGGCGGCGAAGACGAGATTCATGTCGGAGAAGATCATGCCGCATTCGGCATTGGGATTTTCGACATTGGCAAGGGCCAGCCAGCGCGTCCAATCGTCGAAATCGCCCAGGTGAAGCAGTGGTGCCCTCAATACGTCCGAGGGTTCGTTGAGACCGCCGACCTTGTTGAGCAAAGCCGGGCTGCATAATGGCGTGAACTGGACTTCGCACAGCAACTCGACCGCCCGATTGGGCCAATTGCCGTCGCCGAAGGTGATGAAGAGGTCGACATCGGGGTTGGAGACGTCGTCGAGCCGCCGCGGCGTCACCACGCGCAACGACACGTCCGGATACATTTCCTGGAACTCGGCGATATGGGTGCATAGCCAAAGCGAGGCAAATCCGGGCGTGCAGCTCACCTGCAGCGTGCCGGCGACGCCCTTGTCGCCATATTGCAGCGAGGCATCCCCGATGACGGTGAGGGCCTTGCGCACCTCGTTGGCATAGTGGCGGCCGCGGGCGGTCAGCATCACGCCCTTGCCGTTGCGCTCCAGCAGGTCGAAGCCGAGATCGCGCTCGAGCAGGCGCAATTGGTGGCTGACGGCGCTGCGGGTGAGAAAGAGCTCTTCGGCGGCACGCCAGACGCTGCCGTGGCGGGCGAAGCTGTCGAGGGCACGCAGGGCCTGGGTGGAGGGAATGCGCAAGGGAACTCCGGAAATCTCTCACCAGATTTCGGGCAAGATTGCCTAAAGGTGAATGGAATTTGTTCAAACAGGCAAAACATATCACTTTTTGATAGTGATGTTCACCGCTTATCCTCCCCGTCAATCAGGGAGGTAGGAAGTGACCAGTTCAGCTCAGCAAACGGCGCTTGCGCATGTCGATGCCATCGCCGGCGACCTGTCGACCTGGACACGCACGATCTTCGATTTCGGCGAGACGGCCTGGCGCGAATATCAATCCGCCCGCTGGTATGTCGATCTCCTGCGCCGGCACGGTTTTGCCGTGGAGGAAGGCTCGGCCGGCATGCCGACCGCCTTCTGCGCGCACTGGACCGGCAAGCCGGGCGGGCCGACCATCGGCATGTATGCCGAATATGACGCGGTGCCCGGCAATTGCCAGGATGCGGCGACCGTCAAGCGCCCGCGGCCGGGGCTCAGCGAGCATGCCGGCGGCCATACCGATCCCCATTCGGCGCTCGGCACCTCCAGCCTGGGCGGGCTGCTCGCCACCAAGCAGGCAATGGAGCGCCACGGCCTTGCCGGCACGCTGCGCTTCACGGGCGAACCGGCCGAGAAGGTGAGGGGCTCCAAGCCCCTCCATGCCGCAAAGGGCTATTATGACGGCCTCGACGGCATGCTCTCCTTCCATCCCTTCTACATGCTGCCGATGTGCAACACGGTGCGCTGGGATACCCATTGCGGCGCCGCCTATTCGATGATCTATCGCTTCGTCTGCGACGAGCCGGAGGCCTGGAACCGGGCCGCCGGCGCGCCGATCCCGCAGTCGCATTCGGCCGTGCGCGCGCCCGGCGCCAATGACGCGCTGATGATGATGTACATGGCCTCCAAGGCCCTGCGCGACTCCATGCTGACCCACCAGGGCGGCTGGTCGATCAGCGAGGCGATCCTGACGGCCGGCCAGGCAACGGCGGACAATCTTCCCGCGGGCCTCGCCGAAATCCAATACATGATGCGCATGCCCACGCTCGACATGGCCGAGCAGGCAACCGCCATGCTCGACCGGAATGCCGAGATGGCGGCGCAGATGACAGGCTGCCGCTATGAACGCCACTGGGTATGCAAGTCGCGCCCGGGCCTGGCCAACCACGCCATCGCCAATGTCGTGTGGGACGCGATGTCGACGGTGGGAGCGCCGCGCTGGGGCGAGGAGGCCTGCCGGCTCGCCCGCGAGATCCAGGTCAATCTCGGGCTGGAGCCGATGGAAAAGCCCTTCCTGGCCGAATGCGAGCGCCTGATCGCCCCGCAGGAAGCCGAGGCGATCCTGCGGCGGGACCTGCCGCCCTCCCAGCACAACTCGACGTCGGACGACTATACCGACATGAGCTGGCATGCCCCGACGGCCCGCTTCTATGTGGCCCGGCCGGCTCTCAGGGCGCCGGAGGGCTATACCTATCCGGGCTGGGTGATGAATGCGCTCGGCGGCATGCCGGCCACCATCGATCCGATGGTGACGACGGCCGCCAAGACGATCGCGCTCTCGGCCCTGCGCCTGATCGAGGACGGGGAGGCGTGTGCCGCTGCCCGCCGTGAATTCGAAGAACGTACCGGCGGCGGTATCGGCGGCTCCAGCTGGATTCCGCCGCTGGCCGATTATCCGCCGCCGATCGGCTTCCGCTGGCCCGAATATGTCACCACCACTCGCGGGCGCGAATGGTGGATCCCCACCTGATGAAAAGGGAAACGACCATGAACCGCATCGAACAGATCCATGTCGACGACGCCTTCACCCTGCGCCGCCGCAACCTTGCCGGCGGCACCAAGCCGCTCAAGCATTGGGGCTTTCGCAACGAGACTGACAGGCTGACCGACGTCCTGCTCGGCTCGCCGGCCTATCTGAGGCACATGGCGACCAGCTCCCTGTCGCGCAAGCATCTGCGCGAGGCGCCCTGCAACATCCAGACCGCGCAGGCCCAGCACAAGGAACTGGCTTCGGCCTATGAGCATTTCGGCGTCGACATCCACTGGCTGGAGCCGGAGGTCGAACTGCCGATGCAGGTCTATACGCGCGATTCCAGCGTGATGACCCCCTATGGCGTCGTCATCACCGCCATGGCCAATTGGTGGCGCCGCGGCGAGAACTACGCCGCCATCCGTGCCTATGAGAAGATGGGCATCCCGATCTACGACATGGTGACATCAGGGACCTTCGAGGGCGGTGATTTCAACGTGATCGAGGAAGGCTGCGTGCTGATCGGTTGCGGCGGTGCCCGCACCCAGGAGGAGGGCGCCCGCCAGGTCGCCGAGTGGTTCGAGAAGGAAGGCTGGGAGGTCCGTCTCGCCTTCATCGACGAATATTACGTCCATATCGACCTGATGGTGGTGCCGATCGCCCCGAAGCTGACGGCGGTATGCCTGGCCTGCACGGAACCGGGGATCGTCGACTGGCTCAAGGCCAAGGGCCACGAGATCATCGACGTGCCCTTCCAGGACACCATGGCGCTCGGCTGCAACTTCATGTCGCTGGGCAATGACCGCATCATCGCGCCCACGGCGAGCAAGAGCCTGATCGGCCAGCTCAAGGCCCGTGGATTCGAGGTTGCGGCGGTGGATACCAGCGAGATATCCAAGACGGGCGGCGGCATCCACTGCATGGCGCAGGCCCTGCGCCGCGCGGCTTGAGCGCCCACGGCGAAAGACGATGAGGTAAGGCGATGATCGAGCAGGAAAACGCGCTGCCGGCAGGCTTCCTGTCCGATCTCGCCTCGGCGGTAGGCGCCGCCAATATCCGCACCGGTGCTGCGATCGCCGAGCTCGATCCGGGTGAGGAACCGCACAATCTCGGCGCCTCCGCCGTCGTCTCGCCGGGGACGACCGGGGAGGTGGCCGCCATCGTGGGGCTGTGCGTTCGGCATGGCGTCTCCATGGTGCCGCAGGGCGGACGCACCGGCCTCGTCGGCGGCGGTGTCTCGACGGCGGGACAGATCGTCGTCTCGACCCGCCGCCTCGACAGGATCGAGCGGCTCGGCGCCGATGAGCGCGTCGCCGTGGTGGAAGCCGGCTGCACGCTTCAGGCCCTGCAGGAGGCCGCGCTCGTCCACCGCCTCGAGCCCGGCATCGACCTGCCGGCGCGCGGCTCCGCCACCATCGGTGGCATGATCTCCACCAATGCCGGTGGCATCATGGCCTTCCGCAACGGCGTGATGCGCCATCGCATCCTCGGCCTGGAGGCGGTGCTGCCGGATGGCTCCGTCTATTCCGACCTCACCCGGGTGGTGAAAAATTCGGCGGGTTATGATCTCAAGCACCTGCTGATCGGTGCCGAGGGAACGCTCGGCATCGTCACCAAGGTCGCGATCAAGCTGGACGCCGTACCGCCGGCCCATGCCGTGGCCCTGTTCGGTTTCGACTCCGTGCCCGCCGCCCTGGCCGCCATCCGGCGGGCACTCGACGCACGGGTCGGCGAATTGCGCGCGGCCGAGGCGATGTGGGCCGATTATTTCCGCTATGCCGCCCGCCATTTCGCCTGGTCGGCACCGGATTTCTCCATGGAACACCGGATCTATCTCATCCTCTCCCTCGGCGGCGCCGACGAAGCGGCGCTGCAGGAGGAACTGGCTGTAATCTATGAGGAATTGCTGGAAACCCATCCCGAGACCAGCGCCGTCCTGGCAAGCTCGCTGGCGCAGGAGCAGGCGATCTGGCGGCTGCGCGAGGAATCGGCCGTCATCTATGTCGACCATCCCAATTCACCCAGCTTCGACGTCTCGCTACCCTTGTCGCAAGTGGACGACTATGTGCGCGCCAGCATCGCCGGCCTTGCTGGCGTCTCGCCGGGGCTCGCTCCCTTCGTCTTCGGCCATTTGGGCGATGGCAACCTCCATATCATGCTCAACCGGGCGGAAGACGCGCTGACAGCGGACGACATCGCCGGGGTGGAAGCGGTGCTTTATGGCGGCATCCGCCAGCGCGGCGGCTCGTTTTCGGCCGAGCACGGCGTCGGTTCCAAGCGCATCCATGCCCTCTATGCCACGGCGGATCCGGTCAAGCTCAGCTTGATGCACGCGATCAAGGCGATTATCGACCCGGCGGATCTCATGAATCCCGGCAAGGTGATCGATCCCTCTCGTCTTGCCGACGCGAAGCATTCGGACTGACACCGCCTGTGCAGGCAGATGCCATTGGCGGCGCATACCGGCAGCCTTGCGGCCCTGCCGTCATGCAGTTGTGTGCACTGGTCCGATATAACGCCTACCTCATCCGAATAGGGCATTGCTTCTTTCGTCGAAAGAACCCACTGTCCGAAATCGTCATGTATGGAAGTTGGTTTCAGGTAAAAAAAGCCAGCCCCCTTCTTTCGAAGGAGTTTTTGCTAGACTCCGGGGGCCCAGTATCGGCAAGATCGATCCCGCTACAGACAGGTAGAATGAAAGCCGAGTTTCGTAGCAGACCAACGGGATAGTTGGAGAGACCTATGTTCGTGATCTGGCCTGTCATCGTCGCGATGGTGCTGGGCGTGGTATGCGGGACCTTTGTTCCGGTACTGGCATTCACGATCATTGCCCTGATCGCTTCGATCGGCAGCGCCCTCATCATCTGGATGGCCGGTTTCGGCTTGGGGACCGCTTTGATCGACATGGTGGCCATCGCCATCGCCCTGCAGGTGGGCTATGTCTTCGGCATACTGGTCTTGCTCGCCGTCAGCAAACTGGCTCCGAAATTGCGGCCGGGCCTGGTGCGACGCTACGAGCACGAACACGATTCAAGCCGGCCTTGAGAGACTGCCCAATGCCGATCGTGCGTGTGCCGATCGCGCGCGGCCTGGGCATGGCAGCGGATCATCTGCTCAGCGATATCTGGCGTCAGCGATAGCCGGTGAAGCACCGGGTCTGATCAGCTCTGCGACTGGCGCTGCGCCTGAGGACGCTCGCCTTTTTCACCGATATCGACGGTGACCTCCAGGCTTTCGCCTTCCCCACCGTAATGGGCGCCCCGTACCGGCGCCGCGCCCAGATAATCGAGGCCGACCGCGACGCGGATGTGCTGGACGGTCGGACAGACCGACAGCGCCGGGTCGAAGCCAACCCAGCCCAGACCCTCGACATAGGCCTCTGCCCAGGCATGGCTGGCGCT
Organism: Labrys neptuniae; assembly: GCF_040797145.1. NCBI lineage: Bacteria > Pseudomonadati > Pseudomonadota > Alphaproteobacteria > Hyphomicrobiales > Xanthobacteraceae > Labrys > Labrys neptuniae. The sequence continues at coordinate 19,501 of NZ_JBFNQD010000023.1, read as the reverse complement.
GCCCTGCTGCGTCGGCGGTTGCCACAGCAATCCACTGACATAGCGCGAGGGTATGCCGAGCGTCCGGGCGCAGGCGATGAACAGATGGCTGGCGTCCTGCGCGACACCGTTGCCGGCGGCGAATGCCTGCGTCTGGCCCACTGCCGGCTGCTTCGGGTCGCCACTGACCTCGATGCGATCATGAATCGCCTGCATCAAGGCGTGGCAGGCGGCAAGCCCGCCTCCCGCTGTTCCGGCACTCCGGTGGGCGAAGTCCCGGATCGGAGCATCGGCCTGGGTGAGGTCGGTATCACGCAGATAGAGGGCGACGGGGAAACGCTCGATCACGCCGTGCAACACGCCGGCATTGTCGTGGGTCTCGACCTCGCCCTCCACGCGCACGCGCAGGCTTTCGATGCTGCCGATCGCCGTGAAGGCATGGCTGATATTGCCGAAGGCATCCTCGGACTGGCTCAACCTGACATCCTGGTCCACGTCGATGCGCCAGCGCACCACATGCTGGCCGTCATGCGAGCGCGGGGTCAGCCGCAGGGTCTGGATCACGGATTTGGCCGGCCGCTCGTAGCGATAGACGGTTTCGTGGGCAACGCAGATGCGCATGGGTTCGTCAGATCAGATATTGCTCGGCGATCGCCGTGCTCAGATTGTTGTTGTCGGTGATGAAGTCGGTGATGAAATCATGCAGACCGGATTGAAAGACCTCGTCGATGCTCAGATTCTGCAGGCGCGACTGGGTCACGCGAGCCAGACGCTGGGCGGGACCCTGCCGGCCATAGACCTGAGCGAGCTGGTCGAGATTCCCGTTCAGGTTCTCATAGCATGAAGCAAGCGAACGCGGCATCTGTGTGTTCAGGGTCAGGAGATCGGCGACGAGCCAGGGCTTGAGGCTTTCCTTGTAGACCCAGTGATAGGCGGTAAGGGCGGAGACGGCGCGCAGGATGGCGGTCCACTGGAAATAGTCGAGACTGCCGCCGACGCTTTCCGAGGGCGGCAGCAGCACATGATATTTGACGTCGAGGATGCGGGCCGTGTTGTCGGCGCGCTCGAGGAACAGGCCGAGCCGTGCAAAGGCATAGGCGTCGTTGCGCAGCATGGTGCGGTAGGCCGAGCCGTCGAACATCAGGGAGACGCCCTTGACCCAGTCGAGGAAGCGGGAGATTTCCTCGCGGCTCATCCGGGCCGGGTCATAGCGCTTGAGCTGGAGCCAGGCGTCGTTGATGGTCGACCACATCTCCGCCGTGAGGGCGGTGCGCACGCCGCGGGCGTTGGTACGCGCCATCTCGAAGCAATTGCGGATCGAGGAGGGGTTCTCGGCGGAAAAGGCCAGGAACTCGGTGACGGTCCGCTCATTGGCCTCCTCATAGGCGGCGAAGAAGGCGGGGCCGCATCCGGCCGTTTCCACCGCGCTTTCCCATTCCGTGGTCAAGCCGCCATAGGAGGCCGGCAGGGACGACAGGCGGTAGGCGGCATCGAGGATGCGGGCGAGATATTCGGCCCGTTCGACATAGCGGGCCAGCCAGAACAGGTTATCGGCGGTACGCGACAGCATGGCTCAATGTCCGGGCGAGAGGGAGCGGGAGAAGGAGGGCGAGCGATGCATGGCTGATATCACCGATCCAGGATCCAGGTATCCTTGGTGCCGCCCCCCTGGCTCGAGTTCACCACCAGAGAGCCTTGCTTCAGTGCCACGCGGGTCAGGCCACCGGGCACGATGCGGACCTTGTCCGAACCGGTGAGGACGAAGGGCCTGAGATCGACATGGCGAGGCGCGATGCCCTCCTCGACATAGCAAGGGCAGGTCGAGAGCGCCAAGGTGGGCTGGGCGATGTAGCCGAAGGGATGAGCCTTCAGCTTGGCCCTGAAGTCGGCGATCTCGGCCTTGCTGGCGTGCGGGCCGATCAGCATGCCGTAGCCGCCCGATCCCGAGACCTCCTTGACCACCAGACTTTCGAGATTGTCGAGCACATAGGCCAGCGCCTCGGGCTCGCGGCAGCGATGAGTCGGCACATTCTGCAGGATCGGCTCCTCGCCGAGGAAGAAGCGCACGATGTCGGGCATGTAGGAATAGACGGCCTTGTCGTCGGCGACACCGGTACCGACAGCGTTGGTCAGCGTGACGTTGCCGGCGCGATAGGCGGTCATCAGGCCGGGAACGCCGAGGGCCGAATCCGGTCGGAAGGCGAGGGGATCGAGGAAGTCGTCGTCGATGCGCCGATAGATCACGTCGACCCGGCGAGGCCCTTCGGTGGTGCGCATATAGACGATTTCGTCCCGCACGAAGAGATCACGCCCCTCGACGATCTCGATGCCGAGGCGGTCGGCCAGGAAGGAATGCTCGTAATAGGCCGAATTGTACATGCCCGGCGTCAGCAGCACCACGACCGGATCGCGCGAGGCCGTGCGAGGGGCGATCGAGCGCAGGGTGGCGAGCAGTTCGTCCGTGTAATTCTCGACCGGGGCGATGCGATGGCGCGCCACCACTTCCGGGAACAGGCGCATGGTGACTTCGCGGTTCTCCAGCATGTAGGAGACGCCGGAAGGTGTGCGCGCATTGTCCTCGAGCACATAGAAGGTATCGGCGTCGACGCGCACGATGTCGATGCCGGCAATATGGACATAGACGTCATGGGGCACGCTCTGGCCCGCCATTTCGGGGCGGAAGGCCGGATTGTTGAAGATCAGGTCCTCCGGCACCACGCCGGCGCGCACCACTTCGCGTTTGCCGTAGACGTCCTTGATATACATGTTCAGCGCACGCACGCGCTGTTCGAGGCCGCTTTTGAGCGTGTTCCACTCCTGGGCCGCCAGGATGCGGGGGATGATGTCGAAGGGGATCAGGCGTTCGGCGCCATCCTTGTCGCCATAGACGGCGAAGGTGATGCCGATGCGCCGGAACAAGAGCTCGGCCTCGTTGCGTCGGTGGGTCAGCAATTCCTTGGGGGCCGTGGAGAGCCATTGCGCGAGATCGGCATAGGCGGGACGTATAGCGCCGTCGCTCAGGGTCATCTCGTCGAACGCCGCCATGCAATCCCTCCAGACGTGCAATCTGGCGTTACATTGAGCGAGATCGTGCAAGGCGGCAAGCGATCTGCGTAGATCGATTGGCGAGATCATGGGCAGAATTGCAGATTTGCCTAGTGCGGAGGCATCTTGCCTTCCCTGCTGGCATTGTTTGCCTGAAATGGCGGCTGAGGCTTCGGCCGCAGTCGATGCGTCCTCGGCCTTTGGTCAGCGGGGATTCACGAGCGAAGCCGGCAGGCGCAGGACGGCGAGGCCACCAATCGCGATGAGAACCGCAAGACAATAGAGCGCGAGCGATGAGCTCTGAGTCGCGTCGCGCATCCAGCCAAGGAAATAGGGGGCGAGGAAAGCCGCGACATTGCCCAGCGAACTCACCAAGGCGATGCCGGCCGCCAGGACGGCGGCGGACATCACGGTGGGCGGCAATTGCCAGAACAGGGGCAGGGAGGTGCTGGCACCCATGCCGGCGATCGTCAGGCCAACCATGGCCGATACCGGGTTGCCGGGATCGAAGCCGATGAGCGCGAGGCCGCCGGCTGCCATGAGCAGAGGGATGCAAAGATGCCAGCGGCGCTCCCTGAACCTGTCCGAGGAATGGCCGGTGGCAAGCATGAAGATGCAGCCCGCCAGATAGGGGATGGCGCTGAGGAGCCCGATCGTCATATCGCTGGTGATACCGGCGCCATTGATCAAGGCCGGTGTCCAGAAAGCGATCGTGTTCACGGCAAGCATGACGGCGAAATAAATGCCGACCAATTGCCAGATCCGGGGATCGCGAAGGCATTGGGACAGCGAGACATTCGCCGTCGGCTTCTGTTCGGCGGCGAGGATTGCGGTCAGATGTTCCTTCTGCGGCTGGCTCAGCCAGGAGGCATCGCGCACGGTGTCGGGGAGCGCTGCGTAGACCACCAAGGCCAGCGCGATGACGGGAAGGCCTTCGAGCAGGAACATCCACTGCCAACCGCGCAGGCCGGCGATGTCGTGGAAGCTTTCCAGAATACTGCCCGAAATCGGGCCGCCGAGCAGGCCGGCGGCCGGCACGGCAAGGGCGAAGAGCGCCGTGACCTGGCCGCGCCGGCGCTGCGGAAACCAGCGATTGATGTAGACGAGGACGCCCGGAAAGAAGCCCGCTTCGGCGATGCCGAGAAGGAAGCGCAGACCATAGAACTGCAGGGCGGAGCTGATCAGGAAGGTCGAGGCGGAGAGAATTCCCCACACGAGCATGATGAGGGTGATGCCACGCCGCGGGCCGAGTTTGTCGAGCATGATGTTGCTCGGCACGCCGAACAGGGCATAGGCCACGAAGAACAGGCCGGCCCCCAGGCCATAGGCGGTGTTGCTGAAGCCGAGATCGGACGTCATCTGCAGCTTGGCAAAGCCGATATTGATGCGGTCGAGATGGGCGAAGACGTAGCAGGCCAACAGCAGGGGCATGATCCGCCACGCCGTGACGCGATGGATCGCATTGCCGACGGCCTGGATATCCGCGTCGATCGCGAAATCTCGGCCGGCGACATCACCCTGCGAATAGCCCTGGTTTGCCATGGCTTCCTCCTGTCGCTCCCGATCTGTCGCCTCGAAGCATGCTTGCCGAGAAGATCAACCTGGATTTCTTTATACTTAATATGTTAATTAAATACTGGATAACCCCATTCGTGCCCGATGGCAAGGGGATGGCGTTCTCGCACCTGGAAGGCAGCGAACGGCAGGATTAGCGATCGGTCCGGGAAGGCGCGTCTTCAGAGGTCAATGCGGTGCACCTGAGTGTCCTCGTGTTTGCTCGACCTTTGTCATTGCCGGGCTTGACCCGGCAATCCAGCCTGGGTCCCCGCGTTGCGCAAGAGGCTTCTGGATAGCCGGGTCAAGCCTGGCTATGACAATTCGGAACGTTTTCTTCCCGGATGACCCGCATTGCGCCTTCAGAGGCCGACTTCATTGCTCATCAGGCGCGAGAGGTTCGCAGCCAGAATATCGATGGCGGCCCGCACACGCAGCGGCAGCACGGGGGAGCGCGGCCAAAGGGCGTGCACGTCGAAGACCAGGCCGGGATGCTCGGTCAGTACCCGGATCAGCTCGCCCTTGCGCACACGCTCGGCCACCAGCCAGCACGGCATCCAGGCAAGGCCTGCTCCGGCCACCGCGGCATCGGCGACGGCATCGAGGGAGTCGAAGATGAAACGGCTCGGGGGCATGATTTCGACGGCAGGCCCGCCCATCACCGGAAACAGCCATGAGCGGGGTTGGCCCGAGCGCCCGTAGAGAATGGCGTGATGGTCGGCGAGGGCGGCCAGGGTGAGCGGCGCTCCATGTTCGCGCAGATAGGCAGGGGCGGCGCACACGGTCATGCGCTGCTGGGCGACACGGCGCGTGATCAGGTTCATGTCGGATTCGAGGGCGCCGTTGCGAATGGCGAGGTCGTAGCCGTCCTCGATCAGGTCGACGCGCCTGTCGTTGAAATTGAGCTCGAGCTCGAGGGCCGGATGCTGGGCGGCGAGCCGGAGCAAGAGCGGCGCGACGCAGGCCCGTCCGAACAGGGCCGGCATGGTGACGCGCAGCCGGCCGCCGACGTCGCGCCGACCGCTGTCGAGCATGGCCTCGCCCTCGCGGATCTCGGCCAATGCCCTCAGGCAGCGCTCATAGAAGACCTGGCCGTCCTCGGTCAGCGCCTGGCTGCGCGTGGTGCGATGGAACAGCCGGGTTCCCAGGCGTTCTTCGAGCCGGGCGATCGACTTGCCGACCGCCGAGCGCGACAAATTGAGCCGCTGCGCAGCCGCAGCAAAGCCGCCGGCTTCCACCGCTTCGACGAAGACCGAGACACCGTTGAGACGATCCACCATGGCAAGGGCGATCTTGTAGATAGCTAGGAACCAATGATCGGAAATTATATCGCCACTGGTGCATGAAATTCAACATTACCGTGCCGGCTCCCTGAATTCGATGGAGACGGTCATGACGGAACAGATGAAACGGTGGTCGATGAACGCAATCGGGCGCGATCGGCTCGTGCTCGAGCATGTCGCCAAGCCCCGGCCGGCGGCGGGCGAAGTCCTGGTCAAAGTGGCTGCCGTTTCCCTGAACTACCGCGATAAGCTGGTGATCGAAACCGGCTTCGGCCAGCCCCTGGCTTTTCCCTTCACCCCGGCGTCGGACATGGCGGGGGTCGTCGAGGCCGTCGGAGAGGGAAGCACGCGATTCAAACCGGGTGACCGGGTGATCTCCACCTTCATTCCCGGCTGGATCGACGGGCTGAACGACGGTACGGCCCGGGTGCCTCCCTATCGCACCTTGGGGGGCATGCGGCCAGGCGTGCTTGCGGATTATGTCGCCTTTCCCGAGGACTGGTTCACTTTCGCGCCCGCCACACTTGATGATGCTGCCGCGAGCACCCTGCCGGTAGCCGGGCTGACCGCCTGGTTCGCGCTGGTGGAGCGCGGAGCTCCCCTGGCCGGCAAGACCGTGCTGGTACAGGGCACCGGCGGCGTCTCGCTGTTCGGGCTGCAGATCGCCAAGGCTGCCGGGGCGAGCGTGATCGTCACCTCCGGCAGCGCCGACAAGCTGGTGCGGGTCCGCGAGCTTGGGGCCGACCATGGCATCGATCGCAGCCGCGAGGACTGGGTGGAGGCGACCCATCGCCTGACGGGGGATCGCGGTGCCGATCACATCCTCGAAGTCGCCGGGGGCCCCAATCTGGGGCAGTCCGTCCAGGCAGCGGCGATGGGCGGGCGCATCTCCGTCATCGGCGTGCTGGAAGGCGTGGAGGTTTCCGCTCCGGTGGTTCCTCTGATGCTCAAGGGCCTCACGGTCCAGGGCATCGGCGTCGGCCATCGCCGGGCACAGGAGGATCTGGTGCGGGCCGTCGACGCGCTCGGCCTCCGGCCCGTCATCGACAGGCGTTACGGTTTCGCCGAGCTCCCGGCCGCACTCGATCATCTCGACCGCGGTGCCTTCGGCAAGATCGTGATCGAGACGGATCGGTAGCTGGAGCAGCCCGCCTTCGCGCCTGACACTCCAGATCCGGCGCTTCCCGGAGAATACGCAACTGTAGCGTCATGCCGCCGCCGCTGCTCTGCCGAAAAGATGCAGGGCGGCATGATAGAGCAGCATGATGGTCTTGCCGTCGCGGATCTCGCCGCGCGCGATCATCGCCAGCGCCTCGTCGATATCGAGTTCGAGGAGGTCGATGTCCTCGCCTTCCTCAGCCTGGCCGCCGCCTGTGCCGACACGGTCGCCCGGGCTGTAGGGCGCGACGAAGAAATAGAGCTTCTCGGTCACCGAGCCCGGGCTCATATAGGCCTCCATCACGCGCCGGACTTCGCGGATCCGGAAGCCGGTTTCCTCCTCCGTCTCGGCGCGAATGCGCTCCTCCGGTCCGGCATTGTCGAGCAGGCCGGCCGGGGCCTCGATCAGGAGGTCGTCCCAGCCATTGACGAAGGCCGGATAGCGGAACTGTCGCGTCAGGACGACGGTACGCCGCGAAGGATCGTAGAGCAGGATGGTGGCGCCGTTGCCGCGGTCATAGGTTTCCCGGCTCTGCCTTTGCCAGCTTCCATCGCCGCGGCGATAGAGAAACGTGGTTTTCTTCAGCACATACCAATCGTCGGAGAGGAGTTCGACATCCTCCACACGCACCCGATCCGCCACGCTCATGACAGCCTCTTTGCACGAAATATCTTGAATGACCTTGAATGGATTTCAAAATTCGTGCAGTTTCGTGCGAAGTCAAGAGAATTCGTGAGGCGGCGGCATCATGCTCACCAGCGAGCGAAAGGCCTATATTCTCGAGGTCCTCGGCCGGGACGGGCGCGTCGTCGCCAAGGCAGTCAGCCGGGAACTCGACCTGTCGGAGGACACCATCCGCCGGGATCTGCGCGAACTGGCGGGCGAGGGGCTGCTGCAGCGTGTGCATGGCGGGGCCCTGCCGGCCTCACCGGCCATGGGCGATCTCGTCCAGCGCCGCGAGGTTTCGGTGGCCGGCAAGGTCGCCATCGGCCGGGCGGCCGCGCGCCTGGTGCGCCCGGGACAGGTGGTGATGCTCGACGGCGGTACCACTGCGGTACAGCTCGCGCGCCATCTCGCCCCCGGTCTCAAGGCCATGGTGGTGACCCACAGTCCGAACGTGGCGGTCGAGCTTGCCGGCCATGCCGGCATCGAGGTGGAACTGATCGGAGGCCGGCTGTTCCGCCACTCCATGGTCGCCGTGGGGGCCGTCGCCGCCGAGGCGATCGCACGCATCCGGGCCGACATCTATTTCATGGGGGTGACGGGCATCCATGCCGAGATCGGCCTGACCACCGGTGACAGCGAGGAGGCGGCCATCAAGCGGGCGCTGTGCCGGCAGGCTGCGGAAACCGTGGTATTGGCTTCCCGGGAGAAGATCGGCGCGGCTTCGCCCTTTCAGGTCGCGACGATGGAGGAGATCGACGCGATGCAGGTGGAGGAGGACACGCCCGATCAGGCCGTCGAACCCTTCCGTGCACTTGGCGTCACCATCATCCGGGCATGATGCTCCCATGCCGCATGGGAGTGCCTGGTCGGTCGGGCGAGGGCGTTTGCCAGGGAGTTCGTTGGATTTTCTTGATCAGAGCGATGCGCTGGAACATGGCTTTGGTGCGCATGGCCGTCTCCGGCGAGGATGGTGCCGGGGCACCCTTCAGAACAGGCGTTGCGCCTTCAGGCTGACATGGCCGTCGCGGCCGATGATGATGTGATCATGTACCACGATGCCGAGCTGCCCGGCGACATCGGCGATGGTGCGCGTCATCGAAACGTCCGCCGAGGACGGCGAAGGATCGCCGGAGGGGTGGTTATGGACGAGGATCAGCGCGGTGGCCGAAAGTTCCAGTGCCCGCTTCACCACCTCGCGCGGGTATACGGGCGTATGATTGACCGTGCCCCTCTGCTGCACCTCGTCGGCGATCAGGCCGTTCTTGGTGTCGAGGAAGAGGATGCGGAAGATTTCGCGCTCGGCGAAAGCCATGGTGCTGCGGCAATAGTCGATGAGCGCCGCCGAGGTCGACAGCACCGGCCGCTTGGCGATGCCGCCCTTGGCAAGGCGATGGCCTGCCGCCTCGACGATCTTGAGGTCGCCGGCCACGCCGTCGCTGACGCCGTCGACCTCCTTGAGCCGGGCGATCGGCGCGCCCAGCACTTCCGCCAGCGAGCCGAAGCGGGCGATCAGCGCCTTGGCGAGCGGTTTGACGTCCCGGCGCGGAATGGAGCGGAACAATAGGAGTTCGAGCAGTTCATAGTCGGGCAGCCGGCCCTCGGCCTCGGCAAAGCGCTGGCGCAGCCTCTCGCGATGGCCGTGATAGTGCGGCTCCACCGGTTCGCCGGCTGACGGGAACAGGGGTGCTTCGCCCAGGCCGGGAAGTGGGGCGTCCGGCAAAGGCGAGCGCCCCTTCTTCATTCAGGCAGCCTTGGCGTAGGGTGGCTGGTTCAACTCGGCGGGGGAGAGGGTGAAGATCTCGACGCCGGTTTCGGTCACGCCGACGCTGTGCTCGAACTGCGCCGAGAGCGAACGGTCACGCGTGACCGCGGTCCAGCCGTCATTGAGCACCTTCACGTCCGGCCGGCCGAGATTGATCATCGGCTCCACCGTGAAGAACATGCCGGGCTTGAGCACCACGCCTTCGCCGCGCCGGCCGCAATGCAGGATGTTGGGCTCGTCGTGGAACAGGCGGCCGAGGCCGTGGCCGCAGAAATCGCGCACCACCGAGCAGCGCTCGGCTTCGGCGTAGCTCTGGATGGCGTAGCCGATATCGCCGGTGGTCGCGCCCGGCTTGATGACGTTGATGCCGCGCATCATCGCCTCATAGGTGACTTCCATCAGCCGCTCGGCCCGGCGAGCGATGTCGCCGGCTGCATACATGCGGCTGGAATCACCATGCCAGCCATCGAGCACCACGGTATAGTCGATGTTGAGGATGACGCCATCCTGGAGAGGCTTGTCATCCGGGATGCCGTGGCAGACCACGTGGTTGAGCGAAATGCAGCTCGACTTGCGATAGCCGCGATAGAACAGGGTGGCCGGGTAAGCCTTGTTGTCCATCGCGAATTCGAACAGCATCCGGTCGAGCTGATTGGTGGTGACGCCGGGCTTGACCGCGTCCACCATCAGGTCCAGCCCCTGGGCCGCAAGCCTGCCTGCCGCGCGCATGCCGGCAAAGGCCTCCGGACCATGGATCTTGATCTGGCCATTCTTGCGCTGGGGAGACAGTTCTGCGTCGATGAAGCTCATGAAACTACCTGATTAGACATGTAGGATTCTTATGCCATCTGGGGATGCGGACAGGAAAGAGAATTCTGAATATCGCATGGCTGCCTTGTGATCGTCTTGGGATCGCAGGCTTCCAGCCCATAGGCGCTAACTTTGCGGATGAGGTGCGGGCCCTTTACCCTCCCCTGGAGGGGGAGGGTCGACACGCAGTCTCGGGGTGGGGTGGCTTCCTCGCGGAGATTGCATTCATTTTGACAGAACTTGCTTAGTTTCACTCCACCCCGGCCTTATAGGCCGACCCTCCCCCTCCAGGGGAGGTAAGAAATCGGCGCATTCTCAACTTAAGTTAGCGCCTATGGGCTTCCAGCCTGCAATTTCGTTGTCATCACCCGCAATGTTTCCAGATGCGGGCGAGGACGCCCGCGATCCCAGAAGCTATGACCGCGCTGGTGCCAGGATTTCCCGCAAAGTCATCCGGCGAAAGGCCGCTACGATGGCCGCTCCTTCCTTTTCGTCCACCGAGACCGCCAGGCGCATGGTTGCCTCCCCGAGCTGCCAGATCGTGAAAGCGGTGGTGGCATAGGCTGAAGCATCCGCCGCCCCGTGGGCCCGCGCCATGGCATCGGCCAGCATGCCGCCGCAGATGCGGCTTTCAGCGAGTTCGAGGGCCGCGAGCTGCTTGTCGGCCTGCGTGCCCGACCAGATGTCGCGCATCACCGGCTCGGCCCGGTAGATGTCGTAATAGATGTCGATCAGCGAACCATAGGCCGCCTCCAGCTCCGCCAGCGATTGAACTGGTGTCAGGGCGTCCTCGATACAGCGGCGGCTCTCGGCGCTGCAGCGCTCGGCGAGGCTGCGGATGATGGCGCTCTTGTCGGGGAAATATTGGTAGAGCGAGCCGATGGAGATGCCGGCCTGTTCGGCGACCTCGCCCATCTTCAACTGGTCGCTGCCGCGTACCCCGATCATTGCCGTTGCCACCGCCAGGATCCTGTCCATGCGTTCGCGGCTGCGCTGCTGGACCGGCGCGCGCCGGGGAAGGGTTGCTGTACTTGCCTCTGCGGGGGAGGCGGCAGGAGATCTTTTTGCAGGCATGGCTTGACAGCGAAAACATGAGTAATTATCACATTCTCAAATATGAGAATTACTCATGTTTATCAGCGGGAGGTCGAAATGGCAAATGATCACTGGTCCAAGGGCGCAGTGCTGGTGTTGGGCGGAACCGGCAAGACGGGGCGCCGGGTTGTCGAAGGGCTGGAAAAGGCAGGGCGGACGGTGCGCCTCGGCTCGCGCAAGGCGCAGCCGGCCTTCGATTGGGAAAGGCCGGAAGGCTGGGCCGCCGCCCTTGACGGTATCGCCGCCGTCTATGTCGCCTATCAGCCCGACCTCGCCCTGCCCGGAGCGGTCGCGGCAGTGAGCCGGTTCTTCGCCGAAGCCAGGGCGGCCGGTGTCGGCAAGATCGTGCTGCTGTCCGGGCGGGGTGAGCCGGAGGCCCAGGACGCGGAAGAGGCGCTGCGGGCCACCAGTCTCGATTGGACGATCCTGCGCTGCAGCTGGTTCTTCCAGAATTTCAGCGAGAATTTCTTCCTCGACGCCATCCTGGCGGGGGAGATTGTTCTGCCTGACACGCTCGCCCCGGAGCCTTTCGTGGATGCCGACGACATCGCCGAAATCGCAGTGGCCGCCTTTGCGGATGCCAGGCATTCCCACCAGCTTTATGAGATCACCGGTGCTGAAGCCCTGACCTTCCAGCAGGCCATCGCGGCGATTGCCGAGGCTTGCGGACGCCGCATCGACTATGTGCCGGTTTCCCAGGAGGCCTATCGCGCCGGCCTGGTCGAGCAGGGCCTGCCGCCGGAGGTCGTCGATCTCGTCACCTATCTGTTCTCTACCGTGCTCGACGGCCGCAACGAGCCGATTGCCGACGGCGTCGCACGCGCTCTGGGACATCAGCCGCGCCGCTTCGCCGATTATGTCGCCCGCACTGCCGCCACCGGCATCTGGGGAGGAAGCCATGCTTGAGCGCAGCCTCTACGTCACCACGTTCATCGCTGCCGTCGGCAGCGGCGTAGTCGCCGGCATCTTCTTCGCCTTCTCCAATTTCGTCATGCCGGCGCTTGGCCGCGTCGCTCCGGCGAGCGGCATCGCGGCGATGCAGGCGATCAACGTCACCGTGATCAATCCCGGCTTCATGCTGGCCTTCATGGGCACGGCGGTGCTTTGTCTCGGACTTGCCCTGGGTTCCTGGCTCTGGCTGGGAGAGTGGAGCGGCAAACTGCTGCTGCTTGGCAGCCTGGTCTATCTTATCGCCTGCATCGGCGTGACCATGGCTCTGAACGTACCGCTCAACGATGCCATCGCCGTGGTCAAGCCGGAGACGATCGAGGCCGGGGAACTCTGGCAGCGTTATCTGGTGGACTGGACATTCTGGAACAGCGTCAGGACCGCGGCTTCGGCGCTCGCCATGGTGCTGTTCATGCTTGCGCTGATTGCGCGCAGCGCTGCCTGAGGGCACTTGCGCGGCGGCCGGGAGAGGGGCTGGCATCTTCCGATGCTGCGTCTTTGGAGCGAGGTACGTCTTCTTCGAATCCGACCCTGCTCGAGCTCCTTGTTCTCGCGCCGTTTCTCGAACGGAAAGCCTGCCGGCCTTTCTGGAGAATGCCCTCAACGCCCGAAGATGCCCTTGAAGAACTGGGCCACGCTGTTGCGCTTCTTCTTGCGTTCGAGTTCGCCGGCATCCTTCAGCCAGGTGATCTGGACGACGCGCCGCTCGCCTGCGAAGGGCTTGTGGCCGTGCCATGAGTTGGCGGCCCGGCGAAAGCCGAAGCAGGAGCCCATGACGGGCGAGATCTCGGCCGTCATGTCGTCGAAATTGTCAGGCCCGTTCAGCACGCGCAGGCATCCGCCTTCACCTTCCTTCCAGCCATCGTTCATATAGACCAGGAAGGTGGCGAGCTTGCTTTCGCTGTCGGTATGGATGCGCCCGTCCTTGAGTTGCGAAAGCCGGCGGATCGTCGTCAGCCGGGGCAGGGGATCGAGATCGAGGCCGAGCTTCTCGGACAGGGACTGGGCCATCGCGCTGCTTTCGAGTTCCTCGACCAGCTCCCGGAAGCTGCCTCGTAGCGCAATGTCGGAAACGGTCAGGAAGCCGGGTTTGTCGATGGCCGGAAAGTCCTGCCGAAGCGACGGGATCTTGTTCTTCTGGAGAAAACCCTCGCCGATGATGTGGCGGTAGGGCTCGTCATGGATTTCAGCATTGCGGATGACATCAAGGTCGATGACAGGCATCGCCGGTCACTCCTGGAATGCAGGCACCGGCTGGCAAAGCCTGCACGGTGCTGCCCGAGCGTCCCCCGACCCTGAATGGATATGACGGGCTTGAATGTCTCGCCGACGCCCGTCGTGGTCAAGATGCTTTTGGTTTATAGGCGGTCCTGTGAGCCCCTGCTGCCTGCTCCTTTTCGTGACCGGCTTGCACGCGTGTCCTTGCTGCAATCTGCCCGATAGGAGAATCGCGCTGGCGCGCCATATTATTGCGGGACTTGGCGGTGGTTGTGCTTGAATGCCCCCGCCGCGCTTCCCAATATTGAGGGAAACTTTCGGGGCCGCCTCGCCGGCACCTTCCCTTGCTTCGTGAGGATCGTTCCTTGTCTCTGACGCCAGCCGATGTCATTCGCGCCCTTGAACTCGTCAAGCTGCCGGCAAGCGGCCAATCATTGCCCTCGACCGGCCGGCTGACCGAAATCCGCATCGACGGTTCGAAGGTGATGTTTGCCATTGCCATCGATCCCACCGAGGCGCGGGCCATGGAGCCGGTGCGTGCTGCAGCGGAGAGCGCCGTGCGCGGCCTTCCCGGCGTCGCCAATGTTCTGGTGGGGCTGACGGCCGAGCGGCCGGCCGGCGCGGCGCGGCAGGAACCGCCGGGCCCGCGGGCGCAGACCGCCGCGCACAATGCGCCGCAGCAGCGGCCGCCCGTGCTGCCCAGCGTCAAGCGCGTCGTCGCCGTCGCCTCCGGCAAGGGCGGCGTTGGCAAGTCGACGACGGCCTGCAATCTCGCCATTGCCCTCGCAGCGCAGGGGCTGAGCGTCGGGCTGCTCGATGCCGATATATTTGGACCATCTGTTCCAAAACTTCTCGGCCTGACCGACAAGCCCGAACAGAATGCCGACAAGAAAATCATCCCGCTCGAAGCCTATGGCGTGAAGGCGATGTCGATCGGCTTCCTGGTCGACCAGGAGACCGCGATGATCTGGCGTGGCGCGATGGTGCAGTCGGCGCTCACCACGCTGCTGCGCGATGTCGTCTGGGGCGAACTCGACGTCATGGTGGTCGACATGCCGCCGGGTACGGGCGATGCGCAACTCACCATGGCGCAGAACACGCCTTTGGCCGGCGCGGTGATCGTCTCGACGCCGCAGGATCTTGCCTTGATCGACGCCCGGCGCGGCGTCGGCATGTTCCAGAAGGTGAACGTGCCGATCCTCGGCATCATCGAGAACATGTCCACCTTCTCCTGCCCCAATTGCGGCCATGTCAGCCATCTCTTCGGCCATGGCGGCGCGCGGCGCGAGGCGGAAAAGCTCGGCGTGCCCTTCCTCGGCGAACTGCCTCTGTCCATGGAGGTGCGCGAACGCTCGGATGCCGGCAGGCCGGTGACTGCGACCTTGCCGGACAGTGCCGAGGCCGGCATCTATCGCCGGATCGCGGCGCAGGTCTGGGCCGGTCTGTCGGGGGAGGGTGTTGATCAACGCCAGCCGCCGCGTATTGTCATCGAGTGACGGCCGGCCGCAACCCGCCGGAACCCGACAGCGACATCATTCGGAAATGCCTATGGAAACGCTCTCTGCAAATCCCGAGCAAGCCTCTCCGGTATCCGTGACGGCCGCCATTCTCGTCGTCGGCGACGAGATCTTGTCGGGTCGCACCAAGGACAAGAATATCGGCTACATCACCGAATTCCTCACGGGTGCGGGGGTGGACGTGAAGGAGGTGCGCGTCGTTCCCGACGAGGAGGAGCGTATCGTCGAGGCCGTCAATGCCCTGCGCGCACGCTATGACTATGTGCTGTCGACGGGTGGCATCGGGCCGACCCATGACGACATCACGGCCGATTCCGTCGCCAAGGCCTTCGGGGTCGGCATCGAGATCGACCAGCGCGCTGTCGAGGTGATGACCAGGCACTATGGCGGTGCCGCAAACCTGACGCCGGCCCGCTTGCGCATGGCGCGCATTCCGGATGGGGCCGAGCTCGTCGACAATCCCGTCTCCGCGGCACCCGGCTTCATGCTGGGCAATGTCATCGTGATGGCGGGCGTGCCCAACATCATGCAGCGCATGCTGGACAACGCCATCCTCAGGATGCGTACGGGCGCCATCACGCTGTCCGACAGCGTTTCGCCGGGACCGGGGATCGGCGAGGGCGCCGTCGCCGAGCCGCTTGCGGCGATCGCGCTGGCTCATCCCGAGGTCTCGATCGGCTCCTATCCCTCCTTCGGCCCGGCCGGCTTCCAGACCCAGCTGGTGATCCGGGGCAAGGATGCCGCCAAGGTCGCTGCCGCCAAGGCCGATATCGAGGCGATGGTCGCCACCATCAAGCGCTGATCACCGATTTTTCCGGGATTGGCTCGTAAAATGGCGTGGAAGGGCGAAAACTGGGCTTGATCCGTTCGATTTCACCGCTATGAAGAGCGACCCGCGAACCCGCAAATTATGGCTCGTCGGATCGGAAACCCGATAAGCCATACTTTGCAGGATTTTTAACATTTGCAAAATTCACCAGCTTCATCCACCCGTGGATGAAGCTGGTGAATTTTTTGCTAGGGACCGGATCATGAACTCGCCGAAGCCCGACAAGGCCTTCCCCGTATCCTGGGATCAGTTCCACCGCGATGCGCGCGCGCTTGCCTGGCGCTTGTCCGGCAGCGGCCCCTTCAATGCCATCGTCTGCATCACGCGCGGCGGCCTCGTCCCCGCTGCGATCATTTCGCGCGAGCTCGGCATCCGCCTGATCGAGACCGTCTGCATCGCCTCCTATCACGACTACAAGACCCAGAGCGGCCTGCAGGTGCTCAAGGACGTCGACGAGAAGCTGGCTGCCAATGGCGGCGAAGGCATCCTGGTGGTCGACGATCTCGTCGACACCGGCTCCACAGCCAAGGTGGTGCGCGACCGCTTGCCCAAGGCGCATTTCGCCACCGTCTACGCCAAGCCGCTCGGCCGCCCGCTGGTCGATACCTTCATCACAGAGGTCAGCCAGGATACCTGGATCTATTTCCCCTGGGACATGGGTCTTGCCTTCCAGCCGCCGATCGCCCAGAGCACCGAGGGCTGACATCGGCGCGCTGAAAGCGCGGCGTTGGTACCAACTCTTCTCGCTCTTCTCGGGATGATATGGCATCAGCCCGGCTGCGCGATGTGCAGCCGTTCCAGTTCCTCCCAGCAATTGCGGATGATCGGCTCCGCGCTCGGGCCGACATGCTCGCGGAAATGGGCCAGCATCTCGTCCATCGGCAGGCCGAGCTCGTCGAAGCCGATCATGTAGTTGCGGATACGGTCGTGCCAGCTGATCGTATAAGGCGCGCCCATCGGTCGGTCGAAGCGGTGGATCCAGCGCAGGAAAGGCAGGCATAGGGTGCGCCCGCCTGCCTGGCGGAATTTCTCGTGAATATAGCCTTCCTCGCCGCCAAAGCCGCGGAAGAGCTTGTTGTAACCCGGCCAAGCGGCGCGGCGGCAGGCGTAGAGGCCGAGCCCCTGCATCGGGATGTCGAAGGGCGGCGCTTCCGGATCCCTGCCAGCGGCGTCGAGCGCCCAGGTGCCATACATGCCCCCGGCCCACTCCGCGTTCCAATGGGTGGACAGGCTCGTGAGGTCGTCGCTGACCAGCGGTCCTTGCAGCAGGTCGTTGCTGCCGGGATGCTGCTCGAAATAGTCGAGCAGCCTGGCTAGCGCGCCCGGCACCAGCAGGACGTGGCAATCGAGGCACATAACGTGCTCGCCGGCGGCTTCCTGCATCACGAAATCGCGTACGGCGGTGCCGATGCTCTCTGATACCGGAATATAGCGAAACCCGCCCGAACCCTTGGCAAGGCGTCGCAGGGCGTCGCCGCACATCCCGTTCGGATTGTTGTCGACCACCAGGAGTTCGAGATCGTCGGCGACTTCGGGATGATAGAGCCGCAAGGCCTGCAGCGTGAAATAGACCCCGTCATAGTCGTCGAACGTCGCCATGCCGATGCTCAGGCGCTTGCGCGGTGCGGCGAGGGCCGGCTTGGGGAAGAACCAGTCGCCGGCCGGACGCGCCGTTACCGCCGCCACGGCCTCCAGTTGCTGGCGCGCCTCGGTCTTGTGCTGATGGACCGCATTCGCCGCCGGCAGACCGGCATCGAGCGTGTGGCGGAGGAAGTTGTCGAGCCAGTCGCCGGGCTGGCCGAAGCGGGCCCTGACCACCGGCACCTGCCGGGCGAAATCGGTGAGCCTGGCTTCGGTCGCAGCCGATATGCGCTGGTCGGGATGCTGGGCGAGTTCGAGAAAGAAGCGGCGCCTGTCGGTCGAGATCGTCTGCAGGTCGGGTTCGGCGCCCTCATGGCGTTGCGGGATGAGGACGAGGGCGCAGGGCCACTCGGCCGCATGTCCCTCCGCCAGGGCCTCCGGCTTGATTATGGCACCCGCCTGGGTGAGGCTGGCATAGGCATCGATGAAGGCCGGCGAAGACAGGATCCGGGCCGATGCCTGCGCATGCGGCGCGAGGGCGAGCGAGCCCGGCCTCACAGACGCCTCCGCATCCCCGAGGCAGACGAGATCGTCGGCGAGGAACTGGAAGCCCTTTTCGACGAGCCAGGCTGCCAGGCCGGTTTTGCCGCAGCCGGGAGGGCCGGCAATCAGCACCACTTTGCCGTCATAGGCGACTGCCGCGGCACGCAGAACCGGGCGGATGGACGCCGCGGCCACCACGCGGCCGATCTCGTCGAGCAGGGGATGCAGGGCCTCCGGCCAGGACAGATCCTTCCAGACCAGGGCGCCGTCGCGATAGAGTTCGAGCCGGCCGTAGGCCTGGCGGTAGAGGCGCAAGGTCGCGGGTGGAGCCTCCGGCTGGCCGTCATGGGCGACATGCCAGAAATAGGGCCAGATCTCTTCGTCCAGATCGTCGGGATAGATCAGCGCGAGGTCGATGCCGCAAAGCGTGATCGAGATAGTGCTTTCGCTCATCCCTTCTCCTGTTGCCTCTTCATGGTCGGGATCCACCGCCGTGGCGTGGACGATCCGCATGGCAGGATGCAGAGCACGAGCGGGCGAGGCCTTGCAAGCCCTGGCCAAATCCGCCGGCAAGGCAATCATCGATGGCGGTGCTATGGTGCCGAATTAATTTTGCCTGTTGCCGATATGTCACCGACTTTTACTTGCCCTGAAAGTATAGCTTGTATCGCATTTTACGAGGGGGATTCGATGCGTACGATTTGCTTCGCCATAGCCGGCCTTTCTGCCTTGCTCTGCTCGACTTCGGTCTATGCCGCCGACCTGGCCGCGCAGGCCGTCGAGCCGGTTGCGCCGGTGGTAACACCTTACAACTGGAGCGGCCCCTATGTGGGTTTGCATGCCGGTTATGGCTGGGGCCGCGAGAATGACGACCAGAGCAAGCTCTTCTCGGTTACGACGACGACCACGGTTGCGCCGCAGTTCGCGGACAAGTTCGATCTCAGCGGTTTCATCGGCGGCGCCCATGCCGGCTACAACTACCAGATCAACGAATTCGTCATCGGCGTCGAAGGCGATATCGACTATTCCAACCTGAACGGCAGCGCCCATGCCAATTATGGCGGCACGCTTCGCACGCTTAAACTGAAGACCGAGTGGCAGGGCTCGGCCCGCGCTCGCCTCGGCTATGCCTTCGACAACATCCTGATCTACGCCACCGGCGGCCTTGCCCTGGCCAATGCCAAGCTCTCCACGGCCGGTGCTGATTCCAGCAATACCCATATCGGCTGGACGGTGGGCCTGGGCGCCGAATACGCCTTCACCCAGAACTGGATCGGCCGCCTGGAAGTGCGCTACAGCGACTTCAACAAGAAGAGCTACGCGACGCCCGATGGCCGCGTGAAGGCGGATTGGAACCAGACGACGGTTACGGCCGGTATCAGCTACAAGTTCTGATCAACCGCACTGCGACGGTATGAGAAGCCCGGCTCCGCCGGGCTCAGACCGCTGACAAACCCCGCCATTTTTGGCGGGGTTATTTTATGTGCCTGCTGCAAAGGTTTGAGTTATCGA
>NZ_JBFNQD010000022.1:0-79111 GCF_040797145.1 Labrys neptuniae | reverse complement strand
AGGTCCGCCGCCACCGCCTCCTCCGTCACCTCAGATGGTGCTGCAATGGAACTGAAACTTAACCGGACAGCCGTGGGACGGGCCCGGCAATGACAAAGCTGGCGCTCGGTACATCGTGATAATGCCGGACCTGTAGAAATCGGCAGCGGCCCGTCCCCGGCCGACGCAGGACTTCCTCATGGATCGGGGAAGTCCTTCGCGCGCGGCTCTCGGATATTTGTGTTTCCTGCGTCATTGTTTCGCCGCGCCGGCGCGGGTAAAACAAGCCCATGTGGAAATATGCCAACCCCACCCTGTTCATGGGCCTTGCCGGCCGCCTCCTGCCCTGGCTGGCAGGGGCGACGGTGCTGCTGTTCGCCGCCGGTCTCTATGGCGCGGCCCTCGCGCCGGACGACTACCAGCAGGGCGCCACGGTGAAGATCATGTATATCCACGTGCCCTGCGCCTGGCTCGCCATGGCCGGCTGGGGCGCGATGTCGCTTTCGGCGCTCGGCGTGCTGGTCTGGCGCCATCCCCTCGCCGAAGTGGCGATGAAGGCGGCCATGCCGATCGGCGCCGCCTTCACCTTGCTCTGCCTGATCACCGGTTCGCTCTGGGGCCAGCCGATGTGGGGCACCTGGTGGGTCTGGGATGCGCGCCTGACCTCGGTGCTGGTGCTGTTCCTGATGTATCTGGCGCTGATGGCGCTGTGGCACGCCATCGAGGATCCCAGCAAGGCAGCGCGGATCTCGGCCGTGCTGGTGCTGGTCGGGGCCATCAACATTCCGATCATCAAGTTTTCGGTCGAGTGGTGGAACACCCTGCACCAGGGCGCCTCGGTGTTCCGCATCGGCGGCTCCACCATCTATTCCTGGAACATGCTGTGGCCGCTGCTCGACATGGCGCTGGCCTTTACCCTGCTGTTCGTCACGCTGCATCTGACGGCGATGCGCAACGAGATCCTGCGTCGCCGCATCCGCACCATGCGCCTGATGGCTGCGGCCGGCGTCACCCCGGCCATGACCGCCTCGTTGCCGGTGGAGGCGTAAGATGGTGCTGTTCGGCATGGATCTCGGGCCGCATTGGGCCTTCATTGTCTGGGCCTATGGCCTCGCCGTCGCGGTGATCGTCCTGCTGATCGCCTGGGTGGTGCTGGATCACAAGGCGCAGCACAGAACCTTGGCCGACCTGGAAGCTCAGGGCCTTCGTCGGCGCTCGCGCCGGGACGCCAAGCCGGACGGACAATTGCCATGAGCAACAGCCAGACCCTGCCGCCGGCACCGCGCCGCCGTGCGCTGGTGTTTCTGCCCTTGATCGTGTTCGCGGCGCTCGCCGGCCTGTTCTTCTACCAGCTCCGCTCCGGCGGCGACCCTTCGGCGCTGCCTTCCACCTTGATCGGCAAGCCGGTGCCGCAGATGAGCTTGCCGCCGCTGGCCGAACTGGTCCGGGATGGCAAGGCGCTCCCCGGCCTTGCCACCGCCGATCTCAAATCGGGTGGGGTCAGCGTGGTCAACATCTTCGCCTCCTGGTGCGGCCCCTGCCGGGACGAGCATCCGGTGCTGATGAAGCTGGCCGGCCTCGGCAAGGGGCGCCTGGTGGCGATCAACTACAAGGACGACCCCGACAATGCGCGCCGCTATCTCGGCACCTTCGGCAATCCCTATGCAGCTGTCGGCGTCGACGTGAACGGCCGCTCCGCCATCGACTGGGGCGTCTATGGCGTGCCGGAGACCTTCGTGGTCAATGGCAAGGGGGAGATCGTCGACAAGATCGTCGGCCCGCTGAGCGAGGACAGCCTCAAGACCAGGTTGCTGCCTGCGATCGAGGCCGCCTCCAAGTCCTGAGCTGCTATTCCCAATCTGCGACATTCCGGGCCCGCAATGACCGACCGCTCCAAGCTTCCCTACCGCCCTTGCGCCGGCGCGGCGCTGTTCAACGCGCAAGGCCAGGTCTTCGTTGGCCGCCGCAAACCGCGCACCGGCAGCGCGCCCGATAGCTTCGAATGGCAGATGCCGCAGGGCGGCATCGACGAGGGCGAGGACCCGCGCGAGGCGGCGATCCGCGAGCTCCATGAGGAGACCAATGTGCGTTCGATCGCCTTTCTGGCCGAGGCGCCGGACTGGTATTCCTACGACCTGCCGGCCGAGGCCGTCGGCGGCGGCTGGACGGCGCGCTATCGCGGCCAGACCCAGAAATGGTTCGCCTTCCGCTTCACCGGCCCCGACAGCGAGATCGACGTGCTCAGGCCGGCTGGCGGCAAGCACAAGGCCGAGTTCGAGGATTGGCGCTGGGAAGATCTGACCGCCTTGCCTGGCCTGATCGTGCCGTTCAAGCGCGGCGTCTACGACGAGGTGGTGGCGGCCTTCCGGCATCTGGTGGCGTGATGGACCAGACCAGACCCTATCGGCCGAATGTCGGCATCGCTTTGTTCAATGCCGAGGGGCTGGTGCTGGTCGGCCGCGCCGAGACCTCCGGGCCGGAACTGATCGTGCCGGGCTTCGAATGGCAGTGCCCGCAGGGTGGCATCGACGAGGGCGAGGACATCGTCGCGGCCGCCAAGCGCGAACTCTGGGAGGAGACCAACGTCCGCAGCGCTTCCCTGCTTGCGGTGACGGAGGAATGGTGGCCCTATGATTTCCCGCCTTATGACGGGCCACCGCACAAATTGTCCCCCTTTCGCGGCCAGAAGCAGCGCTGGGCCGCCTTGCGCTTCGAGGGGCAGGACAGCGAGATCGACGTCGTCAACCTGCCGACCGGCGAGCCGCAGGAATTCTTCGGCTGGCGCTGGGAAAGGCTGGCGCGGCTGCCCGACCTGGTGACGCCGCACAAGCGTCCGGTCTATCTGCGCATGGCGCAGGCCTTTGCCGGGTTCGGGGCCTGACGAGCCGGGAACCTTTCGCCGACCCACCCTGTTCAGCGTAGATCCATTGGACGGATTGGCGCCCTGCCATGCTTGTGCCAAGCTATGCTGCTTCAATGGCACTTGGGCTGTATGGGGGCTGCATTTCGGAAGTGGCGTCCCCATATGCCGATTTTGGCGCGGAGGCGCGGAAGCGATGTTTCGGAACGTCATGCCCTATGATTATACCGTCGGTATCGATCGCTCGGATATCGACTTCATGGGCCATGTCAACAATGCCAGCTACCTGAAATGGGTGCAGGCGGCGATCATCAGCCATTGGGAGCGCCTGGCGCCTGCCGAGGCGCTGAAGAAGCATGCCTGGGTGGCGCTGCGTCATGAGATTACCTATCGCAAGCCGGCCTTCCTCGAAGACGATGTGATCGCCACCGTCATTCTCGAGAAGGTGCATGGTGCGAAGGCCTTTTACGGCATCATCATCAAACGCGGCGAGGAAGTGCTCGCCGAAGTGAAGTCGAGCTGGTGCTGCCTGGATGTGGCCACCAAACGCCCGAAGCGGCTTTCGAGCGCCATCATCGAGCGTTTTCTCGGCAGGCCGGCGGGGTAGTGCGCCTCTGGAGTGCCGATCCTCTCGCCTTGGCTCCGTCAAGTAATGGAGCGAGATCGGCATTCCAACCGAGGTTCATACCTCCACCGCCGGTTTGCGTGGGGGAAAAAGCTGGTCGCGTGAGGCGATGAGCGCCCCGCCGACGATGAGCAGCACGGCGAGTGCCAGAGCCAGGCTCGGCGATGCGATGCCGACGGCGACCAGGATCAGCGTCGAGAGCACCGGCGTGGCATAGGAAGCGACGCCGAGCAGGCGGATGTCGCCATGCTTGACCCCGCGATCCCAGGCATAGAAGGCCAGGCCCACCGGTCCCAGGCCAAGCCCGACGATGGCAAGCCACTCCTAGGCATCGGGCCATATCGTGGTCTCGAACAGGGCGTGGCAGACCAAGGCGAGTACGCAGGTCACCCCGCAAAAGCCGACCACCGCATCCGTCGGCACCGCCTTGAAGCGACGCGACAGTACCGAATAGCCGGACCAGATGAAGGCGCAGGCGAGCGCCAGCGCATAGCCGGGGCCATTGGCCATCTCGAAGCCCGAAACACCCTTGGCGAGGGCGAGCGCCAGGACGCCGGCAAAACCGAGCAGAGCGCCCGCAACATGATACCAGCGCAGCCGCTCGCCAGGCAGCATCGCGGAGAACAGCACGATCAACAACGGCCAGAGATAGGCGATCAGGCTGGCCTCGGCCGGCGGTGCCCGCTTGAGCGCCTCGAAATAGACGGCGTGATAGCCGAACAGGCCACCGACGCCGAGCGCCCAGACTGGCCAGGGCTGGCGCAGGGCCGCGGTGGCGCCGGGGCGGAACAGCCAGGAGGCCGCGCCCATCAGCGTCGCTACAGCGAAGGTCAGCCCGAGCAGTTCGAAGGATGGGATGCGGTGAGTGAGCGCGGTGGTCAGGGCGAGGACGGACCAGAGCAGGATGGCGATCAGGCCGATCAGGGTGGCGAGCAGTTTGGCGGGCATGGATGGTTCTTTCGGTTGCGCCTGCTATGCCGCAAAATCGAGAGAGGCGCCATCCGGGATTTTTGAGCGACGTGCCGCCACGCTTGTTGGAGGTGAGTCTGATGCCGTCATTGCGAGGGGAGCGAAGCAAGCATGGTCGGCAATGCTATTTAAGCCGGCAGCCTTCTCGCCTGGTGCCGCGGCGGCCGGATCTCGCCGTGCTGGGTGCCGATCGACATCTCGAAACTGTCGGCGATGCGGCGGGCGCGGTCGATGAAGAGCAGGGCGGCATTGCGGGGCAGCACATCGAGGCTGGTGCGCTCGAACAGATCGAGCCAGCGATCGAAATGCCGGCCTTCCAGCGGCAGCATCAGATGAGGCCGGAGCGGTCGGCCGTCATAGCGACCGCTGCGCAGGATGACCGATGACCAGAAGGCGCAGAGCTTGGCGAGATGGTCGTCCCAATCGGCGACCTTGGCATTGAAGATCGGCCCGATCAGATCGTCCTGCCGCACCCGGCCATAGAAGGTGTGGACCAGGCGCTCGATCATCGCCTCGCTGATCGCGGTGCCCTCAGGCTCGCTCATATGGATGCTGGCTGCCATGGCTGTCTCTATGCCGGAAAATACAGGCCGGCACCAATGCGCTGGTGTCGCAGCAGCTATTTTTCGGCGGTGCTACTGACATTTGGATGCCGCATCACCATGTAATTGGAAATCATTGGAAGAGTGGAGGCCGCCATGCGCATGCGTCCACTTGCGATAGCTGTTCTTCTTCTTGGTTTGATTGCAGTTCCGGTCAGGGCTCAACAACAACCGGACCCTGAAAACCCGGACAACGATACTCGCGAGCAACTTTACGAGCTTGGTCGTTTCATTGCGATCTATCAGCGGGTGCTCGCCACCTATGTCGACAAGCCCGCACCGGACGTGCTGATCCAGGGTGCGATCGGCGGCATGATGTCGAAGCTCGACCCCCATTCGCGCTATGTCGATCCCAAAGCCATGTCCGACATGCAGCAGGAGCTTGCCGGCAAGCGCGTCGGGCTTGGCCTCGAGGTCGAGGTGCAGGGCGGCCTGGTCAAGGTGGAGCATGTCCTGGATGCCACGCCGGCCGCCACGGCGGGCTTGAAGGCGGGAGACATCATTCTCAAGCTGGACGGTGATACCGTCCGGGGGCTGAGCCCGGCAGCGATGCTGCAGCGCATGGAAGGAGCGGTGGGCAGTTCCGCCACCCTGACCATCCGGCGGCGTGGCAATGCCGTGCCGCTGTCCTATACGCTCATGCGCGAGATCATCCGGGCCGAGAGCGTGCGCTTCGAGGTGATGGGTGAGGATGTCGGCTATATCCGCATCCGGGAATTCAACGAGCAGACGCCCGACAGCCTCAGGCGGGTTGCGGAACGCCTGCCGACGGCCTTCCGGCCTGGCACCTTGAAGGGCATCGTTCTCGATCTGCGCAACAATCCTGGTGGTTTGCTCGATCCGGCGATCATGGTGTCGGCGGCCTTCATCGGCAAAGGGGTGCTGCTATCGATCCGCGGGCGTGAGCCCGACCAGTCGAAGGTCTATATCGCCCATGGCGAGGACATCACCGGCGGCGTGCCGCTGGTGGTGCTGATCAACGGCGGCACCGCCTCGGCGGCGGAGATCGTCGCCGGTGCCCTGCAGGACTTCAAGCGCGCCACCATCCTGGGTACGCGCTCCTTCGGCAAGGGCTCGATCCAGACGGTGACCCGCCTGCCCGACGACAGCGCCCTGGTGCTGACCACGGCGCGCTACTATACCCCGCTCGGCCGCTCGATCCAGGCTCAGGGCATCGAGCCCGACATCGCCGTGCGGCAGCAGGATCCGACCGGTGCCGGCCTCGGCCATGCCACACCCGGCGAAGCAGGCCTGACGGGTCATCTCAGGGGAACGGGCCTCAAGGACGAGAGCGGCTCATCCCTCTATGTGCCGCCCAATCCTACCGACGACATCCAGCTTCGCATTGCCCTCGACATGCTGCGCAGCACGGAACGCGAACGTAGTGAATTGTGGCGGCCTCCCGGGAACTGAGTGGCGGCGATTCGAACGCAAAAACGCGCCGCCCTGCTTCGCGCCGGGGAGGTCGTTCTGCAACCATCGGCTGCGTTCCATGGCCGATATGAGCCGGTGGCGTGCAGGGGCGGCGGCGGGAAGCCACCCGCGGGCAGACACAAAATCGTCACAAAGCTGTCTCTTGACGCCGAGCAACATTCCATGGACTCATAGAAATCGTCGAGTCAGGAGAACATAGCTCAGTTCAACCAAAATCATCAGAGGTCCCGTGCCGCTATACAAATCGTCTGCTGTAGATGCAATCAAGCTTCGTAAGGCGAATGAATACAGTTTCTGGGGGTCGAGAAATGCTGCTAATCGAGTGGAACCGATTGCCAGTCCGCATTTTGATTTTGAGTTAGATCTGGAGCCGGGTGACAAGATCTTCACCGTTGGATCGTGCTTTGCACGCAATGTGGAAGGCCGGCTTGCCACCGCGGGCTATCGCCTGCCGATGCGGGATTTGATGGACGATCGCAGCTTCGCGGGCGTGCATCCTCGGGCGCTCAACAATTTCAGCACACCGTCCATCTGGAACGAATTGGGCTGGGCCACCGGGGAATTGCAGTTCGATGCCGAGCAGGCCATCGTCGAATATGGCTCCGGCAGATGGCTCGACTTGCACGTCACCCACAATGTGCAACCCGCGCCCCGGGAGACGGTGCTGCGCCGACGCTCGGCCATCACCAAGGCCTATGGCAGTTTCAAGGACTGCAAGCTGATCATCGTCACGCTCGGCCTGGTCGAAGTCTGGTACGACAATGTGGCAGCTACCTATCTCAACAGTTTGCCGCCACCGCCGCTGGTCCGCCGCTATCCCGAGCGCTTCGAACTTCACGTGCTCTCTCATGACGAGACGCTGGATTATTGCGACCGGGCCTTGGGCCTCCTGCGCAAATATGGGCGAAGCGACGCGGTCATCCTGATGAGCGTATCGCCGGTGGCGCTCGGAATTACGCACCGTCCCGAGGACGTGATGGTGGCAAATTGCTACAGCAAGTCCGTCCTGCGTACGGTCACCGAGGAAATGGTCGCGCGCTACGACAATGTGCACTACTTCCCCAGCTATGAATCCGTGCTCCAGAGCGACCGGCAGATTGCCTGGATGAATGATTTTACCCATGTGAGCGAGACGCTGATCGCTCATAATGTCGACCGCCTGGTCCGGCATTTCGACGCAGGCGGCGTGGGCGGCGACAGCCTGGAGAGCGCCCAGGCCAGTATCGAGGCGGGCGGGGCATCGGCGGCTCATTTGCATGCCGTCGAGGCGCGCAAGGGTGATCCGAGTTCGGCGGCGCGCTTCTTCTCCGAGTTCGGCGAGTGGTCGGAGAAGTCGCCGACCTTTGCGACCGAGCACATCGAGTGGCTGGTCGAGCAGAAGCAGGCCACCAAGGCGCTGGAGATCGCATCGCTGACCGATGCCCGCTCCGAGCGGATCAAGATGGCGAAGGCGCGTGCCCTGTTGATGCTCAAGCGCAACCGGGAGGCGCTGGACATCCTCTATGATCCGAAGCTGGAGGAAGCGCGATCGAGCCGCTACTGGTCGCTTCGGGTCGAGGCGGAAGGAAACAATGGCGATGTCGCCGCGCTGGAGACCACGCTGAGTGGCTGGTCGCGCGCTCTCCCCAAGCATGCCTCGCAGGCGCGGATCCATGTGGCGCGCGCCTTGTTGGCGCAATCCTCGGTTGGGCGCGCGCTCGAACTGCTCGAGCTTGCGCTGGTCGACAATCCCAAATCGGCCCTTGGCCATATCCTCTGTGCCGAGGCGCATCTATCGCGTGGTGACCTTGTCGCCGCCAGGCAGAGCTTCGAACAGGCGGAGCCGGCAACGCCAAGCGAAAACCGCCGCTACAACAAACTGAAGGACAGGATCGGCGAACTGGTCGGTGCGTAATTGATTTGAAGCAGGAGCTTGGGGGCGCCTATGCTAAGCGAAGTTCAGAAGAACTCATTCGTCGACAAGGGCTATTGCACCGTCCAGATAGACCTGGACGCCAAATGGACGAACTGGGCGATCAACCTGACATGGAGCCAGATCGACAGCCATTTCGACCGCGACGATCCCAGGACCTGGATCGGTGAGATCGAGGACGATTGCCGGTCCGCCACGCTCGCCAAACGCCGCGGCCGGCTGAAGTTCAAGGACAATGTGTTCCGGCATCCCGAACTGATCCGCATGATGTATGGCAACGGCCCGGTGATGTCGGCCGTGCGCAGCCTGATCGGCGAACGCTGCGTCGGCCGCCATGCGACGCGCGGCCTCTATCCGATCTTTCCGACCCCGCAGTCGAGCGACACGATCAAAGGCGGGATGGATGCCCATCCCTTCCAGGTGAATGCCGTCCTCTATCTCGACGACGTTGCCGAGGATGGCGGCGCCTTCAGCGTCTGGGAAGGGAGCCATTACATCATGGCGAAGGCATTTGCCGGTCGCGCTTCCTACAAATTGCTCGACAATGTCGAAGCCTTGCGCCTGGAGGCGGAGGCCCGTTGCCGTCATGTGATGCTGCCGGGGCCGCGCGGCACCCTGGTGCTGTGGCATCATCGCCTGCTGCACACGCCGACGACGAACCGGACCGACAAGATTCGCTATGCCTTGCTCGCGGACTACTACCGTGACGACTGGCTCGACCAGGCCGACGAGCCCCACACCGCGGACTTCTGGGAAGGGTGGCCGCTCTCTGCGTCGCCGTCGTCGAGGCCGGCCCCCGAACCGGAAACGCCTGGATTGACCGTCTCGCCGCGAAACGCCAGGGCGCGTCGAAGCAAGGAACTGGCGCAATCGGCCGCTCCGGCATGAAGGCGTAGGGCCTGTCTTCGCGTAAGAGGGCCGCTTGCCGCGTCTGCCAGGGCATGAGGGCGATGGGCTGGCGCTAAAGCGTTTTGCGATCTGGCGGAATCACCAAGAATCGCAAAGACGCCTTAGCCAATCCTTTGGATTGGCTTGGGAACAAGAAGTTAGAACAAATAAGCGTTCACGCTTGAACGCGCTTTGCTCTAGGTGCTCGCGCCGTCGAATTTGTGAATCTCGAGCGCATCGAGGTCGATGGCCGGCACGCAGCGCAGATTGATCGCCACCATGGCAACCCCGTCGGGCCGCTTTGCCTTGGCAAAAGCCTGAGTGCCGCAGGTCGCGCAGAACTGGTGTTCGATGCGGTGCTTGTTGAACTGGTAGGTCTTGAGTCTCGCCGGGTCGGCGGAGATGGTCACCGCCTCGGCCGGCAGGAAGGCCAGGAGCGAGCCCTTGCGGCGGCAATAGGAGCAATTGCAGCTCACGGCGCTGGTCGGCGCGTCGGCTTCGGCCGTGAAGGAAACTGCGCCGCAATGACAACTGCCTTCGAAGCTCATGTCTCGTCCTCCCGGGATGGTTGTGTGCAGGGCGCCAAACATAGCCCGTGGCGAGGGATTCGGGGATCCTGCTCCGGTGTCGGGAAGGGGACTTCCTTTTGTTTGCGCCGGGCCTTGGCAGACATCAAAACCATACACACTCTATATTCTGAGTGATTTGCTCGCCCGGGCCTTGCGGACCCGGCCTGCCCTTTCATGGGAGATCTTCATGGCCCGCCAATTGCGGCTCGGCGCCTTCATGCGCCCGGCGAGCATTCATACCGGAGCTTGGCGCTATCCGGGCGCCTGGCCCGACGCCAATTTCAACTTCGCCCATCTCAAGCACCTGGCCCAGCGCCTCGAAAGCGCCCGCTTCGACGCTTTCTTCATGGCCGACCATCTCGCCGTGCTCAACATGCCGGTGGAGGCGCTCAAGCGCAGCCATACGGTGACGTCGTTCGAGCCCTTTACCCTGCTGTCGGCCCTGTCGGCCGTCACCGAGCATATCGGCCTGGTCGCCACCGCCTCCACCACCTTCGATGCGCCCTACCATGTCGCCCGCCGCTTTGCCTCGCTCGATCATCTCAGCGGCGGCCGGGCGGGCTGGAATATCGTCACCACGTCCAATCCCGATGCGGCCCTCAATTTCGGCCTCGACGATCACATGGGACACGACGAGCGCTACCGCCGGGCGCGGGAGTTCTATGACGTTGTCACCGGTCTTTGGGACAGCTGGGCCGACGACGCCTTCATCCGCGACGTCGAAAGCGGCCTTTATTTCGACCCGGACAAGCTGCATGTGCTTGGCCACAAAAGCGAGTACCTCTCCGTGCGCGGCCCGCTGAACATCGCTCGTCCGGTGCAGGGCTGGCCGGTGATCGTGCAGGCGGGCTCTTCCGAGCCCGGACGCCAGCTAGCGGCCGAAACGGCGGAGGCGGTGTTCACCGCGCCGCCCCACCTCGCCGAGGGACGCCGCTTCTATGCCGACGTCAAGGGCAGGATGGCCAGGCTTGGCCGCGACAGGGACCATATGAAGATCCTGCCGGCCGCCTTCGTGGTGGTCGGCGACAGCGTGGAGGAAGCCAAGGCCAAGCGCGCCAGGCTCGACAGCCTCGTGCACTACGACAGTGCCATCGCTTCGCTCTCCATCGCGCTCGGCCATGACGTCTCGGGCTTTGATCCCGACGGCCGGCTGCCGCCCATTCCCGAGACCAATGCCAGCAAGAGCGGTCGCGAACGGGTACTGCAACTGGCCGAAAGCGAGGGCCTCACGGTGCGCCAGCTCGCCCAGCGCCTGGGCGGTTATGCGGGCCTCGCTTTCGTGGGCACGCCCGCAAGCATTGCCGATGAAATGGCGGAATGGCTTGAAAGCGAGGGTTCCGACGGTTTCAACGTGATGTTCCCCTATCTGCCCGGCGGCCTCGACGACTTCGTCGACAAGGTCGTGCCGATCTTGCAGGAGCGCGGCCTGTTCCGGCGCGAATATGAGGGGCGGACGCTGCGCGAGAATCTCGGCCTGCCGCGGCCGGAAAACCGCTTCTTCAGATAGGAGAAAATTTCCTGCAGAGTCGGGGCGGTTGGAGTGTCAGCCTCCTGGCTGACATCTTGGAAACGCAGCCCCTGCTGGCAAACGGGATGTCAGCCAGGAGGCTGACACCCTGCATATCCTGCGCTCTTTCATGCAAGCGCAACTATCGTCCCAAACCCGCCCTCACACCATCGCGAAGGTGTCGGGATCCGGGCCGATCTTGCCCTTGGGATCGTCGAGCTTCTCGATGGCGGCGATGTCCTCCGGCGCCAGCTTGAAATCGAAGACCTGGAAGTTCTCGACGATGCGGGCCGGCGTCACCGATTTGGGGATGACGACATTGCCGATGTCGAGATGCCAGCGCAGGATCACCTGGGCGGTGCTCTTGCCGTACTTCTCGGCGATGGCCGTCAGCGTGGGATCGGAGAGCAGCGTGCCCTGGCCAAGCGGGCTCCAGGCCTCCGTCGCGATGCCTTCCTTGGCGTGATAGGCGCGCAGGGCCTTCTGCTGGAAGCGTGGATGCAGTTCGACCTGGTTGATCGCCGGTACCACGCCGGTCTCCGCCTTCAGGCGCTCGAGATGGGCGATCTGGAAATTGGAGACGCCGATGGAGGCGACGAGCCCCTCCTCGCGCAGCTTGATCAGGGCCTTCCAGCTTTCGACATAAAGATCGCGCGAAGGCACCGGCCAGTGGATGAGATAGAGATCGATCGTCTCCAGGCGCAGTTTCTTCAGGCTGGCCTCGAAGGCCCGCAGGGCCGTGTCATAGCCCTGGTCTCCGTTCCACAGCTTGGTGGTGACGAAGATGTCCTTGACCGGAACGCTGGATGCGGCGAGCGCATCGCCCACGCCTTCTTCGTTGCCATAGATGGCAGCGGTGTCGATCGAGCGGTAGCCCGCCTCGATCGCCGCCGTCACCGCGGCGTTCGCGCCCTCGTTCGGCACCTGCCAGACGCCGAAGCCGAGCTGGGGAATTTCCTTGCCGTCATTGAAGCGGATGGTCGGACTCATGGGATTCTTTCCTGAAGTCGTCGAAGGGAAGGGAGGGATGAAAACGGAGGGGCGGTCCGATTCCAGGGGAGGCGGATCGCCGGATGAAGGATGCAGCCGCTGGGGCACCATCCTTCATCTAAGGTCTGGTCAGCGAAGCGCAACCATCGGTCTCACTGAAAGCCGGCGATCGCATGCGGGACATAAGGGGCTTCGAGCGCAGCGATCTCTTCGCCTGTCAATTTCAGATCGAGTGCCGCGATGGCATCGTTCAGATGATGCGGCTTGGAGGCGCCGACGATCGGAGCGGTCACGCCGCTTTTCTGCGCCACCCAGGCGAGAGCCACCTGTGCCCGCGGCACGCCGCGCGCCTTGGCGATGGCGGCCACGGCCTCGATGACCCTGCGGTCGGCTTCCTGGGTCGCGTCATAGAGCGCCGTGCCGACATTGTCGCTCTGCTGGCGCTCGCTGCTCTCGTTCCAGTCGCGCGTCAGTCGGCCGCGGGCGAGTGGGCTCCAGGGCAGCACGGCGATGCCCTGGTCGCGACAGAGCGGCAGCATCTCGCGCTCCTCTTCCCGGTAGAGCAGGTTGAGATGGTCCTGCATGCTGACGAATTCGGTCCAGCCATGCAGCCGGGAGGTGTAGAGCGCCTTGGTGAACTGCCAGGCATGCATGGAGGAGGCGCCGATATAGCGGGCCTTGCCGGCCTTCACCACGTCATGCAGGGCCTCCAGCGTTTCCTCGATGGGGGTCGACGCATCCCAGCGATGGATCTGGTAAAGGTCGACATAGTCGGTGCCGAGACGCCGGAGGCTGTTGTCGATCTCGGCCAGGATGGCGCGGCGCGACAGGCCCTCGCCATTGGGGCCGGGACGGGTGCGGAAGAAGATCTTGGTCGCCAGCACGATCTCCTCGCGCCGCGAAAACTCCCTGATGGCCCGGCCGACGATTTCCTCGGAGGTCCCGTCCGAATAGGTATTGGCGGTATCGAGAAAATTCACGCCGGCCTCGATGGCCTGGCGGATCAGGGGGCGGCTCTGTTCCTCGGGCAAGGTCCAGGCGTGATTGCCGCGATTGGGATCGCCATAGGTCATGCAGCCAAGGCACAGGCGTGACACTTCGAGGCCCGTCGAGCCGAGCTTGACGTAATCCATGGATGAAACTCCTTGCTGAAAACCTATTTCGGGCGCGTTGCCATCCGAAGGACCACGCGAACCGACTAATCCCGCTACTCGATGGATTGGGTCGATTGTGAATCGGCCGGGTGCCGAAGTCCAGCTTCAAAGCAAGGCAGAATGGCTCGCCGGCATTCACACAGTTGCGAGATACCCGGCTGGGCGTGTCGCCGATGACGCAACCGATGTCTCCGCCAAATCGCGACTCTTGCCCTTACAGCTCGAACTCGATGCCTTCCTTGCCCGCTTCGGGAAACAGGCAATCATAGTGCCAGCGTCTCTTCAATTCCTCGTCGTCCCATTGCTCCGTGCTGGGCTGGCGGAAGTTGAACACCAGTTTCTTCCGGCGCTGGGGATCGTTCTTGAGAATGCGGGCGATGGTCTCGGCATCCGGGTGGCCGTGGCGGCTGCCATCGGTCGAGAAGGCAAAGCAGGTACAGTCGATCAGGCGCAGCAGGGCCGGCGAGGTGTTGGCCTTACTGCCGTGATGGGAAACCTTGAGGCAGTCGAGCGCCAAGGGGTTCTCCGGACTATGGCCGAGGCGCTCGAGCGCGGCCTCGATGACATCGGAATGGGAGTCCGCCGCCATCAGCACGCGCCTTCCGTCGAATTCGGCGATGAACACGATGCTGGTGCCATTGGGCTTGGTGCCATCGCGTTCGAAGGCGCGCGAAGCCAGGGCATCGACATTGAGGCCGCCGAGAATCTCGCGACCATCGGCAAGGGCCTGCTCGACCAGGTCCTCGTCCACCGTGCGCAGATGCGCCTTGGCCAGTTCATTGTCCCAGACCGGCAGCAAGTCCGTGAGCTTGCGGTCCGTCGGAGAGAGCAGGGTGAGCTTCAGCCCTCCGGTGAGCGGCAGGGCTTCGCGCGCCTCCGGACTGTCCGTGGAAACGATGCCGGAGGCGAACTGGCTGTTCCAGGGCCAATGGCTGGCGACGATGCCGGCCGTGACCTTCTCGGCCTGGCCGGCGCCCATGGTTTCACGGTCGCCGAGCCGGTCCCTGGCCGCGATGAGCTGGGCATGGGCGTTGAACCAGACATTGCGCGCCGTGCAGGGGAGCGCCGTTTCCCCGAACAGCGGCACGGCGCCTTCGATGTGGTCGGCGTCGATGTGGCTGATGGCGAAGAGCTCGAAGCTGCCGATCGCCTGCAGCAGCGGCTTCAGCACCCGATAATTCTTGGTGCGGCCGAGATCGACGAGGGCGCGATGGAGGGCGTCTTCCTCGCCCCAGCTCAGCATCAGCGCATCGCCCTCGGAGGCCGGATGCATGGCGAGCCTGAAAACCGGCATGGCAGTCTCCTTCAATCGCCGAGGCGGATCACGGTGAAGGCCTGGGTCGAGTCGATGCGGTTGGCGAAGGCGCGGGCTGCGCGGCGCGGCGCTTCGAGTGCCTTTTCATCCGGCAGGCTTTCGAGCCCGCGGGCCAGCCAGTCCGCTGACAGCGAATAGAGCGGTGCGCCGCGCGAAAAACCCTCCAGGAACCGGGCCTTGGCCTGTTCGAACTGCTTGGCGGTGCTGGCCCGCATCAACAGGCGGCGGCCAAGGATGATCGGGCCGTCCGGGATGAGCGGAAACCAGTTGGCGAGATTGAAGAGCCAGGGGTCCCAGCGGCGTTCGAAGTCGGGCGACGAGGCCGAGACGGCGATCAGCGCGGCCGCCAGCGCCGCGATCGGATCGGCGAGCTTGTCCTGCATCGCGTCGATCACGGCCTGCTGGAGCCCGCCGGCCAGGAGCCTGCTGCCGGCCTCGGCGTCGCGCGCCGCCAGGAAGCCGATCAGGCCGCTCCAGATGGAGTTTTCGGCGATGATGGTGACCATGCTTTTTTCGCACGGCGCCTGCCTGTCGACGAGGACATAGGGGCGCCAGCGCCCCGCGATGCTTGGCACCACGGCGAGATTGCGGCGCGGGCCGGCTTCGATCGCGACGAAGACCGGGCGATCGTCGGTGCTACTTTCGAACGGCGCGAAGCGATGGGCCGCGGCGTCGGCCAGGCCAACCTGCGCGAGCCGCCCGTCGTCATTGTCTATGGCTGCGGCGAGGCGGGGATCGTTAAGCGCATGCAGGCCGAGCGCATAATCGACATGGCCGGCGATGGTGGCAATTACGGGTATCACCGGCGGAGGGGCGGGCCGAGGAAAACCGGGCTGCCAAAGGGGCGGTGCCGAGCTGTCGACGTCAGCCGATGGACGCGGCCGCAAGCTTTCCAGGCCCGGCGCCGGAGCGGGAGGCGACGGATCAGGGGGAGGAGACGGCGGGACGGCACCGGTCGCCGTCGCCAGGCCGAGCCATTCATGTGGCGAAGCCGGCATGGCGAAGCGCACTTCCAGCACCTCGTCCTTGGCCACCGTGACGTTCTGGATCTCCACCCGGCCATCGGGCGTACGCAAGGTGACGACATGTTCGCCAGGCCCGACATCCACGGGCGTGGCGCCGCCGATGGCGACGACAACCTGTTTGGGGCTCTTCTTCGCCTCGTTCGCCCCGGCAACCTCGGCCACGGCACCGGCTGCGATCGCCACGGGGCCGGAAAGGCTGATGAGCAGCCGTGCGGCCGGGCCGGCGCTGCGTCCCGGGTCGAGTTTTTCCACTACGGCGGGAGGCGGCGTCGCACTGTGCCTGATTTCCAGGAAGACGGCTGGCGCCCGCGCCTTGCCCTTGGCCCCGCCGATATCCGCGCCGAAACGACGGGCGGAGACGTTGATGGCGGTGGCTTCGGGATATTTCAGGAGCTGGAAGGGCGGCTTTCCGGTTGCGCCCTCGAAGGCCGTCTCGCCGCCGGGGACGGCGGTGACGGTGAAATCGCTCTCGGGCCAGTTCTCGGGTTCGGCCATCGAGATATAGACCGGGATTTCCGCCCGCTCGCCGGCGAAGCTGATCTCGAAAGTACCGGAGATGCGCCCACCGGGCGTCTGCGGTTTCTCGTCCGGCAGGCGGTGCAGCTCGAGCAGGCGGCTGATGCTGTCCACCAGCGGGCCGGGGCGCACCGGCCAGTCCTCTTCGGCCGGATCGCCGGCGACACCGCCGAGTGCGCTCAGCAGCGCATCGGCAAACAAAGTGGTGTTGTTGACGCGGCCTCCCGCGACTTCTCCGAGCGCGGTGGCGGCGATCACCCATTGCTTGCTCGGCTCGTCATGTCCCCTGTTTTCGCGGGTCAGGGCAATCAACTTGCTTCCGAACGGCTCGTTCCAGGGCAAAGCGAGATTCGTCGCCGAGCGGCAGCAGTCGAACAGCAGAAGCTGGGAGACGGCTTTGGCGTTCTCCAGGGCGGACATGAACTGCTCGACTTCGGACATGCCGGCCGTGGCGTCGAGATCGTCCATGGCATAGTCCTCGAGGAGGAAGGCCGTGCGGGAGAGCAGGCTCTCGCCATGGCCCGCGACATAGAGGATGGCGAGATTGTCCTTGTGCGTGTTGATGCGCCTCACCCAGGCCCGTACCGCCTCGCGCGACGCGGCGAAGCTGGCGCGTGGCACCGGTCCATCGGCATAGGTGGCGCGGGGATCCCCGCCCGCTGCCGGCTCGGAGAGCAGGAGGGCGAGGCTGCCGAGCGGACAGGCCTCGTTACGAAAGCCCGGCGTGTCCCCGACGAACCAATCCGCCAGGGCTCGTGCCGAGAAGGTGGTGGAGGTCAGCGGCTTCTTGAAGCGCGACGACTGATAGGCACCGACTCCGATGATCAGCACATGGGTGGCGGGGCCGGCTGCCAGCGCGTCGTCGCGATAGACCAGGCCAAAATTCCTGTCGGGATCGGTGCCGGCGAGTTTCATGGCCCTAGACCGGAAAGCCGGGCAGGGGATAGGCCGTCGGAGCCGGCTCGGTCGGCGCGACATAGCTGCGCAGGGCGACATCCATCATCAGCCAGCCCCAATTGATGAGCCGGCTCTGCTCCTCCTCGTCGAAGGGATCGAGGCGGGTCCGCATTTTTGCCAGCCGCGCGACCGCGGTGGGGTCGGGCTTCAATGTCTGTGGGGCGGGATATTTCGAGGCGACGCTGTCGATGCCGCTGAAGGCAATGATGCGGCCGGCGGCCTTGGCTTCGGCGAAGAGCAGGCGCTTGCGCAGGCCGCGTGCCTGGTCGGTGGCGATGTCGAGGACGCGCAAGGCCTGCTGGGGCCAGAAGGCATGGGCGGATTCCTCGGTGCCGAAGGGGGCACCGGCATCGCTGACGATCACGGTGGCGAAATCGTCCACCGTCTCCAGCCCGAGATTGTCATACGCGCCGCCATCGGTGAGGGAAAGCCTGTGGTTGTAGTCGGGATCGCCGAAATGGCTCGTGCCGGTGGCGTTCACCCAGTGCGCAGGGTCGACCTTGATCTCCACGGGCGACAGCACGGGCGGAAAGGCGCTCGAAGCGGCGACGGCCACTGCAAGCCGGATGTCGGGCTTGGGTATGATGCCGACAGCATAGTCGGCCAGCCGGATCTTTTGCAGGCGCACGAGCCGGCCGGTCTGCAGATTGGTGGCATTGAAGACGAATTGCGGGCTGTCCGGCAGATCCTGCAGGCTGATGCCCTCGAAGAGATCATCATAGCTGTCGGCGAGGACGTCGCCGATGGACTTGCCGGGCAGGATGGTCCCGAGCCCCACCGCCTTGGTATCGACGGAACGGGTGCAGAATTCACGCAGCGGTGCGATCACCTTGGCGTCGAGATCGGTGACAACGCCGTTCTGGAAGGTCAGCTGTTTCCAGGCGGCCGCCAGCATGCCCGAGGTGATCGAGCCGCCCGACACACTGGAGACCCGGCTGATCTTGGCGAGCAGGCCGAGCTGGTTGAGCCGGATCAGCGCGCCGCAATGATAGAGCGTGGCGCGAAAGCCGCCGCCCGAGAAGGCCAATGCCGGCGTGTTGCGATCCACCGTGCGGTCTTCGATTCCACCGGCCTGTGCCATCGCCCATCCCCCATGCAGGATCTGCAGGCGGAGTGTTTGACCAAACCCGTGAGTCGGGCGTTATTCCAGCGTCAGGGCGCGGTCCGCGATCACCGGGTCCGCTCGCCGAACATCAGGAGGGCCGCGGCGCCGACGAGGCCGGCATTGTCGCCGAGAGCCGCTTTTACCACCGGCACGTCGCGGAAGGCAGGCAGGGCAGTGGTGCGGATGGCCCGATGGATCGTCTCGTCCATCAGGTCGAAGCCATGCGAGACACCGCCGCCCATCACCACTTTCTCGGGACTGTAGAGATGGATGAGGCTGACAAAGCCCTCGCCGAGCAGGGTGGCTTCCTCGTCGAGGAGCGCGAGTGCCGTCGCATCGCCCTGGCGCGCGGCTGCGACAACGTCCCCGGCGGTCGGCGCCGTCAGGCGGGCAAGGCTGCTCCCGGGATGAGCGAGAGCGGCTTCGCGCGCCCGCCGGTCAAGCGCGGTGCCGGCGGCGAAAGCCTCGAAGCAGCCGGTGGCGCCGCAACTGCAGCGCGGCTCGTCTCCGGCCGAGTGGCATTTCTGCGCCAGGCGGAAATGGCCGACATGAGCCGTCATGCCGCGCCTGCCATGCAGGAGACGGCCGTCGCTGACCACGCCGCCGCCGATGCCGGTGGAGACGGTGACATAGAGGAGATGGTCGAGACCGCGGCCGGCGCCGAAGCGCCATTCACCGTAGCAGGCGGCGATGGCGTCGCCCTCCAGCACCACCGGCCGGCCGAGCGCGGCGGCAAGTTCGTCGCGCAGGGGAAAGTTCTCCCAGCCGGGCAGGGTCGGGATGTGGATGAAGGTGCCGGTGAGGCTGTCGAGCGGCCCCGGAGCGCAGACGCCGATACCGGAGAGCGAGTCGAGGCTCTTGTCGTCGGTGACTTCCTCGATGAGGTTGCGGAATTGCGCCATCACGGCGGCGGGGCCGCCGGCGACATCCGTGCGGGTCGCGGCGCGCCTGAGCACGGTGCCGGTATCATCAACGAGGGCGGCGCGTACCTGGGTGCCGCCGAGATCGATGCCAATGGCGCGCCGATACATGGGTCAGGGCTCCCGCTCGAGGCCGTGGACCCAGGCGATGCGGGCGGCCAGATCCGGTGCGCCGAAGGCCAGCGACCCCATCACGATGGTCTCGGCGCCGGCCAGGCGCAGATTGGGCACGGTGTGCTCGCGATTGCCGCCATCGGAGGCAAGGATGATGCGGCGACCGGCCAAGTCATCGTTCAGGTAGTCGGCGATCAGCTTGCGGGCTTCGCGCAGCCGCGCCAGGGCCGTTCCGTCGAGGCCGACGCCCTTGATGCCGATCAGGGTGCCGAGCAGGGTCAGCATATCCAGGCGGTCGAGGAAGGGTTCGGCCGCCGCGACCGGTGTGTGGAGCTGCAGCACCATGCCGGTGGCAAGGCCGTGCTCGCGGATACGGGCGAGGGCGGCATCGGCATTGGCGTTCTCGGCATGGATGCTGATCAGGTCGGCGCCGGCTTCGGCGAACTGGTCGATCTGGTCGAGGAGGATGTCGTCCGTCGTCATCAGATGGACGTGAATGGGCTTGGCGGTCACCTTGCGCACCGCCGCGGTCAGGTCCGGGAAGTAGAGCAGGGCCGGCGAGAAATGGCCGTCGGCGACGTCGACATGGAAGATGTCGACATGGCGCTCGACCCGGGCGATGTCCTCGGCCAGGCGGCCGAGGTCGGCTGACCACAGCGAGAATTCGGCAAGGAGGCGGTCGGCAGGCAGGGCCTCGAGCCAGCCGGGAGCGGGTTTCATGCGGGGGTCTCCGAAAGGAACTGCGCCAGAGTGGCGCGAAAATCCTGGACGTAGCGTGGCTTGTCCAGCGCCTTGGGGGTGATGCGGGCGAGCCGGGCGCCCGGAATGAGCGCGGCGAGCGTTTCGGCATGGCCGAGCGGGTGGATGGCGTCGACTTCGGTGCCGATGACGAGCGTCGGAATCCTCAGGGCAGCGATATCGGTGCGGGAGACGCCGGGTCCATCGGCCGAAATGCGGGCGAGCAGGGCCGCGGTGACGGCCTGGGGCTCTCGCGTAAAGAAGCCGCGCAGCGAGGCGAGATTGTCCGGGGCGCTGGTGGCAAGTTCGCGCGCCGTATCGGAAGCCTCGAACAGCGCCCGTGCTTCCTCGGCACCGTGACGGGCGAGCAGCGCGCCGACCTGGGCATTGGGCGCCATATTGGCGGGGGCGGCCTCCGCAATCCAGGCCGGCCGGGCCAGCACCAGGGCCCGCACCAGCTCCGGCCTGGTGACGGCGAGGCGCAGGGCGATCGCCGCACCCATGGAAATGCCGCCGAGGACGGCGGGGCCGAGCGCCAGGCTGTCGAGCCAGCCCGCCAGGTCGTCGGCGAAGGTGGCGATCGAAAGAAGCCCGGGGTCGCCGGCTTCGGAGCCACCATGGCCTCGGCATTCCAGCGTGAGGCAGCGGGCCGGCAGCTCGAAGGGAAAGGCCTCGGCCGGCTGGGCGGCATCCCCGCACAGGCCGTGCTGGAAGACCACAGGCATGCCGCTGCCGCGGTCATGCACGGCGAGGCGGAGGCCATGGCGCTGGAAGACGCTCATGTCAGCTGCTCCGCGACTTATCTTCCCTTCTCCACCTGCGGGAGAAGGTGGCACGAAGTGCCGGATGAGGGGTTTCGCTACGCTGGCTGGCCATGGCGAGACCCCTCATCCGCTTGCCAGCACCTTCTCCCGCAAGGGGAGAAGGAGATGTCGCGTGGCGTTCGGCGCTTGTCGTCATGAAATCCCCGCCAGCTTCCGGCCGAGGAACGCGGCCACCTCTGCCGCCTCAGCGGCGGCAAGGCCGTGGGTGACCAGCGGTCCATCGAAGCCGATGCGGGCGAGGCCGGCGAGATAGTGGTCATAGTCGAGCACGCCCTTGCCGGCCGTGGTGAAGCCGCCGGTCGCGTCCCTGTCCTTGGCATGGGCCATGACGATGCGGTCGGCCAGGAGGTCGATGGCCTCGGAGACCAGGCGCTGCTGTTCGGCAAGCGAAGCGACCTCGAAGAGATTGGCCGGGTCGAGAATGATCTTCAGCCGGGGGCTCGCCATCTCGTCGATGATCGCCCGGGCCTTGGCGGCGGAATCGATGACATTGGCCAGTTCAGGCTCGATGCCGAGATCGACATCGTATCGCTCGGCGATGTCGAGCGCCGTTTCCAGGCTGGCGGCAAGATCGCGCCAGGCTTCCGGCGAGGCGTTGTCGGGATGGCCACGCCACTGGTCATCAGGATCGCGCGTGCCGGTGCAGAGCGTCAGGAGGCGGGTGCCCATGCGTTGGGCTGCGCCGGCGATGACCTCGAGGCTGTCATGGCCGCGCCAGCGCTGGGCCGGATCGGGGTGGATCATGTTGTAGGTGGCGGAGATGGCCGCGACGTCGAGAGCCTGGTCGAGGGCGGCTGTACGCACCGCCTCGGCGATGCCGTCGGGGATGGTCTCCGGCATGGCGGGCAGGCCCGAACAGGCCATGTTGTATTGCACGACGCCGTAGCCCGCCGCGCGGGCGGCGGCCATCACCGTTCCCGGTTCGCTGCCGGGGAAGGTCTTGGCGAAGATGCCGAGCCGCATCACAGCTCTCCCTTGACGTCGGCGAGCCGCACGGCGCGGCCCTCGCGGACGGATTGGGCGATGGCGATCATCGCCCGGACGGAAGCGACGCCGTCCTCGATGTCGGCGCCGCGCATCGGCGCGCCCTTGAGGATGACGTCGGCGAAGCCCTCGAGCTGGCGGCGATAGAAATGACCGTCCGCGCCGAGGACGCGGGTGGTGGCGCCGTCCTTTTCATGGAAGATGTCGACGTCGCTGCTCTTGTAGTACCAGGGGTTATAGGTCTTGCCGAGCACGCTGCCATGCTCGCCATAGATCTGGAAGCCTTCGTGCCAATCCATGCGCACTGATACGGTGAGGTCGAGATGGCCGAGCGTGCCGTTGGCGAAGGCAAGGTCGACGAACCAGCAGCGCGCGCCGAAGCGCTCGGAGAAGCGGGCCTCGACCTCGACGATCTCGCCGCCGAAATAACGGGCGGTGTCGACGAGATGGCTGCCATGGGCGAGCATGTAATAGCGCTGGAGGTCGGCCTTGGGGTCGGCGGCCGGCCTGCGCGCCTGCTTGCTGGTGACGATCAGCGGCTGGACCGCATCCGTCATCGGGTAACGGTGCGTCGAATCGCAATACCAGGCCTTGAGGGCGAGCATCTCACCCATTTCCGTATCGATGAAGGCCTTGGCGGTTTCGAGGCCGGCATCGAAGCGCTTCATATGGCCGACCTGCAACACCTTGCCGCTTGCAGCCACGGCGCTGCGCAAGGTTTCCACCTCCTCCACGCCGATGCCGGCAGGCTTTTCGCTGAGCACGTGCTTGCCCGCTTCCAACGCGGCGATCGAGGCCGGTACGTGGAAGGCGTCCGAGGTCGCCACGATGACCGCATCGAGTTCGGGATCGGCCAGCATGGCGGTGTAATCCGAAAACGTCTTCTCGGGCTGATGGGTCCAGGCCATGCGCTCCAGGAGGTCGGGCGCGACGTCGCAGATGGCGTAGAGGTCGGCATTGCGCGCCTTGGTGCAGCTTTCGAAATGAGCGGCCTGGGCGATCGGGCCACAGCCCAGCACGCCGACCTTGAGGCGGCGCTCTTCCTTCTTCGGCATCAGGGCTTCCTGTGTTTTCTATAATTTATTTATTATCTAAACAAATATGAAGTGCAAGGCTTTTGCTGCTGTCGTCCCCGGGCATGGCAGGGGTGCTTTGGCGCTTTGGGAAAATGCCTCCAGCCAGGCAAACGTTCGTCCTCAATAGTTTGGCCCATGGCAAAGCGTGTTTGAGCCGGACGCGTCTTCTGCTCTTACTGTCTGTATCAAAGCGTCCTCGTGTTTCCGGAGCGTTTTGCGATTTGGCGGAATCGCCAAGGATGGCAAAGACGCTTCAGCCGATCCGCAGGATTGGCCTGGAACTAAAGAGTGAGAGTAAACCAGTGTTTCCGTCTAAACGCGCTTTGCTCTAAAGCGTTTTGCGATTTGGTGGAATCACCAAGAATCGCAAAGACGCGTCGGAACAAAGAGTTAGAGCAAATGGGCGTTCGCGCTTGAACGCACTTTGCTTTAGGTGATTCGGTCGAATCGCAAAGCCATTCTAGAGATTCGGGCGGAGGCGACACCATGGCTGACCAGACCTTCGCGCGTTATGTGAACGAGCGGCGCATTCTCACCCAGCTGCGCCTGCAGGGAGCGATGCCTCGGGCCGAACTTGCCCGGCGTCTCGGCCTGACCCCCGCCACCATTACCAATCTGGTCGAGAACCTCACGGCGAGCTCCCTTCTCGTCGAGCGGCGCACCTCTCGCGACGACAATGCGCGCCGGGACGTCGGCCGGCCCGGCGTCGACATCGCCCTCAACCCGAGCGGAGGCTACTTTCTCGGCGCCGAGATCGGCGTCGGCGTGGTGCGCTTTGCCCTGATCGACCTGGCGCTGGGGGTGGTTGACAGCCGCACGGCGCGCCTGGCCCATCCGGTCGGCCCGGAGGCAGCAGTCGACGCCATCGCCACTTATGCTCGCGGCCTGACGCAGCCCTTGCGCTCGATCGGCATCACCGTGCCCGGCCTGGTACGCTCGGACGGCTATGTCGTGCATCTTCCCATGCTGGGCTGGAAGGATCTCAAC
The DNA here is from genome assembly GCF_040797145.1 of Labrys neptuniae. Taxonomy (NCBI): domain Bacteria; kingdom Pseudomonadati; phylum Pseudomonadota; class Alphaproteobacteria; order Hyphomicrobiales; family Xanthobacteraceae; genus Labrys; species Labrys neptuniae. The sequence goes on along the minus strand of NZ_JBFNQD010000022.1, from coordinate 55,061 downwards.
TTGAAGGCCCTGGCGGAGCAGGTGCTCAGCGCGCCTGTCTTCGTCGAAAACAACGCCCATGCCGCGGCTTTCGGCGAGGTCTATACCCAGCCTGGTCTGCAGGCCGATGCCATCGTCTATCTCAAGCTCGGGGCCGGCTGCGGCGGGGCGGCCATCGTCAACGGACGCCTCGTCCGCGGGGCCGGCGGAACGGGCAACGAGTTCGGCCATATCCGCATCCGCGAGGCGGGCCCGCGCTGCTCCTGCGGGCAGGAGGGCTGCCTGGAGACCTTCGTCAACATTGCCGCGCTCGACCGTTCCTATCGGCCCGGCCAAGGCTTCGGCGTCGACAGTCTTTCCGCCCTACCGGCGATGGTGGCCGCCGCCGCCCATGCCGGCGATCGCAACGCCGGTGTCGCCATCGACGAACTCGCGGACCATCTCATCATCGGGCTGACATCCCTGACCAACATCTTCAACCCCAGCACGATCGTGCTCGGTGGTGCCATGCGTCCGGTACTCGCCGCCCATCTCGACAGGCTGTCGCAGGCGGTCGGTGCCGGCATCGTACCGGGGATGACCAGGCCGCAGATCCGCCTTTCGACCCTGGGTGAAATGGAGTGCGCCATCGGCGCGGCCACCATTGCCCACCACCAGGATTTCGACGTCTCCAACATCGAGATCGGCGGCTGATGCCAAGAATCGTTGGAGATGACACCCGCCATGGGGGCCGGTGTCAGGACGTCTCTTCGTCGACCTGTACCTGTGCCACCTGCTGCGTGCCATTGATCGTCGCCGCGCCATAGAAGCCGAGGGCGGACGCCGCGACGCAGAGCATCACGGAGACGCCGATATTGATCAGGGCCCGCAGGGGCATGTTCATGTGCAAGAGTTCGAAGGTCTGCAGGCTGAAGGACGAGAAGGTGGTGAAACCGCCGCAGATGCCGACCATGAAGAACAGCCGCCAGAGATCGGGCAGGGGCGCCCGGCCATTGGCGAGGGTCAGGGTGCCGAAGAAGGTGATGGCGAAGGAGCCGGCGATGTTGATGAGAATGGTCGCCCAGGGCAGGTTTTCGCTGTAGGGCGCCATCCACAAACCGATCCAATAGCGGCCGACGGAGCCGATGGCGCCGCCGATGGCGATCATGATGGTGTTGGCGAGCACGGGTGACATGGATGCTCCGAAAATTCGGTGAGAGAGAGATGAAGATTTCGGCGGCAATAGGCTGGTCTGATGAGGATAGCCGGGCTTAGGCCCAATGCGGATCACCAAGCAAGGAACCACTACGATTTGTCATAGCCGGGCTTGACCCGGCTATCCAGAAACCCGCGACTTGACCGGGCTCCGGGCTGGATTGACGGGTCAAGCCCGGCAATGACAGGGGTAGTGCAAACTTGAAGGCGCTCGCGTGAATGGTATTGGGTTTAGGCCACCGCCAATCTGAAATCCCGACACTCCGTGATTCATGGCGGAATCAGCCCCAGCCGCCAGGCGATGGCAAGGCCGATCAGGCCGAGGACAGCCAAAATCAGCCAGATGCGCAGGAGGAGAAGCGGGATCGGCCGTCCTGGCCGCGAAGGGCGCATGGCATACCTCCAGGGAGATCGCTGCGGCACTTCGACGAAAGCGGGAGTTGGAACGAACTCCTACCGGCGCCAAGCACCTGGTAGGAGTCATCAGCCTTGCGGCGGTTTGGGGGGACTCCATCCCCATGTCCCCACATTACGGCCTGGGCCCCAGCGGGGTCAAGCTGCCGGAGACAGTTCCAGCCGCCGTGTGATGCCAATGGCCTCCAGAAAGCTCTCGTCATGGCTGACCACCAGCAGGGCGCCATCATAGGCGCGCAGGCCTGCTTCCACCGCCTCGATCGCATCGATGTCGAGATGGTTGGTCGGCTCGTCCAGGATCAGCAATGGCGGCGGTCTCTCTCCGCCCAGGACGCAGGCGAGGCCGGCCCGCAGCATCTGCCCGCCGCTGAGGCTGCCGGTCTTCTGGAGAGCCGCGTCCGCCCGGAACATGAAGCGGGCCAGGGCCGAACGGCAGGTATTCTCGTCCGATCGCGGATTGAGCCGCTTGAAATTGTCGCGGATCGTCTCGCTCGGGTCGAGCACGCTCACCTCCTGGTCGAGCAGCGCGAAGCCGGGCAGGACCCAGACATGGCCGGCCTGGGGTTGCAGCCGCCCGGTGACCAGGCCGAGCAGTGTCGTCTTGCCGCTGCCATTCGCACCGGTCACGGCGACGCGCTGGGGCCCTGCGAGGGTGAAGCGGAGGTCGTCCAGGACAGGCCGAAGCGGCTCGTAGCCAAAACGCAGCGCATCGAGGCGCAGGACCACCTTGTCGGCGGGCAGACCCGTGGACGCGAGTTTCACCGACAAGGGTTGCAGGATCTCGAGGCGTTCGCGCGCCTTGTAGAGAGCTTCGCTCGCCTGTGACTGCTGCCGTTCGGCCAGGCGGGCTCCCGCGCCTCCGCTCTTTTCGCTGCGTTCCTTCTTCGCGTCGAGCAGCAGCAGGGGGGCATCGCCCTTGGTTCGCGCCTTGCGGCCCGCGCTGTCCTTGCGTGCCTTGCGTTCGGCGGCGATCTGGGCCTTGCGCTCGGCTTCATCAAGCCGCTTCTCGGCCTCGCCCAGATCATGGCGGACTGCCGCCAGCTCCAGGGCCTTGCGTGCCCGGTACTGGCTCCAATTGCCGCCATAGACGCTGGCGCCGAGCGAGGTCAGCTCGACGATGGCATCCATGGCCTCGAGCAGTTCGCGGTCGTGGCTGACCACCACCGCCCCGCCGCGCCAGCCGGCGAGGAGATCGATGACGGCCTTTCGGCCCTCGCGGTCGAGATTGTTGGTCGGCTCGTCCAGCAGCAGGAAGTCCGGCTCGGCGAAGACCAGCGCCGCCAGGCCGATCCGCGTGCGCTGCCCGCCCGACAATGTCGTCAGAGGGGTATCGGGTTCGATCGGCAGGCCGACCCGGGCGAAGGCCGCGGCGAGACGGGCCTCCAGGGTCCAGTCGGCGGTGACGAGATCTTCGGCGGAGGCAAGGCCGGCTTCCGCGCGGGCAAGCAAGGCGAGGGCCTGCGTTACGCCGAAGAGGTCGGCGACAGTCTCATCCGGTCCGACTTGGACGACCTGACGCAGGCGTCCCAGGCTGCCATGGACGATGACACGGCCGGAACGGGGCTGGAGATCCCCTGCTATCAGTTTGAGTAAGGTCGTCTTGCCGACGCCGTTGCGGCCGACGAAGCCGGACCGTTCGGGGCCGACGCTCAGGTCGAGCCCGGAGAACAGTGCATGGCCGTCAGGCGTGGACCAGGAGAGATTGGAGAGCGTAATCGAAGCAGGCATGAGAATGGATGATCCCTGACACAAGGCAAAGCGGTGTTGCGGTCAGGTTCAGATCCATTGCTTCTCACTCACTGGGGTGGCCGACGTCTCCTATCTAGGAGAGTGGGCGAGCTCGCGCAAGGTCGCCGAAGATCGGATTCGCCCGCAGGCGTTCCACGGCGAAATCGACGAAGGAGCGCACCTTGGCGGAGGGAGCCCGGCCGCCGGCATGCACGATATGGATCGGCACCGGCTCTTCCTCGAACTCGGTCAGCACGGTGCGCAGCGCGCCTTCTCGCAGGGCCGTGTCGACCTGATAGGCGAAAACGCGCACCAGCCCCCAGCCGGAGATGGCAGCCGAGATCCCCGATTCGTTGAGGTTGCACATCAGCCGCGGCTGGATGCCGACATGGATCTTTTCGTCGCGGCCGAAGCGCCATTCCAGTCGAGGCCAGGCACCGATCCTGGCGATGACGCTGTGACCGGCGAGGTCGGCGGGACTGCGCGGCTCGCCATGTTCGGCGAGATAGGCGGGAGAGGCGCAGATCACCCGCCGCATGCTGCCGACCCGGATCGCCGTCAGTTCCGAATCCGGCAAATGGCTGATGCGGATGGCAACGTCCATGCCTTCCTCGACCAGATTGGTGATGCGGTCGAGGAACAGGGTCTGCGCGCTGACGACCGGATGCCGGCCGAGATAATCCATCACCACGGGCAGGATATGGAGCTGCCCGAACATCACGGGCGCGGTGACGATCAGCGTGCCCGTCGGCGTGGTGTAGGAGCCGGCGGCAGCCGCTTCGGCGTCGGCAAGGTCGGCCAGGATGCGCTGGCAGTCATGCAGGTAGCGCTCTCCGGTCTCCGTGAGCTTGAGCGACCGGGTGGTGCGCACCAGAAGCTGCGCGCCAATGGCATCTTCGAGAAAGGCGACGGACCGGGTGACTGCGGGCGGGCTCATGAACAGGCGGCGGGCGGCCTCGGCGAAGCCGCCGCTCTCGGCCACCTTCACGAAGACCCGCATGGCCTGCCAGCGATCCATGAACTTCCCTCTGCTATCGCGGTCGAATGATTATTTCAATATTGGGAATGATGTCTTGCATGCAATCCATATTCTCTATCCCAGTCGAAATGATCAAAATCCTCCCACGACGCCGGCATTGGCGAGGAGGTTACCTATGAAGCTCTATCACTATCCCCTGTCGGGCCATTCCCATCGGGCCCACTTGTTTCTGTCGCTGGTGGGCGTGCCCCATGAACTGGTGGATGTCGACCTGAAGGCCGGCGAACACAAGAGGCCGGATTTCCTCAAGCTCAACACGCTGGGCCAGGTACCGGTTCTCGACGATGGCGGCGTCATCGTGCCGGATTCGCTCGCCATCATCGTCTATGTCGCCCGCAAGCTCGGCCTGGAGAGCTGGCTGCCGACCGAGCCGGCCGCCGCGGCAGCCGTGCAACGCTGGTTCTCGGTCGCGGCCGGCCAGCTCCGGATGGGCCCGGCCGCCGCTCGCCTGATCACGGTTTTCGGAGCCAAATATGACATCGAGCAGACCTTGGCGGCGGCTCATGCCATTCTCGGACTAATCGACCAGGAATTGGTCGGACACGACTGGATCGTTCTCGATCGCCCGACCGCTGCCGATGTGGCCCTCTACAGCTATATCGCCTCGGCCCCCGAGGGGAATGTCGATCTGACGCCCTATGCGCAGATCGGCGCGTGGTTGCGGCGGGTCGAGGCCCTGCCGGGCTTCGTGCCGTTCCAGAAGACCGCTATCGGGCTGGCCGCCTGAGGCGGCTCCGTCTCATCGCAAAACGCTTTCGAAAGGCAAATGTCATGGATGGCAATGTGCCTGTCGCCGCGGATTCACCGTGGCATCAGGGCGAGCTCGCCCTGCAGCGCCGGGCGGGAGCCGCCGAGCGCATGGATGTGGTCGGGCGGCGTGTGCTGCGTGACCATCTGATCGAGCAGCATCGCGATTTCTACCCGTTGCTTCCCTTCATCGTCGTCGGTGCCGCCGATCGTGCCGGCGAGATCTGGGCAACGATCCTGGCCGGCCGGCCGGGGTTCCTCCATTCGCCCGAGCCCCACGCGCTGCATGTGGCAGCCATGGCGGATCCCGCCGACCCTGCGGCTTCCGGCCTGGAGGATGGTGCCGCGATCGGCCTGCTCGGCATCGAGCTGCATACGAGGCGGCGCAACCGGCTCAACGGCACGGTGCGGCGCACGGGCCCGGACGCCTTCGACGTCGAGGTCGGCGAGAGCTTCGGCAATTGCCCGCGCTATATCCGCTTGCGCGACTTCAGCTTCGCTCGCGATCCGGCCGCGGCTTCCACGCTGCCGGTCCGGCGCTTCGATCGCATCGAAGGCCCTGCGGCGGCTCTGATCGCCGGCGCCGAGACACTCTTCATCGCGTCTTCGGTGGTGGGCGCGGCCGGCCACCGGCAGGTCGACGTCTCCCATCGTGGCGGCCGGCCGGGCTTCGTGGCGGTACAGGACGACGGCAGCCTGCTGATGCCGGATTTTGCCGGCAATCTCTTCTTCAACACGCTGGGCAACATCCTGGTCGATCCGCGCTGCGGCTTCACCTTCGTCGATTTCGCGACGGGAGACCTGCTCCAGCTCTCGGGAGACGGCGAGGTGATCCTGGAGGGGCCGGAGATCGCCGCCTTCGAAGGCGCCGAGCAATTGCTGCGCTTTCGGCCCAGGCAGATCGTATTGAGGCCAGGCGCTTTGCCGCTGCGCTGGCATTCGCCCGAAGATGGTGCCTCACCGCACGCCCTGGCGACGGGGAGTTGGGACGAGGCGCGCGCCTTGCTGAAAACGGTCTTCAGGCAACCTTGAGCAGGACGATCAACGCGTAGCTGATCACGCCGAGGGCGAGCAGGGACAGAATCACCGTCGAGGTCACCCGCGGCCCGGCCTTGGCGACGGCTCGGATGTCGACGGTAAGGCCGAGCGCGGCCATCGAAATGATGGTGAGCGTGTTGGCGGCCGAGGCGATCGGCTGGAGCGAGGCCTGTGGCAGGAGGCCGAAGGAGCGCAGAGCCATCATGGCCAGGAAGCCGATGATGAACCAAGGCACGATCTGGCTGAGGCGGGGACGTGCCTGGGCAGGCGTGCCTGCTGCCGAGGCGTCCGCCTTGCGCCGGATATCGCTGATAAGGGCCAGAATCACGATGACCGGGCCGAGCATCAGCACGCGGGCGAGCTTGACCAGGGTGCCGATCTGCACGCTGAGGGCGGCGACCGGCGCGGTCGCGGCCAGAACCTGCGGCACGGCATAGACGGTCAATCCGGCGAAGACGCCATACTGGCCCGGCGTGAGGTCGAGCGCCGGCACCAGCAGCGGCAGGCCGATCACGGCGACCACGCCGAGCACGGCGGTGAAGGCGATCGAGGCGGCAACGTCCTTGCCGTTGGCGCCGATCACCGGTGCCGTCGCTGCGATGGCGGAGTTGCCGCAGATCGAATTGCCGCAGGCGACCAGCAGGGCCATGTTGTGCGGCAGGCCGAAGGCGCGGCCGATGCCGAAGCTCAGCGTGATCGACACCATCACCACGCCGGCAATGCCCGCCATCAAGCCGAGCCCGGCATCGGCGATGGCGGCAGCGCTGACGGAAGCGCCGAGCAGGACGACGGCGACCTCCAGCAGGGTCTTGGCGCCGAAGGTGATGCCGCGATCGAAGCGGGCATGCGGCTGGGCGAAGGTACGGATCAGGGCGCCGATCAGGATGGCGAGAACGAGAGCCTCCAGCCAGGCCTTGCCGAACAGCTTGGCCTCGATGAGCTCGGCGCCCATGGCGAGGGCGGTGACGACGATGCACAGGCCCGCGCCGGGAAGAATCCCGCGAAGTCCTGTCCTATCGCTGAACCGGCTGCCGAATTTGCTGCTCATGATCCACCTGCAATTCACAGGTTTCTTCTGCCTTATTGGCTCTGTTCAATCCATTTCAAAATAGTGTAGAAATCATTCGATAAAATCGAATGGTTTTGCGATGACCCTGGAGCAGCTCAGAATTTTTGTGGCGGTCGCCGAGCGTGAACACCTGACGCAGGCCGCGGGCGAACTGCATCTGACGCCTTCGGCCGTCAGCTCGGCCATCCGCGTGCTGGAGGATCGTTACGGCGCGGCTTTGTTCCATCGCGTCGGCCGCCGCATCGAGATGACGCCGGGCGGGCGGGAGTTCCTGCCCACGGCGCGGGCGACGCTCGCTTCGGCCAAGGCGGCGGAGCTGGCTTTGTCCGAACTTGGTAGCGGCGCGCGCGGCTCGCTTGTCGTGCATGCCAGCCAGACCATTGCAAGCTATTGGGTGGCGCCCTTCCTGGCGCGCTATCATGACGTGCATCCGCATGTCGATCTCAGGCTGGAGATCGGCAACACCCAGAGCGTTACCCAGGCCGTGCTGGAAGGGGCGGCCGAGATCGGCTTCATCGAGGGCGCCATCGACGAGCCGGCCCTGGCGGTGCAGACGGTGGCGCATGACCGGTTGATCGTGGTGGTGGCGCCGGGCCATCCCTGGGCCGACGGGCGTACGGTGCGGCCCTATGACATCGCCACCGCGCGCTGGATCATGCGCGAGGAAGGGTCCGGCACCCGCTCTGTCTTCGAGGAGGCCTTGCGGGCGCGGGACGTCGACCCAGGCGCCCTCGAGATCGCTCTGGTGCTGCCCTCGAACGAGGCCGTGCGTTCGGCCGTGCGCTCGGGGCCATTTGCCACCGTGATGTCGGAACTCGTCGCGGCGCCCGATTTGCAGGCGGGGCGGCTGGTGCGGATCGCCTTCGACATGCCGCCGCGGGCTTTCCGCATGCTGCGCCACCGCGAGCGCTACCGCACCAAGGCCTCGCAGATGCTGGAGATGGTGATCACCCAGACGGGCGGATGAGATCGTCTCTCAGCCGCCGCTGGTCGCGGGGAGCCGGGTCAGCCAATAGCCGCCGGCGAGGATGGTGAGGCAGCCGAGCGCGGCCTTGAGGTCGGGAACCTCGCCGAAGGCGAGGAGGCCGAGCAGGGCGGCGAACACGATCCAGCTATAGCCGATCGGCCCGGCCACCGCGATGTCGGCGAGCCGATAGCCCCTGATGTTGCAATATTGGGCGAGGATCGCCACCGGCCCGAGCATCAGGCAGGCCAGGATCGGGCCAGGACCGACGATCTTCCAGCTCAGCCAAGCCGGCACCAGCATCAGGAGGAAGCTGAAGAGGTTGACATGGGCCAGCATGGAGAGCGGGGTATCGCCCTTGGTCAGCCGTTTCACATAGATGATCTCGAAGGCCATCAGCACGGCGCCAAGCAGGGCCATCGCGGCGGGAACGGTGACGTCGCCGAACGATGTGGCGGCCGAATGCTGGCCGATCACCACCGCGAGCGCCCCGAGGCCGCAGGTGAGGCCGGCCAGCCAATGGCGCCAGCCCACGGTCTCACCCAGCATGACGACGGCGAGCGCGACCACGAAGATGCCTTCGAGCAGGCCGATGGCGCTGGCGGCGGCAACCGGCATATGGGCGGCGGCATAGATCGCCGCCAGGCCACCGAAACTACCGAAGCAGGCGCGCAGGAAATGCTGGCCCGGCCGCGGGCTGCGCAGGGCAGTGAGGGACTGCCCGCCGGCCTTGGCCACGACGAGTGTGGTGACGAAGCCGCTGGCATAGCGAAGTACGAGGATCTGCGGAATCGCGAGCAGGGGGCCGGCAAAACGGCCGGAGGCGAAGATCAGGGTGAACAAAGCGGTGCCGACCAGGAGCCAGAGGGCGCCCTTGGCATTGGCACTCATGCCGGCTGTCCCAGCCAGCGGCGTTGATTTTGCTGCAATCGTCATGCTTGATGAGGTCACAGATTTCATCCCTGCAAACAAACGCGTTCTTTGATTGCTGCATGAGGAAAATCGATGCAGACGCCTCGCCGTCTTCCGTCCCTCAACGCTGTGCGCGTCTTCGAGGCAGCGGCTCGCCTCGGCAGCCTGAAAGCGGCCGGCGAGGAATTGGGCGTGACGGCCAGCGCCGTCAGCCATCAGGTGCGCCACCTTGAGGAAGGGCTCGGCGTGCGCCTGTTCGCCCGTTCGAACAATGCCATCGAGCTGACGGCGGAGGGCGCGCGTTTTGCGGCGGCGACCGCGCCGGCGCTCGACATGATCGCGGCGGCGGCTTCCGCGCTGCAGCGCGACGCCAACGAGGTCCTCGTGCGCGCCTCGGTGTCGCTGGCCCTGCGCTGGCTGATTCCGCGCCTCGGCCGCTTCCGCCAGGCTCATCCTTCCATCCGCGTCCGCCTGGAGACACCGGTCTCGGCAATGGCCGACCATGACGACATCGATCTCGTCATCGGCTATTCCCGCGCGGAAAATCCGGTCCAGGGGGGAGCGGTGCTGTTCGACGATGTCTGCGTCGTGGTGGCGGCACCCGAGGTTGCCGCCCGCTATCGCGATGCCGGTGCCGCGGAACTGGCCGGCTCGGGAGCCCTGATTTCGGCGACGCAGGACGATTGGGACTGGCGTCGCTGGGCCGAGGTCAATGGCGTCGACTGGCGCGAGGTGCGCATGGCCAATCGCTTCGAGATCGACGATGCGGCCTGGGAGGCGGCGAGTGCGGGCCTTGGCATGACTCTGGCCTCGCCGCGCCTGATCGAGCGGGAACTGCGCAACGGCCTGCTGGCCGTGGTCGGCCCGCAGGACGGGTTGCTGCTCGGCAATTACTGGGTGCGGGCCCGCCCGCCCATTCGACGGGGTGCGGAACTCTTCCTGGCCTGGCTGCTGGAGACCGCGGCCGAAGCCGCCTGAGAAGCGCGGCCGGGCGGCAAAACCCACCCTTGTCGGGGAAGCGATTGGAGCGCAAGCTCGCAGGGAGCCGCAGCTCATCTCTGTCTCGAAACTGGCGACCAGGGGGATCGCGCCATGTCGGAAGTCATCAGCATCAAGGGTCTGGAACTGCGCTTCCTGCATAGCAAGGCGGACACGCAGGGCAGCCTCGACATGTTCGAGATGATCGTCCAGCCGCACGCCCGCATGCCGGTCGCGCATTATCACGAAAGCTGGGACGAAACGGTCTATGGCCTCGAAGGCAAGATGACCTTCCGAATCGGAGATGGTGAAGTTGGATTGAGCGTGGGAGAGACGCTCTTCATCCCGCGCGGCACCGTCCATGCCTTCCGCAATGACGGACAGGTGCCGGCGACCTGCCTCGTCGTGCTGACGCCTGGCGTGCTCGGCATCGACTATTTCCGCGAAGTGGCGGCACTGCTGGCGTCCGACACGCCCGATCTTGCGCAAATGGGTGCCATCATGCGCCGCTACGGGCTGATACCCGCTCCCTTGAATTGAAGCGCGTTCTATTTGCCGATCGGCAGCAGTTCCAGGAAGGCTCGGCCGGCGGGGCTGATGTCCTGCTTGCGGACGGAGGCATGCAGGTCTCGGCGCAGCGGCGGGGTCAGCCGGCGAACTGCCAGACCGCTGGTGTCGTCCGGCAGCGTGAGGTCGGGCATCACGGTGAGGCCGATGCCCTCGCGCACCATGCCGAAGATGGTGGCATTGTCACGCACCAGGAACAATATGTTCGGCTTGCTGCGGGCTGCCGCCAGTGCGTCGTCGAGTTGGCGGTTGCCGCCGCCGCCCGAGAAGATGGCGCGCTCGCCATCGATGGCGTCCAGGCCGATCGAGGCGTTCTTGGCCAGGGGATGGCCGCCGGGCAGGATCAGCACGAAATCGTCATTGGCGACAATGGTATTGTCGAGATCGGGGTGAGGCTCGCCGCTGATGCCGATATCGACGGCATCGGCGAGCACCCAGTCATTTACTTCCTCGTCGGTGCCCAGATGCAGGGTGATGCCGGCCTGCGGATAGAGCGCCCGGAACGGTTTGAGCCAACCAGGCAGCAATCTCGCCGCCGCGCTCTGCACCGAGCCGATGCGCAGCGTCGTGCCGGAGAGCTTGTCGCTGGCCTTGGTGACGGCGGCCAGGCGCTGTGCGCCCGCCAACAGGGCCTGGGCCTCCGCGAAGGCGGCCTCACCGAGATCGGTGAGCTTCACGCCCACGCGCGTACGGATCAGCAGCTTGGCGCCGAGGGCATCCTCCAGCCCGGCGATCGCCTGGCTCACGGCCGATTGGGTGAGATGGATGCGCTGGGCGGCGGCAGTGAAACCGCCGGTCTCCGCTGCGGCGACGAAACAGCGCAATTGGGTGAACGTGATATTAGGATGCATGATCGCTGAAGCTTGGCAGAACAGTTGTCCTAATATGATCTGTGCCTGCCGACTTGCCTAGGATTACGGTTGCATCTGAATAAAAGAGTGCGGGGCATGCGGAGTGTCGGCCTCCTTGCCGACATCCTGGTCGCCAACGAGCACGTTTTTTTCACGATGTCGGCAAGGAGGCCGACACTCCGCATTTCCTTCGGATGAAAACTGCAGCCGTCGTGCTGGGGCGGGTCGTCACCACCTCTTCGCGACGAGCCGGGTGCGCTGGCTGGCACTTTGCGCTATGACGAGGCGTGAAACGAGGGATCGGGCAGGGGTGATGGCTGACGCGGCAGCGCCCGAAGACAGGCCGGAACTTGGGGTTGCAATGGCCGTCAGGAGAAGCTCGCGCACGCTATGGCGGCGCCTCGTCATGGTTGCGATCGGGCTCGCGGCCCTGCCCGTGGTGCTCACCATCCTCTATACGGTGGTGCCGCCGATCTCGCTGCCCATGCTGGGACGCTATCTCACCGGCCAAGCCGTCGACCGGCGCTGGACGCCGATCGAAAATATCGCGCCGGTCGCCCGCTTCTCGGTGATGGCCTCCGAGGATGGCCAGTTCTGCCGTCACTGGGGCGTCGATTTCGGCGCCATCGCGGACGTGCTGGAACGCGGCGGCGAAAAGGGCCCTTCGCGCGGCGCCTCCACCATCGCGATGCAGACGGTGAAGAATCTCTATCTGTGGCCGCTGCCGACCTTCGCCCGCAAGCCGCTCGAGGTGCCGCTGGCCGTGTGGACCGACCTGGTCTGGTCGAAGAAGCGCGTGCTGGAGGTCTATCTCAACGTGGCGGAATGGGGAGACGGCATCTACGGTATCGAGGCGGCAGCCCAGCATTATTTCAAGAAGCCGGCCTCCAGGCTCAATGCCCGCGAGGCGGCCCAGCTCGCCGTGGTGCTGCCCAATCCGATCCGCCGCAGCGCCGGCTCGCCGACGCGGCGCCTGCGCAACCTGGCCGGCCTGATCGTCAACCGCGCCCGCAACTCGTCCGGCTATTTCGACTGTGTGAGATAAGGTATGCACCTCCGCGGTCCCAGCCGCGCTATTTCCCGGACGAAAGATTCTCGCGCCAGCCTCTTTCTTCCTGAGTTCTCTTCCTGTATAGGCTGCGCCTTCAATCGATTTTGTCATCGGCCTGTCGTGACTGTCACGGCATCCGCACGCCACGAAGAAGATACCCCAATGGCTGTTCCGAAGCGAAAAACCTCCCGCATGAAGCGCGGCTTCCGCCGTTCCGCTGATGCCCTCAAGGCCCCGACCTATGTCGAGGACAAGGATTCGGGCGAACTGCGCCGTCCGCATCATGTCGATCTGAAGACCGGCATGTATCGCGGCCGCCAGATCCTGACCCAGAAGTCCGACGCCTGAGATTGCGCGCGGTTCTCCGCGCGGCATCTCGTCCGGGCCGGCTGATTGCCGGCCCTTTTGTTTGTCTTGAGTACGGGCGCCGGGGGCGGGGCCCGGAACTTTTCGTACACTGAAACACGGGACCTGACGCGCGGGCGTGTGGCCGAATTCGACCTCCGATCCGGGATGGCGGAAGGTGTCCTCGCTGCTCTCATTCGAGAACCGTGACAAACGGGGCGGGTTCTGCCGGTGGATTGAGGTTTTTTCGCCGCGTTTTCGGTGTTTCCCTCTTGTTGCGTCGGCCAAGCCTGTGTGTTAGGTGAGCGCTCGTGTTGCAGGGGCGGGACCTTGTCCTTCCTGCAACCGTGAGGAAATTCAACATATCCGCCAAGGGGTTGGGCGGTCGGGTGCGGGGAATCCCGGCTGGACTGCTGTTCTCCCGAAGTGGTTTCAGCAGAGAGACACGCGGTGGCAGGGGAAGAACCGATCGTATCCGGCATGGCAAGCCGCTATGCCAATGCCTTGTTCGAGCTCGCCAGTGAGCAGAACGCCATCGATTCCGTTGCAGCCGATCTTGGCCGTTTCAATGGCCTCGTCGAGGAAAGCGCCGATCTCAAGCGCCTCGTCCGCAGCCCCGTCTTTTCCTCCGAAGAGCAGACCAAAGCCGTAACGGCCGTGCTCGAGCGCGCCGGCATCGGTGGTATTGCCGCCAATTTCATCAAGCTTGCCGCCCATAACCGCCGCCTCTTCGCGGTTGGCGACATGATCTCCGCCTTCACCGCGCTGGTCGCCAAGGCGCGCGGACAGGCGAGCGCCGAAGTCACGGCGGCCCAGCCGCTCTCCGACGACAATCTCAATGTCCTCAAGGACTCGCTCAAGAGCGCGACCGGCAAGGACATCTCCCTCAACGTCAAGGTCGACCCGAGCCTGATCGGCGGTCTGATCGTCAAGATCGGTAGCCGCATGATCGACGCCTCGCTCAAGACCAAACTCCAATCGATCAAGATCGCCATGAAAGAGGTCGGCTGATGGACATCCGCGCCGCAGAAATTTCCGCCATTCTGAAGGACCAGATCAAGAATTTCGGCCAGGAAGCCGAAGTTTCCGAAGTCGGTCAGGTTCTCTCCGTCGGTGACGGTATTGCCCGCGTCTATGGCCTCGACAACGTCCAGGCCGGTGAGATGGTCGAGTTCCCTGGCGGCGTGCGTGGCATGGCGCTGAACCTCGAAACCGACAATGTCGGTATCGTGCTGTTCGGTTCCGACCGCGAGATCAAGGAAGGCGACACCGTCAAGCGCACCCGCGCCATCGTGGACGTGCCGGTCGGCAAGGGCCTGCTCGGCCGCGTGGTTGACGCCCTCGGCAACCCGATCGACGGCAAGGGCCCGATCCAGGCTGATACCCGCGCCCGCGTGGACGTCAAGGCGCCCGGCATCATCCCGCGCAAGTCGGTGAACGAGCCGATGGCGACCGGCCTGAAGGCCATCGACGCCCTGATCCCGATCGGCCGCGGCCAGCGCGAGCTGATCATCGGCGACCGCCAGACCGGCAAGACCGCCGTGGCGCTCGACACCATCCTCAACCAGAAGCCGCTCAACCAGGGCGACGACGAGACCAAGAAGCTCTATTGCGTCTACGTCGCCGTCGGCCAGAAGCGCTCCACCGTCGCCCAGTTCGTCAAGGTGCTGGAAGAGAACGGCGCGCTCGACTACTCGATCGTCGTTGCCGCGACCGCTTCCGACCCGGCCCCGATGCAGTTCCTGGCGCCCTTCGCCGGCTGCGCCATGGGCGAATATTTCCGCGACAACGGCATGCATGCCGTGATCATCTATGACGATCTGTCCAAGCAGGCCGTCGCCTATCGCCAGATGTCGCTGCTGCTGCGCCGCCCGCCGGGCCGCGAAGCCTATCCGGGCGACGTGTTCTACCTGCATTCCCGCCTGCTCGAGCGCGCCGCCAAGATGGGCAAGGATGCCGGCCTCGGCTCGCTGACCGCCCTGCCGGTCATCGAAACCCAGGCCAACGACGTGTCGGCCTACATCCCGACCAACGTGATCTCGATCACCGACGGCCAGATCTTCCTCGAGACCGACCTCTTCTACCAGGGCATCCGTCCTGCCGTGAACGTGGGTCTGTCGGTGTCGCGCGTCGGCTCCTCGGCGCAGACCAAGGCGATGAAGAAGGTTGCCGGCAAGATCAAGGGCGAGCTCGCCCAGTATCGCGAAATGGCCGCCTTCGCCCAGTTCGGCTCCGACCTCGACGCCACCACCCAGCGTCTGCTCGCCCGTGGCGCCCGCCTGACCGAGCTCCTGAAGCAGGGCCAGTTCTCGCCGCTGAAGATGGAAGAGCAGGTCGTGGTGATCTACGCCGGCGTCAACGGCTATCTCGACAAGATCGAGGTCAGCAAGGTGAAGCCCTTCGAAACGGGTCTGCTCGCCAAGCTGCGCGCCGAGGGCTCGATCCTCGAGGCGATCCGTTCTTCCGGCGATCTCAGCGACGACGTTGCCGCCAAGCTCAAGGACCAGGTCGAGGCGTTCGCCAAGACCTTCGCCTGATCCGCAAGCACTGATAGGAAGGCGAAGCGATGGCATCGCTTAAGGACCTTAGAAACCGCATTGCCTCAGTGAAGGCGACGCAGAAGATCACCAAGGCCATGCAGATGGTCGCGGCCGCCAAGTTGCGCCGCGCCCAGACGGCGGCCGAGGCGGCGCGTCCCTATGCCGAACGCATCGACGCCGTGCTGGCCAATCTCGCCGGCTCGATCGCTGATCCGCGCCAGGCCCCACCGCTGCTGGCGGGCAGCGGCAAGGACCAGACCCATCTGCTGGTGGTCTGCACCGGCGAACGTGGCCTGTGCGGTGCCTTCAACACCGCGATCGCCCGCCTTGCCCGCGAGCAGGCGACGGCGCTGCTCGGCCAGGGCAAGACGGTGAAGATCCTGTGCGTTGGGCGCAAGGGCTTTGACGTGCTCAAGCGCCAGTTCGAGAAGCACATCATCGAGCTGGTCGATTTCCGCTCCGTTCGTCAGCTCGGCTTCGAGCATGCCGATCAGGTCGGTGCGAAGATCCGCAAGCTCTACGCCGAAGGCGCCTTCGACGTCTGCACGCTCTATTATTCGACCTTCAAGTCGGTGATCTCGCAGATCCCGACCGCCAAGCGGCTGATCCCGGCCGAAGTGCCGGTCGTCCAGGAAGGCGCGCAGAAGGTTGCCTATGACTATGAGCCGGACGAGGGCGCCATCCTCGCCGATCTCCTGCCGCGCAACATCTCGGTGCAGGTGCTGCGCGCCCTGCTTGAGAACAATGCCTCCTTCTATGGAGCGCAGATGAGCGCCATGGACAACGCCACCCGCAATGCCGGCGAGATGATCAAGAAGCAGACGATCACCTACAACCGCACGCGCCAGGCGATGATCACCAAGGAACTGATCGAAATCATCTCGGGTGCGGAAGCACTCTAAGGCGTTTGCGGCCTTTGCAGGCCGCGATCGCATATGGGAACAAGGAGATTCGTGATGTCTTATACGACTTCTGCCTCGACCAAGGGTGGCCGTGAAGGCCGTGCGATTCTCGACAATGGCGGGCTGGCGCTCGCCATGGCGTTCCCCAAGGAGCTGGGCGGCAATGGCGAAGGCCACAACCCCGAGCAGCTCTTCGCGCTGGGCTATTCGGCCTGCTACGGCCAGGCGATCGTGGCGCTGGGCCGCAAGCATGGCATCGATGGCAACACGGCCAAGATCACCTGCCAGGTCACCCTGAGCAAGGACGATGTCAGCTTCGCTCTCGCGGTGGAGCTGAAGGTCCATGTTCCCGGCGCCGATCCTGCCGCCGTCAAGGCGCTGGTCGAAGAAGCCCACCAGATCTGCCCCTATTCCCGCGCGACGCGCAACAACGTGCCGGTCACGTTGACCGTCGTCTGACCCGTTTCAAGTATAGAAGAGACTTTTGGAGAACCCCATGGCCAACAAGACCGGACGCGTTGTGCAGGTCATCGGCGCCGTCGTCGACGTGCAGTTCGACGAGCATCTGCCCGAGATTCTGAACGCGCTTGAGACCACCAACAACGGCCAGCGCCTCGTGCTGGAAGTCGCCCAGCATCTGGGCGAATCCACCGTGCGCTGCATCGCCATGGACGTGTCCGAAGGTCTGGTCCGCGGCCAGGAAGTCACCGACACCGGCACCCCGATCGCCGTGCCGGTCGGTAATGCCACGCTCGGCCGCATCATGAACGTGATCGGCGAGCCGATCGATGAAGCCGGTCCGGTCAACGGCGACGGCGTTCGCCCGATCCACGCTGCGGCGCCCACCTTCGCCGAGCAGTCGACCGAAGCCCAGATCCTGGTCACCGGCATCAAGGTCGTCGACCTCCTGGCTCCCTACGCCAAGGGCGGCAAGATCGGCCTGTTCGGCGGCGCCGGCGTCGGCAAGACCGTGCTCATTCAGGAACTGATCAACAACATCGCCAAGACCCATGGCGGCTTCTCGGTGTTCGCCGGCGTCGGCGAGCGCACCCGCGAAGGCAACGACCTCTATCACGAGTTCATCGAAGCCGGCGTGAACGACGACCCGCACAACCCCAAGGGCATCCAGTCGAAGTGCGCCCTGGTGTTCGGCCAGATGAACGAGCCGCCGGGTGCCCGCGCCCGCGTCGCCCTGACCGGCCTCACCGTCGCCGAGAACTTCCGCGACCAGGGCCAGGACGTGCTGTTCTTCGTGGACAACATCTTCCGCTTCACCCAGGCCGGCTCGGAAGTGTCGGCGCTTCTCGGCCGTATTCCTTCGGCCGTGGGCTATCAGCCGACGCTCGCCACCGACATGGGCGCGCTGCAGGAGCGCATCACCACCACGACCAAGGGCTCGATCACCTCGGTGCAGGCCATCTACGTGCCGGCCGACGACTTGACCGACCCGGCGCCCGCCACCTCCTTCGCCCATCTGGACGCCACGACCGTGCTGTCGCGCTCGATCGCTGAAAAGGGCATCTATCCGGCGGTCGACCCACTCGACTCCACCTCGCGCATGCTCTCCCCGGCCGTGGTCGGCGAGGAACACTATGCGGTGGCTCGTTCGGTCCAGCAGATCCTGCAGCGCTACAAGTCTCTGCAGGACATCATCGCCATTCTCGGCATGGACGAACTGTCCGAAGAGGACAAGCTCACCGTGGCCCGCGCCCGCAAGGTCGAGCGCTTCCTGTCGCAGCCCTTCGACGTCGCCAAGGTGTTCACCGGCTCGGACGGCGTGCAGGTTCCGATCGAGGACACCGTCAAGGGCTTCAAGGGCATCGTGGAAGGCCAGTACGACTACCTGCCGGAAGCCGCCTTCTACATGGTCGGCACCATCGAGCAGGCCGTCGAAAAGGGCAAGCGCCTCGCCGCCGAGGCTGCGTAACAAGGCTAATGGGGGCGCCGCCAGGCGCCCCTCTTCTGGAAATCAAGGACCGCATCGATGGCCAGCTTCCAATTCGAACTCGTCACGCCTGAGAAGCTGCTGTTCTCCGGCCCTGTCGAATCCGTCGTCGTTCCTGGCAGCGAAGGCGATTTCGAGGTGCTGTCCCAGCACGCTCCGGTGATGTCGACCATCCGGCCCGGCATCATCGTGGTCAAGGAAACCGCCGGCGGCTCGTCCCGTCATCTGTTCGTGCGCGGCGGCTTCGCGGATGTCAATCCGCAGGGCCTCACCATCCTTGCCGAGCAGGCCGTTCCGATCGAGGAAATGACCCCCGACAAACTGAGCCAGGAAATCGCGGCCGCCGAGGCTGCAGTCCAGGCCGCCGTCGACGATGCCGCTAAGGCCCTGGCCGATCTCAAGCTCGGCCAGATCAAGGAATTGCAGAAGGCGCTGAGCTGAGTTCGCTCATCCTTTCGTTCTGAAAAGCGCGCTTCGGCGCGCTTTTTGTTTTTGCGAGGGCGGAAAGCCACGATCGCAGCAAAGCGAAGATCGCACCATGCCCGGCATGGTGCGACGACATTCGCGCTTCGCTCAGCCGTTCAGCTGGATCGTGGTCAGCAGGGCCTTGGCGACTTCGGTCGTGACGCGGCGCTTGTAGCGCTCGTGGACCACCTGCCCGTTATGGAAGACCTTGTGCTCGACATAGACCATATGGCCATCCCAGCGCAGGACATTATCCGTTTCCGTCGTCTCGATGACATTAAGCCCTGGTACGAGTTGACCTTCGGTCGACTTGTCGCGCATCCGGTTGTTCCTCCCGTCTGATTCCTGGAGCAAAGCGCGCTCATGACTGAGCGCTTATGTGCTCCAGCTCCTTGTTTTCAGGCCAATCCACCGGATTGGCTAGAGCGCCTTGGCGATTTTTGGTGATTCCGCAAATCGCGAACGCTTGGGCTCGTCGCACGCCAGCATGCCGCCTTCGCAGGAAAATGGAAAGGGGATCGACGCCGGTCTCCAGTTCCGATCGCCGCCAAGAATCGGCGTCGGCATGGCGATCGGCTCTTGACTGATTGAACGTTCAAAATATTGTATTGGCCATGGCCGCTCAACTCACCTCAACCAACCAACGCCCGATCCGTCTGCGTCGCGTCGACGCCGGAGATGTGCGGCGTCGGCAGTTGATCGAAGCGACCATCGAGGCGATCGGCGAACTCGGCTTCAATGCCACGACGATTGCGGAGATTGCCCGCCGCGCGGACGTCTCCACCGGCTTGGTCTCCTTCTATTTCGGGGACAAGGACGGGCTCCTGGAAGCGACCCTGCGTCATCTCGCCCGGCAGTTGTCACGGGGGGCCGCAGCCCGCCTGCGCGACGCCACTACGCCGCGGGCCCGTGTCCAGGCGGTGATCGAGACCATGCTCGGTGTCAGCCAGTTCGAACGGCGCATCGGCACGGTCTGGCTGGCTTTCTGGGGGCAGGTGCCGCATTCGCCGCGCTTTGCCCGGGTGCAGCGGGCCTATCATCGCCGCATCGCGGGCAATCTCGCCCATGCGCTGCTGCCGGTGCTGCGGCCGGAGCCGGCGCGGGCGCTGGCCGAGACCATCGCCGCGATGATCGACGGGCTTTGGCTGCGCGCCACCCTGGCCAATGATCCGGATGGCCGCATGGCCAGGAGTGTGGCGACCGGCTTCGTCGACAGTCAGTTCATGCTGCTCGGCCTCAGCCGCTGAGGTCAGGCGCCGGGAGTTGGCGCCGAGGATTGGCCGGAGGCGAGGGCGCCGGCTTGCATTTGGAAGTTGAGTTCATATCGAAAAGCGGAAAACGGCTCCGAACAAGCGGCGGCCCTTCCAGGCGGGGAGTTTGAAGAATGCGCTACGGCGTTGTGAAGAACCATATCGGCGGCGCCTTCGTCGACGCCACCTCGGGCGAGACCTTCCCCTCGGTCGATCCGGCCACCGGCGAGACCATCGCCGAGGTCGAGCAGGCCGGCGATGCCGACATCGAGCGGGCGATCGAGGCGGCCAAGGCCGGCTTCAAGGTGTGGTCGCGCATGACGGGCGCCGAGCGCGGCCGCATCCTCAAGCGCACCGCCGACATCCTGCGCGAGAAGAATGCGGCGCTGGCCGAGATCGAGACGCGCGATACCGGCAAGCCGATCCAGGAAACCATCGCCGTCGACGTGCTGTCGGGCGCCGACTGCCTCGAATATTTCGCCGGCATCGCCGCCACCCTCACCGGTGAGCATGTCGATCTCGGCCCGTCTGCCTTCGGCTATACCCGCCGCGAGCCGCTCGGTGTCGTCGCCGGTATCGGCGCCTGGAACTACCCGATCCAGATCGCCTGCTGGAAATCCGCCCCGGCGCTCGCCTGTGGCAACGCCATGATCTTCAAGCCCTCCGAGGTGACGCCGCTGACCGCGCCCTATCTCGCCGAGGCCTTCAAGGAAGCCGGCCTGCCGGATGGCGTTTTCAACGTGGTGCAGGGCGATGCCCGTGTCGGCAAGGCACTGGTCGCCCATCCTGCCATCAAGAAGATCTCGCTGACGGGCGAGGCCGGCACCGGCCGCATCATCATGGCCAATGCCGCCAAGACGCTGAAGCATGTCACGCTCGAACTCGGCGGCAAGTCGCCCCTGATCGTGTTCGAGGACGCCAAGCTCGACAATGCCGTCTCCGGCGCCCTGCTCGGCAATTTCTATTCGGCCGGCGAGGTCTGCTCGAACGGCACGCGCGTCTTCGTGCACAAATCGGTGAAGGACGCCTTCCTCGCCAAGCTCAAGGCGCGGGTCGAGAAGATGGTGATCGGCGATCCCCTCGATCCCAACACCCATGTCGGTGCGCTCGTCAGCCAGGAGCACCTGGAAAAGGTGATGTCCTATGTCGAGAAGGGCAAGGCAGAAGGGGCGAAGCTGCTCACCGGAGGCCATCGCGTCACCACCGGTGCGCTCGCCAAGGGGGCCTTCGTCGCCCCCACCATCTTCGACGGCTGCCAGGACGACATGGCCATCGTGCGCGAGGAGATCTTCGGCCCGGTGATGACGGTGCTGAGCTTCGACGACGAGGACGAGGTCGTCGCCCGCGCCAACGACACCGAATATGGCCTGGCGGCCGGCGTGTTCACCAACGACCTTTCCCGCGGTCATCGCGTCATCGCCAATCTCGAGGCCGGCACCTGCTGGATCAACCAGTACAACGTCACGCCGATCGAGCTGCCCTTCGGCGGGGTGAAGCTCTCCGGCCTCGGGCGCGAGAATTCGCGCGCGGCGGTGGAGCACTACACCCAGATCAAGAGCGTCTACGTCGCCCTGGGCGACATCGAGGCGCCGTACTGAGCTCTGGGAACGCAGACGTCACAGCGACATGCCGGCATGTCCCGGCGTCCGCACCTGGAAACGCGACGATTGCAGGATGGGACGAGCGGACGAGACGTCCGCGCACCCTGGGATTGAACCATGACCGAAACATTCGACTATGTGATCGTTGGCGCCGGCTCGGCCGGCTGCGTGATGGCCAACCGCCTCACCGAGGATGGCACGCATCGCGTCAAGCTACTCGAGTTCGGCGGCAGTGACGGCTCGGTGTTCATCCAGATGCCGAGCGCGCTCTCCATCCCGATGAACTCGCCGCGCTATGACTGGCGCTACCATGCCGAGCCTGAGCCGGCGCTGGGGGGACGCAGCCTGCACACCCCGCGTGGCAAGGTGCTGGGCGGTTCCTCCTCGATCAACGGCATGGTCTATATCCGCGGCAATGCCCTGGACTACGATGCCTGGCAGGACGCAGGCGCGCGGGGCTGGAACTACGCCGGCGTGCTGCCCTATTTCCGCCGGGCGGAAGGGCGCGAGGAGGGCGGGGACGAATATCGCGGCGCCGACGGCCCGCTCAAGACTTCCTATGGCAAGCTCGCCAACCCGCTCTACCAGGCCTTCATCGATGCGGCCGTCGAAGCCGGCTATCCGGCCACCGATGATGTGAACGGCTATCAGCAGGAAGGCTTCGGCCGCATGGACATGACGGTCCATAAGGGCCGGCGCTGGTCCACGGCCAATGCCTATCTCAAGCCGGCGATGAAACGGGCCAATCTCTCGGTAGAGACGCATGCGCTGGCAAGCCGCATCCTGTTCGAGGGCAGGAAGGCGGTCGGCGTCGAATATTGGCAGGGCTCCGTGCTCAAGCGCGTGGTGGCGCGGCGGGAGGTGATCCTGGCGGCCGGGCCGATCAACGATCCCCAACTGCTGAAGGCCTCGGGAGTGGGGCCGCAGGCCGAACTCAAGGGCTTCGGCATCGACATCGTGCACGATCTGCCCGGCGTCGGCGAGAATCTGCAGGACCATCTCGAATTCTATTTCCAGATGGCGAGCACGCAGCCGATCACCCTCTATTCCGTCACCAACCCGATCGCCAAGGGCATGGTCGGTGTGCAGTGGCTGCTGCGCAAGGACGGCCTCGGCGCCACCAACCATTTCGAGAGCTGCGGCTTCATCCGCTCGCGCGCCGGCATTCCCTACCCCGACATCCAGTATCACTTCCTGCCGATGGCGGTGAGCTACAACGGCAATTCGCTCGCTTCCGAGCATGGTTTCCAGGCCCATGTCGGGCCGATGCGCTCCAAGAGCCGCGGTCATATCCGCCTGAAATCGCGCGATGTGCGCGAGGCGCCGCTGATCCGCTTCAACTATATGAGCCACCCAGACGACTGGACGGAGATGCGGGCCTGCGTCAGGCTGACCCGCGAGATCTTCCAGCAGAAGGCCTTCGAGCCCTATCGCGGCCGCGAGATCTCGCCCGGCGCCGACGTCACCTCGGACGAGGCGATCGATGCCTTCATCGCCCAGCATGTCGAAAGCGCCTTCCACCCGTCCGGCACCTGCAAGATGGGCGACCCGGCCGATCCGATGACGGTGGTGGATTTCGAGACGAAGGTGGTGGGTCTGGAGAATCTGCGCATCGCCGATTCCTCGATCATCCCGCTGATCACCAACGGCAACCTCAACGCGCCCTCGATCATGATCGGCGAGAAGGCGTCCGACCACATCCTCGGCAAGCCGCTGCTGGCGCCCTCCAACGCGCCGGTCTATCAGGCCAAGGATTGGCAGACGAAGCAGCGATAGGCCAGCCGGGCATCACGGCGGCTGATGCAAAGCGCGGCAAAGGGCGCCGGGTCTTCAGCTCCGCCAAAGCCCGGGCGGGGACATGGCAGTTGGAACCATGGCTACTCGGGCTGGCCTGAAGACCAGCCCGACAGGGACTCCAAGCGTCAGGCTTCCTGGATCGCCGACAGCTTCCAGTCTTCACCCTTGCGCCGCACGAAGGTCCAGATCTCGGTCGTTTCGCTGGGCTCGTCCTTGCCTTCGACGATTGCGCCCGTGGTACGGTCGCGCAGGACGTCGACCGACTGGTAGCGGAAAGCGGCGCTGACATAGTCCTCATCGCCCTCGCGCCAGGCTTCGGCAATGTCGGCCTGGAGCAGGCGTGTGTCGCGCACATCGTTGCGGACGCCGCGCTTGGCGTTGTCGGCCAGTTCTTCGGAGAAGTAGGACACGATTTCAGGTGTCGTCAGGCGGCGCAGGGCGGCGTGATCCTCCTTGGCGAAGGCATCCTGGACCTCGGTCAGCCGGTGCTCGAAGGTATCGAGATCGGCCTGCGTGGTCTCCAAGGCCTCGCCACGGGCAGGGCTGGCCGCCGCCGGGGACGACAGGCCGAAGAAACCGGTGCGGCCGCTCGTGGTCGGCTGCGCGTCGCGGTTGAAGCCCTGATTGCCCAGGCCCTGATTGCCCAAGCCCTGGTTGCCAAAGCCGAATCCGCGCGACATTTGCGGCCCGCCTGCCGTCGCAGCGGCCGGCGTGCGGCGCGAACGCCACCAGGAGATCGCGAAGAAGGCGATCACGGCGATCAGGGCGGCCTGCAGCAGGAAGCCGAGCATGCCGGCGAGGCCGCCGAAGCCATAGCCCAGCAGTGCGCCGATCAGGCCGCCGACCAGGAGGCCGCGCATCAGGCCGCCGGCGCCGCCGAACAGGCCAGGCCGCTGCTGCGCAGCGCCTTGCGCCAGCGGCGAAGCGGGCTGGGTCGCGCTCGGGCCGGGATTGGGGGTCATCGAACGCTGGACCGGGGCAGCCTGGTCCGGCGCTGTGCGGGTGGCCGGCACGGAATCATAGGTACGCGCGCCACGGCTGCCGATGCTGCCGCCGCGGCGGGCCTCGGACAGATCCACCGCCGCCAGCGTAAACGCCAGGGACAGGGCGGTGACCAGGGAAAAGAGACGAGTCTTGCTGAAGCGCATGATCGGCAACCTATCTTGCTGTTGCCCGCTTCGATGTCTGCGAACGGGCCCTTTTTCAGCGGTCCGACATCACGTGCGCATCAAGCGCGACGTCAGAGGGGCCCGGCCCGCGTCCGGAATGTGGGGGCGTGGCGGGGGCGATGCAAGTGTATTTCCTGTAATCATTGCCGCCGGCACGGGGGCAGACCATCAAAACCGGCGCCACCGGGGGCAGTCGTTCTCGGCCGCAGGGCAGAGCGGTCCATATGAAATCCCTCGCTTTTTACCCGCAAAGGCACTATGTCAGCGCCATCAGCTAGATAGCATCGACAGTGTGGGCGTGGGCCGTTCGGCTTGCGCAGCGGGAGAATTGGCCGAGAGACCTCGTTTCGGATCTGGCTTGACCATCTTCCATGAGGACTAGAACCGAGCCATGAAGTTTCTCGATCAAGCCAAGATCTACGTCAAAGCCGGCGATGGCGGTGGGGGCGCTGTGTCCTTCCGGCGCGAAAAATTCATCGAATTCGGCGGCCCCGACGGCGGCGACGGTGGCAAGGGCGGTTCGGTCGTGGCCGAATGCGTCGACCATCTCAACACGCTGATCGACTATCGCTACCAGCAGCATTTCAAGGCGCGCGTCGGTATGCATGGCATGGGCCGCAACCGCACTGGCGCCAATTCGCCCGACGTGGTGCTGAAGGTGCCGGTCGGCACCCAGATCTACGAGGAGGACGGCGAGACCATGATCGCCGACTTCACCGAGGTCGGCCAGCGCGCCCTGATCTGCAAGGGCGGCAATGGCGGCTTCGGCAACGCCTATTTCAAGACCTCGACCAACCAGGCGCCGCGCCGCGCCAATCCCGGCCTGCCGGGCGAGGAGAAGACGATCTGGCTGCGCCTCAAGCTGATCGCCGATGCGGGCCTGGTCGGCCTGCCCAATGCCGGCAAGTCGACCTTCCTGGCCACGGTGACGGCCGCCAAGCCCAAGATCGCCGACTATCCCTTCACCACGCTCTATCCTGGCCTCGGCGTCGTCCGGGTTGACGGGCGCGAATTCGTGCTCGCCGACATTCCCGGCCTGATCGAAGGCGCCCATGAGGGGCACGGCCTCGGCGACCGCTTCCTCGGCCATGTCGAGCGCTGCCGCGTGCTGCTGCATCTGGTCGACGGCACCTGCGAGCACGCCGGCAAGGCCTACAAGATCATCCGCAACGAGCTGGCCGCCTATGGCGGGGATCTGGCCACCAAGCCGGAGATCGTAGCGCTGTCGAAGACGGATTCGCTCTCGCCCGAACTGCTGAAGGAACAGGTGGCGCGGCTGAAGCGGGCGGCGAAGAAGACGCCGATCATCCTGTCGTCCATCTCCGGTGCCGGCGTGCAGGAGGCCCTGCGCGAGCTTTTCGAGGTGATCGGTGCGGCCAAGGCCGCCGACGCCATCATCGAAAAACCGGTTTTGGAAAAGAACAATACCTGGCAACCCTGACCAGATCGCTGTGAACTTTTCGGTTCTGATCGGTGTTGAGTTGTCGGATGGGGGCAGGAGTTGAAGCAATGGCCTTGAGCAAGACGACAGTGCTGTCGCACCTGTTGGCCGGAGCCTTCCTGGCGCTTGCGGCCCTGGTCGTGGCCATGCCCGCGCTTGCCGATACGCTGACGCCGAAGGCTGCGATCCGGGTGATGACGCAGGCCGGCTATTCCGGCATCGGCGGCGTGACCCATGACCTCAATTTCTATTACGCAGCTGCCGTCGACGCCAAGCATCGGCGCGTACGCGTGACCGTCGACGACCAGAGCGGCAAGATCGTCGCCGTGGTGCCGCTGCGGGGCAGTGGTGCGGCATTGCCGGCACGACAGGCCCTGAGGCCGATGCCTCCGCTGCAGCAGACGCAAATCAAGCCGGTGCCCCGCATCGTCCCGCTTACCGTGCCGCCCCCGGCGCTGCGAACGCCCGGAAGCTACGCCTACCCGCTCAATTCGAGGGGGCAGCTGACGCCGGGTTGGTGCCGCTACCGCCAGATCGCGCCGGGGTGCTGAGGAAGCACCCAACGCAAAGGGCGCCCCGGTTTCCCGGAGCGCCCTGACTTTCCATTCTATCCTGTTGGCTTAGGCGGCCTTGGCTTCAACCTGCCGGGGGCCCGATCCATTGATCGGGATCAGCCGGGGCTTCTTGGCCTCCGGGATCTCGCGGACAAGATCGACATGGAGCAGGCCGTTCTCGAGGCTGGCACCCGTCACCTGGACGTAATCGGCGAGCTGGAAGCGGCGCTCGAAAGCGCGGGCGGCGATACCCTGATGCAGGATCTCACCCTTGCTGGCTTCCTTGCTCTCGGACTTCTCGCCGCGAATGGTGAGGGAGTTTTCCTTCACTTCGATGGCGATGTCGCTCTCGGCGAAGCCGGCGACGGCAACCGAGATGCGGTAGGTGTTATCCGAGGTGCGCTCGATATTGTAGGGCGGGTAGGTGGTGGCCGCAGCATCGACGCCGGCGACCTGATCGAGCGCCGAGAACAGGCGGTCGAAACCAACGGTGGAACGGTAAAGGGGCGAAAAATCAAACTGACGCATGGCTATCCTCCTTTGAAGCGACAAGCCGTTGAAATGCTCCGCCATCTGGCCGGAGCTGACATGTGCATCCCGTCCGGGCCTGCACAAACCATGATTTGGTGCGGGTTTCGGCGGTTTCAAGGGGTGGGGGGCGATTCTTGATCGGGCTTGTCTTGAGCGTCCGATCGCGCAAGATGGCCTGGTTCCAGGCCGTTCTCCAGGTGAGTCATGCTGAAACTGCGCCCCAATTGCGAATGCTGCGACAGGGACCTGCCTCCCGATGCGCGTGACGCGATGATCTGCACTTTCGAGTGCACCTTCTGCGCCGATTGTGCGGCGAATGCCTTCGATGGCACCTGCCCCAATTGCGGCGGCGACCTCGTGCGCCGGCCGGTCCGTCCTGCCGCCCTGCTGGCCAAATACCCGCCTTCGACGGAGCGCGTATTGCGGGACGGCGACTGTCTTGCCAGGCGCGATGCGGCCTGAGCCGCCGGCGTCATTCGCCGGCCCGGCGACGATTTCGCCCCTGCACATCGGCGCGAAGCAGTCTATATGAGGCAGTGAGACCCCTGCAGGAAACATCCATGCTTCACGCCCATTCTTTCGTGCCGGCCCGCGAGGTCGAAGCCAAGTCCATTGCCGACAGTGTCGTGCTGACCTTCGAGGATCGCTGCCAGCGCCAGGGCGTGGTGCAGACGGTGGGTGGCCTTGATATCCTGGTTGACCTCTCCGAGGCGCCGGCGCTTGCCCATGGCGATGCCTATCGGCTGGAGGACGGCCGGCTGATCGAGATCGTGGCCGAGGCCGAGCCCTTGCTCGAGATCAAGGGCCGCGACCCCCTGCACCTGATGCGTCTGGCCTGGCATCTCGGCGACCGCCACCGCGAAACCGAGATCGGGGCGAAATGGCTGCGCATCCGCCAGGATGCCGCGATCGCCGAAGTCCTCAAGGGGCTCGGCGCCAAGGTCGTGGCGATCGAAGGGCCGTTCCAGCCGGAGGGCGGGGATCACAGCCACGACGCGCATGGACACGATCACGGCCATCATCACGGCCATGATCACAAGCACGACCATCATCATCACCATGACCATGGTGATGCTTGCGGTTGTGGGCACGACCATGAGCACGGGCATCACGGCAAGCACGGCCACGACTGAGCGGCGAGCGGGCTACGGCCGGGAGTATGGCGCCGGAAAGCGAGCGCCATTTTCGGAAAATGGGATGCGACGGCAGGATTTGCAGCACCGGATCCGCTTCCGGATCCGGTGCTTTGAGCGATCAGCCTGTCGCAGCTCGGTCTACCAGCGATGCCAGGCGTGCCTGTAATAGGGGCGATGCCAGCCGTAACCGCCGCCCCAGCCGTAATAGTAGACGGGGCGGCTCCAGCCATAGCTGTAGACCGGATATTGCGGCACGCAGCGCCCCCAGATGTTGGGACGCCAGCCAGGGCCGCAGCCCCAGGCCACCTGCTGCACCAAGGGCGCGGAGGCCGGGTTGGAGGCAGCCAGCGGCATGGCCGAGGCGCCTGTGGTCGTGGCGGCCAGGCCGGGCAGGCCGAGCGTGGCGATGGCGGCGATTTGAATGATACGCTTCATGATGGAACTCCACCGGATACTGCTTGCGGAAGGCCGGCGTGGCCTCCTGCGAGCTTGAACGCAGTCCGCAGGGAAATCCGTCGCTATTGAGCGGATTTCTTCGGCGGTGGCGGCGGCGCGTGGATATAGCGGCTCAGCCCTTCGGCCAGGATGGCGCGATCGGCCGGCGAACTCGTGGCCGCGAATTCGACGATGCGCTGTTCGAGTCCGGCCCGCATGGCGGAATCGGCGATGCGGGCGCGTTCCAGGGCCGCAAGCAGGGCCGGAGCATCCAGTGTCGGTTGCCGCAATAGGGCGGCGGCATCGCGCCGAGCCTGCTGTCCGTCGAGGATTGTCTGCCGCGCCTGATGGCGCGCCTCGCGCAGGGTCTTGTAGAAGGCATCGCGTTCCGGCGCCGGAAGCTGGTTGCCCAGGGCCTGCAGCGAGGCACGCGGGACGGATCTGCGCGCCTCGAACCAGACGATGCCGCCGGCGATCGCCCCGGCCAGGAAAATGTTGAGGGCGATCGAGACGATGAGGGGGACGCGCGCGCCGGCCATGATCACGATCCTTCCTCGCTGATCTCGGTATCAGGCCCGGCGTCTCCGAAAGCCGTGACCGTCGCGCCCAGACCGAGATGCTCTGTCCTTGTCGGCGCATCGAGCAGGGCGATTGCCAGGGTTCCCGCCAGGGCGCCGGCAAGACCGGCGCCTGCGAGGCCGAGGCCGAGCCACCAGCGGCGGGTCCGGCGGCGGGGAGCGAGGCTGGCGGTTCCGGCCGCCACGACCCGTGCATGAAGATCGGCGGTTGGGGACGGGACCGCATAGCGATCCAGCATGGCGTCGAGTTGGGCGGCAGCCTGCAGGATGGCCTGCCCCTCGGCGCTCGACGCAAAGGCCATGGCTGCAGCCCGTTCGGCTTCCGGCCAGTGCTGCAGGCGGCTGCCATGGCTGTCGGCAAGGGCGGCAAAACGCCTGGCATCCATTGGTGTGGGTCGGTCAGGCATGGGAGCTGCTCCCTGACAGCAGGGCTTCAAGCTTGTCCGAACGGGACCGGCGGACGGGTGCTGCGAGGCGCTGCGGGAGGCCGGCTGCTGTCCGGGCTTGGGGAGCGGGAGCGGCTGCATTGCCCTGTCCTGCAGCCTGGAGGCGGATGCAGCCATGTTCCCCGATGCCGCGCAACGCCAGGTCGAGGCGGCCGGCCCGTGCGAGAATATGCCGGCCCTGCGGTGTCAGCGCGAAGGCGCGCCCGGCGCTACGCTCGGATGCGGGCCAGGTCTCCATCACCGCGCCATAGGCGGCGGCGAGGGCCGCAAAACGCTCTGCACTCATCGCGAAGGGAGCTTCAGTCATGGTCGGCCTTCCTGATCAGGAGCGATTGCAGAGAACGGCGTCCGCGGGCAAGCAGGCTCTCCAGCGCCTCGACGCTGATTTCCATGGCCGCGGCGGCCTCGATATTAGACATCGCCTGATAGTAGGTCAGGACGATGGCTTCCCGCTGCCGCGGAGCAATGGCCTGCAAGGCTCGCTCGACATGGTCGCTGGCCTCCTCGATCCCGCTGGTCGCCGGATGGTCCACAGGGGCGGCCAATTCGGGTAGATCGAGGCCTGTCCACTCCCTGCGGCGGCGCAGGCGGTCATAGCAGAGATTGAGCGCGACACGATGGATCCAGGTGTCGAATCGGGCTGCGCCGGGCCGCCAGCGCG
Organism: Labrys neptuniae; assembly: GCF_040797145.1. Classification (NCBI taxonomy): domain Bacteria; kingdom Pseudomonadati; phylum Pseudomonadota; class Alphaproteobacteria; order Hyphomicrobiales; family Xanthobacteraceae; genus Labrys; species Labrys neptuniae. The sequence continues at coordinate 24,734 of NZ_JBFNQD010000022.1, read as the reverse complement.
CCGCATTGCGCCAGATCCGCAGGAAGGTCTCCTGCGCGACATCCTCGGCCTCAGCGGCATCGCCCAGCATGCGGCGCGCCAAAGCGAGCAGCCGGGGCAGCTTGCGCGAGACCAGGGCCTGCATGGCGGCATCGTCGCCCGAACCGATCCGGCGCACCAACTCCTCGTCTGGATCGGACACCATGGCCAGGCGCACTCCCGGGACTCATCGAGGGCCATGGTCCAGCATCATTGCGCCGGTTTGGCAGCCGATTTGTGGCCCGGCAGTTCCTCCCGGGCGAGCGCGCCGTCCTTGTTGGCATCGAGCCGGGCAAAACGCTTGGCGAAGAAGGCGTCGAGTTCGGCCTTGTCGAGGAAGCCGTCCTTGTTGGTATCGAGGCGAACGAAGGATTTGGCCGGGTCGGTCTTGGCGTTTCGTTTGGTCTGGAAGGCGCTCCATTCCGCCAGGCTGATCTTACCGTCGCCATCGGTATCCGCCTTCATCAGGGCCTTCTCGCGGCGGGCCTGGAATTCGGCAAGGCTGAGTCCGACCTTGGCCGGTGCGTTGGATTGTGAAGGGGCCTGAGGATCGGGGGCCTGGGGAGTGGGGGCCTGGGCGGCCGGGGTCTCGGACGGCGCCGGTTGCGTCGTCTGTGCCATAGCGGCTGCGGCCGGCAAGGCCAGCATCAAGGCAAGGATCGAACGGCCGATCATGGGCATCTCCTGGGACAGATCGCGCGGATAGCAGCGCGAGGGACGCCATTTGAACGGCGGGGCCAGGAAAATCCGTCGGTCGGGCGGCAAAGAAGTTTGCGGTCCGAAACACCTTGCGATCTGACGGAGACAAGACGTCTCGCAAGGGCGTGTTGCGACAGGTGGGCGTTCAGTGCCGGCCGTCGAGATCGCGAATGGCTGCCGCCCGCGCTGCCGGATCCCCGGCCAGGAGATGCACGTGGACTTCGCAGGCGCCGGCCCCGGCTGCTGCCGCGAGCATGGCGAGGAGATCGTCGCCGCCTTGGCCGGCCTCACCGATCCACACACAGGCACCGCCTGCATCGACCGCGATCAGGACGGCATCGACATAATCAGGGCATTGGGCGATCGGATAGACCGAGACCAGATAGGAACGGCCTGATATGCCGACCCAGCGACGGAAGCGCGATGCCGCCGCCGGCGCATCGCGGCCCAAGGCGGCCAGCGTCGTGCACAGGCGGTGCTCGGGCGACGATGAACGAGAACGAATCGCGATCTGTGTCATGGAACAAATCTAGAACATCGCCTGCCGTGGCGTCAAGCGATTCGGGTTTGTTCCGCTGCCAGGGGGCCGCGGGCCTCTGCAAGCAGCCGGTCCGACGCCGTCTCGATGTCGTTCACGAGGCGCTCGAAGAAGACCGTCTTGTCCTGGCCGGCCGGTATGGCCGGCAGGATTTCCATCACCAGCCTGCCAGGCTGGCGGATGAACTGGCGCCGCGGCCAGAAATGCCCGGAATTGAGGGCAACCGGGACGCAGGGAACGTCGAACTCGCTGTAGAGATAGACCACGCCATATTTATAGGCCGGCTCGGCGGCCGGCGCCCGGCGGGTCCCCTCGGGGAAGATCACGATCTGCCGGCCCCGGGCGAGTTCGCGCTCACCATCCGCCTTCATCTGCTTCATCGCTTTGGAGCGGGCGCCACGGTTGACGGCGATCATCTGCGCCTTGGCGGCGAGCCAGCCGAAGACGGGCAGCCACATCAGTTCGCGCTTGAGCACGTAGCAGGGATCCTCGCAGACGAGGAACATGGCGAAGATGTCCCAGGTCGACTGGTGCTTGGCGGCGACCAGAACCGGCCCGGGCGGCAGGTTCTCCCGCCCGCGAATCTCGCAGGTGATGCCGGCAATGTGGCGCATCAGGAAGATATTCACCCGCGCCCAGTTCTTCACGATCCAGAGCAGTGCAGCGCGCGGCATCAGCAATGTCGGCAGCGCCAGGATCATCCACAGGACGATGTTGACATAGAAGGCCAGGTTGAACAGGAGCGAGCGCAATACGAGCATGAACTGGATCATTCGAGGGATGCTGGTGCGGCTATAGCAGAATTGACGGCGGATGCCTCCCTCTTCATTGCCGGTCGACCAGGGACTGTCATCTTCGGGGGAGGGGGAGCAAACTTTGTTGCCCGAGGCAAATGTCTCTTGTTTGGCGGCACTCTCGCGCGCGACTTTTGCGACCAGGGGAATGACAGTTGTCGCGGTACGGCGGGCTATTTCAGTGTTGCTATGATCGCGTCGACGTCCATGCAATCCTGCGTTGATGGGTTTTGTCCGGCGCGCTCGTCGATCGCCGTCGCCGCATCGTGTGCCTTCCGGACCCGGGTGACCATCGCCGGCGACTGATCCTTCATCAGCATGTCGGAGGTGAGATCCGTCACCTGCATGGCGCGCCTGTTGAGTTCAAGCTTGGTGCAGCTTCCGGCCGCCGGAGCATCCTTATCATCCTCGTCCGCGGGCAACATGTTCGCCGCCGCAGCGTCTGCCAATTGGACCGTGGAAACGGCGAGATCGCAGGCCGGAGCGAACTCGGCGGCCTTGTCCTCGCGATAGATGCACTCGAAATTGTACGCCTTGGCGTTCGCGATCGTGAACACATAGCGTTTGATTTGCGGGCGCTCCTTGCCAAAAGGCATTCGAGCGTTCTGGAAGACCATGTCGATGGCGGGCTGTCCGAGCATCTTGGTCATGGATGAGGATTTGAGCTTGATCAAAGGCAGATTCGCGATCGCCTTCGTGAAGGCATCCGTAATTTCCTGACGTGTCTTCTCGCTCACTTCCTTGAAATCTCCCAAATCACGCGGGCCGAGAAAGGTGATGATGACGTCACCGTTCGCCGGCGAAGATGCGGTCACGCCCGTCACATCGCCAGTTCCGTCGGCGAACTCGCGATCCAGCGCGAAATTCAAGGGATAGTTGAAGGTATAGGAGCCATCGACGGATTGGAAAGTCCGGGCGTCTTGTGAGGCGGCAGCGGTCGGCAAGGCCGCCGCCAGCGCCAGTAAATAGCCGGCTCGTGCAAGAAATGACATAATCTATCTTCTGTGAGTTTCTACGGGACTGTTTTGCTGCGGAAATCCCGATCAAGGATGCATTTCTACCTCTGAGCTTTGCGATGCGAGGACAGGACGGCTCTATCCTGCTCTCGCAATATCCCTCACTTGGCCCGCGCCTGCACCCTCTCCGCCGTGGCCCGTTCCATCCGGAGCTGGAAGGTGGCGCCTGCATATTTCACATATTCCGACAGCAGCAGGCGGATGCTGGCCGGATCGGACCACCAGGAATCGAGCCTAAGATTCTGCGAGATCACGGGATAGGCGATCAGCGTGGTATCCGGCAGCACCCGGCGCAATTCCAGCAGCGAACGCGGCATATGGTAGTTCGAGGTCACCACGATGATCGACTTGAACTGCTTGTCGCGTACCCAACGTGCCGTTTCCAGGGCGTTGCCGAGGGTATTGAGGGCGTTGCGGTCGATATCCACGCAGCAGTCGAGCACCTCGACGCCGCCGGCGCTATGTCCGGCCAGCGCCTGTTGGCTGGTGGCCTTGTTGACGCCGGTGATGAGAAGCCGCCTGGCACGGCCCTGGTTGAGCAGGTCGAAGGCCTCGCTGATGCGGTCGGCGCCGCCGGTGAGGGCAATGATGCCGTCGGCCCTCACCGCCGGGCTGGGCGTCTGGTTCTGCAGGCTGGAGACGAAATAGGCGAAATCCGTCACCACGGCCGCGGTGAAGAACAGCAGGCAGGCGCCGGTGATTTCCATGACCCAGCGCAGCCAACGGCGCGGCCGCCTCGGCGGGTGCTCCGCCTGGGAGGGGGAAGCGATGCCATCGATCGTCGAGGCCTGCCGCATCGGACGCGCCCATGTCAGCCGGTCGAATCTGGCCAGCCTGCGAAAACTGGCCAATCCGCCATATCCGAAATTCTTACGGATGGTTTGGGCGAAAATGGGGTCGGCGGGGCGGGTGTGTAGCGGAATGGGCGCAGAGCCCTGCCAGACGCTCATGGATGACCCCTATATGTGGCCTCGCAGCACACGGTGAACCGTCATGCGCGATGTGACGCCGGTGATGATGGCAATGAGCACGACTGCCGCGGCAATGGCGGCATAGCCGCGCCAGTCCATGTTGAAGGAGCCGAACAGGGCTTCCATCTGGTCGCCCGCCGCCGTGGCCGTGAAGCGCGAGGCCAGCATATGGGCAAAGAGGAAGGTCAGCGCCGCCGCGCCGCCGCCGATGAGCCCGCCCTTGAGACCGAGCCAGAGGAAATGGCGCTGGAATTCGTTGGCGATGAAGCTGTCATGCGCGCCGACGAAGTGCAGCACCTCCACCACGTCCTTGTTGCCGGCCATGGCGCCGCGGGTGGCGAATACCACCGACAGTGCCGTGGCGACGACCATCAGCACGAGGATGGCCAGGCCCGCCAGCACCATGGCACGCGCCATGGCCGCCAGGCGTGCGATCCAGAAGCGGTGATCGTCGAGGCTGGCGCCGGCCACGGTTTCGGCCAGCGTCTTCTTCAAGGTGGCGAAGTCGGGGAGGCTGCCCGGCGTGATCTTCACCACGATGAGGCGCGGGATCGGCAGGTCGCCCATGTCGAGGCCCTCGCCGAGCCAGGGCACCAGCATGCGCTCGGTTTCCTCGCGCGAATAGACCTGCACGTCGCTGATCCCTTCGGTGGCGCGGGCGGCGACGACGGCCTTGGCGATCTCGGCCTCGACGTCGCGCCCCTCCACCGGGCGGACCTGGATGGTGACCTCGCGCGCGATCTGCGAACCCCAATCGGCGGCCGCGCCGGCAATCAGCAGCACGCCGCCGGCCGTAAGGGCGACCAGGAAGGTCATGATGGCCACCACGGCCATCAGCGAGCGCCCTGCGATCGAACCCGACGGCACGATCGGGGCAGCCGGGCGGATCAGCGTCTCGGCGCGCCGGCCGGCAGGCTGGCCTCTATCGTTCACGACCATGACGCGGGCTCCTGGACCGTGACGTGGCCATCCTCGAGGCGCAGGCGCCGGGCGGGGAAGAGCTCCATCAGGCTTTCGTCATGGGTGGCGATCACCACCGAGGTGCCGGAACGATTGAGTTCGATGAACAGGCGCAGCAGGCGCCGCGCCAGGGCCGGATCGACATTGCCGGTCGGCTCGTCCGCCAGCAGCAATTCGGGGCGTACGATCAGGGCGCGGGCGATGGCGGCGCGCTGCTTCTCACCGCCGGACAATACGGGCGGCAGCACATGCATGCGCTCGCCCAGCCCGACCCAATGCAGCAATTCGACCACTTCGGCCCGGTAGCGCGCCTCGTCCTGGCCCTGTACGCGCAGGGGCAGGGCGATGTTCTCATAGGTGGTGAGGTGGTCGAGCAGGCGGAAATCCTGGAAGACGATGCCGATGCGCCGCCGTGTCTCGGCGAGGGCGTGCTTGGAGAGGGTCGACACCTCCTGGTCGAAGGTGTGGATGAGGCCACGGGTCGGCTTGAGGGTGAGAAAGAGCAGGCGCAGCAGCGTGGTCTTGCCTGCGCCGGAGGGACCGGTGAGGAACTGGAAGGAATTGGCGGGCAGGTCGAAACTGACGTCGCGCAGCACTTCCGGGCCCATCCCGTAGCGCAATCCCACATTCTCGAACCGAACCAAGACAGAATCTCCGAAAAGACGGCCCCGACCGCCTCGGCTGCACTGTGCCGGGAGGGCGTTAACGAGGTGTTAACGTTAACGAAATGACAACGAATTTAACCTTCGGAAGATCTCCCTTTTCGCAGGCAGGAGGGAAGAGCTCTGCCCGACCGGCGATCCGGCGGCTGTGGGTGGGCGGCGGGCGGCACTGCAACGCCATTGTCGCCGATACCCTCCTGCGGCTATGGTGCCGGCAGAAATGAGGAGTTCGATGGCCACGTCGCGTAATATCAAAGTCCTGTTCGATGCCGAGACGATTGCCAAGCGCAACGCGTCGCTGGTGCAGGAGATCAAGGCCCGCAATCTCGAGAATCTGCTCGTGGTCGCGGTGCTGAAAGGTTCCTTCGTGTTCACGGCCGACCTCCTGCGCGCCATGCACAAGGCCGGCATGGCGCCGGAAGTGGAGTTCGTGCATCTGTCGAGCTATCGGGAGGCGACCGTATCGACCGGCACGGTGAACATTCTCCATGACGTGGAGAGCGATGTGCGCGGGCGCAACATCCTCCTGGTCGACGACATTCTCGAATCGGGACGTACCCTGGCCTTCGCCAAGGACCTGCTCGCGGCGCGCGGCGCCAAGCAGGTGCTGAGCTGCGTGCTCCTCGACAAGCCGGGCAAGAGCGCCGTCAACATCAAGGCCGATTTCATCGGCTTCGAGTGCCCCGACGTCTTCGTGGTCGGCTATGGCATGGACGTCGCCCATTCCTATCGCCAGCTGCCCTTCGTCGGCGTGGTCGAGTAGAAATGCCTTGATCCTGCCTTGCCACGCAGGCAGGAGCGTTTTGCGTTGGCAGCATCGCCAGGAGTCGCAAAGACGCGTCGAACCAAAGAGGCAGCGCAAAGCAGTGTTGCCGTCTAAACGCGCTTTGCTCTAGAAGCCGGCGGCATGCAGGCCTCGGAGGAGATATGGCTGGTATCCTGGGCGCGCACAGCGCCCGTTTCCTGTTTCGTGACGATAAGGGCAGCATCGACCGGCAGACCTGGTGGCGCGCCATGGCGGTGCTGGCCTTGGTCCTGGGGGCGCTGGTGGCGGCGGCCTACGGGCTCAATCATGTCCTGCCGCGCAATCCCGCGGCGGCCGAAGCCCTGGTCGACGAAGTTGCCCGCGAGCATACCCGGCTGATGACGGCGCCCTATTACCTGTCGCTTTTTGCGGTCGACGTCATCTATCTGGTGATGGTGCTGGTCTCGGTCTGCATCTATTTCGTCGGCGCCAAGCGCTACAACGACCTGGGCCGGCCGGCGCAACTGGCGCTCATCCTGCCCGCTGCCATCTATTTCCAGATCTTCTCGCCGATCCTCAGCGACCAGCTGTTGCCGGTCTATGGACGCTGGATCGTAACCCTCGCCATGCTGGCCGTGCTCGTCTGGCAAATCTATGAGCTTGGTTTCAGGAAGGGCCGCCTCTAAGCTAGCGCGCTGGGCAGGTCTTCCGACCGGCCGTCTCTTGTCGGCTTGGTGAGGTTTGGGGATTTGTTGACGTTACGTTAATCTGATCGCTTGTCCTGACCTGTTCACCTTGCATTCAGATCATACTGCTAGACATCGAGTATTGAAATTGAGGGAGGGAGCTATGAAACTATCCCTGAAGCTGTTTGTTGCAGCTGGTCTGACCGCTGGAAGCATGATGTTTGCTCCGCAGGTTGCTTCGGCAATGCCGATGGCACCATCCGCGCAATCACAGGCCGACAACGGGCTCGTCCAGCAAATTCGCCGTTTGTGCCCCTATGGGATGCACCGCTCCCCCTATGGCTGTGTCCCCGATCGCGGCTACCGGCGTGGTTGGCGCGATGACGGTGGCTGGCGCTATCGGGAACGTCCCCGCCGGTACTACCGCGATTATCGCGAATATTGAGGTGGGAATGACGCTGTGCCGAACGATCCCGGCACAGTCGGTTGCCCGGACGCGCTTGGTATCGCTCGCGTAGAAACATCGACCCCACGGTTCACCGAACCGTGGGGTTTTTGCATGGCAGATGGGGATGGCGATGCCGATGCGTCATCCGCATGGCTGTCCGGGCACCGCGCTCAACGCGGCAGGAAATCCCTGATCGCCGCTGCGATCTCCGTCGCATGCGTCTCCAGCGCGAAGTGCCCCGTGTCGAAGAAACGGATGACGGCGTCTGGGATGTCGCGCTTGAAGGCTTCGGCGCCGGGCGGCAGGAAGAAGGGATCGTGCTTGCCCCATACCGCCAGCAAAGGCGGCCGGTGTGCGCGGAAATAGGCCTGGAAGGCCGGATAGAGTGCGACATTGCTCTTATAGTCGCCGAACAGATCGAGCTGGATCGCCTCTGATTCAGGGCGGGCCAGGTAGAAATTGTCCAGCGAGTAGCCGTCAGGCGAGACCGTGTGCGTATCCGGCACGCCATGGGTATATTGCCAGATCGTCGCCTCCGGCCTGAGAAGAGCCTTCAGCGCCTGCCGGTTGGCCTCCGACGCATCCTCCCAATAGGCGCGGATCGGGTTCCAGCCCTCGCTCAGCCCTTCTTCATAGGCGTTGCCGTTTTGCGTGATGATCGCCGTGATGCGTTCGGGATGCCTCAAGGCGAGGCGAAATCCCGTCGGAGCGCCATAGTCGAACACGTAGATGGCATAGCGGTCGAGGCCGACGATCTCGGTGAACCGGTCGATCACGGCGGCGATCGCTTCGAAACTATGGCCGCTCGCGGGCAGGCCCGACTGGCCGAAGCCTGGCAGATCTGGTGCAACGATATGAAAACGATCGGCCAGAAGCGGTATCAGGTCGCGAAACATATGGCTCGAACTCGGAAAGCCATGCAGCAGCAGGAGTTTGGGTGCCTGCGGTGATCCCGCCTCCCGGTAGAAGATCTTGAGCCCGTCCACGTCCGCGGTGCGGTAGGTAATGATCGTCATGGCTCTCTCCTGTCTGCTATAACCTGATGGATCGGTATTTTCGGGTTACGCCACGGTCGTGGCGGCTGGGAATGCGCGGTCCACTCGGCACCTTCGGCTCGCGCATGGCTTTGTTCGTCGGGGGCGGGTCAGGGCTTGGCTTCACGCCAAGGCCGCTTCGCGGATCGCCTCCTGAATGATGGCGAGGACCACATCCGGTGCCGTTACCATCGGCGTGTGATCGACCGGGCGAGCATGGATGCGTGCCTGCATGCGTCTCGCCATGAAGTGCTGATTGTCGGCGATGATCATGCGGTCCTGTTCCGCGACCAGGAACCAAGCCGGTACCTGCTTCCAGGCCGGGCGACCGACCGGAGCCGTAATGCAGGCCAGCGAGATCGGCCGTTGCACGGCGGTGAGCAGGGCCAGTTCGCCGGCCGTTGCTCCTGGTGCAAACGCGGTGGAGACGGCTTCTGGCGGCAGATAGATCAAGCCGTGGCCGTCCGGGGCAAGTGTCGGCGCCTCGGGATGTGGTCGGCCGCGATAGAAGACATCTGCAACCGTCTCGCCCTCGTCCGGTGCCAGGGCGGCCACATAGACCAGCGACGCGACCTTCCTGCTTTGCACGGCGGCGATGACGGCGCCGGCATAGGCATGACCGACCAGAACGACCGGGCCAGGCACGCGCTCCAACGTGCGCTCGAGCGCTGCCACGTCGTCGGCGAAGGAGGTCAGCGGCAGCGGCGCCGCAACCGTGCCGTACCCTTCCTCGGCGAGGGGACGGATGATTTTTGCCCAACTCGTGCCATCGGCCCAGGCGCCATGGACGAGAACAACGCTGACAGGCTTGCGGGGCATCGACGTTCTCCTCTATGGCATGTTTAGAGTAACTGTCTTGATAGCCTTAAAATGGTTACTTCAGCTTATCGTAACTTGTCAAGCCTTGTTGAACGGGTTATTTGAGGGATGGACAGATGTTTGGCGCCGGCCAGGATGCCGGCCGCAATGGGAGTATGTGATGGATGTGCGTTCCCCCGCCCTTTTCGTCGCTGACGCCGAGGGGCTGGATTTCCTCAATTCCGTGGCGACGCCGGTCGACACGCCGGTCGACTGGATCGACAACGGGGACGGCCTGCTAAATTGGCTGGAGCAGGCGCGGTTGCTGCCGCCGGACATTGCCGAGTCCGTGCGGGCGCAAGCTCTGCCCGAGGAACTCGACAGGGTGGCCGGCCAGGCCAGGGCCTTGCGTGAATGGTTCAGGGGCTTCGTGCGAAAGCATCGGGGCAGGCCGCTTGCAGCCGACGCCGTAAGCGAACTGGAGCCGCTCAATCGCCTGCTTGAGCGCAATGAAGGCTTTCATCGGATCGCGCCCAGGCGAGATGAGGGTCATGAGGGGCTGGAGTTCCAGGCCTTGCGCAAATGGCGCTCCCCCGAGACCCTGCTTCAGCCTCTCGCCGAAGCCATGGGGCGCTTCGTCTGCACGGAGGACTTTTCAAACGTGAAGGCTTGCGAGGGGGCGTCCTGTACGCTTGTGTTCGCGGATCATACACGCGGGCATCGGCGGCGATGGTGCAGCATGGCGCTCTGCGGCAACCGGGCCAAGCAGGCCGCCCATCGGCACCGGCTCAAGGCGGAGCTGCCTTGAATCGTCGGCTATGGCGATGTGTTCCTCGCCGAGCGATCGGAAGGGCCGCAGCATAGCGGCCCTGCCCAGTAAAGCGCGTTCAGCTGTACGCACCCGTTGGTCCCGGCTCTCGAGCCGGTGTTGCCATGCCGGTCGCACCGGACCGGCATGGCAGACCCGGGATCAGAACAGACCTTCGATCTGGCCCTTGGTGTCGAGACGGATGAACTCCGCCGAGGGCACGCGGGGCAGGCCCGGCATGGTCATGATCTCGCCGCAGACCACCACCAGGAAGCCTGCGCCGGCCGACAGGCGCACTTCACGGATCGGCACGACGTGATCGACCGGCGCGCCGCGATGGTTCGGATCGGTCGAGAAGGAATATTGCGTCTTGGCCACGCAGATCGGCAGATGGCCAAAGCCGGCAGCCTCGATGTCCCTGAACTGGTCGCGGACCTTCTGGTCGGCGATGATATCGGCGGCGCGATAGATCTCCTTGGCGATCAGCTTCATCTTGTCCCAGAGCGGCATCTCGTCCGGGTAGAGGGTGCGGAAGCCGCGGCCGTCGAGCGGATGCGGTGCCTCGGCCAGCGCGACCACGCGGCGGGCGAGTTCCTCGGTGCCCTTCGAACCCTCGGCCCAATGGCTGCAGACCACGGCGTCGACGCCGAACTGCTCCTTGCAGACCTGGGCGATGAGCTCATGCTCGGCCGGCGTGTCGGCAATGAAGTGGTTGATGCCGACGATGGCGGAGACACCGAACTTGCGCACGTTCTCGACATGGCGGCCGAGATTGGCCAGGCCCTTGCGCAAGGCTTCCAGATTCTCCTTGCCGAGCTGGTCCTTCGGCACGCCGCCATGCATCTTGAGGGCGCGCACGGTGGCGACGATCACCACGGCTGCCGGGGTGAGGCCCGCCTTGCGGCACTTGATGTCGAAGAACTTCTCGGCACCGAGGTCGGCGCCGAAGCCGGCTTCCGTCACCACGTAGTCGGCGAGCTTGAGGCCGGCGCGGGTCGCGGTCACCGAGTTGCAGCCATGGGCGATGTTGGCGAAGGGGCCGCCATGCACGAAGGCGGGGTTGCCTTCCAGCGTCTGCACCAGATTGGGCTTCAGGGCGTCCTTGAGCAGCACCGTCATGGCGCTGGAAGCCTTGATGTCGGCGGCGGTGATCGCCTTCTTGTCGCGGGTGTAGCCGATGATCATCTTGCCGAGGCGTTCCTCGAGATCGGCGAGGTCCTTGGCGAGGCAGAACACGGCCATGACTTCGGAAGCCACGGTGATGTCGAAGCCGTCTTCGCGCGGGAAGCCGTTGGAGACGCCGCCGAGCGAGGAGTTGATGGCGCGCAGCGAGCGGTCGTTCATGTCGAGGACGCGGCGCCAGGTGACGCGGCGGGTGTCGATGCCGAGCGCATTGCCCCAATAGATGTGGTTGTCGATCATCGCCGACAAAAGGTTATGCGCCGAGGTGATGGCGTGGAAGTCGCCGGTGAAGTGCAGGTTGATCTGCTCCATCGGCACGATCTGGGCATAGCCGCCGCCGGCCGCGCCGCCCTTGACGCCGAAGCAGGGGCCGAGCGAGGGTTCGCGCAGGCAGATCATGGTCTTCTTGCCGATCGCGGCCAGGCCGTCACCGAGGCCGACGGTGGTGGTGGTCTTGCCTTCGCCGGCCGGGGTCGGGTTGATGGCGGTGACCAGGATCAGCTTGCCGTCGGGGCGATCCTGCAGGCCGGGGATCTTGTCGAGATCGATCTTGGCGATATGTTTGCCATAGGGCTCGAAGGCCTCGTCGGGAATGCCGGCTTTCTCGGCAATCGCCTCGATGCGCTGCATCTTGGCTTGACGCGCGATTTCGATGTCGCTCAGTGGCTTTTTCGGGTCTTGGGCCATGCTGGTTCCCTCTGGGGCGGTTGTTCTGCGCAGTTGAGACATATTTTCACGGAAATGAAAATATCTTTCTTGGCAGTAGGGGCTTGTATTGCGGCGATTACGGAAAAAATAAGAGAAAGACTGTTCCGAATACGACGCGGCGTCGCATGAAAGATAGGTAGCCGATTGCAATCGAATCGGCTTGTCCGAAACCGTCACAGGATGTGTCGCCTTCGCGATGATGCGCTCGGGTTGAATGTGGGCTATGCATGGTTTCGGGACCGATTGGCTGGGGAGTTGTTGGTCAAAAGGGTTGCGGGCCTCTATGCCCGACCGGCAGAAGAGTGTAAGAGGCCCAACCCCGAGGGCAGGAAACCCCGGGTTCGACCGGCGTGCCGTCACCTGCCGTCCGGCCCTGATGCGACCGGCGGCGCCTTGAGCCGCATTTTGGAGAGCGAAGATCGCATCTCGCGATCGACCGATCGAAACAATCCCAACAGGTCAGAACGGAGTTGCCCGCATGGGGCTCGCGAACGCCGTCGAGAACGGCGAAGACACCACCGAACACAAGCATAGCGGCGGGTTTGCCGCGTTGACGCTTGGCTCCATCGGCGTCGTCTATGGCGATATCGGTACCAGCCCGCTCTATGCCTTTCGCGAGGCCGCCCATGCCGCCACCGATGGCGGCAAGAACGTCACGCCCACCGCCGTGCTCGGCGTGATTTCCCTGATCCTGTGGGCGCTGATCATCATCGTCACGCTCAAATATGTGCTGCTGCTGCTTCGGGCCGACAACAAGGGCGAGGGTGGCACCCTGACCCTGATGGCGCTGGCCCAGCGGGCCCTCGGGCGCACCGGGGCACCCATCGTACTGCTCGGCATCGTCGGCGCTTCGATGTTCTATGGCGACGCCATGATCACCCCGGCTGTCTCCGTGCTGTCGGCCGTGGAAGGCCTGAAGCTGGTGGCGCCCGGCTTCGACGTCTTCGTGGTGCCGCTGACGCTGGTGATCATCGTCGCCCTCTTTCTGGTGCAGAGCCACGGCACGGCGCGGGTCGGTGCCTTTTTCGGCCCGGTCATGGCGATCTGGTTCACGCTTGTCGGCGTGATCGGCTTCGTCAATTTCCTGCAGCATCCCGGCATCATCGCGGCGATCAATCCCTGGTATGCCGCCGAATTCCTGCTCACCCATGGCCATATCGGCTTCGTTACGCTGGGCGCGGTGTTCCTGGCCGTCACCGGCGGCGAGGCGCTCTATGCCGATCTCGGCCATTTCGGCCGCAAGCCGATTCAAACGGCCTGGCTCGGCCTGGTGCTGCCGGCCCTGACCCTCAATTATCTCGGCCAGGGCGCCCTGGTGCTCAATGATTTCAGCGCCCTGGAGAACCCGTTCTACCGCCTGGTGCCGGCCTCGCCCCTGTTCCTGGTGCCGATGGTGATCATGGCCACCAGCGCCACCATCATCGCCAGCCAGGCGGTGATCACAGGCACCTTCTCGCTGACGCGGCAGGCCGTGCAGCTCGGCCTGGTGCCGCGCATGCGCATCTCGCACACATCGGAGCACCAGTCCGGCCAGATCTTCATCGCCCAGGTCAACGGCATGCTGCTTGCCGGCGTGGTGCTGCTGGTCTTGGTGTTCGAGAGTTCCTCGCGCCTGGCTTCGGCCTATGGCATCGCCGTGACCACCACCATGGTGGTGGATGCCATCCTCGCCTTCGTGGTGATCTGGCGGGTCTGGCTGTGGAAGCCCTGGGCCGCAGCGGCGATCATCGTGCCCTTCCTCCTCATCGATTCGATCTTCCTCGGCGCCAACCTGCTCAAGCTGTTCGACGGCGCCTGGCTGCCGATCCTGATCGCCCTCGGCCTGATCACGCTGATGGTCACCTGGCGGCGCGGCACGCGCCTGGTACTGGAGAAGTCCCGGCGTACCGAGGTGCCGCTGATGACCATCGTCAAGAGCCTGGAAAAGGGCTCGGTCGCCCGCGTGCCGGGCACGGCGATCTTCCTGACCAGCGATCCCGATTACGCGCCCACGGCCATGCTGCACAGCCTCAAGCACTACAAGGCGCTGCATGAGAAGGTGGCCATCCTGACCATCGAGACCACCGACGATCCGATCGTGCCGGGAGGCGGACGGGTCTCGATCGAGGAGATCTCGGCGTCCTTCACCAAGATGAAGGTGCAGTTCGGCTATATGGAAAGCCCGAACGTGCCGAAGGCGCTGGCGCTGTGCCGCAAGGCCGGCTGGTCCTTCGACATCATGTCGACCTCCTTCTTCCTGTCGCGCCGCCATCTGAGGGGCGGCAAGCAGCCCACCATGTGGCGCTGGCAGCGCCGGCTCTACATGATCCTCGCCCGCAACGCCGACGATGCCAGCGACTATTTCTCCATCCCCTCCAACCGCGTGGTGGAGATCGGCACTCAGGTCCTGATCTGAGACCAGGCTGATCTGAAACAGTCATGCTCCCGGGAAACGGTTCCGGCGGCCGGCTTTTGCGCATCCGCAAGCCGGCCCGGCCTCGTCGGGAGCCCTTTGCCGTGAAATCGGAAAGGTGTAAGAGAGCGGGCTTGCTGCGCTGCACAAACAGGGGACGGGCTTGCCTGGCGATGGCAGCCGCGCTTTTCATCTTCATTCTGCCCGACTTCAACATATCCAACGGAGGCCCGTATGGGGCTTACGCATAGCGCCGACACCGGCGAGGAAACCAGTGGCCATGGTGGTGGCTTCTGGGCGCTGACGCTCGGCTCCATCGGCGTCGTCTACGGCGATATCGGTACCAGCCCGCTCTACGCCTTCCGCGAGGCGCTGCATGCGGCGACCGAGGGTGGCAGGCTGATGAGCCAGGAAGCGGTGCTCGGCGTGATCTCGCTGATCCTGTGGGCGCTCATCGTCATCGTCACGCTGAAATATGTGCTGTTGCTGCTCCGGGCCGACAACAAGGGCGAGGGCGGTACCCTTACCTTGATGGCGCTGGCCCAGCGGGCCCTGGGGCGCTCGGGCACCGTGCTCCTGCTGCTCGGCACCATCGGGGCTGCCATGTTCTATGGCGACGCCATCATCACGCCGGCCGTGTCGGTGCTCTCGGCAGTGGAAGGCATGAAGCTGGTGACGCCGGCTTTCGATCCCTTCGTGGTGCCGATCACCGTGGCGATCATCGTGGCGCTGTTCGCCGTCCAGAGCCACGGCACGGCGCGGGTCGGCGCCTTCTTCGGGCCGATCATGGCACTGTGGTTCGTGGTGATGGGTCTGGCGGGCCTGTGGCACATCAAGGATGCACCGGTGGTGCTCGCGGCCTTCAATCCCTGGCACGCCGTCGCCTTCATGCTCAGCCATGGTCATATCGGCTTCGTGGCGCTCGGCGCAGTGTTCCTGGCGGTCACCGGGGCCGAGGCGCTCTATGCTGATCTCGGCCATTTCGGCCGCAAGCCGATCCAGATGGCCTGGATGACCCTGGTTCTGCCCTCGCTGGCGCTGAACTATCTCGGCCAAGGGGCGCTGGTCTTGAACAACCCGGCACCCGAAATCCTCGACAATCCTTTCTACATGCTGGTGCCCCAGAACCCGCTCTTCCTGGTGCCGATGGTGGTCCTGGCGACGGTCGCCACCATCATCGCCAGCCAGGCCGTGATCACCGGCGCCTATTCCCTGACGCGCCAGGCCATCCAGCTCGGCCTTCTGCCGCGCATGAAGGTGGCCCATACCTCCGAGCACCAGTCGGGCCAGATCTATATCGCCCAGGTCAACGGCATCCTGCTGGTCGGCGTGCTGATCCTGGTGTTGGCCTTCGAGAGTTCCTCTCGCCTGGCTTCGGCCTATGGCATCGCGGTGACCACCACCATGGTGGTGACGGCGATGATGGCCTTCCTGGTGATCTGGAAGGTCTGGCGCTGGTCGGCGCTGACGGCGGCGCTGATCATCGTGCCGTTCCTGCTGATCGACCTCGTCTTCCTCTCCGCCAACCTGCTCAAGGTGCATGATGGTGGCTGGGTGCCCCTGATGATCGCGGCTGCCCTGATGATCCTGATGATCACCTGGCGGCGTGGCACGCGGCTGGTGCTGGAGAAGACGCGCCGCACCGAGGTGCCGCTGATGACCATCGTCAAGAGCCTGGAAAAGGGCTCGGTTGCCCGCGTGCCGGGTACGGCAATCTTCCTGACCAGCGATCCCGACTATACGCCCACGGCGCTGCTGCATAGCCTCAAGCACTACAAGGCGCTGCATGAGAAGGTCGCGATCCTGACCATCGAGACCACCGATGATCCGATCGTGCCGGGAGGCGGCCGCATCACGCTCGAAGAGGTCTCGGCCTCCTTCACCAAGATGCGGGTGCAGTTCGGCTATATGGAAAGCCCGAACGTGCCGAAGGCGCTGGCGCTCAGCCGCAGGGCCGGCTGGTCCTTCGACATCATGGACACCTCCTTCTTCCTGTCGCGCCGCCACCTGCGCGGCGGGGCGCAGCCCCTGATGTGGCGCTGGCAGCGCCGGCTCTACATGATCCTCGCCCGCAATGCCGACGACGCCAGCGACTATTTCTCCATCCCCTCCAACCGGGTGGTGGAGATCGGCACGCAGGTCCTGATCTGAGGCTTTTCCTGGATCGCAGGCATCCAGCCTGCTCTTGGAAGCGCTGCGCTTGCAGACGAGGAAGGGCAGGCTGGATGCCTGCGATCCCGGGATGGATCCTCAGGCCGGCGTCGACAGTTTCATCATGGTCAGGCCGGAGACGATCAGGGCTGCGGCGATGATGCGCATGGCGTTGGCCTGTTCGCCGAGCACCAGCACGCCGACGATGAAGGCGCCCACGGCGCCGATGCCGGTCCAGATCGTATAGGCGGTGCCGAGCGGCAGGCTGCGCATCGAGATCGAGAGCAGGCCGAAGCTGATGGCCATGGTGACGAAGGTGACGATGGTCGGCACCAGCTTCGAAAAGCCTTCCGACTGTTTCATGTAGAAGGCCCACACCACTTCGAAGATGCCGGCGATAACGAGATAGATCCAGGCCATCAGGCCCTCCTCTAAAAAGGGCCCGGGCCGTCCCGGACATCAAACCCATCATGGGGGAGGGCGTGGCCTCCTCGATCGCGACATGGAGGCCGCGAACGAGTGGCATTGTGCCGGACTCCTTCCCGAAATCAAGGGGCGGATCGGCATGTCAGGGCTGCGTTCCAGCAGCCGTTGCGGCGGTCAATCGGTTCGGCTCACCCCAGCATGGCTTCGATGTCGAGCGTTGCCGTCGTGCCGATCGCGTCGAAATGCCGGGTGAGGAAGGTCTTCGCCGCCCGGCGGCCCTGGTCGCGCAGGAAGGTGAGGAAATCCCATTCGGTATTGAGCTTGGAGGTGGCGTCGAGACCCTCCTTCTGGCCCAGCGCGATGCGATGCAGGCGGATGTCGCCGAAACGGTCGGCGCCCCGGGCGCGACGCTGCATCATGGCGAGGGCGCGCAATTCGCCGAGGAGGGAGGCGTTGAAGGTGATCTCATTGAGGCGGTTGGCGATACCGCCGGCCGTCTGCGGCACCTCCCGCACCAGCACGGGGTTGATCTGCACCAGGATGGTATCATCGGGCGTGCGCTCGTCGAGCAGCGGAAACAGGGCCGGGTTGCCGAGATAGCCGCCGTCCCAATAGGCCTGCCCGCCGATCTCGACGGCCTGGAAGATCTGGGGCAGGCAGGCAGAGGCCATCACCACATCGGCGCTCAGTTCGGCATTCTCGAAAATGCGGATATGGCCGCTGCGCACATTGGTGGCGGAGACGAACAGCCTGATCGCCTCGCTCGCCTTGAGCTTGTCGAAGCAGATCAGTTCGGCGATGAGATCGCGCAGCGGGTTGAGATTGAGCGGATTGCTGTCATAGGGGCTGAACAGCCGGCTCCAATTCTCGAACAGGGCCATGCCGGGCGAATCTTCCAGCGACCAACCGGCCATGAAGCGTTCCAGCAACGGGCGGCGCATGGGCGACAGCCGCCCCTTGCGGCTGATCTCACGCCAGAATGTCTCGAGCTGGCGGCGGGCGCCTGGCGCCCCGCCTTCGAGGTAACCTTCGGCGAAGACCACGGCGTTCATGGCCCCGGCGCTGGTGCCGGTGATCGCCTTGACCTCGAGGCGGCCGTCCTCCAGCAGGCCATCGAGCACGCCCCAGGTGAAGGCGCCATGGGCGCCGCCGCCCTGCAACGCCAGATTTACGGGTTTGGCGGCGGTGCTCATGCGGCAGTCCAGCCGCCATCCATCGACAGATTGGCGCCGGTGATGCTCGCCGCCGCATCCGAGCACAGATACACCGCGAGCGAGGCGACCTGGTCGATGGTGACGAACTCCTTGGTCGGCTGACCTCCCAGCATCACGTCATTCTTGACCTGCTCCGCCGTCATGTTGCGCGCCTTCATGGTGTCGGGAATCTGCGCCTCGACCAGCGGTGTCCAGACATAGCCCGGGGAAATGGCGTTGCAGGTGATCTTCTGCTGCGCCACCTCCAGCGCTACCGTCTTGGTCAGGCCGGCAATGCCGTGCTTGGCGGCGACATAGGCGGACTTGAAGGGCGAGGCGACCAGGGAATGGGCCGAGGCGGTGTTGATGATCCGTCCCCAGCCCTTCCTCTTCATGCCGGGCAGGGCCGCCTTGATGGCATAGAAGGAAGCGAGCAGGTTGAGCCTGATGATCGCTTCCCACTTGTCGTCGGGGAATTCGTCGATCGGCGAGACGAACTGGATGCCGGCATTGTTGACCAGGATGTCGACCGCGCCGAAGGCGGTCTCGGCCTCGCCGATCAGGCCCTTCACCGCGGCCGGTTCCATCAGGTTGGCCGGCGAGAACAGGGCCTTGACGCCGAATTCGGCCTCGATGCCGGCCCGGGTCTTCTCGATCTCGGCGGCATCGCCCAGTCCGTTGAGCATGACATTGGCGCCTTCGCGGGCCAGAGCGCGCGCGATGCCGAGGCCGATGCCCGATGTCGAACCGGTGACGACGGCTGCCTTGGTCTTGAGCATGTTGGGTCCTTTGGAAGAGTTGAAGGCCGGTATGGGCTGCCTTGGTTGCTGCAGGATCTCGGATGCCTGCAGAATTTCCGGATGCTGCCCATTCTTGCAACATCCGGAAATTCTGCTTGAGGCAAATCACTCGAATTCTCGTCGCATCCCGGATTGGGAAAGTGGCGCGACTATGACACAGAGTGTCGCCTGCACGCATCCAAGATCGGCCGGTTCCAGGTTTAATTGATTATATGTTCAATCAATAGAATGCCCATACGGCAACGCCAAGAAATCGATGCAAACCGGTTCTGGCGCGGATGGGCGGCTTTGTGCCGTCGGCGTCATCCAGCGCCGGAAAATCGCGGGACAAGCACTGTCTTTCGTGCTGAATTGCCATAGGGGAAAGGGCTCCGTGGCAAGAGTTCGATCCCATCTGGGGTCGAGAGGGGTTAACAAAGACAAGACGGACTGGGTCTATCCCAGATTCGGCCTTCGGTGTTTTCCGGGAGAAATGAAATGACGGGTATTGGTAGAATGATTGCAGGCGTCGCCCTGGCCATCGGCCTCGGCACGGGCGCCGCGCTGGCGGGCGATGCGGAAGCCTGCAAGACGGTCAAGTTCTCCGATGTGGGCTGGACCGACATCACCGCGACCACGGCGATCGCCTCCCGCGTTCTCGAAGGTCTCGGCTACACCCCCAAGACCACGGTTCTGGCCGTCCCGGTCACCTATGCCTCGATGAAGAGCAAGGATATCGACGTCTTCCTCGGCAATTGGCAGCCGAGCATGGAGAATGATCGCAAGGCCTATATCGCCGACAAATCGGTGATCGAAGTGGGTGCCAATCTGCCCGAAGGTGCAAAATACACGCTGGCCGTGCCGCAGGCGACCTATGACAAGGGCCTGAAGGACTTCGGCGACATCGCCAAGTTCAAGGATTCGCTCCAGGGCAAGATCTACGGCATCGAGCCCGGCAATGACGGCAACCGCCTGGTGCAGAGCCTGATCGACGGCAACAAGAACGGCCTGAAGGACTTCCAGCTCGTCGAGTCATCCGAGCAGGGTATGCTCGCCCAGGTCCAGGGTGCCGTGGCGCGCGGCGAGGACATCGTCTTCCTCGGCTGGGCGCCGCACCCGATGAACGTCAATTTCAAGATCCAGTATCTGACGGGTGGCGACGATACGTTCGGCCCGAATTTCGGTGCCGCCAAGGTCTATACCAACGAGCGCGCCGGCTGGAGCGAGGAATGCCCCAATGCGGGCAAGTTCATCGCCAACCTCAAATTCACCGTGGACCTCGAGAACAAGGTGATGCAGGCGATCACCGGCGACGGCAAGGATGGCCCGACGGCCGCCACCGAATATCTCAAGGCCAATCCGGGTGTTCTGGATGCCTGGCTTGCCGGCGTCACCACCTTCGACGGGCAGCCCGGCCTCGATGCCGTGAAGAAGAGCCTCGGCCTCTGAGCGGACGCGCCATTCCACTGAACGTATAGGATCGCCCGGCGGGGCAACTCGCTGGGTGGCTCGACGAAGCCGACACAGATCGGCCCTCAATGATGTCATGTCCTCTCTTGGGCCGGCAGTCATGACGTCGACGGGCAATGCGGATCGTCGTGGCTTCACAGCCAGGGCGCCGGACGGCCCGCGACCCGGAGCAAAGCGCGTTCGGTGTGAACACCCTTTTGCTCGTACTCTTTGGTTCGACGCGTCTTTGCGATCCCTGCCGATTCCGTCAAATCGCAAAACGCCATAGCGCGGGGGATATGATGTTCGATTGGGTGACGGATACGAAGCTGCCATTCGGCAAGTTCATGCAGCTCGTCATCGAGTTCCTGCAGAAATACTGCACCACCTGGCTGTTCGATCCGCTGCGCCTGAGCATCGAGTTCATCGTCAACGGCACCTCCGCGCTGCTGGTCTACCCGCCGCCCATCGTCGTCATCGTGCTCGTCGTTGCCCTGGCGTGGTGGCGGCACCGTTCCTGGCAATTGTGCCTGTTCATCGTGCTGGGCTGCCTGTTCATCTGGAACCAGGGCTATTGGGCCGCGACCATGAAGACGGTCTCACTGGTATTCTGGTCGGCCGCCGTCGCCATGGCCATCGGCATCCCGCTCGGCGTGATGGCGGCGCACCGTCCCAAGCTCTATACCGTGTTGCACCCCGTCCTCGACATGATGCAGACCCTGCCCACTCTGGTCTATCTCATCCCGATGGTGGCGCTGTTCCGCCTCGGCGCCGCCCCAGGCCTGATCGCCACGCTGATCTTCGCCCTGCCTGCGCCGATCCGGTTGACCTATCTGGGCATCACCTCCACGCCGGTCGCACTCAAGGAGGCCGGCGAGTCCTTCGGTTCCACCAAGCGCCAGCTGTTGTGGAAGGTGGAACTGCCGCATGCCATGCCCACCATCATGGCCGGTGTCACCCAGTGCATCATGCTCAGCCTGTCGATGGTGGTCATCGCCGGCCTGGTCGGTGCCGAAGGCCTCGGCGTCGACGTCGTGCGCGCCATGGGCCAGTTCAACATTCCGCGTGGCTTCGAAGCGGGTGCCTGCATCGTTATCCTGGCGATCGTGCTGGATCGTCTGTGCCGAGTGAAGGGAGCGCATTGATGAGCGTCGCCGTCGATTTCAAGAATGTCGATATCATCTTCGGATCCCGTCAGGCCGAAGCCATCAAGCTGCTCGACGCCGGTGCCACCCGCGCCCAGATCCTGGAAAAGACCGGCGCGGTGCTGGGGTGCGCCGATGGCAACCTCACCGTGCAGGAAGGCGAGATCAGCGTGCTGATGGGCCTGTCGGGTTCCGGCAAATCGACCTTGATGCGCGCCGTCAACGGCCTCAACAAGGTGACACGCGGCCAGGTGCTGGTGAAGTCCGACAACAAGATGGTCGACGTGGTCAGCTGCAGCGAGCAGACCCTGCGCCATGTCCGCCAGCATTCCGTCGCCATGGTGTTCCAGCAGTTCGGCCTCCTGCCCTGGCGGACCGTGGCGGAGAATGTCGGCTTCGGTCTGGAACTGGCCGGCGTGCCCGAGGCCGAGCGCAAGGCCAAGGTCGACAAGCAGCTGGAGCTGGTCCACCTCAAGCAATGGGAAAAGAAGTTCGCCCATGAGCTGTCGGGCGGCATGCAGCAGCGCGTCGGCCTTGCCCGTGCCTTCGCCACCGAGGCGCCGATCCTTTTGATGGACGAGCCCTTCTCGGCGCTCGACCCCCTGATCCGCACGAAGCTGCAGGACGAGTTGCTGCAGCTGCAGAAGGAACTGAAGAAGACCATCATCTTCGTCAGCCACGATCTCGAGGAAGCCCTCAAGATCGGCAACACCATCACCATCCTGGAGAGTGGGCGCATCGTGCAGTCGGGCCGGCCCGAGGATATCGTGCTGCGCCCGGCCAACGACTATGTCCAGGAATTCATCGCCAATGTGAACCCGCTCAGCGTGCTCACCGCCTGGCATGTCATGCAGGACGCACGCGATCTCCATCGCGGCGAGGATGGCTGGATCTGGCTCGATACCCGCCAGACCACGCGCTTCCGGCTCGATGACGGCGGCCATGTCGTGGAAGCCGAGCGCGACGGCGTGCATGGCGCCTGGGTGCATTGCTCCGAATGCGAAAAACCGGTGGCTGACGGGGAACACCCCTGCTACTGGGCCAGCCCCGGTACCTCGCTCAAGACGGTGATGCTGGCCATGCATCGATCCAACACGGCCCCTGTCGCCCTGTTCGACGACCAAGAGCGCTTTGTCGGCGCCATCGGCGTCAAGGATGTGTTGCAAGCCGTTCTCCGGCAGCAGGACGCCTGAAGGGACGAGACCAGCCGGGAGCGCGGACCGCCTCCGTCCGTGCTCCCGGGACTATACCCGCCGAACGAGCCATCTTTCCTGCCGAAACGACGCAGCCGACCTGTCTTCCTGCCCGCATTGATCCGTTAAGGCTTTGCCGCGATACTGCGCGTCTGCCAATGCCTGCATGCCAAATCACCCGGCGGTCATTAAAATGCCCCCCTTGAGGTCGATGTGTCGCCGCCGCTGCAGCCGAAAGAGGAACTGATGGGTATTACGAATCGCGCAATCACAACCACGCTCGTGGCCGGTTTGGCCCTCGGACTCGCCGCAAGCGTTGCGCGTTCCAATCCCATGGCAAACCCCACCATCGTCGTCGATGCCGCCAGCGGGCGGGTCCTGCAGCAGCAGGATGCAACCCGGCCCTGGTATCCGGCCTCCCTCACCAAGCTGATGACAGCCTATACGGTGTTCAAGGCCATCAAGGCCGGGCGTGTCGACCTGGGCACGCCGATCGCCATCTCGCCGCTGGCCGCCAAGCAGGCGCCGTCCAAGATGGGCTATCCCGTCGGCACGATGATCACCATCGACGACGCCCTCAAAATGCTGGTGGTGCATTCGGCCAATGACATCGCGGTGGCCTTGGCCGAAGGGGTATCCGGTTCGGTGGATGCCTTCGCCGCTGAAATGAACGCCAATTCGCGGGCGCTGGGCATGGCCCAGAGCCAATGGGTCAATCCCAACGGCCTGCCCGATCCGCGCCAGATCACCTCGGCGCGCGACATGGCGGTGATGGCCGACGCCATCATCACGCAATTTCCGCAATATGCCTCGCTGTTCCAGATCCAGACCATCCAGTCCGGCAGCCGGGTCATGCGCACCCACAATGCGCTGGTCTATCGCTATCCCGGCACCGACGGCATGAAGACGGGCTTCATCTGCGCCGCCGGTTTCAATGTGGTGGCGACGGCCACCCGCAATGGCCGCAAGCTGATCACAGTGATCATGGGTGCGCCGACGCCCAAGGAGCGCACCAACCAGGCGGTGGCTCTGTTCGAGGCCAACTACACCAATTCGGGCGGCGGCTTCTTCACCAAGGCGCCGCTCGCCACCCAACTCCCGGCCTCGGCCTATCCCGGCCCGACCGACATCCGCGACATCGCCTGCTCGCGCAAGAAGGGCGGTTCGGGAGCGGCGGAGAGTGCCGACACCGCCGAAGTGCAGCCCGGCAGTCCGGCAGCGCCTGCACCCGCGCCGGAACCCAGCCCGCTGCTGGCGAGCTGGGTGACGGCACCGCCCATTGCGGTCGGCCCCTATCTCGGCCCCCGGCGCCCGATCTACAGCCTGCCCAATACGCCCATTCTCGCCGATCTGCCGCCCAAGCCTGCGAAAGCACTGCCGGCCAGCAAACTCGCCGGCAAGAAGGGCGTGACGGCCGCCGGCTATGCCGACCCCGGCAAGTCCCTGGCGGTGCCCGATCAGCTCACCGACTCCAAGCTCAACAAGGGGCGCAAGAACCTGAAGAAGGCCGCCGACAGCAAGCCGAAGACGCTGCCCAAGACTCCTGCCAAGCCGCCCAAGCGCAAGGTGCATCACGAAGGGTAGGGGCCGAGGCCTCGTGCAGCTCAATTCCGCGTCTTCGAGTTCACACGACCTTTGCCATGGCTGAGCTTGAGCCGGTAATCCAGCCCTATACCAACGGTATTGATGATTGACCGATCAGGTACCGTCATCGCGACCGCTGACATTGGAGCAAAGTGTGTTCAAGCGTGAACGCTCATTTGCTCTAACCCCTTGTTCCGATGTGTCTTTGCGATTCTTGGTGGTTCCGCCAAATCGCAAAACGCTTCAGCCCGGTGCGGCCCCTGGATAGCCGGGTCAAGCCCACGGCTGTCCGGTTAAGTTTCAGTTCCATTGCAGCACCATCTGAGGTGACGGAGGAGGCGGTGGCGGCGGACCT
>NZ_JBFNQD010000021.1:0-80003 GCF_040797145.1 Labrys neptuniae | reverse complement strand
CGCGCCAACGTCCTGAACACGAGTAGAATCAACACCGTGCGCCTTGTCCACTAAATCTAAACCGGACAGCCGTGGGCTTGACCCGGCTATCCAGAAGCTCGGGGCTGGATTGCCGGGTCGAGCCCGGCAATGACAAAGGTCGTGCAAATCCGAAGAGCTTAGTGAACTGCATTGGGGTTATGCCCGCTGCTAGGCTTGCCATTCGATCGAGGCTTCGCCGCGATGCAGGGCGTCCGCCTCGGCGGTGAAGCCGCCGTCCTCATCATGCAGGATCAGCGGCGGCAGCAGGAGGAAGGGCGCACGCGAGCCCTTGATTGCACGAATGAGCAGGCGGGCGGCCGGCAGGCCGACGCGCGGCTGCACGGGCTTGATCCGGATGTCGCCGAAGCGGCGGTCGAGGCTTGCCAGAAGCCGGGGCAGGGCGTCGGCCCGGTGGATGAGGGTGAGGCTGCCCTTGGCGCGCAGGAGGGCGAGGGCGCAGAGGATCCAGGCCTCCTCGTCGGCCTGGCCGTGCACATGCGCGCCGGCACGATAGGCGTCGGGCGCCGGGCGAATCGTGCCCGGAAGATGGAAAGGCGGATTCATGATGACGTGGTCGGCCGTGCCGGGCAGCAGGAGCCCCTCCTTCGACGGCCTTTGCGTGACGTCGGCCTCGAGTGTGGTTACGCGTTCTGCAAGGCCGTTGCGTGCTGCATTCTCGACCGCCAGTGCTGCGATGGCCGGATCGATCTCGACCAGGACGAGGCGGCATTGCGGGCAACGGACGGCAAGGCCGAGGCCCGCGGCGCCGATCCCCGCGCCGAGGTCGTAGACGGTTTCTCCTGCAGAGGGCGAGAGGCAGGCCGAAAGCAGGGCCGCGTCGGTTCCGACACGATGACCGCTGGCGGGTTGGGCGATTTCGAGCCGGCCGCCCAGAAAGGCCGAGAGCGTGGTCCCGGCCGCGGTCCCAGTCGTAGGCTTGGTCACGGCGTGCGCAGCTCCTTGCCGAGGCCGGCTTCGGTCAGCCGCTGGCGTGCCAGCACGCTCTGGTCGGTATCGACCAGGATGCGGCGCTGGATCATGCCGAGCGAGCCTTCCAGTACGCTCATATGGGTGTCGAGCACGAGATGGACGACGCCCGCCTCGGTCAGCAAGGCCTCGATATAGGAGATCAGCACGGGATCATTGGTACGAACGATTTCTTCCATGCCGCAATCGTTGCGATTATCGCAACAATTGCAACGAGCTTGTTGGCGCGACAACAGCAAGCTTGTATGCGGGGCTGCGCATTTCTATGGTGCCGGCAAAACGGAGTGCATGTATTGGGCGTCGTTGTCGCATTCGAGGACAAATCCGGGTCGCAAGGCTCGCTTCAGCCGATCGTCGACCTGACCAAGGCGGATATGGCCCGGGTCAACACCACCATCCTGTCGCGGACGGGATCGGAGGTGACGATGATTCCGGAAGTCGCCAACCATCTGATTTCCTCCGGAGGCAAGCGCCTGCGCCCGATTCTGACCCTGGCGACTGCGCAGCTCGCGCGCTACCAGGGCGACGGCCATGTCAAGCTTGCGGCCTCGGTGGAGTTCATGCATACGGCCACGCTCTTGCACGACGACGTCGTCGACGAGAGCGACATGCGGCGTGGCAAGCCGGCCGCCCGCATGCTGTGGGGCAATGAGGCGAGCGTGCTGGTCGGCGATTTCCTGCTCGGCCAGGCTTTCAAGATGATGGTGGAAGTCGGCTCGCTCAAGGCGCTCGATATCCTCTCGACCGCTGCGACCGTCATCGCCGAAGGCGAAGTGGCCCAGCTCGCCGCCGCCAAGAACACGGCGACCACCGAGGACGAGTATCTGGCGGTGATTCGCGGCAAGACGGCGGAACTCTTTGCGGCCGCCTGCGAAGTCGGCCCGGTTCTGGCCGAGCGCCCCAAGGACGAGCAGGCCGCCTGCCGCTCCTTCGGCATGAATCTCGGCATCGCCTTCCAGCTCGTCGACGATGCGCTGGATTATGGTGGTTCGGACGCCAAGCTCGGCAAGAATGTCGGAGACGACTTCCGCGAGGGCAAGATCACCCTGCCGGTGGTGCTGGCCTTCCGGCGCGGCAACGAAGCGGAGCGCGATTTCTGGCGCCGGACGCTGGAGCGCGGCGAGATCGCGGAGGCCGACCTCGAGCATGCTATCGGCCTGATGCGCCGCCACAAGACGCTGGAAGACACCATCGAGCGCGCCCGTCACTACGGCGCCATGGCCAAGGACGCCCTGGCGCTGTTCGCCGACAGCCCGATGAAATCAGCCCTGGTCGATGTGGTGGAGTTCTGTATCGGCCGCGCTCACTGAGCCCGGTCGGTCGCTTTCCGGCCGGATGCGGAACTCTCCACGCGTAATGCGGACGGTTCGAGGCCGTCCAGGGAAGCAAGCCGATGGCTGACCTCTTCGACGTTTCCGTACCAGTTTTCCTGCGCTATCTCACCAATCTCGACGCGATCCTCGACAAGACGGCCGAGCATCTCCAGCTCCAGGGCACGGAGCAGGCGGAGGTCCTCAACCTCGCTCTGCAGCCGAACATGTTCCCCTTGAAGTGGCAGGTTCGCATCGCGCTCGGCTTCTCCATCCGGGCCATCAATCCGGTGCTGCAGCAGCCGATCATGCTCGATGACGGCCCGATCGAATCGATCGAAGATATCCGCCTCCTGCTGGGAAACACCATTGCCCGGCTCAGGAACGTCTCACGGCGCGATTTTGCCGGCGGGGAAGCGAGGCTGGTGCGGGAAAAGGCCGGCCAGGCCGTGTTCGAGGCCAAGGCCGTGGACTTCGTCACCCAATATGCCCTGCCGAACTTCTTCTTTCATCTCGGCATGGCCTATTCGCTGCTTCGCCTCGCCGGCTGCCCGATCGGCAAGGGCGATTTCGACGGCTTTCATCAATATGAAGCAGGCGTCAATCTGGTGCGGGAGGTGCAGCCGGAGCCCAGGCCGCTGATCCAGCGGCTGCCTGGTTGAAGCGTAGGTGCTTGGCTTCGAAGGGAGCGCGAGCCCTTCGTCAAAGTGCGGTGATCAGCTTTCTGAGCAGGCTATCGAGGGTTTCCTGCTCGGCCTGCGTCAGCACCGACAGCAGCCGCTGCTCATTGGCGACATGGCGCGCAATGGTCTCATCGATCACGATCTTGCCGGCCTCGGTAAGGGCGATCAGCTTGCCGCGACGGTCATTGGGATCGGGACGCCTCTCGACCAGGCCGGCGCGCTCCAGCCGGTCGAGGCGATTGGTCATGCCGCCCGAGGAGATCATCGCCGCTTCGTAGAGGCGGGTCGGCGACAGCATGTAGGGCTCGCCCGAACGCCTCAGCGTGGCCAGCACGTCGAACTCGCCCGGCTGCAGGCCTGCGGTGGCGAAGAGCGGGTTCATATGGTCGCGCAGCACCCGTTCGGAGGCATCGGACAGGCGGCCGAATACCGCCATCGGTAAGGAGGGAAGGTCGGGTCGCTCGCGAGCCCATTGTTCGACGGCTGTGTCGGCGCGGTCCATCGGCAGGTTCTCTTAGCACAAAGTATCTTGACATTAAGATACTTTGTGCTTACTAACATCACAGCGAGACAATAAATCAACTCGCCCATTCGGTGAAGGAGGAAGTGATGGCCAAGATGATTTTCTTGAATCTGCCGGTGCGCGATCTTGCCGCCGCGACCGCATTCTATGTCGCCCTGGGCGGCGAGGTGAACCCGCAATTTTCCGACGAGCAGACCAAATCGGTGATGCTCTCCGACGCGATCGTGGTGATGCTGCTCACCCACGAACGCTATGGACAGTTCACCCAGCGCCCGATCGGCGATGCGCGCCAGTGGAGCCAGGCGCTGATCGCCCTCAATGTCGATACGCGCGATGCGGTGGACGCGACGCTGGCCCGCACCACGCAAGCGGGCGGAAAGGCCGACCCCAACCCGGCGCAGGATCACGGCTTCATGGTCAGCCGCAGTGTCGAGGATCCCGACGGCAATGTCTGGGAAATCGTGTGGATGGATCCCGCGGCGATGGCGCCGCAGGGCTGAGGAGCGAATTCATCACCCTCCCCTCCAGGGGAGGGTGAAACTTGCGCTTGGGCTTCACCTGCATCCAGCAATTTAGGGTGCGTCCTGGGTATGTGCGGCGCGGCCCGCCAGGATGCGCGTTCCCGCAGCCAGGATGATCGCCACCACGATCAGGAGCGCGGCGGTGCCGAATGTTGCCTGCATGCCGAAGGCGACGGCCTCCGGCGGGGCCTTGGCGATATCACCCGTTCCCGCGGCGAAACGGAAGATGGCGCCCATGGCCGAAGCCCCCGTTATCAGGCCCAGATTGCGCGACAAATTGACGAGGCCTGATGTCACGCCTCGCCGGTCCGCTGGGATACTGGCCATGGCGGCGGTGTTGTTGGCGGCCTGGAAAAGCTGGTAGCCCGGCGTGAGGATGACGATGCCGGCAATATAGCCCGCGACGCCGAATGCCGGGCCCATTGTAGACAGGACGATGGCTCCGACCGCCATCTCGGTCAGGCCGATGAGGATCAGGCGAGGCGCACCCAGGCGATCGACGATGCGTCCGGCAAAGACCCCGCTCAGGATGGAAAGGACGGGGCCGATCGCCATCACCGCGCCGATTTCAGCCTCGTCGAGAGCGTAGACGCCGGACAGGTAGAATGGCCCGACGACGAAGGTCGTCATCATTACCGTGGCGACCAGGGCGCTCGTCGCCAAATTGGCGCTCAGCCCCTCGCTGCGGAAGGCGGCCAATTGGATCAGGGGTGAGCTGATACGTGCCTCGACCAGCAGGAAAAGGGCGCCGCCGATGACGGTTGCCAGCAGTAGGCTCGCACCGGTCCAGGCGGGAGCGCTGCGCCCCGTGGTCATGGCCAGGGCGTAGGCAGCGAGCGTTGCGGCGAGCAGGAATGTGCCGAGGCTGTCGAATCTGTTGCGGGCATCCCGGGATTTGCCGCCATCCTCGCGCAGGAAGCGACGAGAAAGATAGAGGGCCAGGAGGCCCAAAGGGATATTGAGAAGAAAGATGCTCCGCCAGCCGAAGGCGGAAATCATGAGGCCTCCGAGCGATGGCCCCAGGGCGGTGCCGACGGCCGACATCGTGCCGAGCAGCCCCATGGCACTGCCGGTCCTTTCCCTCGGAACGGCTTCGCCGATAATAGCCATGCCGAGAGCCGCCATGATGGCGGCGCCGAGGCCCTGTGCAGCGCGCGCCGCGACCAGCAGCCCGAAGGTCGGCGCTACCGCGCAGCAAGCCGAAGCCAATGTAAACAGCAAGAGACCCGACAGCAGCAGCCTTCGCCGCCCGACGATGTCCCCCAATCGCCCGACGCTGACGACCAGGGTGGTCATCGCCAGCAGATAGGCCAGCACGATCCACTGCACCTGCTCGAATGAGGCCGAGAACGCCGCGGCCAAAGTCGGCAAGGCGACATTGGCGATGCTGGTGCCCAGGGAGGACAGCAGGATGCAGAGGCTGAGGCAGGCGAGGGCCCCGTGGAACGGAGGCGTGGGTTTTTCATGCACCCGTCCATCATCTCTCGTCGCTGATTTCGGCATGGATTGCGTCTTCCGTCGGTTCGAAGGGGGAACCGCTGAAAGATAGGCCTGTGCCTGATATGGCGGAATGCGCATCATTTGCACTTCATTGGTGCATCGAACGCCATGCCATAATTACCCTTGGATGCTATGATCGGTCCATGACGCTGCCCGATTTCAATCTTCTCATCACGCTCGACGTCCTGCTGGCGGAAGGCAGTGTCGCTCGAGCGGCCCGTCGTCTCAGGCTCAGCCCCTCGGCGATGAGCCGAGCCCTGGCCCGATTGCGGGACACGACCGGCGATCCGCTGCTCGTTCGCGCCGGCCGCGGCCTCGTACCGACACCGCGGGCTTTGGAACTGCGCGAAAACGTCGGCCAACTCGTCCAGGCGGTCGAAAGCGTCCTTCGTCCGGTGGAAGCGCTCGACCTGAAAAAGCTCACGAGAACCTTCACCCTGCGCAACAGGGAAGGTTTCGTCGAGAATTTCGGACCTGATCTCATCGCTTATGCCCGCGAACAGGCGCCGGGGGTCACGCTGCGCTTCGTGCCGAAAGCCGACAAGGACAGCACGCCTCTGCGCGACGGCAGTGTGGATCTGGAGACGGGTGTGATCGGCGACTCGATGGGGCCGGAAGTGCGCGCGCAGGCCCTGTTTCGCGATCGTTTCGTCGGTGTCGTCAGGATGGGCCATCCTCTGAGCGGGGCTCCGATCACGCCGGCCCGCTATGCACAGGCAAGCCATGTCCTGATCTCACGCCGAGCCCTCTATAGGGGGCCGGCCGATGGCAGGCTCGAAGCCCTCGGTCTCGAGCCGAACATCGCGACGATCGTCAGCAGCTTTTCCGAAGCGCTGGCCCTGGCCCGCTCGACCGACCTGGTCGCCACGGTGCCCGAACGTTCGACCGGCCGCCTGCGCGCCGGCCTGTTCTGCTTCCCGCTGCCGTTTCCCCTGGCGGAGATCACGATCTCTCTGCTCTGGCACCCGCGGCTCGATGCCGATCCGGCCCATCGCTGGTTGAGGGACTGCGTCCGGAAGGTCTGCACCGAGCAACTGGCCGGCTAGGTAGGCGCGTTTCTTCCGGGATCGCAGGCATCCCAGTGAACGGTGTTTTATGGCGCCATCGCCGGCTTCAGGCCGGACAGCAGCTTGGCGAGGCCGGGGTCGTCCACGATGATGGAAGCGTCGCCCAGACCCATCCATTGCACACGGCGCTGGGTCTGTTCCTTCCAGGCCGGCAACATGCCGGTGACGCGCAAGGGATAGACATTCACCTTGATCAGTTCGAAGCGATCGGTCAGGCGCTTCCAATAGACGAAGGAGCCGAGCGCCTTCTTGCGTGGCTTGCCGGTTACACCGGCCTCCTGCTCGGCCTCGATGCGGGCGGCGACATGATCCTTGCGGCCCTTGATCGGCCAGCCCTTCGGCACGGTCCAGCGATGGGTGGTACGGGTGGTCACCAGGCAGACCTCGATGCGGCCGTCCTTTTCGCGCAGCGGCAAGGCCGCAACCTGGCGGCGCGTCGGATTGGGCAGGATGTCGATGGCGATACTCGGCATGGTACTCTCACGCTCTTGATTGGAGCAAAGGCTCCTACGCGACTGACTTGCCGATATCCTCGCTCAAATACCGCTATGCCGGCGTGACATGGCGCACGTGGTGGGCGAGTCTCCAGACTCGCCTTTTTCAAGGTGTTTGACGCGATCGAGTCAGGTCTGATCGTCGAGGTCGCGCTGCCCCTCACCTTACCTCTCCCCGTAAGGACGGGGCGAGGGGGCTTTGACGTCGAATCATATTCGGGAAATCTTTCATCTCGCACGACGGTTGGGCGAGATGAATGCTCCGAGAACCAGTCACAACGCTTGCGCCTCCTCGCCCCGTCCTTACGGGGAGAGGTAAGGTGAGGGGCGGCGCCATCCAGCGTATTTATGGACTATTTTACAAACCTCTCTCGGTTCGTTCCAAACACCTTGAAAGGGGTGGTCATCAGACCCGCCCCCCGCGGATTGGATCGCAGCCTGGCATCACTCCTCGGCCGGCAGCACCTGCTTGCGCTTGCCGATGAGAGCCAGGATCGCGGCGCCCTTCACGGCAAGGGCCAGGACCAGCGTGATCACGATGATCAGGAAGGCGGCCGCCGCGATGGCCGGGCTGATGTTCTCCCTGAGCGAGGAGAACATCTGCCGTGCCAGCGTGGTCTGGTTGGGGCCGGCGACGAAGAGGGTGATCACCACCTCGTCGAGCGAGGTAGCGAAGGCGAAGGCCGCACCGGTGAGGATGCCGGGCAAGGCGAGCGGGAAGGTCACGGCCCGGAACACCGTGCCGGGTGAAGCGCCGAGGCTGGCCGCCGCTCGTTCCAGAGCCGGATCGATGCTGGCGAGCGAGCCGGAGACGTTGACCAGCACGAAGGGCACGCACAAGACGGCATGGGCGATGATCACGCCGGCATAGGAGGAGGCGAGGCCGAGCCTTGCATAGAGAATCTGCATGCCGACGCCGAGCACTACCGCCGGCACCACCATGGGCAGCAGGAAGATCGAGCGCAGCACGCCGGAGAACGGCACTAAATTGCGCCTCAGGCCGAGGGCGGCGAGCGTGCCGACCACGGTGGACAGCACCGTCGCGCCGGTGCCCACGATCATCGAGTTGACGATCGAGCGCTGCCAGGCGTCGCTGGTGGCGAGCGTATCGAACCAGCGCGTCGAGGGCCCCGTCATCGGGTAGGTCAGGAAGACACTGTCGGTGAAGGCCAGCGGCAGGATCGCCGCCAGCGGGACGACCAGGAACGCCACGATCAGCGCGCCGAAGGCGAGGCGCAGGGCGTTGAAGGAGCTCTTGCCCAATCCCGTCATGTCTGCACCATCGGCGTGCGCGAGAGCCGTCCATAGACCAGATAGAGCACCGTGGTCGGCACCAGCAGGAAGATGCCGAGCGCCCCGGCCATGCCCCAATTGGCGGTGCCGGTGGCATAGAAGGCGATCACCGAGGAGATCATCTGTTCGTTCGGGCCGCCGACCAGGGCCGGGGTGATGTAGTAGCCGAGCGCCACCATGAAGACGAGGAGCGAGCCCGAGAGCACCCCCGGCATGGCCAGCGGCAGCAGGACGTGCCGCATGGCCCGCAGTGGCGGGGCGCCGAGCGAGGCGGCGGCCGGCATCAGGTTGCGCGGGATGGCGACGAGGCTGGCATAGATCGGCAGCACCATGAAGGGCAGCAGCACATGCGTCATGGCGATGAGGATGCCGGTGCGGTTGTAGATCAGCGGCAGCGAGGCATCGATCAGGCCGAGGGCCTTCAGCGTCTGGTTGATCAGGCCGTTCTCCTGCAGGAGGATCATCCAGGCGGCGGTACGCACCAGGAGCGAGGTCCACAGCGGCAGCAGCACCGCAAGCAGCAGGAGATTGCGCTTCCAGCCGGAGACGCTGGCGGCCAGCATGGCGAAGGGCAGGCCGATGGCGACGCAGAGCAGCGTGACCTGCAGGGCGATCATGA
The DNA here is from genome assembly GCF_040797145.1 of Labrys neptuniae. NCBI lineage: Bacteria > Pseudomonadati > Pseudomonadota > Alphaproteobacteria > Hyphomicrobiales > Xanthobacteraceae > Labrys > Labrys neptuniae. The sequence goes on along the minus strand of NZ_JBFNQD010000021.1, from coordinate 70,985 downwards.
AGGTGCGCAGCATGATCATGCGGTTCACGGCCATATCCGGCGGCACATTGGCGATACTGCCGTCATCGGCCCGCTTGAGATCGACGGCGGCCAGCAGGTTGGCGTCCGTGTAGGCCGGCATCGAGCGCCTCAGCGCCAGCCAGAAGGCGGGCTGGTTCCAGCGCGGATCGATGGTGGCGAGGGCAGGCGGGCTGTTCTCGGGCGCGTTGCGGATGGCGGTCGCGGTCTTGGGCAGCAGCGTGCGGAAGCCTGCCTGCTGGCTGTTGAGGGCGCGCACGGCATCGCCGAACTGCTCCTGGGGGATGACCGTCCTCAGATCCTTGGCGAGCGCGGCCTGGACCTCGGGCGGCGGCAGGCCTTCGCCCTGCCAGCCGGCGATCGCCTCGGCGGTGAGCGGGAAGGCATGCCGCACGGTGCCGCCCTGCACGGAGGTGACGATCATCATGCCGAGCGGCCAGAGGAAGAAGATGCCGAGGAAGGCGATGAGGGGCAGCACCAGGAGGGCGGCCTTGAGCCGCGGGGCCGCCGTCATGGCAGGACCAGCGTGCAGTCGTCGGGCGCGAAACCGACATGGGCATCGGAGCCGATGGGGCGGCTCGCCTCGCGCCGGTCGGCCTTGGCCACCAGGCGTCGCTCGCCGCTCTTGAGATGCAGGCGGACGTGATCGCCGTGATAGACGTCGTCCTCGACGCGAACAGGCAGCGTATTGGCCAGGGCCGGCGCGTCGCTCAGATGCAGCCTTTCGGGCCGCACGGAGACCAGCACCGGTGCACTCGGCTTGGGCGAGAGTTCTGTGCGGCAGGAGACAGTCGGCCCCAGGGCCAACTCGACGGTGGCGAGGCCGTCCGAGCAGGACTTCAGGGTGCCGTCGAGCAGGTTGGTCTCGCCGATGAACTCGGCGACGAAGCGCGTGCGCGGGCGGTCATAGAGGCCGGAGGGCGTGTCGAGCTGCTCGATCTTGCCGAGATTGAGCACGGCGACCCGGTCCGACATGGTCAGGGCCTCGCCCTGGTCATGGGTGACGAAGATCACGGTGAGGCCAAGTTTGCGGTGGAGCTCGCGGATCTCGAGCTGCATGTGCTCGCGCAACTGCTTGTCGAGAGCGCTGAGCGGCTCGTCCATCAGCACCACCTTGGGCTCGTAGACGAGGGCGCGCGAGAGGGCGATGCGCTGCTGCTGGCCGCCCGAAAGCTGGGAAGGCCTGCGATCCTTGAGATGGCCGAGCCGGACGAGATCGAGCGCCTTGGTGACCCTGGCGTCGCGCTCGGCCCGGCCGATGCCGCGCATCTTGAGCGGGAAGGCGACGTTCTCGGCGATGGTCATGTGCGGAAACAGGGCGTAATTCTGGAAGACCACACCCATGTTGCGCTTGTAGGAGGGCAGGGTCTCCACGCGGGTGCCATCGACGAGCAGGGCGCCGCTGCTGGGTGCCTCGAAGCCGGCCAGCATCATCAGGAGAGTGGTTTTGCCGGACCCGGAGGGGCCGAGCAGGCTGACGAATTCACCCTGGCCGACATGGAAGTCGAGATTGTCGACGACCTTCATCGTGCCGAAGGATTTGCTGACACCGTCGAAGTGAATGAACGAGTCCATCGGATCCGAAAAGCTCCTTCCAGGTGCGGGCCTTGGGACGTTGGAATGAGCGATGCCCGGGCGGACATCGAGACACAACCCAGCCGGCATTAACGCAGCCTTGTCATGCCCGGGCTCGACCCGGGCATCCAGTGCCTCGCCACAACCTTGAAAGCGATCCTGGATTGCCGGGTCAAGCCCGGCAATGACAAAGGTCTGTATTTGGGGCGGGAGAATGCCGTCGGACGGCTATTGCCCCAGCCAGGCGTTGAAGCGCTTGGTCAGGTCCTCGATGTTGTCGTTCCAGAACTCGGTGTCGATGGAGACCGAATCCGTCATGTTGGCCGGCGAGGTCGGCAGGTCGACGGCAAGGTCGGCAGGCACCGCGGCGGCGGCAGCCTTGCTCGGCAGGCCGTAGGCGATGTCCTGCGGCAGCTTGGACTGGTTCTCCGGCAGGCTGGCGAAGGCGATGAAATCCATCGCCGCATCCTTGTTCGGGCTGCCCTTGAGGATGACCCAGCTGTCGACGGCATAGATCGAGCCCGGCCACACGCCCTTGAAATGCGTGCCTTCGGTCTTGTTGATGCCGGTGATGCGGCCATTATAGGCCGAGGTCATCACCACCTGGCCCGACTTCAGGAGCTGGAGCGGCTGGGCCCCCGATTCCCACCAGACCATGTCGCCCTTGATCTCGCCGAGCTTCTTGAAGGCGCGGTCGACACCTTCGGGCGTGCGCAGCACGGTGTAGACGTCCTTGGGGGCGACACCATCGGCCATCAGCGCGAATTCGAGGGCATATTTCGGGCCGCGGCGTAGCGCGCGCTTGCCCGGGAACTTCTTGGTGTCCCAGAAATCGGCCCAGGATTTCGGCGCTTCCTTCAGCTTGTCGCTGTCATAGGCGAGCTGGGTCGACCAGACGATGGCGCCCACGCCGCAATCGCTGACGGCGCTGTCGATGAACTTGTCCTTGCCGCCCAGTTTGTTCCAGTCGAGCGGCTCGTAGATGCCGTCTGCACAGCCGATCGCCAGTTCCTCGGCCTCGACCTGCACGGCGTCCCAATTGGGCGTGCCGGCCTTGACCTTGGCCTGCAGCACGCCGATGCCGCCGTCCCAGGCCTCATCGAGCACCGGCTTGCCGGTCTTCTCGGAGAAGGGCTTGAAATAGATCTTGCGCTGGGCGTCCTGGTAGTTCCCGCCCCAGGATACCACGGTCAGGTCGCGCGCCGAGGCGCTGGCGACGCCGGCAAGGGCGGTACCCAAGGCAATGCCGGAGGCAAGAAGGAGGTGTCTGAAGCGCATAGCGGTCTTCCCCACTGGTTCGGTCTCTGGTTTGCGTCGCGGTGTCTCTTTCCTTTGGGAAAGGACCCGTCTCTTCCGTTGCACGCGGCTCGCCGCCGCATGGGATTGTCGCATCGGAACCTGCGAGGCCGCCAATGGCAATGGCGGCGCCCGCGTCCGGTGAAAAAATTAGACGCCGATCTCCGCAAGCAGCTGCTTGGGAGAAAGGCGCAGGGCTGCCGCCCGGCGATGGCCTTCCAGCCCCTCGCTGGCGCTCTGCCGGATGGCCGGCGGGGCGACGGCGGCGATGCCGCGATCGTCCAGCCACTGATGGGTACAGGTCTTGAGGTAGGATCCGACCCACAGGCCTCCTGTGTAGCGCCCCGCGCCCATGGTGGGCAAGGTGTGGTTGGTGCCGCAGCACTTGTCCGAATAGACCACGCTGGCCGAGACGCCGATGAACAGCGAACCGTAATTGCGCAGCCTGGCCGCGGTGGCGTGGGCATCGCGCGTATGGACCTGCAGGTGCTCGGCGGCGATGAAGTCCGAATAGGCCAGCATGGCCGCCTCGTCCTCGCACACGACGATCTCGCCATAGTCGCGCCAGGCCGGGCCGGCGACATTGGCGGTGGGCAGATTGGCGAGTTGGCGCTCGACCTCGGCCAGGGTCGCTTCGGCCAGAGCCCTGTCCGTGGTGATCAGGCCGACGCGGGTGCGCACGTCGTGCTCGGCCTGGGCCAGCAGGTCGACGGCGATGGTGACCGCGTCCCCCGTGTCGTCGGCCACCACGAAGATCTCGCTGGGGCCGGCGAGCTGGTCGATGCCAACCAGGCCGAAGACCTGGCGCTTGGCCTCGTTGACGAAGGCATTGCCGGGCCCGAAGATCTTGTCGACGGCCGGGATACTTTCGGTGCCATAGGCCATGGCGGCGATGGCCTGGGCACCGCCGACCCGGAAGATGCGGTCGGCGCCGGAGAGGTGGCAGCCGGCGATCATGGCCTGGTGGGCGCCCGGCGGCAGGCAGGCGATCACCTCGTCGCAGCCGGCGACCTTGGCGGGCACGATGGTCATCACCGGCGCCGACAGCAGCGGATAGCGCCCGCCCGGCACATAAGCGCCGACGCGGGCAATCGGGATGATGCGGTGGCCGAGATGCAGGCCGGGCAGGGCCTCGATCTCCAGGGGCAGCAGCGTGGCGCGCTGGGCTTCAGCAAAAGCGCGCACCCGCTCGATCGCGAATTCGGTATCGGCGCGGGTCTGCGGATCGAGGGCGTCCACGGCGGCCTGGCGCTCGGCGGCGCTCACCTCGAAGTGCTCGACATCAATTTTGTCGAATTCGCGTGAATAGTCGCGCAGCGCCGCATCGCCGCGCTTGCGCACCTCGTCGATGACCTGCTTCACGGTGGCTTCCACGGGGCCATTGTCGGTCAGGGCGCTGCGTCCCGGTGCCTTGATGGAGGTGATGCGGGCTTGGATGGCGGGGTCGAGCATTGCTGGCCTTTTCGATCGAATGAGATGCCGAAAGACTTGCCGCCGCAAGCGCCCGGTGCAATTGCCCCGGACGGGTCTGTTCAATATATTCACCATGTGAATGGTACGAAGCCAGGAGAGCAACGATGAAGATCGGAGACAAGCTGCGCGAATTGCGCCACCGGCGCAAGCTCAGCGTCAGGGAGGTCGCCCTGCGCTCGGGCGTGTCGCATTCCTCGGTCTCGCTGATCGAGCGGGACCTGATCAGTCCTTCGCTCGACACGCTGCGCGCGGTGCTCGACGCGCTCGGCACCACGCTGCCGGGCTTCTTCATCGACCTCAAATCCGCGCTGCCGCAGAGCCCCTTCTACCGGGCTGGTGACCTGACCGAGATCGGGCAGCCGGATGCGATCTCCCATCGCGTCATCGGCCTCGATTATCCCAACAAGTCCATGCTGCTGCTGCACGAGACCTACGCGCCCGGTGCCGATTCAGGCGAAGCCTATGCCCATTCGGCGCAGGAAGGCGGCATGGTGCTGAGCGGCGCCATCGAGATCACCGTCGACGGCAAGGTCGAGGTGCTCCACCCCGGTGACGGCTACTACTTCGACAGCCGCCTGCCGCACCGTTTCCGCAACATCGCGGACGGACGCAGCGAGATCGTCAGCGCGATCACGCCGCCGACCTATTAGGGCCCACCCTTTTCAAGATGTTTCGGGCAGGCCGGGAAGGGTTGATGGAGTAGTGCATAAATACGTAGGACAATGCTGCCCCTCACCTTACCTCTCCCCGTAAGAACGGGGCGAAGGGGCTTTGACGTCGAGTTATAGGCAGGAAGCTTTTCATCTCGCGCGACGGTTGGGCGAGATGAAAACTCGAGAATCAAGCGCAACGCTTGTGCCTCCTCGCCCCGTTCTTACGGGGAGAGGTAAGGTGAGGGGCAGCGCGACGTCGACGACAGGTGCTTTGGTCGATTTACCGACCATTGCGCTGGCTCTCCTGCCAGCCGGGGGTTGCGTTGCCGCCTGAGGGATGGGAGAGGGAGGGGCCATGGCGCTTCAGCAGACATCGACCGTTCTCTCCACGCCGGCTCCGCCTGTTTTCAAGGCGCGTGCCGAGGCCATCATCCGTGATCATTACGGCCTCGACGTCGAGGCCTTCCCGCTGATTGGCGAGCGCGACAGCAATTTCCGCCTTCATGCGGGCGACGGGAGCGAATTTCTCCTCAAGATCGTCAATCCGGCCGAAGACGTGTCGGTGACCGATTTCCAGACGGAGGCTCTGCTGCACCTCGCGCGAGGCGGCGCCGACCTGCCGGTACCGCGGGTGGTGCGCACGCAAGCGGGCGAAGCCTATTTCTGGCTGCGCGAACCGGACCAGCAGCCGCGCCTGGTGCGCGTGCTGACCTATCTACCCGGCACGCCGCTGGCCAAGCTCGAACGCGGCCCCACGCTTCGCCGCAATCTCGGTGCGGGCCTGGCCCGGCTCGATCGTGCCCTCGATGGCTTCGAGCATGCCGGCAGTCCGACCGATCTGTTGTGGGACCTCACCCACGCCCCCAGCCTGCGGCCGCTGGTCGTGCATATCGAGGATGAGGATCGCCGTGGCCTCGTCATCGCCGTGCTGGATCGGCTGGAGACCCATACATTGCCCCTGACCGCTGGGCTCCGCACCCAGGTGATCCACAACGACTTCAACCCTTCCAATATCCTGGTCGGGCCGGGGAGTGACGGTGCGTTGGACCAACTCGCCGGCATCATCGATTTCGGCGACATGGTGCGGGCCCCGCTGATCAACGAGGTGGGCGTGTCGGCCTCCTATCACATCGGAGAGGGCGCAGGGTTCCTGGAGCCGGTCAAGGAGTTCGTCGCCGGCTACAACCGCGTCCTGCCCCTCGCGGACGAGGAGATCACCTGCCTGTTCGACCTCATCCAGGGACGCATGACGTTGACGGCCATCATTACGGCGTGGCGCTGCACGCTAGAGCCCGAGAACCGCGACTACATCCTGCGCAATGCCGGCCGGGCCTGGGCGGGATTGGCGGCTGCGCGCTCGCTCTCGCCAGCCCAGGCGGCGGACGAATTCCACCTTTATTTGAGCAAGGATCGCCTCCCATGACGATGGTCAATGCCTTCGATCCCAGCAACACGGCCGGCTTCGCCGCCGAGGAGGCAGCCCTGATCGAGCGTCGGCGGCGCGTGCTCGGCCCGGCCTATCGGCTGTTCTATGCCCATCCGGTGCATGTGGTCAGGGGCGAGGGGGTCTGGCTCTACGGGCCAGATGACACCGCCTATCTCGACGCCTACAACAATGTCGCCAGCGTCGGCCATTGCCACCCGCATGTGGTGGCGGCGCTGGCGCGCCAGGCCGGGGTGCTCAACACCCATACGCGCTACGTCACCGACGGCATCCTCGATTATGCCGAGCGGCTGGTCGCGACCATGCCGGCCGAGATCGCCAACATCATGTTCACCTGCACCGGCAGCGAGGCCAACGACCTGGCCCTGCGCGTCGCCAAGGCCGTGACCGGCGGCACGGGCGTCATCGTCACCGAGAACGCCTATCATGGCGTGACCGACGTGCTCGCCCACATGTCGCCCTCGCTGGGCGCGGGGGCCCCGATCGCCGAGACGGTGCGGGTGGTGCCCGCACCCACCTCCGCCGACACGAGCGGCGAAGCCTTTGCGCAAGGCGTGAAGGCGGCGATCGCCGACATGGGGGCGAACGGCATCCGCCCTTCGGCGCTGCTGGTCGACACCATCTTCTCCAGCGATGGCGTTTTCGCCGACCCGCCGGGCTTCCTGCGCCCGGCGGTGGAGGCCATCCGTGCCGCCGGCGGCCTGTTCATCGCCGACGAGGTCCAGCCCGGCTTCGGCCGCACCGGCGCCGGCATGTGGGGCTTTGCCCGGCATGGCCTGGTTCCCGATCTCGTCACCATGGGCAAGCCGATGGGCGATGGCCATCCGATGGCCGCCATGGCCGCGAGGCCCGAGCATCTGGAGGCTTTTGGGCGCGAGGTGCGCTATTTCAACACCTTCGGCGGCAATCCGGTCTCCTGCGCTGTGGGCATGGCCGTGCTCGACGTCATCGAGGACGAAGGCTTGATCGCCAATGCCCGCGATGTCGGCGCGGCGCTCAAGGGTGGCCTGGAGGATCTCGGCAGGCATGATGGCCGCATCGGGGAGGTGCGTGGTGCCGGCCTGTTCATCGGCGCCGACATCGTCGATGCCAAGGGCGCTCCCGATGCCGCCGCGGCCGCCGCCATCGTCAATGGCCTGCGCGAGCGCCAGGTGCTGATCTCGGCCACCGGCCGGCAGGGGCACAGCCTGAAGATCCGCCCGCCCATGGTGTTCTCGTATGAGAACGCGGCCTTGCTGATCGAGCGATTGAAGGCGACGCTGGCGGACCTGTAGGGACCCAGCAAGATATGGCCCCTTCTCCCCTTGCGGGTGTCGTCAACTCTCTTGAGTTGACTAGAGGTCCCGGCAGGGGGATGAGGGGAGAGACACCTCCCTGCATAGTATTCTGCAACACCCCTCATCCGGCTGCCGCCACCTTCTCCCGCAAGGGGAGAAGGGGCTTGTTTCTGCCAGTGTGGCGTACGGGCCAGGGTCTATGGAAGGCCCGGCCTTGACATCGAAGCCGCGAGAGAAGCCCCTGTTGCCCAGAGCTACCCGTGCGTTCGCGCACGGTCCCCTCCCGGCGCCCCTGGTCCAATACCCTGTCGCGAGCCGGCGGGGTGGGAGGCCGTAGAAAAATCTTTTCTCAACCCGCCAAGGAAATCGCCTCGTCCTGCGTCTGATGGAACGGTCAACAACTGGCCGGGAGATTGGAATGCGATCATATCATCTTGACGGGGCCGGCTCGTCCGGTGCCGGCGGCAGGGGAGAGTGCCATGACGGCCCTGGCAGCAAGCTTTGATGCAAGGAACCTTGGCCTCTCGCCGCCAAGGCTGCAGGCGTGGCCGCCGCGGCTGGCCTGGCTCTGGCTGCCGACATTGGCATCGGAGCCACCCGAAAGCCTGGGTGCGGTGCGTACGAGCGAGGGCACCGCGGATGGCGACGACGGCGACGCCGGTCTGGTCGCCCGGGCCTGCAGGGGTGACAGCCGTGCCTTCGAGAAACTGATCCGGCGCCACCACGCCATGATCCATCGGGTGGCCTGGCGCCAGACGGGCCTCAGCGAGGAAGCCGAGGACATCGTGCAGACCGTGCTGATGCAATTGGTGGAAAAGCTGGCGAGCTATCGCGGCCAGGCGCGCTTCACCACCTGGCTGATCGGCATCACCATCAATGCCTGCCACGATCATCGCCGGCGCAAATCGAGCTTCGGACGCATGAGGCAAGCGCTGTCGAGCTTCGTGTCCGTTGGCGGAGCGGCGAGCGATGACGGCGATCTCGTCCGGCAAAGCTGGCTGAAAAGCGCGCTGGCCGGCCTGTCGCCGGAACTGCGTGCCACTGTGGTGCTGGTGGCGGGGGAAGGGCTCAGCCATCGCGAAGCCGCCGCCGAGCTCGGCATATCCGAAAATACCGTGTCCTGGCGCATGCACCAAGTGCGCAAGCAGCTTGCTGAAGCAGCCGGACACGAAGCGGCGGCCACGGGCCGCAAGGAGATCCGCGATGAGCGTTGATCACGAAGACCGCAAGATTGAACTGCCCGATGCCATCGCCTCCGAGACGGCGCGCGAGAAGGCGATATCGCAGGCCATGATGGCCTTCGAGGCCAGCCGGCCCAGGCAGGGCGCCGCGCCAAAGTGGTGGCAGGGCCTCGGCCTGGCGTGGGTTGGCGCACGCCCCAGCTTGCGCATGGCGTTGGTGACGGGAGCGGCTCTGCTCGTGATGGTACCGATCGGCACGTATATGCTGAAGCGGCAGGAGGCACTGCTCAGTCAGGGCGGCACCGACATCGAGGCAATCACCCAGGTCCAGGTCGAAAGACTGCGTAGGCCGGACGACAACCAGAACGTGGCTCAGCAGGCACCGGCAACACCGACTGAATCGGCGCAGGACAAGACTGTGCTGGCCAGGCCCGTGGCGGCGCCGCCCCCCAGTCCCAGCGCTGCGCGCGACACACGGATGATGCCGGGGATGATCGGAGGCTATTCGGCAGAAAACCGCTATGAGGCTTCCGACGCTTTCGGCCCCAGGGCCTCGCAGGAAATCGGCCGCGACAAATTCTCCAACGCGCCGCAGAACGCCTTCAAGGCTGTGTCTCAGGATCCGGTCTCGACCTTCTCGCTGGACGTCGACACCGCGTCCTATTCCTATGTACGGGCTGCGCTCAACCAGAACCTGCTGCCCCGGCCCGAAGCGGTGCGCGTCGAGGAGATGATCAATTATTTCCCCTATGACTATGCCGCCCCTGCCAGTGCCGAGGAGCCGTTCTCGACGGCCGCCACGATGATGCCCAATCCCTGGCAGCCAGGGCACAAGCTCCTGCGCATCGGCATCAAGGGCTACAGCCTCCAGGCCCAAGAACGGCCGGCTGCCAATCTCGTCTTCCTGATCGATACCTCCGGCTCGATGAACGAAGCGAGCAAGCTGCCTTTGCTGGTCAAGTCGCTCGGCATGCTGGTCGATACGCTGCGGCCGGAGGACAAGGTCTCGATCGTCACCTATGCCGGTTCGGCCGGCGTGGTACTGCCGCCGACCAAGGCGTCCGACAAGACCTCCATCCTTGCTGCCCTCGACAGGCTGCAGGCCGGCGGCTCGACGGCCGGCGGGGAGGGGATTCGCCTCGCTTATCAGCAGGCAGAGGCGAACTTCGACCCCAAGGCGGTCAATCGCGTACTGCTCGCCACCGATGGCGACTTCAATGTCGGCATCACCGAACCCGGCGAACTGCGCGGCTTCGTCGAGCGCGAGCGCGGCAAGGGCATCTTCCTGTCCGTGCTCGGCTTCGGCATGGGCAATCTCAACGACCAGATGATGCAGGAACTGGCGCAGAACGGGAACGGCGTCGCCGCCTATATCGACACGCTGAACGAGGCCCGCAAGGTGCTGGTCGAGGAGGCGACGTCGAGTCTGTTTCCCATCGCCAAGGATGTGAAGATCCAGGTCGAGTTCAATCCGACGGCGGTGAGCGATTATCGCCTGATCGGCTACGAGACCCGCATGCTCAAGACCGAGGAGTTCAACAACGACAAGGTCGATGCCGGCGATGTCGGCTCGGGGGCGAGCGTGACGGCGATCTACGATGTCGTGCCGGTCGGTGCGACGCGCCCGGTCGACGGCAGCCGTTATCAGGCAGCCCAGCCGGTCCTGCCGTCGGACAAGGCCGACGAATATGCTTTCGTGAAGATCCGCTACAAGCTGCCGGAATCCGAGACGAGCCGGTTGATCACCACCCCGGTGACGCATGCCGGAGAAGCCGTCACGCTGGCGCAGGCATCCAGCGATGCGCGCTTTGCCGTGGCCGTGGCGGGTTTCGGCGAATGGCTGCGTGGCGGCAAATATGCCGGCACGCTCAAGCCCGACGACATCATCGCGCTCGCAGCCGGTGCCAAGGGCGACGACCCCTATGGCTATCGCGCCGAGTTCGTCAATCTGGTGCGGGCGGCTAAGACGGCGAAGGGCTTGCCGCAGCAGCCGTAATGTGGTCACCGCCCATCAAGATAAAATACCTTCTCCCCTTGCGGGAGAAGGTGGCGGCAGCCGGATGAGGGGTGGACGCGCCATACTCGGTATGCGCAGCAAAACCCCTCATCCCCCTACCGGGCCCTTCTCCCGCAAGGGGAGAAGGGATCCGATTTTGCGCGCTTTCCGCAAAAGAAAAAGCCGCCCGGCCTTTCGGCGGGCGGCTTTTCAAGATGTTGTGCCAGTCCTGCTCAGTTGAGCTTGGCGCGCACTTCGTTGAGGGCAGCCGACATCAGATTGCCGGCGCTGGCAGCGGGCTGGTCGGCAAGGATCGTGGTGGCAGCCTTGACGGCGGCATCCGCGGCGGCAGCCTTGACCTCGGCAACGGCCGACGACTCGGCTTGCGCGATCTTCTGATCGGCCAGCTTGGTGCGGCGGGCGACGAAGTCTTCGATCTTGGCGATCTGCTCGGCCTTGAAACGCTCGGCCTCGGCCTTGGCAGCTTCGATCATCGCAGCAGCTTCGGCTTCCGCTTCCTTCTGCTTCTTCTGATAGTCGGCCAGCAGCTTCTGGGCTTCCTCGCGCAGGGAGCGGGCCTGCTCGAGTTCGGCACGCACGGCGTTGCCGCGGGCGTCGAGGCCCTTGCCGATCTGCCCGAAGGCACCGAGCTTCCAGGCGATGGCCAGGAAGATCAGCGTGGCGATGAGGATGTAGAACTCCGGCCCGGCAGGGTTGAAGAGTTCGTGGATCATCTCGGCGAAATATTCGATCACGCGCGCCTCCTTACTTGGCCATGGCGGCGTCGACGGCGGACTGAACCGTCTGCGGCTCGGGCGCCTTGCCGAGCAGTTGCTCGACGATGGCGTTGGTGGCGTCGACGGCGATGCCGTTGACGTTGCCGAGCGCAGCCTGCTTGGTCGCCAGGATCTTGGCCTCCGCTGCCGCCAGCTTAGCCGAGAGATCGGCTTCGAGCGATTTGCGGGTGGTATCCGTTTCGGCGGTCACGGCAGCTCGTGTTTCGGCTGCAATGCTCTGCGCCTTGGCGCGGGCCTTGATCAGCGCGGTCTGATAGGAGGCCACGGCCTCGTCACTGTCCGCCTTGGCCTTCTGCGCAGCCGCAAGGTCCGCCGCGATCTTAGCCGACCGCTCGGAGAGGATGCCGGCGATGCGCGGCAGCGCGATCTTCGACATCAGGATGTAGAGAAGCCCGAAAGCGATGACCAGCCACACGAGCTGTGAGGCAAAGGACGAGCTGTCGAAGGGCGGGAATGCGCCCTTGGCCCCATGTGCATCGCCGGGAACCTCGGTTCCTGCGTGACTTTCAGCCATGAAACACCTTCAACGGATGTGCACTCACGTCTTTGCAGGCCAAGCTACAAACAGATGGAGCCACAAACAGGGGATTGCTGCATTCCAGCCAATCAAACGATGAACGGCCTCGCGATTTCTGATCGCGAAAGCCGTCCCGTTCGGCGTGGCTGGCGCGGATCAGACTGCGAAAAGGAGCAGCAGAGCGACGAGCAGCGAGAAGATGCCGAGAGCTTCGGTCAGAGCGAAGCCGAGGAGCAGCGTGCCGCGCTGGCCGTCGGCAGCCGACGGGTTGCGCAGGGCGCCCGAGAGGAACTGGCCGAACAGGTTGCCGAGGCCGATACCAGCGCCGGCCATGCCGATGCAAGCGAGACCAGCGCCGATATACTTAGCTGCGACGGGATCCATGGAGAACTCCTGTTGGTGTAGGTTTTGTTGGATTTAGACGGGATCAATGGCCGGGGTGAAGGGCGTCATTGAGGTAGATGCAGGTCAGCGTGGCGAAGACATAGGCTTGCAGCACGGCAACCAGCACTTCGAGCGCCACCAGGGCGATCACGAGAAGCAGGGGCAGGGGCGAGAGGATCGCCGTCGCCACGCCGGCACTGGCGAGCATGACGATGAAACCGGCGAAGATCTTGAGTGCGATATGGCCGGCCAGCATGTTGGCGAAGAGACGGACGGAGAGGCTGATCGGGCGCGAGACGAAGGAGATGATCTCGATCGCCACCAGCAGCGGCAGCAGCACGGCCGGTACGCCGGAGGGCACGAACAGCTTCAGGAAATGGGCGCCGTTCTTGTAGAAACCGTAGAGGATCACCGTTGATATCACCAGAGCCGCCAGCGCAAAGGTGACGATGATGTGGCTGGTGACGGTGAAGAAGCCGGGAATCAGGCCGAGCACGTTGCAGAACAGCACGAACATGAACAGCGAGAACACCAGCGGCATGAAGCGCATGCCCTCGTTCCCGGCCGAGGAACGCACGGTGCCGGCCACGAATTCGTAGAAGGTCTCGGCGAGGGACTGCCAACGGCCCGGCACGGTGGCGCGGGAAGAAGTCGTCGCGATCATCACCAGCGCGATGAGGATCACCGCCAGGAACATGAAGAGAGCCGAATTGGTGAACGCGATGCTGCCGATATGGAAGAGCGGCTTGATCTCGAACTGCGTAATCGGACTATGCATCGCCAGCGAGGCCCTGTCTTCTAGTATGGCGCGAGGCGCCGGTTCATTCCTGTTTGTCGGGCGTTTTGCCCAACATATTCGAGGCACGCAACAAGTTCCGGACACCTGCCGCAAAGCCCAGCATCAAAAAGATGATGAGCCCCCACGGCGAAGTACCGGCAAACCGGTCCACGACCCATCCAAGCAGACCACCGGCGACGATGCCACCGACGAACTCGGACGAGAGGCGCATGGCCTTGCCGATCGCAGAAGGATCGCCCTCCTGCTTGCGCACCTTGGCCGCTTCGGCTGCTTCCCCGGCCTTGATGGAACCGAGGCGCTCGTCGAGACGGCGCAAGCGTTCGTTTAATTCACGATCGCGGGATTCGTCTTTGCCGGATTTGCCGGCCTGGTCCGCTTCGTCGCTCGCCATTGCGGCAACATGCTCCCTGGCCGGCCAAAACAGAGCCGGACGCCCCCCTTGAAAACGGCGGGACCATACCCACGCCCCCTTGCGGTGTCAAGGCGAGGCGAAATTATGCCAAGTCTTTGAGAACAAATAAAAAATGGGGAGAATGGCATCGGCTGCCGGCTTTTCTTCACGGGACAAGCCATGGTTGCGACGTCACATTTGGCCATGTCGGCCTGCGCAAGCCCGCCTTGAAGCCGCCGCGACGCCGCCACAGATGGGCGCCGGGGCGGAAATCGGCACGAGAATCAGGCCCTCATGCCACCTCCAGGCGTTCCGGCGCAACGTGATCCACGAGGCCCCAGGCCTGGGCTTCGTCCGCCGACATGAAATTGTCGCGGTCCATGGCCGCCTCGACCTCCGCGACGGTGCGGCCGCAATGCTGGGCATACAGGCCGTTGAGGCGGGCTCTCGACTTGATGATGTTGTTGGCGTGGATGAGCATGTCGCTGGCCTGGCCCTGATAGCCGCCGGAGGGCTGGTGCACCATGATCGAGGCGTTGGGCAGGGCGAAGCGGCGGCCGGCCGTGCCGGCCATCAGGATGAAGGAGCCGAGGGAGAAGGCCGATCCCATGCACAATGTCGAGACCGGGCTCTTGATGAACTGCATGGTGTCATAGATGGCAAAGCCTGAAGTCACCGATCCGCCCGGGGAATTGATGTAGAGCGAGATCTCCTTCCTGGAGTTTTCCGCCTCCAGGAACAGGAGCTGGGCGCAGACCAGGGCGGAGACGCCGTCATCGACGGGGCCGTTGATGAAGATGATGCGCTCGCGCAAGAGGCGGGAGAAGATGTCGAAGGCGCGTTCGCCGCGGGTGGACTGCTCCACCACCATGGGGACGAGAGAATTCATCACGGGTTCCTCAAGCCGCCTTTAACAGCATGGTCGGCTGGTTGAGATTGGCGGCGACGGGCCGCAGGACGAAGCTGCCCTGGGTAATGCGCAGCAGCGTGGAACCCTCACCATGCGGCGCGAGCTCGAAGGTGACGACGCTGTCGAGGATGCGCTCCTGCATCTTTTCGCTCCAGGCATAGCGCAGCATTTGCTGGGCCTCGGCGGCGAGCAGACGGCAATCGACCAGTTCCGGCTCGCTGGAATCCCGCCGTGGCGAATGGGCGGCATCGATGCCGTTCTCGGCCGGCCTCAGCCAGGCGGCGACATAGTCGGGAATGGTGAGAGCACGCCAGACCTTGGCAGGCGGGGCTTCCAGCACGCTCTCGAAGTGGAGGTCGTCCGGCGCCGCCTTGTCTTCCATACTCTTGGTCGTCGCGTTGCGCAGGATCGTCATTGGTCCATCTCCTTCAGCACGGCCTTGAGTCTGTCGATGCGCCCGGGCCAGAAGCTGGCATAGCGGTCGACCCATTCGGCCAGAGGGGCGAGGGCCTGGGGGGCAGCACGGTAATGCACCATGCGCCCCTCGCGCCGCTCGGCCACCAGGCCAGCCTCGCGCAGCACGGCCAGGTGCTGCGAGATTGCCGGCTGGGAAATATCGAAGCCGGCCTTGATCTGTGAAACACTCATCTCGCCGTCGGCGAGCCGCTCGAACACGGCACGGCGGGTGGGATCGGCGAGGGCGCGGAAGAGGTTCGTCTGCATCATGCAAAACACATAAGCATTTACTTATGGATTCGGCAAGGGAAGATCGTGGTGCAGATCACCAGACGCCGGATCATCATGTTATTTTCTGGAATTGCCTGCTCTTGGAAACGCGATGCCGTGGGCCGAGAAGCAGGCAGGGATGCCTGCAATCCCAGGGATTATACTGCTTCCAAAAACTTCTCGGCTTCGCTCAGATTGACCGAGACCAGCTGGCTGACGCCGCGTTCGGCCATGGTGACGCCGAACAGGCGATTCTGGCGCGACATGGTGATCGGGTTGTGAGTGATGGTGACGAAACGCGTCTCGGTCTCGCGAATCATCGCATCGAGGAGATCGCAGAAGCGCTCCACATTGGCGTCATCGAGCGGCGCATCGACTTCGTCGAGCACGCAGATCGGCGCCGGATTGGTGAGGAACACCGCAAAGATCAGCGCCATCGCCGTGAGGGCCTGCTCGCCACCCGAGAGCAGGGACAGGGTCTGCGGCTTCTTGCCCGGCGGGCGGGCCAGCATTTCCAGGCCCGCTTCCAGCGGATCGTCCGACTCGGTGAGCTGCAGTTCCGCCGTGCCTCCGCCGAACAGGGTCTGGAACAGGCGCTGGAAGTGACCGTTGACCACGTCGAAGGCGGCGAGCAGCCTCTCGCGCCCTTCGCGGTTGAGGCCGGCGATCGCCTGGCGCAGGCGCTTGATCGCCTCGACCAGATCGTCCCGCTCGCTGACGAGGCCGTCGAGCTGGGTCTGCACGTCCTTCTGCTCGTCCTCGGCCCTGAGATTGACCGCGCCGAGGCGCTCACGCTCGCGCTTGGCATCCTCCAAAGTGCGCTCGACCGCACGCCGGTCGGGAATGGGTGCGTCGGCTGCGAGATTGGCGAGCTTCAGGAGGCCCGTCGGGGCAACGTTCAGCGCTTCCTCGATCTCGGCTACGATCTGGGACCGGCGCGCGCGCAGGGCGTCCAGCTTCTCCTCCGAGCGCACCTGCTCCTCGCGGGCCTGGCTCAAGGCAACCAGCGCTTCGCGGCCCTGGCGATCGGCCTGGGCCAGGCGGGTCTCGGCCTCGGCCAGGCGATCGGCGGCAATCTTGCGTGCCTCTTCCGCGGCTTCGGTCTCCGCGATCAGGCCCCGCCGCCGTGCCGCGAAGACGACCGGTGCGTCGTCAAACTCCGCCCGTTCGATTTCCAGCTCCGTCAGGCGGCTGGTCAGCGTCTCGATCTGGGCCGCGCCATTCTCCTGGCGGTCTTTCCAAGACTGGCTTTCCTGGCCGATGGCGGCAAGGCGCCTTGCGCGCAATTCGTCCTCGCGCGCCAGCGTCTGGGCCTGGGCGCGTGTCTCGGCGACCTCGGCACGGCCTTCCGCCACGGCCTGGCGCAATTCCTGCAAGCGGGCATTGAGGGCGCTGCCGTCGGGCAGCGCCGACAAAGTCCGTCTTGTCTGCTCGCAGGCCTCGTGCGCTTCGGCAAGGTCGCTGCCGAGGCGGCTGCCGGCCTCGTCCAGAGCCGAGAGTCGGCTGGCGAGTTGAGCAGCCTGACGCTCGGCCGCGACGGCGCGCTCACGCAGCTGGTCGGCTTCGCGGCTGAGATTGCGCCAGGCGTCGCGCGTGGTGCGCTCGCGCTCGGCGGCCTGCCGCGAGGCGGCCTGCGCCATCTCGGCTTCGCGGCGGCGGGGCGTGACGGCATCCCGGGCCTCCAGGGCCTGCTCTTCCAGTTCGGCCAGACGGTTGCGCTCGGCCAGGCGTCGGGCGGCGGGAGAGGGGGCTTCCGCCGCGGCCACGAAGCCATCCCAGCGCCATAGATCGCCCTCGCGGCTCACCAGCCTCTGCCCTGGGGCGAGCAGGGCCTTGAGGCGGGGACCATCGGCTCTGTCCACGATGCCGATCTGGGCCAGTCGACGCGCCAGGCCTTCAGGAGCCCGAACGAAATTCGCCAGGGCCTCCACGCCTGCGGGCAAAGGCGGGTCGCCGTCTGCGACGGTGGCGCCCGACCAATGGGCCGGCGCATCGCGGTCGGTGGGGGCGTCGATGTCCTCGCCAAGTGCGGCGCCGAGCGCGACCTCATGGCCCTTGGCGACCTGAAGGGCGTCGGCGATCGGGGGGTATTTGGCGCCGGCCGGCGTCAATACCAGCTTGGCGAGGGTACGCGCCTCGGTTTCCAGGCGATTGGCCGTGCGCTCGGCCTCCTGAAGGGGGCTTCGCGTGGCGGCTTCGGCCTCGCGCGCCTCGGCATGGGCAGCCTCGGCTTCCATGGCGGCCTGCTCGGCCTGGCTGCGCCGCTCCTGCAGCTCGGCCAGCTGTTGCTGGAGCTGCTCGGCGATGGCGGCGGCATTGGAGCCGGTGCGAAGGGCTTCGCCCTCACGCTGGATCTCGGCGAGCTGGCGTTCCAGACGGACCACACGCTCCCCGGCCTCGCGCTCGCTGCGTTCGGCCTGGACGCGCGAGGCCTGGAGTTCGGCCAGGGCGCTCTGGGCCTCGCCCATCGCCCTTTCCTCGCCGGCCAAGGCGGCTTCGGCGTCCCGCAACAGGCCGGCGGCCTCGGAGGCCCGTTCCTTGCTGCCGTCCTGCTCGGCCCTCAGGGCGGACTCCTCGGCCGTCAGACGCTGCAGCATGGTGCCGGCATCCGATATCATCGACTTCTCGCGCGTGATGTCGGCGCCGGCCTGGCGGATACGGTGGTCGAGCTCGATGCGCCGCTCGCCGGCCCGCCGCTCCTCCTGGTCCAACTGCTCGCGCGCCAGCACCAGGCGATGCAGGGCGGTGCCGGCAGCATGTTCGGCCTCACGCAAAGGCGGCATCTCATGGGCGGCGATGGCGGCCAGGCGCGCGGTCTCGGCCTGTGCGCGCGTGCGCTCGGCCACGGTGCGGGTATCGAGGTCGAGGCGTTTCTCAGCCTCGATCACCAGCCGCCCCGCTTCCTCGAAGGCGATGTGGAAGATGAGGGCTTCGGCCTGCCGGATCTCGTTGGAGAGGCCGCGATAGCGAAAAGCCTGGCGGGACTGGCGCTTGAGGCTGTCGAGCTGGGTTTCGATCTGGGTCAGCACGTCCTCGAGCCGTTCCAGATTGCTTTCGGCCGCCTTCAGCCGCAATTCCGCTTCATGGCGGCGCGTATGCAGGCCGGAGATGCCGGCCGCCTCCTCGAGAATGCGGCGGCGCGATTGCGGCTTGGCGGCGATGAGTTCGGCAATCTGTCCCTGGCGCACCATGGCGGGCGAGCGCGCGCCGGTGGAGGCGTCGGCGAAGATGAGCTGCACGTCTCGGGCGCGTACTTCGCGGCCGTTGATGCGGTAATTGGAGCCGCGATCACGCTCGATGCGGCGGGAGATTTCCAGAATGTCGGCGTCGTTGAAGGCAGCCGGGGCGGTACGGTCCTTGTTCTCGACCGTCAGCATCACCTCGGCCATGTTGCGGGGCGGTCGGTTCCCCGAGCCGCCGAAGATGACATCGTCCATCTCGGCGGCGCGCAGGTTCTTGTGGCTGCTCTCGCCCATCACCCAGCGCAGGGCTTCGACCAGGTTCGACTTGCCGCAGCCGTTCGGCCCGACCACGCCGGTCAAACCGGGTTCGATCAGGAAATCCGTCGGTTCGACGAAGGACTTGAAGCCGAGAAGCCTGAGCTTGGTTAGTTTCATCCATCACCCCGCAGTCCGGCGGGGCCGGGACTGCTTTCAGGATTTGAGGAACGGATCGACGACCTGGGAGAACTCGTCGATCGTGATCTCGCCGCCCTTCCTGATACCGTTGATGAAGAAGGTCGGCGTGCCATCGATACCGAAAGCCGAAGAACCACGCTCCTTCACGGCATTTACGCCAGCATAGAGCGTCTGGTCTTTCAAGCAGGCCTGGAACTGTTCCTGTGTAAAACCGGACTGCTTGGCGATGCCGAACAGGGCCGGAAGCACCTGCTTGGCGTCGTTGACGAACGCCCAGCTCTCCTGCTGCGAGAACAGCACGTCGAGCATGGTGTAATATTTCTCAGGCGGTGCGTCCTTGGCAATGCAGCGTGCCAGCATGAAGGCGGCCGTGGCACGCGGATCGAGCGGGAATTCGCGCATCGTCCACAGCACCTTGCCGGTATCGATGTATTTTTGCTTGATGGCCGGGAACACGTCCTTGGCAAAGCGCGCGCAATGGGGGCAGGTCATCGAGGCATATTCATAGACCTTGACCGGCGCATCCGGCTTGCCGAGCGCGATATCGGGGATGGGGCCGGGCACGGCCAGTTCGAGCAGGCTGACCTTGTCGTCGGCCGCAAGGGCGGGCAGGGCCGCAAGCGCCGGACTCGCCGCAAGGGCTGCGATCAGGGTACGGCGGGAAAGCATCGGGCTCATCGGCGACTCATGTCCTTTGTCATTGCGCGCGTCGGCGCACTCTATGTGTGCGGTACTTGAGCCTTGCAATTATGGCAACAGGCAGACCGACCACCTTCACGTAGGTGTGACCGGCTTGACTGTAGCCGGCTTGGTGCGGCGGGGCGAACCGCGAACCTGCCGCCCCAGCCGTTCCAGCGCCTCGCGCAGGCCAGGGTTCTCGATGCCGCTGAGATCGTCGGCCAATTGGCGCGAGGCCTCGGGGGGCAGGTCGGGAATCCCGGGCCTCTGCCTCGGTGCCGGATGGTCCACCGGCCCCTGCTTGAGGCGCAGCTTGCCGACGCAGCGCCAGCCGAAGACGGCATTGATGCGCTCGATGATCTGGCCGGCCGACATCTCGACCTCCAGCGCGAAGGCGCTCTCGACCCGCAGGATCAGGGTCGCGGCAGCAGGCGCCGCATCGGAGGCTTCACCCTTGGGGCGAGGCGGCCACTGCATCTTCACAGGCAAGGAATGGGCCGAAAGGCGGGCGCCGACAATATCCGGCCAGTGCCCGATGATATCGGCCGTGGCGAAGCCGCGTGCCTTGAGGGCGTCGGCCAGGGCCGGGCCGACGAGATCGGCGAAGGGGCGAGCCGACCTTCGCTTGATGGACACCCGCTGTTGAGATGCCTGTTGTGAAGAGTTGGGCTTGTTGATCATGGCCGATCTGTGGAATGAGGGGCCATGCTTAATAGTGTCGCTCCCGAGGTCAAGTCCCCAGAAGGCCTGCACGCAGATGCCCTGCTCGCCTGGTATGACAGGCATCGCAGGAGGCTGCCCTGGCGGGCGCTGCCCGGCGAGAAGCCGGATCCCTACCGCGTCTGGCTCTCCGAGATTATGCTGCAGCAGACCACGGTGAAGACCGTCGGCCCCTATTTCCAGGCTTTTCTGACACGCTGGCCCACGGTCGACGCCATGGCCGAGAGCGATGAGGAGGATATCCTCAAGGCCTGGGCCGGGCTCGGCTATTATTCGCGAGCCCGCAACCTGCATGCCTGCGCCCGTTTCGTCAGTGCGAGGCTGGACGGTCGTTTTCCCGACACGGTCGAGGGCCTGAGGCAGCTGCCGGGGATCGGGGCCTATACGGCGGCGGCCGTGGCCGCGATCGCCTTCGACCGGCGCGCGGCCGTGGTCGACGGCAATGTCGAGCGGGTGGTGACCCGGCTCGAAGCGCTGGAGACGCCCCTGCCGCAGGCCAAGCCTCGGATCGCCGAAATCGTCGACGGCATGACGCCGGCCGACAGGCCCGGCGATTTCGCGCAAGGCATGATGGATCTCGGGGCGACGATCTGCACCCCGAAACGCCCGGCTTGCGGCCTGTGCCCCTATCTGCCCTTCTGCCGGGCACGCCGGGAAGGCACGCAGGAGACATTTCCGCGCAAGGCCCCCAAGGCCAGGCGTCCGTTGCGCAGGGGCGCGGCGTTCTGGATCGTCAGGCCGGACGGCTGGGTGTTGGTGCGCAAGCGCCCCGACAAGGGTCTGCTCGGCGGCATGACGGAGATTCCCTCCAGCGTGTGGAGCGAAGACTTCGATTCAGGCACTGCCGTCAACTACGCGCCGCTGAAGGCGAAATGGCGCAAGCTCCCGGGCGAGGTGAGCCATGGCTTCACTCATTTCGAGCTCGCCGTCAGCGTCTATGCCGCCGATGCCCTGCTGAGCACCAAGGCGCCCGCCGATTGCCGCTGGGTTCGCCTCGATGAGCTCGACGGCGAAGCCCTGCCCACCGTGATGCGCAAGATCGTGGCACTGGCGCGGGGGAGTTAAATACGCGCGAGCGGGATACCGTTCGCGCGTCTTCCTTGCCACGGGCGTTGGTCAATTCCGGTGCCCGTTACCGTTCTCGATCGCGGCGATCATCAGATCCACCGCCGAGCCGATGGGCGCGATGATGGGGATGTCGAATTGCGTGCGCAGATATTCTGCTGCCTCGCCCAGCGGCCCGCCGCCGATGATCACAGCTTCCGCGCCGTCCTCGATGCACTGCCTCACCGCGGCTGCCAGCTCGCAGCGCAGGCGTTCCGCATCATCGGCAAGCTTGACCGGATCGCCCGGCGTGCAGCGTATGCCCGTATAGAGGTGTTGAAGCCCCAGGCTTGCGGCACGCGCCGCTATGGCTTCGGCCAGATCCGGTGTGACGGTGGCGACGCCGAATTTGCGTCCGCCCTGCGAGGCGTCGATCATGGATGCCTCGCAGATGCCCATGACCGGCACCTGCAGGTTTTCCTTGAGGTGGACGACGCCGGGGTCGCCATAGGCACTGACGATGATGCCGATGCAGCCCGCATCCTGCGCCCGGCCGATCTCGATGACCTGGCTTGCCGAGGCGGTAAGCTGGGTTTCGTTGACGATCATCGAGGGGCTGCGGGTTGCCGTGGCGGCTTCCAGCCGAAGCCGCCCATCCGCTTTGCGGCGGGCAATGGCCAGCATCATCCCCGTGGTCGCTTCCGAGCTGTTGGGATTGATCAATAGGACATGAGGGGACGATGCTTGCATTGTCAGGCCTGTTCTCTGGCGATTTTGGTAAAATCGACGGTCGGGGTTTCGGATTCGGCCGGTTGGGTCAGGTCTTCCATGGAACGGCCATAGGTCTCGGGCCCGAGCTGAATGCAGAAGGCGAAGACCGCATACATCGAGGCAGCGAGGCCGAAGACCCCGAGCATGCCGAGATTGTCGAAGAGGAAGCCCGCCAGGGTCGGCACGACCGAGCCCGCGGCCGAGCCGCTCGCCAGGATCAGCGCCACGCCGAAGCCGCGAATGCGGGTTGGATAGAGTTCGGGCGCATAGATCCAGATCGAGGTGTTGAGCAGCAGCACGAAGAACTGGAAGAGCGCGCCGAAGAACAGCACCAGATAGAGACTGTTCCCCAGACAGACGATGGCCAGGGCTGCCGCGCAGGCACAGACGGAGCCGATGCTCAAGACCCTCTTACGCGGGAAGTAATAACCGAACATCGAAGCGGTGATCGCCCCCAGCACGCTGCCGCTCTGGATGATCATGCTGAAGAGCAGGCTGCCGGAGAGCGTGTGGCCCATCGACATGAAGATCATCGGCATGAGGGTGAGCACGGAAAGCTGTGCCCCGTAGCTCATCAGGATCGCGATCGCCACGGGAATGGTGCGTCCGAGATAGGGTGCCTGGAACAGCTCCCGCCAGCTGCTTTTCGCAGGCTGGTCGCTGCCGTCTTCGGGTTTCGACAGATAGGCCTTGATCCGCAATTCCTTCGGGCGCAGCGAGCCTGAGGCCAGGATGGAGAGCACCTTGTTGGCTTCGTCGATCTTGCCCTGCGAGGCCAGGAAACGCGGTGTTTCCGGCACGTAGCGGCGGAAGAACACGACGAGGAAGGCCGGGATCGCCAGCACACCGAAAAGCCAGCGCCAGGCGTCGTCCCCCGCGAACAGGGTGAAGACCACGAGCCCGAAGGCGGGGGCGAGGAAGTTCCCGAAGCCGCCGGCGCCGACATTGACCAGGCCTGCCGCGGTGCCGCGGAATTTCGGCGAGCAGAACTCGGCAAGCATGGTGACGGCCGTGGAGATCTCGCCGCCGACTCCGAAACCGACGATGGCGCGCGCGATGCAGAGCACGCCGAAGCTCGGTGCAAGCGCGCAAAGCGCAGACCCGAGCGTGAACAACAGCAGATTGATGGTCAGCATGACGCGGCGGCCGTAGCGATCGCCGAGGATGCCGGAGAGGAGGCGACCCGCAGCCGCACTCGCGAAGGTGATGGTGTTCAGGAAACCGATGTCGGCGCCGGTGAGGCCCCATTGCGCCTTCAGCATCGGCGCGATCAGCCCGATGGTGTTCTGCTCGAAGGCGTCGAACAGACATCCGATCAGGATGAGTGCGAGAATCTGCTTGTGGGCCGTGGTGACGCCGATCGTCCCCAACGCCTGTTCCATCTGCTTTTGTACCGGCGACGATGCGCCGGATGGGATCATCTGTTCCCCTGCCATGGCGATTTAATCCTCTGGATGACGTTTTGAAATTATTTTTTCATATTTAAACTCAAAGAAAATATTTTTGCAATTGGTATTTTTGTTTCTTGTTCAGGGCGCCGATTTGTAAGGATTTTGGGCGATGTGATTGTACAAGCGGTCAAAATCTCTTACTGCTCAGAGCGCCCTGAAAATGAGATTTCAGCTGTCTTGGCCATGCAGTCTACCGAGAGATCATTCCTGACCCGCGTGCGGGACGTCCTCGACGAGCTTCCGCCGGCCGAACGGCGGCTTGGGGAATTCGTATGTGATTTTCCCGGTGAACTGGCGAGCTACTCGGCATCGGAACTGGCGACCTTGGCCCATGTCTCCAATGCCACCGTGACGCGGTTCGTGCGCCGCCTGGGCTATGAGACCTACGAGGAATCGCGTCGCCACGTCCGCCAGGAGAGGCAGACCGGATCGCGGCTGTTTCTTTCCAGTGCGGCTGATGCTGTTGCCGGCCAGTCGCTTTCCAGCCATGTCGGCCAGGCCATCGCCAATCTGGAGCAGACCTTTCTGTCGATCCGCGAAGCCCAGATCGATGCGGTGGTGGATGCCATGCTCGGCGCGCGCAGGACCTGGGTCGTGGGTTTTCGCTCCAGCCAGCCCTTTGCCGCCTATCTGCAATGGCAGATGCTGCAGGTCATCGACAATATCGTCGCCATCCCCGGCCCGGGCCATACACTCGGCGAATATCTGGCGAGCATTGCAGCGGACGACGTGGTGGTGGTTTTCGCCTTGCGCCGCCGCATTGCCAAGCTGGACGATATCCTGGCCGCCATCGAGAGGAGGGGCGCCAAACTGCTCTACATCACCGATGAGGGCGCGCCTCTGCGCTCCTCGGCACAATGGCATTTTCATTGCCAGACCCTGGCGCCCGGCCCCTTGTTCAACCACACGTCGGTGATGGCGCTGTGCCATCTCATCACCACCCGCGCCATCGAGAAAGCCGGTGCCGCCGGGCGCAGGCGCCTGCGCGACATCGAAACCTTCGGGGATGCGCTCGAGGAACTCTAGCTGTGTCAGGAGGACCGGTGCCCAGAGCAGTGCAGTTGCCTTGGGAAAGACGCTCCGATTTGTCACAGCCGGGCTTGACCCGGCTATCCGGAAGCCATGTGCGCAAGCGGCCAAGACGCCGGATTACCGGGTCAAGCCCGGCAATGACAAAGCTCGCGCCAACTCAAAGATCCGTAGGTCAATTGCAGGGGTTCTAGGGGCGATATTGGAACCTGTTGCCGAGAAGGTCTCCTCTCCCGCGAATGGCTATTGCGTTTATACCATCCTACCTCCAGCATGAGGGCTCATCGGCACAGGGGGGCTGCATGTCGTTGCTCGGCGCGTTTCTGATCGGCGTGGTCGCGGGGCTGCGCACCTTCACCGCTCCTGCCGCCGTGAGCTGGGCGGCCTATCTGGGCTGGCTGCCGCTGGACGGCACGCCGCTGGCCTTCCTCGGCCATCCCGTCACAGCCTATGTCTTCACGGCGTTGGCCCTGCTGGAGTTCGTCGGCGACCAATTGCCCTCGACGCCCAGCCGCACGGTGCCGATGCAGTTCGGCGCCCGCCTCGTCAGCGGTGCCTTCAGCGGGGCTGCGATCGGATTGGCCGGCGGTTCCTGGCTGGTCGGGCTCGTCGCCGGCGTGGTCGGTGCCATCGTCGGCACGCTGGGCGGCCATGAGTTCCGCCGGCGCCTAGCACTTGCCTTTGGGCGCGACCTGCCGGCCGCCCTTGTCGAGGACGCCGTGGCGGTCCTCGGGGCGCTTCTGATCGTCAGGGCGCTGGTATGAGCACCGCGTTCGACGCCATCATCATCGGGGCCGGCCAGGCCGGACCGTCCCTGGCTGGCCGCTTCAGTTCGGCGGGGCAGCGTGTCGCCGTGGTCGAGCGCAAGCATGTCGGTGGAACCTGCGTCAATACCGGCTGCATGCCGACGAAGACCCTGGTGGCCAGCGCCTATGCCGCCCATCTCGCGCGCCGCGCCGACGATTATGGCGTGGTGCTGGGCGGCGGCGTCGGCATCGACATGAAGAAGGTCTGGGCCCGCAAGCAGGCGGTGACCATGAACGCGCGCACCGGGCTGGAGGACTGGCTCGGCGGCATGCCGGGCTGCAGGCTGATCCGGGGCCATGCCCGCTTCACCGGCCCTCATGAGATCGAGGTCGATGGCGAGCGGCTGAACGCGCCGAAAATCTTCCTTAATGTCGGCGGGCGGGCTCTGGTGCCCGACATGCCGGGGCTCGATGGCATCGATTATCTCACCAACACCTCGATCGTGGAGCTCGATACGCTGCCCGACCATCTCATCGTGATCGGCGGGAGCTATATCGCGCTCGAATTCGCGCAGATGTATCGCCGCTTCGGCTCTGAGGTCACGGTGATCGAGCGAGGACCACGCCTGACTTCGCGGGAGGACCCCGATATTTCCGATGCCATCCGCGACATCCTGGCCAAGGAAGGCATCGATATCCGCCTCGGGGCGACGCAACTCGCCTTTGCTTGCGATGGCGGCGGGGTTGCCGTCACCGTGGCGGGGGAGGGGCAAAGTCCCATGCGGATATCGGGCTCGCATGTGCTTGTCGCCGTCGGCCGGGTTCCCAATACCGACGATCTCGGCCTGGACAAGGCCGGCGTGCACACCGATGAGCGCGGCTATGTCATCGTCGATGATGAGCTGCGCAGCAACGTCGAGGGCATCTGGGCGCTCGGCGATTGCAACGGCAAGGGCGCCTTCACCCATACCTCCTACAATGACTACGAGATCGTCGCCGCCAATCTGTTCGATGCCGATCCGCGCCGGGTCAGCGACCGCATCACCGCCTATGCCCTCTATATCGATCCGCCGCTCGGACGCAT
Organism: Labrys neptuniae; assembly: GCF_040797145.1. Classification (NCBI taxonomy): domain Bacteria; kingdom Pseudomonadati; phylum Pseudomonadota; class Alphaproteobacteria; order Hyphomicrobiales; family Xanthobacteraceae; genus Labrys; species Labrys neptuniae. The sequence continues at coordinate 44,387 of NZ_JBFNQD010000021.1, read as the reverse complement.
CGGGCAGACCGAGGAGGAGGTGCGCCGGTCCGGACGGAAGGCCCTGATCGGCAAGCGGCCGATGACGCGGGTCGGCCGGGCGGTCGAGAAGGGCGAGACGCAGGGCTTCATGAAGGTGATCGTCGATGCCGACAGCCATGCCATTCTCGGAGCGGCCATCCTCGGTGTCGGCGGCGACGAGGTCGTCCACGGCCTGCTCGACGGCATGTATGCCAAGGCGCTCTACACCACCATCCAGCGCGCCGTGCATATCCATCCGACCGTTTCGGAGCTGGTGCCGACCATGATCGGCGAGATGCAGCCGCTGGTGTAGCGGCGCATTTCATGAATGATGGAAACGGAAGTATTGGGAATCGATTGTGGAGAGGGTGGACGCATGCGCTAGGCCGGTTGCAAAACTGGTTCGCGGAAACAGGCTTTTGCAGCCGATCTCCACAACGCCAGCACCGCCAGCATTTGATGTAAACGCTTCGGAAATCAGTAATTTAACGGAAGGGGGATGATAAAAATGGTCCCTGTAACAGACATTGAATCGCAACGTGAAGTACATAACAATCTGTCATGGCTCCCGATAAACGCGCTCTCGAAATCTTGACCAGCATGTTCTGGTCTTCTTCAGGCTGGAAGCGCGCCCCCTCGGTGTCTCCCGAGGACTTCGCCTATGCCAAGGCGCAAGGATTGATGTTCGATCCGGTCGAATTTTCGCATGACGAGGTAGTAGACGCGGTGGTAAACGCCGTGGCCGGAACTAGCCGTAAAGCAATTGCTCACGCTTTTATATCGAGTCTTGGATCGAGACGACTTGATCTTCGCTCGGCGATGGGAAGCTACGCAGTTGGCCTACATATGAAAACACATTCGAAGGCCGTCTGCTGCGGAAACCAAAGTTGCGCTTATTGTGGTGCGTACGACAAAGCGAATGCAGATCTCAATGTCTTGAGCTTCGAGCGAATTAAATGGGGTGGGGTTCGTCACGACAATCCCCGCTACATAGCATTCGATCTTGAGGCGTTTGCTGCGAGCGAGAGTGTCGCTCCGAAAGAGGCCGATTATTTGATTCTCCGATCCGTTCTCAATGTGGCGAAATCCATGCCCCCGACAGCGCGGCTGGGTGATTTGGAACGGGCGCTGTCCAAGCTGTTGCCTTCCAACAATGCGGAGCGGCGTATTCTGATCGGCATCCTTGGATACGCAGGCATTCTGGTAGATCCCAGTCGACCGGACTTTCGGCGACAATTCGTATCGAGTGCAGAACGCGAACGGACCCCTTGGCATAAGGATGACTGGCCTTATCCGGTCCAGTGGTGGAATGGCTCTTGCGGCGTGAACCAGGCGGCGATCGATGAATGGTTTCCCGATCTCTGACGAATAACTACCTTCCTTCAATCCGAGACCTTTGTCGCCGCAAAATCTCCGATTAAAGCTGCACTTCTATGCCTGAGTTTTGCAACCCATTTAGCTTAGGATTCTGCCCTCTCCCACAAACGGGCCGGCGTTGTCCCCATTGAGCCACTCTGCGGCGAGGGAAGTAGATGCTAGAGCATCTCTCCGCAGACAGCCTCTCAATCCCCCAGAGGTTCCATCTCCTTGCCGGCACGGCGGATCTGCACATTATATTTGATACGGCGCAGCGTCTCGCGGGCCGAGCCGCCGAGCTTGTAGCCGGTGGCCGTCGCCATCAGGTCGATCAGGGTCAGGAAGGCAAAGCGCAGGGCCGTGGGCTTGAGCGTGTCGGGGAATTCGGGCACGGCCACGGTCAGCCTCACGTCGCAGGCGCGGGCGAGATCGGTGTCGGGCGCGGTGACACAGATGGCGGTGGCCCGGTACTGGCGGGCGATCTCCACCGCCTCGACGACTTCGCGCGTGCGCCCGGTTGCCGAGATCGCGATCACCACGTCCCTCGGCTTCAGGGTCGAGGCCGTCATGCGCATGACATAGGGGTCGCAATGGGCCGATACCGCGACGCCATAGCGAAACAGGCGATATTGGGTTTCCTGCGCCAAGGCGGAGGCGCTGCCGCCCAGGCCGAAGACGGCGATCTGGCGGGCACCGGCGATCAGGTCGGCCGCCTTCTGCAGTTCAGCGGGATCGAGCTGGCGCTCGGTTTCCTGGATGGCACGATGGGCCTCACCGAATACGGCATTCCAGTACGGCAGTTCCGGGGCCTGGTAGCCGGCATTGGTGCCCGGCTTGCCGAGATAGAGCCCGCCAACCACCAGGCTCTGGGCCAGGCGCAGCTTGAAGTCCCTGACGCCCTCGCAGCCGATGGCGCGGCAGAAGCGAGTGACGGTGGGTTCGCTCACTCCGGCTCGCCTGGCAAGCTCGCCATTGGAGGCGGCGACGGCGGCCTCGACATCTTCGAGCACCACATCTGCGACGCGCCGCTCGGCCGGGCGGAGTTCGCGATAACCGTCCTTCACCAGGGAAATGATGTCCGGGATATGGGTCATGCGCTCGGAAGCGGCGCTGCCCGGCTCACTCGCCTTGCCGTGCCGGGACGCTCGCTTCCTGTCCTGGCTCATCAGGCGTTTCTCCCTGGGATTAAAGTGTGCACCGTCGCGGGACAGCGTGATCCATGTAGGAAAGTAACACAACCTTCATGTTGCAATAACACAAGATAATTCCGATAGATAGAAGGTATTTCGGTGCGCTGGTCCTGCAATGGTCCTACCATATGCTTGACACTAAAGTAGGATAGTTACACAGTGCTGACTGCGATGAGATGGCCCTTGAGGGCCACGGCGCATTCTCCGAGGGATGGAATGAAAACGGGGCTGGCATCACACCCGAAGCTTGCCGTGCGGGAGGCGAGCAAGGTCTATCACACCGCTTCGGGCAATCTCGTTGCGCTGGACCGCTGCAGCATCGATATCCAGGCCAACCAGATCATCTCCATCGTCGGGCCCTCGGGGTGCGGCAAGACCACTTTGCTGTGGTCGATGTCCGGCCTTCACCGCCTCTCCAGCGGCGAAATCAGGCTGGACGGCAAGGCCATCACCGGCCCGCATCCCGATATCGGCCTCGTCTTCCAGGAAGCCAACCTGCTGCCCTGGCGCAACCTCGACGCCAACATCGCCTTTCCCTTCGAGATCAAGGGCACCCGTCCCGACCGGGCCTGGATCGACCATCTCCTGCAGCGCGTCGGCCTTGCCGGCTTCGGCGGCAAGTTCCCGCGCGAGCTTTCCGGCGGCATGCAGCAACGGGCGTCCATCGTGCGTGCTCTAGCGCTCAAGCCTTCGGTCTTGCTGATGGACGAGCCCTTCGGTGCCCTCGACAGCTTCACGCGGGAGGAGATGAACAGGCTGGTGGAAGAGATCTGGCTCGATCGGCCGACCACCATCGTCTTCATCACCCACAGCATCGAGGAGGCCATCTTCCTCTCGGACCGGGTGATCGTGATGAGCGCCAGGCCCGGGCGGGTGGCAAGGGAATATCAGGTGCCCTTCGCGCGCCCGCGCTCCCTGGAGATCATGGCCACCAAGGAGGTCTTCGACCTGCAGAACGCCATCAAGCTGGACATCGTCGGCGGCCGCGCCAGCCAGACGCAGGCGCTGCTGCGCAGCGCCGTGGCCGCAAGCTGAGGATATCGCCGTGAGTGACGCCGTTCCCCAATTTTCCAAGGCGAAGTCCGGCGATGGCCGGGATGTCAGCCTCACCAATCTGTCGGCCTTTTCCTCCGGCCCCGGCATCAAGTCCGGCTTCGAGATTGCCGCGATCATCGCGGTCGCGGTGATCCTGATCGGCGGCGCGGAGGTGGCGCTCCGGCTGTTCAAGGTGCCGCTCTATATCATGCCGCCGCCGAGCGCGATCGCCACGGCGCTGTTTACCGAGTTTCCGCTGATCCTGCCGCATCTCGGCTACACGCTGGTGGAACTGGGTGGCGGCTTTGCAATCGGTGCCTGCATCGGCCTGATCCTTGCCGCCTTGATCACCCAGTTTCCTTTCGCCGAGAAGATCATCGCGCCCTATATCCTGCTGCTGGTCACCACGCCGATGCTGGCCTTGGTGCCGCTGCTCATTCTGCGCTTCGGCTTCGGCTATACGCCGAGGATCATCGCGGTGGCGCTTGCCGCCGGCCCGATGGTGATGATCAACGCGGCGACCGGCTTCCGGCGGGTCGACAATGCCAAGATCGCGCTTGCCCGTTCCTATGGCGCCTCGACGCTGCAGATCTTCTGGAAGATCCGCGCACCGATGGCCCTGCCGATGATCCTGGTCGGCCTGATGATCGGCGCCATTTTCGGTCTGCTGACGGCTGTCGGCGCGGAAATGGTCGGCGGCGGCTTCGGGCTCGGCAACCGTCTGACCACCTATTCCTCCATGATCCAGATGCCGCAATTCTTCGCGGTGGTGCTGGTGCTCTCCATCCTCGGCATCCTGATCTACGTGCTGTTCTTCCTGATCGGCAAGAAATGGGCAAGCTGGGAAGCCTGAGTAGGAAAGCCAATGATAGCACGGCGTTAGAGCGAAAAGACCACACACCATTCGAACTGCCGGAAACAGGCAGGGCCCAACCGGAGGAAAGCCGTGACGAAGAACGAGACCGTATCGATCGAGCCGGGGATGAGCCGGCGCTATTTCCTGCAGGTGGGTGCCGGCGGCCTGGTGACGGCGACGGCCCTCGGCGCCTCCGGCCTGCTGACGCCGGCCCGTGCCGCAGCCTATGAGAAGTTCACCTGGATCTCGCCGCGCGGCACGCTGGAAGTGCTCGACGACTATCCCTATTGGGCGGCGAAGAAGGCCGGTTATTTCGGCGATCTTGCCACCGACATGCAGCCTGGCCCCTCCGACGGTACGGCGACGGTGAAATTCGTCGATGTCGGCCAGGCCGACATGGGTTTCCCGTCCCCGGGCGTGTTCTCCTTCGCCATCCAGAACGGCATGAAGCTGAAATCCGTGTTCCATATGGGTGCCCGCGACACCTTCAGCTTCGCCTTCCGCAAGGGCGAGGGCACCAAGGATCTCAAGACGCTGGAGGGCAAGACCATCCTGCTCGGTTCGGCTGCCTGGCAGGCGATCACCGATCCGCTGCTGGCCGCGCAGGGCGTCGATGTCAAGAAGGTGAAATATGTCGAAGCCGGCTGGCCGACCTGGGGCACGGCGCTGGCCGGCGGCCAGGGCGATGCGGCCCTGTCCTGGGAAGGGCTCAGGGCGGAATGGATCGCCAAGGGGCTCAGCTTCGACTACTGGCTCGGCGTCCAGCATTCGAAATTCCCGGCCAATACCTTCGTGGTGCGCAGCGCCGATCTCGAGGATCCCGATCGCAAGGCCTTCCTGGAGAAATATCTGCGCGGCTGGGCCATGGGCCTGGAATTCGGCTACCAGAACCCGCGGGCGGCGGTGGAGGCGGTGTTCGAGCAGTTCCCGACGCTCGCCAGCAATCTCGGCCCGGAACTCGGCACCACCTCGATCCTGCAGCAGGTCAACGTCTTCCGCGGCGACATGGACAAGCGCGGCGGCTGGGGCTGGCACGACATGGCGAGCTGGCAGGGTTTCTTCGACCAGATCCACAAGATCGGCCAGATCACCTCGCCGGTGAAGGCGGAGGATGTGCTCACCAACGACCTGATCAAGCCGGCCAATGATTTCGACAAGGCCAAGGTCAAGGCCGACGCCGATGGCGCCAAGCTTTCGGACGGCTTTGCCAAGGTCGACGTCGAGAAGATCAAGGCGAACCTGTTCAACGGGGCGCTGTAGGGGGAATGTGGTTCACATAGGGAGGTAACGCTGCGATTTGTCATAGCCGGGCTTGACCCGGCTATCCAGGATCCCGCGAAGGGGCTGGATTGCCGGGTCAAGCCCGGCAATGACAAAGGTGGCGCAAGCTCCAGGACGCTCAAGTGAACTGCATCGGTCCTTTAGGGGTCGCTTTGCAAAGCTTTGAAATCCGGCGCGGATCCCGGTCTGCGTCGGACCATGTGATTGGCATTGGGGGAGGGCGCATGTCCGACAAGGTCAGGATTCTCGTGGTGGGGCTCGGCAATATGGGGGCCTCCCATGCCAGCGCCTATCATCGCAATGATGGCTTCGAGATCGTCGGCATCATGAGCCGTTCGATCAAGTCGAAGCCCGTGCCGGCCGAACTCGAAGACTATCCGCTGTTCGAGGATTACGAGACCGCGCTGAGGGAGACCCGGCCCGATGCGGTCTCCATCAATTCGTGGCCGAACACCCATGCCGACTACGCGCTGAAGGCGATCGAGGCCGGCTGCCATGTCTTCATGGAAAAGCCGATCGCCACGACGATCGAGGATGCGGAGAAGGTGGTCGCCGCCGCCCGCGCCAAGAACCGCAAGCTGGTGCTCGGCTATATCCTGCGCGTGCATCCGTCCTGGGTGAAGTTCATCGAAATGGGCCGGACCTTGGGCAAGCCCTTGGTGATGCGCCTCAATCTCAACCAGCAGAGCAGCGGTCCGGCCTGGCACTGGCACAAGAACCTGATCGATTCCCTGATCCCGATCGTCGATTGCGGCGTGCATTATGTCGATGTGATGTGCCAGCTCACCGGCGCCAGGCCGCTGCGCGTGCACGGCATCGGTGCCAAGCTCTGGCAGGAGGCGGCCCAGCAGAATTACGGCCACCTGCACGTCACCTTCGATGATGGCTCGGTCGGCTGGTATGAGGCCGGCTGGGGCCCGATGATGAGCGAGATCGCCTATTTCGTGAAGGATGTGATCGGGCCGGAAGGGGCGGTCTCCATCGTCGCCGGGCAGACCGAGAGCGCCAAGCAGGGTGAGGAACTTTCCGATTCCGCCGACATCGATCGCCACACCAAGACCGATGCCATCAAGATCCACTACGCCAAGGTCGACGCCGACAAGAACTTCGCCAAGCCGGACGAGATCTTCAGCATGGAGGACGAGCCGGGTCACCAGGAATTGTGCGACCGCGAGCAAGCTTATTTCCTCAAGGCCATCCGCGAGGATCTCGATCTCACCGAATCCATGGCGGCGGCGGTGAACAGCCTGCGCATCGTGCTGGCTGCCGAGCAGAGCATCCGGGAAAAGCGGGCGATCGAGCTGAGCTGACCGGCCCGGCGCGCGCGATTAGTGCGCGCCGTCCCTTCGATTTTCATCACCAAGGATTGATTGTCATGACGTCATTGCTGGAGACCTATGTCGAATCCGATGCGCTCGGCCTGGCCGCGCTCGTGCACAGAGGCGAGGTGTCGCCTGTCGAAGTGGCGGAAACCGCCATCACCGTGATCGAGCAGGTCAATCCGAAGCTCAACGCCGTCATCCACCGGCTCTACGACATCGGACGGGCAATGGCCGCCAAGGTCGACCGCAAGGCGGCTTTTGCCGGCGTTCCCTTCCTCGCCAAGGAACTCGCCAGTTCCTGGGAGGGCGCACCGCTCACCAATTCGTCGCGCTACCTGAAGGATCTGGTGGCCGAGAGCGATTCGGTATCGGTGCAGCGCATCAAGGCGGCCGGCCTGGTGCTGCTCGGCAAGTCGAATGCGCCCGAGAATGGCTGGTCGATCTCGACCGAGCCCAAGCTCTACGGCGCCACCATCAATCCCTGGAAGGAAGGCATCACCGCCGGCGGGTCGAGCGGCGGTACGGCGGCGGCCGTGGCCTCGCGCATGGTGCCGATCGGCGAGGCGAGCGATGGCGCCGGCTCCATCCGCGTTCCCGCCTCCTGCTGCGGTATCGTCGGCCTGAAGCCCTCGCGCGGCCGGGTAACCCTCGCTCCGGCGGGAGACTTCTGGTACGGCGGCGCCTATTTCCTCTGCCATTCGCGCAGCGTGCGCGATACGGCCGCCTATCTCGATGCCGTTGCCGGCGCCCTGCCGGGCGATCCCTATACGCCGCCGAGGCCGGCGCAGAGCTGGCTGGAACTGTCGAAGCGCGCGCCTGCGCGGTTGCGCATCGGCTACACCGTCACGCCGGCCAATGGCACGCCGATCGATCCCCAGGTGAAGGCGGCGGTGCTGGCGACGGCGAAGGTGCTGGAAGGTCTCGGCCATGTCGTCGAGGAACACGACATGGCCTTGGACGGCAATGACGCCTGGAAGACCTATACCCATATGTCTCCGGTCGAGACGGCCGCGATGTTCGACGGACTGGCCGGCGTGATCGGGCGTCCCGTCACCCGGGACGATGTCGAGCCGGTGACCTGGGCGGTGATCGAGCGCGGCCGGTCGATCAGCGGCGTGGAACATGCCCGCGATGTCTGGAAGCTGCGCGAACTCAGCCGCGCCATCGCCGAGGACCTTGCGCCCTACGACATCTTCATCACGCCGACCCTGACGCAATTGCCGCGTCCGATGGGTTATTACGACATGTCGATGACCGATCTCGACCAGTACAATGCCAGATGGACGGATGCGGTCTTCGCCTTCCCGTTCAATCTTTCCGGCCTGCCCGCGATCTCGCTGCCGCTGGGCTCGACGCCGGACAGCATTCCGATCGGTGTGCAGCTGGTCGGGCGTTATGGCGACGAAGCGAGCGTGCTGGCGGTGTCGACGCAGCTGGAGCAGGCCATGCCCTGGAAAGACAGGCGCCCGGCTATCAGTGCGTGAGGTGATAGATGCCTTCTCCCCTTGTGGGAGAAGGTCCCGGCAGGGGGATGAGGGGTGTTGGCGCATAGGTCGGTGAGGCAGAGTTGCTCCCCTCATCCGTCATTGCATTCGTAATGCCACCTTCTCCCGCAAGGGGAGAAGGAAGCTCACCCGGCTGCCGCTAGTTCCTTGCGCAGAATGGCGCGCAGCTCGTCGATCAGCACCGGCTTGCCGCCGTCGTCATAATGCCAATAGGTCCAGCCATTGCAGGCGGGCAGGCCCTGGGCGAGGGCGCCGATCTTGTGGATCGATCCGACGATGTCGCCGAGCATGATCGAGCCGTCGACCCGCACGCGAGCCTGATGGCGGCCATTGGCATCGGTCAGGATGGCGCCGGGCTGCAGGAGCTGGCGTTCGATCACGTTGGCGAAGGGAATGCGCGGTTCGGAGCGTTTCTCGGCCGGTGCCAGCATGGCGGCATCGTCGACAGGCGCGGCGAGGGCGATGCGTTCGCGGGCATGGGCGATATAGGCCTGGTCGCGTTCGATGCCGACGAAGTGGCGGCCGAGCTTCTTGGCGACGGCGCCGGTGGTGCCCGAGCCGAAGAAGGGGTCGAGCACGACGTCGCCCGGCTTGGAGGCGGCGAGCAGGATGCGCCCCAGCAACGCCTCCGGCTTCTGGGTCGGATGGGCCTTGCGCCCCTCGTCGTCCTTGAGCCGTTCGGAGCCGGTGCACAGCGGAATCAGCCAGTCGGAGCGCATCTGCACATCCTCGTTGCCGGCCTTCAGCGCCTCGTAATTGAAGGTGTAGCGTGAGCGCTGGTCGCGCGAGGCCCAGATCAGGGTCTCATGCGCATTGGTGAAGCGCTTGCCGCGGAAATTCGGCATCGGGTTGGATTTGCGCCAGACGATGTCGTTGAGGATCCAGAAATCGAGATCCTGCAGGCTGGCGCCGACCCGGAAGATGTTGTGGTAGGAGCCGATCACCCACAGCGTGGCATCCGGCTTCATCACGCGCTTGACGGCGGCGAGCCAGGCCCTGGTGAAGTCGTCATACTCGCGCAGGGAGGCGAACTTGTCCCAGTCGTCATCGACGGCATCGACCATGGAATTGTCGGGCCGCTGAAGATCGCCGCCCAACTGAAGGTTATAGGGCGGATCGGCAAAGACGAGATCCACGCTTGCGGCTGGCAGGCGCTGCAACGCGGCAATACAATCGCCTTCGATGATGGTATCGAGCGGTAGAACCGCGCCCGCCACAAGCGACGAACGCGATTCTACACGCTTCAACCCAGGGCTCATCCGAAGCGCTTGGGCGGCTCCGGTACGCGAGATACTCATGGGGTACTCATACGCAACGCTTACTGACAACACGTTGGATCCTGGGCTGGTTTGGTAAATTCCGCGTTGCCGCCGCGATAAAAATTTCGTGCCGGAACGGGACGCTTGTGTCGTGGCCGAGCTTGCTTGTGATTGTCCGGGTTCTGCTCAAATTGATGACTTGACGCGGTTCAAATTGTCCGACCATTCTAGCCGCCGACCCTGGCACGGAAACTGCGCTGCCATCGGTCCGGGCCCGTCGGAACAAGGGCCCAAACGGGAGAGAAAAATGATCACGCGTCGTTCCTTGCTGCAGATCGCGGCCGGCAGTGCTGCGTTCACCGGCCTCGGGCTGGTGCCGGCCTATGCCGACCTGCCCAAGCTGAAGAAGAAGGATACTTACAAAGTCGGCTTTGCGCAGACGGAGAGCAACAATCCCTGGCGCCTTGCCCAGACCGCCAGCATGAAGGACGAGGCCCAGAAGCGGGGCTGGCAGCTCGTCTACACCGATGCCGCCGGCTCGGCCGCCAAGCAGGTTGCCGACGTACGCTCGATGATCGCCCAGAAGGTCGACGTCATCCTGCTGTCGCCGCGCGAGGAAAAGCCGCTGGTGCCGGCGGTGATGGAAGCCAAGAAGGCGGGCATCCCGCTCTTCCTCATCGATCGCGGCGTCGATGTGAATCTCGCCAAGGGCGGCAAGGATTATGTCGCCTTCATCGGCTCGGACTTCATCAAGGAAGGCGAGATGGCTGGCGAATATCTGGCCAAGGCCGTCAATGGCAAGGCCAAGATCATCGAATTGCAGGGCACGGTCGGCTCTTCTCCGGCCAATGACCGCAAGACGGGCTTCGAGAAGGCGATCAAGGCCTATCCCGACATAAAGATCATCGCCTCCCAGTCGGGTGACTTCGCTCGCGACAAGGGGCGCCAGGTCTTCGAGACGCTCTACCAGGCCCATCCCGACGCCACCGCCCTCTATTCGCATAATGACGAGATGACCATGGGCGCCATCGCCGCCATGGAGGCTGCCGGCAAGGTGCCGGGCAAGGACCTGATCCTCGCCTCGATCGACGGTACACGCGATGCGGCCCAGGCCGTTTCGGATGGCAAGATCCTCGTCCTGATCGAATGCAATCCGAAATTCGGTCCGGCCGCCTTCGATGCCATCGTCAAATATGCCGCCGGCGAAGCCGTAGCGCCGCGTCTCGTCAATACCGACCGGCTGTTCAACAAGGACAACATCGCTGCTTATCTGCCGGAATCCTATTGATCCGGCTGTTGTAAGGCACTGACCCCTGTCGCTGCCGGGCTTGGCTCCTTGCGGCTCGTCCACTTGGAGTTGGCGCGACCTTTGTCATTGCCGGGCCTGACCCGGCAATCCAGTCCCTGTTGCCCGATCGGCTGCGTGGCTTCTGGATAGCCGGGTCAAGCCCGGCTATGACAAAAGGGAGCGTTTCCTCCTTGAGTGGGCCGCATTGGGTCTCGATCGGCAATCCAGCTCTTCTTTTACGATGGAGAGCCTGGATGTCCGGATCGAGCCCGGACATGACAAAGATTGAGCCTATGCTCGATTGTTTACAATGATAGAGGCGGGTTTTGCCGCCATTATGAGCCGGAGACCGAATGGCAGCATCGTCTGCGCTTCTTTCCATGGAAGCCATCACCAAGAGCTTTGGCGGTGTCAAAGTCCTGCATGGCGCGACCCTCGAGATTGCTCCTGCCGAGGTCATGGCCTTGGTCGGCCAGAACGGGGCCGGCAAGTCGACCATGATCAAGATCCTCAACGGTGCTCATTCGCATGATGGCGGCACGATCACCTTTGGAGGGGCGCCCTGGCAGGCGAGCTCTCCGCAGCAGGCCCAGCGCCTGGGGGTGAGCACCATCTTCCAGGAACTCAACCTGATCGGCTATCGCTCGGTTGCCGAGAACATCTATCTCGGTCGCGAGCCCAAGCGTGCGGGCCTGTTTATCGACTGGAAGGCGATGAATGCCGGCGCGCGGGAACTGCTGGCCCGTTTTGACGTCAATATCGACGTTACCCAACCCTTGGGGGGATTCCCCACCGCCATCCAGCAGATGGTGGCGATCGCTCGCGCGGTATCCTTCAAGGCCCGCCTGGTGATCATGGACGAGCCGACCTCCTCCCTCGACGAGGCCGAAGTGGCGGTGCTGCTGCGCACCATCCGGCAATTGAAGAGCGATGGGGTCTCGGTGCTGTTCGTCACGCACAAGCTCGACGAGCTCTATGCGGTCTGCGACCGGGTGACCATCATGCGGGATGGGCGCACGGTCGCCGTTTCGGCCATGCAGGAGATGCCCAAGCTCACTCTGGTCACCACCATGCTTGGCAGAGCCCTGGCCGAGGTAATGGCCGGCCCCACCGCCGCTGAGCGCGACGAAGCGCCGTCACGCCGGGAGGAATTGCTCGGCGTGCGTTCGCTTGCGGTCGGTCGGCGGGTGAGCGACGCCACGCTTTCGATCGACAAGGGCGAGATTGTCGGACTGGCCGGCCTGCTCGGTTCGGGGCGGACCGAGACCGCTCGCGCCATCTTTGCCGCCGATCGCCGGGCCAAGGGAGAGATCGCCTTCGGCGGCGCCAGGACGGATTTCCGTTCGCCCGCCGAGGCCATCAAGGCCGGCATGGGTTTCTGCTCGGAGGATCGCAAGGTCGAGGGCATCATTCCCGACATGTCGGTTGCCGACAATCTCACTCTTGCACTGATGCCTGCCCTCTCTCGCTCCGGCCGCTTCGACATGGCCGAGCAGAGGCGGATCGTCGAGCGCTTCATCAAGGAAATCGGCATCAAATGCTCGAGCCCGGATCAGAAGATCCGCGAATTGTCCGGCGGCAACCAGCAAAAGGTCCTGCTCGCTCGCTGGCTGTGCATGAATCCCAAACTTCTCATTCTGGATGAACCCACCCGCGGCATCGATGTCGGTGCCAAGGCGGAAATTCTCAACCTGATCCGGCGCTTTTCCGCCGAGGGCCTCGGCGTGCTGGTGATTTCGTCCGAACTTGAGGAAATCATCGAGGCAGCGACCCGCGTCTTCGTGCTACGCGACGGCTTGAGCGTGGCGGAACTGCGTCCGCCCGATATCAGCGAGGACAGCATCATGGCCGCCATGGCCCACGGCGCCAGCCCTGTCGCCGAAGAGACTGGAACGCCAGCCCACGGAAAACCCGGCCATGCGTGACGTTCCTGCGTTCCTGCAGCGCTACGGTGTCTTCATCGCGCTGCTGCTTCTGATCGGCTTCAATTTCGCCGTCACCCCCAATTTTGCTACCACCCAGACCTTGCTGCTCAACCTCACCCAGGTCTGCACCATCGTGATCGTCGGCATCGGCATGACGCTGGTGATCGCGACCGGCGGCATCGACCTGTCGGTCGGCTCGCTGATGGCGATCGCCGGTGCGCTGTCGCCGATGATCTTCACCGGCAAGCTCGTGGATTTTCCCAGCCTCTATGTCGCGATCGCCTTCGGTATCGTCATTCCGGTGCTGGTGGCCGGCCTGTTCGGCCTGTTCAATGGCTGGCTGATCACGCGCTACAACATCCAGCCGATCATCGCGACGCTGATCCTGTTCATCGCGGGCAGGGGGCTTGCCCAGGTCTCCACCAATGGCGACCTGCAGGTCTTCAAGGTCCCTGAATTCCAGGCGATCGCGCTCGGCAAGGTCCTGGGATTGCCGTTCCAGGTCTGGATCATGGCTGTTCTGGTGATCGCGGCCGCCTATGTGCTCAAGGGCACCGTCTTCGGCCGCCAGGTCCTGGCGGTCGGCGGCAATGAATCGGCGGCCCGGCTCGCCGGCGTGCCGGCCGCCCGGGTCAAGGTGCTGGTCTATTTCATCTGCGGGCTGTGCGCCGGCATTGCGGGTCTCATCGAGATCGCCATGAACTCGGCGGCCGATGCCAATCTGATCGGCATGGGCAAGGAACTCGATGCCATCGCTGCGGTGGCCGTGGGTGGCACGCTGCTTTCGGGCGGCAGGGCCACCATCGTCGGCACCCTGTTCGGAGCCCTGATCATCCAGCTGGTGCGCTATACCTTGCTTGCCAACGGCGTGCCGGATGCGGCGGCCCTCATTGCCAAGGCGGTGCTGATCGTGCTCGCCGTCTGGCTCCAGCGGCAGGGAACGGCGTGATGAAGAAATTCCAGTTCACGCCGGTGATCGGCGTCCTGCTCGCCCTCGTGCTGCTCGCGGCCTTCGGTGCCTGGCGCTATGACGGTTTCCTCGGCACCTACAACATCCAGACCGTGCTGCGTTACAACTCGATGTTCATGCTGGTGGCCCTCGGCATGTGTTTCGTGATCATGACCGGCGGCATCGATTTGTCGGTCGGCACCACCGCCGCGCTGGCGAGCGTCGTGTCCGCCTATCTCAGCTCCTATGGCTTGCTTGCCGGTGTGGCTGGCGGGCTTGCGGCGGGGGCGATTGTCGGCCTCATCAATGCGCTGATCATCACCCGCCTGAAGATCCTGCCTTTCATCGCGACGCTGGCCACCATGCTGGCGGCACAGGGTACGGCCTTGCTGCTGGCCAACAACCAGTCAGTTTCGGCTTCCTACGATACCGCCTTCACCGTGCTCGGACAGGGCGATCTGCTCAGCTTCATCAGGCCCGAATGGGTGGACGCCGAAAATGCCGGCATCGCTGCGAATATTCTCGGCTTCGTCCTCAGTTTCCCGACGCCGGCCTGGATCGCCTTGGCGGCCTATATCGTGGGTGCGGTGACCCTCAACTCCACCTCCTTCGGCCGGCACGTGCTGGCGGTCGGTGGCGGCACGGAAGCCTCCCGCCTGATGGGTTTGCCGGTCAATCGTACCATCTTCGCTGTTTATGTGATCTCCGGCGTGACGGCCGGCATGGCGGGCGTGATCCTGGCCTCGCAATTCGGGGCGGGGCAGCCGATCGAAGGCATTGGCTGGGAGCTGATCGCCATCGCCTCGGTGGTGGTGGGCGGCACGCTGCTGACGGGCGGCAAGGGCTCCATTGGCGGCACACTGGCCGGCGCCTTGCTGCTCGGCCTGATCTACACCATCCTCAATTTCGAGAACGGCATGGGCTGGATCTCGCTCTCGGCCTATTGGCAGTCGGTGGTGCGCGGCGCCTTCCTGCTGGTCGTCGTCATCCTGCAGGCCAAACTCATGCAGACCAAGCCTGCGCAGATCGCAAAATAGGAAAGTATCATGCTCAAGAACATCGATCCGTTGCTGAATGCCGATGTGCTCTATGCCCTCCGGGCCATGGGCCATGGCGATACGCTGGTGATCTGCGACACCAATTTCCCGGCCGACTCGGTTGCCCGCGAAACGGTGCTGGGCGATCTCCTGCGTATCGACGGCGTAACGGCGGCGCGGGCGGTCGAGGCCGTGCTTTCGGTCGTGCCGCTCGACACCTTCGTCGACGACTCGGCCCGCCGCATGGAGATCGTCGGCTCGCCTGACGAAATCCCGGCGGTCCAGCAGGAGGTGCAGGCGGCCATCGACAAGGCGGAAGGCAAGTCCTGGCCGATGACCTCGATCGAGCGCATGGAATTCTACGAACACGCCAAGAAAGCCTATTGCGTCATCGCCACCGGCGAGCGCCGCTTCTATGGCTGCTTCATCTTCCGCAAGGGCGTGATCGCACCGTAGGAGGTGTTGCACCCCTCATCCCCCTGCCGGGACCTCTAGTCAACTCAAGGGAGTTGACGGCACCCGCAAGGGAAGAAGGAGCCTTTGTGGGACAGGCCGCGCGATGTTGAAGCGGCCGGATGTGGCAAAAGCGAGCCCGATGAAATCCCTTCTCCCCTTGCGGGAGAAGGTGGCGGCAGCCGGATGAGGGGGACGCGCTGTCCCTCCTCTTCAAACCCGATAAGCCTTGAGCCTGCCGAATGTCAGGCGGTGGTGCGGGCAGGGGCCATGCGTGTCGATGGCGGCGGTATGTTCGGCTGTGCCGTAGCCCATATGGCGCTCGAAGCCATAGAGCGGATAGGTGACCGCCAGCTTGATCATCAGGCGGTCGCGGGTGACCTTGGCGATGATCGAGGCAGCGGAAATAGCCGGCACCAGGGCATCGCCGTCGATGATGGCGCGGGCCGGAAGCTGCAGGCCGTGCGGCACGTCCTTGCCGTCGATCTCCACCGACGAAGGGCGCAGGGACAGGCCCCTGACGGCTCGCCGCATGGCGTCGAGCGTGGCGCCGCGGATGTTGAGCCGGTCGATCAAAGCCGGGCTCGAAAAGGCAACCGACACCGAAAGCGCCGACGCCATGATCTCCTGATAGAGCTCCTCGCGTCGTGCCGCCGTGATGACCTTGGAATCGGCCAGGCCGACGGGCACTCTGTCAGGATCAAGGATGACGGCGGCTGCCGAAACCGGGCCGGCCAGCGGTCCCCGGCCAGCCTCGTCGACGCCAGCGAGAAGAAGTTTTGTCATGAACTGGCGTTAGAAGATTCCTGCCGACAGGTCCAGCGCGGAGGATGGGTCGAAGCTGTACCGATACAAATCGTGACTTGCTTTGTATCTCTGCCGTGTCAAGTTGAGCCGCAATATTTCACGGCATGTTGCCGACGACGGTAGCTGGCGTCTGGGCAGATAGCGTTTGTTGCAGGGCGAGGTGGAATGCAAAAGAACGTGACCGATATCGAGGCAGTTGCGCCTTCTCAGGACCATCAACCCAAGAGCGAAGTGGCATCAACTCCGGCTCCGGCCAAGGCCGGCCTGGCCTCCGACAATGTTTTCGATCGTCTGGTGCATGACGAAGAGGATGTCGTCGGCCTCCTCGCGTTCTCCCTTTCCATGCAGAACAAGCGTGACTGGCTGGTGGCGTTCAAGAAGGAAGTCGGTCGTGACCCGACACCCCAGGAACTCGCCGCCTATGACATCGGCGAGCGGATCGATCGTCGCCTGGCGACCTATCGCAAGCTCGCCGAGCACGCCTTGGCCGGCAATTCCTTCTGGGCCTCGGCCACCCTGACACCAGTGAGCGAATTGCCCGGCCCCACCGTGAGCGAGCCTTCTTCTGCCCCGGCCAAGCCACAGCGCTCGTCCTGGTTCGGCAACAGCAAGGGATGACTGCCACCCGCTGGCCAGATGGCGGGGCAACGCGACCGATGGACGAAAGAGTGGCTTGATCAGAACAATGCCAATTGTTCGCCCATCCGCACCGGGCGGGTGAACAGGTCGGTGCGCAGTTTCAGCCGCCTGGCGTTGATGCCGAGCCGCGCGGCTGCCAGTTCGAAGCGCCGGCCGATCATCCAGGCATAGGGCCCGGTGCCGGACATGCGCAGGCCCCAGCGTGAATCATAGTCCTTGCCGTCCCGGCTCGAGCGCATCAGCGAGAAGACATGGTTCATGGCATCGGGGCGATGCTCGTTGAGCCAATCGCGCATCAGGCCCGAAATTTCCAGCGGCAGGCGCAGCATGACGTAACCCGCCTCGCGGGCACCAGCCGCACGGGCCGCCTCGAGGATGCGCTCGATCTCGGCATCGTTGATCTTGGGGATGATCGGCGCCACCATCACCGTCACGGGAATGCCGGCATCGGCCAATTGGCGCATGGCCTTCAGCCGCAGGGACGGCGTGGCCGCGCGCGGTTCGAGCGAGCGGGACAGCTTGGCGTCGAGGGTGGTTACCGACAAAGCGACCTTGACGAGGCCACGCCGGGCAAGACGCGCGAGAATGTCGATGTCGCGCGTGATCAGGCCCGATTTGGTGACGATGCCGACCGGATGGCTGGCTCTATCGAGAACCTCCAGGATGGAACGAGTAATGCAGCGCTGGCGCTCGATCGGCTGATAGGGATCGGTATTGGTGCCCATCGCGATGGTGCGCGGCTGGTAGTTCTTCGCCGACAACTCCTTTTCCAAGAGGGACGCGGCATTCGGCTTGGCGAACAGTTTGGTCTCGAAGTCGAGCCCCGGCGAGAGGCCCATATGCGCGTGCGTCGGCCGGGCGAAGCAATAGACGCAACCATGTTCGCAACCGCGATAGGGGTTGATCGAACGGTCGAAGGAAATGTCCGGCGAGTCGTTGAAGGTGATGATCTTGCGGGCCTGCTCCTCCTGGATTTCGGTGCGCAGGGTCGGCAATTCCTCGATCGAGTTCCAGCCGTCATCCTCGATGAAGCGCGACAGCCCCTCGAAGCGCCCACTGGCATTGGAGCCGGCGCCGCGTCCCCGCCGCCGCTCGATGTCGACAACGGTCGTGCCCACCGGCACCGCATCGGTGAGAGAGACCTTGCTTATCGGCACGCCCATGGCCGCCTCCGCGAATCAAATTTCTCTGTTCCCATTAGAACAAAAAGAGAACATTCGGGCAAGCGAAACCAAAATGCCAATCATTTGAGCAGGATCGCGCCTTCGCGCCCCTCACGTCGGGCGGTGGTGCATGATATGCGGACCTTTGAAAAAAGTGACCGTTCCAGTCGGACCAGACTTGCCATGATCAGTGTCGTTATCGCCGCAAACGGCCAGGAAGTCGCGCTGGCGGAAACGCTGGCTGCCCTTGTCCCGGCGGCGGCGGATGGCTTTGTGCGCGAGGTGGTGGTGGTAGCGGAATCCGGGCCGTCGCAGGGCACGCGGCTGGTCGCCGACGCGGTCGGTTGTGTCATCGTCGAGGGCGATGCCAGGGCCGGGCTGGAGGCTGCCCGCAGCGACTGGGTGCTGGTGATGGCGCCGGGCGTCCGGCTGGAAAGCGATTGGTTCCGCGAAGCCGGCGTGATGATGCAGCGATTGCAAAGAGCAAACGACCTGCCGGTTGCGATGCTGTTTCGTGGCGCTGTCGACGATTATGGCTGGCGCGCAAGGCTCAGCGAAATCGTGCTCAAGCTGTCGCGTAGCCGCAGACGGAAGCAGGCCATGCTGGCGCCGCGCAAGGCGCTGCTGGCGGGCGGGCGCTTGGGGACTCATGCCTTGCGCGCGCGTGCTTTTACGGGTGGAGTGGGGACGGTGCGGTGAGGCAGGCGCTCCTGGGACCGCCGGCTTCCAGCCGGCTCTTGGAACCGTCGCACGTGCGGAAAGGAAGAGCCGGCCGGAAGCCGGCGGTCCCAGGGAACCTATCGCCGCAGCGAAGCTCCCCCGCTGTCGAAGACATGGCAGAGGGCGGGGTCGGCGCGTAGCGGCACGGTTTCGCCATGGCGGACCCGCAACTGGCCGGGGGCCGAAATGGTCAGGTTCTCGCCGCCCGTGGTGGTCGCATAGAGCACCGTCTCGCCACCGAGATGCTCGACCAGATGGACCTTGACCTCGCCGAGCGGCTCGCCGGCCTCGCTACCGACGAGGATGTGCTCGGGGCGAACGCCGAAAGTGATGGGCGCCGTTGCCGTCGCGCCTGGCAGTGGCGCGCCGAGGCGAACCGATTGCCCGGCGACTTCGATCGCATCGCCGGTCCCGGTCAGGCGGCCGGCCAGGAAGTTCATCTTGGGCGAGCCGATGAAGCCGGCCACGAACTGGTTGGCCGGTGCGTTGTAGAGGTCGAGCGGTGCGCCGACCTGCATCACCACGCCGTCGCGCAGCACGACGATCTTGTCGGCCATGGTCATCGCCTCGACCTGGTCGTGGGTGACATAGATCATAGTGTTGCCGAGGTCCTGGTGCAGCTTGGCGATCTCGACCCGCATCTGCACGCGCAGTTCCGCGTCGAGATTGGAGAGCGGCTCGTCGAACAGGAAGATGCGCGGTTCGCGCACGATGGCCCGCCCGATGGCGACGCGCTGGCGCTGCCCGCCGGACAGGGCCTTGGGGCGACGCTGCAGATAATTCTCGATCTTGAGGATCCGGGCGGCATGGTGCACCCGCGTCTCGATCTCGGCCCGCTTGTAGCCGGCGGTTTCCAGGCCGAAGGCGAGGTTCTTGTACACCGTCATGTGGGGGTAGAGGGCATAGGACTGGAACACCATGGCGATGCCCCGGCGCGAGGCCGGCACATTGTTCATGCGCTCGCCGTCGATGAGGAGGTCGCCGCCCGAGATCGGCTCGAGCCCGGCGATCATGCGCAGGAGAGTGGACTTGCCGCAGCCGGACGGGCCGACGAACACCGTGAACTCGCCCGGTTCGATGACGAGGTCGACGCCATGAATCACGTCCAGCGAACCATAGCGCTTCACCACCTTGTCGAGCCTGATGCTGGTCGCCATGCCGTCCTCCCTACAAGCCATTCGCACTTGATTGAACCCAAGGGACTGTCATCCCCGGCGGGGTCGTAGACCCCGGGAAGGGGATCCAGGGACTATTAGGTGTGTCCAACGGCCCCTGGATCCCCTTCCCACGGCCGTTGGCCGTGCCGGGGATGACACGTCCTCATTTGCGGGCGGTTCTCTAAGGCCGCCAACCGCGATATTTGGGGTGATCCGGCCCGATCGGCAGCTTGACGTCGCTGCCGGTCTGGGCCGAGTGATAGAAGGCAGTCGCCAGTTCCAGCGCCCGGCGCGCATCATCGACCGTGACCGGCACCGGTCCGCGGCTATGCAGCGCCTCATGGAAAGCGTCCATCTGCCCGAGGAAGCGGCGGCCGACCGGGGGCAGGTCGGCGACGAGATCCTTGATATCGGCGGCTACGGCCTCGTTCGCCGGCAGGATGGTCCAGGGTTCGTCGCCCGGCGAATAGGCCTCGCCGCCGCTCTCGAAGGTGACGTTTTCGAAGCAAAGGCGCAGTCGCGAAATCTCGTTCTGCGAGCCCAGAGTGGCGCTGGCGGCCACCAGCGCGCCATTGGCCATTTCCCAGGAGGAGGAGACGCAGTCCTCCACCTCGATGGCGTTGACCCGCGTCGCCGCCCGCGCGAACAGCCGCCGTACCGGGCCCATCAGGTAGGTCATCATGTCGTGCTGGTGGATGGCATGGGTCATCAGCACGCCGCCGAGTTCGGTGTCCCACTTGCCGCGCCAATAGACGGCATAGTAGTCGGGCGTGCGCTTCCAATGGGTTTCGACCGTGCCGAGATAGGGCTTGCCCGCCAGCCCCGCCTCGATGATGCGCCTGGCCTTCTGCACGCCCTCGCCGAAACGGTACTGGAAGATCGGCATCAGGATCTGGCCGCTCTGGGCCTGGGCATTGGCGAGAAGGTCGGCCTCGTGCAGCGAGCCCACCAGCGGTTTCTCGCAGACGACATGCTTGCCGGCCGCCAGGGCACGGCTGACCAGCTCGAAATGGGTGGCGGGCGGCGTGGCGATGTCGATCACGTCGATATCGTCGCGCTTGAGAAGTTCGTCGAAATGCAGCGTGCGACTCTCGGCCGAGAATTCGTCGGCCACCGCATCGAGGCGCTCCTGGTTGCGGTCGCAGACGGCGGCGAGCCGCCAGCGCTCGGGGCGCAACGCATAGGCTTCGGCGATGTGGGAGCGGCCGATGTTCAGCCCAACGACGGCGACGGATTTGATCTCGCCCATCACGCGGCCTCCTCGGCGTGCTGCTGGGCCCTGAGGGCGAGTTCCATCGCCTTGAAGCAACGGGCCTGCGGCATGGCCGTCTCGGTGCGCTCGAAGACATCGGCGATGAACTGCCGCCCGAAGGGGAGCTCGACCGCCGAGCAATCGATATGCTGCATGCCCTTGCGGTCGGTCAGGAAGAGATGGTCTCCGCCGTCGCGGCCGGCGACATCGACATATTTGCGCAGCTCGATGGTGCCGTGCGTGCCGGTGATGAAGAGCCGCCCGTCGCCCCACACCGGCAGGCCGTCCGGCGTGAACCAGTCGACGCGGATATAGCCGGTGACGCCCCCGGGCGTGCGCAGATGGACATCGCCGACATCCTGCAGGCCCGGTCTGTCGGCATTGGCACGATTGCCGACGGCGGCCGACAGGATGTCGGCATCCTCGGCATCGGTGAAGAACAGGAACTGCTCGAACTGGTGGGCGCCGATATCGACGAGGATACCGCCATAGCGCTCGCGCTCGAAGAACCAGCCCGGCCGCTGGGGCTTGCGCAGGCGATGCGGGCCGAGACCGGTCATGGTCACGACCTCGCCGATGGCGCCGGCTGCCACCAGTTCGCCGGCCTTGACGGTGGCGGGCACCTCGAAATGCTCCGAATAGAGGATGGAGAGGATGCGCCCGGTTTCGGCCTGAACCAGGCGCACGCTTTCGAGCTGGTCGAGGCTGGTCATGCCCGGCTTGTCCAGGAGCACGTCCTTGCCGTGACGCATGGCCGTGATGGCGATGTCGGCCCGGTCACCCGGAATGGCGGCGCTGACGATGACGTCGATGGCGGGATCCTCATAGAGCCTGTCCGCTTCGGCGACGCACGGGATATCAGGATAGGCCGCGGCAAAGGCGGTGGCGAGATCGTCCTCGGCGGCATGAAAGCCGGTGCAGACGGCACCTGCCTGCCTGAGTGCCCCGATCTGGCCGTGGATATGGTCGTGATTGATGCCGATGACGGCGAATTTCAAAGGTCTCATATCAATTTTCCGCAAAAGTGTGTCGTCAGCGTTTCATGCCGGTGGTGGCGATGCCTTCGATCAGAAGGCGCTGGAAGAACAGGAAGACCAGGAAGATCGGGATCAGGGAGAGCACCGACATGGCGAAGAGCGCGCCCCAATCGGAGGTGCCGCTGGCATCGACCAGCGAGCGCAGGCCGAGCTGCACGGTATAGGTGTGGATGTCGCCCAGATAGATCAGCGGCCCGAAGAAGTCCTCCCAGGTCCAGATGAAGGAGAAGATCGCGGCGGTGGCGAGCACGGGAACGGAAAGCGGCAGCACGATCTTCCAATAGATGCGCCAGGCGCTGCAGCCATCCATCATCGCGGCCTCGTCGAGTTCGCGCGGCAGGCCGCGGAAGAACTGCACCATCAGGAAGATGAAGAACGCATCGACGGCGAGGAATTTGGGCACCACCAGCGGCAGCCAGGTGTTGACCCAGCCGATGTTGAGGAACAGCACATATTGGGGAATGAGGGTGACGTGATAGGGCAGCATCAGTGTGCCCAGCATCAGGGCGAACCAGAAATTCCTGCCGAAGAACTGGAGCCGCGCGAAGGCATAGGCCGTCAGCGAGGCGGCCATGACATTGCCGATGGTCGCCAGCACGGAAATGGCCAGCGAGTTGAGGAAGAAGGTGCCGAAGCTGACCTGCAGGCCGAACCAGCCGGTTTCATAGGCCCGGATCGAGACCTGGGAGGGGATCAGCGAGGTCTGGCCGCCGAAGATGTCGTCGGCCGGCCGCACCGAGCCCGCCAGCATCCAGAGCAGGGGGTAGAGCATCACGAAGGAGGCGGCGATCAGGGCGGCGTGGATCAGGGCGGAGCGCAGGACTGATCGTTCCGGCGCGTGCATGGCGGCGGCATCAGTCATCGTAATGCACCCAATAGCGCGCGGTCAGGAAGGAGAAGGCGGTGAAGAAGGCGATGATCAGCACCAGGATCCAGGCCAGTGCCGAGGCATAGCCCATGCGGAAGAAACCGAAGGCTTCCTGGTAGAGATAGAGCGTGTAGAACAGGGTCGAGTTGATCGGGCCGCCATTGCCCTCGGAGATGATGAAGGCGGGCGTGAAGGCCTTGAAGGCCTCGATGGTCTGGATGACGAAGTTGAAGAACACCACCGGGGTGAGCAGCGGCAGCGTGATCTTGAAGAATTGCCGGGCCTTGGAGGCGCCGTCCAGGCTGGCTGCCTCGTACATGTCCTGCGGAATCTGGCGCAGGCCCGCCAGGAAGATGATCATCGGCGAGCCGAACTGCCAGACCGAGAGCGCTACCAGTGTATAGAGCGAATAGCGCGGATTGGAGATCCAACTCGGCCCGTCGATGCCGGCGAGGGCAAGGAGGGAATTGACGAGGCCGTCGGCGGCAAAGAGCTGGCGCCACAGCACCGCGATCGCAACGGAAGCGCCGAGCAGCGAGGGCAGGTAGAAAATGGCGCGATAGAGCGGAAGCCCCCTGATGCCGCGATTGAAGGCCATGGCCAAAGCGAGGGCGAAGATCAGCTTGAGCGGCACCGACAGGATCACATAGGTGAAGGTCACCTTCATCGCCGCCGCGAATTTCGGATCGGCGGTGGCGATGCGCACATAGTTGGCGGTGCCGACGAATTGCGGGCTCTGCAGCAGGTCGTAATCGGTGAAGGACAGATAGAGCGAAGCCAGAGCCGGCCCCAGGGTGAGGCCGAGAAAGCCGATCAGCCAGGGAGCCAGGAACAGATAGCCGGCACTATTGCGGCGCAGGGCCTGCCGCAGCCAGCTTTCGGAGATCTCGCTGGGGTGGGCCAGTGTCGTCGAGGCCAGAGTGGTCGGGGGCATGGCACTCAACCCCGTTTGAGGATCGACTCGGCTTCCGTGACGAACTGCTCGCCCCCTTGTTCCGGCGTCGACCCGAAAGCGACTTCCTGGCTGATGCGCTGCAGCACGAAGGAGATCTCGCCGGCTCCCTTGGGCGGGGAGGGCGGCAGGGGCCCGACATAGGGATCGAGCTTGCCGACATAATCGACCATCTGCCTGCTGACATCGTCGAGCGAGGCGGCCGCAAGGTCGCGCATGGCGGGGGAGGCGGGCACCCCTCGTTCCACGCCGAGGATCTTGACGCCGGCGGGATCATGCACAGTGAAATTGGCCAGCTTGACGGCAAGCTCCGGTGCCTTGGCGTCCGAGGAGATCGACCACATCTGCGAGGGCTTGAGATAGTGGCCGGGCTTGCCGTCGGTCATCACGGGATAGGCCGTGATCGACAGTTTGGCCTTGCTGAGCTGCTGGGCGCCGATGAACTGGTTGGAATGCAGGAAGCTGGCAGCAGCATAGCCGAGAGCTAGCGGCGAGGTCTCCAGCGTGAGCTTGTCGAGGGCCTGGATGTCGGCGGTGACGCAGCCGCCGGAATCGCGCAGGGCTCCCCACAGCTTGAACCAGTCGGCCGCGTCCTTGGCGTCGAAGGCGACCGAGCCCTTGTCGTCATAAAGCGCCTTGCCGCGCTGACGCAGCCAGAGCTCAAAAGCCGGTTCGAGGCCGCTGGCGTCGACGGAAGCGTAGAATTTCTTGCGTTTGTTGGCCTTGCCGAAAGCTTCGCATTTGCTGGCGAATTCCTCCCAGCTCGTGCCGAATTTCGGCGGCTCGACGCCTGTTTCCTGCCAGGCCGCCGCGTCATAGGCCATGGCGGAGGAATTGACCCCCAGATTGATGCCGTAGAGCTTGCCGTCGACGCTGCAGGACCCCAGATTGGTCTTTCCGAAATCGGCGATGTCGAGAAGGTTGCCCAGATACTGGTCGAGCGGCACGATGGCGCCGCGGCGGGCATATTCGAACATGTAGCGGTAGTCCATCTGCACCAGGTCCGGTGCATTGCGCCCGGCGACGCGCGTGGCGAGACGGGGCCAGTAGTCGCTCCATCCGGTGAATTCGGTCTTGGTGTCGATGCCGGCGTTGGCCGCCCGGAAGGCATCCACTGCCTTGTTGGTGCGGTCGGCCCGCTCCTGCGAGCCCCACCAGAATACCCTCAGTTGCTTGTCCTGGGCCAGGACCGGGCTGCCCAGCGTGATGGAGGCGGCAAATCCGCATCCGGCTCCCAACATGGCACGACGACTGACGAGATGGGCACTCATGGCTTCCCCCCTTTTCCGGTCCGTTTGGTTGCTCGAAGGCCGGTTTTTCTGCGTTCCTGTCTTTGTACTCGTGCGTTTCGATATCGATATGACGTTACGTGACATTACGCGCCGCCACGGCATGCAATGTCAGAGTTTGTAGGCGCGCTTGGCGAGGTTATAGGCAAGGTCCACGGCGATCTCGGCGGCCTCGTCCTCCTCCAGGCGATGATCGGCGACCAGCCGGGCGAGGAAGGCACAGTCGACGCGGCGAGCCATGTCGTGGCGAGCCGGGATCGACAGATAGGCCCTGGTATCGTCGTTGAAGCCGACCGTGTTGTAGAAGCCTGCCGTCTCGGTCGCGAGTTCTCGGAACCGACGCATGCCTTCCGGGCTGTCGAGGAACCACCAGGGCGGCCCGAGCCGAAGCACCGGATAATGGCCGGCAAGGGGCGCGAGTTCCCGACTGAAGGCCGTTTCGTCCAGGGTGAAGAGCACGATGGTGAGACCGGGCTCGTTGCCGACGGCGTCCAGGAGAGGCTTCAGCGCCTCGACATAGCTGGTTTGCCTCGGAATATCGGCACCGACATCGGGACCGAAACGGGTGAACAGCGCCGGATTGTGGTTGCGGTGGGAGCCCGGGTGGATCTGCATGGTGAGCCCGTCCGTGAGGCTCATCCGCGCCATTTCGGTGAGCATCTGCGCCCGGAACAACTCGGCATCGGCGGCCGAGGCTGGGCCGGCAAGCAGACGAGCGAACAGTGCCATAGCATCGGCCCTGTCGAGATCGGCCGTGCGAGCGCTGGGGTGACCGTGATCGGTCGAGGTTGCCCCCAGCGACTTGAAGAAAGCGCGGCGCTCGCGATGGGCCGCCAGATAACCGTCCCATGTGGCTGGCTGTCCGGTGAGATCGAGGAGATGGCGAACCTGGCTGCGGAAATCGGCGCGGTCGGCATCGACGACGGCATCGGGGCGATAGGCCGGCAGGACACGTCCCTTCCAGCCGGAGGCACGAATGGCCTGATGGGCCTTCAAGGCGTCGGTGGCGCTGTCCGTGGTGGAGATCGCCTCGATATTGAAGCGGTCATAGAGCGCGCGCGGGCGGAATTCCGGCCGTTGCAGCGCGGTCGCGATCTCATCGTAAAGGCGGTCGGCATTGCCGGGTGCCAGGCGCTCGGTGATACCGAAGCCGCTCTCCAGCGAATGCTCGAACCACAAGCGGCTCGGCGTGCCCCGGAACAGGTACCAATGGTCGGCGAACAGCCGCCAGATCTTGCGGCCATCGGCTTCGACATCAGTCCCGTCGCGACTGGCAATGCCGAGAGCTTCCAGCCGCACGCCCTGCGAATAGAGCATGCGGGTGATGTAGTGGTCCGGCTTGACGAACAAAGTGGCAGGGTCGGGGAAGGCCGCATCCTCGGCATACCAATTGGGGTCGGTATGACCATGCGGGGAGAGGATCGGCAGGCCTGCCACCTGCCCATAGAGGCGGCGCGCAATGGCCCTGGCGTCCGGTTCGATCGGCAAAAGCCTGTCTGGATGAAGTGCCATGCGGGGCTCGGCCCTGTTCTGGTTGGCGTCTCCTCTTGACGTTGGCTTTAACACTAAGATACTAGTGTGTCAAAATCTGATCATCGCGATGCCGCGAGAGGTCGCATCAGGCCGGGGCCATGGAGAGCCAGGACACGAGCCATTCGCTGGAAATCCTGACGGCGCGAGGCAAGGCGGCGCAGTCCGGCGTTCGTCCGAGGCGGCCGCGCGTCACCACGGCGACCCTGATCTATGACGATCTGCGCGAGGCAATCCTCGGCATGCGCCTGGTGCCCGGCACGCCTTTGCAGGAGAAGGCGCTGACCCAGCGTTTCGGCGTGAGCAAGACGCCGGTGCGCGAGGCCCTGATCCGCCTGGCAGAGGACGGCCTGGTCGATATCTTCCCGCAATCGGGAACCTTCGTCTCGCGGGTGCCGGTGGCCGCTATTCCGGAGGCGGTGGTGATCCGCCAGTCCCTGGAGGACACGGCGGTGCGGCGCCTCATCGAGATCGCCACGCAAGCCGATATCGCCACGATCGACGCCATCCTGGCGCGCCAGCGCCTGCTGGCCGATCTCGGCGACAAGGATGCCTTTCACGAGGCGGACGAAGCCTTTCATCAGGCCATTGCCCAGATCGCCGGCTATCCCAGCATTCCGCGCCTGCTGCGCCAGATCAAGGTCCAGATGGACCGGGCTCGGCGGTTGACCCTGCCGGTGGCGGGCCGGATGCATCAGGTCATCGCCGAGCACAGCTTCATCCGCGATGCCATCGCCCGTCGCGACGTCGAGGTGGCCAGCAAGGCCATGAAGGCGCATCTGAGCGCCGTGGTTCCCGACATCGACCGGTTGAGGGTGCAATATCCCGACTATTTCGTCTGAGCGCTCCGGAGAAGGATCTCGTTCCCGGGCGCCGTCAACAGCCAGAACCGCATGAGGAAACGCTATGACGATGCAAGCGACGAGACATGAGGAGAGCCCCGAGCGGCATCGGGTGGCGCTGGTCGGCACCGGTCATCGCGGCGCGGGCATGTGGGGCAAGGAATTGCTGCAAGGCTGGCGCGACCGGGCCGAGTTCGTGGCGATCTGCGACGTCAACGAGATGCGGGCCACGGCCGCGCGCACCGCGATCGGCACCAACGCGCCCGTCTACACCGATGTCGACCTGATGCTGGCGAGCGTGAAGCCGGAGATCGTCATCGTCTGCAGCCGTGACGACACCCATGACGAGATCATCGTCAAGGCGCTCGAGGCGGGCTGCCGGGTAATCACCGAAAAGCCGATGACCACCACGCCGGAAAAGTGCCGGCGCATCCTCGAAGCCGAGGCACGCACCGGCCGGCCTGTCGACGTGACCTTCAACTATCGCTTCGCGCCCACGGCCGCCCGCATCAAGCAATTGCTGCGCGAGGAGGCGGTGGGCACCGTGACCTCGGTCGATTTCCATTGGTATCTCGACACCCAGCATGGTGCCGACTATTTCCGGCGCTGGCACGCCAAGGAAGCCCATTCGGGCAGCCTGTTCGTGCACAAGGCCACCCATCATTTCGATCTGCTCAACTGGTATCTGGACTCGGTGCCACGCGAGGTCTCAGCCTACGGTACCCAGCGCAATTACGGCCGCAACGGGCCGTTCCGCGGCGAGCGTTGCCAGACTTGCGTCCATGCCCAGGATTGCGATTTCTATTTCGACATGAGCAAGGATCCCTGGCTGACCATGCTCTACGAGGACCCGTCAGCCGAGGACGGCTATGTGCGCGATGGCTGCGTCTATCGCGAGGACATCGACATCGCCGATACCATGACGGCGATGCTGCGCTTCGAGAACGAGGTGATCGTGTCCTATTCCCTCAACACCTTCATGCCGATCGAGGGCTATCATCTGGCCTTCAACGGTACCAAGGGGCGCATCGAGGTCCGCCAATATGAGCGCCAGGCCTTCGAGACGCCCGACCATGACGAGATCCTGCTGATGCGCAATTTCGGCGACGTCGAGCGGATCAGCGTGCCACATGCCGGCGGCGGGCATTTCGGCGGCGATGACCGCCTGCGCGACATGCTGCTACGCCCCGGCATGACCGATCCGCTCGGCCAGCGCGCCGGTGCACTGGCCGGCGCGATGTCGATGCTGTGCGGGGCAGCGGCTGTTGCCAGCATGAAATCGGGGCGTCCTGTCAGGCTTTCCGAACTCGGAGGCCTGCCGGCCTGAACGGGAGGATGGGTCCTCGTTTTCTGACCTGAATCTTTGCATGCCGCCTGAAATCGAATGAGTTTACGTGGGCGGTGCTGCCCCTCACCGTACCTCTCCCCGTAAGAACGGGGCGAGGAGGCGCAAGTGTTGCGATTGATCTTCGGAGCTCTCATCTCGCCCCACCGTTGGGCGAGATGAGAGGTTTTCGGCATAAACTCGACGTCAAAGTCCCCTCGCCCCGTTCTTACGGGGAGAGGTACGGTGAGGGGCTGCGCGACCTCAATGACAAGGGAGTAAAGTATTCCCCTCAGATGGCGCCGGAGGTGTCGCAGGAGCGGATCTGGCCGCTCTTCAGGCCGGTAACGAACCAGCGCTGGCGCTGGGCAGCCGTGCCATGGGTGAAGCTGTCGGGCACGACATAGCCCTGCATCTTCTTCTGCAGCATGTCGTCGCCGATGGCCTGGGCCGTCTGCAGCGCGCCTTCGATGTCGCCCTGTTCGATGAACTTGAAATCCTGCTGGGTACGGTTGGCCCAGACGCCGGCCAGGCAATCGGCCTGCAGTTCCTGGCGCACCGAAGCGCCGCCGGCCCCGGCCCCGCCTTCGCGCAGGAGGCCGAGTTCGTCCTGCACGTGGTGGCCGACTTCATGCGCGATCACATAGGCCTGCGCGAAGGCGCAGGCGCCCTGGCCGGCCGGGCAGGCGTTGAAGCGGTTGCGCATCTCGTCGAAGAATTCCGTGTCGAGATAGACCTTCTTGTCATTCGGGCAATAGAACGGGCCCATGGCCGATTGCGCCGTGCCGCAGGCCGAACGCGTTACGCCGCTGAACAACACCAGCTGGGTCGGCTGGTAGCTCTTGCCCCGGACCTGTTCCTGGAACAGCTTGGTCCAGGTATCTTCGGTCGAGCCCAGAATCTTGCGCACGAAGGTTCCCGAAGCGTCGTTGGCGCCGCCTGCCTGGCTGGAGGGGCGTGGCTGCTGCTGTTCCTGGACCTGCGGCTCGCCTCCGCCGCTGAGGCCCTGCAGGGCATTGAAGGCCGCTTCGGGGCCGACGAGGAAATAGAGCGCGGCCACGATCACCAGGCCGCCCAGGCCGATGCCGCCCCGTCCACCCGGGAAGCCTCCGCCGCCGCCACCGCCGCCGAAACCACCGCCTTCGCCGCGACGATCGTCGACATTGTCGGATGCGCGCATATCGTCGAGTTTCATCGCCCTGTCTCCTGCTCCCCGGATGCCGGCCTTTCACCGATGTCGGGCCGGCACGGTGATTTGTGCTGTGCAAGCCATACCCAATAAATATGTCTTCGCAAAGCCTGTTACAGGGGTTCTAGGTGGTGCTTACGTAAGGAAATATAGTTTTCCCAAAATGTGCCCTCTTGTTTGGTACAAGCAGCGGTAAACGACGGGACTCTCCCGGCGAAAAAAGGAGGCAAAGGGGCGTTTGCCTCAGGGCGCATCCTGCTCCAGGGCCGTGCGGATGGCGCGGAAGTCGCGCCAGGCCAGGCGCTTCTGCACCGGCTGGCGCAGCAGATAGGCCGGATGCAGCGTGGCGATCGCCCGGATGCGCTGGCCGCCGAGATCATAGTCGAGCCAGCGCCCGCGCAGTTTCAGGATACCGTCGGTGACGCCGAGCAACGCCTGGGCGCTGCGGGCGCCGAGGCAGACCAGGACCTTGGGGGCGACCAGCTCGATCTGCCTTTCGATGAAGGGACGGCAGATCGTGGTTTCCTGCGGGGTGGGATCGCGATTGCCGGGCGGACGCCAGGGCACGACATTGGCGATATAGGCCTTGGTGCGGTCGAGCCCTATGGCAGTCAGCATGCGGTCGAGCAACTGGCCGGAGCGGCCGACGAAGGGCTTGCCTTGGATGTCCTCGTCTCGTCCGGGTGCTTCGCCCACGAACATCACCTCGGCGTCGGGAGCACCGTCGGCAAAGACGAGACGGTTGGCCGTGGCCTTGAGGGCGCAGCCGTCGAAGCGCTCGAGCAGGTCCCGCAATTCGTCCAGCGTGCGGGCACTGCGCGCCTGTTCGCGGGCCGCCAGTTCCACCGCGTCCGGAGAGGTGGTGAGCAGGGTCGGTGCCGGGGAGGCCATGCGGGGCTGCGCCGTGGCAGCAGGAGGCCTGCGCGCCGGATCGGGATTGGGCGCGGAACGCATGGGGGAGGAGGCGGGGGTAGCCTGGGCGCTCTCGGCAAAGCGATCGAGCGGCTCGTCCCCGATCGCCACGTCCACGCCCATATCGGCATACCATTGCAGCAGCGCGACGATCTGTTCGGGAGGCATGGACGCGGACATCATGGCGAAAGGATAGAGCAAAGCTTCCAGAGTTGGAACAGGCTGGCAGCCTCTGTTAACTCCCCATCAAGGTTAATGCATCATCAATGGGCTCATCGGCGACGCCGTGTTGGTTGAACCTGTGAGTCTCGTCCATGCTGCTGCGCCGGCCCGTCATCATCGCCCTTCTGCTCTGCGCCGGAGCCACCAGCACGATGATGTATCGCCGTTCGACAGCCGTGCAGGCGAGCCCGGCCGTCGCCGCCAGCATGCATGGCGCCTTGCAGGGCGGCGTGGGTGTGCTCGGCGCTCGGCGTGCCTCGGTGATGCGAGCCGGCCTGTTCGCGATGCCGCAGCTCAGCCTTGCCGATATCGGCTCCGCGCAGCAGGCGGCCTTCGGAGACGGCTTCACGCTGCGCGCCATGCCGGCCAGCCTGACACTGACGCCGAGCCGAAGCGATTTCATGCCGCTTCCCGACGATGTCGGTCCGCCCAGCGCGCCGATCCGTGACGCCACCAAGAAGGGCATGACGATCTGGCCCGAGGTGATCCGGACCGCCAAGGGCGACCGCCGGCCGGACCGGGGTGCCGGAGAGAACGTCGCCTATATGGTATCGGGCGATCCGCATGTGCTGATGCCCAAGACAGGTGCAAGGCCGATGGGGCGTCTGTCGCGCAAGCTCCAGCCGCCCGAGACCGCCGAGGGCCTGCAGCAATTCCAGCCGTCCCGGCTCAGCGCCATCGTGGTCACCAAGCTTGCCGAACGGCTCTCGATCGCCGACGCCGAGCTCGGCGGGCACGACGGCGCCGTCCCTCTCGATCATTCGCTGGCGCCGGCCGGCGGCATGTCGCCGGCGGCGAGCCGTCCCGATCTTGCCAGTTTGACCAGCAGC
Organism: Labrys neptuniae; assembly: GCF_040797145.1. NCBI lineage: Bacteria > Pseudomonadati > Pseudomonadota > Alphaproteobacteria > Hyphomicrobiales > Xanthobacteraceae > Labrys > Labrys neptuniae. Next base: position 12,198 of record NZ_JBFNQD010000021.1, on the reverse strand, counting down.
ACCACCCGTGCCGACGAAGCGCTGCCTGTCGAGCTCGCCATGGCCGAGCCGGGTGCCCTCCAGCCGGTGGTGGCCCAATCTTCCATGACCTTGGCGAACGTACAGCCGGTGATGACGCCCGACGATGCCCAGACCCTGCCCGAGATCGGCAGCGACGAAGGCTTGACCGATGCGCAGAAGAAATCGCGCATCGCCGGCCTGCCCGGGCTGGACGACGGCAAGGCCCGCCCGCTCGACCTGCCGCCGGCCGCGTTCACCAAGGCACAGATGTGTCTGGCGACGGCGATCTATTTCGAGGCACGCGGCGAGAGCCGCGAGGGGCAGGTGGCCGTGGCCCAGGTCATCATCAACCGCCTGCGCTCACCCTTCTATCCCAAGAATGTCTGCGACGTGGTCTATCAGGGCGCCAGCAACAAGCGCTATGGCGGCTGCCAGTTCTCCTTCGCCTGCGATCTCGTCGCCGACAAGGTGACCGAGAAGGAGCCCTGGGAACAGGCTCTGGTCCTTGCCGAGCGGGTGATGAACGCCAAGGACTGGATCCCCGAAGTCGGCAACGCCACGCATTATCACGCCAACTATGTCCGTCCGCGCTGGGTGCGCGACATGCGCGAGAAGGACAAGATCGGCAAGCATATCTTCTATCGCGTCAAATGGTGGGCGTGACCGGCAAGTCTCCTGGAGAGGACGTCCACAGGTCCTGTATCCGGCGGGATACCCGGGAGCCGAATTCTCGCGTATGGCTGGCATCGAAGTTGCGTTTGTGGATGGCATGTTTATCGCATCGTCGATGCGAGCGTCGTGAAGCAAACCCAAGATCATCGATGCGGCAATTGTTGCTGCTGCGTTGGCGCGCTACGCTTGCAGTGACGGCAAAGACCTTGTCCGTGATCAAGCAACCTCGATTGCCGGGCCGATCGTCGGCGATCACATCCTGACTCCGCGCGGAGCCCGCGCTGTAATGACCTGCCACGGGTGAGCATGTCCGAAGAAAGTGCCTTCCTCCTCATCGGCCTCCTGGTGCTCGCCTTTCCGGTGCTGGCGATCGTTGCCTTTGTGATGACGCTTGGCCTCAGGCGCAGGGTGCAGGAGCTGGAGGAAAGGGTTCGCCAGCTGCCGGGCCAGCGCCCGGTGCCGGTTGACGCCGCCAGGCCGGTTACGTCGGCGGTAGCGGAAGGGAAAAAGGCCGCGGAACCCGTGCGGGAAGCGGCTGCACCGGTTCCCGCTGCCGTGCCTGTCGAGAAGTCGCCGGCCGTCGAGCCGGCGCCAGCCAGGCCGGAGCCGGTGCCGGCAGTTTCCGCGCAGGCCACACGCCGACCGGTACCCGACAAGCCCAAGGTCAGCCTGGAGGAGAAGCTCGGAACGCGCTGGGCCGTCTGGGTCGGCGGATTGGCGCTGGCACTCGGCGGTGCCTTCCTCGTGCGATATGCCATCGAGGAGGAACTCCTCGGTCCTGGCGCGCGCATCCTGGCCGGCCTCGTCTTCTCGCTGGCTCTCATCACCGGCGGCGAATATCTGAGGCGCCGGCCCGTGGCGCCGACGACGGCGCAGGCGGCCTATATTCCCGGCGTGGTCACGGCCGCGGGCACGGTGGCCCTCTTCGCAACCGTCTATGCCGCCTATGCGCTCTATGATTTCCTCAGCCCCGCGCAGGCCTTCGTCCTGCTCGGCCTGGTCGGCATCGCCACCATGTATGCGGCGGCGCTGCATGGTCCCTGGCTCGCCGGCCTCGGCCTTGTCGGCGCCTATGGCGCGCCCCTGCTGGTGTCCTCGAACCAGCCCAATCCCTGGGCTCTCGCCCTCTATGTCGTGGTGGTGACGGCAGCCGCCTTCATGCTGGCCCGTATTCGGCTCTGGCGCTGGCTCGCCATCGCCGCCGGTATCGCTGCCTTCTGCTATGGCTTCGTCCTGGGAAGCATCATGGGCGAGGACACCGGCGCCATGGTGTTCTACATCCTCGCTTTGTCCGCCTTGGTCGGCGCGGTGCTGATCTACGAGCCCCATCACGGCAAGACCTATCAGCGTTTCGATCCCATCGGCCTCGGCGCGGTCGCGGGCCTTGCGGTCCTGGCCGTCTCCTTTGCCGGCGCGGATGTGTTCGGGCATGCCTCGCTTGCCACCTTGCTGATCGTGATGGCACTGGCGCTGGCGGCTGCGCTCGCTTTCGACGCGCTGGCCCCGGCGGCCGTAATCGCAGGCCTGGCAGGGCTTGCCTGCCTGTGGATCTGGCCGATCGGTGGGCAGATTGCCGCCGAACCATTGGTGGTGGTGCCAGGCCACCTCTATCTGCCCTTCCTGATGCCGGACGCGCTCCAGGCCTATCTTGAGATCGCGATCATTCCGGCTGCCGTGCTGTTGCTGGCCACCACGATCAGCCTGATGCGCCATCCAAGGCCGCAACGGCCGGCATTGGCGCTGGCACTGGCGGGGACGGCAACCCCGATCTTCGCCCTGGCGATCGCCTATCTGCGCATCGAGAGTCTTCGTGCCAGCCTGCCCTTCGGGGCCGTGGCGGCCGGGCTTGCGCTGCTGTTTGCCGCGACGACCGAGCGTTTCCTGAGGCTCGAGGGGCAGGCGGCGCAGGATGAGGCATCGGGGGCGGGTTCCTCCCTCCATGCCGTCGCGAGCGCTTCGGCAGTGGCGCTGACGCTCACCTTCCTGATCACCGATTCCCCGCTCACCCTGGCTTTCGGCCTGTCGGCGCTCGGTGCGGCCTGGGTCTCGACCCTGCGGCCGCTGCCGGCCCTGCGCTGGTGCGCGGCCGGATTCGTCCTGCTGGTGCTGGCGCGCATGGGTGGAGCCTGGACCCTGGCCGGTGCCAGCCTCGAACGCTTCCCGGATTGGCCGGATATCGTGCTGCGTTATGCCGTACCGGCCGCGGCGTTCTACTATGGCGGCATTCTCCTGCGCCGGCGCAAGGCGGACATTCCCGCCGCCATCCTCGATCTCGGCGCCATCCTGCTCGCCTGCGTGGCGGTGGTCTTTGCCATCCGCCTCGGCCTGCGCGGCGCCGAGGAAGCCGCCTATCCCGGCATGTCCCTCGCCGAGGCCGGGCTCTACACGGCGCTCGCCTTTGCCGCTTCGATGGCGCTGGTCTATCGCTCCGGGGCGACCACCAGCGTGGTGTATCGAGCGGCGGCACCGATCAGCGTCATCATCGCGCTTTGCCTGACGGTCTCGGGGCCATTGATCACCGCCAATCCTGCCGTCAGTGGCGAGATGATTGGCGGCGGCGTCCTCTTCAACACCTTGCTGCCCGGCTATGCCCTGCCGGCGCTGCTGGCGGGAGCGGCGGCGCTGTTCTGGCACTGGTATGGCCGCGCCGTCGGCCAGGGTGAAAACAAGAATTTGGGCATGGAGAATGCGCCCTTCGCCCTGCTATGCGGGGTCTGTGCCTTCGTACTGGGCTTTGTCTATGTCACGCTCGAGGTGCGCAAGATCTTCGCCGATGGCGTGCCCGATTTCGACACGATCTCTTCGGCCGAGAATTGGGGGTACACCATCGCCTGGCTGCTCTACGGCCTGATGCTGCTCGCCCTCGGCATCTGGGCGAAGGCGCGCGCCATCCGTCTGGGTTCGGCCATCGTGATCATGCTCGCGGTCGCCAAGGCCTTCCTGTTCGACATGTCGGAGCTGGAAGGGATCTGGCGTGCCTTGTCCTTCATGGGGCTCGGCGTCGCCCTGATCGGCATCGGCCTCGTCTATCAGCGCCTGTTGTTCGGACCCAAACTCGGATCCGGGCAGGAACCGCGGCAGTAGCAGTGGATGGCTGGTATCGAACCATGTCCCGACAATGTCTTGCAGCGTCTCAAGCCGGGAATCGTCTTGTTGAACTTTGCCGCAAGCCAGTTCGCCCGACAGCACCAAAACCATGGCAGGCTGGCCGACGACATCTGGCTGGACCGGACGCAAGGCAATCCGCCACCCGAGGAGGTTGCTCGGTTCGAGGCCGCATATGAGGCAAGACGCGCGGCCTGGACGGCGGATCCCGCCTTCCTTTCGGCCATCGGGCGGCTGCAGGGTGTTGGCGTGGACTGGGCGTTCAGCCATGAAAGCGATGTCAGCGGCGAGTTCTCCCTGCTGCGCCTGTACATCGCCGCCGACGATCTCGGCGCTCTGGAAGCGCTGGCCGCCGAGAATGCCGGCTACGTCACGCCCGAGGCGAAAGCCTCGGCCGCCGAACGCTTCCGCATCTTCATGCTGCGCAACTATCATCCCGACTGGCGGCGCAACCGCCAGCTCTATGCCGATGTGGGTGGCTCGCCCTATGCGGCTCCTGCAACCTGGTCGCGCGAAACCTGAAAGCAGAGGCCTTCCGTCCCGGAGGCCGCGCATTCGGTGTCATCGGCCCGTCATCGGCCTGCGCCATGGTCGCGGCCATCGAGCTGTCCGTTCCTCGACGGCAATGCGATGTTTGACCTTCCCCTGGCCTGGCCCCCGCGCCGGGCCTCTTTTTTGGGTGGGCTGCCGAGCGGCGCTTTCGTGTCGATACGCCCTACAACTGCAAGGCGAAAGGCACGCCTTCGAAGCAATCCTCGCCACGGCCGATAGCGTCGATCGCGGCCAGCATGCGGCCATTGCGGCCGAGCCGCATATCCGCCAGCGCCACGATGCGGCGGTTCGGGGTGGCGGTGGGCGACAGCCGGCGGATGGTCTGCGCCAGCTCATGCTCGTCGAGTGACGGGTTGAGGGCGCAGGCGACTGTGAAGGCTGCGGCGGTCGAACGACTGACCCCGGCATAGCAATGCACCACCAGCGGCGTCGCCTGGTCCCAGGCCCGGGCAAAGGCGAGAAGCTGGGAGAGGTGGTCCTCGCCAGGCAGGATCTGCCCCTCTTCCGCGAGCTCGACGATATCGTTCATGCTCAGGAAAAGGTGGCGGTCCTCCTCGATCGTGACGGGGCGGATCACCTTGGTGCCGGCATTGATCAGGGTCAGGATCTGGCGGGCGCCCGTGGCGGCAACGGTGGCTTCGAGGCGGGAGAGCGAACAGACATTGATTTGCATGGCGGTCACCGGAAGATCTGAGCAAAACGCTCGAGGAAGGCTTGCTGGGCCTCGGCCGCCGGCAGGGGCACCAGCCGCGTCTGGTCCATCGGCCGGGGCAGGGGGCGCGGATCGCCGAAGATACGGCAGGATTCCTCGATGCCGAAGCCGGCAAGCTGGGTCGCCTCGAGGAAGGCGGCCACGGTATCGGCCTTCTTGGTCAGCGCCTTGATTGCCGGCGGGGGAGCGGTCGGCAGGCCGAAGCGCAGATGGATGGCCCCGAGCAGGCGGGCCTCCACGCTCTTGTAGCTCTCGCCGATCACCGCCTTGAACGGCGAGATCATGTCGCCGATCACATATTCGGGCGCGTCGTGCAGCAGCACCATCAGCCTGACCGCATCGGACTGGGCAGGCTCCATCGCATCGAGCACGTCGAGCACGAGCACGCTGTGCTGTGCCACCGAGAAGATGGCGTCGCCGCTGGTCTGGCCGTTCCAGCGCGCGACCCGGGCCAGGCCATGGGCGATATCCTCGATCTCGATGTCGAGCGGAGAGGGATCGAGCAAATCGAGCCGCCGGCCCGACAGCATGCGTTGCCAGGCCCGATGGGGAGCCGCTTTCTTCACGCGTGCCATGGTCAGCCCGGATGTCCCGCCTTGCCGAGCTCGGCGCATTCGGCATAGCGGAAGCAGTCGACGAGATGGTCGTTGACCATGCCGACCGCCTGCATAAAGGCATAGACGATGGTGGGGCCGACGAATTTGAAACCGCGTGCCTTGAGGTCCTTGGAGATCTTCTGAGACAGCGGCGTCTCAGCCTGGACATCGGCCGTGGTGCGCAGGGTGTTCTGCAGGGGGCGGCCGTCGAGGAAGTCCCATAGATAGTGCGAGAAGCCCTGGCGTTCCTCGATTTCCAGCCAGAGGCGGGCGCCGATGATGGTGCCTTCCACCTTGGCGCGATTGCGCACGATGCCGGGATCGGCCATCAGGGCTTCGACCTTTTCCGGCCCGTAAAGCGCGATCTTGGCCGGCTCGAAATCGTCGAACACCTCGCGGAAGCGCTCGCGTTTGCGCAGGATGGTGATCCAGGACAGCCCCGCCTGGAAGCCGTCAAGGATGAGCTTTTCATAGAGGGCGCGGCCGTCATATTCCGGCACGCCCCATTCCTCGTCGTGATAGGCGACATAGAAGGGATCGAGCCCGGGCCAGGGGCAGCGCTGCTTGCCGTCCGCATGAAGAATGACTGTGCGTTCCATGCCGCCTTCTTGCCATGGCGAAAGCCGACTCGGGAAGAGGGAAGAACATTTCGTGATCGGGTTGGGGCCGGAAAAGCCTTCTCCCGCAAGGGGAGAAGGCCCTCCGAGCCTTTCCTTGCCAGGGCGGCAATGCCACCTATATTAGTTCGATCGCCATCGAATTTTGTCGTGCCCTTTTCATGATCCCGATTTCAGTCCTCGATCTTTCGCCCATCGCCGTCGGCAGCAATGCCGGGCAGGCCCTCCACAATTCGCTGGACCTTGCCCGCCATGTCGAGCGGCTCGGCTATAACAGGCTGTGGCTGGCCGAACATCACAACATGCCGGGCATTGCCAGCGCCGCCACGGCGGTGGCGCTCGCCCATGTCGCCTCCGGCACTTCCACCATCCGCCTGGGAGCCGGCGGCATCATGCTGCCCAACCATGCGCCCTTGATGGTGGCCGAGGCCTTCGGCACGCTGGCGGCCCTGCATCCTGGCCGTATCGATCTCGGGGTGGGCAGGGCTCCCGGTACCGACCAGATCACCGCCCAGGCGCTGCGCCGCAATCTCAACGCCGAGATCGACGCCTTTCCGCGCGATGTCATCGAGCTGATGAACTATTTCAAGCCGGCGAGCCCGGATCAGCGCGTGCAAGCCGTTCCAGGCGCGGGGTTGGCGGTGCCGGTCTGGATCCTCGGCTCCAGCCTGTTCGGGGCGCAGCTTGCCGCCATGCTCGGCCTGCCTTTCGCCTTCGCCTCGCACTTCGCGGCGGCCGATCTCGAAGGGGCGATCGCCATCTATCGCGGACGTTTCGAACCTTCCGAATATCTCGACAAACCCCATGTCATGCTGGGCATGAACGTGGTCGCCGCCGACACCGACGAGGAGGCCCACTTCCTGCAGAGCTCGCGGCTGCAGGCCTTCGTCAGCCTGCGCACCGGGCGGCCGGGCCTGATCCAGCCGCCGGTGGAGAATTACGAGGAGACCCTCGATGCTATCGGCCGTGCGACACTGCAGCACATGAACCATGCCTCGGTGGTGGGTTCGGCGGCGACCGTCAAGGCGGGTATCGAGGCATTCGTCGAGCGTACCGGCGCCGACGAGATCATTGCCACCAACATGATCTTCGACCATGAGAAGACCAAGCGTTCCTATGAGATCCTCGCCGGTGAGCTGATTGCCGCGCCGGCTCAGGTGAGCGTGTCATAGAGGCCGAGCGCCCAGACGATTTCGCCGAGCAGCGCCAGGATGGCGAAGACGAGCTGAAAACGCTGGTTGGATATCAAGATCGCGGCGGCGCAGCCGGTGATGTACAGGGCGAAACGTACCCAATATTCGGGGCCGAGGGCCGCAGTATAGTCTCTCCCCTTGATGAAAGTGTCGATGATGTCGAGGAAGAAGGTGCCGATCAGAATGCCGAAAAACCATTTTCGGCGGGACATGAAATAGTCCTCGAATCCCTTGTACTCATACATGGTGTCCGGAAAGAGCATCGTGCACATGAAGAAGAACACGCTCGCATAGAAGGCGACGAAGCCATAGAGCGGGAAGCTCCACTGCACGTTGACCAGATGGAATTCCCACCACCAGAACGAGATGATCTGCATCAGCATGAAGAAAGTCCATACCAGATGGACGCCGTAGATCTTGTGCTGGCGCGGATGCTGGACGAAGCGGGCAAGGCCGGTGAGCAGTCGGCCCATGCTGAGGCCGACGATGATGCTAATCACCGTGCGGACATGGCTGAGAACGGTGGGGTCGAAGGCGTGGGGCTGGTTCACGGAGGCATCCTCGCGCTTGAGGGCGGCAGCATGCCATTGCAACCACGACGCCCGGCACACTCACGAAGAGTCCCGCGCTCGGGCGGGTATGAAACTACTTTCCCAGCATTGCCCGGAATCACCACGGGAGCAAGACGGGCAGGGCAGTGCGTTGGGGAAGACCTTCTCGCGACGTGTAAATACGGTGCCGGCCGAGATTTAGTTTGGGCAGGAGTCACATTCTTGGGTCGCCATCTCGTCTTGAGGGCAGGACGATCAAACGAGAGAGGACGGCGTGCTCGACCTGCCCATTCAGGACACCACCCTGTTCAACGCATTCCGGCCTCGTCTCAAGAGCCTGGCCTACAAGATGCTCGGCTCGATCGCGGATGCCGAGGATGTCCTTCAGGATGCGTTCATTCGCTGGCTGCAGGCTGATCGCAGCCTCGTACGGGAGCCTGAAGCCTATCTCAGGCAGGTGGTGACCCGCCTGTGCCTGGACGAGCTGAAATCGGCGCGGGTGCGGCGGGAGGCCTATGTCGGCTCCTGGCTGCCGGAGCCCGTGCTGCAGGAGGATCCTTCCGAGGACATCACCCTGCCGCTTCTGCTGGTGCTGGAACGTTTGTCGCCGCGCGAGCGAGCCGCCTTCCTGCTGCATGACGTCTTCGGGGTCGCCTTCGACGAGATTGCGCTGACGATCGGCCGGGATGCCGCCGCCTGCCGGCAGATGGCGCGGCGGGCCCGCCTTCGCATCCGGTCGGAAAGACCTCGGTTTCTTCCGCAGGGGGCAAGAGGGCAGGAAATTGCTGCCGCTTTCTTCACCGCCTCGCGCACCGGCGACATAGACGGGCTTCGGGCTCTGCTCGCTCGGGATGTGACGGTCCAGGCGGATGGTGGCGGCAAGGTTGCCGCTCCTCCGCGCCCGATCGTCGGCATCGATGCCGCATTGAAGCTGATGGCTGCTTTGGCGAGGCTGTTCTCCGCCCAGATGTCGCAACTCCTGCGCTATGCCAGCGTCAATGGCTTGCCGGGGTTCGTGACCATCGAACGGGGATGCGAGCTCCAGACCACGGCACTGGATGTCCGGAGAGATCGGATTGCTGCGATCTATGTCTGTCGCAATCCGGAAAAACTCGGCCACCTCGTGATCGACCGCACCGTCGCGAACCAGATCCGGCCTGCATCGAAAGGGACCTGCCAGTGACAAAAGCCACCATTGCCATCGTCTATCACAGCGGCTACGGCCATACCGCCCGGCAGGCACATGCGGTCGAGCAGGGGGCGACACAATTGCCCGACGTCGCCACGCTGCTGCTGACGGCGCAGGAAGCGCCGGAGCATTGGCACAGGCTGGCATTGGCCGAGGCGATCATCTTCGGGGCGCCCACCTATGTCGGCGGGCCATCCGCCGTGTTCAAGGCCTTTCAGGAAGCCAGTTCGAATGCGGTGATGTCGAAAGGCCTCGGCTGGAAGAACAAGATCGCGGCGGGCTTCACCAATTCGGGCTCACGGTCGGGCGACAAGCTCGCAACCTTGATGCAGATGGCCCTGTTTGCCGCCCAGCACGGCATGCATTGGGTCAATCTGGCCCTGCCGCCGGGCAATTGCTCCTCGGTGGGTAGGGAAACCGACCTCAATCGCTTCGGCTTCTTCCTCGGCGCTGCCGCCCAGTCCAACACCGATGAGGGGCCGGAGGTGGCACCGCCCGAAGCGGATCTCGCCACAGCCCGATATCTCGGCCGGCGCGTTGCCGAGACGACCCTGCAATTCGTGCGGGGGCGCAATCCCGGTTGAGGCGAGTGCCAGGGTCAGGCCGTTGCCTTGTGCGCGCTGCTCGATGCGACCCACCAGGATGGCTTGTCGATCGTCAGGCCAAGACCTTCAGTCACCAGGCTTTCGCCGGCAGCCAGCCCTTCCTCCACCCTGTCGAGCCGGAGCAGGGCCAGTCCCCTCTTGCCAACCGAGGAGCCCAGCGTGCCCGCCGGCCGGTCGCCGATACGGATTTCCGTGCCGGCGGCAGGCAGGGTGGCGCTGGCTGTCACAGGCACGATGCGGGTGCGCGCGGTGCCGCGATGCTGCATGCGGCTGACGACTTCCTGGCCGACGAAGCAGCCCTTCTTGAAGTCGACGCCGGCGAGCATGTCCATCAGCACTTCGTGCGGGAAGGCCTCGCCGAGGCGAAAATCCTTGCCGCCTTCGGGAATGCCGAACTCGATGCGGCGGTCGTGATAGGCCGTGGTCGCATCGTCTGCCGTGGCTGCGACAGGTGCGAGAATGCGAAGCCCGAGTTCGGGCCGCCTGGGATCCGGGAAGACCAGAGCACCCTCGATGTCGACATTTTCGGGGGGCAAGGCAGCGTAGACTCCCCAAGCCGGCAAGGCCTCGACCTTCACCTTGGCGCGCAGCCGATAGAAATTGAGCCTCTTGGCGAAATCGGGGGCCAGGGCGGCGTCCGCATCGAGGTAGAGCCCGTCCTCGCCGATCGTGGCCAGGAAATCGAACAGGATCTTGCCCTGCGGCGTCAGCAAGGCACCCCATCGTCCCTGGCCGGGCTCGAGATGGGCGATATCGCAGGTGACGAGATTGGCGAACCAGGATCGCGCATCCTCGCCGCTGAGGCGGAGTATGGCGCGGTCGAGCAGATGGATCATGGCAAGGCAATCCCGTTTCAGCCCCTCCTATATGGCAATCCCTGTGCGCGGCGTGAAGAGGCGGCGGATTGGCGGTTGAAAGCTGGCGCTGCCTGGGGGAAAAGCGCAGGGTTTCAGCTTCGTCATCGAGGAGAGCGCCATGCCCCAGACCTTCGACCGCATCTTCCGCAATGGCGAGATCGTCAACCAGGATGGCCGGCATCATGGCGATGTTGGGGTCAGGGACGGGCGTATCGCGGCGCTGGGGGATTTGTCGCAGTCCAGTGCCGGCGAGGTGATCGACTGCACCGGCCTCACCATCCTGCCCGGCGTGATCGACAGCCAGGTCCATTTCCGCGAGCCGGGGCCGACGCATAAGGAAGATCTTGAATCGGGCTCGCGCGCGGCGGTCATGGGCGGCGTCACAGCTGTATTCGAAATGCCGAACACCGATCCCTTGACCGTGACGCCGGAGGCTTTGGCCGACAAGGTCAGGCGCGGCACGCACCGCATGCATTGTGATTTCGCCTTCTGGGTCGGCGGCACCCGCGAGAATGCCGCTGACGTGGCGGAGCTGGAGCGTCTGCCGGGCGCGGCCGGCATCAAGGTGTTCATGGGCTCTTCCACCGGCTCGCTGCTGGTGGAGGACGATGAGGGCGTGCGCGAGATCCTCAAGCGCACACGCCGGCGCGCTGCCTTCCATTCGGAGGACGAATATCGCCTGCGCGAGCGGCGCGACCTGCGCGTCAAGGGAGATGCCTCCTCCCACCCGGTCTGGCGCGACGTCGAGGCCGCGCTCAACTGCACGCGGCGGCTCGTCGCCATCGCCGAGGAGACGGGCGCGCCCATCCATGTCCTGCATATCTCGACGGCGGACGAGATTCCCTTCCTCGGCGCGCACAAGCGGCTGGTGACCTGCGAAGCGACGCCGCATCATCTCACTCTGGCTGGGCCCGAGGCCTATGAGAAGCTGGGCACGCTGGTGCAGATGAACCCGCCGGTGCGTGACGCCGGTCACCGCGACGGCATCTGGCAGGGCATCCGCCAGGGCATCGTCGATGTCCTCGGTTCGGACCACGCGCCCCATACGCTGGAGGAGAAGGCCAAGCCCTATCCCGATTCGCCCTCCGGCATGACCGGTGTGCAGACGCTGGTGCCCGTCATGCTCGACCATGTGAACCGCGGGCGGCTATCGCTGGAGCGTTTCGTCGACCTGACCAGCCATGGTCCCTGCCGGATCTTCGGCATGGCCGGCAAGGGGCGCATCGCCGTCGGCTATGACGCAGACCTCACCATCGTCGACCTCAAGCGCAGGCAGACCATCCGCAACGAGTGGATCGCCTCCAAATGCGGCTGGACGCCCTATGACGGCATCGAGGTCAGCGGCTGGCCGGTCGGCACCATCGTGCGGGGGGCGCGGGTGATGTGGGAGGGCTCGCTGGAGGAACATTCGCGCGGCGAAGCTGCGCGCTTCTGGACGGCGTAGCGCCTGGAGCGCGGACAGGAAGTCCGCGCAGACCGCTGACAAACCCCGCCATTTTTGGCGGGGTTATTTTATGTGCCTGCTGCAAAGGTTTGAGTTATCGACTTT
>NZ_JBFNQD010000020.1:0-80029 GCF_040797145.1 Labrys neptuniae | reverse complement strand
AAATCCTTCCATCGATGTCCCAACTGCCGCATCCGCTTCAGCGGAGCGTCTCCTTGAATCTGCCAAAGTAGTGCTAGTCGTAGGATTGTGGCCTTAATATACCAAACTGGTCGGCCAGCATATGCAGATGCTCGAAATCGCGAACGATCAGAAAGCCGGCATCCGACAGAGCGTCGACGAACGCAAATCTTGCGGCTTCAACACTCTTCAGATCGGACATTGCTTTTTGGCACACATCCAAAGCATGCTCATAGAGATCGCCGCCCTCATCCGGCCATCGCGTGCGCATGAAAGCCAGCGCTTCGGTGACACCACAGACTTCAATCCAATGCCCGGCGTCCAGCAGAAAACGAACCGGTTTGTTGAAATGGTCACTGTTCATTGTTTAGCTCTGTTACCACTGCCGGAGGTTGGTCAATACTCCAGAGGCCCTGCCGGGCTCGGCGCCGACCCGGCTCTACGAGTATTGGCCAACTGCTCGGCCTAAATCCTTTTCGACGAAATCTTTATGAGGCTTCACTGCAAGGATGGATTACCACCCTCCGACGAATGTCGGCCACTGGCCGCTCGACGCCGGCGTGACGTGCGATCGTAGCGGGACATACTATTCGCCCGGTTCCCGTCCAGTGCGCGAAGCGCGTCCATGATGTCATCGAAGGGGACAACGCGCCCTTTGCGGATCTCCCGAAGGCTCGGAGTCGCCTCCAAAGCGCAGGCGTCCGAAGCCCATGCTGCCAGGATTGCCCGCTTTTCGTTCAACGTCAGATCCGGATCGGCAATGATGTCCCTTGGATGATCGAAGGCCGATCCGGGATTAAGAAGTTGGGAAACATCGAATTCGTTTCGTCGTGTTCGCTTTTCCATGACAGTATTCTCCGTAGACGGAGGGCGACAAATTAGCACCCCTCTAGTCACAGCATTCAAGCTGCCTTGGCTGGCCTACCCTGATCGGCGGCTTCAGCGGAACTGATCTCAATGCGGCGGGGCTTCATGGCCTCCGGTATCCGCCGCGTCAGATCGATTTGCAGCAAGCCGTTTTCGAACCTTGCGCTGTCGACCTCGACATAATCGGCCAGATTGAAGCGACGTTCGAAGGGCGCGGCCGATATGCCGTGATAGATGTAAGCTGCGCCATTTTTGGTCTCCGACTTGCGTCCGACTATGATCAAAAGATTTTGTTGTGTCGTGACAGCTATATCGCTCGCTTTAAAGCCAGCGACGGCCAGGCTGATCCGGAAACTGTCTTCACCGGTCCGGATGATGTCATAGGGGGGATAGCCTTCGACTGTCTCCCTGGTGCCTGCATTCAGCAGGTCGAACAGGCGATCGAACCCAATCGCCGATCGGGCAAAAGGTGTGAAGTCGTAAGTCCTCATAGCCACATCCTCGTGAAAGCAACATGGTTATAAGCAGCGCGCCAGACGCCGCTGACGTCTGCATCAGGCCCATATTGGGCACCCGACGGGCAACGAGATGGTAAGAATGACACCCCTTTCAAGGGAGCCGGAAGAAAAAATTCTCACGCACACCCTTGCCCCGACATCGGTCTCCATTTCTGCACTCATCATGGCTGCCGTCAGTTATGATCGATCAGCATTGTGCCCTCTCAATCCGTTTCGTGCTGAAATGTTTGAAGGACTGCCGCCAGTCTGGCTCGCACCTCGGTATTGGCCGCGGCTTGTACTGCGGCGCCGGATTCGGACGTTGCGCGAACCATGTACTCACCATTCCTTGCCTGCAGCGCATCGATTTTCCATTTTGGCCTGCCCCATGCCCTCAGCTTTTCGACGGCATCGAGGGACGAGGTTAGCATCGGAATAAAGGTCGGTGTTTCCACCTTCGTCGGTGAATCATAAAGCATGATGATCGTCGACGATGGATGCGCTCTGACATTGGTGTATTCAACCAGGGCATCCGGAACATACTGTAGCGCCGCCGCTATTTCGCAATCCAACCTGGGATCACGCCCCTCGCTCTGTTTGACTCGTTGAACCAGGTCCTCAAGTTTCGTTTTGTCGATCAGCGAGCTTGCTTCGTTCATTTTGCTCCCACCTTCCTCAAGGGAGTAACGACTTGGAAAAGGATGCGCCGTTTTCTCGGCTTGACGGATCCGACAAATCCCACAGCCGCTCAGCCGCAAAATCGGCGCTAGTGCTGCTGCTGACCGCGATGCCGCTCAGACACGCGTTCTAAGCGTGAGGCTGGAAACCAGGGTTCTATTTTGCCGTCTGGACGTCGCAGATCCACATTTCCCTCGGGATCGTTGGCAGGGCCGAAATGCAAAGCGATCACTTCGTAAGTTGTTTCGGCGCTGAACATTTCTGACAAAGACGACGCTGCGTCCGATTTGACGCGAACGACATCACCTATGTTCACCATATTCTCCTCCTTACGCGTGTTCGGAAGTCTACCGAGACGAAAGGCTCGAGTTCTGACCGGTTGTCCCACGAGCCGTTCTGAACCTTTCCCTGTCTTCGGGCTCAACCACCTTGTTCACATTGAAGCCAGCTTCCGATCGCAGGCTGTTGTTGCTTGCGGGGCGGCCGCAAAGCTCTCTTGGCTTCCGATGTGGTCAGATCGCGTGAAAACTCTCGCAGAGGTGCCGAGCTCGCGCCGGCCCTTGTCCCAGTCGCAAACCAGGCGTGCCCTTTTTTGCCGGTCTGGCTTATGCGTTCCCCGGCCAGGTCGGGATTTTTGTGGGTAAATAGTCGGATCTGGTTAGACGTCGTGCGGTCGGACATCTTGACCGTCGGCCCGATGCCTTCGCTTTCGCTGAATTCGTCGAGATGCGACATTCCCGCTTCGGCCAGGGCTCCAGCAAAAGCCTGGCGACAGTCATCGGCATTCATCCGACCGAGGGCAGCAAGATAACATGCGTTGCGCGCGGCCAGATATGCCGGACCTCTTGCTTGCGGCCAGTGATGCAAGAGAAAATAGGAAGCCTCGGCTGCATTGGAAATCCGCTGCAGCAAGTTTGGGCGAAGCATGAAGACGACGGGTCTTTCAAATGATTCTTTGCTCATTGCCAGACTTGAACCAAGCTAAGTTCAGAGCAAATCCGCTCCTTCCTGTTGATCGGCGGGGCGGCAGTCATGCTCGTACCGCCGCCCCTGCGCTACTCAGCTCTTAACCTCAATCCGCTTGACCTGCGTTTGCGCCTTCGCGGTCTTGGGTAGCGTAATGGTCAGCACACCATTCTTGAATCGTGCACTGACCTTGTCTTCCTCGACCTCGAGGCCAACGGGGATACGCCGCTCGAACTGACCGTAGAAACGCTCGGAGAATTGCCTTTCCCTATCCTCGGTCTCCGAATGCTTCTCACCCTTCAATGTCAGCACGCCCTCGCTCAGGAAGACTTCGACATCCTTTTCCGACAGCCCCGGCACTTCGGCGGTTACCTTGATCTCCTTGTCGTTGTCGGAAATCTCCACGCTGGGCCAACCCACCCCGGAAGCACCTAATCTGCCGAAAGCCGGCGACCGGGTGTCAAAGCCACGAAAGGCGTCGTCGAACAGCTTGTTCACCTCCCGGTGCAGTGACAGGAACGGATCGCGGTCGCCGTCGCGAAAAAGGGCCGGCAGTTGATCACCATTGCTGCGACCCCAGGGAATCAGATCACGAACACTCATCATCTGTCTCCTCTGTGTTCATTCGATTGCCAAAAGCTTGCATAAGCGCCGGACATCTTGGTCCGGCGCCTTGCTCGAACCGTCTTGTCTGGCCGCCTCAGGCCGCGTGCTTCCCGGCTGGGATCTTCGTAAACTCGGCCTTGGGTGGAACGCCGTAGTCGGCGATTTCAATCCTGCGCGGCTTCATCTCTTCTGGAAGGTCGCGCTTGAGATCAATCGTCAGCAGGCCCTTGTCGAGATTTGCGCCAACGACCTTGATGTGATCAGCCAACTCGAAGCGTTGCGCAAAGGTGCGTCCGGCAATGCCGCGATGCAGGTACTGGCCTGCGTCCTCGCCTGCCTTCTGGCCCGAAACCACCAAGACGTTGCGCTCCTGGGTGATGCCCAGTTCGTCTTGCGAGAATCCGGCTACTGCCATGGTGATGCGGTAGTCATCCTCGCCTGTCTTGGTGATGTCGTAGGGTGGCCAGTTATTGGCCGTCTCGATACGGCTCGTCGCTTCGAGCGCGTTCAGCATCCGGTCAAAACCGATGCTCGACCGGAAAAACGGTGTAAAGTCGAGAGTGGTTCTCATAGCCACATCCTCCTAAAAGCAACATGGATACAAGGTTGGTTTCAAGCTCCCGCACTGCCGTGGAGCGGGGAGCACCGGCCCCTCAATGGCGACCGGCAACTACGAGTTAGTCCACGCTCGTGGCATTTCAAGAGGCTCGCCGCAGCAATTTTTGCGGTGTCGATGAATGCCGATCTCTGGCCTGCCCGAGAGCTAATTGTCACGCGACATGGAGAGCGAGCCGAGGATGAAAACCAGCCTCGCGGTAAAGCGAAAGGTCAGCCCATCGTCCAACCAAGGGATGCGGCAATGCCACGGTTCGTGGTTTTGCCTTGTCCCCGACTACCTCGCCGTTCCGGTCATTGCTCGCGGCGTGTCTACTTGCGATGTCGAACGAGCGGTATGTTTATACAATGTGCGATCGGCGCCGCGGATCAGGCCGGTTCCGTCAACATTGGGGAGTGGCCCTATGGACCGTCTCGATGCGATGCAGGTCTTGCTGGCGGTTGTCGATGCCGGCAGTTTGTCGGCAGGTAGCCGCAAGCTGAATGCCCCGCTGCCGAGTGTCAGCCGGAAGGTCGCCGAACTCGAGCGCCATCTGGGTACGCGCCTTCTGGTTCGGACCAGCCGGAACATCCAGCTCACCGACACGGGCCGCGACTATGTCGATGCCGCCCGTCAGATTATCGCGCAGATAGAGGATGCCGAATTGCGGGCGTCAGGCGAGTATGAAACGCCCACAGGCACGCTGACGGTCACGGTACCGATCACATTCGGCCACGATCACGTGCTGCCGTTTGCCTTCGACTTCATGTGCGAGCATCCCGAGATCACGCTGAACATTCTCTCTCTCGATCGCGTCGTGAACCTCATCGACGAACATGTCGATGTCGGCGTCCGCCTGGGCGAACTCGCCGACAGCTCATATTATGCGGTCAAGGTCGGCGACTTCGACTTTGTGACCTGTGCCAGCCCGGAATATCTGGCACGCAGGGGGCGTCCATCGAGCCCGGAAGACCTTGCCGCCCACGACGGCGCCGTCTTCGGCCAGATCACCGAACCAGGCTGGATCTATCAGCGCGAAGGCCGCAGGTTGGAAGGAAAGCCAAATGTCCGCATTCGCGCCAATACGGCCACGGCTACCCTGACCGCCGCCTTGCGCAGCATCGGAATCGTGCGTCTCCCCCGCTACCAGGTTGCCGGCGAACTGCAATCGGGGGCCCTGGTCGCGGTATTGGACGACTATGAGAGCCCCTCATTTCCTGTCCATCTGATTTATGTCCGCCAGGGACTATTGCCCCTGAAGGTGCGCGTGTTCATCGATTGGATAGCGCCACGCTTGAAGCGCAAGCTGAAGGACCTCGGCGCGTTCAAGCCGAATTGAGATTGACCCAGCCGCTGGATCGTTGCTGGCCCGAGCGACATAAAAACCCGCCCCCAAGGTTTTCCGCATATCGGCACTTGAGAGGCTGCCTATCGTTTTGGCTGCCTGCCGCGGACTTCAAGTCTCCTCCAAGTATCGCTCACTACCGCATACAACAACAGGAGACTACCTATGACTGCCAAGACTCTCTTCACTGCACATGTTCACACGGTTGGCGGCCGCGAGGGCTGGACGAAGAGTTCGGACGGCCAGCTCGACGTCAAGCTGTCGGTGCCCGGCTCCAACCGTCCCGGCACAAATCCGGAGCAGCTTTTCGCAGCGGGCTGGTCCGCCTGCTTTGAGGGCGCGCTCGGGCATGCTGCTAGGGAACGGGGTATCAGGCTTCCGACAGAAACCGCGGTCGATGCCGAGGTGAACCTGTCGCTCGATGAAGCGGAAGGCTATTTCCTGACCGCTCACCTCAACGTCAGCATTCCCGGCGTCGCCGACGACATCGCCCAGCAGCTGATCGATCGGGCCCACGAGACCTGCCCCTATTCGAAGATGACCCGCGGCGGCATCGCCGCCAGCGTCGCACTCACCATCCCTGCCTAATCCGAATGAACAGGCCCGGTGCATGTGCAGGTACGTGCGCCGGGCCAAGAGGACGCGGCACGGGTTTTCCATCGTTCCTGCCAGCGTCGCAGCTGGAGAGATATCGTCTCTCCAAATCCTCCCTTTTTCTTCTAACCCTTTGTTTTATCGCATTTTTATCGAGAAGCCCCCACGGCTCCGTTGAAAAATGTTCCAGGAGAATTGCCATGCCCACCTCCCATCCCCTGATTGACCGTAGGAGCTTTGTCGCTTCTGCTGTGGCCGGAACCATCGGCACGATGCTTCCGGCCCTGATTTCCACCGCGACCGCATCCCCCTCGAGCCTCGCCAATGTATCGTCCGGAGCTGCCGCTGCCGGCCATAAGACGATCGGTGACGGTTCGATCCAGCCGTTTCGCTATCGCGCAACCGATGCGGAACTCGCCGACCTGAAGCGCCGGATCAAAGCCACCAAATGGCCAGAGCAGGAAAACGATCCGTCACAGGGTGTCGCTCTTTCCACCATTCAGAAGCTCGCCGACTTCTGGGCGAACAAGCATGACTGGCGACGCGCCGAAGCACGGATCAACAGCTATCCCAATTTCATCACCAATATTGACGGCGTCGATATTCATTTCATCCAGGTGAAGTCGAGGCACGCCAACGCGTTGCCGATCATCGTCACGCATGGTTGGCCCGGATCGATCATCGAGCAGTTGAAGATCATCGACCCGCTTACCAATCCAACCGCTTATGGCGGCAGCCCTGCCGATGCTTTCGACGTGGTGATCCCGTCATTGCCGGGCTATGGCTTTTCCGGCAAGCCAACCGTCAATGGCTGGGATCCGCAGCATATCGCCCGCGCCTGGGCGGTATTGATGCAGCGGCTGGGTTATACGCACTATGTCGCGCAGGGCGGTGATTGGGGTAACGCAGTGACCGAACAGATGGCGCTTCAGCGCCCCGCCGGTCTCCTCGCGATCCACACCAACATGCCCGCGGCCATTCCCCCGCAGATCGCTGCACTGATCCCGAACGGCCCGGAGCCGCCCGACTTGAATGGCGAGGAAAAACATGCCTGGGACCAGCTCGTCGATTTCTATTCGCACGGACTCGGCTACGCGCAGGAAATGGCAGGCCGTCCGCAGACACTCTATGCGTTGACGGACTCGCCGGTCGGCCTTGCCGCCTGGGTCATCGACCACGACATCCGCAGCTATAACCTGATCGCGCGCGTCTTCGATGGCGCCAGGGAAGGCCTGACGAAGGACGATATCGTCGACAACATCACGCTCTACTGGCTGACCAATACAGCGGTATCCTCGGCCCGGCTCTATCGCGAAACCAAGCTCGCCTTCTTCGCACCCAAGGGGGTGTCGCTGCCGGCCGGCGTCAGCGCCTTTCGTGACGAGATCTATCAGGCACCGGAAAGCTGGACGCGCAAGGCCTATCAGAACCTGGTCTTCTACAAGCGCCATGAGGAAGGCACGCATTTCGCGGCCTGGGAGCAGCCTGAGGCTCTGACGGAAGACCTGCGCGCGACGTTCCGCATAATCCGGTGAGGTGTTCGCCCCCATGAAGGCCCAGTCTCGCTGCCAGCTCGAGGCGGCGAGGCTGCCGGGAGTCTGCCGTATGCCCGTGATCCATCTCCGTCGGCCGAGGTTGCCCACAAGCAGCATCTTGCCGGTCTCGTCCGTCTTGGAACCAGCCGGCAAAAACCGTTCGGCAATGGTGCGATCCCATCGAAACCGCCACCCGGACGCCGCGGAGCCTTTGGATTGGTTAATGCTTTAGCCTCGACGCACCCGGCATCCACTCAGGAAAAGTCGCGCGCAATAACGTGCCCGCGCGGCGATCTCCTCACGGCCGGGCGGCGAGCGCAGACCCAGCATGATGGCGCGCTGCGGCTCCATGATCATCATGCCGCGCAGCATGCCGACCGCAGTCTCCGGGTCTTCGATCTCGATTTCACCGAGATCGTGCTGCCGCCTGAGCCATGCTGCCATGGTCTGGCTGGTGGGACGTAGAGCCAATTCGTAGAACGCGGTGGCGATCTCAGGGAAGCGGTCGCATTCGGCCATGACGAGGCGAAGGCTGGAGACCGTCTCCTCATCGAAGGTCAACGCGCCATAACCGATGAGAATATGTTCGAGAGCGGCGTCGATCGGCAGCTTTTCGAGCCGCTCTTCGTCCAGGTCCAGATAGAAGCGCGAGATCCGTGCCGCGATGACGCTGCGGAACAGATCGGCCTTGGTCGGGATCAGGCGGTACATGGTCTTGGTGGAGACCCCGGCCCGTTCGGCAACCCGCCCCATGCTGGCACCGGCATAGCCCTGGCCATGGAATTCATGGCGTGCCGCCTCGACGATTACCTGCCTGGTTTCGGCATCCGGCCGGACCTGGGGGCGCCCCCGCTGGCGTCTGGGCGTTTCCGAATTTAGGACCATGATCATTTTCCAAATTCTGTTGACAAAGTGAACGGTTGAGATTATTTAGGAAAATAGCAATTTTCCTAAAAAGGAGCAAGTCCCATTCCGGCAGCTCCGGCAGGAAAGGACCCGATCATGAGCAAGCATGAAGTCATCGTCACCGATGAGAAAACCGTCCCCGTGGTGGAGGTCATCCCCGGCTTGGAGCTGGCGAACGAGCCATCCCTCCCCGTTGCACCCAAGCCCACAAGAAAAGCACGCCCGATGCGCTGGCTGTTGCTGGCCGGCGTCACCCTCGCCGCCATGGCGGGCGCCGGCCATTATGGCTGGGACTATTGGACGGTCGGTCGCTTTCTGGTCGCCACCGACGACGCCTATGTCAAGGCCGACAGCACCACCATCGCGCCCAGGGTATCCGGCTATATCGCAGCGGTGCTGGTCAACGACAATCAGACGGTGAAGGCCGGCGACGCGCTGGCCCGCATCGATGACCGCGACTTCAAGGTCGCTCTCGAACAAGCCAAAGCGCAGGTTGCCGCCGCCAAGGCCAACATCGCCAACAAGCAGGCGGCCCTGGTGGCCGAACAGGCCGAAATCGACGCGGCGCAGGCAACGGTCACGGTCGATCTCGCCAACCAGACTTTCGCCGAGCAGGAAGACAAGCGCTATGCCGAGCTTGCCCAGAAGGGCTTCGGCAGCCTCCAGAATGCCCAGCAGGCCGCCTCTCGCATTGCTGCCGCCCGTGCTGCGGTCGCCCGCGACACCGCCGTGCTTGCCAAGGCCACCAAGCAGCTCGACGTGAACCGGGCCGAGCTCACCCAGGCTGAAGCTGCGCTCGCCGGGGCCGAAGCCACGCAGGATCAGGCCGAACTGAACCTCTCCTACACCAATCTCCTCGCTCCTATCGACGGTTTCGTCGGCAACCGCACCTTGCGGGTGGGCCAATATGTCCAGGCCGGTACACAACTGATGGCGGTGGTTCCCAGCCATGAGGCCTACATCGTCGCCAATTACAAGGAAACGCAGCTTACGGACGTCAAGGCGGGACAGCCGGTCGAAGTTGAAGTGGACACGTTCCCCGGGCAGATCTTCAAGGGCCATGTCGACAGCCTTTCGCCTGCGAGCGGCCAGGAGTTCGCCTTGCTGCCGCCGGACAATGCCACCGGCAATTTCACCAAGGTGGTGCAGCGCATTCCGGTAAAGATCGTGCTGGACGAAGCCAGTGCTCCATCGGTCGTGCTCCGCCCCGGCATGTCTGTCTATCCCTCGATCGACACCAGGGCCACGGCAACGCGGGTCGCCTCGGCAAGTGCTGCCGCCACCAACTGAGATTCCCCTCACAAGAAAGCCATGGCAGGAGGCTGCGATGTCATCATCGGCCCAGACCGTTCGGCTCGGTTCTCCCATTCCCACCCCTATCGCCGCCAAGCCCGCCGACAAGGCCAGCACGACCGCCTGGATCGCAGTGCTTGCCGCCATGATCGGCGCTTTCATGGCGATCCTCAACATCCAGATCACCAACGCCTCGCTGCTCGACATCGAGGGCGGCATCGGCACCGGCGTGGACAACGGGGCCTGGATCTCGACCTCCTATCTGATCGGCGAGATCGTGGTCATTCCCCTGACCGACTATCTCAGCCGTGTGTTTTCGTTCCGGCGCTACATGCTGACCAATATCGTGCTGTTCGCCCTGTTCTCGGCCGCCTGCGCCTTCGCGCATGATCTCGGCACCATGATCGCATTGCGTGGCCTGCAGGGCTTCGCCGGCGGCGTGCTGATCCCGATGGCCTTCACCATGGTCCTGACCCGTTTGCCCAAGGGCCAGCAGCCGATCGGCCTTGCCATGTTCGCCCTGTCGGTCACCTTCGCGCCCGCGATCGGCCCGACCATCGGCGGCTATCTCACCGAGAATTACGGCTGGCAGACCATCTTCTTCGTCAACGCGCCGCCGAGCCTGATCATGTTCGTCGCGCTCTACTTCACGCTGGAAAAGAAGCCGATGCAGCTCTCGCTCCTCAAGGAGGGCGACTGGGCAGGCATCGTCACGATGGCGATCGGGCTTGCAGCGCTGCAGACCGTGCTCGAGGAGGGCAACAAGGATGATTGGTTCCAGTCGTCCTTCATCGTCAAGCTCGCCTTGACGGCGGCGCTGTTCCTGAGCGCCTTCATCGTCATCGAACTGACCGTCAAAAAGCCTCTGGTCAAGTTGCACCTTCTCGTGCAACGCAATTTCGGCATCGGCATTGTGGTCAACGTGCTGGTCGGGGTAGCGCTGTTCGGCACCGTCTACATCCTGCCGCAATATCTGGGCCAGGTGCAGCGCTACAATGCCGAGCAGATCGGTCTGGTGCTGGCCTGGACCGGCCTGCCGCAGCTCCTCATCATTCCGTTCGTGCCGTTGCTGCTCAAGCATTTCGACGTGCGCTTCATCGCTTTCGTCGGCATCAGCATTTTCGCGGCAAGCGCCTTCATGAATGTCAACCTGTCACCGGACAATGCCGGCGACCAGTTCTTCCTGCCCAACATCGTGCGCGCTATCGGCCAAGCCCTGGTGCTGACGCCGATCAGCGTGATCACCACGGCAGGAATCGCGCCAAGTGATGCCGGTGCCGCTTCGGGCCTATCCAACATGCTGCGCAATCTAGGCGGTGCCGTCGGCACGGCCACACTGGGAACGGTGCTCACCAAGCGCGAGCAGTTTCACTCCAACATCATCGGGCAGTCGGTCACGCTCGTGCGCGACGAGGTGCGTGATCGGATCGATCACCTGACCCAGTATTTCATGGCGCATGGCGTAACCGATGCGGCCCTTGCCCAGCACAAGGCCATCGGCGTGATCGGCGCAACCGTCCATCGCCAGGCACTCATCCTAGGCTTCGGCGACACGTTCGCCGTGATCGGGACCGTGCTGGCGCTCGCGGCACTCGCCGTATTGTTCACCCGCAAGATTCAGGCCGGTGGAGGCGGCGCAGGCGCCCACTGAGCATGGTTCGAGCCCTGGGGCAACGTGCGTACATGGAACTCTCCTTCTCCTATCCAGGGATCATAATTGGAAAATTCCAACTCAAAACGGTCCGATTCAGTGGGGACACGTCAGTCCCGGAATGGGTCCAGTCGTTTGCCCGCGCCTGCGTTGATGCAGGCGCGGGCGTGTTCGTCAGCCACGGTGCTCCAGTCCTGCAGCCGGTAGAAATCTATCGCGGCGTGCCGATCTTCTATGGGCTCGGCAATTTTCTATTCCACCTCAATGAAGGCGAGGTGGTCTGGAGCGCGCCGGAGGTTTGGAAAAGCGTCGTCGCGACATGCCGTTTCGACGCCAACGCTCGTCTCCGGTCGATCGATCTCCAACCCATCGTGATCGGCGGCGACAGGCTGGAAGCCCGGAACTATCACGAGCGCATCGTGCCAATTCCCGCACCTGCGGACCTAGCAGCGGAGATAATCGAGGATCTGGCTGCGCGCTCACACGCACACTGCGTATCGATTTCTTTCGAAGCCAATCATGGGAAGCTAAGTCCTGTTGAGCCTTCCCGGGCGTTGAGAGCATGCGCCGATCAGAAATCCGGCATCTGATTGAGTACAGTTGCAGCTGCCTCTTCCGGCCCCTTCCGCGCCATACAGTGGATGACCGTTTAACGCCCCATCTCCGTCGCTCAAGTATGTGCATGCCGTACCCGGAAGCAGATACTCGTTCAGCTTAGAAGCGAATGTTCGTTTCGTGCCTTCCGACAGCGTCATCGTCGCCGCAATAACTGATTGCGGGGCCCTCTTTGCGCCCTGCTCAGTCCTCGTCCTGCCACCTGCGCAGATCCGTCTGGTCATGATAGGCCATGCGGTCCGGCGTGGTAATGAACTCCATCGTCGTGCCCCACGGCATGCGGCAATAGCAGACCCTGTTTCCAGGACCTTTCTCGGTTGCATAGGGAATAGCGCGCGGCGCGGTGAGGGGGGTGCCTCCCGCTTTCTCGAAGCGCTCGACCGATGCGTCGATGTCGTCGGTGTAGACACCGAAGTGCGTAATGCCGAAGTCGCTCGGTCGAACCGGTTGGGCTTGTTCGGGGCCGTGCATTTCGAAGAGCTCGATGTCCGGTCCGCTTCCGATCTTAACCATCGCCTGTGCACGCACGACCGTTCCAGGGAAAGCGCCAGTGGCCCGCTCGAATTCGGGTCCCTGCCGCGGCGGATCCTGTGGTCCGAAGGACTGATAAATCACTTGGCCCCCGAAAGCTTCCATCAGGAACATTTTTGCTGCTTCGATGTCGGGCACCGTGATGCCGATATGATTGACGCCGCGAATTTGAGGTGCGGTCATGGTAGTTTCCTTTCTTGTTTTGTCGATCAAACGCGACAGGTGTGGGCGCAACCCGTTGCGATGTCGTGATCCGACCTCCGCGACGGGGCGGTGCGGTATTTTAGTTGGCCTTGAGGAAATCGATCAGAGCGGCTGCGACTTCATCCGGCCGCTCGTCCGCTACATAGTGGCTGCTCCGCGCAATCGAGCCGCCTGTTACATTGCTGGCAAACTCCTCAAGCATAGGCACCATTTGTGCACCGAAACGCTGCTCCCCGCCGAGACCTAACACCGGTATCTTGAGCGGTTGCTTTTTGTACCCGAGTGCGGCCGCATGGTCGGCGGTGAGGGTGCGATACCATTCCATACCGCCGCGCGTGCGGCCAGGAAGGGCCATTGCTTTCGCGTAGATCTCGATGTCCGCCGAATCGAAGGTACTGTGATCGTAGAACCGCTCAGCCATGAAGGCCGAAACATAGTCATATTCACGGCCGTGGATCAGTCGCTCCGGTAGATCCCGGTTCATATGGAAGCTGAAGTGCCAGATTTTTCCCGTCGTCGCTTCCCATTGCGTCCAGCCGGGAAGCGGGACGTCGAGGACGGCCAGGTGGGTAACAGCCTCCCGATAGATGGCAGCCTGCGGCAACGCCACCATTCCGCCAATGTCATGGCCGCACACGGCGTAGCGTTCATACCCAAGAGCTACCATGACCTCGTGCGCATCCCGCGCCATCGTCGCCTTGTCATATCCACCAAGCGGGCAGTCGGAAAAACCCGCACCGCGCAGATCCATGGCCACCACACTGAAATGCTCGGCCAACGGCGGCATCACATGGTGCCATTCCCACCATGTTTCCGGCCAGCCGTGAAGCAGAAGGACTGGCGGGCCTGAGCCTCCCCTGACGGCGTTGATCTTGATGCCATTCACCGGCAGCAGCTGCTGGGTAAATCCCTTCAAAGTTGCGATCATGATCGCTTTCCAGTCGATGTTGACGTTCAAACAGAGCTCGCGGCCAGCGCTCGGAGCTGATCGAAATCGGTGGTGATCGTGATGTCGCGCCAAGCATCGATATCGTTGCGGAAGGCCGCCAGCTTTCGCTCAGCGATCGAATGCGCGATCGGGCCGAGCGGCAGATGAAGCGGGGCGTCATCGGCATCGACTGCCTGCAGTATCACCGCGACCGCCTTGTCGGGATCGCCCGCCTGATTGCCGTCGTTCGTTTCGCGATAGCGCTTGCGGGAGGTCGCGGCATATTCCGGCATCTCGTTGGCCGCCATCGTGATCGAACGGCCAAGGAAATCGGTGCGAAACGGCCCGGGCTCGACGATCAGCACGCGAATGCCGAACGGCTTCAGCTCGCCGGCAAGCGCTTCGGAAATCCCTTCCACGGCAAATTTGGCGGCGTGGTAATAGCCTCCGCCGCCGCGGCCTTCGATGCCCGCGCCGGACGACATGTTGACGATCGTTCCGCCCGAACGTCGCAGGACGGGTAGCGCGGTTCTGGTGGTTTCGATCAGACCGAAGACGTTCACCTCGAACATTGGCCGATATTCCTCGGGCGCGCCTTCCTCGATCGCGCCGAACAGGGCGTAGCCGGCATTGTTCACGAGCACGTCGAACCCGCCGAATGTCTCGACCGCCTTTGCGACCGCTGCCTGAGCAGCCGCCGCATCGGTCACGTCGAGTGGCAAAGTGATCATGCGGCCGCCGAAAGGCTCAGCCATTTCCTCGATCGTTTTGACATTGCGGGCCGTTGCGATGACCCGATCGCCGCGCTGTGCTGCAGCGAGCGCGAGCCGCCGCCCAAAGCCGCTTGAGCAGCCTGTGATGAGCCACGTTTTCATGACTTTTTCTCCTAGTTGTTTTCAGACGATGCCAGGGGACCGGCTAACGCTGGCGAAGGTGGATTGCCAGAACTCATGGCTTTCAACTTCAATGGCAGGGCGCAGACCCGGAGAGATCGGCGGCCTGCGCAATCGACAGGCACCGATGCGCCGCTCAGAGCTGCTTCACGATGCTGCGCTGCGGTTTGACGGCGGTGACGATCTCGACGTCAGCCATTACCTGAGCGGTCTCCGGCGAATTGAGCGCCGCTTCCATGGCGGCCTCGTCGCGGAAGTTGACGAAGCCGACCGCGATCAGCCCGGCGCCATCACCCTGCGGAAAGAACCCGCCGGCGCTGACCAGCCCATAAGGTTCCCAACTTTCCCGCACGAGCGGGAAGTGTATGTTGATCCAATGATCGCGGTTGAACGGCGCTTGCTCATCGCCCGCATAGGTCACCAGCATCGTGATCATCATCGAAGTCCTTATTTGCGATCGTCGGACCGAGACCCGCGCCGACGAGTTGGCCGGTCGCGATGCCGAAGCCGCAGGGGTGGCTTCGGCGCGTGGGTCACGAAACTTCCGCAGCCCTGAGCCTGAACATCAGGGCATCGGCTTCATTTGCTCGCCGCTTCGGCGATGACATCGGCGACTTCGCGCGGATGCGAGATATAAACCGCGTGGCTGGCACCGGGCACCTCGGTGACCGTCGCACTTGCCCGCTTGTACATAGACCGCTCCGCCTCGGCGCTGACAGCCATGTCCAGCCCGGCCACGATGCCGTAGCTCGGCTTGGTCTTCCAGGCCACGTGCTGCGTCTTGGTTCCGAGGATCTTCGCCGAAACCGGCACCTGCGAGTTAGCCATGAAATCCGTCTCGCCCTTGGACAGGTCAGCGGCGAATCCGGCTCGGAACTTCGCGGGATCGAACAGCAGGAAGCCGTCAGAAGTCGACTTGAACGCGTCCGCGGTCGGACTCGGCCACTTCTCAAAAAGATCGCCTACGCCCTCGCCAACATCTGGGACGATGGCCGCGACATAGACAAGTGCCGAAACCTTCGGATCGACGCCGGCTTCGGTGATGATCTGACCACCATAGCTGTGGCCGACGAGGATGACCGGCCCGGTTTGCTGCTCGATAGCGCGGTGAACCGACTGAACGTCATCCGCCAGCGAAGTGTTCGGTTCCTGAACGACCGTGACTTTCAAGCCCTTGGCGACCAGGCGCTCATAAACGCCCCTCCAGCCGCTGCCATCGACCAACGCGCCATGGACCAAAATCACATTCTGGGCCGGCTGCGCGAAAGCGGAGGGCGCGCCGAACACCACTGCAAGTGCCGCAGCACCGAGATGGAGAGACTTGAGAGACATTTGCCGATCCTTCCGAATGGCATGAGGTGATACATGAGAGACGGTCCCGATGGACCGATGGTGGGAATTTAGATGTTTAAATTTGTTCTTAAACTGACATAAATGTATTCTCCGCGTTCATTTTTGTAGGGCGGTCGCGATGGAATGGAGTGACGTCAGAATCTTTCTTGCTATTGCGCGATCCGGCACGCTCGGCGGCGCCGCGCGTTCTCTTCAGACAAGCCATCCGACCGTCGGCAGGCGCCTTCGCGCACTTGAGCAGGCGATCGGTCACACGCTCTTCCAGCGCACATCGGACGGTCTTGTGCTGACAGAGGAGGGCCACGGGATCATCGCGCTGGCCGAGCAAATGGAAGAAGGCGCGCTGGCCATGGCGCGCCGGCTTGCGGGGCAGGAGCAGAATCTCAAAGGCAGTCTGCGCATTTCATCAGCGGACTGGTTTGGGGCCTATGTCCTGCCTCCTATCCTGGCGGATTTCTCGAAAACCTACCCCGATGTCGACGTCGAGATCTTGACCGGCACGCGCCAGTTCAACCTTGCCCAGCGGGAAGCCGACGTCGCTTTTCGTATCGTGCCGTTCAACACTGCCGATATCGTTCAGCGGCGGCTCTTCAGGCTTGAATACGGCGTCTACATCGCCGAGGAGGCGGCTGATCCCAAATATGGCGATGGGACCGGTTGCCGGCTGATCACCCATGACACATCCACGGGCCATTTCCCTGACATCGCGTGGCTCATCGAGAGTTTCCCCAACGCAAGACCGGTCCTGCGATCGAACAACCGCAACGTCCAGGGGCGCATGTGCAGGCAAGGCGTCGGCATTGCTGTCCTGCCCCGCGTGGTCGGCAATCAGATCCCAGGTATTCGCAGACTGGAACTACCGACACCACCGCCGGCGCGAGATATCTGGATGGGATACCATCGGGACCTACGACGTCTTCAGCGTCTTCGCGCGTTCATCTCGACCGTATCGGACCATCTCGTGAACGCGACCGCATGATGTGCGGCCCGGAAATGACTCAACGTTCCCGGAGAAACTCCAAGATCGCTGCAGTCGTCTCGGTCGCTCCTCGGCGGTCCAGTGCCCGGTTTCGTTGAATTCGATCATCGTCACATCCGGCGTCCGAAACTCTTCGCGCGAGCGGTCCGTCGGCTATTGGAAATAGTCTCTCCAGTGCGGAGTAAGAACGGCGAGCTAGAGCTACCCAGTTCGGAAGTCACCCGAGGTGGTATCGCGATGGTCAACGTGGGTATGCCGTCGGGTGGCAATGGCTAATCCAGCAGCCCTGCGAAGCAGAGGATACAATTCTCGTAATGCCTCACTTCCTCGGCGGAACTTCAAAGCTAACCGTCTGGCTGCCCATGACTCGATGCGTGGGGTCTGCGAGTTCAACCAATACCTTATGTGGCCCGCGAGGCAGCCCGACCACGATGATGGTCTCGCCGATGGCATCGACGAAATGCCAAGGCGCATCGTCGACGGTGATATGCACATGCCCTATACGCGGAGAGACATCGAGCGCTCCGGCGCCAAATACCGGCACGACACGCAGGTTTTCAGTACGGTACTGAATGAAGACAAGACCTTTCGCGAGCTGCTCGGGAAGCGGTGGATCAACAAACAGTTTAGCCGGCGGCTCGTCTTCAATTGCGACTAGGGGCGACGGTCCAATGACGTCGCGGACGCTCTGAGCCTGAGCGGTCGTGGCGACGAAAGCAGCGACAGTCATTGCGAGAGGCCTCCCAGAGAGTTTCATGCCCACCTCCTGCTTGTCCAAGAGTGAGTGCGACCCACCGCCTGCGCTTTAAATTTGTGCTGAGCCGCCATCAACGAACAGCTCGATCCCTGTGACAAAGCTGCTGTCGTCCGAAGCGAGAAATAGGGCTGCGCTAGCGATTTCAGCGGGGTCGGCGAGTCGACCTAGCGGAATTGATTGTTCTGCAGCGCGGAGCATTTCATCATGCGCCTGCTCCGACGACGTAAGCCCGTGCCACCCCGGAGTAGACGTATTGCCCGGCGCGAGAACGTTGACTCGTATTTTCCTGTCCGCCAGATCGAG
The DNA here is from genome assembly GCF_040797145.1 of Labrys neptuniae. Lineage (NCBI taxonomy): Bacteria > Pseudomonadati > Pseudomonadota > Alphaproteobacteria > Hyphomicrobiales > Xanthobacteraceae > Labrys > Labrys neptuniae. The sequence continues at coordinate 61,915 of NZ_JBFNQD010000020.1, read as the reverse complement.
GATCCAAGTTCGCGCAAAGGCACGAATGGCTGCCTTGGTGGCGCTGTATACGCTGAATGTCGGCGTCCCGGTCGAACCGGCTGTTGATCCCGTCAGGATGATACAGCCTCCATCCTTGAGAAGGGGCAGCGCTTTTTGAACCGTGAACAGAGTTCCTTTCACGTTTGTCCGAAAGGTCGCGTCGAAATGCTCTTCTGTGATTGCGCCGATGGCAGCAAATTCGCCGCCCCCGGCGTTTGCAAACAGCACGTCAATCGATCCCGCTTCGTCCTTCACGACCGCAAACAGCCGATCGAGATCCGCAAGATTGCCTACGTCGCCACGGACGCCGCGTACACCGCTGCCGATGGCATCAACGGCCTCATCGAGCTGCTTCTGGCGTCGGCCGGTGATAAACAACCTGGCCCCCTCGGCAGCAAAGCGCATTGCGGCCGCGAGTCCGATACCCGTCGTTGCGCCAGTGATAACGACGACCTTTCCATCGAGCTTGCCCATCGTCAAACGCCCTCATAGACCAAGCGGGTAAAAAAGCCCGCATCGATGACGAAGTTGCCCCAGCGAGCATCGAAGGAGGCAGTCGGCTTGGCGGCGACCGTTTCGTCTCGTGTTCGACCCTGCCGCTTCAGCGTTGCGACCTTTTCCCGAACCGCGACAAGCATGTCCCGATAGTCGCCGAGCTCCACGCGATTGCTGACTGGCGGCCCGTGACCGGGAATTATCACCGTCTTGTCGGTTGCCGCCGCGATGCTCGTTTCACAGGCGGCAATTGTCCCGTCGATGCTGCCGCCCGTTGAATAGTCAATGAAGGGATACGAACCGTTCCAGAAAATGTCGCCGACGTGAACGATATCTAATTCGGCGAAGGTCACTGAAATGTCGCCGTCCGTATGGGCGGGACCGTAGTGCTTTAGGCTCAGCGATATGCCGTTCAACTTGATATCAAGGGCGTCCCCAAAGACCTCGCTGGGCACACCGCCCTCTGGCAGCGGGAGGAAATTGTAGTCCCAATCCTCGACGCGCCGGACCTCTGACAAATATTTGCGCGTATTGACGTGGGCCGTGATCTTGGCCCCTGCTGCATTAAGCCACGCATTGCCATCGGCATGGTCGAAATGCCAGTGCGTGTTGATCAGGTGCGCGACAGGCTCTGCACCGAGCTGTGCTAGAGCTTTCGACATCTGGGGCTTTGACACGCCGATCCCTGCGTCGACCAAAACTTTGCCATCACTGCCGGTCAGTGCGGCAACGTTGCCACCAGATCCCTCTAAGACGCTGAGGTTTCCGCGCAGCTTGTGTGTGACGATCGGGGACGAAGCTGCGCTGTCTTTGATCACCGTTACGAGGCCGCGCGCCTCGGCGTAAGCGCTGCGGGGGGAAGGCCCCCCGCCGATGAAAGCGGCTGAAGTGCCGACGCAGCACAGGCAAAAGCCCCGGCGCGTTAAAGGATGCTGGAGATTGCGCGACATAGGGTCCGTCCCTCTGGCGTGGGTTGTTCCTGTCTTGGGTGCTTTGATCCGCAAGCCGCAAACTTGCCTATGCCTCAGTGCGCCGCAGCTGAAGTCCGCCAGAAGCGTGAACTTCGGCGATGCGGGGCAAAGCCGGCGCACAGAAGCCCACGCGCCGGGCCGGCCACCTTGCCCGTCCCGCTGTTCTCAAAGCCAGACGGTTGTTAGGCCTTCACGATGACGACTTAAGGAAGGCCAGCAGGTCGGCATTGATGATTTCGGCGTGCGTCGTCGGCATGCCATGTGGGAAGTCCTTGTAGGTCTTCAACACGCCGTTCTTGAGAAGCTTTGCGGAAAGCGGCCCGGCATCAGCATAAGGAACGATCTGGTCGTCCTCGCTGTGCATCACGAGCGTGGGAATGGTGATCTTCGGCAGATCTTCCCTGAAGTCCGTTTGCGACCAGGCTACGATACCATCGTAGTGAGCCTTGATACCGCCCATCATGCCCTGCCGCCACCAGTTGCGGATCAAGCCTTCGATCGGCTTCACCCCTGGCCGATTGAACCCGTAGAACGGCCCAGAGGCGACATCGAGGTAGAATTGAGCGCGATTGGCCGCGAGCTGAGCCTGATATCCGTCGAACACCTCCTTCGGAAGCCCACCCGGATTGGATGCGGTTTTCACCATGATAGGCGGCACAGCGCTGATGATCGCAGCCTTCGCAACGCGATCTTGGCCATGACGTGCCAGATACCTCACCACTTCCCCGCCGCCGGTTGAATGCCCTACATGAATCACGTTCTCCAAACGGAGATGCGCGATGACCGCGGCAAGGTCATCGGCGTAGTGGTCCATGTCGTGGCCATCGGCCACCTGTGAGGAGCGACCGTGGCCGCGACGATCATGCGCGATGACGCGGTAGCCCCGCTCTAAGAAGAACACCATCTGAGCGTCCCAGTCATCAGCAGAAAGAGGCCAGCCGTGACTGAAGACAATCGGCTGCCCGACGCCCCAGTCCTTGTAAAATATCTCGACGCCGTCTTTAGTTGTAATCATCGCTTGTCCCCCCGTGTAAGAGCTGGATTTTTTAGGAAGAGCTGCCGAAGCTTGGTTGGCAGTGAGGCCGGCGTTAGCCATTGTGGCGGCCGCCAGGGCACCAGCCGCTCCCGCTAGTAGGTTTCGACGGGTGGCTAAGAAGCGCCCCGACAGCCTGTTCGAGATCGCGCCCGTTGCAAAACGGGGGCTGACATGTTCAAGCATTGCGAGGTCCTCCATCATCCCGGTCAGCTTCTGTGCTGTCGGACGGCCCCCGATCTGTGCGTCAATCGGTGTTGGGAAGGGTTACGATCTGTTGAGATCGTTCTCGGCTTTCGCATGCAAACCGTCATGGCACTCTCCTCTGCGTTGACCGCAACATGGAGCCATGCCAGAGGGGCCCAGCGACACTACCGTTTGATTATGGATGCATAATTCCCGTTTGGGCGGCAGCGATGTAGTATTCGACGCTCGTTCTTCGGGGGCGATCATGGAAATGCATCAGGTCCGCTACTTTCTCACGGCGGCAAGTTCGTTGAGCTTCACGCGCGCCGCCGAGGCCTGTCACGTCTCGCAGCCCGCTCTCACCACGGCGATCAAGAAGCTGGAAGCGCGGCTGGGCACGCCGCTGTTCTATCGCGAAGGCAAGCAGATCGTGCTCACGGAGTTCGGCCGCCGCATGCAGCCCTGTCTCGGTCAAATTCTCGAGCAGGCAAAAGCGGCGGAAAGCATCGCGAAGGATTTCCGCCTGCTTAACCAGGTTCCGATTCGCCTGGGCGTGATGTCGAGCATCGGCCCGATGCGCATTGCGTCGCTACTCGCCGAGTTTCAGCGGCAGTCGCCGGGCGTGGAAGTAGCGGTGCGCGACGGCGCACCGGAAGCGCTGGCGGCGCAACTCGAGGCGGACGAAATCGATGTCGCGGTGCTCAACGCGCTCGACGGTTTGGGCGATAACTACCGCGCGGAGCCCCTTTACAGCGAGCGCTACATGGTGGTGCTGCCGCCCGAGCACCCTCTCATCGCGCGCGACGTGATCGCGCTACGTGACCTCTCGGAACAGCCGTACGTTGACCGGCTGTCCTGCGAGCTGCGCGAAATCGTGATGGGCGTATGCAGCGATATGGGCGTGAAGCTTTACGCGCGCTTCCGTTCCGAGCGCGACGAATGGGTGCAGGCCATGGTGATGGCGAATATCGGCTTCGCCTTCATGCCCGAGTTTTCGGTGACCCATCCGGGGAGCATCCGCCGTCCGCTGGTTGATCCGGCGGTGGAACGCACCATCAGCCTCATTACCGTGTCGGGAAGACGCCACTCTCCCGCGGTCGCGGCCTTCGTTCGCACTATTCGCAGCCATCGCTGGAAGTGAAGGGCGTACCTGTCCCGATTGCCGTGTATTTTGCGCCCCATTGTCCCGCTCTTGCTTCCCAAATTTGTAGCTCTGCAAATGGCTGGCGCGGCCGATATGGGGCCGTAGAACGAACGCGCTGCGCGGGAGTGTCGCCCGCGGTTGAGGTAGAGATCAATAATAAGTCGTCGCGCGTGCATTGAGCGTGGTTCGACAGCGGCAGAGCATGACGGGCTTCTTCAACAAGGAGCCTGACCATGCCCCATTCCGTGATCGATGCATCCATCAGCCCACTGCGCCAGCGGCTGATCGACGACATGAATATGCGGCGTTTCTCATGCGAGACGCAGCGCAACTATCTCCGCGATATTGGACGTTTGGCGACCTTCCTTAGGCGTTCGCCGGACACCGCGACCATTGACGATCTGCGCCGGTTCCAGATCGAGCAACAGGACGACGGCGTCCCCGTGCCCACCGTGAACAGCATTGTATCGGCGCTAGGCTTTTTCTTCACCCACACGCTCGACCGCCCTGACCTGGCGCGCCGGCTCGTTCGGCTGGCGCATCCGCGTAACCTACCCGTGGTGCTCAGCCGCGACGAGGTTGCCCGGTTGCTTAACGCCACCACCTGTCTCAAACACCAGGCAGCGCTTTCGGGCGCCTATAGCGCGGGCCTTCGCGTCGCCGAAGTGTCGATGCTATCCAGCCCGGTACTTGTGAACGGCGGACGCGCCGTCGCTGACATCGGTCACAAACACAAATCCCCATAGTCGTCGATTTGTGGCCCGCGGGTTCCTTCCTCGGGGACTTTCGTACGCCTGCCGGCGCCCGAAACTCTTCACGTAAGCGGGCTGGCGGGTTTCGCGTGTTTGCGGTCAGATAGCTGCCGCGCGGCTCGTGCCAAGAGTCCACTCTGACGTGCCTCCAGCTTTTCGGAGCGTTCTGAGCTGGAATTTTCCACTTATGATCCCGATGACGGGAGAAGGAGAGTTCCATGAAGAAGTCGAAGTTTTCGGAGGCACAGATCGCCTTCATCCTGCGCCAGGCAGATGAAGGAACGCCTGCCAGACGAGCGACACGTCGGTGTCCCGCTATCTGTCATTCGCGCGAGGCGCGGGATTTCTTGACGCTATGTGACAGGCATGGGCGCTTACATCGTAGGCCAGACCCGGCAGGTCTTTGTCGGCAAGCAACACCTCTGAAAAACGACGGCGCGGGCGCGATCAGGTGGCGCGATTGCGCACGTTTCCAGATGCTTGCGCAACAGTCAGAAGCCAGTCGGCAAACAAGCCGGCGTCGGGATGCGTGCTGTTGCCTGCGGGCTCAACCAGGTAGAAGGCTTCGTCAATCGGCAGGGCGAGGTCAAACGGCGCGATGAGCCGTCCCGAGGCCAAAGCATGTTCGGCCAGCGATTTGCGCCCAAGCGCGATACCGCCGCCCTGCGCCGCCAGTTCGAATGCCGTCAGGGACGTGTCCAGATGCAGCCCGGAGCCTGCGTCGACATGAAGAGCTCCGGCTGCCTTCAACCAGATGCCCCAGCCCTCGTGATAGCCAAGCACATGCAGGAGCCTGTGGTGTCGCAGATCGTCGGTCACTTGCGGCGGGCTCGAAGGGGCGCAGAGTGGCGTAATCGTCTCCCAAGTCAGGCGACGGCTGTTGAATCCGGGCCACTGCCCGTTGCCATATTGGATGTCGAGGTCGAAATCGTCGCTGTCGATGGCATCTTTCCAGACACTGGACAAAAGGCGGATGGTCTTGCCCGGATATCGGTTGAGATAGTCGGGCAGGCGCGGGGCAAGCCAGTTGACGGCGAAGGAAACCGCGCAGCGCAGGGTCAGGACGCTGCTGCGGCGCTGGCCAAAGACCTCTCGCGTGCCGATGGCCAGGCGCTCCATGACGTCCTGGATTTTGGGCAGATAGGCGGCGCCAGACTTGGTCAGTTCCAGCCCGCGCGGCCGGCGGATAAACAGGGGACGCCGCAGGTGCTGCTCCAGCGCCTTCACGTGTTTCGAGACAGCGGCCTGGGTGAGATGCAGCTCGGCTGCCGCCTGTGTGAAGCTCAGCGTCCGGGCCGATGCCTCGAAGGCACGGAGCCAGGTCAGCGGGGGGAGATCCAGGTTCATCACGGCTCCAAAACGCAGGCATAACTATTTGTATAGGCGTTCCCCCCGAATACGTCGTTTGACCAATTCGCGCCAGAGGGATCTTTGGAGGCATCCAGGGAGGCCCCATGTTCAACGTATTCCCGACGGCGCGCCTGCGTCCCTCGCCCTTCTATGCCTGCGCGGTTGCCGATGGCATGACCGCTGCCAGCATCTACAATCGGATGATCATGCCGACCTCCTATGGCAACCCGGAGGCGGAGTATTGGCGGCTGATCAACGGGGTCTCGCAATGGGATGTGGGCGTGGAGCGGCAGGTACAGCTGAAGGGCCCAGACGCGGGTCGGCTCGCGCAGATCCTGTCGCCGCGCGACCTTTCGACCTGCCAGGCGGGACAGGGGAAATACGTGCCGCTATGCAATCATCGCGGCACGATCATCAATGACCCTATCCTGTTGAAGTTGGCCGACGACCTCTATTGGTTCTCGATCGCCGACAGCGACATCTGGTTCTGGGCCGGGGCCATCGCCGCCGAGCGCGGCCTGGATGTCGAGGTCAGTGAGCCCGACGTCTCGCCGATGGCCCTTCAGGGCCCCAAGGCCGAGGACGTGGTGGCCCATGTGCTGGGCGACTGGGTGCGGGGCCTCAAATACTTCTGGTTCCGCGAGACCGAGATCGAGGGTATCCCCGTTGCGGTGCAGCGCTCGGGCTGGTCGAAGCAGGGTGGGTTCGAGATTTATCTGAAAGACGGTACGCGCGGCACAGCGCTGTGGAACATCTTCAAGGAGGCGGGCCGACCCTGGGACATCGGCCCTGGCGCGCCCGCCACGGCAGAACGTACCGAAAGCGGCCTCGTCTCGATCGGTGGCGACACGGACGAGGCGACGAATCCGTTCGAAGTGCGTCTGGGCAGATATGTCGACCTTGACGTATCCGACGATGTGGTGGGAATTCAGGCCCTGCGCCGGATCAAAGCCGAAGGGATAAGGCGACACCAGTTGGGCCTGGTGTTGGAAGGCGAGGTCCCCGCGCCGCTCGGATTCCGCCGCGAGGAGATCATCCGGAATGGCCAGCGCATTGGAATGATGACGAACTGCGTCTGGTCGCCGCGCATGAGAGCCAACATCGGCTATGCGCTGATCGAAGCAAGCGTTCCCACGGGCGAAACGGTGCAGGTTCTGCGCGATCATGGACCGGTTGCCGCCAAGCTGGTCGATCTTCCCTTCCTCTGAGTCTCGACATGCACCAGCAACTTGACGCTCCGACGCGGAACGCCGCCAATCACGTGGCGCTGTCGCCCCTGTCGTTCCTGAAGCGGGCCGAAACGGTCTACGCGAACCTCCCTGCCGTGACCTATGGAGACACTCGCCGCAGTTGGCGTGAGACCGCTGCGCGTTGTCGATCGGCAGCCGCGGGGCTGGCGGCATTGGGCGTCAAGACGGGGGATACGGTGGCGGTTCTGTCGCCCAACATCCCCGAGTTGTTCGAGTTGCACTACGCCGTTCCGCTGCTCGGCGCCGTATTGAACACGATCAACACGCGGCTGGAACCCGAAACGGTCGCCTATATCATCGACCATTCGGACGCCAGGCTGGTGATCGCCGATACCGCGCTTGCTCCTCTGCTGCGTCGTGCGTTCGAAATCAATGGTAGAGACCTTCCGGTGGTCGATATCACTGACCTTCCGGACCATGCGGGCTTTGGCCAGACCACCTTTGACGATCTGACCGCCCATCCGCCGATGGACTGGGCGCTGCCGCAAGATGAATGGCAGGCATTGGCGCTGAATTACACGTCAGGCACCTCGGGAAGGCCGAAGGGCGTGATCTATCACCATCGGGGCGCCTATCTGATGGCGATGGGAACGGTCGCGGGCTGGGCCCTGCCACCGCATCCGACTTACCTGTCGGTCGTGCCCATGTTCCATTGCAATGGCTGGAATCACCCCTGGGCCATGGCCATCGTCGGCGGCCATATAATCTTCACGCGCGACATCGCCCCGGCGAAATTGCTGGCCGCCATGGGAGTGCATCGGGTCACCCATCTGGGCGCGGCGCCGATCGTGCTGCAGATGCTTTGCGACAGCCCCGATGCCCGGCCCTTCGATCCTAAGATCAGGGTGCTGACCGCAGGCGCACCGCCGCCGCCCGCTATCCTAGAAAAGGCCTCGGCCCTCGGCCTCGACGTAATGCAGGTCTACGGCCTGACCGAAACCTACGGCCATATCTCGCAGTGCCTGTGGCAAGAGGAATGGGACAGGCTGCCCGCCGGTGCCCGAGCCGAGAAGCAGGCGCAGCAGGGCGTGGCCTTTCCCATGGTCGAGGACATCCGCGTGGTGGACCGCACGACCGGAGCTGACGTGCCGCGCGACGGCCTGACCCAGGGCGAAATCGCCATCCGGAGCAACACCGTGATGAAGGGATACTACAAGAACCCCTCCGCCACCGCCGAAGCCTTCGCCGGCGGCTGGTTCTGGTCAGGCGACGCTGCCGTGGTCCATTCCGACGGCTACGTGCAAATCCGCGACCGGTTGAAGGATGTCATCATCTCCGGAGGCGAGAATATCTCCTCGGTCGAGGTCGAGGCCGTTCTCTATCGCCACCCGGCCGTACTTGCGGCGGCCGTCGTGGCCCGCCCGGACCCGAAATGGGGCGAAAGCCCATGCGCTTTCGTCGAACTTCGCGACGGGGCGCCCCTGACCGAGGCCGAACTCATTGCCTTTTGCCGCGACCGCATCGCTCACTTCAAGGCGCCGAAAACCGTGATTTTCGGCGCGCTGCCGAAGACCGCCACGGGTAAGATCCAGAAGTTCGTTCTGCGCGCAGCCGCCCGCGATCTGGGGCCAAAATCATGACTTGGGAAGCTCCCGTAAAGGACCTGCTTTTCAACATCGCCCTTGCGGCGCCGGCCGAAATCGATCTGGATACGGCTGCCGCCGTGCTTGAGGAGCTCGGCCGCTTTTGTGCGGAGGAAATCGCACCGCTAAACCTCCCGGGCGATCGCGAAGGATCCCGTTGCGACGCTGGTCGGGTGACCACACCTGGAGGCTTTCGCGCCGCCTATGACAAATTCGTTCAAATGGGCTGGCAAGGTTTGCCGCATCCCGTGGAGTACGGTGGCCAGGGCCTGCCCCGGACGGTGGGCGCTGCGGCGGGCGAAATTCTGAATGCCGCGAACATGAGCTTTGCGCTCTGCCCTCTTCTGACCGATGGCGCTATCGAAGCCTTACGCCATTTCGGTTCGCATCAGATGAAGGCCGTCTACCTGCCGAAGCTGGTTGCGGGGCACTGGACCGGTACGATGAACCTGACGGAACCGCAGGCGGGCAGTGATCTAGCTCTCCTGCGAACACGTGCCGAGGCGCAAGGCGACGGCACTTATCGGATCACAGGGACCAAGATCTTCATCACCTATGGCGAACATGACCTGGCCGAGAACATCATCCATCTCGTCCTTGCCCGCACGCCCGATGCCCCGCGGGGCGTCAAGGGAATCAGCCTGTTCCTGGTGCCGAAGGTCCTTCCCGATGGCAGCCGCAACCGTGTGACCTGCCAGAGTATCGAGCACAAGCTGGGCGTCCGGGCCAGCCCGACCTGCGTCCTGAACTATGAAGGCGCGACCGGGTTTCTGATCGGGTCCGAAAACGCAGGGCTGGAGTACATGTTCACGATGATGAACGCCGCCCGCTTTGCGGTTGGCGTCCAAGGCGTTGCGATCTCGGACCGCGCGACCCAGCAGGCACTCGCCTACGCGCAATCCCGCCTGCAGGGCCGGCCGGTTGACGGCAGCACCCCCGGAGCAGTCGCCATCATCCAGCATCCCGACGTGCGCCGGATGCTGTCGCATATGAGGGCAACGACCGAGGCCTGCCGCGCCCTGGCAATCTTTGCTGCGGGCTGGCAGGACCGGGGCGACGCGGCCATGACGGAATTCCTCGTGCCGCTGGTCAAGGGGTTCTCCACCGAAATGGCCGTTCAGGTCACCTCTCTCGGAGTACAGATCCACGGCGGCATGGGCTTTATCGAGGAAACCGGCGCCGCCCAGCACTACCGCGATGCCCGCATCTTGCCGATCTACGAAGGCACCACGGCCATTCAGGCCAATGATCTTCTGGGCCGCAAGACCCTGCGCGACGGCGGTACCACGGCCACCCGTATCGCCGCGATGATCGCGGAGACGGAGGCGGCGCTCGGCGGCGGCTCATCGGTGGCGCGGGACATCGCGGCACGGCTCGGCGCAGCGCGGCAAGACTTCGAGGCCGCTGTCGCTTATCTTCTCGCCGCATCCACGAACGAAGCTTATGGCGGTGCCGTGCCCTATCTCATGCTCGCTGGAAACCTGGTCGCAGGCTGGCAGATGGCGCGCTCGGTCCTGGCCGGCGAAGCCTTCGCGGGCGACCGTGACTTCATGGCCGCCAAGGCCGCCACCGCGCGGTTCTACGCACGTCACATCCTGCCCGATACCGGCCTCCAGCGCGCCCGCATCATCCAGGGTGCTGCCAGCCTCCTGGACGCCGCCGTCTAATATCCTTGCTCCTTGAACAGGACCGCCGAATGACCCTTGAGATCGACCGCACCCGCTTCGCGAACCTGGCCGTAGATGCGCATGAGGATGGCGTCTGGGTTGTCACCCTGAACCGTCCCGCCAAGCGGAACGCCTTGGATTCGCACACGATCGAAGAGCTCGTCGAGTTCTTCTCGGCCGCGCCGCGCGCCGGGATCCGCGCTATTGTGCTGGCCGCTAACGGGGATCATTTCTGCGCCGGGCTGGACCTGGTCGAACATCATCAGGCCGACCGCAGCCCGGCCGAGTTCATGCATCTTTGCATGCGTTGGCATGAGGCGTTCAACAAGATGGAGTATGGCGGTGTCCCCGTCATCGCTGCACTGAAGGGTGCTGTTGTCGGCGGTGGCCTGGAACTCGCCAGCGCGGCCCATATCCGGGTAATGGACCAGACGACTTATTTCGCACTGCCCGAGGGCCAACGTGGACTTTTCACGGGCGGCGGCGCCACGATCCGCGTTACCGACCTGATCGGCAAGTCACGAATGATCGACATGATGCTGACGGGTCGTGTCTATCAGGGGCAGGAGGCAGTCGATCTGGGGCTTGCGCAGTACATCACCGAAGGCTCCAGCCTTGAAAGGGCGATGGAACTGGCTCGCAAGGCGGCTCAGAACCTGCCGCTTTCGAACTTTGCCATCTGCTCGGCAGTCAGCCACATGCAGAACATGTCGGCGCTGGATGCAGCTTATGCCGAGGCGGTGGTGGCGGGCGTGGTGAACACCCAGCCTGACGCCCGCGCCCGTCTTGCGGCCTTTGCCGACAAATCGGCGGCCAGGGTGCGGCCCAACAATTGATGAGGTTGCGCCCGTGTTCCTGCCAAAAGAACATGACTGGCGCTGAACCGGCAGCGTCCAGTCTGTGAAGTCGACTGTGTCTCTCTGGCATCACATTGGTCGGACAGCGGTCTTGACCGAGTTCCGGGGCTGTGCGGCGCGTGCCGCCCCGGTCTGAGCCAACCAAGTGTCGAGGGTATCATGAGGACACTCGATTACGGCGAAGCATCGTTTTGGGGTCGTGCGAGTCACTTGAGATCGTCTATTGGCATGCTGAGTTGATTGCCCGACATCGCCGAATAGCAGCAGTGCCTTTACAGGGCGTTCGCAACAAGATTATCCCGATCCAAACGGCAGCTTCTAAGTTGTTGGTGCAGGAGCCCCGGACCACCGAATAGGGGCGCGACGTGGATGAGCGGCCCTGGCCTCAGCTTCGCCAAATGCGAGCCGAACTCATCGATATATTCAATCATCAGGCAGCTCAGTCGGCGCGACGAAGATAGGCGCCCGCCCGCTTATTTTCCATTCGCCATAGCACGCCCTTGCAAGCTCGCACGGTCAGTGGCACGCCATGAGGCATCAAGTAGCGTCTTCTTTATCGTTCGATTACAGTTGTTTATGCCTCCTCCTACCCTGATCCTATTGCTGTCAGCTTGCAATCGACTTGGAACAGCGCAACCATGGCTTCCGATATTCGCTCACAGCCGGGAAGTGTACTTCGGCTCACTAAGTCGGACTCGCGATGTGGGCATGACGGTGCCGGTCCGGACAGACGCTTGGTCGAACTGGTCCGCCTGCTTGCTCGTCACGCCGCGCGGCAGGTCTACGAAGCACAGACGAGAAAGGGGCGCCGTAAGACCCGCTCCTGATCCCAAGGGAGAATGATCCTTGAAGATCGCAATCTACGCCCGCTACTCATCCGACAGTCAGCGGGACGCCTCCATTGCCGACCAGCTTCGCATCTGCCGGCTCCATGCCGAACGACAAGGCTGGCAGATCGTGGAGGAATATACCGACCACGCCATCTCCGGCGCCTCCCTTCTTCGTCCTGGCATCCAGGCCCTGATCTCGGACGCAAGTCGCGGTCGCTTCCAACTCGTCCTCGCCGAAGCAATGGATCGCCTCTCCCGCGATCAGGAAGACATCGCCGGCTTCTTCAAGCGCATGGCCTATTCGGAGGTGAAGCTTCATACGCTGTCCGAAGGTGAGGTCTCGCATTTGCATGTCGGGCTCAAAGGCACGATGAATGCGCTCTTCTTGAAGGACTTGGCGGACAAGACCCGACGCGGGCTGCGCGGGCGGATCGAAGCCGGCAAGTCTGGCGGCGGCAATGCTTATGGCTATGATGTCGTCAAGAAGTTCGGGGCAGGCGGCGAGCCGCTCTGCGGCGATCGCAGCATCAACGAGGCCCAGGCCGAAGTCGTGCGCCGCATCTTCCGCGACTATGCCGGCGGCAAATCGGCGAAGAGGATCGCCGTCGAGTTGAACCGCGACGGCATTTCCGCGCCGGGCGCCCTGCGTAGACGATCAGCTTGGCCGGATCGATGGCATGATGTGGCGAAACGTAGTTCCCTATCCGACCGACCAGAATGACATCGGCGGCCCGCCCCTCGCTAGCCACGAAATCGTTTGGATTGTCGATGGAGCTCCGCCATTCAAGGCGGCATTCATGGGCCTGCGCAGCACGATGGAATAGGTCCTTCGCGCAACGCAGATCCGCTTCGGCGTGGTCGAGATAAGGGCTCATATCCAGGCTGATGGTAGCCGGCCCCTTTTCGGGTAGCACCACCCGCGGTTGTGCGGCACTTGCTGACACCCCGATAAACCTGGCCTCGAAATGTCGCGCGACTTCGCAGGCAAGATCGACGCGAGCAGTATTGTAGCCGCCAGTATCGACATAAACCATGACCGCCGAGTACCTCATCGAGCCTTGCTCCTTGCCGGCAAGCACTCAATATAGCTCGAGCGTCCATCAGAGCATTGACAGGCATCAAGAGAAAAAGCGTACATTCTGGACGAAGAGTAGCTCAGCGAATTTCGAAACAGAACACCAAATGAGCAAGCAGACAATTGATGTAGGCCGGTAGAGCATCGTTTACGCTTGTTTACTGATCCGCTATCTGACTTCGCTCTTCGCTTGGATCATAAAAAAACAAAACCCCGCCAAGCGATTGCTTGGCGGGGTTTATCGCATGTTGTGCGGTCATATCGCGCTGGGGCGTACAAAATCGTGGTTGCGGGGGCAGGATATAATCATTACTTGCGATCACCGCAGGCGCACCATAGCGTACTAGAATTTCTACTTTCCAATGATTCTAGAAGTTTATTTCGTACTATGGCGTAGTTCACTCTGATCCTGACTTGAGTGCACCAGTACCTACTACCCTTCGCTGTCCTCCGTCAGCACCAATGGCACAGATTTGAGGTTGTGATTTAAGGAGGATCTAGGCTTCGTCGCATTACCGGCTACTCAAAGCCCATGATCTGATCACCAGCCCGGGCCTACGTCGTGATCAAGGCCGCCGATCAGTTCCATACCAAGACCACCCGGCCGAACGAGATGTGGCAGACCGACTTCACCTACTTCAAGATCATCGGGTGGGGCTGGATGTACCTGTCGATCGTGCTCGACGACTTCTCGCGTTACATCATCGCCTGGAAGCTGTGCATCAACATGCGAGCCGAGGACGTGACCGACACGCTCGACCTCGCCCTGGCCGCATCGGGCTGCGATCACGCCACGGTGCTGCCAAGCCAAGGCTGCTCAGCGACAACGGCCCCAGCTACATCGCCGGCGAACTGGCGGAATATATCGAGGCCAACAAGATGAGCCACGTCCGCGGCGCCCCGTGTCATCCCCAGACCCAGGGCAAGATCGAGCGCTGGCATCAGACCCTCAAAAACCGCATCCTGCTAGAAAATTACTTCCTGCCCGGCGACCTCGAAGCCCAGATCGAGGCCTTCGTCGACCACTACAACCACCAGCGCTACCACGAGAGCCTGGCCAACGTGACACCTGCCGACGCCTACTTCGGCAGGGCTCCGGCCATCATCCAACAGCGCGAAAGGATCAAGCGACAGACCATCAAATATCGGCGCTTGCAGCACCGCAAGCTCGCCGCTTAACATCCCCCCAGACGAGGCCCGAACTCCGCTAATCTATGCCGCCAGTTGCGCCAAATGTTCTGACGACGGACAGGAGGTAGTGATGCGCAGAGGCTGTCTGCGCAGGAAATTCCGCTATGAATTAACTGCCAGGCACAGAACTGCGGTCAATTGCCATTGCGGCATGTGCCGCAAATACAGCGGATCGGCATTTCTTACATATGTTGCGATCGATGAAGCTGCTTTCAAAATTGAATGCGGTACGCCGATAGAGTATCGATCGTCAGATGAAGCCGTCAGAACTCGTTGCAACTATTGCGGAGGTCCACTTACTTTCATTTTTGATCTCAACCCGGAAATTATCTGGGTAACTTTGAGAAGTCTCAACGACCACAGCGCCTTTTTGCCTGCTGAAGACTGGTTTGTACAGGACAAGGTCGAATGGCTTATGCTCGATGTGGAACTGAAACAATGGAACGGTGGGCCGCTGTGATCAGGCGATGTGCGTGTCAGGCACCCCAGCACCTCGTCCGGCGGCAGCGGCGTCTTCTAGCGGAATGGCACAACATTCCGCCTGAAAATCAGTCAGCACTCCGCATCATCGGCTTCCACTCGCGGCGCAGCACGGCGTACTGCATGGTGTTTTCATAAATTGGATTGCCGGCTTCGTCGTTTGCGAATGAAATGAATTCCACGAACGTGCCCTCCTTGCGCATTCCCAATCGTTCGCAGAGGCGTTGCGAGGCGATGTTATGGTCCTCGACATAAGCATAAAGGCGACGGGCACCCTTATCTTCGAAAAGATAGGTAAAGAGTGCTTTTGCAGCTTCGAAGGCGTACCCCTTCCCATGGACAACGGGGTTGAAATTCCAACCGACAGAGTATGTGTCGTCTTCAGCAACAGCGAAGACGTCACCGATGAGCCGGTCCGATTTTTTTAAGCAGACCGCGACATGCTCGTCGTCGGAGCTTCGGTTCCTTGCTTCGGCCTCGGCGTCTTTCATGTCCACGAGCTTAAGCGACAGAAAACAATTGGCTGCAGGCTCACGCAGATACGCGTACAGTGCTGCAGCATCGCCCTCCCGAAAATTTCTGAGGATTAGGCGATCTGTTTCAATGATCTGCATTCACTATTCTCCGAGAGAAGAAGCTGTACGATCGACAGAGTGCGAGGCCCTCCTGCGGAGGTCCGGCGACCCAGATCTTTCTCTATAAAGGAAGTCCGGCTGCTGAGGTCAATCGATCGTCCCTCGACGATCACCGATCCGTTTTTGTAATGTCGGCGTAACCATTCGTGGTGAGAAGCGCTACTTTGACGGGAGTTAACTGCTTGCGACTACTGGTCATCGAGGATGACGCGAAATTAGGCCACTGGCTTCGCGATGCGCTGGAACGAGCGCTTGGCGGGGCTGATCTCGTTACAACTTTGGAAGAAGCGCGAGCGGCTTTGCAAGTTCGCCATTTCGATCTCGTCGTAATGGATCGTCGTCTGCCAGATGGCGATGCGATCGAACTTATCGCAACAATTCGCCGATTGCGGCCGCGCCCCAGTATCCTCGTTCTAACCGCCCTAGACGACCCCAATGACATCGCCAGGGCATTGGACGCTGGTGCAGACGACTACCTGTCCAAGCCCTTCGAGCCTGTCGAATTGATTGCACGGGTCAAAGCGGTGCTTCGCAGGAACGAACTCGATCAGAAGGGGAGCACAATGGTTGCAAACCTTCGGTTCGACATTTTTGCCCGCACGGCCTTCGTCGACGGCAGGCCGCTGGTGTTGCCGCGGCGCGAACTGGCTCTTCTGGAGGCGCTGATGCGCCGTGCCGGACAAGTCGTACTGAGAGAGAATCTGGAAAACGCTGTTTATAACTTCGACGACGAAATCCAGTCCAACGCACTCGATGCTCACCTATCTCGGCTACGAAAGAGGTTACGGGAAAACAACTGCCGCGCCGAAATCCGAGCGGCAAGAGGGATTGGCTATCTCATGGCGGATGGTGAATGAGGAGGCCGGCCTGGTCTATCGCGACGTTCGCGGCACTGCTTCTCGGCGTGCTACTGTCGGCCCTTCTTTTCTGCCTTTTGCTGGGTTTCCTGGCCTTCTGGGGTGACGACGGCGACATCGCCCAGTTCGATATAGCGAGCGAGATCAGCAACTCGGTCAGCAAAGACAATGAGGGGCGCCCCCAGGTCACTCCGACCAAAAGGCTCTCAACATACCAGCGAGAATTTCCGCAGCTGTGGTATCTCGTCAGCACCCAGAAAGGTTACGTCTCTTACGGCAAGGTGCCGGCGAGGGTGTTGGCTGGCAGGGATATCTGGGAAGCACCACAAGCCCGCTCGACATATCTTACCCAAGAGGACGACCTACGGCTCGAACACTCGACGAAAACGAACGATCAGCAGCAAGTTCTGATCGAACTCGGCGGCGCCAACTATACCAGCGCCCAAGTCGTTCTCTCACTGCTCCGGGAGCCCGATTTCAGCCCCGCACTGCTGCTCGGCGCTTTGGCGATCATTATCGTGACGACCATCCTTGTAGTGCCGGTGATCATGGTAAAGCCGGTCAAGCAGGCTGCTGCTGCCGCGGAGCAAATCGGCGCAAAACCAGGAGCCAGGCTTCCCGTCGAGAGCCAGCCAACCGAACTGCGCCCGCTTGCAAGTGCGTTCAATCGGGCTTTGGACCGCATCGACGCCGCCATTGGCGAGCAGCGCCGTTTCCTGTCGAACGCAGCCCACGAATTGCGGACACCGCTTGCCCGATTGCGGACGCGGCTCGAGCAGGTCGAAGAGCCTGCTCTCAAAACCGAATTGATCAACGAATTGCAGGCCCTGTCCGGCACTGTCACGATGCTTCTGCAGTTGGCACGCCTCACTTCGCAATCTGCGCAAATGAACCGTATCGATCTCGTTGGTCTTGCACGCGAGGTTGCTGCGCGCGAGGTTCCTGCAGCGTTGACGGCCGGTGTCGAGATTGAATTTTGCTCCAATGAGGGCTCGATATTCATCTCAGGTTCGGCCCAGGCCATTGGCATCGGTTTGTCAAACCTCATCCGCAACGCGGTGCAACACGGTGGAGCCGGCGGACGGGTTGTCGTTGAAGCTGCGTCGCCCGGACGGCTCTCGGTGATCGACTTTGGAGAGGGGGTGAGTTCGGCTCATGACGGCCGTTCGATTTTCGAACCCTTCGCAAGGGGCAAGCAGGACGGCACGGGCACGGGCTTGGGACTATCGATCGTTGCCCAAATCGCCGCGCTTCACGCCGCTCGATTATCGCTGGATGAGACACCGGGAGGCGGCACCACCGTCAGCTTGATTTTCCCGAACTAGCCGTTGCTCACCTAAAGTATGTAATGCACCGGTAATTGTTCGGTTGAAAAATGGCCGCTTATATTAAAGACAAGGTTGGCCATGATATCTGCCATAGAGATAAATAGTTGTGCGTCGTGTTATGTCGCCCTCACGGCATCAACGGGTGATCGAGCCGGTATAATGTCTCCGCTCGCCACCAGCCCTGCTTACAAGTTTAAGCCGTTTTTATCGTTTGGATTCTCGCGCATCCTATTTAGTGGCGTTCAGGCGCTGCGAACCCGTGTTCATTTGTCATGACTAGCAGCTTCGACCAAACCCCATCATCTGCCAGCCTCATCCGCAGCCCTCAGCTTGTTCGTGAGATCCTCCGTCTTCTCCAGCCGTTCTGGAAGGTCATCCTACTGACAACTGTCGCGGGCAGTGCGGGTGGCATGGCGATGGCCTGGGCGCTGTCGGTCATTAACGGCGCGCTGGTATCGGCGGTATCCACTCAGATGCTGCTTGGCTTCGCGGGTCTGTGCGCGTTGAGCCTCGGTGGCCAACTCGTGGCCGGCGTCGGCAACAGTATGCTCGGGCAAAAGATCGTCGCTAGGCTTCGTCAACAGATCTGCAGTCGAATCCTGCGCGCTCCGCTCTCCTTGGTCGAGCAGCAAAAGAGCGATCGCTTACTTGCCGTGCTGAACGGCGATATCGACAAGATTGCGGAGCTAGGCAATCATTTTGCCGGATATACTACCGCGCTGGCAATCGTCATCGGCTGCCTGGCTTATCTCCTCATCTTGTCCCCTCCGATGCTCGGCCTCGCCATGGCATTAGGCGCTATCGGCTGGGCCCTTAACCACGCCGCAATGGGGCACTGGGTCGTCCACTTCGACCGGGCACGCGGACTGGAGGATAAGCTTCAGAAGCAATATCGCTCGATCATCGAGGGGGCAAAGGAACTCCGGCTTAATGACGCACGGCGCCGACGCATCGAATACGGCGGCACCGACCTCACCAGTCATATTGCGCGCCTCAACAGCCGTGCCTTTGCGATCTTTTGGGTGGTCGACACGGCCAGTATCGCCTTGGTCTTTGTGTTTGTCGCGGCTGCGCTAGCACTACGCCCCTATCTCGGCATCGACGGCGAGGCGATAACCGGTTTCGTCATCGTCATACTCTTCGCAAAAGGGCCACTCGAAGAATTGGCCAGTGCCTTGCCGGTCTTCAGCCAAGCCAAGATAGCTTTCGGCCGCGTCAGCACCCTGGCGGTTACCCTCGACGAAGCGGACGAGAAAGAACGGTCGCCAAATGCCCCTTGCTTCCGACAATCACTTGGCCTGCGTAATGTACGCTACGCATTCGCCTCCCCTGACCAGCATAGCGATTTCGATCTGGACATCCCGGACCTCGAGATCAAGCGCGGAGAGATCACTTTCATCGTCGGAGGCAATGGCAGTGGCAAGACCACCTTGGTCAAAGTATTGCTCGGTCTCTACCGCCCCCACGCGGGAGCGTTGCTTCTCGATGGCCAGGCGGTGGCTCCAGCTGACATCAGGGCCTATCGCAACCTCTTCTCAGGCGTGTTCGCCGACTACCACCTTTTCGATGAGCTGGTAGCTTCTCCAGGAAGTGAGGAACGCGTCAATGCCTGGTTGCACCGCTTCGGTCTGGCCAATGTGGTGGACTTCGAGCGGGGGGCCTTTTCCACGACCGACCTTTCGACCGGCCAGCGTAAGCGTCTCGCCTTCATTCATGCCGTTCTGGAAGATCGTCCGATCCTGATGCTCGATGAATGGGCCGCCGATCAGGATCCGGAATATCGTGCCTTGTTCTACACCACACTGCTTCCCGAACTGCGCAGCGCCGGCAAGACCGTCATCGCCATCTCACATGACGATCGCTACTTCAATGTGGCCGACCGGATCATCCATCTGTCGCGCGGACGGATCGTTGCTATTGAACCGCGTGGATCGCAGGCCGGGAAACACGCGGAACCCGCCTAGCCGCACCCGTGCGTCAAAGCGGAGCTCAGTTCGCCTTGAGGAAAGGCGGAAAAATTCCCGATTTGGCACAACTAAGGGCCATTTTGACTGCCTCGCGATCTTAGAGAGGCCAGGCAGGGAATGATGGGGGGCGTTGTAATGTTGGCGCAACTACCCATGGCGACAACCGCCCATGCCCTGAGACAAGGCACCAGTGGAGCCATACGCGTCATGTACAGAGTAATCGCACGCCAAGCGGCACCCGCAGCACAGTGCTGCAATTCGAGCCCCATGGCGTGGATCTTTGTCCAACGGGCTTGCGGATGGTGTCGTTGTCGCCCTGCCGCCCAGGGCGCCACCGCTGCGTTGCGCGAGCGATCGCGTGCAACTGGCGTCAACAGGGGTGTACAATTGTGAGAGCGGCATTGATGATGACGGTCTTGGCGGTTGTCCTATCCGGCTGCTCCACGACCGCACCTACGGTCGCTCAGGCGCCAGTATTGCCGTCTAGCTACGGGCCGGGCGCTGCGCGAGACGTTCCCCGCAACGCGGAGGCCTGGTGGCGGCAATTTCATGATCCCGTTCTAGAACGCCTCGTGGCGGAGGCCCGACGACAGAACCTCTCGATCGCCGAGGCACAAGCTCGGTTGCGTGCGGCATATGCCCAGGCAAGTACCGCGTCGGCCCTGTTCCTCCCCACGGTCGACGGTAGCGGTCAGGCCGTAGCGGCAAATTCGCGCAAGACGATCGACGACACGTTGCATCGCCCCGTCATGGCCGGTCTGGACATGAGCTGGGATGTCGGCCTGTTCGGCCTTGCCGAACATTCGGCTCGCGCCGCTAATGCCGACGCGAGCATAGCACAGGAGAACTTGGAGGCTGTGCGCATTGTCGTTACCGCCGACGTGGCCGCAGCCTATATCGGCTTGCGTTCAGCGCAGCATCAAACAGAACTGACCACAACACGGGTTATTTCACTGCAGCGCCGGGTCCGGCTTTCGCGGGTTCGCACTCAAACCGGGCTGGCCTTACCGGGAGAAGAAGCGGATGGTGTTGCCGCCTTGGAAGAGACCCGCTCCGAGCTTGCACGGCTCCAGTCGCGGGTGGTCGAGCACCAGCAGCAAATTGCTACGCTGCTTGGCACTTCCGCACCCGATCCAACCTTGCTTCGGAACGGCCCGCAGCCCAATGCCAAGGATGTTCCGGCAGTCGGGCACCCTGCGGACCTCCTACGCGCGCGGCCTGACGTTCGGGCTGCCGAACAACGCGTATTGCGCGCATCGGCGGAGGTCGGTATCGCCCAAGCTGAGCTTTATCCAAGATTGCGGCTCGGTGGCACGATCGGAATTGGTGGGCCGACAAACGGTTCCTTAATGCGTCTGGCCGGCGGGCCTTCGCTCCAGATTCCGCTTTTTGACTACGGACGTCGCAAGGCGCTTTTCCATGCTCGGCGAGCGCTGCTGGACGAAGCACTGGCGGCCTATCGGCAGACAGTGCTCGTGGCATACCAGCAAGCATCTACCGCATTCGCTGCCTGGCGCGCCGCACGAGCGAGCGAAGCTCGCCAAGCCAGCGCAATCCAGGCCCTGCGCCGTCGCGATCATCAAATGCGTGTCTTAAAGCGCGAAGGTTTGGCTGACGCCCGTCAGTTCTCCGAGGCCGATAGCGGCTGGCTTGACGGACAGCAGCGCCTCGTGCTGGCTCGTGAGAACGAAGCACTCGCACTTGTCGCGCTTTATAAGGCTCTTGGCGCGGCGACGCTTCAAGGAGAAGCGCGGGGGCGCCGTTGATGGCCGTCGCGCTTGCCCGCAAAACGCTCATCCATGAATGGCGTCGTTTCCTGCCAGCGATCATCTCGGTGGGATTCTCCGGTATCCTTATCATCGTTCAGGGAGCGTTGTTGCTTGGCATCGTAGGCACGAACGCCTTGCCGGTGACCCAGTCTGAGGCCGATCTGTGGATAGGCTTTCCGGGAACCCAGAGCGCCGATCTCGGTCGAAGCATCGACGCTGGTGTATCCGCCGACCTGCTCGTTCAACCCAGGATTACGCGTGTGGAATCCCTGTTGCTCGGCAGTGGCGATTGGCGAGGGCAGCGCGGAGGTGGCCAGAGCGTGACACTGCTTGGCATCGACACCCGCCCGGATGGGCTCGGTTTAGCAAAGTCTGTGCTGCCGGTTGAGCGCAAGCTCCTTGATGAGCCCGCGACGGTTGTGGTCGACGAGCGAGATCTAGAAAAACTCAACACCCAGGTCGGCGGCACGGCGGAGATCAACGGCAATAGCGTACGTGTCGTCGGAACAGCGCACGGCATGAGGGCGATGGGCGGCATGAATGTGATCGCGTCGCTAGCGACGGTTCGCCAACTCGATCGCTCGCTGGCCTCTCCTGACAACGTTACCTATTTCCTGGCTGCGCTAAGCTCCGCCGCTACCGCCGACATGGTGCGCGCACGTCTCTCGTCCCTAAAGGCGAGTAGGCGTTTCGAAGCCTGGACATCAAGCGAACTCGCCAACCGGTCCGTACGTTATTGGCTACTCGAATCCGGGGCCGGGGTCGGTTTCATTTTTGCAACAGTCGTGGCTGTGGTTGTCGGCACACTGATTACCAGTCAGACTCTAATGGCGGCTGTCGCCGCGTCGACGACACAATATGCGACGCTACGGGCGATTGGTGTGCCCTTCCCCAAGCTTCGCCGGATTGTGGTGGAGCAAGCCGGGTGGGTTGGCACTATTGGGCTGGGCCTAGGATTGACAGGTAGCATGCTCGCGGCTGTTCTGGCTCGCCTGAATGCCATTCCGTTTCAACTCGGGCCCGGCATCATGTTTCTTTCCGGCGCTCTCGTGCTCTCCGTCGCCTTCCTTGCCGGCTTGCTTGCACTGCGTCGGCTGCGGCACGTCGATCCCGCCTCGTTGCTGAGGTGAAAATGCCCCCATCACTAAGCGTAAGATCGCTCGCCAAATCCTATATAGTTCAAAACATCCGAACGGAAGCGCTACGACAAGTTTCCGTCGACCTAAACCCAGGCGAGCTTTCGTTGATCAGCGGTCCATCTGGCTGCGGGAAAAGCACGCTTCTGTCGGTTATGAGCGGCTTGTCACTGCCGGATCACGGCAATGTACGGGCACTCGGCATCGAACTCGGCGCCTTGGGCGACGAGGCGCGCGCCGCGTTCCGATTGGCCCATTGCGGCTTCGTTTTTCAAGGTTTCAACTTGTTTCCAGCACTCAACGCGCTCGAACAGGTCCAGATCGTGCTCGACTACCAGAAAGTTCCGCAAGCGGAGGCGGTATGGCGCTCTCGGGCCGCGCTCGATCTCGTCGGGCTAGGGCACCGACGGCATTTGCGCCCGGCGGAACTATCCGGCGGCGAGAAGCAGCGTGTCGCCATCGCTCGCGCGTTGGTGAAGCAGCCGCAATTGCTGTTCGCAGACGAACCGACGAGTGCTCTCGACAGCGAGAATGGCGCCGCAGTCACCTCCCTGCTGCGCGACATCGCTCATTCCAGTGGTGCCATCGTCGTATGCGTATCCCATGACCCGCGCCTGATTGCGCGGGCCGATCGTGTCCTGGAGATGGAGGACGGCTGTTTGCGCAAGGACAGTCGAACCCGTTCCAGCCCCTGTGCAGAGAGATGCCACACATGAAGTTTTCACGCGCCGCCGCGGCGATGTCGTCAATCCTGGCGTTGTCCTTCACCGTGATCGCTGGTGTGCTCGTCACCAGCAATGACGGTCAGGCCGACGTCGACGCCCAGAAATCCCCGCTATCCCCGATCGTGGCGGCAGCTCGCGGGCGCGTCGAGGTTGAAGGTGGGCTCGCACGTGTGCTGGCCGTTAGGGACGGGATCGTCACCAGGGTATTCGTCGGTGAGGGAGACCCCGTCAAGAGCGGCCAGCTTCTGGCAGAACTTGATCCGCGTGGCGCGGAGTTGGCACTCCAGGCGGCTGAAGCGGTACTTAAGGAGGCTGATGCTCGCCAGTCATCGTTGAGGACGCGTCGCGACGTTCAGCTGCGTCAGCTGCAGCGAATGCGTCGAGCCGCACGGGAGCAAGCCGTGTCGCCGCAGGCGCTGGATGAGACGGAAGCCGCAATGGCAGCACTGATAGGAGAACTACGTGGAGCAGAAGCCGCAGTCGCTCTCGCCGCGGCGAAAGTGGCCAATGCGCGCTACGAACTGGACCAGCGGCAAGTTCGCGCAACCACCTCTGGTCGCATCGCTCGTCGCCTCATCAAGGCAGGCGATGTTGTCTCGGCGACGGCCATGACGGAGATGTTCGTTATCATCCCGGAGACGCCCGTGGTGGTGCACGCCGAGATCCAAGAAAACTTTGTGCGTCGCGTCAAGCCGGGCATGGTCGTCGACATCGTCGCTGAGAACGATGACCGCACAACTACGCCCGGCCGTGTGCTGCGAGTTAGTGCCTTTCTCGACAGCCGCCGCTCCAGCGACGGCGCAACGGAACGCGTTGATGTCAGGGTTGCCGACAGCGTCATACAGATCCAAGCACCCGATATTTTTGTGATCGGGCAACGCGTCTACGTTCGTTTCCACGAGAAATAAAGGCCGCGTAGCGAGACAGCCGTAATGTTCGCTTAATTCCGTGGATCGACGATCCGGCATGATCCTACATCGATCATAGTTCGCGTTACGGATCGACTGGTTGAGTTGAACGAGATCCATTCCTGCTGCCTCGACAGGAGCTCAATATTTATAAGTATAAGACCATCATCGAAACTATACAAGCCCTCACCTGCCTCCAATGATACCGAAGCAAAATCTCAGAGAATCCAAAGTAATGGACAAAAATGAAAGGCTGGATTACCGCAGCCGCATCGCGTTTACCCTCGAAACTGCGAAGCTATGGAATGATCAAGCAAAAACACTCGCATCTCAGCTGGACATCTTAAGAGAAATAGCGCGAGACACCGGAAAACACACGGATTACGACATCTTATCATTTTGCCACTCAATAGTAATTCTCACAAGAAACAAAGTATTGATGAAAGATATTTCATCAATACTAGATCAATATTATACAAATACCCCCATCGAAAGCTCCCCCTGAGGATCACGAAACAGCGGAACGAGACATGGTGTTAAGACTGTCGGCAGAGTTCACAAATGGCAGAAGGTCAACGAGTAAGGCCCTAAATTGCAGCGTACCGACATTCACTGCTACCAGTCCTGCCTCAGAAATTGTTACAAAAGCTCGTCTCATAGGGTCTCACGCACGTTTCTTCGAAAGCAGAAATATCCTAGTTCGAAATTACCTCGAAATTGTGAGGCCTTACCGCTCCACGATTCAAGTCATAACAGATGAGACCCGACATATTCTAAGTGCTTTCATCTTAAGTCGCCAGCTTGCGAATAATTCAGAAAATAGCCCTATAGGTGCCAAAGGCCCCGATATTGTCGCACTCTGCGGTACTCTGGGAGTGGGTGGCAGGAACCAGATAGGAGCGTTGTTAAGACGCCTTAGAAAAAACGGTTACCTAAGCCAAGTTAAGGACAGGAAGGATGGCCGAACAAGACGTATAATCGCCAATCCACTCGTTCTGACGATTTGCCGTCAAATCATCGAGCTATATTCGGTAGAACTCCTTAGATTGGGACACGCATCTTTATCTGATATCTCCAAAATTCGAACATCCGACCTATACATAGGATATATTGCAGAACACCTCAGTAATTACTTTGAAGAACGAGGACCTCTCAGCAATCTATTACCAGGCATTAAGCTCTTTGTGAACCGCCAGACAGGCTATGAAATACTGTTGCAACTCCTCGTTTCAAGTAACACTAGCAAAAGTTCACATAAAAAGAATATACATTTCAATTTTGGTGTCATAGCAGAGCGTTTCTCGGTTTCGAGAACACACGTTCGTCGGCTCATCCGAGATGCAGACGACAATGGATATCTGAACTTACTTATATCTGGAGGGCAAGCGGTAGAGGTTAGCGACAAATTGATTGAAGAGACAAATTTCTTCCTCTGCCTCCAGTTAGCTTTATTCCAAGAAGCCCTCAAGCATGCAAATGATCGTTCCAGTTAGAGAATACCCTATCGGAGCATGGAGCTGACGACATTATTCGTCGCAGTTCCGCATCGGCGGCCCGGTCTTTTAATGGCGAGACGAAGCCGTGTCTTTGAAAGAGCGACATTCACGCTCAGCTTCAATCGCCATGCCGTCCATTCACACGCGCCGAATATAAAATTCCTAAACATATAGCAATCGGGTCTTGCCTCCGACGCGTTAATAGCATGGCACCCCGTTGTCTTAACGAGGAGCAAGCATGACTGTAAAATTGCAACAAAGTGGTTTTGTGGCGAAGTACCCATTATCTCTACGCATTCTGCATTGGATTCGTGCGTTGCTGATATTCGTTCTGCTTGGTTCAGGCTGGTATATGACAGATCTTCCGGAAGACGATGTCGTAACCTTGTCGTTTCTATACCCAACTCATAAGCAGTTTGGTGTTTTAGTTTGGCTGCTGGCGGTGCTGCATCTCGCGCTGCGCTGGCGAAACAGCTCCACCCTCCCACCTACACCTTTCGATCTAGCACCTTGGGAAAAATGGCTTTCGCATTGCATACACCGGCTTATTATTGCGTTCACCTTGCTCGTTCCTCTTTTCGGCTATTGCATGTCGAGTAGCTTCACTCAGAGCGACGGAGTGCCTTTCTTCTTCATTTCGCACCTTCCTGAATTCTTACCTAAGAACGACGATGCGTTTGCTGTTTACCGGGCGCTTCACAAATACTGTGCATACGCCCTGTTAGGTTGCATCGGACTTCATATTGCGGGAGCCTTAAAACATGGTTTGCAAGATAAGGGCGGCGCAACGGATGTGCTTCGACGTATGTTCTAACACCCCACCCTGGCAGATTTTTTTCCCTTGGTTTTAGGGAGCTCCGCCGACCGGTATCGCAACGCTGGCTTCCGGTGAAGTTCCGATCATGGTGGGATTGTGACTGTTCCTGCTGTCCGCCGAAGTGAGAAACAGAGCTGGCTCGCGAAAACTGGACAGGTCGGATAAGTGGAGTTTCTGCCTGAAGGCGGCATGATGGCCGCGACAGGAGAGACCATGACGAGACGACCGCGGCGGAACCACACGCCGGCATTCAAGGCGAAGGTGGCACTGGCAGCCGTAAAGGGCTAGAAGACGCTGGCCGAACTGGCGCAGCAGTTCGATGTCCACCCGACCAGATCACGCAATGGCGCAGCCAGCTTCTTGAAGGGGCTGCCGGCGTCTTCGGTTCCGAGGCGAAGACCGAGGCTGCCGTGCCCGCGGTCGACGTGAAGACGCTGCATGCGAAGATCGGAGAGCTGACGCTGGAGAGTGATTTCTTGTCCGGCGCGCTCGGCAAGGCCGGCCTTCTGAGCGCAAAGCGATGATCGATCGCGATCTGCCACTGAACCGGCAGGCCTGGGTGCTCGGGATCAGTCGGAGCAGCGTCTATTATCTGCCCCGTGCGGTACCGGCCGCCGACCTGACCTTGATGCGCCGGATCGACGAGCTGCATCTGGAATACCCCTTCGCCGGCAGCCGCATGCTGCAAGGCCTCTTGCTGGCGGAAGGTCACGTCACCGGGCGTCTTCACGTCGCCACGCTGATGAAGCGCATGGGGATCGAGGCGCTCTATCGCAGACCGAACACCTCGAAGCCGGCGCCTGGGCACAAGATCTTCCCCTATCTGCTGCGTAAGCTGCCGGTGACGCGGCCCAATCAGGTCTGGGCGATGGACATCACCTACATCCCGATGGCGGGGGGCTTCGTCTATCTCACCGCCGTCGTCGACTGGTTCAGCCGCAAGGTGCTGGCCTGGCGGCTGTCGATCACGATCGCCGCCTCCTCGATTGCCGACAGGACGGAACTGCGTCGCTCCTTGGGACCCATAGCTTCGTCCTCGACCGTATCGCGCGATCGCCACTTCCTTACGGTCTTCTCGTTAAGCCCGTAGCGCCTCGCCAGTTCCGCGGACGAAACTTGCGATCGCTGTAATTCTGCTCGACCGGCGTGCGTGGTCTTGGCGCTCCCGTGTAAAACCTGTCCCATAACGCATCCCTCTCTGACGATCACAAACATACGCCATCACACTCCGGGACTGAAAACCTTATGTGTCTCGCGCCTGCTAGGTTAGTCCCGTCGCCGCTCCCGGCCAGGAGCGGCGACGGGGTAGGATACAGCGCTTAACATCTTATGGCATGACCACGCGCGCTAGCAGGCTGATCCCACCTCTCTTCACCGTCTCGAACAGTTGACGGGGGCCCGTTTGCGGGACCGCGGAGCATAAGGAAGAGAGAGTGACATGATAGCAGCGACGACGGTAATGGGGATAGATGTGTCCCGCGACTGGCTTGATGGGTTCTGCTGTCCCACTGGGCACCGTTTCCGCCTGCCCAACACTTCAGAAGGTCACGCACAGTCGCTCGCACTGATCCAGCGCGTGCCGGGCGTGGTCCAGGTTGGCTTCGAAGCTCCGGCGGACAGGAATGGGCACTCTGGGTCACCCTTACCGCGGCGGGGATCAGAGCCGTGCAGTTGCCTCCGGCCCAGATCAAGGCCTTTGCCCTTTCCCGTGACACACGCGCGAAGACAGATCGGATCGACGCGGAACTCATCGC
The DNA here is from genome assembly GCF_040797145.1 of Labrys neptuniae. NCBI lineage: Bacteria > Pseudomonadati > Pseudomonadota > Alphaproteobacteria > Hyphomicrobiales > Xanthobacteraceae > Labrys > Labrys neptuniae. The sequence continues at coordinate 33,638 of NZ_JBFNQD010000020.1, read as the reverse complement.
TGGGTTCATGCTGCTCCGACCGGAAGCTGGACGGGCATTGCCGAGTGGAAACTTGCGCGTTCTCAGAGCTTTGACGACCCGACGGGCTCAGATCGTCGACATGCGCAAGCGACTTGTGGCGCAGATCTCCGCACGCGAGAAGCAGGGTGTGGTGGCAGATGTCGGGGACATGGACATCGACATCGCCCTCAAGACCATGCTGTATGACCAGATCGGGGCTCTCGAGCGCCGGATCGAAAATGCCATTGCTCAAGAAGAATGCCTGGCTGCGAAAGCAAGACTGCTGCGATCCATTCCGGGAGTTGGCCCAATCTCGGCAGCCATGTTGATCGCCGAAATGCCGGAACTCGGTCGTATGACCGCAGGCCAGGCCGCAGCCATGACCGGCCTGGCACCGGTGCCACACGACAGTGGAACAATGCGGGGCCGGAGGATGATTGTCGGAGGACGGCGGGCGCTGCGACATGTTCTGTTCCAGGCTGCGCTCGCTGCCGCGTGCCACAACGCGGGGCTGAGGCCACTCGCCAAACGTCTAAAGGAACGGGGAAGGCCCATAAGCTCGTCATCATCGCAATTGCACGCAAGCTGGTCACAATCGCAAATGCCATCCTTAAAACAGCGACTCCATGGCGCTTAAACCCAGCTACCTAGACACAGTTGCTAGGGGCCGACGGCTCGCGTCTAGAATTCTGCCAAGCAGTTCTAATAGAATTCGGCGAGGGTGAGATGCTTCGCCCGGCCATCACACAGTTGAAGGGTCACCTGTTTTCCAGGTGCATCTGTACTCCATCCGCTGCGTTTCCCATCTGCGTTCCTATTCGCATTCATCAGTGCCCCGTCGACAGCGCAAATTCGATCGCCAGGTTTGAGACCGACCTTGGCAGCGGGCGAGCCGCGCATGACATGCACAATGTGCAACCCATCCGGCTTTAAAATGCCTTGGATTCCGCTCGTAGATTTCTTCTCAACTGATTTTTCGGACGACCGGGGGCCAACTATAATATATCCAGCGCGCGCATCCATAAGAAAATTAAAGTGATGTAATAGATTCACGCCAATCCGCGCTTGATACTTCTCTAAACAAGGACATACAAATGGCAAAAACTCGACTGAAAGACTGCCGATATACATCTTTCCCATCTTGACCCGGTTTATTCGGCCGAAATCGACAATCGTGTCGCCGCCGATGCCTGCGCCTTTGACATCGGTAACGCGGGGCTCGGGGCCCATCAATTCGGGAATAAATAGCGCGCGTACAGCACTATTGTAAGCTCCTGTATCAAGAAATACATCTCTGAAGATCCGATCTCCGATAGAAAATTCTGTAATAAAGTGATTGTAACCAGCTTGAATCCTTAGTGGAATCGGCATTCCTTTAAGGCTTTTGTTTCCACTACGCATTAATCGCAGGCGAGCGTGGTCCCAGTCAACCTCAACGGCAAATTGAGAAAGAATATCCGCTCCGATTATCATCGAGAAAGCATCACCCACTACGCCACGAAGAGGGCTCATGTCTACCACTCCGACCTTTCCCCCGCTCTGCCGGAGGCCGCCGATAGAAAGAGATTTTAGATCGGTCTCATAATAATTGGCTTGCCCCCCCACAGCGCCAATGTAACCGCGACTTTCTATTGTAAATCCGAATTTTCTAGCCAATTCAATATCAACTAGTGTTTTAGCGGCGCCTGTATCAAACAAGGCTTGCACGGACTTACTATTAATCTGAACATTCACAACTATGAAAGGTCGACCATTATCAATAAGCGGCACCCACATCTCATTATCAAGACCCAGGTCTTGCGATACCGCATCGGAAGCAAAGCTTTCTTTTACAAAAAAATTAATATTTACTGTTATAATTAGAACCAAAATGCATATAAAATTCAGATTTTTGTTAATATCTCTATAAATAAATTTGTAAATACTGTGATATTTGAAAAAAATCACAAAACACACCCTCCACCTTTCATTTACCACCCCCCTCAAACTTGGCAAGCTTAATCCTAATTAAGAGCGCAGGCGTCATCAGTTTATTATTCAATTTTACATAAGAACATAGAAATTATTACATAAATTTAAGTAAAAAATATCAATATACAAATATATATCATTTACTGCATTATATTAATATTAATATAAATATACAATTTAATTAATACTTTTACTTATTGCATCAATAACGTAATTTACCAGCATATAGCACGTTGTAATTTTCTTTTTACGGTACACTCAGCGGTCTCAGACAAGTATTCCAGAGGATTTTTACCACAGTCCTCGTAACTCATTTGATCGAATGGACGTCCAGATGAATATCCGTTGCGCTGACATACTAGCTTCGCCAAGTCACGACAATCGAAGGAGTTGTTCGCGTTCGAGCCGCATTCTGCATCATCAGGGGAGACTTGGATGACGGTCGCTCCTGCCGCGCCACGTATGACTTCTCCTAAGCCATCCCATAACTGCCCCGGCCAGGCGCGAGTTTGGTGCGCCTTTGCCGATGATACACTACAAACAACAATAAAACAAAGTATAGTTGCAATTATGCGTGATCGATTCATTGACAAACATTCCATATCGGAAACTTAATAATGCTTGTCACGCAAGCCCTCTCTTCGAGTTTATTCCGAAGAATTGTATAAAGTCAAGCAACAAAGTATATATCTTTTCAAACTTATTTAGATTTATTTGCAAAGATACGAACTCTCGCGAGAGATTTTCATGTCCATTATTGCTCACTGAGAAATCTCCGACGGAGCCACATCCAAGGAATATGAACAGAGGCCTATACGTTTTTGTCGCGATGTGGCTTCTTATTGTCCTAGTGTGGAGTATCAGTGGAGAGATGGCATAGTCACGGTCCAGATTGTCAAAAGCGGCGGCGTGCAAGGCCCCTCCCCGTCGAGTGGCTCATTGCTCGGCCACGTCCTGGCTTGCAGCCCCCGATGCTGATGATCTTGGCACAGGTCTACAAGAATGTGCGTGTCGCCTCGGCGCTGCTGATGAGGGAGAGGTGCCGAGCTCCGGTCACCACCGCCTAGGCGGGCGCGTGCTAGGCCGTCGCAGGTAAGGTGGTCAAAAGACAGGTATGATGCAATGTCTGTTAGGCGGGGCCAGGATAGTCAGGCCCATGGGGAGCGCTGCGAACGCGTTCCAATGATACCCTCCCCCTGTACCTATCATCGTGATCCGAGCCGAACGCGGTTAGGCTGATCGGATCGGGCCAGCCCGCCGGGAACGACCAATCGCCCCCTGTGCTTCGAGCACCTGGGGGGACGCGTGCCCCGGTAGGTTGCCGTGATGGATGCCCTGCGCCGGCGAGACTACCACGCGCTGCGCTGCCTGTGCGGCGTCGCCCCGGTCACCAAGGCTCGGGCAAGATGAAAATCGTCCAGCGGCGGCTAGCGGCTCATCAGCGGCTGGCCAATGCGCCCTACCACTGGTCGCGCGTCGCCGTGCAGCATGATCCGCGCAGCCGCGTGAAGTACACCGCTCTCTGTCACCGCGGCCATGGTCACTCCCGTGCCCTCCGCTCTGTCGCAGACCGCCTGCTCGCCGTCGCCTGCGCCATGTACGAAAGCCAGACGGCCGTCGATCCAACGCTCGCCCGCAAGAGGACCGCAGCCTGCAGCATGCCGGCGAAGGCAGCGAGATGTTTCTGGGGATGTTCACCTCGTCGGTCGCTCGAGGCGTAACAGGCCGCCGCTGGCAGTGTCAGCTTGGCGAAGGCACGGTCATTCCGCACATAAACCAACATTCCCCGGGTCGTATACTTGCCCTTGGCCAGGATGCGGTTGGTGGTGTCGTCGCCACGCGAGCACTCGGCCGCAAGTACATGGCGGTCGATCATGTCGAACACCGGCATGATAGCGAAGGTGCCGTGGCCAACTTATTCGACCAGCACTCATGACGACAAATCGATGGCGCGGACGCTCCGGGCCGGCACCGCCACGATTGCTCACCAAACGCAATAGATGCGGAGCGCAGCTGGTTGTCCGCGCCTCTAAATTGATCTCGCATCAAACCGCTGTGATGTGGTCGGCGGAGATCAACTCCAATGCCCCTGTGGACTCAATCCTCTTGTTCTCTCCCTTAATACTATGCGCTCTTCGCACAGAAATCATTCCCGGCCTCACCGTCAAGACGGTAGGTATCGTAAGTGGGAACAAAACGCTATTTATCCTATAGAACTGAACTGTCTTGGCTTTAGCGAAAACAGTGTCGCAGACCAGTATCTGAGGCGCTACGCAGGCATTCGATTAGGAGATCTTTTGGAAGAGGTGCCTGTGCCCGAGGGCTGTACATCACGAGCAAGATCAAAGGTCCGAACAGGAGTGCAATAGCCAACCAAACGCCAAGGAATGCAGCAAAGGAGGACCAAAGCCGGCGTAGCGTGCGCAGAAGGTGACCTTGCCACCAAGCTCTGCGGGTCTCGAAATTCAATCGCTGGCGCATTATTCATTTTCCTATTTTGGAGCTTGCCGAGAGCTCTATACTTGACCAGCATTTCCCAGATTTGGTGGAGGCTCGCTGGAGGGGCTGCGAGAGCACCTGGTGGTCTGACCGGAAAGAGTCCTGTAGTGGGATTCCGGTACGCCTGGACGCAAACATCGCCAGCGGCAACACGCCGAAGAAGCATTCCTAGCGGGCCGGATCGTACTTCTTTTAGCGGCGAGAGTGGGCAGGAGCGCTCCATGGCCGACGGTGTAAATGGGCTGCCGCACGATGAGACGCATCGCCCTGATTGCCATGCAGTGTCAGGGGATCGCGTGGCCTCTCGGCGAGGAGAAGAGCCCGATCCAGACGCTCGACCCCGCGCGGGACAGCCGGCCGACGAAGTTGGGAGCCCAGCTATATCCTCGACACGTATGTAGTTCACAAGCACCCAGGCTCCGCCGATCGCTCGAACACGATCCGCGCTGGGCGTTCCACTTCATTGCGAGGTCGTCCTCCTGGCTCAATGCTGTCGAGGACTCTTCGCGGCGCCTTCCGCCCTGTGACCGATCTGCGGACCAGCATCAACCGCTTCATCAAAGAACACAACCAAGCTGCCAAGCTCTTTGTATGGCGAGTGGAGCCAGACACGATCATCGTGGTTAGAAACGCGGATTCCGGTCGAGGAAGTCAGACTCTTAGCTTTTTTGGAGTCTGTGGCTGGTCCGTCGAGGGTTGAAACAATGACGGAGTCGGCTAGACAATCAGCGGTTCGACATCCGCCGCGCCCCATAAATAAATCAGGAACTCGCCACCTTCATCAAATCTCCACATAACCACAACACTCCCTCAATCCGCATACCGTACGAGAAATCGGAATCTAAGATGCGTCACGAATAGAAGATTATACGTCGAATTAAAACGAAATAATTTTAATATATAGTTTTTACTATGATACTGCCAAATCTAAATTAATTAAAACCTAGTAATCAAAACTACTCAATGCAAATGGCCATTTCATCACTCCAAAAGCCTAAATCCAAATAAGCTAAGTCAATTTCTCCTACCGGGCGGTCATTATGGCATTTCGATTTAAAACAGCCGCTGACGTTCTTTCTTGCATTCTCTTTCTCGCCAGCCTGATATCCTACGCCGCCGGAAATGATCAGCTAGCATACGTTCTGTCCGTGGGAGCGCTCATCAGTCTGTGGGCCGTCAGAACAACTCGCTAAAAAACTCGCTTTCTCAACTTTCACGATCAAATTTCTGATAAATACGAAATTATATCATTATCTGATCAAGTTAAGTTGACGTTGCACTGATTTAAGAGTTATTTATATTTAATATAAATTAGAAATCGGGATCTATGATATCATTGCTGTAGTAGGAATAACCGGTCAATGGAAAAAATCCCGAGAACAAATTCTGGACGATGCTCGATGAATGCACTGGTTCTAATTGTTGAAGATGAGACTGAAATCGGCGAGATCCTCGATGCTTTTTTAGCGCGTGAGGGATTTCGAACCGTGCGCGCGGAGGATGGCCGTGCGGCGCTGCAATTGCACTTCGCCCTCAAACCGGACCTTGTCCTATTGGATGTGAATCTACCAAGGCTCGACGGATGGGAGGTGCTCGCCGAACTGAGGCGACGTGGAAACACACCCGTCATCATGCTTACCGCGCTTGCTCAAGATATTGACCGGATTCAAGGATTGAGGCTCGGTGCGGACGACTACGTCGTCAAGCCGTTCAACGCCGTAGAGGTAGTGGCACGAGCAAAAGCTGTCCTTAGGCGATCCAGTTTGGGGCACGAGAAAGGCATCCTCCGTGTTAATGAGTTGGAAATCGATCTGGAAAGCTATCAAGTCAGCTTAGTCCACAAAGGCAAGCGGCAAGTCATTCAGCTGACATTAACTGAATTCCGGCTACTGGCGCATATGGCAAAAGCTCCCATGAGGGTTTTTACGCGTGGGGAGTTGGTTGATGCTTGCCTGCCTGGCAGTGATGCTCTTGAACGCACGGTCGACAGCCACATCAGTAATCTGCGCCGCAAGGTCGATGTCACCGGCGCACTTGGAATGCTGTCCATTGTTAGAGGCGTGGGCTACCGGTTAGTGGCAGGTCATAAAACCAAAGACGCATAGAGCTGCCTTCAAAGCGCGGATGATGGCAGCCATGGTTTTGGCGTCGGCGGCACGACCCACTCCCAATGGCACACCGTCGCTTTCCAGTTCGATAATCCCTCGAGACCGAGGTGGTTTGCGCGGGCGCGTCTATCGCCGGCCCGCGGACGGCACGCCGCCAGGTGAACGATCGCTTGCGGAGAAAGCGCGCGATGGCGCGCCACACCGCTCACCCTCGCGCCGGGTTCATAGCTCTCGGCGACGATCCGGGCCTTCTCCTCCTCCGAGCACTCTCGCCGTCGCCGGAGTCCGTGAAAACCTCGAAGCGCCGCAAGGGTTCTCCATTGCCGGTTTAAGCGTGAGCTTTGAAATCGTCATATGTCCAAGCCCTCAGGGGCTTCGAACTTCCCGCTTCACGCCAAAATCTGAAAGGTGGGATCAAAAGAGCGCTGACGCTGGAAACCAGATCTCGACGGATGTTCCTACGCCATTGTTATCGCCGATAGTGGCATCGCCACCATGTGCTCGAGCAATTGCCCTTACGACAGCCAAACCAAGGCCCGACCCACCGCTGGCCCGCGCACGAGAGTCATCACTGCGCCAAAACCGATCAAAGGCTCTGCTCTCCGTTCCATGGGGAAGCCCAGGACCATTGTCGGAACAACGAATGAATGCTCGTTCGGTTGTTATACGCGTCTTGACAACCACAACGCTGCCTGGCGCGTAACGACGAGCATTATCTAGAACGGCAACGAGTGCCTGCCGAATTCGCTCCCCGTCGGCGATAATTGGCGCGCGCCTTAAATCGCGTTCGACAGTTATACCAACGCCCAAAAGATCTTGCTCAATTGAAGATGTGACTGCCTCTGCTTCCTCTGCAAGATCTATCTTTTCGAGTTTGAGCTCAAGTTTACCTGCGCCTGATAATCCGAGAGTCCGGAGGTCTTCTACAATTCGAGCTAGACCATCGACATGCAAGATCAAGCGACCATAAATCTCGGGATTTGGTTCGAATACCCCGTCGGAAAGTCCCTGTAGTCGTCCCCGCAAAATCGTGAGCGGTGTCCGTAATTCGTGAGCTATAGCCGAATTCGAATACTTCAGTTCAGCCTCCGCATTTTCCAACCGTGCGGCCATTGTATTGAAATCAGCTATAAGACTGGTGGCTTCACCGAAGATTGTCTCGACCGTTTCCGCACGAGCGGAGAAATCACCGCCTGCGATCAGATGAACGGCGCCGGCAATGGACTTCAACGGTCGAATAATGCTCTGTGCAAGACGCCACCCGGCTAGAACCGCAACGGAAAGGCCAGCAGCTGCGATGAGCCCAAGAACGACAAAATCTCCAAGATTCCACTTATCACCATTTGGGTCTTCAGGATAAAACCAGTCGTAAAATACATAATAATATACAAAAGTTCCGAAATACATCATAGCAAACGCGGCCAAAGTAAGAGAACTCATGGCGCGAACCATTTGACTATTAAGACTTTTAGCCATTTTAATTAACCAGACCCCATCCTACGTCGTAGAATTTTCACGAAATAATACATTTTCGATTTCGCACAGGCATCGCCATACACTCTGTCTTTCTAGACGCCTATTACCATAACCCACAGGAAATCGTTACCGGTAGGTAGGCCCTTCGCTCATCGAATGCATCTGACAGCATGAGTGGATGCTGGCTGGAATACCTTTCTACCAAGCTAGCTGGAGTAGGGAAAGCGGGCCCCACATTGCAGGGACCGTTGACTCGCATGTGGCAAGCTGCATTGTCCATCTGATTAAGATTGACGCGCCGTGGAAAGATGCGTCGGCCTGCGACGGCCCAAGCTCGATTGCATATGATCGATGCGACTCATCTAAAAGCTTGCCGTACACTGGCAAGTCTTAAGGGAAGACATTCCACGTCGTGACGAAGGCACAACACGCGGACTTACCTCCGAACTCCACATCATCGGCGACAGTCAGAGGCGCCCTCTCTTCCCGCGATATGTTCGCAGCCACCACCCTCCTCTGGCGCCTCGTTCCTCGACAAATGATCGATCGCGCCTTGTGGGAGGAAATTAGCCCCATCCATATCTTACACACACCAAATCCACGCGTTATCCACGATATTATGTCTAATACAAAGGATAATATTCAAGTTGGAAGCGCGCTATGTTTCGTAAAACTCTCATTAGTCTTGTCGCAGTTACGCTGCTAGGAAGCACTTCTGCTGCGTATGCAAATCAAATCACAGCGATAGAATCGACGGATCATAGATCTTCAAATATTCTAATTCAATATTATGATTGCCCTCCCGGGTATAAAACCACACGACATGGCGGGTGCAAGCTCAGTCGATATCTTCGCAAGCACCCAGACCAAATTCCCGACGAATATTACGAGAGAAATTGGTGGAATTACTACGACCAAGATGAATATTTTCACAATTATCATTCGAATAGATACTACAATCCGTATTATAAATACGAAGACAATTACTGGTGAATTGCCAATCCTGGCAACATTTTCCTTGTGAAGTGTTCAACCGAAAACGCCCAGATCAATACTGCCAGGACTCAAGAGGCAGTCTCTCAAGAAATTACTCGGGCCAGTCATTCGATGCGTTGAAGAGAGCACCTTTGTCAAGATTCTTGCAGTGGCGTTGGAAAGAGTTTCATTTATCGCACACCAAAAAAGATCCTCGCCACCGCGATCTGGCTTGGTATTTTCGTCGCGTAGCAGGGGTTCAGGAATGAGTTTATTGAATTTTATTCTCAATATTTTTTTGATATCCTTGGTGTTGACAGCATTTTGGGCTAGCTTAGTCTATTGTTGGCCGGCCTATTTTGGAAAAAACCCTTGGGAAACGGGCTTTGACATTGTGATAGCGACGTTGGCAACTGCTATTGTTACGTATGTGACAACGCGAACGATTATCAATCTTTGATTTTCATCCAAAGAAACCTCAATGTCGACAGCGGGTTCGCAGTCTCGATCCCACCTCGAGGCGGGATGTTAAAGGCTAGTTGATCATCATCCCGCCGGATGCCAACGAGACGGAAGAGCTCGGTCTGTCCGACGCGTCTTCAGCCGTGCTCAATGACCCGAGCGCGTCCGGCTCGTGACCGGCCCGGCTATCTCCTGCGTGTGGCTTCACCGAGGATACTCTGGGATGAAATTCGGGAGAAAGTCGGCTACCCAGATCTACGCATACACGATCTGCGCCATACCCTCGCGGGCGTTGTCACGTTAACTCGGGGTGGTCACGGCGAAGCGAATTCGGCCGCATGCCGGCTGCGACTGGTTCATGTCAGCCCATCTACATTGACCACCGCCGCGACCGAATGAACGTGACAACGCCCGCTCGGGTTCGATTGTCGGTGAACGCAGAGCCACCGGCGCCCCCAGCCCAGAACAGGTTCTCCCGATCTTTATCAAACAACTGGCTCTTCAAAGGCTACCTGTCAGCGGCCCGAACGGGCCCGGGTTGGCTGGAAGCCCTCCTGCTTAAATGATGAAGCCATGCCTGGCGCATCCAGCATGACCCAGTACTACTCCTCGGCTTCCGTCGGCGGGACGCTTCCTAGGGACTTCAGAAGGCGTCAGAGTTCCTCCATCGCTCCTTCACACAGGCTTCACGACTTCCTCGCGCTAGCCGCGCAAGGGAAGACAGTTAAACGAACGCGCTCTGGCGCGGCAGTATTGGCTGGACATAACGAATGCCTCGCAAATCACCTATCGCCTCCTTTCTTATGTCCGCCACGGCGATGTTGCTGATTGCTGCGTGTAGCGAGCCGAATGGTGCGGACACAGCCCGGGGCGGGCTTGCTCCGGCGCTGGTCGCGGTCGCGACGGTAAAGCCCGAGACCGTGACGATCGCCGACGAACTTCCGGCCCGGGTCGCGGCGTTCAGGACTGCCGAAATCCGTCCTCAGGTCGGAGGTATCATCCAAAAACGGCTATTCGAGCAAGGCTCCGAGGTTGAAGCGGGCCAGGAGCTATTCCAGATAAATGCCGAGCCGTTCAAAGCAGATGTGGATAGCGCGGCGGCTGCGCTGCAAAGGGCGGAGGCCGGGCTCACACGCTCGCAAACAAAGTTCGATCGGGCTAAGCAACTCGTCGCGACCACGGCCATCAGCCGTGAGGCCTATGAGGATGCGGTCGCGGAACTCGCTCAGACCAAGGCGAATGTCGCCGAGGCGCGGGCAACGCTGCAACGCCGCCGTCTCGACCTGGCATTCGCTACGGTACGGGCACCGATTGCCGGCCGCATCGGTCAGGCGCTTGTCAGCGAAGGGGCCCTGGTATCAGCGTCTGGTACGAACGTGCTGGCGCTCGTTCAGCAAATCGACAGAGTCTATGTCGACGTAAAACAACCTTCCTCGCAGATCGACGTGATACGCGAGGGTGCAAAATCGGGCCAGCTGGATGACGCCTCCAGGATCCCGGTTGCGATTTTCGCGGCGAGCGGCAAGCCCTATCCGATGACGGGGCGTGCGCTGTTCTCGGACATTAGCGTCGAGCCTGGTACGGGCAACGTCACCGTGAGGGTCGAGGTCCCGAATCCGGATCGCATCCTGCTGCCCGGCATGTATGTTCGCGCCCGCCTGCCGCGCGGTGTGCGCCGTGACGCCCTGCTCGTGGCTCAGGAAGCCGTGGTTCGAGATCCAACAGGGCGCCCGCAGCTTGTTATCGTCAATGACCAGAAGCACGGCGCACGCCGGGACGTCGAACTTGGCGAGACCGTCGAGGGCCGCACCATCATTACGTCCGGCTTGAGGCCAGGCGAGACAGTGGTGGTGCAAGGCCAGGAACGGGTTGAAGAAGGTATGCCGCTGAATGTGACGCCCTTCGGCGCCGCCGCGGCGCAGAACTGAGGAGAAACAGTCATGTCTCAGTTCTTCATCAACCGCCCGGTCTTCGCCTGGGTCATCGCTATCTTCATCGTGCTCGCGGGGTTGATCGCGATTCCGCAGCTTCCGGTATCTCGTTTCCCGACGATCGCACCGCCAAGCGTGAGCATCAGCGCGACCTATACTGGCGCGACACCGCAGACGATCAATGACAGCGTGATCAGCCTGATTGAGCGCGAGCTGTCGAGTGTCAAGAACCTTCTCTATTTCGAGTCGACGGCCGACACTTCGGGAAGCGCCAGTATCACGGCGACCTTCAAACCGGGCACCGACCCGGAGATGGCGCAGGTCGACATTCAAAACCGTCTCAAGGCGGCTGAGGCCCGCCTTCCCGAAGCCGTCAGGCGCACAGGAGTCAACGTTGAAGCCGCAGCGCCGGACTTCCTGATGATCGTAACGCTCAGCTCGCGAGATGGGCGATATGATGAGCTGACGCTCAGCGATTACATGACCCGCAACATTGCGGAGGAACTAAAGCGGGTGGAGGGGGTCGGTCGAGTACAGACATTCGGCTCGGAAAAGGCGATGCGTGTTTGGGTCGACCCCGCCAAGCTTGTCTCCTATTCCCTGTCGTTGGCGCAGATCACGCAGGCCATCCAGGCGCAGAATGCGCAGATCGCACCGGGGCGCGTAGGCGCCGAACCGACCGTGCCGGGTCAGAAGACAAGCATCCCGCTCACTGTGCGCGGGCAGCTGGCCACGCCAGAGGAATTCGCCGCGATCGTGTTGCGATCCGAACCGGATGGTTCCAAGCTTTTGCTCGGCGACGTCGCACGCATCGAACTTGGCGCCCAGAGCCTTGGCTTCGGCATTCTCACCAATGGCAAGGTGGCGACGGCCGCCGCGATCCAGCTCACGCCGGGCGCAAATGCGGTCAGCACGGCTGCGGGCGTGCGCGCTCGCTTGGCCGAGCTAGCGCATGCCATGCCCGCCGGCATGGAATACGCCCTCTCCTATGATACCGCGCCATTTGTGAAGATCTCGATCGAGAAGGTCGTCCAAACCCTGATCGAGGCGATGGTACTGGTCTTCCTGGTGATGCTGCTCTTCCTGCAGAAGGTCCGATACACTCTGATCCCGGCGATCGTTGCGCCGATCGCCTTGCTCGGCACCTTTGCCGTGATGCAGGCCGCCGGCTTCTCGATCAATGTGCTGACTATGTTCGGCATGGTGCTGGCGATCGGCATCATCGTCGATGACGCCATCGTGGTGGTCGAGAATGTCGAGCGCATCATGGCAACCGAGAAGCTGCCACCCAAGGAAGCCACTCGGAAGGCGATGAAGGAGATCACAGGCGCCGTTATCGGCATTACGCTGGTGCTGGCCGCCGTGTTCATTCCAATGGGCCTGGCAAGCGGTTCGGTTGGCGCGATCTATCGTCAGTTCACGCTGTCAATGGCGGTATCCATCCTGTTCTCGGCCTTCCTTGCACTGACACTGACGCCGGCGCTTTGCGCGACGCTGCTGAAGCCAATCGACCTCGGCCATCACGAGAGGAAGGGCTTCTTCGGTTGGTTCAACCGCCGCTTCGACAGCATAACGAACAGGTACGCAGGCTGTGTCGCGGCTTTGATCCGGCGCAGCGGCCGCATGATGGTACTCTATGCCGTCACCGTGGGCGCGCTCACCTATGGCTATCAGCGGCTGCCATCGGCTTTCGTTCCCGAGGAGGATCAGGGCAACTTCATGACCTCGTTCTCTCTACCAGCTGATGCTACCGCCGAGCGAACGCGCAGCATCGTCGCCGTCTACGACAAACATATAGCATCGCGACCGGACGTCGAAAGCAACATATCGATCCTGGGCTTCGGGTTTTCTGGTTCAGGTTCCAATACTGCTCTGGCTTTCACAACGCTGAAGGACTGGAAGCAGCGAACTTCGACCATCAACGAGGAAATCGCCGCAGCCACGGCGGCAATGGCGGCTGTGCCCGAAGGTACGGTTATGAGCCTCAAGCCGCCGGCAATTGATGCCCTCGGCACCACCTCGGGCTTCTCGCTGCGCCTGGAAGACCGTGCCAATCGCGGCAGCATGGCTCTTCAGGCGGCGCAGGCACAGCTCCTGCAACTTGCCGCGCAGAGCAAGCTTGTCATTGGCGTCTATCCCGAAGGATTGCCGGGCGGCCCCAGCGTCGCGCTGAAGATCGATCGCCAGAAGGCGGAAGCACTCGGGGTCCCCTTCGCCATGATCAGCGACACACTGACAGCGGCAGTGGGATCGACCTACGTCAATGATTTCCCCAATGCCGGACGGCTGCAGCAGGTGATCGTCCAGGCCGATGCGCCGAACCGCATGCAGATCGACGACGTCCTCAAACTCTATGTCCGCAACAATGCAGGCGGCATGGTCTCACTCGCGGAGGTGGTCAGCCCGGTATGGGAAGCAAGCCCCCTGCAACTGGTGCGGTACAACGGCTACGCTGCGGCGCGTATCACCGGAAGCGCGGCGCCCGGCGTCTCCAGCGGCGACGCTATGGCCGAGATGGAGCGGCTTGCCTCGCAACTCCCAGCCGGTTTCATGGTCGAATGGACGGGCCAATCGCTGCAAGAGAAGCAGTCCGCGGCGCAGGCCCCCATACTGCTCGGCTTGTCGGTGCTTGTCGTCTTCCTGGTTTTGGCCGCACTCTATGAGAGCTGGTCGATCCCGTTCTCAGTTATGTTAGTGGTGCCACTCGGCATACTCGGCGCGGTTGCGGCTGTCCTGTTGCGCGGACTGGAGAACGATGTCTTCTTCAAGGTTGGCCTGATCACCATCATCGGCCTGTCGGCGAAGAACGCCATCCTCATCGTCGAATTCGCGAAAAAACTGCGAAATGAGGAACAGAGCATCCACAGTGCCGTCGTCGAGGCGGCGCGGCTGCGGCTGCGGCCGATCTTGATGACATCGCTGGCCTTTGCTCTCGGCGTCTTTCCTTTGATGATCGCCCGCGGGGCGAGCTCGGAAACCCAGCATGCGATTGGCACCGGCGTGTTCGGTGGCATGGTCTCTGCAACCGTGCTGGCGGTGTTTTTTGTCCCGGTCTTTTTTGTCGTCGTCACGGGACTGTTCAGTCGCGGCGACCGGAAACACCTCAAACCCGCTCCGGAGACGGCCACGCCTCCCAGCGTCTGATTTTGCCAAATCAATTTGGAAAGAAGCCCCACGATGAAAAGCGCGGGACAGGCGACAACTGCCTTGAAAAACTGGAACGGCAAACCGTCCATCTGCAAGCGCGCGATGGTTATCATGCCACTTGCGCTGGTCTTGAGCGCCTGCGCCGTCGGCCCAGACTACGTGAAACCATCTCTTGCGGTTCCGGCACAATATACGTCCACCAATCGCGAGCAGTCTGCGGCCAAGCCGCAACTGTCTCGTTGGTGGACCCGTCTCGCCGATCCAATGCTGAATGCGTTGATCGAAGAAGCGGTTCAGAGCAATCTCGACGTTGCGACCGCGAAAGCCCGCGTCAGGGAGGCTCGCGCGACCTATCACCAATCGGTTGGGACATTGTTCCCAACCGTCCGGAATACCGATTCCGCCACACGCCAGCGAAGCGTCGCCGGCGGTTCGAGTGGTGCAGCCTCAGGCCCGCAGATCACGTCGCAATTTCAGGCGGGATTTGACGTTTCCTGGGAGATTGACCTCTTCGGCAAGAACCAGCGCGGCGCCGAAGCTGCCGAGTATGGCGTGCAGGCTGCTGATGAGCAGCTTCGTCTGGCGCTGCTCACGCTCGTCGGTGATGTTGCTTCCAACTATGTCCAGGCGAGAGGCTACCAGGCCCGGATCGCGCTGGCACAAAGGACGGCCGCCGCACAGCGGGAAACAGCCCAGCTCACAAAGAGCCGCTTCGACGCCGGCGGCATCTCAGGAGTCGACGTCGCCACCTCTACCGGCCAAGCCAGCACGACAGAGGCCGCCATCCCAAGCCTTGAGGTATCATATGCGGAGGTTGTTCATCGCCTCGGCGTCCTGACCGGACGGGCGCCAGGCGATCTGGCTACCCGTATGAAGCGTGGCGGACCGATCCCCAGGCCAAAGCTGCCAATGCCGGTTGGCATTCCAGCGGACATTCTTTCGGCGCGGCCTGATGTGCGCCAGGCCGAACGCGTCCTTGCCCAGGCAACCGCGCGTATCGGTCAGGCTGAAGCTGCCCGCTATCCAACCATAAGCCTGGCGGGTAACATTGCCACCACTGGTTCTAAGATCGGGGATATTGCGAAGAATTCTTCAATCGGCTGGTCATTCGGGCCTACGCTCAATGTGCCGATCTTTAACGGTGGCCAGTTGCGCGCTGCTGTCGAGGTCGAGCAAGCGCGCAGAGACCAGAATTTCATCGGCTACAAGGCGGCCGTGCTCAAAGCGCTCGAGGAAGTCGAGAATGCCTTGGTAGCGATTGCTCAAGAGCAGATCCGCTATCGCAAGCTGACAGCGTCCGTGGTGGCCTACAGGCAGGCGACGACTCTCGCTCGCTCGCTCTATCAAGGGGGCTCTGCCAACTTCCTCACAGTTCTTGATGCCGAGCGTTCACTCTACACAGCAGAGGATGCGTTAGTTCAAAGCCGTATCGCGTTGGGCACAGCCTATATCACCCTCAATAAGGCGCTCGGTGGCGGCTGGAATGGGGCGATTGAAGTTTCCAAGCCCGAGCTCGTCGATCAAGACATGGGTCCGCGGCGAGCAAGCACCAGACCTTAACGATGTCACTGCATTTGACCAAGTCTTGTGCTGGCAATGCTGCGATCCTCTACGATTTCGCCTGCTGCCGGTTTTCCGGACGTTCGGATAAGCTAATTGGGCTGCCCCCGGTCTGGCAGACAATTCCCAGCCTCATGCCGCGTCGCTTTCGGGCATACAAGCGTCAAGGATATCAGCGCGTCCAAGCGCCTGGGTCGGGTGACCGATCATGTGAGCGAGAATCCTGCACTCGCTCAGCGTCAGGGGCAAAGGTGTACGCTGGCCGCCCCTGTTGACGAAGGCCGCATAGCTGCCGAAATCCACCTCTATCGCGCGGAAGCGGCAGGTAGCATCCTGCCGCTCGTCAAAAGTTCGGCGCAGCACAGCCATGACCCGTGCGACGACTTCCCGCTGGTTGAACGGCTTCACAACATAGTCATCGCCGCTCTCGAACCGCCAACATCAACACGATGTTCGTATTGCCGCCGACGGTTCAGCTCTAAAAATCTGCCAAAGTAGTGCTAGTGCTGCGGTCGTTTATCTCGATCCGGCGCAAGCCTTGGACGGGCAGGATGGCGTGAGCCAATATCGTGCAGCCTTCACTCGAATATTCCTTTGGTGCTATCAAGCGCTGCCCAAGGTTGATTATACCCTCACCCACGTCCGCTATGGAGGAGAGTAAGAGTTTAGGCCTCCCGAGCAGACAAATCATCGAAGCCGAGGATTTTCGACCAGGCTGCAGCCGCAACTCCATGTGCGTCTTGATCGATCAGGTCGCCATGTGACAACACAATCTTCCGGAAGTCCCAGGCCAGTATGCGCCGGAGCGACATTGCCAGTGAATTCCGATCGTTCCACCCCATCCTGTACTCAGGTGCTGGTCCAGGCTTCCCCCACATCCGCAACACATATTTAAACCACAACTTCAACGCTCCCCCTGTGTTGGGTGTCGCATCCGTGAAGTTCTCGATGAGGTCAACAAGGATCAGTGTTTGGCTGGCGCGGTGATACATTGCAACTTCACGCATGAGGCGCGTCCCTTGCACCAGCACCTGGTCAATTTCTCCCGCCCAGTCCGCAGGCGCGACGTCACCGAGAATGCCATCGTACTTCAGATCGGGCCGTTTTCTTTCAATACCCGGACAGATCCACGTGCTTGCACCAGGAAATGCGATCTGCGCCGACGATGCGTGCAAATGGTGAAAATTGCCAGGGACGACAATGTGGCCCACCGAGCCGATTGCCGAAATTTCCTCGGCTATGGATGCAGTGATATGGCAGGGTGAATGCAGCATGACCAGGCCAGAGGCGAGCCGGATCGTCGTCATGCGTGCTTCGAACTTCGTCCCCGCCAGACGAATAGGATAGGTGCAAAGCCATATTTGGTCGGAGATGTAGCTGGTGAGGGCCATCTCGTTTCCTCGCCGGCAGCCAAAAGGGGTGCTGTGTCAACTATACGGCTGATGGTTGATTTGTTCCAAGTGGAGCAAGCGGCGTTGAGAGGAGGCGGTCGATGAGTTGCGGATCAGCGGGAATGATCTCCGCCCTCGTTTTCGCACAAAAGCCAGAAATGGCCAGCACAGATATTTCCAAATAAGTTCAAAAATTGTTTTATTTAATTCCCAATGACTATTTTATCTTTAGAATAAATTGCTATACGATTCTATTTTCAATAAAATATACTACGGCCACTGCCGCTGCCTAGTTACGTTCTCATATTGGGTTTTAGGATTGATCCCTTGCCTAATCTCTCGATCAGACCCTGCTTTGAGATCCCTAACCGCTGCAACCTTGTCTGACGGCAGGTCCTTTTGACCATAGAAAGTGTAGGAAAGAGTGAGTTCCTGTACCCCTCTGGCGCTTGCATCGCTGAGCATGTTGTCATCAATGTAGAACACAACCGGCATTCTGGCAGATTGTTTTGGCGCGAGCCGCTCTTGAGTGAAACAGAAGCATTGAATCTTGTAGAAATACGGCGCAATTGCCGACGGAGTGACATTGTAGACTGCGCGGGCAACGACGGTTTTTTCGGAATTATTCGTGGCATCGAAATAGACCGTGGTTGGTGAATCGACATCAACAGTGACCGACCGCTGCTCGGGTTTGAAACTCCAGTCGAGGCCAGGTGCCAGATTGGTGTCAAACGTCACTTTTAGTGGGGCATGAGGGGCGAGAGCGCCGTGACTGGCGACCGGACCGGACGCCCTTCTTGTCGTCCCACCGAAGCCAGTAGCCCCGCAAAACGCCCGATACAGCGCCGGCGCATAAGACACTGTGACAAGCATGCTGCCAACAAACGCGCAAGAGAGCAATACAGTCAGGCGAACGCCCTTATTTATAGAGATCATCACACACTCTCTATAGTATATAAATACAAATAACCCTTATGATACTCTAACGAAATCTACTCTTATACAAAAGAGGCATGAATCTGTTTTCTATTAAGGAAGGAGGCCGCCGGGGCGTCATGTTGTTCCACATTTATATCGACTCTCGATATAGTAAGCTCCACCCGAGACGGCGGTCAAGCCCTCCTGGCCCTGCCTGCCATGCTTTGTCCCTCATTACGTGGCACTTCTTTCAAGGTCTTCCTAAGCTTGCGTTCGAACGGAGATGAAACGGCGGGGTTCCAGACATGCTCATGAGGACCCTAAAGAATGGTGGCTGAGTGTCATGGATCGGAGTGACTGTTCCGCAATCGCTGTCTTCATTGTTGCGATCGTTCTGATCGGGGCGTGCTTATGGGTTGTCCTCGGTCTTACGAGTGAAAGGGAATTGATCGCGGGCGTCCCCGCATACGTAGACAAGGCTCAAGTCGCCGCGAGATCATAAGCAGCGCAACTGCTTTCACTCAGCTCTGCAGGGCATCTGCATCTCAATCAAACAACATTCACCGATGACATCGCCATAATGCGAAGTCGGCGAGGGGCGATATCGGTGGTCGAAGTATTGCTGCATAGCAAGCGCCGGTAGCGTGAGCGTTCTAACCCTGACGGTGGGGATCGCGAAGACGCAAATGGCTCCCGAAGAACGTTCGGACTAAAGGGGCGTGCCCATCGCCGCGAAGGAGAACCGACCTCTGTCTCAGCGCCCACCTGGGTCATCGATTAGCGACCAGTATGATAGGGAACTCGCCCACCTGAGCCAGGGCAAGCCGCCCCACCAACCGTATTACTGAAAATTAATTCGGCAGTTATGTCGAAATTCGATACGAAATTCCCGTCGCTTATGTCGCCGGAAGACGTCGCTTCCATGCGCCGGACGGGGCCCACAAGATGATCTGGATCCGGTTTCTGGGCTTCGTTTTTTCCAGCCTTTCGCTTGCGCTTTTGGCTTCGGCAGCCCTGATGGGCGGCGTGATTGCCAGCATCAACAAGGATCTTCCCGACTATCGGCAGTTGGAAAGCTATGAACCGCCGATCATGACGCGGGTTTACGCCGCTGACGGCTCAATCCTTGCAGAATATGCCAGGCAGCGACGAATCTTCGTGCCGATCCAGTTGATCCCCCAGACACTCATCGATGCTTTCCTGGCCGCCGAGGATAAAGGCTTCTATTCCAATCCCGGCATCGACCCGCTTGGCGTTGTCCGCGCGATCGTGAACAATCTGAAGCAACATGGTTCCAATCGGCGACCAATGGGCGCATCGACGATCACGCAACAGGTTGTGAAGAACTTTTTCTTGAACAACGAAGTTTCGTATCGACGCAAGCTGGAAGAAGCAATCCTGGCACTTCGTATCAGCCAAACCTATTCCAAAGACAGAATTCTGGAACTTTATTTGAACCAGATCTATCTTGGTTCAGGAAATTACGGTGTGGCTGCGGCGGCCCTGAACTATTTCGGCCGATCGCTGAAGAACCTGTCCGTCGCGCAGATGGCCTATCTCGCGAGCCTGCCCAAGGCTCCGAGCAATTATGATCCGGTCCGAAATCGTGAAGCTGCCATTGCCCGCCGCAATTGGGTGATCGGCCGCATGGCACATGAAGGTTTCATCACTTTCGACCAAGCCGCTCAAGCTACTCAGGCTTCATTGGTGGCATCGAGCCGCCATGTCCCTTTGGACCATTCCAACGGTGTTTCATATTTCGCCGAGGATATCCGTAAACAGGTGAACGATCGCTATGGCGCCAACGAGCTCAATGAGGGCGGCCTGGTGATCCGTTCCTCCCTGGACCGTCGCCTGCAGGCTCTGTCTCACAAAGCGCTGCTTGATGGCCTGGTGCGCTGGGACCAGCGGCAGGGCTATCGTGGTCCGGTGGCTCATCTCGATCCAAGCCACGATTGGCACAAGGCACTTACAGGATTGGGCCAGCCCGACGATATCGCGCCCTGGCAACTGGCGGTCGTGCTCAAGGTCGATCACGACACGGCACTGATAGGCCTGCGTCACACTCCCGAAGGCAAGCCGCGGGACGCCAGTCGTCTCAGCACCGGTACGATCAACTCGAACGGTGTGCGCTGGGTGCATTCGTTCGGCGGCCATTCCGTGGCGAGCGTGGACGATGTCCTCAAAGCTGGGGACGTCGTGTACGTCGCCCCCGCCAAAGACAGCGGCTCCTTCGAACTTCGGCAGATACCGGAGATATCGGGAGCGATCGTCGTGATGGACCCCGTGACCGGCCGCATCCTTGCGATGGATGGCGGCTTTTCGTTCCAATACAGCAACTTCAACCGTGCCACACAGGCGTGGCGTCAGCCGGGTTCCTCCTTTAAGCCCTTCATCTATGCGGCAGCGCTCGATGACGGCTACACGCCCTCCACCATCGTTTCGGACGACCCGATCAGCATCGATCCAGGTGGCGGACAGCCTTTGTGGAGCCCAGCCAACGATGGCGGAAAATATTACGGTCCACGTCCACTGCGCTTTGGCCTGGAATGGTCCCGAAATGTGATGACAGTCCGGGTTGCGCAGGAGATCGGCATGCCCCTGATTGCCAGCTACGCCCGCCGATTTGGAATTTACGACGACCTGCCACCCTATATCGCCATGTCGCTGGGTTCGGGCGCGACAACGCTCACGCGCATGGTGACGGCCTATGCCATGCTCGCCAATGGTGGGAAGCGTGTAACGCCTTCGTTGGTGGATGAAATCCAGGATCGCAATGGGAGCATCATTTTCAGGCACGACCAGCGCCAATGCCCGGGCTGCAATTCCCCCTCCTGGACCGGGCAGGATGAGCCCCGATTGGTCGACATCACAGAGCAAGTGCTGCCCTCCACGACGGCCTATCAGATCACGTCCATGCTGCAGGGCGTCGTGGAGCGGGGGACGGCAAGGGTCTTGAAATCCCTCGCCCGGCCGATCGCCGGCAAAACGGGGACCACCAACGATTCCAAAGACGTGTGGTTCGTCGGATACTCCCCGCATTTGGTCGCCGGCGTCTATCTTGGCTATGACGTACCGCGCCCCCTGGGCCGCATGGCGACAGGTGGGCGATTGGCCGCCCCCATCTTCGGAGAGTTCATGCAGGCCGCTCTCGCAGGGACACCTGCCGAGCCGTTCCAACCTCCGGCCGGAATAAAACTGATCACTGTCAATCCACGCACGGGGCAGCGAGCCGGCAATGAACAAGGCTCATTGCTGGAGGCCTTCAAGATCGGCACGGCGCCACCAGACAATGGCCCCATCAATGCCTCGTTTCAACAAGGCGGCCGCAGTGTTTCCCTGGGGACCGGCGATCTGTACTGAACGAAATGAGCGAAATTTGAAATTAATCAATTAAATAATTTAAGAAATTATCGAGAATTAACTTTAAAATTATTTAATTAATTTTAGAAATACGCGCCAAAATCTCGCCAATTTTGAATCTATACATGATTGAAGCTGGGAGGCATGGAGTAAAACATAGGGAGAAACCCACCATGCGAATCCGCCTTCTGGCTTCCTCGCTCGTCTTGTCGGGAGCGCTGTTGTCGGCTGGAATGCCAGCCTTGGCCCAGGACCAAACAGGAAAGCCGTCCGGTCTTTGGCTGGCTACGGATTTTCCTGCCCTAACCGAGCGTATCGGCGACGACGCCAGGCTCGACATCACCTTATCCAACGTCAATCGCCCTCTCGCCACCGTGTCTTTTTCCCTGACCGGCCTGCCAAAGGATTGGCAATGGGAGCTCTCCGGCGGCGGCAGGCCCATTTCGTCGGCGATGGTGACCCCCGACCAAAACCAGCGCCTCACCCTGAAGCTCACGCCCCCCAAGGATGCGAAACCGGGAACCTACGACTTCATCGTACAAGGAAAGACCAATGATGGGCAGGCCCTCAGTCTGCCGATCGCCATGACGCTAGCAAGCCAGTCTCCAGCCAAGGTGACCCTGCAGCCCGATCTTCCCGCGCTTCGCGGCACGTCGAAGTCTAGCTTCGACTTCAATGTAGCGGTCAAGAATGACAGCCCTGATGCCGGGACGTTCAACCTGATTGCTACGACCCCCCCGGGCTTCGTCGCAACCTTCAAGGAGCAATATGGCAGCCAGGAATTGACCAGCCTGCCGCTAAAAGCAGGAGAGAGCAAGACACTCAAGGTTTCCATCGCCCCGCCCAAGACCATACCTGCCGGTCAATATGCCGTGGGGGTCGCTGCGACCAGTGCAAAGGCGAAAGGAGAGACACAACTTGGCCTCGACATCACCGGGCAGCCACAGATCAATGTCTCCGGCCCCGACGGGCGCTTGTCCGGACGAGCAGTGGCCGGCAAGGAAACGGATGTGAATTTCACCCTGGCCAATTCGGGCAGTGCACCTGCCAAGAATGTGACGCTGACCGCGCGAGCGCCAACGGGCTGGAAAGCCGAATTCGAACCCAAGGCCCTCGATGCGCTCGCGCCGAACGCCAGCCAGGAAGTCTCCCTTCATTTGACGCCCTCGGGACAGGCAATAGCGGGCGACTACATGGTGAACGTCAGCGCATCGGGGGACGGCGTCTACGACAACGCTGAATTCCGAGTCACGGTAGTGACCTCGACAGTCTGGGGAGCAGCGGGCCTCGGCGTCATTGCGGCCGCTGTCCTCGTGCTCGGCTTTGCCGTGACGCGCTACGGTCGGCGCTGATGACCCCGGTGATCGAGGCCAAAGGCCTCACCAAGCGCTATGGCCAGGCGACTGCGGTCGATGCGCTTGATCTCACCATCGAAGCGGGCGAGGTTTTCGGCCTGCTCGGTCCCAACGGCGCGGGAAAGACGACGAGCATCCTCTTGTTCCTGGGCTTGACCGAACCCAGTGCCGGGCACGTGCGCGTACTGGGCTTCGATCCCTTGCGCGAACCGCTCAAGGTCAAGCGGAAAGTGGGATATCTGCCCGATGCGGTGGGGTTTTACGACCACCTCACCGCAAGAGAAAACCTCACCTACACCGCAAGACTGGGCGGGATTGCGACATCCGAACTGCAGCCTCGTATCGATGCGGCCCTGTCGAGAGTACGCCTGAGCGATGTGGCCGACCGGTGCGTCGCAACCTTTTCCCGCGGCATGCGGCAACGCCTGGGAATAGCCGAGCTGCTGGTCAAGGCATGCGAGGTAGCGATCCTGGACGAGCCGACTGCCGGTCTCGATCCGCAGTCGACCCAGGAACTGCTCGAATTGATCGGCCGGCTGTCGCGAGAAGGAATGACGGTGATCCTTTCTTCGCATCTGCTCAACATGGTCGAGGCGGTCTGCTCCCGCGTCGCCCTGTTTCATCGCGGCAAGGCGGGATTGGTAGGGCGTGTTTCCGACCTTGCACGGCAGGTGCTTGGGGGCTTCCGTGTGACGGAAGTCGAAGCGCAAGGATGCCAGGCAGAAGCCCTGCTGGGTCGTATCGCCGGCGTCACCCGGATATCCTCGTCGGCATCCGGCGTGTTGCGCGTCGAGGCGGACCGAGACCTACGCAATGATATCGCCAAAACGATCATACAGGCGGGAGGTACGCT
The DNA here is from genome assembly GCF_040797145.1 of Labrys neptuniae. Lineage (NCBI taxonomy): Bacteria > Pseudomonadati > Pseudomonadota > Alphaproteobacteria > Hyphomicrobiales > Xanthobacteraceae > Labrys > Labrys neptuniae. The sequence goes on along the minus strand of NZ_JBFNQD010000020.1, from coordinate 9,629 downwards.
AAGCCGTCTTTCCTCCGAACGATCCAGCCTCGACGAGGTCTATGTCCGCTATTTTGAACAGGTGACCCATGCAGCGTGAAGGCTCGCCTTTTACCGGGACGTCGACGGTGGCCCTCAAAGAGGCTGCCGATCATATGACGAGCGCCAGGATGCATCTGGTGACTCTACTCGTGATTCTCACTGCGGCCGGCGCGATCTACGGCGCGATCGGTCAGATCAAGGCCAATGTCGGGGAAGATCCGTTTCTCTTCCTGCGCCTGCTGACGACCGCCCGCGAGCCGTTGCCTTCCTTCGTCGCCTTCCTCGGGTTCCTGTTGCCATTGGTCGGCATCGCCTTGGGATTTGACGCGGTGAATGGCGAGTATAGCCGTCGGACAATGAGCCGCATCCTGTCTCAACCCATCTATCGTGACGCGCTCTTGGCGGGAAAATTCCTCGGCGGGCTGACGGTCATCGGCATTTGCCTCCTCGTTCTATGGCTGCTGATAACAGGCATGGGCATTCTCACTTTGGGTCTGCCTCCGTCGGGCGAGGAAATCCTGCGCGGCATCGCGTTTCTCCTGGCTTCACTGGCCTATGCAGGCGTGTGGCTGGCTGTGGCGCTGTTGTTCTCGACGATCTTCCGCTCTCCCGCCACATCAGCGCTCGCGACACTGACCTTGTGGCTGGTGTTCACCTTGTTCTGGGGCATGATCGCACCACTGGCGGCCAGTTTCATCGCTCCGGTCAATCCCTATGATCCGATGACGGCGGTCCATCAGATGGAGGTCTCGCACATGATTGCGCGTCTCTCGCCGAATACGCTCTATGGCGAGACAATCAGCGCCCTCCTCAATCCGGCAACCCGTTCCCTCGGGCTCGTGTTCATGAGTCAACTCGAGGGCGCGGTAATCGGCTCGCCGCTTCCATTCGGGCAAAGCATTCTTTTGATCTGGCCGCAGCTGTCCGGACTGATTGCGGCGATGGTGCTGGTCTACACCATCGCCTACATCGTCTTTCAGCGACAAGAAGTCCGGGCCTGACCGGGAAGCTCAGCACGACGGACGACGCCTCGATCAAAGCAGGTGCCGTCTCGCATTACGGCATTTTAACAAGCCAAATATATCGATATTCGATATATTTGGCTTGTTTTTTTCGAACTCGTTTGGCGTCAGTGTTGGAGGACAAAATGCCCCGTACGATCTGGCAGAATAAAAGCGCGCAGGATTGGCTTCTCGGCATCCTTGCGCTCGCTCTTTTTATCACGCCGTGGGTCGCCGGCACCGGCGATCACGCAGCAAGCTGGAGTGCCTGGCTGGGGGCCATCCTGCTTGCCTATCTCGCCGCGGCGTCTCTTTTCGAAGCGTCGTTGTTCCAGATTTCCCAATGGGAAGAATGGGTCACGACCGCACTTGGGCTCTGGCTCGTCTTCGCCCCGCATCTCCTCGGCTTTGGGACTGATTTTCTCATCGCCTGGGCTCACCGCATCATAGGCCTTATGACGATTGCGGTGTCACTCTGGGCCGAGTGGTCATTCAGACATTCGCCGGTTGCCACCAAGCAATGACAGCTGACTTCATATCCGGCGCGCTACAGCAAGGATTCTGACCTCGACATAACCTCCTCGAGGTCCAGCTTGCTGAAAGAGGGTGGTAGCGAGCGCATTTTACGCGCGGCTTTCACAGCTTAGAACTTACCACCCTCGTTCAACCGATCATTTACCTTGGCAGCAACTCTGGCTTCGCCCCGATTGCCAATCTATATCGAACTTCGATATAGATTGGCACGCTTCTTACATGGGCAGACGACCTCCTTAGGCAACGCAGGCCCTGCGCCGAGCCGCGCACCCGCGCCGATGCTCTCAAGTGGTCAATGCCCCCTTTCTTGCAAGGAATCCACGGAATGCCGGCCGCCAAACGTGTGCCCCGTTGCCCAACGAAGATCACGGCCTTTATGCCTGCCAAGATCCGATGGCGCCGTTATTTGATGTGGCCTCGGCTCTTTGCAGCCATCGCTCTCCTAGTTGGAGGAAGTTTGTCGCCCGCAATGGCGGCATCGCCTCAACTCATGGGCACATTCGGGGACTGGAAGGTCTACGCGGTGGAGGGTTCGAACACTCGGGATTGCTACGTGCAAGCCGTTCCGAAGGTAAGAAGCCCCGATGGCCTGCGCCGAGATCCCGGCAGCATGTTCGTCACCCATCATGCGGGAAGGGCTGCAATGCCGGAAATTGCTGTCTCCCTGGGATTTCCCCTCCGGACGGGAAGCTCGCATAGCCTCCAGATCGGAGGACGCAGTTTCATGGTCTATGGGAAAGGCGAGAATGGCTGGCCACAAAACGATGGGGATCAGGGCAGGATTGTCGAGTTGATGAAAGCAGGTCAACAACTGACCATCGTGACGTTGACTGGCCGTGGAAATCGCAACGTCGATACTTTCTCGCTCACTGGTTTCACCAAAGCCTGGGATCTGGCATCGCGCAATTGCCGCTAGGCGCTTTCGGTCCCGAGTCGATCGGGACCGAAAGCAAGATCGCGGGCAACAGCTCCCTTTCGATTGGCAATCATCACCGTTGAAGGTGGAGCATGCCCATGCAAGCCCATTCACCGTATTTGCCTCTCAACAGCCTGAAGCAACTTGCTGAAAACGTATGGATCGCCGACGGTCCGGAAATACAGATGCGCAGTCTTGGACTGACGATACCTTTTCCCACACGCATGACGGTGATACGCCTGCCATCTGGTGATATCTGGGTTCATTCTCCCATCGCCTGGCACGATTGTCTTGCGGCCGCAGTGGCGCAACTGGGCCACGTATCCTGCCTCATTGCTCCCAACACATTGCATTATTGGTATCTGCCGGATTGGCAAAAGGGCTTCCCGGCCGCCCGCAGCTATGGCCCTCCAGGCCTCGTCGCCAAAACACGTCGCCCGACAAGAATCGACGAAGAGCTCGGTGAGACAGCGCCTCGAGCATGGGCAGACTCAATCGCGCAATGTCTTGTGTGCGGGACCTTATTGACAGAGGTCGATTTCTTCCATCGCTCCAGCCGGACCTTGATACTCACTGACCTCATTGAGAATTTCGAGCCATGTCGAATCCACGCTCGATGGTTGCGCTGGGTCATTCGGCTCGCAGGCGCATCCGATCCAGACGGGAAGGCGCCCTACGACATGCAGTTGAGCTTCCTGGGACATCGGGACCAGGTGCGTTCGGCGGTTCGACGAATGATCGAGTGGAACCCCGAGCGAATTATACTCTCACATGGGCGCTGCTACGACCGCGATGGCCTCAGCGAACTCAAACGAGCTTTTCGCTGGGTACTCTGACGACTTGTCGATCGAATATCTATCCCTGCCCTGTTGATTCCGGTTTTTGAGGCGCCGGACGAAGGGTAAAGGCCTTGGACAAGGCGTGATAGAGCCGCTGCGGGCAGACGAAGGCCGACACGCCATCCGCGATAATCGCGGTCGCCAGCAGTGGCAGGATCATCGCGCGATTGTCCGTCATTTCCGCAATGATCAGCACCGCAGTGAGCGGTGCTCTCACGACGCCGACGAAGTAGCCTGTCATGCCCAAAATAACGACCGCTCCGAGCGGTTCGCCGGGGAAAAACAGCGACAACAGATTCCCGACGCCCGCTCCGGTAGCCAAGGAGGGGGCAAAGATGCCTCCAGGAACACCACTGAGCATGGTTATCAAAGTCGACAGAAATTTAGCAGGACCAAACCACAAGGGTTGGGACTGGGACTCGACCAACATTTTGGCAGAATCATAGCCCGCCCCCCAGGTCTCGCCACCTGTCACGATGCCAAGCATAGCGATTGCAACACCGCACCCAGCAGCCAACGCGATCGGCCGGGAGCGCATGAAGGCAACCGGTCGCCAAGAGGTACTGCCAAAGGCGATCACCGCCTGCGAGAAGAGGCCTCCGCATAGCCCACCAATGACGCCGGCCGCCAACGAGACGACCAAAGCCAGACGGAACGCGATCATCTGATGCACGGCGCCGAAGTAAACATAGTCACCGGCGATGCCCTGGCTGACCAGCCCGGAGATCATGACGGCTGCCATGGCAAGGAGTGCCAGTCGTTGCTGATAGGACGCGGCCAGTTCCTCGATGGCAAAGGCCACACCGGCAAGCGGTGTATTGAAGGCGGCCGACACGCCGGCAGCTCCCCCCGCGATTACCACAGCCGATGAAAGGTCGATCCTGAGTGTGCGGTGAACATAAGCCATGATCGCGGCGCTGACCTGAACGGTCGGTCCCTCGCGCCCTACGGAAGCGCCGACCAGCAGGGCAGCAACAGTTCCTGCACATTTCAAAATAGCGGTTTTCATGGAAATGAGGCCCGCGCCAATCGCTCGCCGCGGATCCGCCGCCCCGGCGATGACCTGAGGGATACCAGAGCCACGCGCGGCTGGCGCGAGGCGTTGTGTGAGCGCCACGAGTGCCGCCAGCCCGAGTGGTGTGATGATCAACGGTGAATAGGGGGCCCGATCAACGAGTAACAGGAACAAGCGCGAAGCCTCGTCTGCAAGCCAGGCAAACGCAAGTGCGACGAGCCCGAGCACGACGGCTCCGACCGTGGTTGCCGTTCGCCGACGCAAAAGCAGTGGCAGGCCCCTTGCTTTCACCCGAAGGCCGCCTTTGCCCCCTCGCAAAGGTTCGTCAGAACGATATGGTGGGTGCTCCCCTTGTAATTTGGCTGGCACGACTTGACCTTCTCCAAAGCAAGAGCGACCAGAGTCCTATAGCCGCCGATAATGCATCGAAGTTCGATATACGCCGCCGAGAGGGGCTCCTCAAGCAGCGATGCCAGTTGTGTCTGGGAGTAAGTCATGACCGAGGACAAACGCCCTTCGCGTCCCGCCACCAAGCGTTCGACGGGGAAAGAGAGCGAGGTGAACTACGATGCTCTGGCCCGGTTTCGTTACGAAATCAGAAAATATCTCGCCTTTTCGGAGGACGCCGCAGCAAAGGCTGGGGTTACACCTCATCAGTACCAGGCCTTGGTTGCAATCAAGGGCTTTTCACGCCACGAGCCTCTATCAGTGGGCGATCTTGCCGAGTTGATGTTCATTCGCCATCACACGGCCGTTTCGCTTGTCAATCGAATGGCCAAGCTTGGCCTGCTTACGCGCGTCCCTGATTCCCACGACAAGCGACGGGTGTTCATTTCACTGACGAATGTCGGAGAAGAACATCTTCGCTCGCTCGCCTCCATCCACGTCGAGGAACTGCGGCGTGCCGGAGCGAATTTCGTTGGGACCCTTCAGGATCTGATGCAGTCGCCGCAATAGGTCGAGGCGATGTGGCAAACTCAATGCGTTGCGCGCCGGAGGGATGCGCTCTTCTTTTGGCCCTCGATCGACGGAAATATCTGTCACGCACAACGGGCAATGACGTATTGCGATTGGAGAGCGAGCTGGCCAGAAAGTCACTGCATCCCAAAGGCCATCAATCGATACCATCGTGTCGATATGACCAGGTTTCTGTAAGCACGTCTTTTCCGGATCTTAGAAATGCCCGCAACTCAGTACCGCCAACGACGGGCAGCTCAACGTCGAAGGTGGCCCGAATGCCGGCAATCTCCGGATTTTTTTGCACGCTGCTTCGAATGACCTGACCGTCCGATGCCCATGCAACCAGTTTAACATTGGCAACATCCAGATTTTTTGAGCCTAAGGCGCCGCCTCGAAAATCAAGGATGAAGCGAATCGTCTGCTCCCGTCCCTTCGACGTCGCGACGCCGGCCTTGGATTCGAACGTGCTGACCGACCGCCCCCCGCCGTGTAGTGGCCCAGCGGCAGAGACAAGTGAATAGCTGAACTGGCTCTCTCCGCCCGCGACCGGTTGCTCGTCGGGAACCCAGCACGCCACGATATTGTCTTCGCTCTCCTTGCGGGCGTGAAGCTCGGTCAACACCACCCTGCCGCTGCCGGGAGCGTGTCCAAAATCCACCCAGTAGCTTGGCCGCTCGTGGTAGCGGGCCTCCAGGTCCTCATAACTGCGAAAAACACGATCGCGTTGGAGCAATCCAAAGCCGTGTGTCCCACTATCGATATAAGAAGACATCGACGATGAAGGAGGATTTCGAAGAGGGCGCCAGATCCATTCTCCAGATCCGGAATGGATCGCCAAACCATCGGAGTCATGGACCTCCGACCGGAAATCATGCGGTTTCTGAAACGTGTTTTCGCCAAAGAAGAACATTGACGTCAGTGGCGCGACGCCCATGCCTGACAGATTTCGGCGGGGATACAGCGTCGCTCGCACATGCAGTTGCGTTGAAGTTCCAGGAGCCAGCTCGAATTCAAAACATCCCGTCACCGAGGGGCTGTCGAGCAGGGCGTAGATCGCTATGACATCGGCATCAAAGGCCGGCTCTCGGACCCAAAACTCTCTGAAATAGGGAAACTCTTCACCAGGCGAGCCCGATCCGATCGAAAGCCCTCTGGCCGACAGCCCATATTGCTGGCCTCTGCTCAGAAATCGGAAGTAGCTTGCTCCGAGGAAGGATATGACCTCATCGAACTTCGTGTCGCTGTTGAGCGGCCAAAGAATGCGGATACCAGCAAATCCCAATGAGCTGGGCAAGGAAGCAAGCTTGTCGACTTGCGTCGACTTGAAATATGTCGAGGAATAGGCGAGCGGCTGGACGATCCCCCCTTTCACGACATTCACATCGACTCGACGTTTGAATATGCTGCCGCGGTGAAACATTTGAAGCCGAAAGCGCGACGGGCCATCCGCGAGGAGCGACTGATCCGTGACATATCGGATGCTTCGGTATTCGTCGTAGTTCAGGTGATCAAGCCAGGATGGTAGATCGAACGATGCCGGTACATGTTTTTCAAGGCTGAGTGCTTTGGCCTTTGCCTTGACCATATCGACGCTGAATTCACTTGCGTCCAGACGACCATCCACAGCACTTATGCCGGTGATGGCGACAAGCGAAGCGCCTGCCAATTGGAGGGCGCCTCGCCTGCTTGTGAGTTCGGATCGCTTCTCCGAGCTCATTATCCGAGATCCCATTGCGCTATGCTTTCGCCTTGACGGCTCTGCTCCGAGCGATACGACCACCTAAGCCGTTTGCCTTGGCAAGTTCGGTGCGTCTCCTCGCGTAGTTGAAAGCAACAGTAGGATAATTTGCCGGCAGATTCCATTTCTTCTTATATTCTTCAATAGTCATATTGTAGTGAGATTGTAGATGCCTCTTTAGAGTCTTAAATTTTAGACCATCCTCCAGACAAACGATGTAGTCATTTGTTACCGATCTTTTGATCGGAACCGCTGGGATTGGCTTCGAAGGCTTCTCGATCACCGCGCCATTCATCGCGATTTTGTCGAAAGCAGCCGCGAGATCGCATATGAGCGTCGATAGTGAACTAGCCTCTACCTGATTGGATGAGACATAGCTTCTTGTGATTTGAGCTATCCTTCGCGCGGTCTGCAGAGATCTGTCGGCGGTATTCTCGACGTCAGCCTCGATCGCCTCCTGATCGCTTCGATCCATGGTCCCCTCCCCTTTATTCGTACCGTTCACTGCCGCAGATCATGATTTCGACGATTGTTTTTGGTATTGGCCGGTCGGATGCGTGTCATTCATCGGCAGGCCGGCGATTCAGCCAGACCGCCCAAAGCGAGATAGCCATTGTCATCGCTCCGATCCCCCAGAACGTAGTTGTGGCGGCGATGCCAAAGGGCTGCCCCACGGCTTCCGGCCCGAACAAGAGTCCTGCTCCCAAAGCGGCGCAAAGCCACTCCTCCCAATCTTCGCCGCGGGAGAATGTCGCTGCAAATCCCAGATAGGCAATGAACAGAGAACTGAACCAGGCGATCCAGGCCGACGGTTTAGCAGCAAACCCAAAAAACCAAGGCGACAAGAACAAGGCGGTTGCCAGTCCGACCAGTGCCCAATCCTGTGCCTTCCTATTGAATATTATCGACCGCCACACGCCCCCTCCACATAGCGACAGAAAAATGCACACGTCAAAACTGTATCGAAGGTCGATATAATGGCCGAGTTAAATTTCGTTAATTGATGTCGCCTTTGGCCAGTCTGACTGACGCATATGAAAGCGTAACAAAGGGCCAGAGGCCCGCCCATGAGACCCTATGGATTAAGAACGGAATGCTCTCGTCCACCAGAGCGGGGCACGGCAAACAGCACCACCCTTGCGACATAGCCGCTTTTGGCCGCATCTGCTGGCATGGAAACAATGGGGGCTTGTCGTCGAGGTCAAGAACTAGTCGCAGGCAGAACGGAGCGGCCAGATTGCCGCTCCGTCCCGTCCTCCCACTCGGCAGTCGACACCGCTCGCCACCTCCACGATATAATGCCTGGCCCTGTCTCCCCTACTCGGCCCTGCGCGTGAAGATAGCCGTTGTCACTGCACGATATTTATATCGAAGATCGATATTCCAAACCAGTTACAAATTGCGTATTGATCCGCGAAGAGCTCCAAGACAGCTCGTTGTCGAAATCGTCAGACTGTCTGAGATCGCTGGATGAGACGTTTACCCTGCGTATTGGCAATGCTGTTGCCTCTGTTCGTCACCTCGGCGCATGCCGGTCGCAGCGAGCAAGCGCACCTTGCATCACAAGCCTGCGTGGCTCTCACTTTTGATGACGGCCCAGAAACCACGTTGACACCACGGCTATTGGATATTCTTGCCGGCGAGCATGTGCATGCCACATTTTTCGTTGTCGGCAAACGGCTCACCTATTCGCCTGGTCTGGTAAGACGAGCTTTCCAAGGGGAGCATGAGATCGGCAATCATACCTTTGATCACCGGGCACTTACGAGCCTCACGGACGACGAGATCGTTGCCGAAATCGAGCTGACGGACGAGGCCGTTATGACAGAGACCGGCCAACGTCCAGATGTCATCCGCCCGCCATGGGGGCTGGTCGATGCCCGAGTTGAAAGGGTCTTGCGCAGGGCGGGTCTCTGGCGACGACAGGCTTTTTGGAACTTCGACTCATTCGACTGGCTTGACGATGAACGTTATATCACCAGCCTCATTGTGTCGGGCGCTCCGCCCGGGGCGGTCATCCTGATGCACGATATTCATGCAAGTACCGTTGCAGCGATACCTACCATTATTCGCACACTCAAACTCAGAGGATTTCGATTTGCGACGCTGGCAAATCTGTCCTCATGCACGCATGGGCTTCCAACGGACCTGGCATCCCAGACCGGGTCAAGCAGATCGTTTGGGGCGAGCGATCCTTCGGTACCTTTCGATATCCTTCACCCCCTGGGTTCCATCCACCAGTTGGAGTTTTACCTAACGCATCATTTCGGCTCTTGAACCGTATCGGCTGAATCAATGTTCTCGGTCGCCGACTTGTTGACAATTGAACGGTAAATTTGGCGAACGTCGCTAATTAAGCGTAATTCGAATCGAGTCCTTATGATTTTCCTTTCCCGCCGCCCATCCTTTCTCAGGAGCTTCCTTGCCACCGAGGCTGCCGGCGGCATCATCCTGATGGCCGTGGCGGCACTCGCCTTGATCGTGGCCAATTCGCCGCTCGGCGAAGCCTATTTCCATACGCTCCATCGCTATGTCGGCGGCCTCAGCCTGCTGCACTGGATCAATGACGGGCTGATGGCGCTGTTCTTCCTGCTGGTGGGCCTGG
>NZ_JBFNQD010000019.1:0-87042 GCF_040797145.1 Labrys neptuniae | reverse complement strand
ATTTCCTTCGTTGCATTCCCACTCTCCAGTTCCGTCAAACACCTTATCTCGATGTCCACGAAACCGGCAGCAGGCCACCTGTCATTGTTCGCACTCTGGCGAAACTGCCACGCGTGGCCCTGTTGCCTCCTAATCCGACAATGGGCGAGGAGTGCGATCCGCTTGCTCGGGTGCTGGTCGAGGAGGTCGCCAATGACCTGTCGCGTTATCGCACGTTCGCAGTGGTCGCCCCTCATAGCAGTTTTGGCGCCGTGGACCTACGCGAACCGGAACGCCTCGATGCGCTGCGCAACAGATATTTGGTCAGCAGCTTTATGGTCCCCGGTGACCCGAGCCTTGCTCTGCGCCTGGAACTGTACCCCGGCCGCGAGATCCTCTGGGCTGCCGAATTTCGGATCGGTGGGAGCGACTTGCCGACAGCTTTCAAGTTAATCTCTCGGCAGATCGCGGTGACGCTAGCGACCGAGATCGAGCAGGATCAACTCAAGCGCATGCGGGCCGACCCTCGGCCTCATGCGTATCGGCACTATCTCGAAGGCAAGCTGCTGCTGCAAGATTGCGATCTGCCGAAATTGCGGCGTGCGCGCCGAGAATTTCGAAGAGCAGCGGATATCGATCGGTATTTTGCACCCGCGCGAAGCGCGAATGCGCAGACGCTCTATCAGGAATGGTTGATGCTGGGGGCCAATGACCCAGCTCTTCTTCATCAAGCCCGCCTGGAGGCTGATGCTGCGATCTCGATCGATCCTGGCGATGGGGCAGGATATCGAATGGCGGCTGTGGTTTCATTGAACCAGCGCGACTTCGACACAGCCAGCAGCAAGTTCTTGGAAGCGGAGGTCCTTAATCCGCATTCAGCAGATTTACTGCTATCGCATGCGGATGCCCTGTCGCACCTCGGCGATGCCGAAGCGGGTTGGAAGCGTTTTCAAATGGCACTGGATCTGAATCCTTTTCCACCTGACTATTATTGGTGGAGCGGCGCGACAATAGCGATACGTCGTCATGACTATCGCGGTGCCATTGAGTTATGCGGACGCATGAGTTCGGACGAGCCTGTGTTGAGAGCTTTAGCGATATCGCATGGATTACTTGGCAATAAAGACATTGCACGGAAATACGGTGCAAGGATACGAGAAATGTATCCGGGAGTAACAATTTCCGATATCGTTAATCTTGCACCTGATCGAAAAATAGAAGACCGTATGTTGGTTGCTGAGGGTCTTCGAGTTGCAGGCCTAAATTAACAAGGCGTTATGCGTCATAAACGCCAGCTAAACATCCACTTGAGAGAGATAACTGCCTAGGAGAGCGAGATGGTTCGGAAAACTGGTAAGAAAGAACGCCTGTACGTTATCGGAGACCGTGGCGTTGGTATCTTGATTATAAAACTTAAACCGCTTCGAGTTGTCCAAATTTCTGACGAAGAGATTAGTAGATACGGCAAAAGTCTGGGTGGGGACGGTTATGCCAAGATAGGCGCGTTGTTGTGGCGCGTAATCGCAGATCACAACGCTGCTGAAGGCCAAGGGCGCGCCATTGATAGCGACAAGATCGCTGGCATTGAATCGCTTATCGAGACCGGCGCTGATATTAGCGATGTCGAGTTTGTCTTTAAGACGAATATCTCCACGGTATCGTTGCAGGCTGGGAAACAGCACAACAAGCAAATTAAGTCGGCGCTGTGTCACCTTATTAATGGCGCCAAAGGCGAGGAAAGCACTTTGTTTGATGCCATCCTCAATGATAGTGGCAGCGATGATAACAAATGCTGAGCCGGATGATCGCTATCATTTTTGACAGCGATTGTGCCCCTATTAAGGGGCGCCGGTAGGTTCTGATGGGAGTCCGGCCATTGCAAGCAATCTCACTGCGATGAATTCTGTTTCGCCGGACTTTCCCCCACTCGCCCCCTTTGGCATCTCGCGCGTCGGGGATCTTACTGACCTCGACATTATTGGCATCCCCGTCTGGTTCGCCGCGCGGCCGAATTCTCGTTGCCTGTCAGTCAGCCAGGGCAAAGGGCTCAACCACGAGAGGGCCCGGCTGACGGCTATCATGGAGGCCATCGAAGGGGCGGTTGCCGAGCAGACCCGCCCCCTGATTGCAGAGTTCGGAACGCCGGCTGAACTGGCGAAGCGGGAGCTTCTTGCCGTGCCGCTGCGGTCCCTGGTGCGATGTCATTTCTCTGAGTTCGATCCGCGTCGCCCCCGCGCCTGGGTACGTGGGGTTTCGCATGGAACGAATAGGGCCGTTTACGCGCCTTACGAACTCGTCGGGTTGGATATGCGGGATGATTTCCCGTGGGACTACGAGACTTTCCACGTCAGCTCCGACGGTTTGGGCGCGGGGTTCGATTACGCCTCGGCCGCCCTCTCCGCCCTGCTCGAATTGATCGAACGAGACGGGACGACACTCTCTGACGGGCTCGGTCATTTAAAAGGGCTTTCTCGCCCGTTGATATGGCAGCCTGGCGTCCATCCGGGTTTGGATGAAGCGGTCACTAAGGTACGCAACGCAGGTTTGGAGCCGCATTTTTTCGACAAGACCAGCAAAATCGGCATCCCCATCGTCAGCGCGATGATCGTGCGGCCGGTGTGCGACAGAGATGGGGCTGGCATAAGGTTCTCAGGCGGTGATGCCTGTCGGCTCGACGCGGCGGAGGCGGCGCTGGCCGCCCTATTGGAGGCTGTTCAATCGCGCCTGACGAACATTTCCGGTTCTCGCGACGATCTGGACATCTCGCAATATGAGAATTTGGATCTGGCCTTGCCGTCCAGGCCCGATCGCGGAGAGACGTTAGGGCAATTAGCAGCCCGACATACGCTTCCTACAAATTTCTCGCCTCCGGAAGCGCTAAACTTCCTGGTCTCTCAGTTGGCAAAAGCCGGATATCGTGACGTTTTTTTCTTCGACCTGCCATGTCCAGTCGAAGGCGTGCATGTGGTCCGCGCATTGGTACCCGGGCTTAAGACATTCGTGGAAGGCGGCGTGACCGCCATCAATCTGGAAGATCTGATCGGAGCCAAATTCTCATGATTCACACGATCAATCCGATGCGAGGCCCTTAGTTTCCGTTGATCGCAAATTTGCCTATAGATATTCGACTTCTCAAGAAATCAGTAAGCTGTCGTCGCAAGGAACGGGCAGCAGCTCGCAAAATCTCTGGTAGGAATTTGCGAAATACGCCCTTGGTTGAAGCGCCCCTATTTCCAATAATTGCCCACATTCGGCGAGACCAGGGAGCGTGCTCCTCTGGTGGTCGTGCATGCTGTGCAGCGACAAATCACTACTATTACAACGTGGACAGCCCTTCCTCATAGGCATTTTCCTTTTGAAAGAAGGTGATGGAGCGATCGTCCACGTCGGGAGCCAGGATATCGGCGGAAATCATGTGCAGCTCCCCATGAGATTGAGCCGCGCTGACATCGGTGGATGGGTGTCGAAGGGAATTGCGGTGTGGCACCTGCCGTGGAGCCGCTGTTCTGCGTAAGGAATGTCTTGCTTGACTTGGTGGATCACCGTGCGGTTGTCGGGGCCTTGCGACGGTCGGGCGAATACCTCGCCAAGGCTGAAGCCAAAGCTTGAGCGTGTCAGCATCTGTGAGGGAGTCGCATGGCTACCGGCTGGCGCCGCCGCCGCGGCGATCATGCTCGGCTTCAAAATCGAACACCTGCGACAGAATTACTCAGGGTAAAGCGCTGCAGTCGGCCTATAATTACAAAATCTTCAATTGACGGGACATAACAACAAAGGCCCATCGCCACGTTCCATCGAAGACAATCGTCGCAGCCAACAGGCCGGCGCGCATATTTTCCCAGACAAATTCGAATACCCTCTAGAATCGTGCCGCACATTCTTTAGCGCGCACAATTGGAGATGCTCGACTTCTTCTCGGCAAATCCTTCACTTAGGCACTTTGTGATTTGACAGAAGCACGTCGAGTCACAAAAGGCGCGTCCCAACAAGAAGCCAGAGCAGACAAGTTTTAATGCTTGAACACGCTTTGCTCTAGTATTCAGCCGCCAAGGCGGTTTTGCTGAAAAGTGGTGTTTTGAACAACCGCTGCAGCCGCTGCTGCACGTCCAGACGCCTGCCCCAACCGGCAGCCTGGACGAAGAGAGATCCCCAAAAAAGACCCCTACCATGCGCAAGCTTTGGTTCAGGCCACGGGCACGTATCGTGACTCTGGTCTATTTCAACGACGCCCATAGCAGAACAAAGGAGCATGTCGACAGCCTCATTGCTTATTTTCTGAGGCGGCACTGGACCCACCGGGCCCGTGCCCTCGAATGCGATGTCCTGCGTGCACTCACCGCGAGTTTTTCGCTGAAACCCGATCTGATCAGCCGCCAAGCCGAGATCGATCGCAAGGCCGCGGCATGGCTGCTCTCCCACGACGAGGATCGCAGGCAGGCCGCCGAGCGCTATCGCGCGGGCAGGCTGCCGCGTCTCGATCCCTGAGCGCCCGCGCTCTCTTTCAAGAGAGCGCGAATGCCGGCCTCTTTCCCGAAACCCGAATTGCTCCCATCGCCGCGGCCAAGGACGCCCGGCGCCGGCGGAGCCATGCCTGAAAAGGAATTTCCGATGACCAGCTCCGACACCACCCAGAGCCTTGCCGAGCGCCTCGCCGCCACCGCAGCTCGCGCCAGCCAAATGGCCGACCAGACCGTGTTGCCGGCTGCAGCAACGCAGCGCCAGGCCAAGGCCGAGTCGGCCATAGCCTCGTCTCAGGAGATCGAGACCGTCGACATCTCCGTGCAAACAGCAGCAAGCCTCGACATCGTGCACAACCCCTTTCACCAGATCATCGGTGACAGTGAAACCACGCAGGAAGAGAAGATCGCCGCGATCAGCGCGGCCCTTGACGCCGGCAAGCAACCGCTGGAACAGCTCCGGCGGAACTTCCAGCTGTTCCAAGCCTACTACACCTACATCCAGAGCGAGGAGATGGATGAATCGCTTGAGAATGTGAGGCGACTGATCGCCCAGCTTCAGGACAATTCCAAGGTCGAGATCGCCAATATATTACGCGACCTCAAGGGCATGCTCGATGACGTCGCTGTCTCGCGCCAACTCATCGAGGTGCTGCGCCGTTCGCGCATAACCGGCGAAACGGTCAAGCAGATGTCGGAGGCCCTGGCCCGTAACGAAGCCCTGGTCAAGGACCTTGCTTATCTCGCCAAGAAGAAGGCCGAGGCCGATCAGTCGCTCGCTGAACGCAAGGCCGTGCTCGACCAGCGCATCGCCGAGAAGAGCCGGGCTCAAACCACGCTTTCCTATCGGCTCATGCATCTGTTCAAGGCTGATACCACCCTAAACGACCGCGTGCTCGCGGCCGAAAGCCTGTACAGCCAGCAGCAGCGCGACCTGGCGGAGATCGCAGATCGCATCGCCTGCTGCCAGGCGCAGCGCCGTGCCGATCTGGACGAAGGACCGCTGCGCATCCTGCGCAGCATCAATGAGGTCGACGACAACCTCACCGACCGACTGATCTCCTCCGGCAATCGCGGCATCGCCACTATCCAGGGCGCCCAAAAGGCCGTGTTGCAGTTGATCGGTCGCGCCCAGTTCAGCGAGAACGAGGTCGAGAAGATCGCCCATCGCGTCGCCGATAAGCAGATCGGCCTAACCGTGCTGAAATCGGGCCTGCAGGATGCCTCGTCCGGCACCAACGCGCACAAGGAAGTGCTGGAGACCCAAACTGTGGAGGCCGAGGCCGCGCTCGGCCTGAGTAAGGCGCCTGCCGACGGCATGGCCGCCAGCATCATCGATATCGCGAATAAGGAGACGGCGGTGATCACCCTGCACGCCGAGGTCGGCGAAGTGATCGACTATCAGAACAAGCTCAACGACACCATCATCGAGATGGGCATCACCCTGGCCCGGAACGAGGAGCGCCTGACCGAGACTGACGGCCAGCGCAAGATCGTGCAGGGTACCAAGAAGTCGATCGCCATTCTCGGCCGCGACACGCTCAACACGGTGGCGGGCAATCTCGAAGGTGTCTTGCACAATCTCGTCGCCGACCAGACCGACGAGACGCAGGCCGCCATTACTGAATTCTCGCGCGCGGCCGAGCAGATCAAGCAGGGCACGCTCAACGGCATGATCGAGCGCCAGGGCGAGATGCACACCAAGGAGATGGCGCTGCTCGACTCCACCATCACCCGTCTCAACACCAGCGCCGAGATCATCGCCAAGGCCCTGGAGGTGAGCGTCGACGAAGGCATGGAGCGTGCCGCCAAGCAGGACGAGTTGCGCAGCGCCACCGCCAATCTCGAAGCTGCCACCGGCACCATGCGCAAGGTGGTCGGCGAGATCAGCAATCTCTCGGTGAAGAAGGGCTGAAGGCCTTCGCGAAGGCTGCGTCCCGCCGCTGAATGACAGCGCCCCGCTGCGACCAATTTCCCCCGTCCCTCTTCCGCCTGGTGGAGAGGGAGCCGGCACCTTTGTCTTCCAGCTTTTCGGAACTCCCCCATGTCCCTGCACAAAGCCATCCCCACCCGCGCCGTCAACGGCTTCAAATTCCTGCGGGAGATCGACTTCTATGAATATCGCAAGCGCCTGCCCGCTTTCTTCGGACAGCCGGCTGACGGCGAGCCCGAGAGCGAAGCGATCCCGCGCATCGTGGGGTTCATCCACGAGTTGATCGAAGCCCAGGAGATCCTCGCCTCTTCGCTGACCAACAGCGTCTACATTCGTGGCCCCGAGGGGGTCGGCAAATCCATGCTGATCCTGTCGCTGCTCAACAAGATAGCGCTTGGCGAAGCCGCACCTTCGCTCGTATCGAAACATTGCTTTTGCTTCCACCTGCACGAATTCTTCAAGCTGTCGGTCGTAGACCAGGTGCGCGAGTTCGACGCGGCCATGGATTACCTTGCCCGCAAGAACAGCCTCATCGTGCTGGATCGTCTCGATGATCTCCTCGCCAATTGCGGCCCGGAGCGGGCACGACGGCTGATGTCCACGTTGATCGATGCCTTGGGAAACGAACGTGTCTGTGCGATCGCCAGCGCGCAGGACCACAATCACGGCCTGATCGAGCAGACCAGCACCGCCTTCGCCCGCCATTTCAAGGAGCTCACCGTGCACGAGCGCGGCGCGGAGGAGACGCGCGCTATCCTGCGCCAGATGTTGCCACGCCTGGAGGCGAGGCACCTCGTCATCATCGGTGATGACGTCATCAATGAGGTCATGCGCCTCGACCAACGCTATGAGGGCAGGCTGAAGGGCCGCAATCCCACCAGGGTGATCGAGTTCCTCGATCAGCTCGCCGCCAGCGTCAACATCGCCAAATATGGCAAACCACTGCCGTTGCTCGAGCAGGAAATGGCACTGGTCAAGCTCATCGCCGAGGCAGAGACGCTGCGGATGTCGGTGCGACCGAGTGCCCGCAGGCTCGATGCCATCAGGACGGCAATCACATCAGCCAGGGTGGTGATCGAGCCGCAGCTCAAGGCCTGGGAAGGCAAGTTCGGCCCTGTCCTGGCTTTGCGCAGCGACCTCTTGGAGGCCGGCAAAGCCCTGGCGCCCTTGCAGGAGCGTTATGAGGCCTATGCGGCCTGGAAGGACCAGCACGCTGAAGGCGAGCCGGCGCCCGCCCCCTTGACTGTCGAGGAAATGCACAAACGCGACGTTTATCTCAAGGCCGAGAAGACACTGCGAGCCAGCCTCGCCGAACTGGAACAGGGCGTCTATGCCGAGACGCCGCATGTGACCGTAGCGGATGTGCAGGAGCGATTCAGCAAGATCACCGGCGTTTCAGCCAAGTCCGTCTCGACCGATGATGCCGAGCGGCTGCTGCGTGTCGAGGAAGTGCTCGGCCAGACCGTCTACGGCCAGGACCATGCCAAGCGCGCCATCGCCAATATCTACCGTACCCGCGAGGCCGGTACCAGCGATCCAACCCGCCCGGCCGGCGTACTTTTCCTCACCGGCGCGCCTGGTTGCGGCAAGACGGAGCTCGTCGAAAAGCTGGCCGCCTATGACGGGTCATCCCCGATCACCTACAATATGAGCCTTTACACCGATGCCTCCTCCGTCTCGCGCCTGCTCGGCGCCGCGCCGGGTCTTGTCGGCTTCGGCCAGGTGGTGACGCTGCCCGACGCGGTGAGAGAAAAGCCGCGCAGCATCGTCTTCTTCGACGAGATCGAAAAAGCCCATCCCGATCTGCAGCGCACCTTGATGCAGGTGATGGACAAGGGCGTGATGCCCGACAGCCAGAACCTGCCGGTCTCCTTCAAGGACTGCATCCTCGTCTTCGCGTCCAACGTGCTCAAGCAATCCGATTTTGCCGACGGCGAAGATCGTGGCGACGAAAAGGTACGCGCACGCCTGGCGGCGGTCGAGAATCCGAAGAGCGGCAAGCCGTTGTTCCTGCCCGAATTCGTCGGCCGCATCGATGATGTCGAGCTATTCGACGACGTGACGACGGCTATCGCCGAGCTGATCCTCGACAAGGAGCTGAGCGACATCAATCGCGGCATTGCAGGGCGCGGCTATGAGGTGTGCCCGGAAAGCACCGAAACACTGAAAGCCATTGTGGCGGCTTTCTTCAATCCGAGCCAGGGCGGGCGCTCCATTCGCCAGCTCAGCAAGAATGTCCTGCGCCCCCTCGTCACCGAACGGCTGCTGCACAGCCAGGTCGCCAATACCGGTGGCGACGAGGACGAGCTGAAGCCCCTAATCCTGCAGTTTTCCAGTGCCGTTGTCCGCATCGATGGACAGGCCCTTACCGCCTGAGGAGGCGATGATGAACGATCTCGAACGCTCTCTGGCGCTGGAGGAAGCCCGACGCCAGGCCCTGCGTGATGCCGAGCCTGCCGCCTACGATCTTTCCGGCCGTGCCAAACGGGAGGAACGCCGGCCGGAGTCGCAAAAACCCTTCGCCGTGCGCCTGTTCACTTTGGCACGTCAGGCGATTGCGACCATCCGCGCCGGGCTCCATTACGGCTGGACGGCTCTCGATCCGCTGGTGCACGGCTTCGCCCGCGCCGCGCTCTGGCTCGTGCCGCGGCTGATCCGCCTCGGCCTAACTTGCCTGCATTGGCTAGCCTTCCGCAAGGATGAGACGGGCCATTATTACCTGGCGCCTTGGCGCGGCCTTGCCAATCTGGTCAAGCTGGCGATCTTGCTGACGGTAATGCCGCTTCTGCTTGGCGCTCTCTACTACTATGGCACCTGGGAGACCTATCGCGGCATCTATGTGCCCAATGCCGGCGTCTTCATCAATCAGAGCTTCGTGCATCCGAGCGGGCCGGGCCAGGTCATCGCCCCGCGCGACGAGATCTTTACCGTGCTCGGCAAGCAGATCGAGCCGGATGGCGCCATCGTGCCGATCCGTTTCGACATCGATTCCAATTTCTATTTCTGGTTCTACCACGACGCTACCCGCCCCGACCTCGCCGCCGCCAAGATCGACTCGCAATCGCCTTACGGCATGAAATGCACCTTCGAAGCTACCGGCATCTACACCCGGCTGCCGCGCTATGTCCGCTTCTGGGCGGTGAAGTGGCTGGATACGAGAGCGGAGATCGTCAATGTCGTCAAATGCGAGGAACTCACGGCGCTGCCGAAGGCCTTTTCGGAGGAAGAATAAAGGTGCCCACTCTTGATTTTCGCCGAGAAGCGACCCGAGTTTGGAGAGAACCCGTCAGACTGGACCACGAGGGCCTGAGGAGCTGATATTATTGCCAGCATTCAGCGAGATCGAGGAGTGGCTTCTTCTGGCGGTCGCGCATGCCCTGCGGCCACAAGCCATTGCTGTTGCAATGTGGATAGTCCTTCCTCGTAGGCATTCGCCCTATGAAACAAGGTGATGGATCGATCCTCCCCGTCAGGAGCCAGGATCTCGGTGGAAATCATGTCTTGCCTCACGCCCATGCGATCAAGCCGGGCGGATGTTGGTGGATGAGTATCGACGGGATGGCTGATCGCCCCCTCGTCAAGCGCAACCGCAAGAAGTTGTTCCTTTGATCCCGAAAATGCGTTCAGGCAGCAATGTTGGAAAAAGTCAGATAGATTTGTATAGGCGCGTCCTTTGTTCAGAAGCGAAACGGTGTTGCCCAACACCTCGCCCCATAGTCGAGAATAGAGACCGACCTTCAACAAGGACGTGCCGAGGTCTGTGGGACTGGCGGCACGTGCCCCGACAATGTCGGCCTCGAACTCGCGCTCACGACCGATCCGGCTTGCGGCTTTCGAGAACTCATACAGGCAAAGGCCGAGTATTGCCTGGACAGGGATGGAATAGAGAGCACTCCATCCCGTGGCGGTCTGCGAGGCTGTCAATGTGCGGCCGAGCCGAACAAAGGCCGGCGCGAATTTGCGGGAATAGGCAGTATCCTTGCCGATAAAATGTCCAAGCTCATGACCGATAACAGCAGCGAGCACCTCTTTCCTCAGCACGCGGCAAAGAGGAAGGGAGAGATAGAGCGTTTCACCGTGGAGGATTTTGTCGTTGCCTGCCAGACTTACCGGTTCCGAGGTGACATAGAATGTCGGCTCCAACCCAACCACGACATGATCCGGCGGAGAAGCACTCAGACGCCCTGCCAGTCCATCCAGGAAAGTGAAGAAAGAGGGTTCCTCCTCGCGAACCAAAGTGTGGCCCAGCACTGGCATGGGTGGGCGCTTGAGGAAAGCCAGCGAAGCCATCAGTACGGCGATGCCGACCAGTATCCCGCCTCCGCCAAGGATCAGGACCAGGTTGAAGTGAACACTGCCGAGTGTTTGCGTTTCCGCCCGAATAATCGTCGCCGCCACCAAGATACCCTGCAAGATGACGGCAAGGCCGACAGCCAAAGTCACGATACGCACGGTTGGGCCGAACAGGCTGGCAAGCGCATTCCTGTTGCGTCCCACGGCGAACGGCACGACCAGTGAAAGAACAATCGCCATAGCCCCCAGAAGAAGGGTCAAATAGATAGTGCTATCGAAGAAAGCGAAATCGGACGGCCTCGATTTCTGCGCGTGAACGATGAGCCAGGACAAGGCCGGCACGAGCGCGATCGAGACAATGAGGATAGCAACTCTCTTGAGGACAAACTGCACGTCTCAGAGCTTTCTGAACGGGATCGAGGAAGGGACGCGAAAGGGTAAATCATAGTACGGCTGCGTCCATTGCCCCAATCTCCAGATACCGTCCTTAATTGCGATTCAGCCTGTAATCATATTGCCTGGTACGACCAAAATTCGGATCATTTCCTAGGCGAATGCCTCCGTTCCCTGTCCCAGAATTGAAGCTCTTTGGTGGGCCGCTTTCATCATCAACGCTCCATTTTGACACTGGCGATGGCAATGCGGGATCGGCCATCCTGGCCGGAAGTCCGGCATTGTACGGCTTTTTATGGTTGAACTTCTTGTTTCCCGCCAAGGCAGGGTTTGAGAGCAGCGAGCCTATAACAGCCACAGCTATAACCAGGACCATTTTCATTCAGTCACTCCAGAGTATCTTTTATTTTCATAGGTGTGCTGGTCGAGGCAGGCTCCATCAGCCGATGTCGCCTACCTCTCCTTCAAAGCCTCGCTCGCGACCTCGACCAGGGGCGAGAACACATATTCGAGGATCCTGCGGCTATCGGTCTTGATCTCGACGGTAGCGGCCATGCCTGGCGTGAGGGCAACGCGATGGCCATCGGCGTCCATCACCTCGCGGTCGGGTGTGAGCGTAACAGGGAACACCAAGTTCTGGGTACGCTCGGCGCCGGCGAAGGTCGACTTGGCGATCTGTGCGGCCGGATTGCCTTCAAGCTGGGAAGCATCCGGCTCAGGAATGGCATCAGTGGCGACCTGGCTCACCTTGGCATTGATGGTGCCGTAGCGGGTAAAGGGGAAGGACTGGATCTTCACCACCGCCTCCTGCCCCGATCTGACGAAGCCAATGTCGGTGTTGAGCACATAGACCTGAAGCTGAAGCTTGGAGTCGTCCGGCACGATCCGCATCACTTCCTGTCCCACGGTGACGACCTGGCCGATATTGGTGATCACCGACGCCTGTATCGTGCCGGAGATCGGCGCGAGAATTGTCTTTCGTTCGCGCTCGGCTATCGCCTTGGCCAGTTTCTGCGTGAGGTCGTCGATCTGACGCTCGGCGTCCCCGAGTTTGACGGCATTGTCGGAGATGAATGCTTCCAGCGTCTTGTCGATCTCACGCTCGAGCACTGCTCCCCCTGCCTCGGCATCGGCAAGCTGGCCCTGCTGGATGGCAAGCTGGGTGACCTGATATTTCAAGGTCTCGGTGGCATCGATCACACCGGCCTTGGTATCGGCCTGTTTGGCGGCAGCCGTCGAGCGCATGGTGACGCGATCCTGCAGTGTCGATATCAGCGATTTCTGCGTCTCGATCGTCTGGGCATAGCGATCACGCATGATCAGCTTCTCCTGACGCTGGGCCTCCAGGGATGAGATCCCCGAGGCAAGCTGACTGAGATCACTATCAAGGATGTTCTGCTCGCGCCGACGCAACAGGTCAGGCACACTCGCCTCCCATTGGATGGTCGGCCGCGGTGTCAGCTTGCGAGTTCGCGCGGTGTCGATCGCGACACGTCGACGCTGAGCTTCCGCTTCATAGGAGGCAAGGTCGCGCCGAAAGCCAGCTTCATCCGCCAGTTCCTCGGTGGCGTCGAGTTGGAGAACCACGTCACCCTGTTTGACATGGTTGCCATCGGTGGGTGGCAGGGTTTTGACCTTACCCGCCTCCAGGGGCTGGATGATCTTGACTTTGCCGGTCGGCTCGAACTTGCCCTGCGCCACCGCGATGATGTCGATGCGCCCGAAGTAGGACCAGACCAGGGAGACCACCACGAAGGCGCAGATGATCACGATCAGGGCCATGCGCACCGGCGAGGGCGGTGTCTCCAGGATCTCGAGGGCCGGCGCCAGGAACTCCTGGTCGGAGCGGCGCGGCTTGAGGCGTTTGGGTGGCCTGGGGATCGGTTGGCCCGCATTGGGCGGTGGAGACTGCGCGTTCATTCGGCCGCCTCCATCCTGTCGTTCTGCAGGGCCCACAGCCTGGCATAGACACCGTCGGGTCTGGCCAGCAGCTCGGCATGGCTTCCGATCTCGACGATGCGGCCGTCCGCCATGCCGACGATACGGTTGCAGGGCCGGACAGCGGCGAGGCGATGGGCGATGATGATGACCGTGCGCCCCTGGACGATCTGGCGCATATTGGTCTGGATCACCCGCTCGCTCTCATAATCGAGTGCCGAGGTCGCCTCGTCGAAGATCAGGATCGGCGGATTGGTGGCCAGGGCTCTTGCAATGGCAATACGTTGGCGCTGGCCGCCGGAGAGATTGGCGCCGCGCTCCTCGATGATGGTGTCATAGCCGGCCGGCAGCTTGGCGATGAACTCGTCCGCCCCGGCAAGCCTTGCAATGGCGATGACATTGGCGCGCGGCAAAGCCGGATTGGCGAAGGCGATGTTGTCGTGGATGGAGCGGTTGAACAGGAGGTTCTCCTGCAGCACCACACCGATCTGGCTGCGCAGCCAGGCCGGATCGACCTGGGAGAGATCGGCGCCATCGAGCAGGACCTGTCCCTCCTCCGGCGTATAGAGGCGCTGGATCAGCTTGGTCAGGGTCGACTTGCCGGAGCCCGAGGCGCCGACGATGCCGATGACCTCGCCGGGCTGCACGGAGAGCGAGACCGATTTGAGCACTTCGGGCGAACCCGGCCGGTAGCGGAAGGTGACGTTCCTCAGTTCGATCAGGCCGCGCGGCGGCGGCAGCACCAGGCTGGTCTGGGGCGAGCGCTCCATCGGCGTGTTGAGAATGTCGCCGAGCCGATCCATGGAGATCTTGACCTGCTGGAAGTCCTGCCAGATCTGGGACAGGCGCAGCACCGGCTGCGTCACCTGGCCGGCGATCATGTTGAAGGCGACGAGAGCGCCGACCGAGAGCTCGCCATCGATCACCGCCTTGGCTCCGAACAGCAGTAGAAGAGCGGTCGAGAACTTGGAGACATATTGGATGGCGTTCTGGCCACCGGCGGCCAGCATGGTGGCGTCGAAGGAGGTCCTGACATAGGCGGCCAGGCGTTCGGACCATTGGGCGTGCATCACCGGCTCGACCGCCCCGGCCTTGACGGTCTGGATGCCGACCACCGCCTCGACCAGGAATTGCTGGGAGATGGCGCCGCGGTTGAACTTCTCCTCGATCATCTTGCGGAGCGACGGCCGCACCGCCACGGCGATCAGGATGTAGAGCGGGATCGAGCCGATGACGATGAGGGTGAGCTTCCACGAATAGGCCCAGAGCACCGCGATGAAAACGATGGTGAAGACAAGGTCGATGGCCGAGAACAGGCCCTGACCGGTCAGGAAGTTGCGGATGGTCTCCAGCTCACGCACCCGGGCGACGGTCTGGCCGGCCGAACGTGTCTCGAAGTAGCCCAGGGGCAGGCGCAGGAGATGGCCGAAGAGTTTTTGGCCGAGCTCGACATCGATGCGGTTGGTGGTGTGGGAAAGGGCGTAGCTGCGCAGATATTGTAGCACCACGTCGAACAGGCCGATGATGGCGATGCCGGCGACCAGCACGAACAGGGTGGAATAGCCCTTGTGGGAGAGGACCTTGTCGACCACGACCTGGAAGAACAGCGGCGTCACCAGGGCAAAGATCTGTACGAAGAGCGAAGCCAGCAGGACATGGGCGAGCGGCTTCCTGTAGCGCCAGAGCGAGGGCAGGAACCAGCCAAGGCCGAAGGAGCGCGGATCCGAGCCCGCCCCGCGCAGGCGCCGGCCGATCAGAACGACCTGACCGCCGATCTCGGCAAGGACGGCTTCCAAAGATAGTTCGCGGTCGATGCGGGTGATGGGATCGACCAGACGGAACTTGCCGCTGGGATTCTTGCCGCCAAAGACCTGGAAGGAGCCGTCGGCCACCCGCACGATCGCCGGCACCGGAATGGTCTCCAGGCGCTTGGGCGTGAGCCGACCCACGACACGGGCTTTAAGGCCGATCATCGTGGCAGCACGCACGAGGTCGCGTTCGCCGGCCATGCGCCCAGTCAGGGCCAGTTCCCCAGCCAAGTGCTTGGGGTCGGCGGCGATACGGAAAAAGGCGGCGATGCCGCATAGGGCCCTCAGGCCGGAATCGAGCGGCTCGGTCGGGGCGGCAGGAGCGGAAGCTTGGTCCATGAAGACTCAGGAGAGAAGGAACGAAAACGCCGCAGGCCGGCGCGCCTATCGGGAAGAGGAACCCCAGCCGCCATGGGTGGGCTCGCTGCCGCCACCGGAAGCCAGGAACCCGCCTTGGAAGGGATCGTGGTGCGGACCGATCGTGGCCGAGCCAGACTGCGTCCAGGAGGCCAGCGTGTTGATCCAGCCGTCGAAGAAGCTGTGAAGGGCTTCGGACGCCGGTGTCGAGGCAGGCTGGGCGCGCGCTTCGCCAAACCAAGGTGAGGCGCCAGAGCTGCCGCGCGCAGGTTCGTAGACGAAATGCGTGCCGTGATCGCCGACGCCTGCAGTGCGGCCATAGGCAGCAGCATTCCAGACGGAGGACTGTTCTCCAGCACTCGGCGCTGGGCCGGTCTGGGAGGATGCTTCACGAAAAACGGACCAAAAGTGCTGACTGAAATCGCGAGACATGAGCAATGATCTGAAGTGGGGGAGGAAGAGCAGGAAGGAGAAAGCCCCCTTCCCGCTTTGACAACAAACTCGGTCGGATTGCCATGGCGTGCCCGACCGGGAGCACTTCTCAAGTGAAGTGGAAGTTGTTCTGATCCAGGCTGGCAACTGTCGTGTTCTTCAGCGTGATCTTGTCGCTGGCATCGGCCGTGATGATTACATCGCTGCCCGATTGCGCGGTATGGGACAACAACGTTGCCCAATCCGCGAACACCGAGTGGTCGATATTGATTTGATCAGCGCCGATACCGGACGCCTGATATCCCGTCACGGTATCGAGGCCGAAGCTTGGCTTGAACACGAAGGTTTCGTTGGAGCCGGATACGGTAACGGCACCTCCATGCCCGAAATTGATCGTATTGTTCGAACCTGTCACCGAAACGGAGATCGCATTGCCGATATTGACGGTGCCGTCGGATATGGCAGCTGTTCCGCCGGCGCCACTGCTGAAGGTGACGGATCCACCTGATCCGGTGGCGGTCACATGGGCGGTGTTGCCGGAGATGTTGAGCGAGCCGTTTCCGGCGATGCCCACTGTATTGGTCGCCCCCGTCACGGTGGCGCTGGCGCCCGCAGCAATGTTGATCGTTTCAGATGCTCCGCTGATGACATTGCCGGTGCCGTTCACCGCTATGATGTTACCGGTGCCGCTTGCCGTCAGGCTCGTATTGCTGGTGAGCGTAACCGCATTGGTGTTGCCGGCAACCGTCGCCGAGGCGCCGTTTTCCAGTGTGACAACGCCATTGCCGCCCGTCACCGTAACCTTGGCAGCGGTGCCTATGACGTCCATGGTGTCGGTGGCGCTCGAAACCGTTACCTGCGCCGCGTTACCCAACAAAGTCACCGTGTCGCTCGTACCGGTCAGGGTGAGCACGGCACCGGACTCGACCGTTACTACCGCCGAGGACAGCGTCGCAGCGTTGCCCGTACCGATAACATCGAGCACACCGCCCGTAGCCGAACCGGTTAACGTATCGCTGCCGGTCAACTTGATGGCATTACCCGAGCCCGTGACACTGACGGCCGTACTGCTGCCGAGATTGAGCGTACCATTGCTCATCGTCGCCTTGCCGCCGCTCGCTCCGGTCATCGCCACAGTCGCGCCGCTGCCCGTAGTCGTCACCGTGTTGGTGTTGCCCGTGGTTGCCACCATGCCATTGCCAGTGACGTTCACGGTATTGGCCGCCCCCGTCACCGTTGTACCGGCGCCCGACGCAACATTGATCGTCTCGGACGAGCCAGTGATGGTATTGCCCGCGCCCGTCACGTTAACAATGTCACCGGTACCACTCGCCGTCAGGCTGGTGTTGTCGTTGAGCGTGACCATATTGGCGTTGTTGACCACCGTCGCAGAGGCGCCATCTTCCAGAGTGATCTGGCCACCGCCGCCCGTGACCGTGACCTTGGCCGAGGCACCGATGACATCGACAATGTCGGTCGCGCTCGATACGGTTACCTGGCCATTCCCCTTGATCTTCACCGAGTCATTAGTGCCTGTAACGGTAGCTACCGCTCCGTTCTCGATGATGATGCTGGCATTCGATACATTCACCTTGTTGGCTGTGCCAGCAACGTCGACAGTGAGGTCAGATCCAGAAGCTGTTAAGGTATCGGATGTCGCCAGATTGATCGTGTCACCGTTTCCTGTCACGGAAACAGAAATGCTGTTTTGAACATTCACCGTCGAATTGGAGACAGAAATCGTATCACTAGACCCCTTGACGGTCAGTACATTATTTGCCCCAGCAATTGATATATTATCCGACGCTCCGAGAGTAACGGCGTTGCCTCCGCCAGAAATGGTGCCGAAACTCGAATTTCCAAACACAATGTTGGCATTGGTGGCATTAATGGTCTCGGATGTCCCTGTTATTGTCAACGTTGAACCCGAACCGACCGCGACCACATTGGTGTTTCCGACAACGGAAAGCGTGCTCACAGAATTCATAGTCACGTTGTCGCCGGAGCCAGTAATCGTGCCCGACGAGCCTGGTTCCGTCGTGATCTTGGCGTTGCCGAGTTTTACCGACACACCGGTTCCGGTGATATCCAAGGTTGCGGTGCCGTGAAGGTCACCCGCTTGAAGATGCTCGGCGCTATCTGCCAACGTCATGACTACGTCGGAGCGTGTGACCACGCCAGCACTCAGTTCGGCCAGCCAGAAGGTAGACTCCGTCGACGATGGCAGGCGTCCAATCGTGTTTGCAAATACCTGGCTCAGGAAGTCAGCATCCGACAACGTACCGTATCGTTGCGCAAATTCCGGGAGCGAAAGAATGGCATCCGCGACCTGTTTTTCCGTGCTTGTCCCAGCGGCGATGGCGTTGACGTAGGTCGTCAATTCACTCGCTGTGGGGTCGCGATCGAAGATGGTGTCGAACAAGCGCTGCACGATGGTGCCGGCTACCGCCTTATCCGTTACGTATGAGACCTTCTGTCCGCTGGCATTGTAGTTCTCTGCATGACCGTTACCGTCGACGATATGTTCAGCACTGTTGGCGATGGCCACCTCGATTCCGCCGAGCGTGATCGTTCCTGCTTTAAGCTGACCAAGCCAGCTCGTCATTTCGGCGAGCGAAGCGTTGCGGGCATAGGAGTATTGGTAATATTGCTCGATCGCAGTCACCGTTGCGCCGGCGGTATTAACGACGGAAGCCGAGCCATCGTTGAATACACCGTTTGCCATGAAGCTCGGCAATCGTGTCTTTTCCGAGCGACTAAGATCCTCATCAGAGGACGTATCTTTTATCCTCGATTGCTCAGAAAGGTAGATTTCTTCTAAAGAAGAATCGAGTACCGGATAAATTGACTGATAGTACTGGTTCGTCGATCGTACCGGACTGTACCAATCCACTTCCGTGATACTATCGACGCCATTCCCATCGAGGTTATGATTTGCATAAGCCCAGGTACTGCTATGAGGATTATCGGCGTTGAATCCCGCAGGAAGCAAACCGCTCTGAAGTAGATAAGAACCGTTACTGTCCAGGTAAGATGTGGAGCTGCCACCATCGTCCAGTGCAGTGCCGCTATAGGTCGTCACCCGTCCGTCGGCACTCGTAACATTCGTCCTAGTATGTGCAGTACCATTGATAGTGGCTGTATCCACCTCCATGACCGAGCCGTCAAGCTTGCGCGTCGATGTCACCGTCTCGTCAAAGGTCCCGTCACCATTATGGTCTTCCTGTTTGGTCGTGACGTATCCATCGGCACTCGTGGAAATGAGCTCGCCGCTTTTTTTGGTGCCATCTGCATAAGTCGTGGTCACAGTGCGGGCCGTCGAGCCATCGGTGTTGACGACCGTCACATCCGTCGTCGTCTCATCCACCTCGCCATTGCCATCGAGATCAACCTGGGTTGTTTTGGACAAGCCGTCGGCACTGGTCTGAACCGTCGTTTTGCTGAACAGTACCGTTCCATCGCCTGAAAAGCTGGAAATCGTATCGGTTCGGCTGGCGTCCCCGTTAAGAGTCACGACATCCTTTCTAAGAACATCGACTATGCTGTCCCCGTTGTTGTCGACCGTGAGCGTCTTGGTGAGCCCGTCCGCGCTGACAGTGGAAATCGCCTGTTCCGTTAGGGCCCCGCTTTGGCTGTAGTTGGAAAGCGCATCGGTCTTGCTGCCATCTGCCTTTATCGTGATGGTCTCGACGCTGTCGAAATGTCCCGTCCCCTTGCTGTCTTCCTGGATGGTCTTGGAGAGGCCGTCCGCGCTGGTTGTCACGACCTGCTTGTTAACCAATGCGCCAGCAGTCGAGTAAAACGACGCGGTCTCAACCTTGCTGCCATCGAGGTTCGTCGTGGTGGTGGTGATGCGATCGGTCACGCTGCCGATCTTCACCGTGTCGGTTTCGCTCAGACCATTGGCGCTGGTTACCTTGGTCTGGACGTCCTTGATACCATTGACGGTAGTTCCGGAAATGCTCGTGCCGACGGTGATCGTTTCGGTTTTCGAGCCATCTGCATTGAGAACCGTGACGTCTCGCGAAGCCTTTGGATAGGTGCCCGTCATTACATCGTTGACGATCATACCATTCGCCGAGGTCGTGATGACCTCCTGCTGGACAACCCCGCCGCTTGCATTGTAGTCGACCTTCGTCTCGGTCTTGGTGCCGTCTGAATTAAGAACCGTGACGTCGGATTGCTTCTCGGTATAGCTGGTTACCGCGCCGCTCGAGTTGAGCACCGGGTTAGTCCAGGTCGTTTTCGAAAGACCGCTCGCACTGGTTGTGGTCATCACCGTCGACGTCGCATTCGCACCGGCACTAGTGAGCGAAGGCGCAGTGACGGTCTGCGTCGTTGATCCGTCGCCATTCCTGGCTATCGTCGTGGTCTTGGTTGCCGTTGCAGAGCCATTGGCATACTCGGAAGCCGTCGAGATCAGGCCGTCTGCAGAGGTTACGGTCACGACCTTGTCCGTCTGAGTAGCATCGGAACCAACCGTAGAGGTCACGGTATCGGTCTTGGATCCGTCCGCATTCACGGTCGTGACATCGGTCGTCGATTGATCAGCTACGCTCGCATTGCCAAGATAAACGGCGACCGTCTTCGACAAACCATCGGCGCTGGTCGTCGTCACGGTCTTGTCGATCAGAGCCGATCCGTCACCGTTGAGGCGGGTCACGGTCTGTGTCGTCGAGCCATCGGCGTTGATGATAGTGGCAGTCGCCTGCTCAGCATCGAACACGCCATCACCATTGGCGTCCTCATGGACAGTGATGGTTTGTCCATTGCCTGATGTAGTAGTCACGGTCCGCGATTGCAGGATGGAACCGTTCGGCGAATAATTTGATACCGTGTCGACTGTCGAGCCATCTGCCGCTTTGGCGATGGTCTCGATCTTGTCGAAGCCGCCATCTCCGTTCGCATCGGTCTCGGCAGTCTTGGTTAGGCCGTTGGCGCTGGTGATGGAAACGGTCTGGCCGGTCAATTGACCGCCGGCATTGCGAGTGCTCACCGTCTCGGTCTTGGAACCATCTGCGTTCAGAACTGTCGCGTCATTCACCGTCTGGTCGACGGTGCCATCGCCATTCACGTCGTTCTGTTTGATTATCGACAGGCCGTTCCCCGAAGTGGTGGTCACTGCTCGGCCGATCAAAGTCGTGCCGGCCCCGTTATAGGTCGAAAGTGTCTCAGTTTTCGAGCCATCTGCATTGTACATGGTATGATTACTGACAACCGAGTCGATGACGCCATCACCATTGGCATCGATTTTGGTGGTGATGGTCTGCCCGTCAGCGCTCGTGGTCGTGACGGTCTGGCTCACTTCGTTGGCTGCGGCAGCACTCGATCCCTGATAGTTCGAGGTGGTCTGGATCGTCGAACCGTCAGCGTTGAGAGTATCGGCAACAACATGGGTGGTGTCGGTTACGCCATCCCCGTTCAAATCCGAGGTTGTCGTCGTCGTCAGGCCGTTAGCACTGATGATTGTTGTCGTCTTGCCAATCAACACGGTACCAGCAGCATTATAGGTCGACTGGGTCGTCGTCTTCGATCCATCTGGATTCGTCACCTGGCTGGAGATCGATTGCGGCGCGCCATTGGCGTCGACAAAGGTCTTCGTTGTGGCTGTCGAACCGTCCACACTGACAGTGATCACGGTCTTGCCGGTCTGCACCAAATTGGCGCCGCTCAGCGTCGTGATCGTCTCCGTCGTCGAGCCATCGGCATTAAGGGCTTTGACATCCGTCGTCGTCAAATAGGGCGAGACTTGGTTGTCGAGGTATGACTGCACGGTTGTCGACAGACCATTGGCACTCGTCGTTGTCACCGTCTTGCCGATCAGGATGGTTCCGGCGCCGTTGTAGCTCGAGGCAGTTACAGTCTTCGAGCCATCAGCATTCAATGTCGTGGAGGCTATGGTTCTGCTGTCGGCTGCATTGTTACCTGAGACATTGGCGATCACTGTCTTGGACAGACCATCCGCCGTGGTGATCGTCGTAATATCCGACAGGACCTTTGAACCGTCTGCCGTATAGGTCCAGACATCGTCTTGAACACTGCCATCGGCGTGAACAGAGGTGTATTCGTGTGTGCGAACGGCATTGGTGTCGAAAGGAATAATCCATTTTTCGACGCTACTTCCGGACGCACTTGTATCCGTGACGATCTGGTTCACCACGGCCCCGTTGGCACTCACCGTATTGACCGTTCGCCGGGTCGAGCCATTGGCATTGAGCACCGTGGTGTCGCTGACAGTCTGATCGACTGTGCCATCGCCGTTGATGTCTAGTGTGGTGGTCTTCGACAGCCCATCGGCCGCTGTGGTGATGATAGTTTGGTCCAAAAGTACCGCACCGGCGCCATTGTAGTTGGAGATCGTCTCGGTGCGCGAGCCGTTGGCGTTGATTACCGCCATGTCGGAGGTCTTGTCATCGAAGGTGCCGTCGCCATTGGCGTCCGTCTGCGTGGTGATAGAAAGCCCGTTGCCGCTCTTGGTGACGACCTGCTTGTTCAGCAAAGTGCCATTGCCGCTATAGCTTGCCTTGGTCTCCGTCTGCGAGCCGTCCGCATTCAACGCAACGGCGTCACTGGTCGAGTCATCATAAACCCCATCGCCCGTGACGTCGCTTTGGACCGTTGTGCCGAGGCCATTGGCGCTCACTGTCGTCAGTGTTTTATCGACGAGGAGGCCATTGGCCGCGAAGTTCGAAACAGTCTTGGTCGTCGAGCCATCAGCGTTGGTGGTGATGACCTGCGTCTGATCGACATGGCCGTCGCCATTGCTATCGATGTTCACTGTCGAGGTCAGCCGATTGGCGCTGTCAACAGTCACAGTCTTGGATAGTAGCGCCCCCGAATTGCTGGTCACCGACAGGGTCTCGGCGCGGCTGCCGTCGGCGTTGAGTACGATGGCATCCGTCGTGGTCCGGTCGATGGTGTCGTTGCCGTCGAGATCCTGCTGGTTCGTCTGGGTCAGGCCACTGGCCGAGGTCGTGATGACAGCTTTGTCGATCAACGTGCCGTTGGCGCTGGTGTCGGTCACTGTCTCGGTGCTGGAACCATCCGCATTCTTGACGGTAACGTCGGTAGCGATGGCATCATAGGTGTCATCAGCATTAACGTCGGTCTTGGTAGTCTTGGACAGGCCGTCTGCCGAGGTCGTCGTGAGAGTCCTGGCAATGGTCTTGCTGCCATCCACACTGTAAGTCCCGACGATCTGCGTTCGACTACCGTCTGCCCCAGTCGTGATATCCATCGAGGTCGGCAGACTGAATCCTGGGCCTGTCACCCAACGGCCGATCAATTGGCCATTGGCTCCGGTCTTCGTCGTGGTTTGGCTGACCAAGCTGCCGTTGATCGTATCGGTCACAATCCGCGTGCGTGTGCCATCTGCGCCGATCGTGGTCGCATCGGTCAGGACTTCGTCAGCATTACCGTCGGAATTCTTGTCGAACCCTTGCGTGATGGTCAGGCCATCCGCGCTGACATCGTAGTAATGCAGGCTTCGCTCGGAGCCGTCCGCATTGTAGTCGCCGACCCAGGTGCTGATCGTACCGTCGGCTTTGACCGAATGGATGGTCTTTTCCATCGTATCGTAGGTGCCATCCCCGGTGCTGTCGATCTCGTCGACCGACACCGTGTGATCGGCGGTCGTGTTCGTCACGCTCCTAGACAGCAAAGTGCCATCGCTGCCGGTCAAGCTTACTGTTTGTGTGCGACTGCCGTCGGCGTTGACGACGGTCACGTCCGTCTTGATCTGATCGAAGCTGCCAGAGCCCGCATGATCGGTCTTCGTGGTCTTGGTCAAGCCATCAGCGCTGGTCGTGACCTGTGTCTGATTGATCACCGATCCATTGGCGGCCAGATTTTTCGTGGTGGCCGTGTTCGAGCCGTCCCCACTGCGGACATTGACCTGCGACTGGTCCCAAATGCCATCACCATTCGCGTCGATCTGCGTCGTCACCGTTCCCCTGTCGGCGCTGGTGGTGGTGACCGTCCGGTCCTTAAGCGAACTGTCCGCATTATAATTGCCGACCGTTTCGGTGGAGGAGCCATCTGCATTCGTAACTGTGTTGTCGGTCTGCGAGCGGTCGAAGACGCCGTCGCCATTGTCATCGTACTTTATGGTTCTGTTTGTGCCATTGGAGCTCACCGTCGAGATTGTCTCGCTGGCAAGGCTTCCATCCGTGTTGGTCGCCTTGGCGTCAATACTGGTCGAACCATCGTCATTATGGCTGGTGGTCGAGGTCACCAGATAGCCATTGGCGTCATAAGCGAAGGAGGCATCCGCCGCCGTGCCGGTCGAGCCGTCGGACTTGGTATAGGTCGTTTTGCCCGAGATCTTGGAACCATCGGGTAGCACGATCTCCTGATTGTCCGTGGTCAGATTGATCGAGGTGATGCCGAGGTCGGCCAGCGTCTCGAGCGAGGTCGTGCCATCGGCATTGGTGACCATCACCTTGAACTTCGACCAGTCGGCATCGCCCGCGTCGAGCTTACCGTCATGATTGGTATCGAAGACGTCGAGCAGCGCCTGCATGTCGGTCTTGGCCGTCGGATCCCAGGCGGTGAAATCCACCTCGTTCTTCTGGTCGATGACACCGCTGTTGTTGAGGTCGAGGACAAGCACGCCATTGCCCGCTCCGGCCCAGGCCGTGCGATGCTGTTTGCCATCGCCGGCCATGTCGAAGAACTTATTCGATGAGGACAGTGGCGTGACATGGATACCCTTGCCGTTGAGATCCAGAACGACCGGATAACCCGAGAAACTCCACCCCGACGAACTGCCGCCAAACGGGCTGCTTCCACCGCCCCAGCCGGGCGAACTGCCGCCTCCAAAAGGATTGGTGCCTCCGAAACCGCCATCATAGGAGCCATCATAGAAAGCGCCCGGCCCGACAGGATTGGTGAAATCCTCCGGGATCCCATAGGAGAGCAGCCCGCCTCCAGGCAGAGGTGTGAATTCGAACTGACCGCTGAATAGAGGCGGTTGATCGGGGAAACGCGAAGGCAGCGGCAGCGGCGCCGAAGCCGCCTGATTGAAAGCTGCAACTTGTTGTTGGTAAGTAGGCTGCTCAAAGCTCTGCAGATCGCTCAATACCTGGTCGCCAATCGCTGCGATCTGGTCCAAGTGGACACCAGGTAGTCCCTCACCCTGAAGAAAGGCCTCCGTCGCCTGAGCCGCATCGACACCGTGCCAGTAGGTATTTGGATCGGCCCCTGTTAAAGTCAGTAGCCTGTCGGCGTCCGCCCACATGTCGGCTGGGGATTGGGTAGAGTACGGCGAGTTAGGGTCAATGGTGTTGGGCTCGCCGGAATAGGAAGCGGGCAAGGGAAAGTTAGGCGCCCAGAGCTGAGCAGCGGCCGCGAAATCGCCATTGTCGGCGGCCCAACCCAAAGGCGTATTCGGGTCAAAGGTGAAGGGGACGACTGCTTGAGTGGTATTACTAGGTTGCAAATACAGTGGTGAGAGGCGCTCACTGGGCGAGTCCAGACCCCAGTTCGGCCTCCCGTCAGTGCCGTTCATTGCAGTGTAAGTAGCAACGTAGTGAAGTCTTCCAAACTCATCAATCCCATCAGCAACCTGCCCTGGCTTGTATTCCGGCTCTCCGTCCCAGAGACCGTCATCTGACAGAGACAACGCGTCGAAGATTGCTGGCCAGCCAAATATGCCACTGAGAGTACCAGCGCCAGCCGCTATTACACCGTTGACAGCAACAGCAGGCGGTAATTCACCCCAAACCGGAATGCTCTCTAGAGTTGCAAACGTAACCTCAGCGGTTGCCCATCCCACCGCGAAACCAGTCCCTTCGTAGACTCCCCCTTTTATTGCCCCCGGTAAACCTTCATTTTGATAGCCGACGCTCGATCCATACACCACCGACACCAAACCGCCGATAACAGGCATCGTTTTAGCGCCCATTTCTACGACTTCAACCGCCTGCTCAGCATCTCTGGCAAGCGTCGCAGAAGCCGCGATGATTGCATCGTTCAGCCCCAGCGTCAGCGCCAGGGTCCTGCTCCCGCGCTCCTGCCCTTCGCTGCCCGCCTCGCCAGTGCTCCCTTCCACGCCGTCGGCCATTATCTTCTCCATCGCAGTACTGTTGCCGAAAATCTCGCCAACCCAATACTTTCTTCATATTGAGTCACTTTATTTGAAATTTTCTATGTTTTTGCAGAAACTCGCGGACGCGCCTTAAATTGAACCAGAACAATCGCCACAAAATATATTGAAGAAAAATAAGCAAACGAAATTATCATAGTTTTTTTGAAAGACATTACCACTAATGAATCATGAATAGATGGTCCCAACAAACTATAATTCGAAAAAAGTGTATGCGACGCTGACCAAATACCTAAAGACGACACAAAAAACAGCGCTATAGCCGGTTTATATATATTATACCCCCCTGAAATAAGTAAATTCACAAACAACATCACAACGAACAATGCCAACCAAATCAAACTCACAAAACTACAAAGCTTAAGATATATATCGATATCCACCTTGGACAATAAAAGATGGCCATCGCTGAATTGCTGAAACATGAATTCTTTTGACAGATAATTCCACGGCCAACCCCACTCTGGCAATGGAAAGCTCATAAAAAGCCGCCTAAATAAATCACTTGTCATCAGCAAAATGTAGATAAACATACAAACCAAAAACGCCAAAACACTCCCGATGATTATTAAATACCCGCGCACAGCCATTAGATAACCAAATTTATATGTGTAATCATCTCGGTAAACTTTATTTATATTTAAATTAAAACCAAATACATTCTTGTATGTCTCAAGAGATATGGTATCTGGGTTCGCAATTGCTACCTTGAAGGCGCTTTTCCAATCGATCATTACACAATCTCTTTTATTGAACTATTTATCTATGGCTATGTCATGTCTCTGGCAGCATGGATGCGGACCCTTTAGAATCAATCAGATATCTTAGCCTCTCCATTACCTCGGCGTGATCACGCAGCACTGCTAGTATTTGAGGTTTGGTCAACGCCAGCCGCCACTGTCCAACCCGCCCCTCTCGAAAGAAGCGCTCAGCTACTTTTGGCTTTTCACGGAAGCCATTTTGGCCTTCCTGAGCCTGCAAAGCCTCGAAAGAAGATTTAGTGATAGCCGCCGTCAGCTGCGCCTCATCCGGCTGAAGCCCGAGGAAACAGGACAGATTTCCAAAGGCCACCTTCGGATGTGTCACTATGTCTTCGTAGCGCATCACATACACGGGAAAAGGCACGCCTTGTAGCCAGCTCTCAACATGCTGGCTCCAGCTCCCCATCGTCTCACCGACATGGCGGTCGGTTGCCGGCGTGCACATATTGGGCATTCCCATCAAGGCGATGGTCTGGTCGATACTTTGCCCCATGTGGTGGGCATAAGAGATCACGACGTCGAGAGGATTGCGGACAAGGTAGATCGCAGCTCTAGTTACTTCCGGATCGACGGTCGGAACACCGTGGTCACGTCCGTAGGCCAGATGAGTCTTGGCCGGCAAAAACCTATTGGTGCGCCCAGCGATCAATCGCTGCACGATCGGCCGAGCTCGAGCGATCTCTTCAGCATTTGCTTCCTTCGGTGGCTTGCCAAGCGCTTGCGTAAAAAGAGGGACGCTATGCTCCCAAACGCTGAACCGGTTCAGCGCGTTAATATCCTGCGCGCCCTCGGTCTCACCGCGCATTTCACGAAGAAGATTGTGAAGAAAGACCCGAACCCACGTGTTACCCGATTTTGGATAGGAGGCGATCCATATGATATTGCGCGAAAAACTCGTTCCTGACCAAACGCGACAGGACTCCTGCAAGGAAGTCCGATTGGCGGCAGCTACCGACTGCCTAACTGGCCCGAGATGCTCTGATGCCTCGCCAAATAGCCACTCATTCATAGTGGTGCATTTCTTTTCGATCAGCGTGTGAGGATGGCGCTTGGTTAACGGTACCACCGGTCGATAAGCGAAACATTTAAGGAGAAATTACGGCACTATGTTTCTACATTGTTGCTACATCAAAATATATTTATGCTACTGAACCGTATAGATTGGAGGTCACTTGCGCGTACAAAATACATATTGGTACAAAAATACCATTAATTATACACTTTACACGAAAATTGGAGATTTAAATTATAATATTCTATAATAATGCTTCACATTTATCCAAATAACAAGATATACTTCCGGATAATAACAAAAAAATTAATTGCCAATCCAATAATTAGCTAAGAAATTGATGAATTTTATAAACATTAACAAGAATGAAATATCGTCCTATATTCATGGAACTAACTTTCTTTATATTTTTCGGCAAGACGCCACTCCATCCAGGGGTCGGAAATATTTTTGACCGCTTTAGGCATATTGTTTCGGATATTTACCTTTTCAACGGAAGAGTCTAAATCCACAATGGCTCAATCGGTTTGGCTGCGCGTGGTTCCCATAGGTATCATAGTCCTATACCGAAATGGCGCGGAAGCTTTGCCTCGGCTTCTGATCTGAATATGATTTGAACTGATCTAAACCCTTCAAACTGGACCAGATTTGGCTAGAGCGCGTCTTGTTTAAGTTGGCTCATAGCCAGCCGCCAGGAAGTAGTTTGCGCATTAGGTTGGGGTGAAGAGGTCGATGATCGAGCCGACTGCATAGGGCGTGGATGGTTCTTTCAGCTCACAAGCCACCTGTCACATCACAATCGATTCATCAATCGCTGCACATGCTCTAGTTTGATAAGTGCCAGCTGGTCAGTGGGCTGTGCCATTATTTCAGTCGGCCGGAATTTCGCGTCAGCGGCCGGCGGGTCTTTACATTGAGGTGTATAGGATGAAGCTTCCGCTAAGTCGTGTGGACGAACTTGGTCAACCAAAGCCAGGCGGCGAAACTGACGATGGATTGGAAATTTCGGGCCGTTTTTTTGCAGCGTAGCGCCACACGCTTGAAGCGTCCTATCCTACGCTCGATACGAGTGCGAGCCTTGTAAAGCGTCCTGACGAAAACTCTGGTTTGTCTTTCTTGCTGGATTTGTGCGGGATCACGGGGGATGCCGCGAACTCTGGCGGCCGCGCCATTGGACTTGCTTGTATACTCAAATGAGATGTTTGCTCGAGACGTTTTCTCTGTCTCAAATGCATCCTTCTTATGGTTCAGAGACAGTAGATGAGCTGACCTAAAACTCAACGTGACGATTTTACCGCGTCAACAGTGCGGAACAGGATCTATCGATCCGATAGGTGACTCTGCGCGTTGCAGGATTATCCATGCCGAGAAGAAAAGTGCCCTCACGCGGGCTGGACACACCGAGTTGAAGGCATTGCTTGATTGTCTGCGCTCGGGCGGTTCGTTGATAGCGGCGTAAATTGCGTGGCATGGCCCGTTCAATCGGTGATCTGCAGCGTAATAGTCTGGCCTTCATGTCAAAAAAGTATCCTGTACGTCACGGAAAAGCCAATTGCGACTCAATGGAGAGCCAAAAAGCTTGCTCGACATCCTCTGTGTCTTTGTCGAGCTTACGTATTTGCGGAACGTTGCGACAAACGCACGCCAAAACCACCACCGTTCTCGGAAATAAATTCGATTCCGGCCGTCACCAATGCGCCGACGATCTTTGCGACTGTCTCAGGGCGCCCGCCGAGCAATCCATCCTCTGCCTCTAGGCGCGCAATCGTCGGCTCCGAAACCGTTGAGTGTTCCGCCAAGTCTCCCTGGGACCACCCCAGTAATGCCCGTGCAGCCTTCACCTGCCTCGTGGTCACCATGAAATGCTGGTTCGATAGATTTTCTATTGACATTCACAAAGCCGAATTGATATTTTTTCTATCAAAACCTCTGCCGCCCCAATCCGATATCATATCGGGAACGGTACGCAGAGTGGCTGACCAAGGTGCGGGAACACCTCGATCAGCCTAACCACAACCAAGCTGCAAGGAGCTCGGATCATGGCTGATTCCGACCATAGCACGACTTTGTCTTTCGTCACCCGGCGGCGCCTTCTGTTGGGCACGACCTTGACCACGCTGGCTTGGCCATTTCAGGCCAAGGCGCAGGCAGCCGAACCGCAGACTGGTCACGACAACCCTGACCCAGCGCTGCTGGCGTGGCAGTCGTGGAAAACCGTAGCGCTCAGGACTGAAGCGCTCTGCCATAAGCAGCAGCGGCTCGAGACGCAGCTTGTACGAGAAATCGGCTTCCCCCGGACTACACTTCGCCTGCCGGGGAGCAGGGAGGCACTGGAATTTTTCTCGCCGGAAGACATCGAGGCCGTTTGTGGCTCAGCCCCTGAGATGGCTGACCTGTGTACGAAGGCCAAGGCGGAGTTGGCCGAGCATCAGGCGCGCTGGGATGCGATCGATGAGAAGATCGGCTATTCGGCTACGAAGCAAGCGGAGGTGGAAGCGGGCGAGCGGGAGCAGGAACTCGTCGATGCCCTGACCGCCACACCGGCCACCTCACTCGCCGGCATCGCAGGCAAGCTCGACATGATCTTTCATGAGGGTTCAATTTGGGAGGATGACACCGAGTTCCCCCAACCGCAGATCCGCTCGGCGCTCCGTGATCTGATCCGTATCGCTGAGACCATGGAGCCGAATGTCCTCATGCCCGGCAGCGACCGTGAGACTTCTCGCGCTCGCCGTGCTGCTTCTGAGGCATAGCTTGCCGGAGCGCCTTTCGTCTTCGCCGGAATTCACCGCTCTCGCCTTTCGGCGACCACGTCAATGGATCCGTGATCCGACCGCCGATCTCGGATCCATGCCCGGCTTCCTTTGATGCCAATCCAGATCTGGGAGAGGTGCCCGCGGTTTTCCAACTGTTGATAGGAGGGGCGAGACAGGCCGGGAGTTCTCGCTGAGTGCGGGGGAAAATCCTCCGTTTCGGCTATCGGGGAATGTCGCGCCGCGCTAATCAAAACGCGACTTGAGTCTCGTCGGCGGCTCCTCCAAATTGTCGAGCGGAATTACTTTGGACCTGTCGAGACCCCTATGAACATCTGGCTCTTCGCTGCGGGCTTTTGCCTCATGTTTATCTGCGGCATTGTCCTCAAGCTCAGCGTGATCGGCACGATCGCCCGCAGCCTTCAAAAGCTGCTTACCAATGCCCTGTTCGGCTGGTTTCTGCGCAAGACTGGAACGGATCATCCCGCCACACGGAAGGCTGCCAGCCTAGTCGGCTATAATGTTGCAGGGGCGGAAGGCAGTGCCGAGCACTTGAACAAACTGCGGCTCAAGCCCCGCGACAAAATCATCGGCTACACCAGCCTGGCGGGTGCCGCTGGCGGCTTCGTCCTGTGCTGCTACGCTATGCTGGGCTATTAAGGCTCTAGCAACTGTGTCTAGGTAGCTGGGTTTAAGCGCCATGGAGTCGCCGTTTTAAGGACGGCGTTTGCGATTGTGACCAGCTTGCGTGCAATTGCGACGATGACAGCTTATGGGGCTTTGCCCGTTCCTTTAGACGTTTGGCGAGTGGCCTCAGCACCGCGTTGTGGCATGCGGCGGCGAGCGCAGCCTGGAACAGAACATGTCGCAGCGCCCGCCGTCCTCCGACAATCATCCTCCGGCCCCGCATTGTTCCACTGTCGTATGGCACCGATGCCAAGCCGGTCATGGCTGCGGCCTGGCCTGCGGTCATACGACCGAGTTCCGGCATTTCGGCGATCAACATGTCGAGGCGGTAGCGTTTGACAGTGGCCTCCTTGATGGTGCGGTTCATTCGCTCGACCTGCTCGTTGGTCCACGGATGGTTGATCTTGGTGAAGCGGCACTCGATGATTACGGGCACTTAGGTGGCATGAGCGGCGGAATATGTTTCCGCCATACCCGCTGAACCTGAGCACTATGCCGATCAAAACCGGATCGCTAATTTAAGCGCCTTCATAATGTCTCGGCCATTATCGTTGGCCGGAGCAGGCACCGGCCCGTCGTCGAGTCCAGGCCAAATGCCCCACTCGCCACAATAGCAGGAGCCAGAATAGTAGCTGAATATGTCGTCGGCGGTTTCTTCGAGCCAGTTCCCGCACTCACAATATTCTTGTGTTCGAGTTTTCGTACGGATAACATTTTTTAAATGTTGCCCATCAGCAACATACTTTCTGTGGATTTGAAGTTATTGATAGTCGCATACTCATTTGGACTATGGCCATGCGCAAGCTTCTCCTCGCCTCTTCTGCTCTTGTGTGCCTGTCAGGCGCAGCTATGGCCGCCGATCTCGCCCCGGCTGCTGTTGAGCCGGTTGCACCCGCGGCCACTCCGTTCAGCTGGACGGGATTTTATGTGGGCGCCAATGCCGGGTATGGGTGGAATAACGATGATGCTACCCTGGATGGCCTCGGCGGCCCAGCTTGGGATGATTACTATCCAGTAGCGCTCGGCAAAAAAGACCTGTCAGTAGACGGCTTTGTTGGTGGCGCTCAAGTTGGATACAATCATCAGATTGGCCATTTTGTTGTCGGCATCGAGGCGGACTTCAACTATTCCGACATGAAGGATAAATCCACGGCGCGGTCCCCTGCCGGATACTTCGACCCATTCACGTATCGTCAGTTGTCCTCCATCAAGTGGTTTGGAACCGTCCGTACACGTGTCGGATACGCGTTCGATCGCTTCCTACCCTACGTCATTGGCGGTTTGGCTTACGGCAAAGTTGACGTCGCACACAGCGAACAGTTCCCGGTTACCCACTACGGAAGTTCCACCAGCACGACCAAAGCAGGCTGGACGCTTGGCGGTGGCCTCGAATATGCCGTAACGGACGCCTGGACGGTCAAGGCCGAGTATCTCTATTTTGACCTTGGTAAAGTGAAGAGTATCGCCCTCCCTTCCCCCGCCAACCCGCCATTTTCTCAGCGGTATTCCCAGAACGTGACCGGGCAATTGGTGCGCCTCGGTGTCAACTACAAGTTCTGATCGCGCGTAGCAGAGTGCTCCTACCCTTGCTGCGGTCGTCTGTGCGCGACGGCAGACTATGAACCAACTTAAACAAGATGCGCTCCAGCTCGCGAAGAAGGCTTCAGGATTTCCGCGACACTTCCCATGCCTGTATTTGATTTCAGGCGGGCACGGGCCATCGAAGGGGCCGGCCTGCGCGAATATAGTCAAGATATTCATCTTGACTGATGAACTGATTAGTCCACCGGCTCACGTCAGCAAGGAGCCCTTCGCTAGCGAAAACGATGGCGGAGTGAGCATCTTGAAAGGTGGCAGTAGGCGTTTCCGGTCCGTCTGGCTCGAGGCATGGGAAATCGTAAATGTCCAGCCAGTCCTCGCTACCTATATCCTCGGCGTCATAAACCCATAACTCAACAGAGCCATTGGAGGGCCGTAGCTCGATGTGGCGAATATAGTCAGGATTATTAGGACTGCGCCCGAGGAACTGCTCTACAGAGCTACCCCGTTTTAGCGCGTTAGAAATGTGGTCTGCCGAAAGATACCGCATCAAACCTGCTTTCCATTATTCGCAAAAATCCCGAAACATGCGACAGTCTATGCGACGAACACCTATGACGTATCAGGCTTTAGGAATTGCGCGACCGGCTATCGGTAGATCAACTCCCAAACGAGTTCCATCAACACTTTGCAGGCGGCCTTCGATTCAACCCAGATGACGCACGTCGCCAGTTCAGTGTCCTCAAGATGCGTTTGTCCCACGAACTCGGGGGCCCTTTCTTGCAGCGTCTTCAAAACGAGCTCGCTCCAGGCATAGGAATCAGGCTTGTTTCCCGTGCTCTTCGCAATGCGGCGGTTCGCATCGTCGAATTCCGGACCATAGGGGGAGAATTCGATTTGCCACGACAAGGGAATGGGGCGCCCATGATAGATTGTCGCGCCCATAACCACGAGGCGGATCGGTGCCCAACGATCGCTGATCCATTCTTCCTGCTTGGTGACAATCGCTTCCAGATCGTCCGGAATAACCCAGTCGGGTAAGACGCGCCTCATGGCTCTTTCTGCTCCTGCACCAACTGCCTGCGAATAAAGCAGGCTACTTATTCCAGTCACTCCCATTGCGAGCAAGGTGCGTCGGTTCAACAGCATGATTTGCCGTGCGGCCGTCTGACCTGCGGAAAATGTCCCATGTCGATTGCTCTCATGTCGGCTTGCCACGTAAATTCCCGACTTTCCCTAAATCTCGGCATCATGCACGGCTACGCCCAATGCGAGGGTCAGTCTGGCACATATCAAGGTCAGCCAACCCGTCCACAGCTTCGGCTCGATATGCGCGTCAAAGAGAAGTCCACTCGGCTCGGCTGACACGGTTATGTACCGATCGGCATCGTCTGTGCCGTACCATGACGGGCGTTCGGCAGCGTCTATCCAACCATCCATGCTACAATAGACTTCCCACACCTTTGCCCATTCTCGCTCGGAGAGGTAGGGGTTCACGTTGAGAGTGATGGTCTGGTGCACCTTTTCATTCATCGCTCGCCCCGTCACAGCAGCATGCCGCTGCGCTTATGTTGTAGCTGTCCCTCCGAATATAGCGGCACCCGCGATCGTATCGCGTCGCCGGCGTTTGCAACAGCCTCCCGCCTGGTTATCGGCATTCGTCGCCGTCCTCTTTCGGGCGCCATCCGACGGGATCGGCAACCCAACGACTGATCTCGGATTCATGCCACCCTGCCCCGGTGATGCTGATCTTGATCCGGGGCGGGAAGGTCCCCTCGGCGATCTTGCGGTAGATCGTGGACCGGGACAGACCGGTTCGCGACTGCACGGTCTTCATGCGAATGATGCGATCTGGTTCACGCATG
Source organism: Labrys neptuniae (assembly GCF_040797145.1). NCBI lineage: Bacteria > Pseudomonadati > Pseudomonadota > Alphaproteobacteria > Hyphomicrobiales > Xanthobacteraceae > Labrys > Labrys neptuniae. The sequence goes on along the minus strand of NZ_JBFNQD010000019.1, from coordinate 52,730 downwards.
GGCGGGTTGCCTCCTGCTGGCTGTTTCTGACTGGTGTTGGGACTACACAGGACAGGTGGTCACGGGTGCGCAAGAGCGTTTTCCGCTTCGTCGTGCCGTGGCAAGGAGACGGCGGCATATCGGATGGGTCAAATTCCGATGTCCAATCCCCGGCCCCTGCCAAGGCCATGGCTGAAGGCGAGTTCCACACCGAGACGGCGGCCTGAGTCGAACTCGATGCCGATGCCGAGCTCCCGCTTGCGGTTGGCGAGAAGGGATTCCAGTTGTGGATCGCGCTCCAGGCTCCTGGCCATGTCGCCCATGGCTGAGCGTGTCGCGTTGTAGTGGGAGAAGTCACCGGCCTGATAGTGGAGCTGGCTCGCCCGCTGGAGCTTCTGCCAGCGTTCCACGAAGCGATCGGCGGCACGGTTCGGATCAGTGCGGATTTCGGTCTCGAGCTGGAGGGTGCGAATGGCGCGGCCGAGATTGCCGCCAGCCGCCTCGCGGGCAAGGCCGGTATCCTTGAGGTAGGCTGCCTCGGCATCGCGCCAGCCATAGGGCCTCACCTTCTCGAAGGCGTCGCGCGCATCCTTCAGCTCTCGCCACTGCTCTGGGCTGGCCTTGTCGCCGATTTGCTGCTCGGCGAAGATGGCATTCACCGCACGGGCATGGCGGACCAGCGCCCGAGTGCGGGTTTTGCGCAGCGCCTCCTCGGGATCTTCGACAGCCTCCTTTTCGGGTACCGCAGGTTCGCGCGGTACCTCCGTCCCGGCTCTTTCCCTTTCCGGTTCCGGCCCCTGCCCTGTTTCTCTGCTGGGCGGACCATCTGGGGACGAGCGGAACCCATCGAGCAGTTGGTCGATCCGATCGCGCAGCTTTTCCGGCACCACCTTGCGCACGATCTCGACGACGCGTTCGCGAAAGCTGATGCCGCGCCGCTCGGCATAGTCCTGCGCCGGATCTCGTTGCTCGTAATCCGACGCCATGTCCTTGGATCGATCCCGCGACAGGGTGCGGACCAGCCGGTCCCGATCGGCGAAGTCGTCGTGGCCGTAATGCAGTTCCATGCCGTCGCGGTGGCGAGATAGGGCGACGTAGCTGCCATGGGCATCCAGGCCTGGTGTTGCCAACACATGGGTGTGGTCCACCGTCATGCCCTGGGCTTTGTGGATGGTGGCGGCATAGCCATGGTCGATACGGTCATAGTCCTTGAGATCAAAGGCAACGGACCGGCCATCGTCAGTGCGCACCGACATGGATTGCGGGCTGACTTCTTCGATGGTGCCGAGTGTACCGTTCTTCACGCCGAGGCTGCGTTCATTGCGCAGGAACATCACCCGGTCGCCATTGGCGAAACTGCGCTCGCCACGCTCGACCGTCACGTGCACATCAGTGCCGAGATCGCCGGCGGCATGCATGCGCTCACGTGCTGCCTCGTTGAGGGATCGCACCTCGGCGTTGGTGTGGGTGAGAATGATGCGACTGGCATCTGGAGCAGCCCGCCGATCGCGATCCCAGCGCCCGATCAGATCCCCGCGGGCCTGTTCTCGCGTCTCAGCGGCGTGCACCCTATCATGGACGCTGTAGGCGTGGATGGCTCCACCGACCCAGCCGTTCGCCAGATCGCGGGTGGCGTCCCGTTGCCAGTCTTCGCGCTGACGCCGCACCTCGCCGATCTCGGCGCCGCCATGGCGATCATGGAGTGAGCGGAAGGCCGCACCCGCTTCGATCGCCTGCAGCTGCTGCGGATCGCCGACCAGCACGACTTTGGCGCCGGCTTCAGCGGCATGGGAAAGCACGCGTTCCAGCTGGCGTGTGCCGACCATGCCGGCTTCGTCGATTACCAGGACATCGCGCGCGGTGAGCAGGTCCCGGCCCTGTCCCCAGCCATGTTCCATGCTGGCGATGGTGCGTGAGGCAATGCCCGATCCGCTTTCGAGGTTTTCCGCCGCGATGCCGGACAAGGCAACGCCGCGGACCTCATAACCCCCCGCGGCCCACGCCTGCCGTGCCACGCCCAGCATGGCGCTCTTGCCGGTGCCGGCATAGCCCACGACAAGGGAGAGATCGCGCCCATCCGTGATATGCGCCAATGCGTCGGCCTGCTCGCCTGACAAGAAGAGACAGCGTTCTTCGGCAGTGGCAAGAGCCTGGCCCCTTTCCTGGTCGCCGACGGCATGCCGCTCCCGCTCCGCCATCAATTCGGCGGCGCGGTGCAGGCGCTGTTCAGCCTCGATCATCGAGCGAGTGGTGAAGCGATCCTCGCCTCGTCCGTCCTGGCCGAGTTCGATGAGATCGGGCGCGCCGCGCATCGCACCCATCACCTCATTGAACTGATCGAGGCCGTCGCTGTGACGATGGGCGAACATCGCCATGTCGCGCTGCGTGAAGGTGGATTGCTGATGGGTGATGGCATCCAGGGCCAGAGACGGATCGGCGATGATCCGCTCGCCATTGCCGCGCGCAATCTCGCGATGCAGGTCCGCCCGGTCGGCAGCGGCGCCAGGATCCTCGACGCCGATATCCTCGATACCCCCGCGCTCGATGCGCTGAGCCGGCGCGCCGACCTGGCTTTGCGGTTCCAGCGCGATGCCTTGGGCTTCCAGGCTGCGATGATCGATCCGGGCATCGATGTCGAGTTCGGCCAGGCGTTCATTGGCAAACTCGGCCCAGCGCTCGCGCCAGTGCTCGACCATCTCGGTGCGGTTCCACTCGCGCACCTTTGGGCCGAAGCTTGCGTCGTTTCCATTCACTTCCACTGAGCGCATGGTGAGCATGACATGGGCATGGGGTTTGAGCATGCCGTCTTCGCCGACATCCCAATGCACATTGAGATCGGCGATCATGCCCCGGTCGACGAACTCGGCCTGCGCAAAGTCTCGGGCAAGCTCGATGCCCTGCGCCTGGCTCAGCTCGCGCGGCAGGGCGAATTCGACTTCGCGAGCAAGCTGGGCGTCCTTGCGGATCTCGAAGGCCTCGACATCATTCCAGAGGCGCTCGCGGCCGCTCCAGGCCTCAGGGGCATGCTCCGGCAGCATCACCTCGGAATGCACGACGCCCCGCTTGGCCGAGAAGTCGTGGCTACGGTCGAGGCGTTCGTCGCGCAAGCGCGAGGCCGAGCGATAGGCGGCGGAGGCCACCGCGCTGGAGCCGGCCTTGCGACCAATGACCTTGACGTGAAGATGATAGATCGCCACCGATCAGGATGTGGCACAGTCGAGCGGACGTCGGAACGACGTATAAGCGCGCCCTCCCTCGAAAAAATCTCGGGAGCGACTATCCGGTCCCAGCCAGTCTCGGTAATCCTGCAGCCTTTTGCCAGGGGCTCAACTATCCTCTCTCAATCGACAGCTTACAGAACGATTGGAGACGACATTGCGCAAACCCAGAAACTTCGACGCCGAACTAAAAGCCCTCGAAGACAAGGCGCGGGAGCTCAAGAGCCGCAAGGTGCAGCAGCTTGGCGAATTGGTGATTGCCACCGGCGCAGACGCGCTCAGCACCGAGGAACTCGCCGGCGCGCTGCTCCTTCTGACCGAGACGAAAGACGCCGGCAAGAGGGAGGTATGGGCCAGACGCGGAGCCATGTTTTTCCAGGGACGAACACAGCGATCTGCACAGGCGACTGATCGCAACACGAGCAGGACTCCGGCGCAACCAGACCGCACGCAACCGTCATCAAGCGGCACGAGCGCGGCATGACATGCGGTCGTCGCAAGTCGAGCGCCGTAGGCGCACGCGGCATCTCATCGAGCTCGGTGGTCTCATCGTCAAGGCCGGCATCGTCGAGCTAACCGGCGATGATCGCGCCATAGTTTACGGCGCGCTGCTTTGGATGGCCGACAAACTCAAAAGCGATCAGAACGAACAGGCGCGAACGTTGTGGAGCGCAAAGGGAGAGCAGGCGTTCAACGCGAGCTCAGCCACTTCCGAGCAGCCAAATGCACCGCACTCGACCAGTCATTCAACTAGGTCGCAAATCGAGATCCTCTGAAACGAATACCGTCGGCAGAACTACTCTTGAAACGAGTTTGGTACCTGGATGTTCCGATACGCAACACAGTGCGTCTGTCGCTGCTGCATTCGACTTTATCGCTCAAGATTGAAGTTCTAATCTTTTGACTGTCGCGACGGAGAGTGTTGAAGCTTTTTAGGCATCGAGAAGGCACTTCTGATTCTGGTCAGAACCACTTCAGTCAACGCCACTCCCTTCTATCATGCGAACTGAGGTGGACGTGCGTGGCATGTCACCGGTCTGGGAATCGTTGAGGGAGACTGATCCAGATCTTTTGTTTAATATTCGCAGGCACCACAACCTTCCCATTAAAGCACAACCCTCGAACGACCTGTGGGCGTTGGGACTTTTCTTCCACGCCAAATTGCGCAGTATGTAGTTTCAGGGGGGGAAATACCTTGATGAGTCGGTCAGAGCTAATCAACGGCTTTAGCGATCTGCTCGCAGCGCGTGGCCTTGACACGCCTGATCGCCGACCACTTTACGCCTACCGTTTTACCAAGGACGAATATAACCACACGGCTGCGCTTCTTCGACGCCACGGTCTTAACGCGCTTAGCGACCGAACAGGTGCTGCACTGATCGTCGCGTATATTTCCGAGTGGTTCCGTCGCGAACGCGGCGGCGGGCATTGGGACTGGATCCGGCCACTGCGCAGCATCGGTTTAGATTATGGCCAGGGTCGCCGCGTACAATATAGCGACGTCGAGGATCTCGTCCAACGAGGCCTTCTCATATGGCGACGTCCTTTGCCGAATAGTGGCGAGAGGTTGCTCGCGATCGTCCGCGAAAGTGGGTTTCCGGTCGCTGCCGTTCGCGAAGATCCCCGAATCTCCGCATGGCTCAAGCATGCAGTGTTGAGCGCCGAGCGCGGCTTTCAGGTCGATCAGGCGGTAGGCGTGGAAGCTTGGCGCGTATCCGACCGGCTCGCCCAAGCTCTCGTTGAACCGGCGATCGAGCTATGTCGCGCGATCGTCGCTCTCCGTGCAACGATCCCTACTGAGGCACGCAACGGGGATCCGGTCGCGTTCCTTGACGGGTGCACCCCAAGCTGGCGAGATGCCCTACCCTTTGACGTTGATCAGGACGATATACGCACACTCGTCGAACGCATGGTGCGGCTCCGAGAAGGGGGCACCTCAGCGCTCGACGTGGAGCGAACGGTTGTCAATACTGATAAGAATGAATGGACAGCGCACGCTTCGCTCGTTCTCACCGGCACTCTAGACATACACCGTGTTCCCCCCTCGATCACCCAGGCCCTCAGCGAGGGGCGCCGACTTCGAATATTTCCACGCATCCCCCACTCTGAAGAACTTACCGCCATCGCAGCTATTGAGACTTATAAGGGCGAAGATGACGAGATCCATGAGCTGCGCCCCTTCGTAACCAAGTTCGACGTCGAGCTCGCGCTCGAACGCGAGGTACGACTTTTCGCACAAGCTGGTCACACTGCCATCGGCGAATTTGTTCCATCAGGCGGGCAGGCGCTCGATTCGCCTGTTATCGCTCTCGATGTCATCGAATTGGACGAAGCACAATATCCCCGCGTTCTGCGCGCAATCGGCTGTTCGTCTTGCCAGACAAGCAAGCCCATGCTCGCACTCGCAGTGCAGCCCAATATCCTGCCATTGATTGTGTTCTCTAATGCCCCACAGGACATCGGGATCTGCAGAACATCGGGCCGCAGGATTGTCCTGTTCGAGGGCACAGCAACACTCGAAGGCGACGGCGCGCGTTGGCGTTGGCGCACCAAGGCAGAGCGCAACCTTCAAGCTCAGCCGATACTGGTGGGCGACCTCGTCGCGAACATACGCGAGACCGTCTATCGCGGCATGCCACGTCTCTGGATCGAGCAGGATGGCTACACTATCGCGCCACGGCAGGATTCGCTCGCCTGGCGCCCACGTCGCCGTGGACCGTGGCGCTCATTGCGCAACGCGGCGCCCATTGGTGCAATCGAAATCGCCGTAATTGAGGAAGGAGAGATCCGTTACGCTATTCCGGCCGACGTTGTACCAGCCAGTATGGAGATCGCGTTCGACCGCACACAACGTGAGTTACGGATATCTGGACTTCAAACAACGATGGTCGCGGCGACCGGCGCTGGGCAACTGAAGGTCCGTCATGCGCACGGGCTCAATGTGATTGACCTCGGCCCACCAACCGGAACACCTGTTATAACCATACGCGTGCGTTGGGAGACCGAGATTAGTCTGACTCTCTCCGACCCCAGATACGAGCTCCGGCTAGTTGATGAGCACGACAGGCTTATTAACACGCGAGCGGGCTTCGCACTCGACGGACTCGGCGGGATCAGAATCTTAGCGACTTGCGAAGTCGCTCTCTGCATGGAACTGCGCGCGCAGGACGTATCTCGGCTGGCTATCTCGCGTCCGATAACCGGCAATGTCCCCCTTTCAGCGCTCCGAGACACGATCCGCCAGTTGCTTGGTCGCTCAACAACCCTTGATGCAAGCGTCGTCCTGTCTGCTGTCGGTGCGAGCGAACATCTAGCCGAAGTGCGTTGGTACGTAGAAGATGTGGATCCGTTCGCCGTCCCGCGGAGTAGCGCGTTTGCAGCGCTTGCATCGATCAACGCACTCAATCTGCGCGCTGTCTCACTCATCGATGCATCAGCTGGCGTCCGATCGGTCGTGGCACCGGCGAGCCAGTCAGCAATGCGCGCCGAACTCGAAGTTGAGCTACCAAATGGACCTTGGCTCGTGTTCGGCAATCGCAAGACCGGAGAAATCGTCCGCCCTCGCATCGTCCCCGCTGGCAAGGCGCCCCCCAAGGGAGCCACGCCTCTGGTTCGTGCGGTCTCGAATGACGCCATTCCGGCGCGCTCCCGCGCCTTTGCAGACCTCTACGCCAATCCAGCGAAGATGCCACGCGAAGACGTTCGTGCGCTGATCGAACTCCTTGTACTCGCACGACGCGAAAACCTACCTTTGTCGAGCATAGACGGGCTTCGCACGCTCGATGGAGCACCCGCGACCGCAGTCCATCTGTTCGCGGCCTGTGATAGTCTTGAGGAGCGCGCGTCGCTCCTCAACCTACAGCGCGACTTGCCATTCCTGTGGTGCGCCACAACCATAGAAGCTTGGCTGGTGTCCTTCGAGACACGGCTTGAGACAATACGTGGTCGACTCGGCGCCGCTGGAATCGAACTCGACGTCGCCAATCGCCTAATAATGACTGCACTTAGTGAGACCGCCAACCTGCGACCCGAACTCGCTGGGCATGTGCGTGCCGTGGTTTTGTCGATGGTAGCGTCCGGTTTGGCAATGAGCGGAATAACCCCGACATTCCCGCTGCCTGCCTATCGGATTGATGCACGCACTGAGATCGGTCGAATGATCACACGTCACGCCGATCGCGACCACCCACCGAGCAGCACGCTCTCGGACGAGACGCTCACCGCACAACGCACACAGTGGGAAGCCTTCGACCCTAGATTCGCGGGGGTGATTGCAGCACCCTTCGCGGTTGCAGATCACGCGGCCGGTATCCGCTCTCTTTCACGGATAGAACTTATGCGTTGTCGTGACGCAGCGCTCTACGATCCGGAGTATTTCGAGGTGATCGTTCCCATGCGCATAAACCAAAAATTGCACAAAATCACTCGCACAAAAGGAACGGCGGCATGATCGATTTCGAACGCATGATTACGCGCCTTCCTGAGCAAGCAGCCGATGCTATCCTCGGCATGTTAAGGCCCAAGTCGCGGACACTCGCCAAGTATCTTCGCAACACTTGGGGAGCGTCCGCCGGTGAGCCCGGATCGCTACTCGCTGAACCGTATGTCGAAGGCGCATTCCCTTGGTTGCCGGTAGAGGGAGGATGGGATGGACTTCCCACCTCCGTGCTCGATCCGCGAACGGTCACGGCCCTGAGGTCGGTCTCTCATCCTCCTTATGCTCACCAAGCTGCAGCATGGGAGATACTAACCGCTCCGACCCCAGCATCAGTAATTGTTTCAAGCGGCACTGGTTCGGGCAAGACTGAATGCTTCCTTGTACCGATCTTTGATCGCCTAATACGTCTGTCCGATGGTGGAAGGCGCTCGCTTGAGGGGGTTCGCGCACTCATGCTTTACCCACTTAACGCGCTGATAAGCAGTCAAGAGGAGCGCCTCGCGCGCTGGTTCGCACCATTCGGTGGAAAAATTCGTTACGCACTCTACAATGGCGAAACGCCCGAGACAGCAAGCGCAGTGACACGCCGCGAATCGCCATGGCGGGTTGGTGATCGCGTAGCGCTGCGTACTTCGCCGCCACCTCTGCTCGTAACCAACGCCACGATGCTGGAATATATGCTTATCCGCCAGAACGACAGCCCTATTCTGGCAGCGTCCCAAGGCACACTTGATTTCGTTGTGCTCGATGAGGCCCACTCCTACATGGGTGCCCAAGCAGCTGAAATTGCACTCCTCCTGCGCCGCGTCGCGCTGGCATTTGGACGAGAACCCAAAGATTTACGTTTTGTCGCAACCTCGGCGACAATTGGCGGCCCCAACGCTCGCGACGAGCTCGCGCGCTTCCTTCGCGATCTGTCAGGCATCCCTGAAGATCGGATCCACGTCATTGAAGGTAAACGCGCGCCGCTCCCACCTGCCCCAGCATTTGAAGAGGAACCGGTTGCACTTGACGCGCTGGCCGAGCTCGATGCGACCGAGAGCGGAACTCGCCTGGCCGCTTCACCAGCACTCCGCAACATCCGTGAGGCATTGCGGGGCGGCGGTCTGTTCGGTTGGCGCCAATGGTCGCAAGTCGCACAGACGATTGCAGACGCCGACGTGAAACCTTCACGCCTGCTCGTCGAAGCCGCAAGAGCACGTGACCCCAATGCAACCGAGGCCATGGTAGAGTCAGGCCAAGATTCGATCTTGCCGACACGCGTCCATTTCTTCCATCGCACGCTTCCCGGCGTGTGGGCCTGCGTAAATCCTGCCTGCACCGGCAGACCGGCTGGAGACAGCACGTCAGACTGGGCCTACGGCGCGGTTTTCTCCGAACAGCATGAGAATTGCCCCCACTGCAAATCCATCATCCTTGAGTGGGCAGTGTGCACGTTGTGCGGCGACGGCGCACTACGTGCAGAGGAAGTCGACGGCGGATCGCGGATCGCGGCGTGGGGCGGCGCTGGAGAAATCGATGAGTTCGAACAGTCGTTGGAGCGGGAAACTGCCGACGACGAAGCGGAAGACTTAGAGCCACAATCCTCGGAGCCGATCGCTCCTGCTCGCGTCTCGCGCCGCTATCTTTATTTGCCATTCCGGGCAGGATTACGTCGCCTTGCGCTTGAGCGTGAGACCGGCGTACTCGACTGCGAGGGCGATGCAATTGTATTTGGCGCGTCGGCTGACCTCTCGGCATGCTGCGGTTGCGGGAACGCACCCGGGAATTTCGATCCTGCCCGCGGTGCGCTACGTCCCGCTAATGCGGGCGCCCCATTTCTAATGACGCAGATCACGCCGGGGCTTCTCGCTGACCTCTCACCTGAGCCTCATGGCGATCAGCAGCTCCCCAGCAACGGCAGACGCCTTATTACCTTCACCGACGCACGACAAGGGACCGCACGCCACGCCGCAAACATCCAAATTGCATCCGAGCGGAGTTTTGTCCGGGGGTTCGTCTACCATTTCGTCCAGGAGCGGCCTGTTAGTGACCCCACAGAGATCGCCAAGCTCGACGAGCAAATCGCGAAGCTACGCATGCTTCCCAGCGACACGACCTATACCGCGATCCTTGAAGGGCTTGAAAGGAACCGGGCAGCTCTCATAGGGACCACCGCGCGGCCATGGTCTGAACTAGTTACGCATTTCGCTCTTCACACTACAGTCAACACGTTCCTACGAGCGCTCTGGACAGCAACTAATCGTGATTCCCGCTTCGAAGATCCCAAAACTCTCGCTGAGTTTCTCCTCTACCGCGAGGCGATGCGCCGACCAGTACGCGCAAATTCGGCAGAGACACTTGGGCTATTTCGTTATGAGTTACCGGGCATCGACGATGCGAACATCCTACTTCCTGCCTCCGCACGCGCTGCCAATTTATCCCTAGCCGACTGGCGCGACCTCTTGAGGCTAATCGTCACCCATTTCATTCGCACCAACGTTGCACTGCATTTCGATCGCTGGTGGCTGAACTGGATCGACCGCCGACAAAGTCATATCGAGATCATTCCGTGGGCGCCCGGACAGCGCTCAAGCCGCTACGTTCGCCTCTGGCCCAATCCCTATGGAGCACGCCTCACCCGCATCGTGCGGCTCGTCTTTCAAGCGTTGAAGCTAGATCCAACGGCAAGTTCCGATCGAGACCAGGTTAACTCCCTGTTCGACGATGCCTGGATCGCGCTCCGGCGCTACATGGTAGCAACTGATAATGGGTTCCGGATGCGGCTCGGCGACCTCGCCGTCGCGCGCGTAGAAAATGCCTTCTGGTGCCCTACTGCGCGCCGTGTGCTCGACACAACGTTCAAAGGACTAAGCCCGTATGATGACGGTGGTACCCACCCAGTCGCCGAACCAATCGTCATGCCACTTCTTCCCTTCGTTTGGCGACGTGACGAAAGCGGCCGCACTGTCGATGAAGTTCGACTCGATTCCTGGCTGCGAGAGGACGAACGCGTCGCACGCCTGCGTGAAGCTGGCCGATGGGGAGATCAGAACGACCGAGCCGCAAAGCTCTCGCCGTGGCTACGCGCTGCGGAACACTCCGCACAACAGCCAAGTTCAGTTCTGCGTCGGTATGAGCGCGAGTTCAAGCAAGGCCGTATCAATGTGCTGGGTTGCTCGACAACCATGGAGATGGGCGTCGACATTGGCAGTATCGAGGGCGTCCTCAACACCAATACCCCGCCCGAAATCGCTAATTATCGACAGCGCGTTGGTCGTGCCGGGCGTGCGCGTCAACCAATTGCTATCGGACTGACCCTCTGCAAAGATAAACCACTCGATCGTATGACGATTGCCGACCCATTAGCCTATCTCAATCGTCAAGCACGCACTCCCCGTGTTAGTCTCGAAAGCCCTACTATCGCAACACGCCACGCTGCTGCGCTATTGCTCGCTCGATTCCTTGCTGAGTCGGGTGCCGAACTCCACAAACTCACCAACGGCGCGTTCTTTGGGCTCGCTGAGGCACCTGCCATCGATGCCATGCCAACGCCGGCGACGACCTTTCTAGGTTGGTTAGATCGCATGCATAACAACGAAACGCTCAGAGAGGCACTACGCAACTTGCTCGCTGGCACCCCCGTTTCACCTGGCCTGGATCTCGTGGAGAATTTGCGTTCACGCATAGAGCGCATCACCTTTGAGATTCGCGCCGAGTGGGAAGCCCTTGCGTCAGCTAGTCCTAACGCGAGCGTGGGCGACGTCGAACTGGCCGCCGCAAATCGTGCGCGGGAGATCCAGCGCAGCCGATTAGAGCGTGGCTATCTATTGGGTGAGCTAGCAGGGCGCGGTTTCCTTCCCTCCTACGGCTTTCCAACAGACATCGTTCAGTTCGTGACGGAGACTGCGAGCGAGAAAGCCGCGCGCCATCGCGCTGCCGTCGCTGACGGCAATCAATCCTCTGAAAGGGGTTTCGGCCGAGGTTATCCCTCGCGTTCGCGCGAGGTCGGAATTTATGAATACGCCCCCGGTCGTGGAATCGTCGTTGATGGTGTTGTGCGGGAGTCCGCTGGAGTTACGCTTAACTGGCAGCGGCCGGCCTCACAGGCCGGTTTGCGCGAGATTCAGAGCCTGCGCACTATGTGGTCGTGTCAGACCTGCGGCGCTCTTGCCTCAAAACCTTCCGCGCTCGAACGCTCGCCCTGCGTGGAATGCGGCTCTGACGCACAGGAGTTTGTTCGCTATCTCGCGCCCGGCGGATTCTCGGTCGATGTCCGTTTCAATATTCATGACGATCCTTCGAACGTCGGTGCTGCTAAAATTGTCGACCCTTGGGTATCAACGCACCACGCAATCTGGCGTTCGCTCCCCGATCCAACCGTTGGACGCGTACGCGCTAGCCCAGACGGCACGGTCTTCTGGTTTAATCCAGGCGATTATGGTCATGGCTACGCCTTGTGCCTGCATTGCGGTCGCGCTGAGGCCGAACCAACTGCGCAAGGCGGTCCCGGCCTTGCAGGCCATCGACCGCTACGTGGAGCACCTATCGCGATCGACGGGATGACCTGCACTGGCGCCCCCGAGTTCGCACCCTATGCGGTGACCCGCAATGTAGCGCTCGGTCACGAGATCAGAACTGACTTGTGTGAGGTCCAACTCTACGATTGTACCTCACGCGAGGTGGCACTCACTATCGCACTCGCACTGCGCGAGGCCATTGCAGATAGGCTAGGTATCGACGCCGACGAAATGGGCTTTGCCGCACCGCCTGTTCCCAGTCCATTTGGAGCGGCCAATTGGAGTGCAGTTGTATTCGATCGAGCAAGCGGCGGGGCGGGCTTCTCTTCGACGATCGCACGCGATCCTGTCGCATTGCTTCGGGAGGCACGCACTTTTCTCGATTGCGAGCGAGTAGGGCGATGCGGCGAGCCGGAAACCGTGCGGGCGTGCCCCCGATGCGTTCTCGCACCAGACGCTCAACACGTGGTGGATGGGACCGATCGTGCCAGTGCATTCGCACTCCTCGGTGCGATCACAACTCGCCTCGATCTCCCGATCGAGCATCGCCTGTTCGGTAGTGGCACACACTACGAGCCGGCACCGCTCGCCCAAGCACTCGACGAGCAGATGGCAGCGAACCCCGATGCTTCACTAGTCGTCGTATTACGGGGCGACCCAGTTGAGTGGGATTTCGAGGCGTGGCCTATGACCTCGGTCGTCGAACGCTGGGGCGGGCGCAATCGCGACGTTGTGGTCGAGGTCCCGCGCGATGCTTTGGAACGAGCCGACGCAGTGACGCGCCGACGCGTGGCGCTCTGGATCCAACGCGCACGCGCTCGCATCGCTGCATTACCTGCTAGCCATATGGACCTTCTAGCGCTCGTTGTGAGCAATGAGCGGACTAAAGCTTGGCGCTCATTCGATTTGCTAGCTGGATCAATTGGTGTTGGGTGGGGCGGAACGTCCAGGGCACCTGTTGTGTGCGGCCCCTACAACGATCGCTTAGAAACACTCAAGTTCCTCGACCTGTCGTCACTGATCGCCGAACGGGTCCGGGAGACAGTCTTTGAGATCGGCACAGAACTCGACGGGCCAGCGTCCGGATTCGGCTTGCGGCTCAAAGCAGCACTGGTCACTCGTAACGCAACAATCGCCGAGATCTTTGCAGAGCCCTGTATTGAAATCCGTTATTCGGACCGGTATTTGTTTAGCCCTCTCGCCATACGTCTTATCGTCGAGATGTTTCGCGGGATCGCGGATTCGCGTACGCGTATCGACGTTGAGACTTATGCGAACCGTAAGAACGGACGACCTCGGGTTGGCAAGCGGCTGAAGGATGACTGGCCGGATGAGCTAGATCGCAATGCCATATTCGAACACCTATTGGCTACGATCGGGCCTGGCGCGAAGCTGACATGCGGCCAGAACGTGCCACATCGTCGGCGCCTTGACTTCAAGACTCCGCGCGGATCAGGAACGATCTTCTTCGATCAGGGGGTTGGATCCTGGTCGGTGTCGAGCAGCGATGGGTTCGATCCGCTCGCCAATCATACCGACCAACTCATCGCGATCGAGAAGCCTTTCTCGATCGCTAATGGGCCCGACGGGACGTTCTTCGCCATTCGCCTCGACTAGACCGAGGCAAGCGCTAGAAATGTGGTGTCTGCAATCACGAGTTCGGCCGAGTATGCTTCGGTCACGCTCAGTGCGATCATATCGGTTAGCAAACTCTTATGATTCTCGGGTGTCGCAGGCTGCCCCCAAGACGCGTTCGCGCCTACCGTCGCTCGGCCATATTCGTCGCATGACCACTTTTGCGGTCATGCACGATTCGCTCAATCCTCTCTGCTACCGCCTCAATCGCCTCGTGCTCCCACACGCGTATCACCTGCCAGCCGCTACGCTGAAGGCGCATATCAGTATCACGATCGCGGGCGATGTTCGCCTCAATCTTAGTGCGCCACCAAGCTGCATTGTTTTTTGGCCAGGTCCCGTGCATCGGGCAGCCATGCCAGAAACATCCATCTATTAAGACGGCAACTCGTGCTCCCAAAAAAGCCAAATCAGCCGTTCGCCGAGTTCCTTCGATAAGACGTTGATGCGTTCGGAACCGAAGGCCGCGTCGATGAAGCATGGCACGCAATGCGCGCTCATATAGATTATCGCGCTGAGCCGTGCACTGCATCCTCTGTCGCGTTGCCGGTGCGACAGCGTCTTGCCGTTTCTCAACTGCTCTGGAGCGCGACATGGCGTTCGAGATCCACGCGGAATGCGGGGTCATATCGAAGTGAACTCGCGGTCAGTCGCCTCAAGAATCCACCTGCCGCTTTGCTTGAAAGTTGTGCTGTCGGATACTCTAAAAATGACGCTAGGTGCTGGCGGGGCTGTTTTACCGGCCATTCCGAGACGTTTACGCGGCTACGTGCCCCTTTGGCTTGCCCCCAAGCCGCGCTAGGCCATCCCTCTTCTTCTGGCAGCGGGGCGAGTGCCCCAGCCTCATGGACTGGATATGAAATTGCCAGACGGTGGGCAATCCACTCCGACATTTTGACGCTGACCGCATTACCAACCATTCGCCAGCGCCTACGCCTAGCTTTGGAGTCATAGCCGTCGACATTGGTCCACCCAGCAGGAAACCCCTGCAGCCGCTCTGCATCTTCGATCGCGGGCGTCACGATAGCGTGGGTCTCGGGCAACCAGATTGCCGGTGGCGAGGGAATGTGCAAAGCCGAGCCGCTCTTCAACGGTGGAATCGCGTCGATCGCCCATCCAAGCCCTGTGTTCCCCTCGGTCCAATAGAAGCCGCAGGCGTGACCTTCACGCTCAACTTTCTTCTCGCTACCGTAATCTTCCCCAAGAAGCACGGGGCGTGGATCATGCTGCATTGAGGCTAGGAGCAACACGCGACGACGCCTTTGCGGCAAGCCAAATGCGAGTGCGTCAATCGTCCGATACGCCCAACTAAAACCTATTTCCTCAAGTTGCTTAGTCAACCAGCGAATGCCGTGGCCCTTGTCGAGCTTCAACATAAACGGCACGTTTTCAAGCAACAGCCACGCCGGAGGGACGTCAGCCTTGCGCAACAGCGCCAGCACCTTGCCAATCAATCCCGAATTAGGGCCTTCAATTCCGCGCCGCTGCCCAGCTTGGCTGAGATCCTGGCAAGGAAAGCCCGCGGTCAGGATCCCACCACCGGGAAGAGACTTCAAACGCCGTACATCGTGCTTAATAATCGCGCCTTTGAATCTTTGGCTGAGTACGTGCCGCGCGACTTCATCGTACTCGCAGAGCATCTCCGTTTCATGTCCGGCGCGACGAAATCCCTCCTCAAGGCCACCGACGCCCGCAAACAGCCCGGTTACGCCATAGGAAATGCGCGGCACAACGCTATTCTCTCTCGCGTTCTGGCCGGGCTTAGACAAACAATCGGCAATACTAGGAGATTCGCCGACACGCAGCTTGTGCGAACTGTCAGAGGAGCACCCAGTAGTAGGGCCGAAGTCAAGTGTAGTGAGGTCTAACTTCATGCGATGAGGCCACGGTGTATCCAACGTCCGCCCTGCGACAAGCCCAGGATCCGACACTCATTCACTCTGCCAGTTTCACGGCAATCGTTCCAGCCAGATCAGCCCCCCGCCCTGCGGTGAGAAAGCAGCGAGGCCTGCGAGTTCGTGCTTTCAGCTACTGCTTCCTTACGGCGAACGCAAAACGCCACCTGGGCGGTTAGACCCAGATGGCGAGCGACTTATGACAGAACTGGTTGCGGGGGCGGGATTTAATCATTACTTGCGATCATTGCAGACGCATCGCAGCGTACTAGAAATCCTGCTTTCCGATGATTCTAGAGGTTTATTCCGTACGGCGGCGTAGCCCCGCAGATCCGAGTTTGAGCGCACGACCGTCTCTTCCCTGCAGTTGCTTCAATCGTGGATCTGCTTTCTATCGGAACTTTCGACACACCAACATAAAGTACGACTTCAGACAACCACGCCGCGGGGGCGAAGGCCGCGGTACTTGTTCCCCACACTAAAGGCCGACAATCCGGGATCGGACAACACCTTCTGCATCATCGCGTAGAGCCGCGGGGTTTGCTTTTCGTCGATCTTGGTATCTATAGTGCAGGAAGAATTGTCGGCCGCCTTCAGGAAGGTGAGGACGTCGTCACTCCGCTCGAGCATATATGCCGTCAGCATGGTTATCCGCGTCGATCCGAGGACGGAGTTCGTTAGCCGCGATCTCGATGTGTGGACCTATCAGCACGATGATACGCTCGGCTTCTTACGTTCCGGCAGGCCGAGCGACAGCAGCCACATCGAATCCTTCAATTGCAAGTTTCGAACGGAAGGCCTCAATGCCGACTGGTTCATGAGCCTGCCCGATGCCCGGGAGACAGTAGAGGCTTGGTGAGGGGAGCTATAACGAGCTACGACCTATAGCGCGATCGGATACTAGGCCCCGATAACGTTCCTAAATTGGGCATCGGAATGCAGCCCGCAATGATCCGGTTACCCCCTGGAAGCGACCAGCAAGCCGGTCCAAATTCGGGGAGCACCTCACAGCCCCGGAAAATCCTCCAGCCGGATGGTTCAAATTTGGGGAGCACGTCACATAATCGAGCGCGCCGACCTTCCCCTTGATGCTATCGGCCGTTGGGCCTGCGAACCGGTGGGATGAGACGCCTCACAAGCGCAACGAGATCGCTTTGTCGCGATACACCCATCTTTGCAAAGATGTGTTCGCGATGCGTTCGGGCTGTCGCCTCACTGACTTCCAGCGCCGCTGCCGCCTTGCGGAGTGTCGCCCCCGCCATTATTTGGTCGAGTTGACGTGTCTCGGCGGGTGTTAATCCGAACATGCGGGCGATTGCTCCCAGCTCGGTCGGCAAAGGGGTTGCGTCAAGCGCGATGAAGACGGCGGCGGTTGCCTGCGGTACGAGTCGCGTTCTGCGCTGGCCGCGAGCAAGCGGCAGGATATGAGCGATAGCTGCCCCCTCATCGGCCTTGCCGAGGGGTACACCCAACCCTGCCTCCGGGAGCAGCGTTTCGTCTTCCTGGGCCACCGCAATGGCCTTGCGCAGTTCTTCGGCTATGCGGGAGTCCGTGGCGGTCAGACATCCGCCGGACGACAGGATCGGCAATCTTGCATCGAGCATGCGGCGCGCCGCTTCATTGGCGTGCATAATTCGCCCTTCGTCCGCAACGATGACGACACCGGCCGTTACGCTGTCGAGCGTTGCTCCGAGAGCCTGCTGCTCCAAGGTTTTCATGTCCAAAAGATCGCTGATCGTCACAGCGCGTCTGATATGTGGCACCAATATTCGCCCGATCATCACCTCACGATCGGTATAAAGGCCGGCATCCCTGTGACGATTGAGACCAAGATGTGCTTGCCGGGTCGGGCTGTTGATCAATGTCAACCCAATCGAATCGACGATGCCCTGCGGCTCGCCCCATTCCTTGAGCATACGTGATTGCGACTGGATCTCCGCGGTGAGATGACGCGAGAACACCTGCGGTTCGTCGAGCGGCATGTCGCGGAGGGCCGGCAGCCGCTCCCAGGATGCCATCTCTTCGCCATAGAGCGGAAAGCGCTCCAGCCAATAGGAATCGATCCCAATAGTCTTGACGAGCGAAGCCCTGCCGTCGATGAGATCGATCATGGTCAGCGACGCATTGTGGGCGCGCAACATTTCCTTGATGCCAATCAGCATCGTCTCCCAGAGACCTGGGTCGAGAGCACAATCATAGATAGCACCGATGAGCACTGATATCTCCTCGGCGGAGGGTAGATCTTCGGCTTTCGAGGAACGGTCTTCGGTGGAAGCGGCGAAATTTAACATAGGATGACGAGGCGGCGAGAGAGACAAGAATGGTTGTTGGCTACCGCTAGCTAGACCAACTGTTGCATCATTGCAACGGTGCGACGGATTTGCCGTCCAGATAGGGTTTATCGGATGAACATCCGATGCGCCGCTCCCTCGACTAGGCAGACTATCCTCGTGAAAGACGGCCTCGCCACCAAGTAAAAGGCACCGGCCGGCACCCTGCTCGTTGTCGCTTATGGGCAGTTCGCAATGTCGAGCACACCGTGACCAATGTCCCCAGCCGCTTCTCCATGCATAGTTGGACCAATTCTGGGGCAACAATGTCATTTCGGGCAAGTGCTGCATCGCGCGCGGATACGTTTTAGGTGGCGTGGGAGGATTGCGCCATGTTGCTGGGCAAGAACTGAATCGAAACCGTCGCCGAAGCCTTTATCGCCAGCTCAAGCTGCAATGGTAGGCGATGCATGGCGAGGATCCAAAGAAGCCTCCGTCAGATAACACAGCGCGCAGAGGAGATTGGATACCGTGAAAGTGCGGCATGGGGGAAGTCGTTGATGCTTACCGAAGAGTATAAAAAAAGCGATATTGCAATCACGCCTCTTGTTTATCTTGTTGATGACGATGAGGATTTTCGTGAAGAGATGGTAGCTGGCCTGTCTCGATTGGGTTTGAACGCACATGGATTTCACAGCGCAGAAGCTCTGTATCGAGCTTATGCAGCCAAGCCATCGCAGATCGTTGTTCTCGACATAGGCCTGCAAGGCGAAGATGGCCTGTCTGTCGCGGCCCATTTGCGGTCCTCGCAATCGGTCGGAATCATCATGGCGACAGGCCGGGCGGCAATAGAGGAAAGGGTTGCCGGCCTGCAAAAAGGTGCGGATGTTTGCCTGGTCAAACCCATCGATATCAGGGAGCTCGCCGCCACGGTGGTCGCCCTCAACAATCGCGTCAGCAGGCACCACAAGGCGCCACCCAACCCTCCTGCTCCGCAATGGTCCTTGGTGGAAGCCGGCTGGACACTCACGGACGGTTTGGGGCACCGCCTGCGCTTGACCGTGTCCGAGCAGCGCCTCTTGGCATGCCTGTTTCGTGAGCGCGGCAACACCGTCGGTCGTAGCGCACTCGTCGCAGCCATGGGCGAGGATGTTCACGACTTCGACTATACGCGACTTGACACCATCATAAGCCGTCTGCGTCGAAGAGCCAAAACGGCCAACATGACACCGCCCCTGCATGCAATTCGCGGCCTGGGCTTTACCTTCGCAGATTAGGCTCGGTCGGCACGTGCGCTTCCGCCGGGGATTTGAACTTATCTGATTGAGATAGAACGGTTATTCATAGGCCAAGGCGAATGAGACTGACGGAATACGGCCAATTTACGCGTGTCACAGAAGAAATTGTCTCGGATCTGATTGTCATTGATAAAAACAATCTCGGCTTAACCTGTATATCGAGTGCGCTCGCCGGTTATTGCAATGAGTTTCGCGTCAGTGCTTATAGGACGGTTTCCGAATGGAAGCAGGCGGGGTGCCATTCCGCCGAGCCGATCGTTCTGCTCTGTATTGCCGACCAACGGGAGCCGGCTAGCCTGATGGCCGACGTCCAGGGCGTGGCCGCCAGTGCCCGGATCATCATCATTTCCCACGTAACGGCGACTGCGACAATCCTTGCAACCTTAGGGAATGGGGCGCGTGGCTATATTCCGGATAACGCGAACCTTGAGGTCGTAGTGGGGGCAATTCGCCTTGTGCGAGCTGGTGGCATCTTTGTACCGGCCGATAGTCTCATGCGATCATGTCAGCAAGCTCAACCGGAGAAACCGACTCCGCTCACCGCAAGGCAACTGGCTATCATCGAGCGCTTGCGACAAGGCGAATCCAACAAGGTTATTGCCGAGAAACTGGACATGAAAGTGAACACGGTGAAGGTACATGTTCGCAATATCATGCAAAAGACCAAAGCGCGAAATCGGACAGAGGTTGCATATATTACCAAACAATTGTTTGAAGAAGCGTAAGCCATATTTGTTAAAATTCAAATCTCTCTACGACTAAAACCCTATATTTTCATTTATATTTTATGGCATTAATGTTCGAGATAATGTTTATATATTATGGTACCGCTATGAAGCGAGCCGATCACCCACCTGAAATTCGCCCTACGTCATTTTAGAACGGCCAAACTATCCTCCAGATCCACTGGGCACCCGAACTCATGCAAGCTCGCCTTCTCTCAATCCCTTCTGTTGCGATCATGCTCGCATTGCTTGCCTGTGCGCCATCCGCGCAGAGAGATCATTCGGCAACGCCCGGCGCCTCACAATTTTCCGGCGAACAGTTCCCGGTGCGCTTGATCAACCGGGCTCGATTTCCAACCGATTTCGCCGTCACCACCGTCGACTATCCTTCCATGGAGGCACGCGGCTCCATCATCGTCGATACCGGCGCGGGCAAGCTCTACCACATTGAGGGAAATGGCAAAGCGCGGCGCTACGCTATCGCTGTCGGCAAGGCCGGCCATGCTTGGAAAGGCACAGCGACTATCGCCCGCAAGGCCGAGTGGCCAGCCTGGTATCCAACCGACGACATGCTAAGCGAAGCTCCCGGAATGCCGAACCGAATACCACCCGGCTCGGATAATCCGTTGGGAGCGCGGGCAATGTATCTTTATACCGATGGTAAGGACACACTCTACCGAATCCACGGTACCAGCGAACCTTGGACGATCGGCACCAAGGCTTCCTCTGGTTGCATCCGTATGTTCAACGAGGACGTCATCGACCTCTATACCCGCACCCGCATCGGAGCGAAGGTCATCGTTAAGTAAAGCAAATGCGTCTCGAACGATATCTCCAGCGCACCGGATCCGGCCTCGAAACCGGGTCTGATGCCGCGGGTCTACAGACATGCCCCCCCGGCACCGTAGACCGATGGACCTGAACAAGCTGCTGGCATCGTCTTTAACCAGGCCCCGTCATGAGAGTGGGGTTCCCCTCACCTCTCGAATGTCAGACCTCTGCATCAAGTCCGAAAACCCCTATTATGCCATAAGCAGCTCAGCCACGCTTGCTTTCCAAAAATGCCTCGCCCAGATCAGAATATACCTCGTTAATCAAGGAAGAATGAAATATATCTTCTGATTTATAAGCGATAGCTGTTCTGGTATTTACACCGATCTTTTTCATAATATTTCGAACGTGCACCTTTATTGTGCTTTCCCTTAGATTTAAAGCTTTAGCTATAGACGCATTAGATCTTCCGCAGCTTACACCTGCAATGATCTCCAACTCTCTCCGGGAGATACGAAAATCGCCCTTTGGCCCCTGGCCCACCGGAACAGCCCCACGAGTAGCTTTCTTTTCAAAGAAAGAAGCAACGGGGAAAAAGCTGCCCCCAACCAGAACCAAATGAATTGCCTTCATCGCAATCTCAAGTGTAAGATTATTTGGAATATAGGCCTGAACACCGACACTCATGACCTCAAGAATTCTGGATATATTACCGTTTTTTGAAAATACGACGGTTTTCATATCACGCTTACGCTCAAGAATCTCCGCAACGCTTTCCAGATCTATACCGCCCCTTGCTTCAGATATAAGCAATAATGGAGAATCTCCATGCCAATCGCTAACTGAGTACCACTCGCGCAGATCGGAGAATGCCAAGACTGGGATATTTGGGAATTCGACAGCGAGAACGCGACTAATACAGTCACGCCAAAGCGCAAGAGGACACACTACAACGATCGCATCAATTGCATACATTTTGCACGCCCCCGTCAAAAACCTATACTACGACGTCTATGCTCTAAGATTCGATCTCCGGTGATTAAAAGTAAAATAAACTATAATTATTTTTATCTTTCTAAGTAAAATTCCATTATCTGAATATTACTTCTTTTCGCCCGAATAAGTAAATCTGGATATTTCTCGCGCTCAAAAAACCCAACGACCAGGAAAGGAGAATACCTATTAAGTATATGCTCGTTTCGGAAGGCTCGCGCGGAAGGCCCGTACCTAAACCACAACACTCGTTCCGATATACCTGAAATACCGGTCCGCCGCCCCCATTCACCCGCGATTTTGCCGACTGCGCTCTCTGATTCATATATTAATCGGAAATCAT
Organism: Labrys neptuniae; assembly: GCF_040797145.1. Classification (NCBI taxonomy): domain Bacteria; kingdom Pseudomonadati; phylum Pseudomonadota; class Alphaproteobacteria; order Hyphomicrobiales; family Xanthobacteraceae; genus Labrys; species Labrys neptuniae. The sequence goes on along the minus strand of NZ_JBFNQD010000019.1, from coordinate 30,666 downwards.
TGAATTTATATTTTAAATTATCTAAAATTCTAAAAATATAAGACTTATCTGAACGCTTTACGCACCCACAGATCCCTATATACGACATATCTGATGCTCTTGTTCGACACAAGGTTGTGTCAGCATCGTCATTTTTTGTAAGAACTGGAGGTATTTGTGTTGTGAGTGACATCTTTTTCGAAGAATCTAATTTTAGATATACTTCTGCACCTGCTCTGCGCATTTTGAACACACACAACATTTTCAAGATCGGACGATTTCCGCCGAAGACCTTGATATCGACCGTACTCTTCAAATTCAGCCGTCAGGCCGAATTCGAGCTCTCAGAAATTGCTGCCTATTTCATGATCGAGATCGTTCGATCTGTATTAGTGCTAGATGGCCATAACTCCAAAATAGGTTGTATATTAGGATATATTTTTATCCGTATTCCTTACAATCTCAGAAACTGTCATATCTATGCACTCACCGTCACCTGCCTACATCATGAAATAGCCCGGCCTTCGCCCCAGATTGTTAAAAATTGGACTTTCGCCCGCTATGGACGGCATGCGCCACCTAGTCGGCAAAGGTAAAGCCCAGCCCGCGAATGGCGTGCAGGGGCAGGACCATGTTGGACTTTCTGGCTCTCCGGCGCAGGCGGCTTATGATGGTATCGAGGTGCGTGTAGTTGAAGTCATAGATGTCTGCGCCCATGGCTTCGACGAGCGCGCTCCGCTCGACGATATTCCCACGCTCGCGAAACAGACGCCCCAGGAGGCGCTGCTCCGAGACGGTCAGACGCAGGCGATGGCCCATGCCGTCGGTGAGCGTCCAGCCCCCTTCCACCAGGGCCCATTGCGGGGCAGGAGGCGGTGGCGGGGCGGGGCGCTGCCCGCTGACGCGATTGTTGAGCGCCACCACCGTGGCGGCGAGCTCCCTGATATCGATGGGTTTGACGAGGTAGACGTCCGCGCCTTTGCCCAGGCCCGCAACCCGGTCTTCGATAGAGCCTCGGGCCGTCAACATGATGATCCCGATCGATTGGGAGGCCCGCAGATGAGCCGCTATGGACAGGCCGTCCTCTCCCTCCAGGCCAATATCGAGAATGACGACCTGCGATGGCTTGGCGGCAAAGGCGCGGTAAAAGGCCCCGGCGCTCGGAAATCCACGTACGTTCAGACCCAGTCTCGATAGGCCGAGTACCATTTCCTCGCGGAAATCCTCGTCGTCATCGACAAGATAAACCAGAGGAGCGACTGCAACATCGCTCTGCTTAACCTTTTCTGCCGACATCGACGAACCCTACAGACAGAACTTTAGCGGATTAACCCAACTAAACCAGCCTTGAACTTGCCGCAATAAAGCAGCACCCACATAAAGATATTGCGAATATATCGAAAATATATATTCGTATAAAAATTAGCTAAAATGAACCCTATCTACATATATCCTATATTTTAGAGAGAATAACAGACTATATATTCAAATAATGGTATTACAATTACAGTTACTGTCACATTCTTTCATTTCCTATCTCCTATTTGATTAAATTAAAATCGTTATACGAATTCGCGCCTTACGAAATATACGGTAAAAAGATATATATTTTGAATTTTCCGCTAGGTTAATTATGACTTTCTCGTGTGAAAGTAAATCCGCCACGAGCACCGTCGGATTGCTCGGGGCTGATGGCGCACGCAGCGATGCCACGATCATCGATACTTCAATGATTGCTTCACGCAGCATCCCAATGGCCAGTAGCGTAATCTCGTTCGCCTGCTCGCCTCGCGCTCGCCTACCCGCAATGGCTCTGATTTCACGAGCATCGTGCTTGAATGTAGGCCTTGGCGCCTCCAGGACCGCCCAGCCATATTTATGCTTTGCTATTCTCCCGGACGATGCCAACAAAGACGAACGGTAGAGCGACCAAGCCTGACTCTCCCTTGCCGCTCTCCTGCTCCGCCGCAATATTCTGTCGCAAACTCGTCCCCATGCAGGGGCTCAAAACCACGTATGGTAGCTCATCGCTAGCCAGCAATCCGGGCGAATCGCTCCAGTGCACACCGGCTGCTTGGTTACGGAAGGAAGGTCCGCGGCTGTCCATAATCCGAATCGGCGCCGAAATTTCTTGAGTCGCCCGATGACCGCTCCTGTGTTCTATCAGGATGACACGGGAGGGCCGGATATAGAGTTGCCCGTGCGCGCTCTTTCGAGCGGTAGCGAGACGCGGAAGGTCGAACCGCTTGAGTCGCTCGCGGCCAACACGAGGTCGCCGCCATGCTGGCGTGCGATCTCCCTTGAGATATAGAGCCCCAAACCGGAGCCGCTCGCCTTCTGGCCCGCGACACGATAATATTTTTTGAATATCAAATCGCGATCCTTGATGGATATGCCAGAACCGTTGTCGGTAACATCAATGATTGCGCTCCCATCATTGATCGAAACAGATACGATGACCGGACGATCGTCGGCCGAGTATTTCAAAGCGTTCTGGATCAGATTTTGTAAAGCGATCTCCAGTAAGTTACGGTCCCCATTTACCACAGCACCTTCCCCGGAAATGAAACAAACACGCCTGACGCTCTCGTCATCCATTCCTGCCTCAGCGTTATGCAATATCTCGTTCAGATCGATCGCCGAGGGCGACATCTGTTCGGCCGAGAGCTTCTCACCCGCCAGGATGTTTTCGACCAGCATCGACATCCTTTTGATAGCACGGCGTATCTTGGCGATACTTAACCTGATGTTATTGGCGTCTTTATCGACGGAGAACGACAGATTCTCTGCGGTGGCCGCTATCACGGCCAAGGGCGCGCGAAACTCATGCGACGCCAAGGCAATGAAATCCTGTTTCCGAGCCAGGGCATCATTGACGGAAGCAAGTGATTGTCGGAGTTTCATTTCAAGCAGGTGGCGCCGATCCATCTCCTCCTTGAGCAACGCGTTGCTTTTCGCAAGCTCCGCGGTTCTCTCCTGCACCTTGATCGTCAGCTCCTGCTCGGCGAGCCGCGCCATGACAATGACGCGGTCCTTTTCCTTACTCAGGTTGCGCTCGGCAAGCTGAGCTCGTTTGGCGACGGCAGCGCTTAGCAGCACGAGGTGAATTAGAGTCCCGGCAGCCAGCAGCCTTGCCAAGGAGCCGTCAATCCGCAAAGGGTTGAACCCCGTATACTGCAGCTGCATCACTGACAGCAGGCATATTACGCTCAAGAATGCGACTGCCGACAACAGATATTGATACTCCCGACGAAGAATGAGGAGATATAGCGCAAATAGAGCGACAAAAATAAGGGATATTTGCTGCAATCGCGACACGAAGAACCCAACGTCGCCATAGTGTCCGGCTAGCGCAAATATCAGGGCAGCGACGTTGAGAAGCGTAACGCCTTGAGAGACGCGCCATACCAGGATCGAGTGTTGACGAAACTCGAACAGCTTTTCCAAGAACAACATCATGAATATACTATATAAGCAAACGATAACACCCCAGCTTCTACGTACAATCGCGGGTTCCAAAAAAGCCAATACCTCGGACGAATACCCCATATGATATACACTAATTAAACCCGACACCAGCAGCAATGCCGCATAAATTATAAATAGATTTTCCCTAAGCCAAAAATAATATAGCAAATTTGCAAATATCATCGCAAGAATAGAACCTATCACAACGCCGATGATCCAATCATTGACTTTTATATATTTTTCATACCCCGATCTCTGCCAGATGTTCAGTGAGGTCGTGATCGAGGTCGATGACTGCAGGCGAATGTAATAATCGGCCGGAGTAGAGGGCACGGAAATCCGGAAAACAGCGGAATAGGCGTCGACGCCATCTTCGGTCTCCAGGTGAAAACGGCTGGGTGGCACGGCTGCGAAGTGCCCGGCTCCATCCGGGACGTAAACAGCGACTTGCTCGATCAGGGGCCTTTCGATCTGCAAGAGCCACTGCCTGGAATCTTCCGGCGCGGCAAGGGAGAAGCGAACCCAGATCGCACCTTTCTGATACCCCTGGGTGAGCATCGAAGGGACGGCAACGAATTGAAGATCGGACTGTCCTGCAACGATGTCTTGGATGGTGAGTGCACCGCTCCGGTCATTGAGGACGGCGAGGTGACCGCTTAGGGAAACCGCGCCTCTAACGCCATCCGTCGACTGAAGTGAAAGCCCCCATGAGGCTTCCACCACAAAACAACTAAACAAGATAGACAAAGCAACGATTAGATGGAATCGGATGCTGCGGAAGTGCGACATGGAGGGGGCATTGATGTTCGCAAAAGAGGCTAAACAGGGTGATGTCGCGATCGCTCCTCTCGTTTATTTGGTTGATGACGATGAGGATTTTCGCGAAGAAATGGTGTCGGGCCTAACCAGATTGGGCTTGAACGTACGGGGGCTTGGCAGCGCTGCGGCCCTGTATCGGGCCTATGCTGCCATGCCATCCGAGATCGTTGTCCTGGATATTGGCCTGCAAGATGAAGACGGCCTGTCCATAGCGGCCCATCTGCGGGCATCCCAACCAGTCGGGATCATCATGGCGACCGCGAGGGGCTCGATCGATGACCGGGTCGCCGGCCTCGAGAAGGGTGCGGATGCCTACCTCGTCAAGCCTATCGATGTTCGGGAACTGGCCGCCACGGTGGTGGCACTGCAAAAACGGGTCGACAGGGACCGCAGGGTGCCGACTCCCCCTCACGCTCCGCAATGGGCCCTGGTGGAAGGGGGGTGGACGCTCATCGACGGTCTGGGCCATCGCCTGCGCCTGACGGTCTCCGAGCAACGCCTCCTGGGATGCCTGTTCAGGGAGCGCGGCAACACCGTCGACCGAAGCGTACTCGTCGAAGCCATGGGCGCCGATGTCTATGACTTCAACTATGCGCACCTTGATACCATCGTAAGTCGCCTGCGTCGAAGGGCTAAGAAGCTAAACATGCTGCTACCCCTGCATGCCATTCGCGGGCAAGGGTTCACCTTCACCGACTAGTATGGTTTTTCGGTCACTGTCCAGAAGAATTCGTATTTATACTCGGACGACCCAGGGGGATAATACTTCCGAATGAGATAATTTGTGTCAGGAAGTGACATGGAGAGACATTTTGTGAAATTGTGAGGAATCTGGGGAGTAAATATGTTCAAAAATACGTTCAATTATGGAAATCCCCATGTCCTCTCGACTCGTCGGCAAGCACAAGAAGTCTTCTTCGCCTCTTGGAGCTACTTTAACGGTAGGTAGCCCGGTTCGGGTGGCGCAGCGTAGCCTCGCTCATCCGAAAGCCTTAACCTCGACCATTGCCATCGCCGCCGCGCTGTCCTGCGGTGGAATGGTAGCGGCTCCCGGCGCGGCGTTCGCGGGAAGCTGCGACCCGGCGACTTTCGTATGCTCGGGAGCGGCCAGTCCGACCCAAAACGAAACCGGGCAGATTCTTGGCAATGGTACCGCACCGGTAGCGGTCACCACCCAGTCGGGCTTCGGGATCAATGCCGGCGTTGGCGGTGTTCTTGGTGATGCTTTCTATATCAGGGGAAGCGGTGGCACGAGCTTTACCGATACGACAGGAGCAACCATCACCGGCCTTGGCGGTATCGACATCGCCGAGCAAGGTGCTGGCGCCCTCGTTGTAAAGTCGACAGGCTCGATCACCGGAACGGTCAACGGCGGTATTCTCGCCCAGACGTCCGCGACAAGCACCGGCCTGACGATTGACGTCAATAACGTCACGGGCAACGGCTATGGCATCGATGCTGTCAACAATGGCACCGGTTCCATGGCAATTACCTCCAGCGGCGTCATCACCTCGGCGGGCGGTGATGGCATCATCGCTACCATGGGGGGCAATTCCACGGGTCTGACGATCAATGTCAATGAGGTTAATGCTGGCGATAACGGCATCAATTTGAATGGCAACGCCGGCACCGGCGATATTTCGGTCACCGCCAACACGATCAACGCGGACTCCGACAACGGCGGCATCGGCACCGGCATCGTCTTCGACAACGGTCCGAACACCCACAACTTCACCGTCAATGTCGGAACGATCACCGGCGGCGGCGGCGGCGGTATCTCTGGCTTCTCCAGCGGCAATGGTAATACCGATATCACAGTAGGCTCCATCACCACTACCGGCGGACATGGTGTGAACCTCGTTGTCGACGCCAGTCCCGGCGCGGGGTACACGAAGGTCGATGTCGGCGACGTCACGGCCAATAGTGGCAATGGTATCGCCGTTAGCACGAATGCGAATACGACAGACCTTACCATCACAGCCAATAATGTAACCGCTGGTGCTAACGGCATACAGGCGTTTAATGGCGGCACGGGAAAATCCGCAGTTACAACCCATGGCGATGTTGTCGCCGATGGGACCTACGGCATCTATAATGTGAACACCGCTGCGGCCACCGGCGATCTTACGGTCAATACGGATGCCGGTACGACGACGCACGGCACTAGCTTTGGCATCTATACCGAAAACAACGGTACGGGTAATCTCGTCATCACGGCCCCTGGTAGTTCGACCACGAACGAATTTTTCACCATTGGCAGTGAATCTGGAATCTACGCGATCAACAATAATACGACTTCGAATTCAAGTATCCAGATCACCGCAGGTGATACCACTGGTGCTGGCTTTGGCATTCTTGCCACGAATCACAGCAACGGCGGAATCCACATCGAGTCCAACGGCACTGCGAAGGCCGGCTTTGGTCTTGGCGGTTGGGCCGCTATCGAGGCCAACAATTTCGGGGCTGGCGACGTCTATGTCAAAGCCAACAATGCATATGGCGACATGGGCGGCGTTAACGTCATTAACGCCGATTCCGCAAGCGGCTCCATTGACGTTATCGTGACTGGCACGGCGACGACTATTGAAACCGAATTTCCCGAGCATGGCGGCGGCAATGCCGTCAATGTCATAGCCGGTGTCAATACGAAGGCCATCAACGTTGCGGTAAACAATGCCACAGGCAACAACGACGGCATCTATACCGAGCAGCATGGTACGGGCACGACGACGATCACCACGACCGGTATTGTGGAAGGGAACACCCACGGTATCCATGCCCTTACCGCCGGAACTGCGGTCACCATCAACAACTCCGGTACGGTTCGAAACACCTCCAATTCATCCCTCAGCGAGGCGATTTTTGCCAATGGCCCCGCGACGATCACCAATTCCGGTTCCGGCCTGATCACCGGCTCGGTTCAGCTCGTCAGCGACAAAGGCAACACCGTCAACAACGCCGGCACCTGGGATACGGCGGGCGCCACCAACAATTTCGGTGCGGGCACCGCCAACAACGGCGTCAACAACACCGGCACGATCATCGCCGCCAAGGACGGCGCGGCCGTCGCCAATACCGCCTTCAACCAAGTCGGCACCTTCACGAATGGCGGCGTGCTGACCATGGCTGACAAGGGCGCCGGCGACACCACCACCATCGACGGCGACTATGTCGGCAATGGCGGTACGGTCGAGATCGACACGGAGTTGGGCGACGACTCTTCGAAGACCGACAAACTGGTAATCAACGGCGATGCCACGGGTTCCACGAAGCTGACGGTCCACAATGTCGGCGGCCTGGGCGCGCAGACCAAGGACGGCATCAAAGTGATCCAGGTGGGCGGTACCTCGGACGCGAACGCTTTCCGGCTCACTTCGGCCGTGGCGGCGGGCGCCTATGACTACGGCCTGTACATGGGCGGCGCGAGCGGCGCGAACGACTGGTTCCTGCGTTCGACGAATGAACTGAATGCCGAGGCGCAGACCTCGGTGGTCTATGCCGGCGCGCTCTCGCATTTCGCGCAGGCGACTCTGGGCACGCTGCAGCAGCGTACCGGCGGCCGGATCTGGCCCAATGGCGGATCGCAGGTCGCGGCTGACCTGCCGTCGGACCAGGTGATGAAATACGCCCCCGGTGGACCGGTGATCTACGGCCAGGGTGCCTGGGGACGCGTCGGAGGACTTTATGCCTCCTACGATCCGAAGAAGGGTGGGTCCTACACCCAGGGCATCGGCTTCCTGCAGGCCGGCTATGAAGGCACGGCTTACGAGACGACGGACGGCCAGCTGACGCTGGGCGCCTATGCCACGGTGGGCCGCTCATGGGTCAAGGTCGACACCACGCGCGATCCCGTCACCGGTGCGGCACGCTCGAAGGGCAAGATCACCAGCAACGGCTACGGCGTTGGCGTCAATGCGACTTGGCTGGGCAATGATGGGCTCTATGCCGATGCGATCGGCCAGTTCACCTGGTATGACACCAATCTGTCGAACAAGAACGGCAGCAGCCAGGGCTGGGCAAGCGCGCTGAGCCTGGAGGTCGGCAAGCGCTTCGACGTCGGATCGGGCTGGTCGGTGGTGCCGCAGGCTCAGCTGTCCTGGACCCATGTGGACTTCTCCTCCTTCACCGACACCCTCGGCAACCGGGTCTCCATCGGCGACGGCGACAGCGTGCTCGGCCGCCTGGGCGTGCGGGTCGAGAACCTGAGCAGCTGGAAGGGCGAGGATGGCGAAACCCGCCGCCTGCAGTTCTACGGCATCGCCAATCTGAGCTACGAGTTCATGGGCGACACCTCGGTCAAGATCGCCGGTGCCACCGTCGAGCAGCAGGACAAGCGGCTGTGGGGTGAAATCGGAACGGGCGCGACCTATGCCTGGAACGACAAGTCCAGCGTCTATGCCGAAGCCAGCTACGGCCACGCCCTCGCCTCGGGCGACAACTACAGCGCCAAGGGAACGGTGGGCTTCCGTTACAAGTGGTAAGCGGAAAGACCTGTCCATAGCCACGAGCACATCTGTCGCCGCTCTCTCGCGGCGACAGAAAATGGAGCCCGATGCGTCACCTATCGATGCGCGGTTTGGTACGGCCAGGAGGGTCGAAGGACTTCTTCTCCGCTCCCGCCTCCGTCCTGGGTTCTTGAAGGTCCGAGGGCCGACGCTTTTGTGACGGCCCACTCTCTCCGAAAATATCCATTGGCCACGCGACGACATCGCGTGGCTATATTTATTTTAGTTACGTAAGGTAATTTTAATAAGCCTTTCAAATTCTTAAGCAATAATTTCAGAAAAACTTGACGAATCGGAGGTATCGCGGTAGCGATTATTTGTTTGGTGATCGTCGATGTTGGGGGGATTATGATTCTCAAACTTTCGGTGCATGACCTAGGCTAACCTCTGTTTAGAAAGGTCAATCATGGCCGTACATGGAAAGTTTAGTCTAAGTTGTTCTGTCCTGGCGTTGGCGTGCTTCTGGGCGCCCGCCACGGGTTGGGCGCAATCTGCGACCAACGAACAACTCTTCAAGATGATCGTGGATCTCCAGAATCGCCAGAAGGCGCTGGAAAGCCAGCTGAAGGTCGCAACGTCCGAAGCTTCCAAGGCCAAGGCGGAGTTGCGGCGGCTGGGGCGGAAAACGGCTCACGTGCCGCCGGCCGGGGCTGGACGCGACTATGTCGAGATGGCCCCGGTTGCCACGCCAGTGGCCGGGTCCGTGCAGGCGCCGCCCGGCACCCAGGCTGTGGCCGCGGTCAACGGCAAGCTGGAACTAGGCGGCGGCAACAGCTTTGGCGGCTCGGGCTATGGCTATGCCGGCGGCTCGCTGGCGCTGCCACTCGGGCAGTCGTTTGGCGCGCAGGCCGACGTCGTCGGGGGCGTTGCCAGCAATACCGGCTTCTATGGCGGGGCTGGTCATGTGTTCTGGCGCGATCCCACCATCGGTGCAATCGGTGGCTATGGCAGTTTCCTATATGGCACCGGCTATTTCGCGTCGCGTCAGGGCAACTCGGTCTATGGCTACCAGAATGCCAAGGGCGGCCTCGAGGGCCAGCTCTACTGGGGCCCCTTCACGCTGCAGGGCGTGGCCGGGCTCGAATACGAGAACCTCAACAGCAAGCTGCGATTCTTCGATGATGTTCGCGTCGCCTGGTATGCGACGGACAATCTCAAGCTGAATGTGGGCCATCGTTACACCGGCGGTCGCAACCAGGTCGTCGGCGGTGCCGAATATCTCGTGAACTTCAACACCAATACCGCCGCTTCCCTCTTCGCGGATGTGGCCTACGGCAAGAGGGTTAGTGGTTTCGACAGCTCCTTCGGCCGCAAGAAGGGCAACGACCTGACCGTCCAGGGCGGTCTGCGCTTCTTCCTGGGCACGGGCAGCAACACCAGCATGCCGGCAGTCACCTATGGCGGCGATGGTTTCGGCGAGAAGCGCAGCGGAGTCTTCACGGCACCGGATGCGCCGACCGAACGCACCCTCAAGCAACGGGATCGCGAGGACTATCTGCCGAGTTACATCGGCCGCGATGCCGCCGAAATGCCCAGGGGAACCAAGCGGCCGCCACCGGTCCTGGTCGTTGGGCCTCCAGGAGCACCCGGTACGCCCGGCACCCCAGGTACGCCTGGAACGGATGGTACGCCTGGAACGGATGGAACGCCTGGTCAGAATGGCGAGCCTGGTGCGCCCGGGGCCGAAGGCCCGCCCGGCACGCCTGGAACAGATGGACAGCCCGGCGCTCCTGGTGCAAATGGCGAGCCTGGCGCTCCTGGTCAGCCTGGCGCCCCCGGCGAGCCTGGGAAAGATGGACTTCCGGGCTCGCTGGGTCCGACCGGACCAGCCGGTCCCACGGGTCCAACCGGTCCGTCCGGTGAGACTGGCGCGCCGGGTGAGCCCGGCCCAGTTGGAGATCCTGGCCCAGTGGGACCTCCCGGTCCTCCCGGTCCCTCCGGCGTATAAACGGTCTGATCCACGAAGTTCGATCGGTCTCCATTATCGGGTGGCCCACGACCGGGGGCCACCCGTGACCAGACGAGGCTTCGGGACAGCAGGTGCTATTCCCGAGGCCTCGGATGGGAGATTGGTACAGATCGAGAAAATTCTGGAATAGACGGGTCTTGCGACAGTTCAGACCGTGTAGAGGCCAATTGAAGAGGGTAGCCCGGAAATCGGGTTCGTGCGTCCGGTGCGCCCTTCCCAATTTGGTCTTACTTAAACTGCCGCGGCGGCGTCGAGGCTACCGGACAGTATCCCAGATTGATGCTCATCAACGGCTGGCTTTAAACGTGTTGTCTTGAGATCTTGAACTGGCCGGGAGGCCGACAGTCGCGAGTTCCTAGGCCGGCGTAAAGACACTGCTTCTCGTTGAACGATGTCCGGCAGGCGCTGCTCGCATAATTGTTGGGTGCTCCGAGGCCAGGAATGCCCGTTCCAGTTCTCGATCCGATCCGGATTTTCGGGCGAGACGATATATTCAACCGGAATCTTCATCATGCAGGCGCCGAAGCTCGAAGGCTTTTCAATCCATTCGAATCCCGCGCGACTCGTCGCCGCTGGCAGCGAGCGCGAATGGATGGATCGGACGAGCGATCACTATGCCTATCGCTGCACGCCCTTGGCCATTGCCAATGCAACGGGGTGGGAACTGCTCAATCCGTCGGGTTTCTCGGCGACCTGGACTGGTGGAAACGGCCGTGACGACATCATTCTACGCCCGCACGTCGCCGGGGAGAAATTGCATCAGACTGGCTTCTTCTTCGGCCACGGCATCATCAGTTTTCACCCCGGCTATCTTTTCCGCACCGATCCGGGCTGGGTCGTCTGGGTGCGCGGCTCGCCCAATCGTTTCAAGGACGGCATCCATCCGCTTGATGGCGTGGTGGAGACCAATTGGCTGCCCTTTACCTTCACCATGAACTGGCGTTTCACGCGGCCCTGCACCGTGCATTTCGAGAAGGACGAACCCTTCTGCTTCATTACGCTGATGCCCAGCGTGGCGATCGAGGATGTCCAGCCGGTCATCCGCCCGCTTGAAGAGGAGCCCGGTTTGCACAGGGAATATCTCGTGTGGGCGAGCGAACGCAGCAAATTCAGCGCGGCCAAGGATGCCGGTGATCCTTTTGCCCGGGAACAGAAATGGCAGAAGAATTATTTGACCGGCAAGTCGCCCTCGGGAAAAAGCGCCGCCGACGCGGACCACCGCGTCAAGCGGGGGCTCAACCAGCCCGTCTTCGGCTGTCCTGTGAACCACAGTGCCAAGTAAGAGTGTCGCATGAGTGACCTGGCGATCAGCGCACCGCAACTGGAATGTTTTTCCGTCACAGCAAGCCCCCCTCGCCTCGTTCCCGGCAGCGCCGAACGCGATTGGATGGACTTCACCAACCAGCGTTTTGCCTATCGCTGCACGCCCTTGACCATGGCCAATACCACCGGATGGGAGCTTTTGAATCCAACCGGCTTTTGGGCAACCTGGACGGGTCTCAACGGCAAGGATGATGTGATCCTGCGTCCGGATGATCCCAAGGCGCCTATGCATCATGTGTCCCTCGGCTTCGGGCACGGCATCATCACATTTCACCCCGGCTATCTCTTCCGCACGGCGCCCGGATGGATGACGTGGGCGCGTGGTGCGCCCAATCGCCTCAAGCACGGCATCCAGGCGCTCGACGGCTTGGTGGAAACCAGCTGGCTGCCCTTCACCTTCACCATGAACTGGAAATTCACCGAGCCGGGCACGGTCTATTTCGCCAAGGACGAGCCGTTCTGCTTCATTACGCTGGTGCCCAGCCTGCCGATCGAGAGCGTGCAGCCGGTAACTCGCCCCCTCGCGGACGAGCCCCAGCTGGAAAGGGAATACAAACTCTGGCTCAGCGAGCGCACCAAGTTCAACATCGGCCTTGCCCAGGGGGATCCGATAACCTTGGAGCAGAAATGGCAGAAGAATTACCTTGTCGGCAAGTCCCCGAGCGGGCGAACGGTTGCGGACCCTGATCACCGCACCAAGCGCAGTCTCAAGCCGCCGATTTCTGCCGACCAGCCGGACCAGCGCACCGCCTCGGCGGTGCCGAACCAGCTCGCCACCGCGTTCCAGAGCGACAGACCGGCCCCCGCTGTCGTGATGCGTCAGGCCTTCCCAAGCTTCCAGACCGCTTACGGGGAGACTCCCCCTGAGCCGCCGCAACCGCCTTCGGTCGACAATCTCCTAAGCGCTCGGCCGGAACAGCCCGCGAAACCACAGCCCAATGCAAAGCAGCCTTCTGGAACAACAACCAAAAGAAGCAAAGCGGGCAAATTACCGCCCTCCAGGAAGAAGCCCACAAAGACCTGAAAGCCGGCATGGCTACATCCATACGCACAGAGTTCGCATGTTCTGTTTCACAGATTTTCCTCGATCGAGGTTCTTGCGATGCGGTTATGGCCGTATGTGGCAGGGAAGACTTACTTCGACTTCGTGCTCCCTCAATACACCATGACCCGCGTTCCATTGGGCACGCGACTGGCCAGATCGATGATGTCGGCATTGCTCATGCGAATGCATCCGGAAGAAACCGGCATGCCGACGCTGAACGGATCGTTGGTGCCGTGTATGCGATAAAGGGTATCCGCACCATTGGCGTAGAGATAGAGCGCCCGGGCTCCCAGCGGATTTTCAGGACCGCCGCTCGTTTTCTGCACGCGCGGATCCCTGCTGCGCATGTCAGCCGGCGGATTCCAGTCTGGCCATGCGGCTTGGTGATCGACATAGACAGACCCTCGCCAGGCAAAGCCGTTACGTCCGGTTGCCACGACATAGCGAATTGCCTTGCCGTCAGGGAGGGTCAAATACAAAAGATGCCTCGGTGCATCCACGACGATCGTTCCGGGAGGCGCCTTGGTGGGGGTATCGACCACTGTCCGCACATAGGACGGGTTTGTTTTTACGTCGGGCAGGGAGGCGAGGAAACGGGCATCTCGTTGGGACATCGCCAACTGGTCAGGCGCCGATTGCCGCACCGTCGTAGTCGGGTTGGAAACACAGCCTGCCAGCACGACTCCAACAGTCATCGGTATGAAAATTCGCGTCAAAAAGACCATTTTGACCTACACCCCTCGGATAATATATGCCAACACATCCACAAAAATATATACTTACTCATTTAGGAATGTAAATACTTAATTTTGATATTTAATACATAAAATTAATTATAGATACAATTGAAAAAGAATGCATAGATTTCAATCTATTATCTATATTTGGTTATATATTTTAAAATTTATAACTATAATTTTAACTTTATCGAGCAAATCAACCCCAACGAAGTCGACGAGGCCGTCCTCGCGCGCCCTGTCCACGGAGTACCGCTATGAAATCATAGCAATACGACACCAACACAAATGAAAGCAAGAGACAGGAAGTGAAAGGAAGTGAAAATAAAATATATAATAGATTTAATTCAAAAATCATTACTCGTATTTACATTTTTAAACGTATTTAATATTCATGATTTCCCGATACATTACGGAACAGACTCGGCTGTGTGATTAAGTCAATCGCCAGCCGGATGCCTACGAGACCGGGCGCGTTAGGGGGCGGAACATGGCTGGCAATGAACAGGGCGAGAGCCTGAGGCGGATGGTGAGAAGAGAATTGATGCTTCGTCACCTCCTTCACGGGTGCAGCCCAAAAGCGCTGTTCCTGGGAAGCACGCTGCTCGCGACAGCCCTGTCAGCGACGGCAATGCCGTCCCAAGCCCTGGCACAATGCGCACCGGCACCGGATGCGCCTGTGAGTATCTCCTCGGGCAGTTGCACGGATACGGGCACGCCGGGCACTCCGACCCGATCTAGCACTGACGCCACGGACGCTGTCAGTGCCTCGGGCACCGGGATCTACACGGGGAACGTTGTCCGCTTGGAGGCGAGCGGTACCGGCGCCGGCGCCCATGCAAGCGGCGGCGGAACGATCAATTTGAGCGGCGCGCCGGGTGGCAGCGAGGGGTACGACGCCACACATGTCGATACGACCGGCGCGGGCAGTCACGGCCTCTATGCCGATGGCGGCGGCCACATCAATGCAACTGGTACGCTCGTCACCACGGGGGGCGATGGTAGCCATGGCATCTTCGCAACCGGAACCGGCAGCAATGTGAAGGTTGACTCTAACGGAGTGACGCTACCGCCGAATACCGGGCAACAAATCGTGGTCACATACGGCAACAATGCATATGCCGCCTATGCCGCCAATGGTGGCAAGATCGAGATAACCGGCATCGATGCCACGACAACCGGTATCATAACCAATGGCACGGGCAGTTCTGCCTTCGTCGCTGATTCAGGTGGCCAGATCACCCTCAACGTCGTGAGTGGATTCGTTTTCGGCGAGGATACGGCCGGCGCCTTCGTTTCGGGTGCCGGCAGCACCATCGTCACGAACGGCAGCTATATCAACACCCGCGGCAATAACAGTGCGGGGATGCTGGTTACCGATGGGGGAACGGCCACCATCCACGGCGGCGCGGTCGTGACCGGCAATTATCATGGAACGCTCATCAGCAATTCCGTGGCGCTCCTCGCCCAGGGGACCGGCAGCAAGATCACGATTGACCAGGGTGGCAGCGTAACCACCTATGGCGCGGCCAGCGCCGGCGCGGTGGCTCAGGGTGGGGCTTTTATCGATTTCAAGGGCTACGGCATTTTCACCTATGAGACCGGCTCCACCGGCGCGATTGCAGATGGGACGGATGGGAACGGAACGGCCAGCAAGGTCGCCATTACCGATGCCATCGTCAGGACGACCGGCCCGTCCAGTGCCGGTGTCCGTGCCACGGGCGGCGGTACGATGAGTGTAACCGGCGGCGAGATCACCACCGGGTACAAGGCAGGGTTCGGCACGTCCGGCGGCCATTACTTGGCAAGTGAGATTGGCAAGGAATCCAATGGCGCGGAGGCCAACGGGGCCGGCAGCACGCTCACGATCACGGACAACAAGCTCACAACCACCGGTGACGGTGCCATCGGTGTCGTTGCCAATGCCGGTGGCACTGCCACGGTTGCCGGCGGCACCATCACGACCGGTGGCGCCCCGACCGCCAATTTCACCGCCGATGGTGTCCGGGCGACCGGTCCCGGCAGCACGGTCACACTGGCGAGCAGTGCGAACGGCGGCACGGCGGTCACCACTTCGGGTGTCGACGCCATGGGCCTGCACGCGATGCAGGGCGGTGTCGTCGACGCTGCGAATACCACAGTGAACACCAGCGGAGCTGGAGCCTTCGGTGCGCTATCGGAAGGGGTGGGAAGCAATGTCAAGCTGACAGCCTCGACCGTCACCACGCAGGCCGCTTCGGGCCTTTCCGTCAACGGTGGCGGCCAGATCAACGCGACCGGCACCGCCGTGACGGCCCACGGGACCGGCTCGTCGGGCATTCTCGGCACGGGCGACGGCACGGTGACGATGACGGGCGGTTCCCTGAGCGCGACGGGTGACCTGATCACCGGAACGGCCGGCAATGTCGTCGCCAACCTGACCGGCGTCGCCCCCACGACGGGCAGCGGCATCGTGGTGCATGCCGTTGGCGGCAGCACCAGCGGCAATTTCACCAACATGGCGCTGACCGGCAACGTCGTGGGAGAGGGAGCCGCCAAGGCCAATGCGACACTGACCGGGAGCAGGCTGACCGGTGTAGCCTTGAACGCCAACACCATGACCGTCGATGGCGCCAGCACCTGGACCATGACGGCCAGTTCCACAGTCAACAACAATGCGACCAGCACCACCAACAATACAGGGCTCATCGTCTTCACGCCGCCCGCGGGCGGCGCCTACAAGACGCTGACGACCTCGAATTTCGTCGGAGGCACCGGCGGTGCAGTCGGTACGGTCGTCGTGAATACCTATCTGGGCGATGATTCCTCTCCATCCGATCAGATCGTGATCGATGGCGGCAGCGCCACGGGATCGACCGGCCTGACCATCGTCAACAATGGCGGCCCGGGCGCGGCGACCATCAAGGACGGTATCGAAGTGGTGCGGGTGGAGAATGGCGGAACGACCAACTCCGATGCCTTCCATCTCACCCGGACCGTTTCCGCGGGTGCCTATGACTACAACCTGTTCCGGGGTGGCCTCGATCCGAATACGGGCACGCCGACGGACGAGAATTGGTTCCTGCGCAATGTCGGCCTGAACGAGCCGACGCAAACCTCCCTGCCCTATGCCCAGATCCTGAGCAACTTCGCCTTTTCGACGCTGGGGACGCTGCAGCAGCGCACCGGCAACCGCATCTGGCCGAACGGCACCCCCGCGGAAACCATTTGGTGCAAGGACCCGGCCCAGAATTACAAGTGCAAGGTCAATGCCGAGCAGGCCAGCGTCTATGTCAATGGCGGCCCGGTCATCTATGGCCAGGGCGCCTGGGGGCGTATCGGAGGGCAATACTCATCCTTCAGCCCCTCGATCGGCTCGTCCTACAAGGAAAGCATTGGTTTCCTGCAGGCCGGCTATGAGGGCGCGGTATCCGAAAGCGCGGCCGGCGAGATGACGCTCGGCGGCTATGCCACCATCGGCACCTCGCGGGCCGACATCGACATTACCCGCGATCCTGTCACCGGTGCGGTGCGCAAGGGCAAGATCTCCAGTGAGGGCTACGGCATCGGCGTCAATGCGACCTGGCTCGGAGCCAATGGCTTCTACGCCGACGGCATTGGCCAGTTCACGCTTTACCAGAGCAGTCTTTCCAACAAGCGCGGCGGTGACAATCAGGGCTACTCCACCGCCCTCAGCCTCGAAATAGGCCGGCGTTTCGATCTCGGTTCGGGCTGGAGCGTGGTGCCGCAGGTGCAACTCGCCTGGACACATGTCAATTTCGACAGCTTCACCGATACGCTCGGCAACAGGGTTTCCCTCGGCGCTGGCGACAGCCTCAAGGGCCGGGCCGGCGTGCGCGTGGAGAAGCTGGACAGTTGGAAGGACGCCGACGGCAATGTCCGCCGGATGCAGCTCTATGGCATCGTCAACCTCACCAACGAGTTCCTCCGGGACACGAAGGTCGACGTTGCCGGCACCTCGGTCAAGCAGCGGGAAAAGGGCCTTTGGGGCGAGGTTGGTCTCGGCGGCACCTATGCCTGGAACGACAAGTGGAGCGTCTATGGCGAGGCAGACTATGCCACCGCCCTGTCCGGCAGTTCCGGCAACGACAACTACACGGTCAAGGGCACGGTGGGCGCACGCTATAAATGGTAGGTGGGGCTGCCCACGACAGATGACGCAATGCAGTGACTTGCGTTCGAGGCAAAATCACTTTGCGATGAAGGCAGGTTTTTTGCCTCGAATTTTGGACCTGCGGCTGAGAAATTCCGGATTGGGCAGATCTACTCAAGTCGGCAAATACACCGCCGATTCCGGAAGTGGAAACCATTGTTGCCGATTTGGAACCTGAACGCATCCATACTCAGTTGTTCGGTCACCAAGCAGGGATTGCCGCGGGAACCTGCCTCCTACAAGCCGGCTAAGGAGATTCTTGCCGGATTGCTCATTCGATCGATTGGCAATCCGGTTCGATTGGAAAGGAACCATGAGCGCTCTCAAATATGCAGTTTTGGTCGAACCAAGAGCAGCGGTTGACGGTGGTGGTTTCACCGCGATCGTCCCGGACCTGCCTGGCTGCTCGAGTAATGGCGAGACGCCGGAGGGAACGCTCGCCAAAGTGCAGGAGGCAATCAGCCTGTGGATCCAAAATGCAAAAAGCCAAGGCCAG
Source organism: Labrys neptuniae (assembly GCF_040797145.1). NCBI lineage: Bacteria > Pseudomonadati > Pseudomonadota > Alphaproteobacteria > Hyphomicrobiales > Xanthobacteraceae > Labrys > Labrys neptuniae. Next base: position 12,172 of record NZ_JBFNQD010000019.1, on the reverse strand, counting down.
CCTATCCCCAAAGCATCACGTCATCATATGGCGATCTGGGCTGCCCTCGAGACTGCTTAGCCAGCAGCGATAAGACGATATGCAGATTATGCAAACCAACCTGCGCCCGGCTCGGTCGCCGGATCGACCGTAATCCTCCCCAGCGGGCGAACCATCTCAACATCCGTATTACGAAGCCGGACGTCCATCGCAGACGAAAAATCCTCGCCCTTAGGATGTTGATCGCAGGCAAAATTCTCTACACGTAGCTCAGGGCTCGAGCTGAACGGGTTGGGAGTTGCGAAGTTCATGCTCTTGAGACAGGCCGGCTGACCTCTCGAGGGGTAGTGAAAGACGGAATGTCGACCCCGTAGCGTCACTGGCCGCCAGTATAAGCTCACCTCCGTTCTGCTGGGCGATCTCCCGTGAAATGTAGAGACCCAGACCAGAGCCACTCGCGCTTTTTCCGGATCCGCGATAGTATTTCATGAATATGAAATCACGATCGCCGAGTGCCACGCCGGTCCCCTGGTCGGTCACATGGACAAACGCAACGCCTTGATCGGTCGACAGCCGCACCGTCACTGGCTTTGTTAAAGCTGAATATTTTAGAGCGTTCTGGATCAGGTTTTGCACCGCAATCTCCAACAGAACGCGGTCACCCTTTACCATTGCCGCATCATCATGATCATCATGAATGAAGTTGACGCGCCTCGAGGCATTATCGTCCAGGCCCGCTTTGGCGGTATGCAATATTTCGTTGAGGTCAAATACCTCCACCTTAACAAAAGGCACCAGCCCGGTATTGAGTCTGTCACCGGCGAGGAGGTTTTCAATCAGCATGGACATTCTCTTGACGGTGCGGCCAATCTTGTCGATGCGCAGCTTTATGTTGTCGGAACCCTCAGCCACAGAAGCCATCAGATTGTCCGCGGCGACGGCTATCACGGCCAACGGGCCGCGGAACTCATGCGACACCATAGCCACAAAGTCCTGTTGCTGCGCCAAAGCGTCGTTAACGGAATCAAGGGACTGCCTGAGCTTCGCCTCGAGCAAATGACGCCGATCGATCTCCGCCTTCAGCGAAGTGTTGCTTTCCGCAAGCTCCGCAGTCCTCTCGCGAACCTTGATTGTCAGTTCTCGCTCGGCTGCTTGGGACCTGGCGATATCGCGAGCCTGTTCGGCTCGCAGGCGGCGCTCGGCAAACTGCGCGGCCACACGGTCGAAGAGCAGGATCAAGGCCAGCCCGAACGCCGCCACCAGCCCTGCCGTCCAAAAATGCTGCCTGCGCATGGGTACCAATTGCTCGAGAGAAGCAAGCGTGAACAATTGGTACGGTGTACCGGCCAGCGGCTGATGCCGCAGCAGATAAGGCCTGCCGTCGATAAGCCATTGGTCGGCATGAGTCGCACCCGCGATCGCGCGCACGTCCATGGGTTCGCCCGGCTCCTCTTCATTGTCCGGCGGCCGTACCGTGCCTGGTGGGAGAAGTGCCGCCACATTGCGAAGCATGAAGCTGTCGGACGAAGCGGTGATCACACGCCCCTGACGGTTCACGATCAGCGCAATGTGTCGTCCTGTCAGGTAGGATGCCACATTGGGCGCATCGAACTTAGCCGTGACCGAGCCTTGCGGCACGTCGTTCGCGTCGACAATACGGCTGGCCACGAAATAGGATGGTGTCTTGTTCAGCCGGGCGATGCCGAACGAAGACCCCGTACCGTCGCGCAATGCATCGATGAGATAGGACCGACCCGAGTAGATCATGCCGACGATGCTATCGGACTCGGCCCAATTGCTGGCCGTCACCGTGTCGTCCGACATGTTGTTCATATAAATGCGCGCATACCCCAGATCACTTGCCAGCGCATTCATGAAGTCGCCGACTTTGCGCACCAGGGGGTCTTGCGTGAACTGCACGGCGCGCTGTTGGCGCGTCAGGGCGGCAGCGCCGGGCGGATCCGCGCGATAGCGGACGGCGAGTTGAATCACGTCGGCTTGGCCTGCCACCATATTGGCCACGCTGACCATCTCGGTGAACAAGCGGTCCATGATGCGCGCGGTGGTGATGGTCTCGTATTGGGCGCTGGACGCCAGGCTGTCCAGATGCTCCGCCACGATCCGCTGTGACATCCACCATCCCAGGAGGGCCACCAATGCCAGCCACGCCAGCGCCAAACCCGGCGTCACTTGGCGTATGATAGGCAGCATCTGCCGCCCGTGGGCACTTTGCGGCTGTAGCACGTCGCTCACGCCGTCCCCACCAGGCAATTGTCCAAAGTAACTTCGTTTGGTTCCATATTCGTCATTCGCTACAGGATCAGACTCGATTCCGGAATCGGATTTGATCGTGTAGATCATTGTTGTTGCACCGTTTTTTCCGAAAATCGGCATCCACTCTTCGTCGCGGTGCTCTAGCTCGCAGAAGTCTCGGGCGAGGACAGTTGGTGACTTCAGCTAAGTTCATCTTGCTCATCATTGTGAGCTGCCTTTATCGAAGAGTCTGAGAATGCATTATTATAATACCTCCATCATGCGATTCGTGAAATGACTTAGAACACCTAACAAAACCGTTTGTTAACCAAACCGGCCTGAGTTTGTCGGCATGGCGAAGAAGCTTCTTCCTGATGATTTGTGAGCTGAGATCGCGTCGTTGATGCCGGCGCGGGAGACGCGCCCCAAGGGCGGCCGACCTTCGGTGGAGGCTCGGGGCATGCCCGGCGGCATCCTGTTCGTTCTCTACACGGCGATCCCCTGGGAACGCCTGCCGTTCGAGGTAGCGGGTTGCTTGGGCATGACGTGCTGGCGTCGGCTGCGGACCTGGGAGGATGCCGGGCTCTGGGACAAGATCCATCGGCACATGCTGACCGGCTGAGCCTCGCCAGACAGATCGACTGGTCACGCGCCAGTGTGGATGCTTCTTGCGTTCCCGCGAAAAGGGGGGCGACGGGACGGGGCCGAACCCGACCGACCGCGGCAAGCCGGACACCAAGCGCCACATCATGGTCAACGGTGCCGGCGTTCCTCTCGCCGTCGTCCTGACCGGAGCCAATCGCCACGACAGCATGGCCCTGACCGCCGTCGTCGATGCCGTCTGACCGGTTCGGCAGACGCAAGGTCCATGCCGACAACACCTACGACTTCGATCGTTGCCGACGCTATTTGCGGAACCGATCCATCATACCGCGCATCGCCAGACGGGGCATCGAAAGCAGCAGCCATCTCGGAAAGCTCCGTTGGGTCGTCGAACTCACTATCGCCGACGCCATCATCGCCTTCAGAGCAAGGAAGAGGTTTTGTCGAGCGCTCTAAGCATCGACACATCTGCCTGCAAGCGGACGACTATGCTCGCCCAAAATCGCCTGACTGCGACGCCCCGTTACCGAAGTCCTGAGCCCAACTGCCTGGAGAGCCCCCGGAATTCTGAAGCAATATGCATAACTTGAGGATATGCATCGGCACATTTTTTTCCTACTCCTCCACTGCTACCCCTCATGCTACAACCGTTTTAAATAGAAGTAAAAAATACCGACGGGGAAATAAAAACAATAATCTACGACAAGCATTCTCTTGAGAAAGACTACATCTCCTTTTGGTGTCGAGATATTGAATGTAAGGGAGGAATTCGATGGGATACAATGCGTATCTATTTGTTAAATTCACAGCGAGGAGCAGAAGAATTGTACTAATTCAGGAATCATAAGGCGATGAAAAAAGAGAATAACAATTCACTCATTCGCCTTGATTCCCTTAGCAAACATTATGGAACACTGACGGTCCTCGATAAAATCGACCTTGACATAAAGGCAGGCGAAGTCCTTGCGATCATAGGCCCGAGTGGTTCGGGGAAAAGCACATTGCTCCGGTGCGTCAACTACCTGGAGCGGCCGGACGGCGGCACGATCACAATTGGTCCAACAACCATCAACGCCGCACGGCCAGTCTCCCGTGAGGAATTGTCAGGCCTGCGTCGACGCGTCGGCATGGTCTTCCAGTCCTTCAACCTCTTCCCCCATATGTCGGTCCTTCGGAACGTCAGCCTTCCTCAGGAACGGGTTCTCGGCCGCAAGCGCGCCGAAGCCGACGAGCGGTCGTTGCAACTGCTCAGCCGAGTCGGACTTGCCGACAAGGCATCCCAGTTTCCAGTCCGCTGTTCGGGTGGCCAGCAACAGCGCATCGCCATTGCCCGTGCGCTCGCGCTCGAACCGGAGGTGATGCTGTTCGATGAGCCGACCTCCGCTCTTGATCCCGAACTAGGGCTCGAAGTGCTCGCAGTCATGCGCGCACTCGCGGACAGCGGCATGACGATGATTGTCGTGACGCATGAAATGGGATTTGCCGAGAACGTGTCCGATACGGTCATGATCATGGCAGACGGTCGGATCGTCGAAAAAGGCCCGTCGGCCCAAGTCATGCGTAATCCGCAGCATGAGCGGACGCAGCGATTTTTGCGCGCGGTGCATGACCGATGAGCATGGCCTATACAACGATCTTTCTCGGGGGCTTGGCCTGGACGGCAGCCCTGACCCTGGGCTCCTTCATCATCGGAGCGATATTGGGTGCGCCGCTCCTGGCGGCGCGTACGAACCGCTTGGCCTTGGTGCGCGTGCCTACCCTGATCGCCATCCAGATCATTCGGGCAATACCGCCGATACTCTGGCTGTTCATCATCTTTTTTGGTGTCGGGATGTCCTACTTTCCGATCAGTCCCTTCATAGCCGCCTTGTGCGGGCTCGGCCTGATCGCCGGCGCCAACATGGCGGAGATCTATCGCGGTGCGCTGAATGCCGTCCATACCGGCCAATGGGAGGCATGCGCTGCGCTCGACCTCGGTCGCTGGTCGACAATGAAGGACATTGTGGCTCCCCAGGCCCTGCGAGTGGCGATACCGACGACCGCCAGCTACCTCATCGGCCTCATGAAGGAAACCGCTGTCGCCTCCACCATAGGGGTGGCAGAACTCGCCTATCAGGGCAACCAGCTTTCGCAGTTGACGTATAGGGGCCTGGAGATCTTCGCGATCGTTGGGCTCTTCTACATCTTGTTGAGCCTGCCGGTGGCCTGGCTTTCGCGCAAGGCGGATGCCGCCCTTCGAAGCAAGGTGGCACGCTGATGTTTCCCACATATGACGAAATCATTTCGTGGATGCCGGATCTGCTTGCTGGCTTTTCCGTCAGCCTTCAGGTCACGGCCTTCAGCCTTCTTGTCGGGATTCCCTTCGGACTCCTGCTCGCCCTCGGCGTGATGGTCCGCAACAAGGCCCTGCGAGCCCTTTCCCTGTTTCTCGTCGAGGTGGGGCGCGGCGCACCGGCGCTGGTGCTTTTGCAGTTCATCTATTTCGGCCTGCCGGGTCTGAACTTCACGATCGAGTCATTCGCTGCGGCGATCATCGCCCTGGCCTGGAACACCGGCGCCTATACGAGCGAGATCATGCGGGCCAGCCTGTTGTCCATACCGCAGGGGCAGCGTGAAGCTTCAGAGGCGCTTTGCTTCACCCGAATAGACGAACTGCGCTTCATCCTGCTGCCTCAAAGTTTGCGAGTCGCTCTGCCGGCCCTATTGGGATTTTCGATCCTGATCTTCCAGGGTACGTCACTCTGCTTCGCAATCGCTCTGCCGGAACTGGTCAGCAGCGCCTATGAGATCGGCTCGACCACATTCCGATACTTTCCAGCTCTTCTGTGCGCTGGTGCCCTCTACGCCTGCGTATCGATACCAGCCGCCCTCTTCGTGAGTCATGTCGAGAGGCGGGCGGGCCTCTATGCCCAACGTTAACCCGCATTGAAAGGAAGCCCAGCGTGCCTTCAAATAAATCAAAGGCTTATACTATCTTGGCAGCCGCTGCCGGCTTGGCCGCCTGCGTGCAGCTGGCGTCGGCGCAAGATTGCACGCCCAAGCACAAGTTCACCACCATCGCACCTGGAACCTTGACCGTCGCCGTGACAACCTACGCGCCGCATTCGTTCATGGATCAGACTGGCACGATGAAAGGTATCGATGGAGACATCGCTGCCGATTTCGCCAAGCGAGAATGTCTGACGGTGAAAGCCGTGGCTGTCGATCCCGCCGCAGCGATCCAGTACATCCTCTCAGGCCAGGCCGACATCACGACCGGCGATTGGTATCGCACCGCGGAGCGAGCAAAGGTCATGAGCCTGTCCGCGCCCCTCTATACGGACCAGATGGCGATCTATTCGAAGGAAGGCTTCAAGCAGGTCGCAGATCTGCAAGGCAAGAAGGTCGGCACCGTCCAGGGCTATCTCTGGGTCGCCGACCTGAAGACCATGCTGGGCTCGTCGCTGAAGCTTTATCCCAACTCGGTCAACATGCAGCAGGATTTGTTCGCGGGCCGTATCCAGGTTGCCGTCGACGGCTATTCCACCGGCGTCGTCGCCGCGCAGAAAGGTGCCTTGAAGGACGTCAAGGTCGAGATCGCGGCACCCGATGATCGCGTGAAAGCCACGAAGGAAGCCGCTCAGGCCGCCTTCCCCTACTCCATGAAGGCGACTGACCTTGGCCAGGCCCTGGATGCCGATATCGCGGCGATGCATCAGGACGGCACCATCGTCAAGATCCTGAAGTCCTACGGTCTCGACGGTACCGCAGCCGATACCGGCGATCCGCGCCTGGTTCAATAGCCGGGCCAGGGGAGCAGAACTATTTTCTGCTCCCCCTTTTTTGATGACACTGAGACAATAACGATGAGTGTGTACAAGGTTCGGCGCAAGTCCCAGTCCTGGTACGGCGAGCAGATCGGCATTCTCATACTGGATGCCGCTTATCCCTGCATTCCCGGCAATGTCGGCAACGCAACCACCTATGACTATCCCGTACGGTTCCAGGAGGTGCGTGGCGCTTCCATCGAACGGCTGCTGAACCAGCGCGATCCGGCTCTGGAGGAAGCTTTCGTGGAAGCGGCGGTCGAATTGAGGGACAGAGGTGTCCGGGCCATCACCGGTGCCTGCGGGTTCATGGCTTACTTCCAGGAGGAGGTGGCGGCAGCGGTCGACATTCCCGTCTTCCTGTCCAGCCTCATGCAGATACCCTTCATGCATGCGCTTTGCGGCGGCAGTGTCGGTATCATCACGGCCGACGCCTCGCGGCTTACGCAACGGCATTTTTCAGCCTGCTCGGTGCCCGGTGACATTCCCCTGGCGATCGCCGGCATGGAGGGCGAGACGGAATTTCGGGGAGCGATTCTCGAAGAAAAGGGTACGCTGGATTCTGACGAAATCGAACGCGAGGTGACCGAGGTCGCCAGCAAATTGGTAGAGCAACATCCCCAGGTGCGTTCCATCCTCTTGGAATGCAGTGATCTGCCGCCTTATGCGCATGCCGTACAGGCAGCTACCGGACGGCCGGTTTTCGACTTCATCACGATGATCAACTATGTCCAGCAAAGCCTTGTTCGTCGTTCGTATGCCGGCAACATGTAAGGTTCGGAACCCCGACCATAGGCACCATCCAGCGCCGACGGACCACTATCTCTTTCCCTCGGGCGGAACTGAGGGGGGTGCGCTCTGTGCATTCGCGGATGTTCCGCCGATCATGCGAATGGGTGCGTCCGCGTTCTGCTGGAGCAGCCAGTCCCGAAACAGCATGGCCGCTGGTTTGGCGGGACGTTGTGTCGGCATGATGAGATAGATCGCCTGCCCCGAACGATGCACGGCATCGATCGGGTAGACCAGACGTGCCGCCTCGACATGGTCATGGACGAGATGCTTCCAGCCGAGCGCTATGCCTTGGCCAAGGACCGCGGCTTCGATCGATCCAAGGGCATCGGTAAAAACGAAATCCTGGCGAAGACGCGGCAGGGGCACGCCCTGACGTGTGAGCCATTCCCGCCATCCCAAGCGCGTACGATGCCGCTCCTCGAAATGCAGAAGCGGGTGGCTCAGTAGATCAGCGGGCGTATCGATGGCGCCATGATCCCGCAAATACTCCGCATTGCAGACCGGCGCGACTTCCTCGGTCACGAAATGCCATGCCTCCAGCCCCGGCCACTTGCCGTTGCCCAGCCTCGCAGAAATATCGATGTCCTCTTCGTTGAGGTCCTGGTCGTCGCGGCTGCTTTCCTCGATACGCAGGACAATGTCCGGATGCCGGGACTTGAAATCCTTCAGGCGCGGCAAAAGCCATAGCTGCACGAAGGAAGCGGAAAACGACACTCTGACCGTGTCGTTCGAATGCCTGGTTCTCAGCGACGTCAGCACCATGTGCAGATGATCGAAGGCCTGCTGCGTTTCCTTGTAGAATCTGTGTCCTTCAGCGGTGAGTTCCAGGCGCGCATTTTCACGTCTGAACAGTTTCAGACCGGTCGCCTCTTCCAGAAGTTTAATCGTCTTGCTGACCGCTGGCTGCGATACGTTCAGTTCCTGGGCGGCGGCTGTGAAACTTCTTCGCCGCGCCGCAGCTTCAAAGACGAACAGGTAATTCGCGGAGGGGACCAGGGATCGCAGTCTATGCATGAATTGAAGTTATGCTTTGGTGCATTTTTTTGCAACGTCACAAACGGCGGATGGCTTTGTAGTCTCACATGAAATCTTATTGGGATCGGTATTCATGCAGACTCATGCTCGAGCGGTCGTTATCGGTGGCGGCTGCGTTGGCGCGGCCATTTTATATGGCCTGACCAAGCGAGGTTGGACCGATGTAGCGCTGCTGGAACGCACGCAGTTGACCGCTGGCTCGACCTGGCATGCCGCCGGGCTTATTCCTTCCTATGCCCGCAGCATCAATATCGGGCGTATGATCGCCAAGACGATTGAAATTTACGAGCAGTTGGAAGCCGAAACAGGGCAGCAAGTCGGCTGGCACAAATGCGGTCAGCTCCGGGTCGCCAATACGCGTGATCGCCTCGACGAATACAAGAGCTACATGAGTGTAGCTGAGGTCCAGGGGATCCGGGCGGAGTTGGTAACTCCACAGGAAATCAAGGCGCTCTGGCCGCTGCTGGAGAACAATCATGAGATGCTTGGTGCACTCTATCATCCCGATGATGGGCATATTGCACCCGCCGACGTGACCCAGGCCATGGCCAAGGGCGCTCGTGACCGCGGTGCCAAGGTCCATCTCAACACCGAAGTACGCGGCTTCGAACGTCTTATGAGCGGCGAATGGAAAGTTCTGACGAACAAGGGCGAGATCGTCTGTGAACATATCATTTCCGCGACCGGCAACTATGCCCGGCAGACCGGCGCGATGCTGGGGTTGGAGATTCCGGCCATTCCGATCCTTCATCAGTACTGGATCACCGATACCGTTCCGGAGATCGCGGATCGCAAGCGGCAGGGTCTGCGGGAAATGCCGATCCTGCGCGATGAAGCCTTCGAAGGCTATCTACGAGAGGAAGGCGACGGCCTGATGTTCGGTCCCTATGAGAAGACCGAGCATCTCAAGCTCTTCGCCGAAAATGGCGTTCCGGAGTGGTTCGGAGCTGATCTCGTCGAGGAGGATTTCGACGCGGTGGCATGGAATTGGGAGCGCGCGATGGACCTCGTTCCAGCGCTCGGGCGGGTCGGCATCAAGGCCAATGTGCGCGGCCCCTTCCAGATGACGGCCGACGAATTGCCTCTGATGGGACCTGCCTGGGGATTGGAAAATGTCTGGCTCGCTGAAGGCGTGCCGGGAGGTATCCTCTGGGGCGGGGCGATCGGCTACTACCTCTCCGAGCGGATCGTCGAGGGCGGGAACAGCCTGGATACGTCCGAACTAGATCCGCGCAGATTCGGCGACTATGCCAACAAGGAGTGGACACGCCGCAAGGTCCGCGAGAGCTGGGGCACGCATGCCGAGCAGCATTATCCTGGGCAGGACATGCCCGCCGCCCGTCCGCAGAAGACTGCTCCCTCCTATGACATTCTCACCGGGCGGGGCGCCGTCTGGGGCGTCTTGAATGGCTGGGAAATGCCGAACTGGTTCGCGCCGGCGGGGATAGAGGCCCAAGATCAGTACAGCTGGCGCTGGACCGAGAAGGGACAATATGTCGGCGAAGAGGTTCATGCCGTCCGCAATGGCGTTGGCCTTGTCGAGATGACGCCGATGACAAAGTTCGAGGTGTCCGGTCCCGCCGCCGAAACATGGCTCGACGGCATTCTGGCCAATCGCCTGCCCAAGACAGGACGAGTCAATCTTAGCCATCATCTGACGCGGTCGGGCGGAGTGCAGGCCGAGTACGTCGTCGCGCGGCTTGCCGACGATGTGTTCTACCTGGTTTCGACGCCTAGGGCCGAGCGCTGGAATTTCGATGACCTGTCCCGGCTCTTGCCCAAGGACGGCGGCGTGCAACTGCGGAATGTAACCAACGAGCGCGGTTGTTTCACGATCGTCGGGCCGAAAGCACGCGATGTGCTTCAGGAACTCACCGAGATCGATCTTACCAACGAGGCCTTTGCCTGGTTCAGCGTCAGGTCCGGCACGGTCGGCCTTGCAAGCGACGTTCGCCTGCTGCGCGTCAATTACGAAGGTGAGCTTGGCTGGGAACTTTATCATCCGCTCTGCTACCAACGCCACCTTCTTGAGGCTTTGTTGAAGGCGGGCGAGCCGCATGGCTTGCGACTGGTTGGCCTGCACGCGCTTGAATCGCTGCGGCTGGAGAAATCCTATCGCGCCATGTATCGCGATATGAACCCAGAATTGACAGCGTGGGAAAGCAACCTGGATCGGTTCATCCGGCTCGACAAGGCGGATTTCATCGGTCGGGACGCGCTCATCCGCCAGAAAGAACAGGGAATTCGCCAGCGTTCCGTTACGATTTCCATCGACACCGATGGAGCAAGCTCTCTCATCTACGAAGGCGTCTATCACGACGGCAAGCTTGTCGGTCGCATCACGTCCGGTGGTTATTCCTACACCCTCGGGCACGACATAGCCTTTGCACTGCTGCCGGTGGAACTGGCTGATCCAGGTACCAAGCTCGAAGTACCAATCCTCGGCGATATGCGCAGAGCGCAGGTGATTTCAGAGTCCCCCTACGATCCTCAAGGCTTTCGCAGCCGCATGTAACGTTGCCCAATGCAAACTCAGGGAAACGAAAAAATGAAAGTGCTCGTGCCCGTGAAGCGGGTGGTCGATTACAATGTGAAGATCCGCGTCAAGGCCGATGGTTCGGGTGTCGATCTCAACAATGTCAAGATGTCGATGAACCCCTTCGACGAGATCGGCGTGGAGGAAGCGCTGCGTCTGAAGGAAGCCGGCAAGGCGAGCGAAGTGGTGGTGGTGTCGATCGGTCCGGCCCAGGCGGCCGAGACGCTGCGCTCGGGTCTGGCCATGGGCGCCGACCGCGGCATCCTGGTCAAGACCGACGCCACCGTCGAGCCTCTGGCGGTGGCCAAGCTCCTGAAGGCGGTGATCGGTAACGAGAACCCGGGCCTGGTCATCCTCGGCAAGCAGGCCATCGACGACGACATGAACGCCACCGGCCAGATGCTGGCGGCGCTGCTGGGCTGGCCGCAGGGCACCTTTGCCTCCAAGCTCGAGGTCGGCGGCGACAAGATCGACGTTGTCAGAGAGGTCGATGGCGGCCTGCAGACGGTTGCGCTCAACCTGCCGGCGATCATCACCACGGATCTGCGCCTCAACGAGCCGCGCTATGCTTCGCTGCCCAACATCATGAAGGCCAAGAAGAAGCCGATCGACGAGACCAGCCCGGAGGCGCTGGGCGTCGAAATCGCGCCGCGCCTGACCGTGGTGAAGACGGTGGAGCCGCCGGCGCGCCAGGCCGGCAAGAAGGTCGCCTCGGTGGCCGAGCTGGTCGACAAGCTCAAGAACGAAGCCGGCGTCATCTGAGCGCAGGAGGATTGATATCATGACCACTCTTCTCATCGCCGAGATCGACGCCACCGGCCTCAAGGACGTCACCAACCGTGCCCTCACCGCCGCCAAGGAACTCGGTGGCCCGGTGCATGTGCTGGTGGCCGGTGCCAACGCCCAGGCTGCCGCCGAACAGGCCGCCAAGCTGCAGGGCGTCGAAAAGGTCCTGGTGGCCGATGCCGCCTATGAGCATCGCCTGGCCGAGCCGACGGCGGCCCTGATCGTCAGCCTGGCCGGCGGCTATGACGCCATCGTGGCGCCCTCGACGGCGGCCTGGAAGAACGTGCTGCCGCGCGTTGCCGCCTTGCTCGACGTCATGCAGATCTCCGACATCGTCAAGGTCGTCTCGTCCGATACGTTCGAGCGGCCGATCTATGCCGGC
>NZ_JBFNQD010000018.1:0-102060 GCF_040797145.1 Labrys neptuniae | reverse complement strand
GGAAAACGGCCTCAAGGGGCCTGGGTGCACACGGTCTCTCGCCCGCACCCATCCTGACACAGTCTAACTACACAGGGATCGCAGGCTTCCAGCCTGCCCTTGGAAGCGCCGCGCTCGCGGACAAGCAAGAGCCGGCTGGAAGCCGGCGATCCCAGGAAAATCTCCCCCACACCCCAGCCCCGCCCCTCCAGGCGGGGCTTTTCTTTTGCCCCGATGGATCCGCCATGCCCCGTTTTCCCGACTATCGCGCCGAAATCGGCTTAACTCCCGGCGCCACGCCCCAGATCCGCACCGGCGCCGAGGCGATCGGCCAGGGCCTGCAGGCCCTCGGCGGCGGCCTGAGCGAGGCGGCCGCCGGCCTCGAGCACTACCAAAAGAGGCTCCGGCATGAAGCCGCCTTCGACGACGACAACAAGCTCGGCCTCTACAAGCAGCAGCGGCAGGCCGCGCTTGCCGAGGCCGCCAAGACGATGCCGGCGGAAGCGACCGGCTTTACCGCCGGCTTCGCCAAGACCAGCGCCAAGGCCGACACCACCTTTCTCGGCTCCATCTCGGCCGGCAATCGCCAGCGTGTCGCCACCGATCTCCTCAGCTTCAATGACGGCCTCTTGAACCAGGCCAGCCAGTTCGAATATGGGCAGCGCGGCACCTTCGAAACCAATGCGATCACAGCCGCCTACCAGACCTCCCTCGCCGCCATCCGGCGCGATCCGTCCCAGCGCGATCCGGCACTCGCCGCGCTCAACGCCAGGATCGACGGCGCCACCTCGATCCCCACCGCCGACAGGGCGCGGCTGAAGCGGGACATTGCCGCCGGCTCCTCGATCGAATGGGCGAAGGGAACGGCCGGCAGCGATCCCGACAGGATGAGCGCGCTCGTCTGGGGCGCCAAGACCACGATTCCCAAGGGCGCGAGCGGTCCGGCCCAAGCCGACCGTGAATCCGCCGCGATGTCCTATTTCATCGGGCGCGGCTACAGCCGGGAGCAGGCGGCCGGCATCGTCGGCAATCTCGTGCATGAGAGCGCGGGCCTGGCGCCCTCGAGCCGGAACCCGGGTGATGGTTCGGATGGCTCCGACAGCGTCGGCATCGCCCAGTGGAACGGCGACCGCGCCAGGAATCTGCAGGCCTTCGCGGCTGCCCGGGGCAAGGACTGGCGCGATTTTTCCGTGCAGCTCGCTTTCGTCGACCACGAATTGAACACCGATCATGCGGGCGTGAAGGCCAAGCTCCTGGCAACTCGGAAGCCCGACGAGGCAGCCGGCGTGTTCGTCACCGATTATGAGCGTCCGGCCGGATCGCAGGGCGGCGCCGCCGCCTCGCATGGCTGGGACAACAGGCGCAACCAGGCGCGGCGGCTGGCGGCGGGCGACTACCAGCCCGGCGAGGTCGAGGAGAGGGCACCCGATCCGGTCGTCGCGTCCCTGTCAGCAGACGATCGCAGCGGACTCGTGAGCTTTGCCCGGGCCCAGCGCAGCCAGGGCCAGGCCGTGGCCCAAGGCGATCTCGAACCGCGCATCCAGGATGCCACGCGAGCCTTGACCACCATCGGCCGCTATGACGGCCGGCTACCAACCGCCGCCGAGTTCAGCGCCAGCTATGGCCCGGAGGACGGCGCGCGCCGCTATCGCAGCTTCGAGCGCACGCTGGGCCTGGGCGCCGACATCACCGCCATCCGGGCGATGACGCCGGCCGAGCAGACCGCCTGGCTCGCCGTCCGCGCCCCGAAAGGCCAGGGTCCCGCCTTCGAGACGGAGCGCCAACTCCATGAGCGGGGCAGCGAGGCCATCGCCCTCAACCAGGCGTTCCGCCGCAAGGATCCCAACGGCTATATCCACAGCCTGCATCCCGAAATCGACCGGCTCTGGAGCGAGGCGGGCACCTCACCCGAGCGGCTGAAGGCCGCGCTTGCAGCCACCAATGCCGCCATGGACAGGCTCGGCATGCCGGTGGAAGGTCGCACGGTCTTGCCCAAGGCGATGGTAAGCCGGGCGCTTGCCAGCTTCGGCGACGGCGCCAAGCCGCTCTCCGAGCGCATCGCACCCATCCGCACCCTCGTCACCGCACCCGGCGATCCTGCCCAGCAGGCCATCTTGTTCGAGCAGCTCACGCGCGCCGGCTTGCCGCGGCTCCTGGCGCCGGCGCTCGCCGCCTATGGCCGAGGAGAGAACGACAGCGCCAGCCGCCTGCTCGCCGCTGCCCTCGGTGCCCCTGCTGCGCAGCCGGTGGCAGGGGCAAGGCCCAGCCCGACGACCGGCTCGGCCGTATCTGCCGCGCCGGTGAGCCCTCTCGCCTTGCGCGGCGGAGCGGATGTCGCCCGTCCCGCCTGGCAGCCTGTTCGCACCGACACCGCCATCGATCTCGGCCCCGCCATGACCGGTGAACTGGCGAGGCTGCAGGCCACCGGCAAGACCGGGCTCGATCCCCTTACCGCCATGCTCTACGATCGGTTGTTCCGGAACAATGTCATCAGCAATGGCGGCGACCCCCTTCACGCCCACACCGTCGCCAGCCAAGACATCCGTCAGCCCGGCCCAACGCTCTATGCCCAACTCGGCAACAGCGCCGTCACCACCGACGTACCGCCGGGCCTCGGCACGGGCCAGGATAATGGTGGCGCTCGCATAACGGGACCGGTCCCGAACACGCCTGCCAAACCCCCCTTCGAGATCCCGGAGGGGCCGGGCAAGCCAACCAATGTCAACACCGATCCCGCGATGCCTTCCTCGCCGGGGGCCACGGTCGACAATACTGGCAAGACGGTCATCGAGGGGCCGGGGCCGGAAACAGGCAGGCCGGGGAGTAATAATGCGCCGGAGACGCCTTCTTCCAAGCCTGGCCCGGCCATTCCGGACAAGCCGCCTGCCCCGCAGCCCATGGGTCTGCCTTCGCAAATCGGCAGGGCTCTGCGGTCGGGCCTCGGGCGTGGTTCCTACGATCCGGAGCTGGCAGCTTCCAATGGTTTCAATACCCCACAGGACCCTTCGGAAACCTATCCCCACTCGCCCGTGCCGGTGACCTACTGGCTCTTTCCCGATGGCGGAACCCGGGTGACGCCGGCTGTCTCAGACTTCATTCGGCAACAGATCGGCGCTTTGCCGCAACGCGACGATGTCCAGCGGGATTCACAGATTCGAAGAATCGAGTTCGGAACTTTCAATACGGCACTCCTCAACGCAAGAAGAGATCTCTGGACCGATCAGGAAAACGGCGTCTATCGCCAGTACTACTCCGATGGGGGCTATGACTTCTCCTTTGCACGCGGGCTCGACACCAACAGCGAGGCAGCCGTCGTCGCGGTGCGGAAGTCCGCACGCGAACCTAGTTGGCTCTCCGGATGGTTCGTTCACGATGAAGGCGACCCGCCCGGTCCCTGGTATGGCGCGCCGGAGCCGGAGACCGAGCCCGCTCCGGCCACCGACCCGAAACCTGGGGCGGTGCCGCTCGGCACGCCGGGATTGCCCGATACCCCGCGACCCGGCATGGCGCCACTTGGGACACCAGGTGAGCCGGATGTCCCCCAAACGCCAGACACGCGCCCTGCCCAGCAACCCGGGCAAGAACGGACTTCGCCCCTCACCGCAAGCGGCCAGGATAAACCGCCGGATTCCGGCGAAACATCGCCCGGGGAAGGCATTCCTGCCCACTCTGGGACACCAGGCCAAAATGCCGACGATGATCAGGCCCCCTCAAATCCGGACTTTGTCCCTCCCTCCCAATTGAGCTCCTATGATCTCGCGCCGCCGATCGGTAGTGGGGCTGAAAAGGTGCTTTATCCCTTAAAGGCAGATAAGACCAAAGTAGTAGGGGTAACGGATGATCGTCTCGATTATTCCGAAGCCTATCAGGCAATTAAGAATGAGATTGATAGCTTAAACAAACTAGATAAGCTTGGATTTCCTGTAGTGAAGAATTACGGCATAACTCATGTGCAAGGAAGCCCTGCAATAACTCTCGATTACATTGATGGAGAATCTTCAAAGGACATTGTAGATTGGACGGGGAAAATAAAAAATCCAACAGCAGCCAAGTTCCTAAATGCAGATAGCATCAAGGATCTCGAATTTATTCGAAAAGGATTGGAATCTGCAAAAATCAACGTTGAAGACCTGCAATTCATGATACGACGCGATGGAAGGGTTTTCATCAACGATCCAATGGGCATTGAAGAATCGAGTACCTTAGAAAAATCAAGCGAGAATCTCTTACTTAACTTGATAAACATCGCAAGGAAAAACGTCAATGAACGGCAATAAAACATATTCATTCCTTTCGGACAAGAGTATCAATCTTAAGCTAATTATCGGAAAACGGATCGATGAAATTCTAGCAGTTGAACATAATTTTATTCTAGAGAGACACTCTAGTGAAAACAAACTAGAAAATCACTACAGGTTTTCGTTCGATTCATCTAGAATATATATATATTTGGAAGATTTTGGTACCCTCGCATTTGCAAGCCAAGGGAGCGACCACCGCTCGCTCGTTGTTGCTCACCTTCTAGAATCACCTTCCATGGAGACAATCGCGCAGGATTTGCGCATTGACGAACCTTTTACGATCACAAGAGCAGACGATACGATTTATTCTGAGGCTTATTTTGCGAGCTTTCTGGGGACAAACGTGATCAAGATCGAAACTATCCAAGCTCATGAAGCCGGCCGACGTGGAGCGCGCCGAAATGAGAGAGGGCTTCGGATTACGAACGATAAGGGGCATAGCCTGATCATTGGCTGGAAAGTCCAGCGCGCCCCGCTTCCTCCTGGTATGTGTATTATTAAGCCGGATCAAATGAACACAACGCCTGGCCTATTCAGTTTTCATGAAATATAGCTCCTTAGAATTACAAAAAATTACCACAATAATTTGTCAATTCCCTAAAAGATGACCCACACGGCGACGTAACATTACGCGTGACACGAACTGCAATTACCAGCATGTGACGTCGTAGTGGTAATTGTATTTCGTGTCACCGGAATCCTGGCACGCTCGAAACCAATGCGATCACCGCCGCCTACCAGACCTCCCTCGTAGTCATCCGGCGCGATCCGTCGCAACGTGGACCGGCACTCGCCGCACTCAACGCCAGGATCGACGGCGTATTACCGGGTATTACCGGGACAGTTTACCAATTCTCCGAAAGCTAGTCGACATGGTGGCGTCTAAGCCACAGGCAGCGGTATGTACGAACCCAAACGTCGAGACAGAAGATTCACAATTGAGTAAACTGTCGTGGACTGCCTCCCCCAGAGAATGGACTGCACCCTCGGATTGATACAACAAGAATAGGGTGACGGCGCCACCTCGATCCCCGCCGCCGACAAAGCGCGGCTGAAGCGGGACATTGCCGCCGGCTCCTCGATCGAATGGGCGAAGGGAACGGCCGGCAGCGATCCCGACAGGATGAGCGCGCTCGTCTGGGGCGCCAAGACCACGATTCCCAAGGGCGTGATCGGCCCGGCCCAGGCCGACCGTGAATCCGCCGCGATGTCCTATTTCATCGGGCGCGGCTACAGCCGGGAGCAGGCGGCCGGCATCGTCGGCAATCTCGTGCATGAGAGCGCGGGCCTGGCGCCCTCGAGCCGGAACCCGGGTGATGGTTCGGACGGCTCCGACAGCGTCGGCATCGCCCAGTGGAACGGCGACCGCGCCAGGAATCTGCAGGCCTTCGCGGCTGCCCGGGGCAAGGACTGGCGCGATTTCGGCGTGCAGCTCGCTTTCGTCGACCACGAATTGAACACCGATCATGCGGGCGTGAAGGCCAAGCTCCTGGCGGCTCGGACGCCCGACGAGGCAGCCGGCGTGTTCGTCACCGATTATGAGCGTCCGGCCGGATCGCAGGGCGGCGCCGCCGCCTCGCATGGCTGGGACAACAGGCGCAACCAGGCGCGGCGGCTGGCGGCGGGCGACTACCAGCCCGGCGAGGTCGAGGAGAGGGCACCCGATCCGGTCGTCGCGTCCCTGTCAGCAGACGATCGCAGCGGACTCGTGAGCTTTGCCCGGGCCCAGCGCAGCCAGGGCCAGGCCGTGGCCCAAGGCGATCTCGAACCGCGCGTCCAGGACGCCACGCGGGCCTTGACCACCATCGGCCGCTATGACGGCCGCCTGCCAACCGCCGCCGAGTTCAGCGCCAGCTATGGCCCGCAGGACGGCGCGCGCCGCTATCGCGGCTTCGAGCGCACGCTGGGCCTGGGCGCCGACATCACCGCCATCCGGGCGATGACGCCGGCCGAGCAGACCGCCTGGCTCGCCGCCCGCGCCCCGAAAGGCCAGAGACCTGGAATGCACCCCGCCTTCGAGACGGAGCGCCAGCTCCATGAGCGGGGCAGCGAGGCCATCGCCCTCAACCAGGCGTTCCGCCGCAAGGATCCCAATGGCTATATCCGCAGCCTGCATCCCCAAATCGACCGGCTCTGGACCGAGGCGGGCACCTCACCCGAGCGGCTGAAGGCGGCGCTTGCAGCCACTAATGCCGCCATGGACAGGCTCGGCATGCCGGTGGAAGAGCGCCGCCTCATGCCCAAGGCCATGGTCGACCAGGCCCTCGCCGCCTTCGGCGATACCAGCAAGCCGATGGCGCAGCGGTTGGCCCCGCTACGCGCAGCGCTCGTCGCCAGCGCCGATCCCGGAGCGCAGCAGGCGATCTTCGGCCAGATGGTGTCGGCAGGCCTGCCGCCGATGCTGGAATATGCCGCCATCGCCTATGCCAAAGGTGATGCGGCCCTAGCCGAGCGCTTCGCCACGGGCGCGCTCGGCCGCCCCGACGCCAACGGCAGGGCGACGGGCGGCGCTGATGATACCTCCTTCGCCAGCCCGGTCGCCGCCGCCAACACCGCCGCCGGCCCGGCCCCGATGCGCTCCCTGTCCGGTCCCACCATCGATCTCGGTCCTGCCGCCGCCCAGGCCCTCGGCTCCAGCCTTACCGGCGACGAACGGAGCAACCGCGCCGCAACCGTCCGCACCCGCATGATCGAGGACGCCATGCGCACCAATGGCGGCGACCGCCTCGCCGTCATTGCCCAGACTGACCGAGACCTCGCCAGCCTGGGAGACGATGGCTGGGTGCCGGGGATGTTTATGCGAGGGCCAGGAGAATCGGTGCCGATCCATGTCGCACAGATCAGCCAGACACAAATGGGCGACGCAAGTCAGAAACCTACCATGCATCCCACCTGGAGTGATGACGACGACCGCGCATTTATTGGCAAAGTCGAAGAGATTCTCAAACAGCACCGCGCCGCTGGCGCCACCTCGTTAGAATCTGGAAGACCTATGACCAGCGAGGAGTTAACGGTATTCAAGGAAATAATACAAAATGCCGAAAAGCACCCACTCAGTCAGGATCCATCCATTCAAGAAGCGCTCAGAAAGGCTGCTTCAAAACTCGGGTTGATACCCCAAACACCTTCTCAAGAAGCAGTAAAACTTCTTGATTATGCAACAAATTTGGCACCTGCCGTCCCGCCACTAAAATTCTCAACACAAGAAGTAAACCCATTTAGGATGCCAAGAGCCAAAAACAAAACACTACCAAAGAGTTTTGACAAAAATGCAAATCTAAGCGGGATGGACCCCGCCGTCGCAGATCCCATTGACTTGAGGAAAGGTCCCAAGGGGACTTTTTCATTTCTCTTATCTCCGGGACAATATCAGCCTATATTCGATAATACCAACAATAAATATGGAATTAATCCATCATACCTCGCAGCATCAGCTATTATAGAGTCGAAATACCCCTATATAAAAGGAGATTTTATTGACGCAACAGCTCGGCATGGCTCAATGAAAGGAATATTTCAATTCAGCCCCAGCACCGCCAGCGAAGTCGGTCTACAAAACCCGGACGATCCGCAGGAAGCCGCCGATGGCGCAGCACGCTATGCTATTATCAATCGAAACCGACTGCTACCCAAAATAGGTAGAGAGCCCACGATTGCGGAGCTGTATGCTGCGCATCAACAGGGATCAGGTGGCGTCGCTGCCTTGATAAATCACCCAAATGACAAGGCTATCAATACCATAAAAAAGGAAAATTTCACTGGAAACGTGCCGGAATCTTATAAGAAAAAAAATCAGAACTGGATGAACATGACCTCAAAAGAGTTTCTTGAAATTTACGAATCGAGATTTCCGAATGAGCTTTTATTTTTACCAACAACAACCCCACAATAATCATGATATTTCTAAAAAATATGAACAGTTTATAATTATATCCTAATATTTCTTTTGAAAAAATGTCCCAGCTTTGTAATCATAGACATATACAGCGCTCTTTGCGTCCGATGGACGCATCGCAGTATACCGGGTTTTCTCACCAAAAGCATCAATCAATTTGCCGCTATCCTGTGAACAACGTTCCTTGATTTGGGACAGAGTCGCATATTTAGCGTCCATTTCTAGGGTATTCAGCATAGATCCAATTCGCAAGTTATCGAGCTCGAAATATGTTTTAGGAACATTGGAGTCGCAGTCGATCTCATACAATCCTGCTTCTCCACTATAGTCGGATGCATGAACCAGGCTGTCTCTATCAATGTCTCTTTGATCGATGAATTCATCCGGCGCAATCTGAATTCTAGTAAGAACTTTTTCGCTTAATCCTTGCCCCAGGCTAAAGGAAAGACAAAATACCACTTCGTCGAAATCAGGATTTATAGACGCCTTAATACAAGAACCATCATCTAAATCGATATTCTCGATAAAGCCCGTTGAGACTAAATCGCCTTTGTTATTGCGGTAGACCGCAAGCGCGCCATCGGTATTCTTATTCATGCATCGAGATTCTGCTGCACCGGCCATCACCAGAAAATAAGGCAATCCCTTCTGCATTACCTTATGAACTTGGTCGAGCACCACGATGGCACATGCAGGAGCAATTACATCACTTGATCGACATTTCCCGATTTCCAGTTCATTGGGCTCACATACGGTCGCCAATATCTCCTGTGCGGTTGGATATTTTTCGGCCGCCGCTTGAACCTTTGTTGTTGCGGACGACGATTGCGCCCATCCTCCTGTTTGGGCGAATGAGACCCACAGAATAAAGGTGCTCAACAAGACATGTTTCAGCCCCCGACTCATCGTGATTTCACGCTCCTCATACTGGCATTTGAAAGATCTGTTTTGCCGGCTGGCTGCGCCCCTTCGGCCAGCATAAAGCGAAAACGTTCCGTAATTAGCCGATTTATCAGAACATATCAAGAACATACGCTGGAATTCTGACATTCAAGACGGCCCATTCCGTTCAACGTTTGCCCAGCCGGCACAGGCTGGCATTGAGGAACTTTCACCCCAACTACCGACTATCGCGCGCCCGCATCAGAAGGTCCGCCTCGGTATCGAAAATCATGCTTTCGCGCCTGATATTCGCAGCCGAGACCATCGTAAAACCAACCAGTGGCTTGCCCTCCCTGTCCTTCATCGGCCAGATCTGATCCGGGCGGCAGGCCTCACGCACGACAGCGCTATCGGCGTAGGAAACTTCAAGCCTCAGGCTGCGCCGACGCGGGCCCTGAGCCAGTTTCGATAGTTCGAAATAGGTCGGCTGCCCGCTCGCCTTGTCGCATTGGAGCATGTTGATGCCCCTGTCGACATAACCGGCCTTGGTCGCGACGCTTCCGGCTGCGAAAGCCGGGTTGTCTGAAACCAGCCTTCCTTTCCTGACCGCGAAACGCACCAGCCAGGTCTCGGCCTCGCCGGTGCTGCGATAGTATGAAAGACAATAGAGCCTGTCGTTCCTGGGATCGCGTTCGACCGCGATGCAATGCTTCGCATGGGAAAATTCCCAGGAATCACCGGCACGCTTGCCTGGCCAGTAGCTTGCCTTGGCGGGCTTACCCATCGCGTCGAGGGTGACAAGCAGGGAGCCGCCCTCGAAATCGGGATGCCCCGAGCAGCCCGAACGATAGGGCGCGATCGCGAAAGCCTTGCCCTCGGCGCGAATGGGATAGAGCGCAAGGATCTCAACATTGCAGGCCTGCCCCTCGAACACGGGCTGGCCATCCACGGTCTTGGGATATCCGCGCGCATCCCTGCAAGCGTTCCCAGCGATATCCGATCCGGCGCAGATCAGCCGCAGCACAGCGTGCAACGCGGGAGCCTTCCCGGCTGCCGAGCTGCTTGCCGGCGGGGCCCATGAAAGAATGATCGAGGCAAATACTGACGCGACCAGAAGACGGAGCATTGGGCGGTCCCGGACGTGGTGATACAGGGCTATTGCTATATGGCTCATGGACAGCGCGTCGGCAATCTCTGCCGGTCGCTCCCTCCCCAGAGCCCCTGCGAAAAAGGCAGCTGCTGCGCCGCAAGCGGACGTGAATGGGGCGCCGCCAACCGGTATGTCGGCAGGCGTCGTCAGCACGATTCGGCATCACTTTTTCCTTGGCCAAAAGCGGTCGGGATCGGCGACAAAAATTTCAGAATTTTGCCGACTACGGGATTGACGGAATTCGGCCCTTATGGCATATTAGGAGCATAAGAAATCGTGCCCGCCTCACAAGGCCGGGCGCTTTGCGTTTGGGGCTGCCGGATAGCGCCGGGGGCTCATACCCTTGGCCTGGTTGCGATCTTCCTCCAACGCCCAAAGCGCGAAAAATCCCCGGCAAGGCGGCCGATCGCCTAAACTAATAGGCCCGGCGCGAGATCGATACCATCATCGTGTCGAGCGTGGCATGGCCGTCGGCGGCACGCCGTTCAGGTCCTCCGTCCATCCCGCCTGAACGACCGCAACCGGGAGCGATCCCGTGGCCGTCTTCAACGCGCCCCCCGCCCCGCTTCGGCGGGGTTTTTTGTTGCCCACATCGGAAGCCCCGCATGCCCAATCCCTCCGGCGGCCCAGCGCGCGCCGCCCTTGCGATCAACTGGCTGGCGCTCGCCAGGCTGTTCCGGCGCGCTCGTGGCGACGAGGCCACGCTCAAGCTTGCGCTGGCCTATCACGCCGTCTTCGATATCAGGAACGAGGACGTGCAGATCGTCCTCGCCGACCTCGCCGACTACACCGGTTTCTACCAGGTGAACGGGGAAGGCATCCCACCCGACGACCGCGCGTTTTCGGATGGCAAGCGAGCCGCCTTCGGGCGGCTTTTTCGTTTTCTCAACCTGACTGACGAGGAGAAGGCCGCGCTGTCGCAGGCAGCGCGCGCAGAAGCCATCGCCAGTTCCAACCAAGGCATCATCTGATGACTGACCAGGCAAACCCTGGGGCCGCCATGGCGGGAACCCCGGACGGCGCCACCGTTCCTCCGGCCAACAACGGGTCGCCGGCCGGCGGCGCGACGGACTTCCTTGCGGGCCTGCAGAATGCGGAAAGCCGGCAATGGGTCGAAAGCAAAGGCTACAGGGCGCTTGATCCGCTGGTCGAGTCGGCGCGCCACGCCGACCGCATCCAGGCCGAGTACAACGAGTTCAAGGCCAAGGCCCTCACACCGCCGGCAGCCGACGCCAAGCCCGAGGACTGGCAGGCCTTCTATGCCAGGCTCGGCCGGCCTGAGACGGCGGAAGGCTACGAATTCCGCCTGCCCCAGGGCCTGCCCGAAGGCTTCGCCTATGACGGCCAGAGCGCCAGCGCCTATCGGGGCTGGGCGCATGAAGCCGGCCTCACGCCGAGGCAGGCCCAATCCCTCCACGATCGCTTCGTGCAGCACCAGGCCGGACAGCAGTCCGCCTATGTGCAGGCCATCGTGCAGCGGGGCGAGGCCGCGCAATCGGCGCTGGTCAGGGCCTGGGGCGACACGGACAGCGCGGCCTTCCGCCAGAACGTCGAGTTCGCCGACCGCTTCATCCGCCAGAACGGCGGCGAGGCACTGATGGGCGAATTGAAGTCGAGCGGCCTGATCTCCCCCGATGGCTACGTGCTTTCCCCTGCCCTGGCCCAGGCCATGGCGAGGGCTGGCAAGGCGCTCTACGCGGAAGACCAGTTCGCAACCGGCGGTGTGGCGGGCGGGTCGCGCTCGGCAGCCGAGACCCTCTATCCGGTCGATCCGTTCCGGCGGTGAGACCTTTTCTCAAAGGAAGCAAACCATGGCCGTGATCGGCAATTCCTATCCCACGCTGGTTGATGTCACCAAGCGGCTCGACCCCAACGGCAAGCCCGCCGTGGTGGCCGAACTCCTCTCCCAGCTCAACGAACCCCTGCAGGACATTCCCTGGATCGAGGGCAATCTGCCCACCGGCCACAAGACCACCATCCGCACCGGCCTGCCGCAGGCGACCTGGCGGCGCCTCAATTACGGCGTGCCGCCGGCCAAGAGCACCACGGCCCAGATCACCGATGTCTGCGGCATGCTGGAAACCTATTCGGTGATCGACAAGGACCTCGCCGATCTCAACGGCAACACCGCCGCCTTCCGCCTGACCGAGGACACCGCCTTCATCGAGGCGATGAACCAGCAATTCGCCCAGGCGCTGTTCTATGAATCGGTGGGCGTCAACCCCGACCGCATCACCGGCCTGTCGCCGCGCTATTCCAGCCTCACCGCCGGCAATGGCGTCAACGTCATCGATGCCGGCGGCACCGGCGCCTCCAACACCTCGATCTGGCTGGTGGTGTGGGGGCCGAACACCCTGCACGGCATCTATCCCAAGGGCACCACGGCCGGGCTCACCCACCAGGACGTCACCACCTCGGCGCCGATCCTCGACCCCAATGGCGGGCGCTACCAGGCCTACCAGACCAAGTATCAGTGGAAGTGCGGGCTGACCGTGCGCGACTGGCGCTATGCCGTGCGCATCGCCAATATCGACACCACCACCGCGGCCAGCGGCCTGCAGTCGGCGACGCCGCCCAACCTCTACCGGCTGATGGTGCGAGCGATCAACAAGATCCCCTCGCTCAAGATGGGCAAGCCCGCCTTCTATGTGAACCGGGCGGTGAAGACCTGGGGCGACATCCAGGCCATGGAAAAATCGACCCTCGCCTTCCAGACGGTGACGGACGCCCAGGGCCAGCCCTTCCTCTCGTTCCGCGGCATCCCGGTGCGGCTGACCGACCAGCTCCTCAACACCGAGGCCCGCGTGGTCTGAGGCCCCTCCCCCCGACCCTTGGTCATCCCGTGCGCGATGCAGCACGCAGTGATGCGTCGCAGACACGGGACCGCGTCGGCTTGCGGTCCCGGATCTGCGCAGCGGCACTTCGCGCCGCAGCGCGTCCGGGATGACGCCCCTTTCCCCATCATCGGAGCCATGTCCATGATTCTGGACCAGCAACTTCTCATGTCGGACAAGCAGGCGATCACCGCCAGCGCCGTCTCGACCAACACCATCGACCTCACCCAGGCCCGCGATCCCGGCCCCGGCGACAGCCTGGAACTGGTTGTTCGCGTCAACGCCGCGCTCACCGGCGGCACCTCCGTGCAGTTCGCCTATGTCACCTCGGCCAATGCGGACCTGTCGTCGCCCAACGTCATCGTGCAGACGCCGGCGATCCCGGCCGCCAGCCTCACCGCCGGCTCGGAATGGCTGCGCGTGCAGGTGCCGGCGTTCTCGCTCGATGCCCAGCGCCAGCGCTATCTCGGCGTGCAGTACACGGTGGCCGGCACCTTCGCCGCCGGTACGGTGACGGCGGGCCTCGTCGCCGACCGCGAGGCGATCGTCAACTACCCCTCCGGCCTGAATGTGGGGGGCTTCTGAAATGGCGCGCTATCTCGTCAAGGCCAAGGCCTATGTCGACGGCCGCATCGTCGAGGCGGATGAGGAAGTCGAGCTCGTCGGCAAGGTGCGTGAGGAGGACGAGCATCTCGAGCTCATCCCGGACAAGGCCAATGAGCGCGAGGCCCAGAAGGAGGCCGAGGAAGTCGATGCCGAAATCCGGGCGGAGGCGATCAAGGCCAAGCTCGTCGACGATGCCGGCGCCGCGATCGACGAGGTGACGCCGATCGAGGTCGTGAGCCGCCGGCTCGCCGAATACAAGCAGGCCAACGCCTTCAGGTAAGCCCAGTCCTTCAAACCAGACCGGGCGGCGCGCGATGCTTCATCGACGCGCCGCCCCGACAAGACCGATTTTCGCGGCAGCAATTTTCGTGGCCTGGAGGCCCTCATGTCCGTCAATCTCTCGATCACCGAGATCTGCAATCTCGCGCTCGATTATCTCGACGAGGCGCCGCTGGCCTCCATCGACGACAATTCGGCCGTGGCACGCTGGTTCCGGCGCAATTTCTGGCCGATGGCCTGGAGCCTGATGCGCCGCCACCCCTGGAATTTCGCCATGGCACGCACCGCGCTACCGGCCGCGGCAACGCCGCCCGCCTTCGGCTGGGCCCATGCCTATGACCTGCCGGTCGACTGCCTGCGGGTGATGCCGCTGACGGCTGATGGCAGCGAGAACGCCAAGACCATTCCCCACAAGGTCGAGGGCAGCCAGGTCCTCGCCGACGAACCGGCCCCGCGCCCCGTGCGCTATGTCAGGCGCATCGAGAATACCGGCTTGTTCGACCAGCAATTCACCGACGTGCTCGCCTTGGCCCTGGCCCAGAAGGCGGCGCATTTCATCACCGGCAAGGCCTCCTATGCCGAGTCTCTCGGGCAGAAGACGCAGGCAGCCCTGTCCGAGGCGCAGGCGATCGACGCCCTGGAAGGCACGCCGGATGACCCCGAAGACGATTTCTGGATCGAGGCTCGTTCCTGATGGGCGCTTATGAACTCAAGCCGGTGTTCTCGCGCGGCGAGCTTTCCCCCAAACTGCACAGCCGCGCCGATCTCGAGCATTTCAAGACCGGGCTGAAGGAATGCCAGAACTTCATGGTGATGCGCCAGGGCGGCCTCACCCGCCGCCCCGGCACGCAATTCGTGCAGGAGGTGAAGGATTCCTCGCGCCCCGCCCGCTTCATTCCCTTCATCTTCTCGGCGAGCCAGGCCTATATGCTGGTGTTCAACGCCGGCGTTATCAGGGTCTACACGCTGGGCGGGCGGGTCGGCAGCGTGGAGGTGGCGCATCCCTATGCCGACGCGGACCTGTTCCAGCTCGATTTCGACCAGACCAACGACGTGCTCGACATCACGCACAAGGGATACCAGCCAAGGCGAGTGAAGCGTCAGAGCGACACAAGCTGGACGATTGAGACGGTCAATTTCCGGTTCGGCCCATTCCTGCCAGTCAACGACACGTCCACCACATTGACACCCAACGGCACCGGCAATCCAATCCCGAAGATGACCAGCAATACGGCACCGAGTGGCATAGCTGCTGCAAGTGGCACAGCCTTGGGCGCGCCATGGAATGTATTCGATCGTGACGCTGGCACGGCATGGCACAGCGCCGCTGGTGGTGACGGCTGGATCTCCTACACGTTTCCGACCCCTCACATTGTCGTAGGGTACGCAGTGCAGGCCACATCAGGCCTTGTAACTGGAACGCCTGTCACCGATCGAGCTCCAAAGTCATGGACGTTCGAGGGATCGAATGACGGCGCTAATTGGACAGTGCTCGATAGCCAGTATGCGCAAAGCAACTGGTCTGCTGGCGAGGCCCGATATTTCAGGTTCACTAACACCACTGCCTATACCGGCTATCGCATCAATGTCACGTCAAACAATGGCGGTGGCTTTGTCACCATTGGTGAACTGACATTCACTGAAGATCCGGCAACGGCCCCAGTCGTCACCATTACGGCCTCATCGACCACAGGCATCAATGGCAGCACCGGATTCTCTGCTGATGATGAAGGGCGCATCATCGCTCTGCTCGGATCGAATGCAGTCTATCGTTCCTTCGTCATCACCGCCGTTACTTCATCAACTGTCGTACAGGCCAAGCTCGACGACGCACCGTTGCCGCTTGCTCAAGGAACTTTGCAGTGGCGCCTCGGCGCTTGGGGAGCAACTCCCGGCTGGCCAGCCCATATCGCAACCTTCGAGCAACGCAAGGTCTATGCTCGCACTGATGCACAACCCTCCGGCATCTGGGCCACCAGAACCGGCGGCTATGGGCGCGAACTGGATTTCTCCGTCTCTGTTCCGGTGAAGGACGATGACGCGATTTCCTTCACCCTTACCGACGTCAACGAAATCCAGTGGATTGCCGAGGGCCCGGACCTCCTGATCGGTACCGCCGGTGCCGCCCGCACCATGGGTCGCGACAGCCCCAACCTGCCCTTCTCGGCCAACAACTTCCGTCAGTCCCTGGCTTCGACCCATGCCTCGCAGGCGATCAGGCCAGCCAAGGTCGGGAACTCGACTATCTTCGTTTCCAGCTTCGGCAAGGCGCTACGGGAGTTTGTCCAGGGTGAGACCGGAGTGGGCTATGCGACACCCGATATCTCGGTACTCTCGGATCATCTCTTCGCCTCCGGCATCGTGGAAGTTACCTACGCCCAAGAGCCCGACAGCGTGATTTGGCTGCCCAACGGCAGGGGCGATCTGATCGGACTGACCTATGAAAAGGACCAGTCCATAGCGGGCATGCATCGCCATCTCATGGGCGGCGAGGGATTCGTCGAGAGCTGCGCCACGATGCCGGGCCAGTGCAGGAACGAAGTGTGGCTGATCGTTCGACGCATGATCGGCGGTGTGAGCCGGCGCTCTATCGAGCGTATGGCCGCGCCCTTCGAGGCGGCGACCGCAGGGCCCGACAAGGCCTGGTATCTCGACTGCGCCCTGCAATATGGCGGGGCCCCCGCCACTGGTGTTACCGGCCTCAGCCACCTCGAGGGCCGGCGCGTTGGGATCCTGGCGGATGGCGCGCGCGAGGCCGATCAGATCGTTACGGACGGCACCGTCTCGCTCGCCTCGGGGCGACCGGCCGAGACGATCACCGTTGGCCTGCCTTACACCTCACGTGTACGCTTAATGCCCTCGCCCGCTTCGGCCGGCGACGGGTCAGGCCTGGGACGGCGCAAGAAGATCATCTCCGCCAGGATCGACTTCCTAGCCACTGGCTCCCTACGCGTCGGCCAGGACGAGGCCACAGCCGAAGAGATCGTACCGCGCCATACCAGCGATGATCTCGGCACCGCCGCCCCACTTGTTACCGGCTTCTACGACGCCCGGCCACAAACGAGTTGGGGCGACAAGGGCGAACTCGTGCTGACCGCCGACGGCCCGCTGCCGGCGACGATCCGTTCCATCACCCTCAACACCGACCCGGAGCCCTGATCATGTGCCCACCGCTTTTCGCAGCCATTGGAGCCGGACTGGCTTCCGCGGCCTCCGCCGCCGGCTCCGCCATATCCGGCATCGGCCTCGGCACGGCGGCCTCGATCGCCGGCACCGGCCTGTCGGCTATCGGCGCCATCCAGCAAGGCAACGCCGCCAAGGCCCAGTCGGACGCCCAGGCCGAGGCCTATCGCCGCCAGGCCCAGATCGAGACGATGACCGGCGAGTACCAGGCCGGCCGCAAGCAGGACCAGGTGGATAACACCATCGGCACGCAAACCGCACTCACGGGCGGCTCCGGCGTCAACCTCGACGGCTCGCCTTCCGACGTCATCGGCTCCACTGCCAGCGAGGGCGCGCTCGACGTCGCCGCCATTCGCTGGAACGCCAGGAATCAGGCCAACAATCTGAACTACCAGGCCAGGCTCGCCAACATCGCCGGCCGGAATGCCCAGACCGGCGGCTATCTCAATGCGACCGGGAGCCTGTTCGGCGGGCTGGGGCGGCTAGGAAAAACAGCTTAACCGTGCCAACGAAGACGGCCTCGTCATCCCCATAGATGGCTGCCGTTGCCCGAACGATCGGAAGGCAGAGTTTCACGACTCTGCACATGACAATGGCAACACGGCCTTGCGCACTCAGGGCACCAGCGAACCTCGCCTGATCCCACCCTAGGCGTGCCCGAGCTTCGCAAATGTCGGCCGCACGGAGCGGTGCCGGGGATCGGCCCGCCGGTTTCGCCTCTCGCCGAGAGGTATTCCCCTTCTTGCGCTCCCCAACTCCACCTCCGCCCCCAAAGCCCCGCCTCGAAGGCAGCATTCCGTTTGCCGGAGCCCCACATGACCATTCCAAGCTATGACAACCGCCGTTCCTATGCGGGCGACGGCAGCACGACCACTTTCGCCTTCCCTCCCCCCTTTACCGTCAACACGGATCTGGTGGTGCAGGTTCGGGCGGCAGACGGGACGACTGCCATCAAAACGCTCGGCGTGGATTATGCGGTCACCGGCGCCGGCTCGCCCGCCGGCGGCAATATAACCATGACGGCTGCGCCGGAAACGGGCGCGACACTGATCATCTACCGGAACGTGCCGCTCACCCAATCAGTCGACCTGCAGGACGGCGGCCCTTTGCCGGCAAATACAATCAATCGTGCACTCGACCGTATCACCATGTGGGGCCAGCGCCTGAAGGAGCAGGTCGTTGACTTGGGCGCTCTGGCCAGCCAGGTGGCGGCAGGCTTGATGTCTCCGGCAGACAAGACGAAGCTCGATGGCATCCAGCCAGGCGCCCAGGTCAATATCGTGACCTCTGTTGCCGGCAAGACCGGCGCCGTGACACTGGTCAAGAGTGACGTCGCCCTCGGTAACGTCGACAATACCGGCGACCTCAACAAGCCGATTTCTACGGCAACGCAGACTGCCCTCAACGCGAAAGCGAATACCTCCGCTCTGGCGGCTGTGGCCTTCTCGGGCGCCAAGGCTGATGTGGGCCTTGGCAATGTCGAGAACACGTCGGACGCTAATAAGCCGGTATCGGCGGCGCAGGCGGCAGCCGATGCGACAACACTGAACAGCGCGAAGACCTACACCGACAGCAAAGCGAACAAGGCCAGCGTTGGTCTGGGGAACGTGGACAACACGTCCGATCTCAACAAACCGGTCAGCAATGCAGCACAAGCCGCTCTGGATCTAAAAGCGAATATTTCATCTCTCGGCTCGGCAGCGTTCCAGCCGTCGACGGCATACGCCACGGCAGTTCAGGGAGCCAAGGCAGACACTGCCTTGCAGGGTTTACAGGCGGGCCTGAATGTCGAGATCGACAATACCGACCCGCTACATCCAAAGGTCACGGCAGTTGGCTCCGCAGTTGGCGGTGATGTCGCGGGTCCCGCCGGTGGAGTCGTTGCGAATGAAGTGGTACTTTTCGACGGCACTACCGGGAAGCTGATCAAGGGCAGCGGCGTTCCATTGACTAATGTAGCCAAGGTCAATGCTACGCAGACTTGGACTGCAGCTCAAGATTTCTCGGGCACGATCACCAAGGTCAAATCACTCACGGCAGGTGTTAACTTACCCGGCGATGACCAGGCGGCCAGTACTAAATATCTCTATGACTTCTTTGTTTATTTGAACGCCAATGGTGCGATCGTTCCGCAAAACAGCCCCATTCTGACCGGCAATCCAACGGCTCCTACGCCTGCGGTGGGCAGTAACGATACCAGCATTGCTACGTCGGCTTTTGTGCAGGGAGAAATCAACACTCGACCAAGACTGAAAACTTACTCAGCAAATGCAACATTTTCACCCTCTGATACGCACTCCATTATTCGCCTTGAGGGCGGAACTGCCTACAATCTACCGGACAACAGCGCGTCTCCCAAGTCGATCGAATATGCGATTTTCAATGCGACCAACGTTGCGATCACCATCACAGCGGCATCCGGTAATTATCTCTACACCAGGGATGGCATTTCCAGCTCAGGTGGAGCCTACACACTCGCCCCCTACGGAGCAATTCTGGTCAATGCCGCCAGTTGGGATTGGTATATCCTCGAAAACAAACGGATACCTGGCATTCCTGTCTCCTACACGATCGGTGATTTGATTTATGCCGATAGCGCCGCCACTCTGGCCGCATTGGCCAGTGTGGCAGGCGGCAATGTTCTGCGCTCCGGTGGCATCGGTACCGCTCCTTCATGGGGTAAGGTCGGCCTGACAACCCATGTCAGCGGTACTCTGCCGGTTGCCAATGGCGGCACCGGGACAACCACGCTGGCAACGACGGCTAACGTTCAGTCCGGCGCGGCCTTCATACCGACGATGGATATCGTACTTTCCGCAATGGGATGGGCAGCTCTGGCCGATAGCGCGACGATCGCCATCGACCATGCCGGAGGCGTAAACCGTACAGTCACCATTGCTGGCAACCGAACCATCTCGAACCCGGCCAACGCCAAGCCAGGATGGCCGCTCAATATCGAGGTAACCCAGGACAGTACGGGCAACCGCACGCTCTCATGGGGAGCGAACTTCTCCTTCGGCGTGGGGGGCGCTCCCGTTCTCTCGACGACGGCTGGCGCGGCCGACCTCGTTTGCTTCGTCTGCCGTGGGACGAACAAGTTCGTTTACACCGGCATTGTCAGGGGGATTTGATATGTTGCCGGGTCTTGCTCCCATCGTGTCGCTGGTACACTCTGGTTCAGTGCTCTACCGGGCCGGAACGTTCAACTTCACCGTTCCCGAGTACAATGTCCTAACGATCGACCTATGGGGTAGCGGCGCCTCCGGTGTGGGCGTCACCCCAGGATCCGCCTTTTTCCTTGGCAACAACGGCGCTGCTTCGTCGATTGGATCACTATCTCTCATCGCAAACGGGGGTAATCGAGCTACGTCGACCAGCACTAGCGCCGCTGGCGGCGCAGGCGGTACCGCATCAGGGGGCGATCTCAATGACACCGGTTCGGCTGGCGGCGCTGGCTCCGGAGCATCTGGTGTTGGTTCAGGTGGCGCAGCTGGCGGTGCGCCAGCCGGCGGTGGAGGCATGGCGGCTAGGCCTGCCGGCCCCCCACCTTCCGCCCCTGGCACGGCCGGCAATGACTATGGCGGAGGGGGAAGCTCGGCCAACAACAGCAACGGCAACAATTGGAGCGGCGGCGGCGGTGGTGCTGGACGATGCAGAATAACATACACTCGTGGGAGCGCAGGAGCACCGACACCTGGCTCTATTATCACAGGAACAGTTGCGGCGGGTGGCGCTGTTGGCTCTGGCACAAATCCAGGCGGCAAGGGCGCTGACGGCGCCGCCATCTTTTTATGGCTATAGGGAACGCTATGCAATAGAGTTACAGATCAGTGAGCTTATCGCAAATGTCCAGCACTCAGTCTACAAAGAAACATTTTGAATGGCTGAAGACCCGACGGCAGCAGGCTTATTGATCTCATGACCCTTTAAGGTATCGCCGGGAAATCGGTGGAATCTGAACCAAATACGGCGCTGAAAATGACCGTCGTCCTTGGTGCCCACGATGATCTGCGGGGGTAGATATCCGGTGCTAAGTTACTCGGGCAAACCTTGATACCACGGAAAGTTATCAAATAACCTTCTAGCGCTCGAAGGCAGAGAACAACTTCTCTCGCGCGCCCCTAAGTAATAATTTTCTAAGTTTATACACCCTCTTTCCAACGTAAAACAAAGTCAAAAAACGAATCGCCATCCTCTTCCAGCCAAAAAAGCCAGACTCTTCAATATAGTGCTCACAAACCCGACGAAATTGCTTCCTAAGATAAAAAAGCTCCGCGACTGATGGACGGACTAAAACTTTGTTCGATTCTTTG
Organism: Labrys neptuniae; assembly: GCF_040797145.1. NCBI lineage: Bacteria > Pseudomonadati > Pseudomonadota > Alphaproteobacteria > Hyphomicrobiales > Xanthobacteraceae > Labrys > Labrys neptuniae. The sequence goes on along the minus strand of NZ_JBFNQD010000018.1, from coordinate 80,638 downwards.
AGAACAATACGCTGAGTAAAAGAAGCTTTCGGCGCCATGACAATTTCACGTTTAAGGAACACCGGATACATTGCTAGGTGATCAGATGCCCAAGGATGAGGGTATCTGGGATGGACGTAATCAAATATTCTTTTTAGAGCATCTGTCTCCCAGAGGCCGTAAAACCAACTGGCATGAGAATCAAACAAGAGCTCTTTAATTTGCCTCAAATCTCCTCCTGTAGGAGGCCTTGGAATCGTTTTTTGGGTAGGCCGATCTTTTCGAACAGTACTAACAGACGAAACCGCAAGCTTTGCATCTACCTTCGAAGTAAAAGCTAATATCAGCTCTTCGATGAAATTTAACGAACTAAGATCGTCATGGGCTCGCCACATGAAATACGGAGCATCTGCCTCATGCAGCAAGTCCATAAAATTCTTTGCGGCCCCAACATTTATATCTCGCACTATAAATTTAATACGATTATCCCTATTTGCATAATCCCTCACAATGCTCGCCGTACGATCCGTTGACGCGTTATCGTAGACTCTTATTTCAATATTTTGGTATGTCTGATTCACTACGCAATCCAGACACTCAGAGATCATCCCCTCGCCATTAAAGACAGGAATTCCGACAATAACTTTCGGACTGGACATCATAGGCTGCCTAATTCTCTATCATCTAGAGTGATTATTCTATCCCCAGAGCCTTTCGCCATGGAATGCTTTGAGATACGAGGATTGAGGAGGCCTTCGGGCCTAAATTCGCGATAGCATCAAGGAAGGTCACATACGGCGTAAATTCACCATGTAATTGAGGATATTGCGACAGATTATAATCCATATATTCAACAACTTTGCCAGCTCTATCCATTTTCTCATGATCCATGTATTTCTTGGCACCATGCCCAGTAACATAAACCTCGGCGCTCAGAGAATTTAACAGAGAAATAATCCTATCATCCTTGAGACCTTGTGAGATTAGTTCTGAGCTTCGACCAAATTCAACATTTATGTTGAGGTATTTAACGATCTGTTCAATGCCAAAAATACAAATATCAGAGAGATAATCACTCTTCAGGTCTAAGGTATCAGCAGCAATCGCCACCGCATCTTCAGCGAACGGCGCGCCTTTCAAGGATTCACGCAAAGCGATTAGATGGTTCTTTCGCCATGGCTGGCTTTCGTCGATCTTTGTGTCTTTAATTATCTGTAAGCCGTTACGGATAATTGGAACGGTAAGCCAGACCTGACCGCGTTGCGTCTTAAGCTGTACACGAGAACAAAATGATCGACCTTGCGGAAGCTGTACATCATCGAGATGAATATACACATCCGCTAAGTTTATTTGCTCAAAAACGCCCGCCCAGGGAAAATATTGAGGCTGCAGGATAACGGCAGTTCGCAAGTTATATCCTCTATCCTTTGGCACGATTGGGGTCAAAGTTCACGATCTCACCTAGCATCCCTCTCTTCCCCTCGTTTAAGGGAATTCATTTTCTCGAACAATAGCTATGGCAACCCACAGCCCCTTTGGTTCTCACGTGAGCCTGCAATGACGCCCAATCAGTCCCCACGGCACGATCCTTCTAGTTTCAAGGAATCTTGCCTGATGAAGGTGGCAATATGATACCATATCCGTTCCTAATTGTGGGTGCTGACGCTTACCTGCTCCATCGTCAACCACATTCGCGGCGACAACCTATTTATCTGTCATGCGGTCGACCGACCCCCATAGTGGCTCCTCATTCAAAGCAAGCAGACGTGATCGCCGATGGGCTTCGCTGCGGCACGTTGTAGGTCTCTGCCCACCAGGCCGAACCTTCAACAACTCCACATCGCAATCGATGAACCGACCACAGGCTTCCTCCAGGAAGCCTTCTTCTTACCCATGGAGCAGTCACCATGAGCGACACCCTCGCGCAAACCATCACGCTCGTCTTCGGCTCGGAGGGGGGATATGTGAATCATCCGCGTGATCCGGGCGGCGCCACGAAATATGGGATTACAGCTGCCACTCTGGGTGCTGCGCGCCGGCTTGGCCGCAAGGCCACGCCGGAGGAGGTCAAGCGTCTGACGCTGGCGGAAGCGGCCCGGATCCTGGACAGGCAGTATGCGCAGCCCTTGCGCTATCGGGAACTGCCGGCTGGTCTGGACTATGCTTTGTTCGACTATGCCGTGAATTCCGGCCCGGCCCAGGCCGTGAAGACGCTCCAGCGCCTTCTCGCGGTCGAGGTAGACGGCATTCTGGGCGTCAAGACGCTCGAGGCCATCCGCAGGCATGAGGTGACCGACCTCATCGACGAACTGCAGGACGCCCGCCTGCGGTTCCTGCGCGGACTCAAGACCTGGCCGGCCTTCGGCAAGGGCTGGAACGCCCGCACGACTCGTGTGCGGGAAGCCGCTCTCCTTATGGCCAATGGAGACGCCACCGCTATTCCTCCACCGCCAGTCGGCCTGGAGACCGCCACGCCCGCTGACGCCAGGATCTCCTCGACCATCGTCGGCAAGGGTACCATTGCAGCCACGATCGGCACGGCCAGTGCCACGATCGGCGCGGCCAAGGATGCGTTGCAGCCGATCACCGGCAATGGCGGCGTGGTCGATATCGTCTTCGCCCTGCTGGTCGCTGGCGGCAGCGCCGCAGCGATCGCGGGCCTCGCCATCATCGCCTATCGGCAGGCAAAATATCGCGAGGCGGCGACATGATCACTACCGCCCTCACCTTGCTTCGTCTCATCCCCGTCCGCGGCTGGTTGACCATCGCAGCAATCGTCGCTGCGTTGGCCGGTGCCCTCCACTTCCGCCAGCACTTCATCAACCAGGGCGCCATTGACGCCACCGCCAAGATCGAAAGGGCGAACGATGCAGCCAAAGATCGCTTCAACGATGCGAGCGACCAGGTCAATCGCTGTTATGCCACTGGTGGCGATTGGGATCGCTTTGAGCGGGTGTGCAAGCGTTCCGGTCGATAGACCATGCGGCGTCATCACCGATAGCCTGCGGGACGTGCAGGCCACTTCGCGCGATGGCAACCGCCGCCTCGCGGTCCATTACGAGGGCGGTAGAGCGGCGGGGTGCTGGTCATGACCATGCCAAGCGAGACGGAACATTGGGCAGTGGACAAGAAAATTCCCGTTGCTCTGGTGATCACACTCCTGGTCCAGACGGCGGGCGTCGTCTGGTGGTCGAGCCAGCTCAACAGCCGCGTCACCGTCATGGAGGAGCGCAGCCTCAAGCTCGAGCTCGAAATCGGCAAGCTGAAGGACAGTAGCTCCGATGCCCGCGAGCGTTTCGCCAAGGCAGAGACCACGATGCAGGCCTTCGTCGAGACCACCCGACGCATCGAGGCCAAACTCGATCGTCTCATTGATGACAAGCAGCCCAGCCGTGCATACGGGCCGAGGTAACCCTCAGGCGTTTTTGGCGACCTCCCAGTTCATCCCCTGAGGACAAGCCTGGAATCGGCTGTGCCATCTTTTGTGCCGTAGCTAACCGTTGCCATATGCGGCGCTCTCGCTTCGCGCGTATCGGCCACAAAGGTTACTGCGTTGATTCTGCTAGAGAAATTTGGCGTCCCGGAAGGGATTCGAACCCCTGACCTACGGTTTAGGAAACCGTTGCTCTATCCTGCTGAGCTACCGGGACAGCCTGGGCGCCACGAAAACCCGTTCGTATGGAAAAGGTCAAGCCCTTTCCGTGTCATTCGGCCTTGTTTGTGCTCGAAGAGAGCCCGATCAGGGCGCCCAGAGCGAATGCGCTCCTCCCCGGACCTCATTTCTCGCCGGTCTTTCAACCGCGTTCCGGCTCCAACACCGCCAAAGCCGACCAGCCAAAATCGAGCAGCGGCAAAGCGTCTTCGATCAAGCCCGTGCAGGCATCGACGAGCTCGGGGGTGCGGATCAGCGCGTCCGGCAGAGGCCTCCTCACCACGATCGACTTCAACTTCAGGGCGGCGACCAGATCGGCATCCTCGATGCCGGCGGCTTCGCGCGGCGGACGCTTGAGGCTCCATTGCGGATCGAAGGCGAGCCCCGCGGTTGCAAGCCTGGCTGTCATGGCGCGGAAGCGCTCGGGGGTGGCGGTGATCGCCTGGCGGAAGGCGGCAAGCTGCTTCGGCTCGAGGTCGTAGAAGCCGACGGCGGCGAAGCAGCCTTCGGGCGAGATGTGGAAATAGGTGAGACCCGGGTCATTCTTGGCCCCCGAGCGGGTCATCACCGCGCCGGCATGGGTCTTGTAGGGGCGCTTATCCTTGGCGAAGCGCACGTCCCGATGGATGCGGAAGAGCGCGCTCTTCGGCGTACCGCGCATCGGCAGCCCCTTGGTGATGCAGGCTGCGTTGACAGCCTCGATCAGGGCCGAAAAGGGCGCCAGCACGTCGCTGTCATAGAGGCCGCGATTCTCCTGGAACCAGTCGCGATTCATGTGAAATTCGAGCGCCTTGAAGAAAGGCAGCGCCTTCTCGCCGAAGCCGGTGAAGGAAGCGGGCATGGGCAATCCTTGGAGTGCGAACATCACCCCTTCCTATCGCGGAAGGCCTGATGTTTCCAAGAGAGGGGCTGATATCACGGCATGAGGCATGTCGCCGTGATCACCCCCTCCGGCGCCGACGCTCACGGCCCCCGCCCCCCTCTCCATCGCCGCTGCCACGCTTGAAGGTGACGCCGAGCGCGGCCTCCAGATGGGGGAACGGGTCGGATTTGTGTGGGATCGCCATGGCACCGACGAAATGGGCCTGGAAGGAGGGCTCGATGGCGGTCTCCACCTTCTCGATGCGCCGCACCACATCCTCGATCTCCGTGCGAGCCGAGGCATTGAGCAGAGCGATGCGGGCACCCGTGCCGGCAGCATTGCCGGCCGAGCCGACCTTGTCGAGTTCGCAATCAGGCACCAAGCCGAGGATCATGGCATGCTTGACGTCGATGTGGCTGCCAAAGGCGCCGGCCAGGGTGATGCGATCGACCGCGGCAACGCCGTAGCGATCCATCAGGAGGCGCACGCCGGCATAGAGCGCGGCCTTGCCGAGCTGGATGGCACGCACGTCGTTCTGGGTGATGGCGATGCGTGGCTCGCCCTCGCGGATGAGATATTTGAAGGTGCGCCCATCCTCTTCGATACGCGGCGAGCGGGTCGCCATGGCACCGTCGACCACGCCGTCCGGCGTGATCAAGCCCGCCAGCAGCATCTCGGCGATCGCCTCGATGACGCCCGAACCGCAGATGCCGGTAACGCCGGTGCGAATCACCGCCTTGTCGAAGCCCGGCTCGTCCGACCACAGATCCGAGCCGATCACCTTGTAGCGTGGTTCCAGCGTAACAGGGTCGATGCGCACGCGCTCGATGGCGCCGGGGGCGGCACGCTGGCCTGAAGAGATCTGGCCGCCCTCGAAGGCCGGGCCCGTGGGCGAGGAGCAGGCGAGCAGGCGTTCGCGATTGCCCAGCACGATCTCGGCATTGGTGCCGACATCGACCACCAGCGACACTTCCGGCCTGAGATAGGGCCCTTCCGAAAGCACGACGCCGGCGGTATCGGCGCCGACATGACCAGCGATGCACGGCAGCACATAGACATAGGCGCCGCTCGAGAGTGGCAAATTGAGATGGGCCGCTCGTGTCTGGTAGGCGCCATCGATGGTAAGCGCAAAGGGCGCACCGCCGAGCTCGGTCGGATCGAGGCCGAGGAAGAGATGATGCATGATCGGGTTGGCGACCACGGTCATCTCGAGAATATCGTTGGAGTTGAGGCCGACCTCCTTGGTGACGGACACGGCGAGCTCGGCGATTGCTTCGCGCACCGCCGTGGTCAGCTCGACATCGCCGCCCGGATTCATCATCACATAGGAGACGCGGCTCATCACGTCCTCGCCGAAGCGAATCTGCGGGTTCATGACGCCCGAGGATGCCAACACCTCGCCGCTGGCGAGATCGCACAGATGCGCAGCGATGGTGGTCGAGCCGATGTCGACGGCCAGCCCCACGCCCTGCTCATGCAGGCCGGGCCAAATGCCGACGATCTCGCGCTTATGCCGGATGGCTACCGTCACCGACCACAGGCCCTGGCGCAGCGACCATTGCAGCAGGCGCAGCGATTCCAACGGGGCTGTGATGTCCTTGAGGCCCCATTGCTGCTCCAGCGCCTCCTGCAGGCGGCGGAAATCGGAAGAGGGCTCGTGCATGTCGGGCTCGCGCACTTCGACATAATGCAGCGCTACCACCGGCTCGATGGCGATGTCTCGGATCGCGGCGCTCTTGCGCACGACCTGGCGATGCACCTGGCTATCGGGCGGCACGTCGATGACGACGTCGCTGCACAATTTGGCCTGGCAGCCGAGGCGCCGGCCCTCGGCGAGCGGGCCGCGCTTGGAGACGTAGCGCTCCTCCACTGCGTTCCATTCGGTGACGTGGTCGGGCGCCGAGACGATGCCGAGCTTGGGGAATTTGCCGTCACCGACCTCGACCTGGCAGCGCCCGCAAATGCCGCGCCCGCCGCAGACCGAATCGAGGTCGACGCCGAGCTTGCGGGCCGCCTCGAGGACGGAGGTACCTTCGGGAAAACGGCCGCGCTTGCCGGAGGGTGCGAAGAAGACGAGCGGATTGGTCATTGACGGGGGCCTTGCCATGAGACCCCCCTCTCCCGAGTCGGGAGAGGGGCTGGGGTGAGGGTCTAGCCTCAACCCTTTAAGTATTCGTCATGGTCCGTGCTGCAAGCCGGATGGACGAAGCTTGGGCTGGGGATCCCTTGCACCCGGCCCGGGGAGGGGATTTGCGCCTTACCCGCGCGCGCGGCGGCGCTCACGCCGGCCGGCGCCGGCGCCTTCTGCGGCCTCCGGCTGCGGCTCGCGGAACTTCTTGATCCAGCTCATGCAGTTGGGATCGTGGCCCATCACGACGTCAGCGCCGAGAATGGCCTGGATGTCCTCCAGATGCAGCGGGTTCATGATCGCCGAGGTCATGCCGGCGCCGATCATCATCGGCAGGAAGGACGCATTGAGGCCACGGCGGTTCGGCAGGCCGAAGGAGAAGTTGGAGGCCCCGCAGGTGGTGTTGACCTTCAGCTCGGTCTGCAGGCGGCGCAGGAGATGCATCAGCTTGCGGCCGGCATCGTTGATAGCGCCCACCGGCATCACCAGCGGGTCGACCACGATATCCTCGCGCGGGATGCCGTAATCGGCGGCACGCTCGACGATCTTCTTGGCGACCTCGTAGCGCACGTCAGGATCCTCGGAGATGCCGGTCTCGTCGTTCGAAATGGCGACGACGGCTGCATTGTATTTCTTAACCAGCGGCAGCACGCGCTCGAGGCGCTCTTCCTCGCCGGTGACGGAATTGACCAGCGGCTTGCCCTTGTAGACGGAAAGGCCGGCTTCCAGCGCCTCGACGATGGAGCTATCGATCGAGAGCGGCACCGGCACGGTATCCTGCACCAGCTTGACGCATTCGGCCAGGATCTTCGGCTCGTCGGCCAGCGGGATGCCGGCATTCACGTCCAGCATCTGGGCACCGGCCTCGACCTGGGCGATCGCGTCGGAGACGACACGCGAGTAGTCGCCGGCCGCCATCTCCGCGGCGAGCAGCTTGCGGCCCGTCGGGTTGATGCGTTCGCCGATCATGACGAAGCGCTTGTCGAAGCCCAGCACGACCTTTTGCTTTTCCGAAGTAATAACCGTTTCGGTCATGGTCTTTCCGTTCCGCCTTGGAGAGAAGTCACCTGCTAATTAAGGTCGCAACCGAGCCAGCCGCTAGCCTGCAAACGACAGGATTTGGCGGCCCTGACGAGGCTGATGGCGGCCATACGACAGGCCTCACCGGCGACAGGCTTCATTGCTTGCCATGCGGACGACCGAAATCGGGAGCAGCGGTCTCCTGCCCCTGGTCGATGATCGAACGGCGCACCGCCCGGGTGCGTGTGAACAGGTCGAACAATTTGTCGCCTTCCCCCCAGCGGATCGCCCGCTGCAGATATGCCAGATCCTCCGAGAATCGGCCAAGCACTTCCAGCACAGCCTTCTTGTTGTTGAGGAAGACATCGCGCCACATGGTGGGGTCGGAGGCAGCGATGCGCGTGAAGTCGCGGAAGCCGCCGGCGGAGAACTTGATCACCTCCGACTGCGTAACCGCCTCCAGATCGTCGGCGGTGCCGACGATATTGTAGGCGATGAGATGCGGAACATGGCTGGTGACGGCGAGCACCAAATCGTGGTGCTCGGGCGTCATGCACTCGACCCTGGAACCCAGCCTCTCCCAGAAGGCGCGATAGCGCGCCAGAGCCTCGGCATCGATGCCCTCGGCCGGCGTGAAGATACACCAGCGGTTCTCGAACAATTCGGCAAAGCCGGCATCAGGTCCCGAATGCTCGGTGCCGGCCACGGGATGGGCGGGGATGAAATGTACGCCCACCGGCAGGAAGGGTGACATCTGTGCCACCACGGCGCCCTTGACCGAGCCGGTGTCGGAGATGATGGCGCCTTGCTTGAGATGCGGGGCAATGATCTCGGTCACCACGCCGAAGGCGCCCGAGGGCACGCAGAGGATGACGCAGTCGGCGTCCGTGACTGCGGCGCCGAAATCCGTGGTAGCGACATCGGCGATGCCGAGTTCTTCGACACGCCCGATCACCTTTTGCGAAAGGTCCGCCGCCACCAGCGTCCGGGCAAGTCCGTAGCCGCGTGCCGCCCGCAGGATAGAGGAGCCGATCAGGCCGATTCCGATCACGCAGAGCCGGTCGAAGAGAAAGGAAGCGTCAGACATGGGAACCTTGGAAATTTTCACCTTCTGTGCACGATGAGGCCTAGGAAGGCAAATCCTGCCTGATACGGCGGCCCTTACTGGCCCTCGAACCTGGACTTTCGAAATGAAAAGCGACGCGGCCGGAAACGGCCGCGTCGCTTTTTTTCGTGTCATCAGTGATTGAAAAGCCGGCAGAAAGCCCGCTGCCCCGGGAAGATCAGCCTCTGTTCGGGATCTCCAGCCCGCGCTGCACGGCGGGGCGGGCAAGGCCGCGTTCGAGCCAGGCCGGCACGCGCTTCAAGCTCGCATAGTCGACGAGCTCGCCAGCACCATAGAAGCCGACGAGGTTGCGCACCCAGCCAAGCGTGGCAATGTCGGCGATGGTGTAGTCGGCGCCCATCAGCCAGTCGCGCCCCTCCAGGCGGGTTTCGAGCACACCGAGCAGACGCTTGGATTCGCCGACATAGCGTTGCAATGGGCGCTTGTCCTCGATCTCGCGGCCCGCGAATTTATGGAAGAAGCCGACCTGGCCGAACATTGGCCCGATCGCCGCCATCTGGAAGAACACCCATTGGATGGTCTCGTAGCGGGCAGCGGCATCGGCGGGCAGGAACTTGCCGGTCTTCTCGGCGAGATAGAGCAGGATGGCGCCGGATTCGAACAGGCCGAGCGGCTTGCCGCCCGGGCCATGGGGATCGATGATCGCCGGGATCTTGCCATTGGGATTGAGCGACAGGAATTCGGGCCCCCAGGTCTCGTTCTTGCCGATGTCGATGAGATGCGGCTCATAGGCGAGCCCGGTCTCCTCCAGCATGATCGATACTTTCACGCCATTGGGCGTAGGCAGCGAGTAAAGTTGGACCCGATCCGGATGCTGGGCCGGCCAGCGCTTGGTGATCGGAAAGGCGGAAAGATCAGACATAAAGCCTCCGGATTGGCTCCCCTCTCCCAGGGTGGGAAAGGGCGTGTGGACAAGGAGAAATCCGCGTTATTTTCCCAGGAACTCGCGCAACGTTTCGACCACCAGGCGGTTGGCTTCTTCCGAGCCGATGGTCAGGCGCAGGGCATCGGGCAAGCCATAGGCATCGACGCGCCGTAGGATCAGGCCGCGTTCAGTCAGGAAAGCGTCGGCATCCCTGGCGCCTTTGCCGGCTTCCTTGGAGAAATGCACCAGCAGGAAATTGCCGACGGACGGCGTCACGCCCAGGCCGAGGCCGGTGAGTTCCTTGGTGAGGAAGGCGAGCCATTTGTCGTTATGGGCGATGGCATCGGCCACATGCGCGTCATCCTGGATGGCGGCGATACCGGCCGCCATGGCGGGGCCGGAGACATTGAAGGGACCACGAATGCGGTTGACCGCATCGATCACCGCCGGCGGTCCTACCATCCAGCCCAGGCGCAGATTGGCAAGGCCATAGATCTTCGAGAAGGTACGGGCCATCACCACGTTGGGACTGGTCGCGACCAGTTCGAGGCCGGATTCATAGTCGTTCGCCCGCACATATTCGGCATAGGCGGCATCGAGCACCAGGAGGATATCGGAGCGCAGGCCGGCATGCAGGCGCTTGACCTCGTCGAAGGGCAGATAGGTGCCGGTCGGATTGTTGGGATTGGCGAGGAAGACGATCTTGGTCTTCGCCGTCACCCGCGCCAGCAGGGCGTCGACATCGGCGGTGTAGTCCTTCTCGGGCGCCACCACGGGCGTCGCGCCGGCCGCGAGCGTGGCGATCTTGTAGACCAGGAAGCCGTGCTCGCTGTAAACGGCCTCGTCTCCGGGACCGAGATAGGTGTAGGCCAGCAGCGAGAGAAGTTCGTCCGAGCCGGCGCCGCAGATCAGCCGGGCGGGATCGAGGCCGTAGCGCGCCGCGATCGCCGCCCGCAAAGCGGAAGAGGCGCCGTCGGGATAGAGTTCGAGCTTCTCGCCGGCGGCGGCATAGGCAGCCTTGGCCTGGGCGCTCGGACCGAGCGGCGTCTCGTTGGACGACAATTTCCAAAGCTTGACGCCAGCGGGCGCCGCCGACTTGCCGGGCACATAGGCATCGATGTCGAGGATGCCCTTGCGGGGAACGGGACCGTTCATGTCTGGGGATTCCGAAGGTTACTTGAGAGGCAGGACGAAAGCCGGCGCATGGGAGCCGACAGTCTCGAAGCTGGTGCCAGACGGAAGGGCCTCGGCGAGCGCAACGATGGTCTGCCCCGGATGCAGGGCGACCAGCAGGGCCGCGCCGGCATGGGCGGGAATGCTCCAGCCCTGCGGCAGCTTGGGCAGGGCCATCGGCAGCACGGCCGAGACCAGCCTGACATCGCTGGAAGAAAGCGGCTCATCGATCGGCTTGGACAGCACATAGGTCGGCAGTGCGGCCGGATGATCGGCCCGCTCGACGAAGGGGAGCCTGGCAATGATCTTGGGCGCCGTCTCCCCTTCCAGAGCCCGCCACCAGGCGCCGGGAGCGGCCACCGGCACCAGGCCGAGGTCGCCGCGCGAATGGCTCAGCGCGTGAATGACGTCACCGGCATCGTCATGCGTCTCATAGGGCACCACGAAGCCGAAATGGAAGCGGGCAACATCGCGCATCGCCGCATTGCCGAGCGAGATGTCGCCATGCACCGTGTAGGGCGCCTGCACATGGGTAAAGGTGGCGATGATCACCCGCCAGATCGATTCGACGATGTCGACCGGCAGGATGCCATGATGGCGCCCGACGATGTCGCGCATCATCGAGGCTTCCCGCCCAGGCCGGAAGGCTGAACCGGAGGCCTGCGAGCGCTTGATGGCGATGAGTTGGTCGATGATCTCGCCGCGCTCCATCAAGAGCCCATGCATGGCAGCATCGATGCGATCGATTTCTTTGCGGAGATCGGCGAGGTCGGTGGCCGGTTGCATCGGGGTCATGGCGGCATTCGGGCATCAAAGGTGGGAGGACTGTCATAGGCGGATGGGTCGGTGATGGCAACCACCGCACCCACGGCAGTTCTCGGCCACATAGATGTCATCATCACCACTACGTTGAATTTTTATCCCGCCGCAACCACAAATAGTTTTCATTCTCAATGAAAAGTTGCATCGGAAAATCCTGACAATCATTGATAAATATTTCAGCAACACGCCAGAAACAAACGTCACAACTTCGCGAACACTGTGTTTATGCCATACTTATGGCAACGCTATGCTCTACTTCTGACACGGCGATGACATGAGAGCACCGCAATATTCCAAAGGGTAAACACGATGAGAGTTTTGATCACTTCCGTTTTGGCCGCATGTGGGCTGGCAGCGGCGGCCTCCTGCGCCCAGGCCGATGGCATCACCGACTTCTATTCGATCCAACGCGGCTTCGGTTATGACGAGGCCAAGACACCTGTCGCACCAGCGGCCATGCCTTTGTGGAACGCCAATGCCGGCCAGGGCGTCGATCCGGCCGTGGAGACGGCACCGGGTACCGAAGCGCCCGCCGCCCCGATGACGCCGCGCCGGGTGCATCACGCCGCTGTGCGGCATCCGCTGCATCACCGCACCGAAGCCCCCGCCTCCTGAGCCGGGAATCCCAGGCATTTTCGGCAGCCTTCACCACATCAGGCTCTGACCTTGTCATGCCCGGGCTTGTCCCGGGCATCTCCTTGCGATCCAGCCAAGGTTCCGGATCGCCGTGATATCCGGCAATGATGAGAGACGCGTTTCCGGCCTTTTGCCGCCGCCTACAAGCCGACCTCGGCAAGCGCGGCCTGTTGGCGGGCCGCCACCGTCTGAACCGAAAAATCCTCGATGGCCGCCTCGAACAGGCGGTGGAAGTTCAGTTCGGCGCGCAGATGCAGAAACACGCCGCCGAGGCCGATGGCGGCACGATCCATGAACACGAATTCGCGCGGCACCGTCACCGGCCCCTTCTGCTTGAGCGCCTGGTGCACGGCATAGGCTTCCCTGCGGCCATATTCGGACGGCGCCACACCATCGGCGATGGTGCGCACCCGATCATCGAGCAGCGGGCCGAAAATGAAGCGCGCCCACAAATTCAGCGTCTCGATCAGGTCCTTGCTCAGCTTGCGGAAGCCCCAGGTCTCGTAGGCGTGGACCACGCGCTCTGTCTCGTCCTGGAGGAGGCCGCGATAGAGCTCGACCACGCCGCCGACGAAAGCCGGCGGGAAGATGCGAATGCAGCCATAATCGAGCAGGTTGATGCCCGAGGGCTCGCCCCCCTCGCTGAACACGGTGTAATTGCCCAGATGTGGGTCGCCGTGGATGATGCCGATATGGGCATAAGGCTGCCACCAGGCCGCGAACATTGCCGCCGCCAGCCGGTTGCGCACCGGCAGCTCGGCTTCCTTGAAGGCGAGGATGCGCTCGCCCGTGAGCCAGTCCATGGTGAGCAGGCGGCCGGTGGAGAGTTCGGGCCACACAAGCGGTGCCCGCACGTCGGAGATACCGAGCGAGGCGAAGGCGTTGCGGTAGAGCGCGGTGTGCTTGGCCTCGCGGCGATAATCGAGCTCCTCGCGCACCCGCTCGCCAATCTCCTGGTAGATCTCGCGCGTGTCGATGGCCGGATCGAAGCGCCGGTGCAGGGCGAACAATACCTGGAGCTGGGCGAGATCGGCCTCGACGGCCGACTGCATGTCGGCATATTGCAGCTTGCAGGCGAGCGCGGTGCCGTCCTTGGCGGTGGCACGATGCACCTGGCCGAGCGAGGCGGCCGCCGCCGGTTCATGTTCGAAGCTGCCGAAGCGCGAGGCCCAGTCCGGCCCGAGCTCGGCCATCATCCGCCGCTTGACGAAGGCCCAGCCCATGGGCGGCGCCTGGCTCTGCAGCTTGGAAAGCTCGGCGGCATAATCGGGCGGCAGCGCGTCGGGAATGGTGGAGAGCAGCTGGCCGACCTTCATCAGCGGCCCCTTCAGCCCGCCGAGCGCCTTGGCCAGCGCCACCGCATTGGAGCTTGAGGAACCGCCGCCCCCCATCAGCCGCGATCCGGCCATGCGGGCCGCCACGCCGCCGACATTGACGCCAACCCGGGCATAGCGCCTCGCCCTGGCCGAAAGCCGGTTCGCCTCTTCGTCATGCTCGGACATGAAAGTCTCCTGGCTGCCCCATCCTAGATAGGAGCAAGCCGGCCCATCGCCAAGCGACAGGGTGGCGCAGGCCTCGCTCTCCCCGCCGGGGAGAAGGTTTATCCGCCCTTCCGTTTCAGCCGCATGATCGCCGTGTCCAGGGCCTGCAGGAAGGCCGAGCGATCCTTGGCGGAGAAGGGTCTCGGGCCGCCGGTCATCTCGCCAGTGGAGCGCAGATGCTCCATCAGGTTGCGGGTGGCGAGCGCCATGCCGATGGAGGCTTCGGTGAAGGGCTTGCCGGTGGCGCCGATCACCTGGGCGCCCACCGCGATGCAGCGGCTGGCGAGCGGGATGTCGTTGGTGACGACCACGGCCTCGGGCGTCGCGCGCGCCGCAATCCAGTCATCCGCGGCGTCGGGACCGGCCTGTACCAGCACGAAGTCGATCAGGGGATCGCGCGGCAGGCGCATGAAGCTGTTGGCGACGACATGGGTCTTGAGCCCATGCCGCCCGGCCACGCGGAACACCTCCTCCTTGACGGGGCAGGCATCGGCGTCGACGAAGATCTCGATGGGCATGGGCAGGCGATAGAGCCTTTTTGGCCTGAGGGCAAAGCGCGTTTTGGTGAAAGCCCCTTTTTCGCCCGGCGCCCTTCAGGCACCATGGCCCGACGACGGGTCGTCCTCGTGCCCGAGGGACCCCAGACCCAGCCCCATTCCGCCGCCCAGGCCAGCGCCCAGGCCAGCGCCTATGCCGCCGCCTCCGCTACCGCCCCCGCCCTGGCGTCCCTCTTCCTTGCCGCGCTCGCCCTTGCCGCCGCCGCCCGAGGCGGAGGGGCGGGCCGGCCCCTGGGCCGGCAGCTCGATATCGGCGGGGATCGGAGCGAGATCGAGGGCCTCGCGGATGAAGGCGCGCAGGGAGATCACAAGCTCCTGCGTGTGGACAGGATGGCCGGCGACCAGCTCGCGCGCCGCACGGCTGGCGAGGCGCACATGCTCCTCGGTGCCGAGCAGGATGATGTCGGACAAGGCCGCCTCGACCGCGTCGCGGATGCGGCGTGCCCGGTCGGAACGCGCCACCTTGCCGGCGCTGAGGTCCAGTGGCGGCACCTCACCTTCTGCCTCTCCGCCGGCCGGAGGGGCGGCCTGCCGCAGCTCGCGCAGATGCATCGGATCGACGGTGAGGTCACCGGTGAAGGAGCCGCCGAGCGTGCGATAGGCCGCGATCAGCGTACGCACCCGCTCGTTGATCTGGCGGTTCAGGCGTTCGCGCCGCTGCTGGATGGTAAACATCGCCAGCAGGCGAATGCCGACACCGATCAGCGTGAAGAGCGCGAGGCCGATCACGGTCGCCAGCAGGCTCTGCCAGGAGGTGAAATCGATGTTGCGCAAAAGCGCCTCCCTGCTCGCCCGCCGCCATGCCCATGGGCCTGCCCTTGATGATACGGATTGCCCGATGAGGCAAGGCAGCCGGCCGAAACGGACCGGGCGGCGAAAAGCGGGGGTTTTGCGGGGCTGCCATGGCCCGGCAGGGGTTCCGCGCCGCGGCCAAATCCTCTATTGAGGCGGCAAATCGGATTGATAGCCCCTTGAGCAAGCCCCCCTTTCCTGCCCGCCGCCCGTCCGCCGGGCCCAACGTTCCCGGCCTTGCCGCCCGCGCCCTTGCGGTGAAGGCCGTGGCGGGCGTCCTCGGCCAGGACCAGGCGCTGGAAGACGCCTTCGACGACGCCTCGCTCGAAGCGCGTGATCTCGCCCTCGCCCGCATGATCGCCGGCGTCTCGATGCGCCGCTACGGCACCATCGGCACCCTGCTCGAAAAGCTGCTCGCCAAGGGCATGCCGCGCAAATCCGGCCCGCTCGAAGCCATCCTGATCACGGCGGCGGCCCAGATCCTCTTCCTCGACGTGCCCGACCGTGCCGCCGTGGACCTTGCCGTGCGCCTCGCCCGCGCGGACGATCGCGCCCAGGCCTTTTCGGGCCTCGCCAATGCCGTGCTGCGCAAGATCTCGGCCGGCAAGGAAGAGCTTCTCGCCGCCATCCCGCCCGAGGCGGATACGCCCTCCTGGCTCTACAAGCGCTGGTCGGACCAGTATGGCACCGCGACCGCCGCCGCCATGGCGGCGGCCCAGCGCGTCGAGCCCTCGCTCGACCTCACCGTCAAGGCGGATGCCGCCGGCTGGGCCGAGCGGCTCGGCGGCCGCCTGCTGCCCACCAGCTCGGTGCGCCTGGCCCATAACGGCACTATCAGGGCGCTGGAGGGCTTCGAGGCCGGACAATGGTGGGTGCAGGATGCCGCCGCCGCCCTGCCGGCCCGCCTGCTCGGCGATGTCGCGGGGCTCCGGGTCGCCGATCTCTGCGCCGCCCCCGGCGGCAAGACCGCCCAGGTCGCCGCCGCCGGCGCCAAGGTCACCGCGGTCGACCGCTCGGCGGCGCGGTTGCAGCGCCTCAGCGAGAACCTCAAGCGCCTCGACCTCGAGGCCGATGTGGTGACGGCCGACATCCTCGCCAATGACTTGCAGGCTTGGAAGGCCGAGCCCTTCGATGCCGTCATCCTCGACGCCCCCTGCAGCGCCACCGGCACCATCCGCCGCCATCCCGACGTCGCCTGGAGCAAATCCGCCCGCGACATCGGTGCGGTCGCCGATCTGCAGCGCCGCATGCTCGGCCGCATGGCCAGCCTGGTGAAGCCCGGCGGGCTCCTCGTCTACTGC
Source organism: Labrys neptuniae (assembly GCF_040797145.1). Lineage (NCBI taxonomy): Bacteria > Pseudomonadati > Pseudomonadota > Alphaproteobacteria > Hyphomicrobiales > Xanthobacteraceae > Labrys > Labrys neptuniae. The sequence continues at coordinate 64,184 of NZ_JBFNQD010000018.1, read as the reverse complement.
ACCTGCTCGCTCGAGCGGGAGGAGGGCGAGGAGCAGATCGCCCGCTTCCTCGACGGCAGTAAGGATTTCGCCCTGGAGCCGGTGCTATCAGACGATATCGGCGGCATCGAGGGCGCCATCACGCCCGAGGGCTTCCTGCGCACTTTGCCGAGCCTCCTGCCCGATCCCGACCCGGTGATGGCGGGCATGGACGGCTTCTTCGCCGCACGCATGCGGCGGAAGGGGTAGCCGCGTAAAGCGCGGGAAGCCTTCCCCACGAAGCTGGGGAAGGTGCCCGAACAAAGTTCGGGCGGATGGGGTGTGGCGGGCAGTGCGATAAGCATGACAAGATGGCACGACGGTCGCGCAAGCATCCGAGAGGAGACGCGCTGCCCGCTACACCCCTCCCGACCTCGCTTCGCTCGGCCACCCCATGCATTTCTTTCAGAAATGCAAAGACCACTTCGTGGAGAGGGCTTGTCGCGTCTTTCTGGGCGACGGCCAGCGTATCCGCCGCCCCTCCCCCGTTTAAAACTGGGGCCATGTCGCTGAAATCGCCGGCCCGAGGCTTGCGCGAAGCTCACGCAATGGCCACAAGGAGCCTATCGCCGACGTCGGCATGCCCGCTTCGGGCGCCCGTCCCTTCGTTCCCTTCTCTGGAGGTCCGCGTCAGGAATGAGCCGAGGCACTCTGGGCCCCAAGCTCCGTCTCTCCCTCACTGCTGCCGCGCAATCCGGCCGCGCCGTGCTGACGCGCCTTTACCTCCTGCCCTTCATGCGCTGGCGCTTCGGCCGCGGCGACCCTGAAAAGCTGGTGCTGGCCCCGCAGGATTTGAGGGCCGCCGACCCCACCCGCGCCGCCGAACTCGTGCTCGGCCGCTTCACCTTCGTCGCCAAGACGATCGTGCTCAACGAGGTCTCTCCCTTCGCCATCGCCCCGCCCTCGCCGGCCTGGCGCGAGACCCTGCTCGGCTTCACCTGGCTGAGGCACCTCAGGGCCGCCGACGGCACCGCCGGCAAGCAGGTGGCGCGCCGCCTCGTCGGCGATTTCGTGCGCTCGAACCTGCGCTTCCAGCCCGAGGCGCTCGACCCGCTGCTGACGGCGCGGCGCATGCTCGCCTGGGTCTCGATGGCGCCGATGATCCTCGACGGCGCCGATCGCGGCTTCTACCGCGCCTTCCTGCGCTCGGTCGCCTGGCAGACCTCCTATCTCCTGCATGCCGGCCGCGCCACCACCGATGGCATGCCGCGCCTGCTCTGCGCCATCGCGGTGATGCAGGTGAGCCTGTGCCTCTCCAACAAGGCGGGCCTGCGCCGCCCGGCCCTGCGCTGGCTGGTGAGCGAGCTCAACCGCCAGATCCTGGCCGACGGCATCCATATCTCCCGCAACCCGCAGGCCAATATCGAGCTGCTGCTCGACCTGCTGCCGCTGCGCCAATCCTTCGCCGCGCGCAATGCCGTCGCCCCGCCCGAGCTGATCGGCGCCATCGACCGCATGATGCCGATGCTGCGCTTCTTCCGCCATGCCGACGGCGCCTTCGCCGCCTTCAACGGCATGGGCTACACCCAGAGCCATCTGATCGCCACGCTGCTCGCCTATGACGATGCCCGCGGCAAGCCGGTGCAGAACGCCCCCCATGGCGGCTATCAGCGCCTGGAGGCCAATGGCGCCGTGCTGCTGGTCGATACCGGCAAGCCGCCGCCGGTGAACGTCTCGCAGGAAGCCCATGCCGGCACGCTCGCCTTCGAGTTCTCGGCCGACAATTTCCGCATCGTGGTCAATTGCGGCGCGCCCGCGCCGGGCCGCGAGAACTGGCGGCACCTCGCCCGTTCCACCGGCGCCCATTCCACCGCCATCGTGGCCGACGCTTCCTCCAGCCATTTCGCCGGCGGCACGCGGAAGCCCGGTGCAACGGCGCCGAGCCTGGGCGGCCGGGCCATCCTCTCCGGCCCCAAGCATGTGCCGGTGCAGCGCGAGAACTCGCCGGCGGCCAGCACCATCACCGCCTCCCATGACGGCTACCGCCACGATTACGGCCTGATCCACCAGCGCGAGCTGACGCTGAGCCAGATCACCGGCGCGCTGGAGGGCCGCGACAGCTTCCTTGACCACAAATCCGAGCCCTGGAAGGGCAAGGAGCCGGTGCTGCTGCGCTTCCACCTCCACCCCGCCGTCGCCGCCCGGCCCGCCAATGGCGACACCCAGATCGTCATCACCCTGCCGAGCGGCAAGGAATGGCTGTTCCTGGCCGATGTTCCGTTCACGCTGGCCGAGACCGCGCATCTCGCCAACCCCGAGGGGCCGCGCCGTAGCGTGCAGATCGTGATGACCCTGCCGGAGGGCGAGCACACGATGAGCTGGGCCTTCCTGCCGGCCGATCCGGTGTGACGGGGATGAGGCGTATTCTACCCGTTGCGCTCGCGGTCCTGGCGGCCGTGCCGGCCACGGCCCAGGAGCGGCCGGAGGACTACATGACCTTCTCCTGCACCCATCTCCCCGCGAAAAAGGTCACCCAGCAACTGGTCGCGCTCTATGGCGACAAGGGCGACAAGCTCGTCGTCGCTTCGGATCTCGAGAACTACCTGGCGCTCGTCTCGCTGGACAATGTCGCCAGGCTCCGAAAGGACGGCAAGGCCTATGAGAAGTTCTTTCCGGCCCGGACGGTCGGCGGCAAACGCGAGGCACCCGTCACGCTGCAATATCATCTCGAAAAAGACGAAACGAGCGGCAAGCAGCGCCTGAAGGTCACGAATTCCGGCAATGGCACGAAGGTGATGGACTGTACGCCGGTGCGGAAATGAGCCGGGGCTTTTTTTACGAAAGTGGGAATCGCCAGCGCCGCTTTGAACACGCCCGATCTTGCGCCTATCCTGGATCGGGAAGCGCCAGGCGTCTCCAGACTGCCTAGTTCTCCCAGGCTCTGAAAGGGACGCGACGGGACGATCAGGCCCGGCGCCATCATTGCACAATACCTCGTGGATACAGGCCATGACGCCTTCCGGTTTTCGCTTTCCGCCCGCCGCCTTCTTCGGCATTCCGCTCGGCCTGCTAGCGCTCGGGCTGCTCTGGCGCGCGGCTGAGCGCCTCTGGCTCCTGCCGGCCGGCATCTCCGAGGCGATCCTCGCCGTCGGCGCCCTGGTCTGGGCGCTGCTGATCGTGCTGTTCGCCGGCAAATGGCTGTTTGCATCCGGCGATGCGCGCGCCGAATTCGCCGATGCGATCCAGTGCTGTTTCATCGGCCTCGCGCCGGTGACGACGATGCTGACCGCCCAGGCGCTGCTGCCCTATTCCCGCACGGGCGGCCTCGTGCTGGCGCTCATCGGCACCCTCGGCGCCATCGCCTTCGCGGTCTACCGCTCGGGTGGCCTATGGCGCGGCGAGAGGGACATCGGCACGGCGACGGCCGTGCTCTATCTGCCGACCGTCGCCGCCAGCTTCGTATCGGCCTCGACGCTGTCCGCCCTCGGCTGGCCGGAATGGGGCCAGTTGGCCTTCGGCGGCGGCGTGTTCTCCTGGCTGGCACTGGAATCGGTGTTGATCAACCGCCTGCTGCACGGGCCGGCCCTGCCGGAAAGGCTGCGCCCCACGCTCGGCATCCAGCTCGCTCCGCCGGCGGTGGGCGCCGTGGCCTATCTCAATGTCAGCGGCGGGCATGGCGATGTCTTCGCGATGGCGCTGATCGGCTATGCCATCCTGCAGGGCTTGATCCTGCTGCGCCTGCTGCCCTGGATCATGGCCCAGCCCTTCTCGCCCGGCTATTGGGGCTTCAGCTTCGGCGTCGCCGCCCTGCCGACCGCCGTGATCCGCCTGGCCGCGGAAGGCACCAGCCCGCCGGCGCAATTGCTCGCGCCGTTCCTGTTCGCTATCGCCAATATCGTGATCGGCCTGCTGGCGGTGGGCAGCCTCTATCTCCTGGCCCGCGGCAGGCTGCTGCCGCCGCCACCGACCCAGCCAACGGCGGCGAAGGTTTAATCGCGCCAGCCTGCTCGAGGCTTGACGCACGCTTAGGAGGAAACCTTGCAGATCAGCGCAGTGGCCGCGAGGGATCCATCAGCTTTTCTAGGGAACAACGTGGTGAAAAATATTTTCTCACAAGTCGCCTTACGAGACTCCTTTTCATCCTAGCGATTCAAGATAGACTATTTTTCTTGGAAATACGGCATCGCCGCAGCTGTCGTCTGTCAATTTGAGGCCTTCTGCCACGTAGGCGTCGCAATTCGCCTGCCATGCGCCAATTTCCTACATTGCTATCCATTTTAAACCATTGCCAAGGCGCGTTTACCTCTAGGCTCGAAGTTATCCAGGGACAAGCTTGCATCCCAAGATTTAGCGCCTTGCTCGGCGACCGTCTCTAAGTTACCGAAGAAAGGGTAGAGTAATGGGCTTGAGGAAGCTTATATGATTTAGGTGACTTGCTTGTCGCGAGAGCGGCGTTTAAAGCACGTATCACGTGCTGCCGGTAAATGTCTCGGCGCCATTGCGCTGCGCTAAGTTCTGGACCGCTGAATGCTCCGTAGAGCCGATCAAATCCCGCCAGAAGAAATGAGCTCCTCAAAAAAAGAGATTGGCACCTCTGCCAAGGAGATTGGCGAGGCGCGTTTTTTTGCTGGAGATGTCCTTGAGCGACTCCAGGGCCTTGACTCGGCCAGCTGTGCTCTAGTCATTTCGTCACCGCCCTATAACATCGGCAAACCCTACGAACGAACGGACGAGCGCACTTACGATGAATATCTAGCGTGGCAGACGCAGGTCATCGAGAACATGCTCCCCGCGCTGACGGAGAACGCCTCCGTGTGCTGGCAGGTCGGCACCTACATAGCAGATGGAGAGTTGTTCCCCCTCGACGTGCCCTTTGTCGAGATTTTCCGCGGTTTAGGGTTCCGTCTGCGTAATCGCATCATTTGGCGCTACAATTTCGGCTACAATGCCGACAAACGTTTCTCCGGCCGCTACGAAACTGTTCTTTGGTTCAGCAGAACTAACACCTACACCTTCAATCTCGACCCCGTTCGTATCCCTCAGCTCTACCCTGGCAAGCGCCACAGTACGTCCAAAGGGAAGAAGGCCGGCAAGCCTAGTGGTAATCCCTTGGGCAAGAACCCGTCGGACTACTGGGAATTCTCAGCTGTCGAAGACTTTCAGAACAATCCGGTCTGGGACATTCCTAACGTCAAGGCGAACCATCCCGAACATACGGAACATCCCTGTCAGTTTCCAGTAGAGCTCGCGGAACGCTGCGTGCTCGCACTCAGCAAGGCGGGAGAGACGGTACTAGATCCTTTCATAGGGACTGGGGCAACGGCGATCGCCGCAGTGAAGCACGGCCGGCACGCCGTCGGCATCGATCGGTATCCGCCCTATCTCGCAATCGCCGAGGAGCGCATTGCCCAATACGCCAAGGGCGACCTACCACTCAGACCGCTGGGCAAACCTGTCCGCCGTCCGCGATCCACGGAGCGGGTGGCTCAGGTCCCCCTAGAATGGCGGCAAGATCAAACCGAAGTCGAATTAGGTTCGGCTGGAGGCGAAGATGGCGAAGGCTAAGGTTGCGAAACCCAAGAAGAAGGCACCGACCCCTGAGGAGCGCGCCAAGCGCAATCTGCAGCGCCGGCATCGTCGAGAAATCCGAGAAGTCTTTTCCGCAGTGGGCTTCCAGCGCGTTGAGGGAGCATCTGATAAGGAGTTCACTTACGGCGGGGTGACTTCGGATTTCGACGACGTCTTCATCTTGGAGAACGTTGTCGTCTTCGCCGAATATACGACGGCGAGCGACATTTCCGAACACGCCAAGAAGAAGTACCTGATGTACGATCGCATCAGAAAGGATGATGCGCAATTCATCGGGTTTGCACGGAGTGCGCCACTCAATATCGCGGGGGCTCTAGGCTCGAAATATAGTGACAACCAAATTCGGGTTATCTTGCTCTATTGCTCACTAAATACAGTTCAAACAGAGCTAAAGAATCAAATAAACCATGCCCTTTTTATGGACTACAGCATTGTTCGTTACTTTAGACTTCTAACGAAGACGGTGCGCAGGTCTGCCCAACACGAAATTCTGGCCTTTCTTGGCGTCGAATGTAAGGTTTTCGCCGACAAGGCGCTCAATGCCAATGCCTCACCACGAGACTCATTCAGTGGCTCAGTCTTACCTGAGCACCACTCCAAATTTCCGAAAGGCTACAAAGTCGTTTCTTTCTACATTCAACCATCAGCGCTATTGTCGCGGGCCTATGTACTTCGTCGAGATGGATGGAGGGATCGTAATGGTCTGTACCAGCGAATGATCTTACGACACAAACTGGATTCCATCCGAAAGTACCTTGTCGATCAGAAGCGAGTGTTCGTAAACAACATCATCGTCACTCTTCCATCAGGAACAAAAATCGTCGATTCAAACGAGAACACTATCAATACAGCGACGATCCACACAACACAACCGGCGGTCATCTCCATTCCTAGCGAATTCAACTCGGTCGGGATCATCGACGGCCAGCATCGCGTCTTTTCCTACTACGAGGGCGGAGCCAACGAGAACATCATTGGTACCTTGCGATCACAACAGAACCTCTTGGTCACCGGCATCATCTATCCAGACAACGTCAGCAATCCAGAGAAGACCCGATTCGAGGCTGGGCTTTTCCTAGAAATCAACTCGACGCAATCAAATGCCAAGTCAGAGCTCACACAGGCGATCAATCAGCTCATTCGCCCCTTCCTCGCGGATTCCATCGCCAGAGATGTTCTGGACAAGCTGAACGACGGTCAAGGAGCTCTCTCTGGAAAGTTCTCCCAGAATTTCTTCGACTCTGGCGGCCTGCACACCACTTCGGTGGTTAGCTACGGGCTTCGCCCACTTGTCAGACCTAGCGCACCTGGTCCGCTCTTCGCACGATGGAACGATGTCGATAAAGACACCTTCGTCAGCTTCGAGAACGATGCAGCGCGCAAGCGTTACATCGACTACTGCGCGAGCCAGATCGGGTTGTTCTTCTCAGCCGCGAAATCTCGCCTACCTGCCAATCGATGGACGACCTCCAGGACGATCCAGGACCGCCTCCTGACACCTACGGTCGTCAACGGACTCATCGGAGCTATGAGGCAGGCTCTGGATGCTGGGGTGGATATAGAGTTTGACCATTTGCGTGATCGGTTCGCTGGTTTGGAGACGTTCGAGTTTGAGAAGTATCGGTCGAGTCAGTATACGGTGATGTCGACCGCGCTCTTCAAAACCTTCTTCGCACCTGACGAAGCACCGAAGACTTGAATGACACCCCTCACCCCATCATCGCATCCGCCCTTACCGCCTCCACCACAAACTCCATCACCGCCTTCACCCGTTGCGGCAGGTTCCGCCGCGAGGGGTAGACCAGCGTGATCGGCAGCCTAGCCGGCGGGAAGTCCGGCATCAGGCTGACGAGGCGGCCGGCCTCGATGTCGGGGCCGGCGAGGATGTGGGAGAGGATGGCGAGGCCCCCGCCGGCCAAAGTGGCGCGGTGGATGGCGACGGCGCTGTCGGCCGTCAGCCGCGGGGCGATGCGAAGGCGCGTCTCGTCGGCGCCGTCGGAGAAGGTCCACAGCCGCCCGTCGCCGGCGCGGGCGTAGCAGATGCAGTCATGGCGGGGCACCTCCTCCGGTCGCGCCGGGGCGGGCCGCCTTTCGAGATAGCAGGGCGCGGCCACCAGGAAGGCGGTGGTCCAGCCGATGCGCCGGCCCGTCAGGCTGGAATCCTCCACGGCGCCGAGGCGCACTTCGAGATCGATACCCTCGCCGATGAGGTCGGAGGGCGCCTCGCGCAAGAGGAGATCGACGCCGAGGCCGGGATGGCGGGCGAGCAGCTCCGGCAGGCGCTCGGCGAGGGCAAGGCCGAGCGGGGCAGGCAGTGAGAGCCGCACCTTGCCGGTGACGGCCGCCTCGCCGGTGCCGGCGCTCTCGCCCAGCGCCTCCACCGCCTCGATCACACGCAGGGCCATCGGGATTAGCTGCTCGCCCTCGGCCGTCAGCGCCAGGGCCACCGTGGTGCGGTGGAGCAGGCGCACCCCGAGCCGCGCCTCCAGCGCCGAGACCTGGCGCGACACCGCCGGCTGGGTGAGATCGAGATCGGCAGCCGCCGCGGTGAAGGAGCCCGTCTGCGCCACGCGCAGGAAGGTCCGCAAGGCGCCCACAATGTCCATTCCCCAGCCCCCATACTTTTGCGCATAGGCCTTATGCCCGGAGCTTAGGCTGGTAAGGCTTTACTGTCCAGTTATTACGGATATTTTATATCCATAAGGATATTTAATATCCTTAAATGAGGAAACGGACATGAGCCAGCGCCTGAACTACGCCCAGCAATCCCCGGAACTCTTCAAGAAGCTCTCCGATCTCAGCCTGGCCCTGAAGGGCAGCGTGATCGAGGAGAAGCTCCGCGATCTCGTCAACATCCGCGCCTCCCAGCTCAATGGCTGCGCCTTCTGCCTCGACATGCATGTGAAGGAGGCCAAGATCCACGGCGAGAGCGAATTGAGGCTCTACCATGTCGCGATCTGGCGCGAATCCAATCTGTTCGTGCCGCGCGAGCGCGCTGCCCTGGCCTGGACCGAGGCGGTGACCCGGCTGCCGGAAGGCGGCATCCCCGACGAACTCTATGAGCGCGTGCGCGGCCAGCTTTCGGAGAAGGAGGTTTCCGACCTCACCTTCGCGATCGCCATCATCAATACATGGAACCGCGCCTCCATCGCCTTCAAGGCAGTGCCGGGCTCGGCCGACAAGCTCTACGGGCTCGACAAGGCCGGGCTGAGCTGAGCTGAGGCGTCTTCCCGGGTGCGCGGACGTCTCGTCCGCTCTTGGAAGCGCCGCGCTCGCAGGAGGGGAAGAGGCGGACGAGACGTCCGCGCACCCGGGAAACAATCACCACCAGCGGCACGCGCCCATCGGCGCCGGAGCCGCATAACAGGAGGCCAGCATGAGCCTGAACGACACCTTGACGCCCGCCAGGGCCAAACCCGACGAGCTCGTACCCTCGCGCTATGCCGTGCAGATCGGCGAGATCGACGTGCTTGTGGTCAGCGACGGCGTGCTGCCGCTGCCCACCCAGATGCTGGGTCACAACGCCGATCCCTCCGTGCGGGCCGCCTGGCTGAAGGACATGTTCCTGCCGCAGGACGCCTTCGACTGGGCGCTGAACGTGATGGTGGTGCGCAGCGGCGCGCAGACCATCCTCATCGATGCCGGGCTGGGGCTCGACCCGGACCTGAACCTGCCGCGGGCCGGCCAGTTGATCAAGCGGCTGGAGGCGGCCGGCATCGACCTCGGCGCCGTGACCGACGTGGTGCTCACCCATATGCATATGGATCATGTCGGCGGCCTGCTGGTCGACGGCGTGAAGGAGCGGCTGCGGCCGGACCTCAGGATCCATGTGGCTGAAGCCGAGGCCAGGTTCTGGGAGGCGCCCGATTTCTCGCATGTCGCCATGCCGGAGGGCTTCCCGGATGCCCTGCGGGCCGCCGCCAAGCGCTTCGCGGCCGACTATGCCAGCCAGCTGCGGCTCTTCGAGGAAGAACATGAGGTGGCGCCGGGCGTGGTCGTCTCCCGCACCGGCGGTCATACGCCGGGGCATAGCGTGGTGCGCCTCGCCTCCGGCGGCGACAGGCTGATGTTCGGGGGCGATGCCATGTTCGCGGTCGGCTTCGAGCATCCCGATTGGTTCAACGGCTTCGAGCACGATCCCGAGGAGGCTGCCCGTGTCCGCATCGGCCTGCTGCGGGAGCTGGCCGAGACCAACAGCCTGCTGGTGGCCACGCACCTACCCTTCCCCTCCGTCGGGCACGTCGCCATCGACGGCGAGGCCTTCCGCTGGGTGCCGGTGTTCTGGGACTACTGAGCGCTTTCCGGGTGCGCGGGCGTCCCGCCCGCTCTTCCCCTCCCGCACGTGCAACGCTTCCAAGAGCGGACGAGACGTCCGCGCACCCGGAAACATCACAAAGGAGATTCCCATGAAAATCGTCATCATCGGCGGCACCGGGCTGATCGGCTCCAAGACCGTCACCCGCCTCGCCGCCAGGGGCCATGAGGTGATCGCCGCCTCGCCCAACACCGGCGTCAACACCCTCACCGGCGAGGGCCTCGCTGAAGCACTCGAAGGCGCGCAGGTGGTGATCGACCTTGCCAATTCGCCCTCCTTCGAGGACAAGGCCGTGCTGGACTTCTTCGAGACCTCCGGCCGCAACCTGATCGCGGCCGAGAAGGCGGCCGGCGTCGGGCATCACATCGCGCTCTCGGTCGTCGGCACCGAGCGCCTGCAGGACAGCGGCTATTTCCGCGCCAAGCTCGCCCAGGAAAAGCTGATCAAGGCCTCCGGCATTCCCTTCACCATCGTGCACTCCACCCAGTTCATGGAGTTCCTCGGCAGCATCGCCCAGTCCGGCGCCGTGGATGGCAGCGTGCATCTGTCGCCCGCCTTCGTGCAGCCGATCGCCTCCGACGACGTCGCCGACGCCATGGCCGAGGTGGCGCTGGCCGCGCCGGTGAACGGCACGGTGGAGATCGCCGGCCCGGAGCGCTCGCGCCTCAGCGACCTCGTCGCCCGCTATCTCAAGGCCACCGGCGACAGCCGCACGGTGGTTGCCGATCGCGAGGCCCGCTATTTCGGCGCCCGCCTCGATGACGGCTCGCTGGTGAGCGACGCCAATCCCCGCCTCGGCCGCATCGGCTTCGAGGAATGGTTCGCCAGCAATCCGAGAAAGTGAGGCGGCGGCCCCTCGCCGAGAAGAGCACGACACCGGCCGCCCCTTCTCCCCGTCCTTACGGGGAGAAGGTGAGGATGAGGGGCAGCACCGCCCACGGGGACTGTACTGCGCTGCCCCTCACCGCATGTCGCAGCCCCTCACCCGTACCCTCTCCCCGCAAGCGGGGCGAGGGGGACCCAGACGCCGCGCGCAACCGTCAATCGCAGCATCTCGCCCTAACCCCGTCCCCCCACCAGGAACCCTAGCCATGATCCGCTCCCTCCTTACCGCCCTCGCAATCTCCGCCTTGCTCACCGCCCCGGCCGCCGCCGACGGCAAGGCCGCCAAGGTCTCGCTCGTCTATGAGCACGAGCTGCCCAACGTGCCCGGCAAGAGCCTGAAGGGCGTGCTGGTCGAATACGGCCCCGGCGGCTTTTCCGAGGGCCACACCCACCCCTCCTCCGCCTTCATCTACGCCACCGTGCTGGAAGGGGCGATCAAGAGCCAGGTCAATGACGGGCCGGTGAAGGTCTACCGCGCCGGCCAGAACTTCTCCGAAATGCCGGGCGACCGCCACGGCGTCAGCGCCAATGCCAGCAAGACCCGCCCCGCCAAGCTGCTGGCGGTGTTCGTGGTCGACAGCACGCAGAAGGAACTGACCTTCCCGCTGCAGAAATAAGCAGCCAAGCCGCCCCGGAGCCCCAGCCATGGTCGATGATCCCGCTTTCCTGCCCCTCCTGCTGATCGACCTCTTGGGGCTTGCCGGCATCGTCGTCTGGCATCTCCAGGGACGCCGGCGGCCGAGGGCGCGCCTGATCGTGCAGCTCCTGTTCTTTTCGGCGATGACGGCCCTCGCCGCGTGCAACGGCATCTGGCCGCATCAGCTCGGCACCAACGAAACCACGGGCCTTGCCGCCTTCGTCGCCAAATCGGCGCGGGTGCTGTGGTGGACCCACCTCGCCTGGGCCGTGATCGGCCTGATGCATATCTATTTCGCCCTCAACCGCCGGCCGCGCGAGGCCCATCTCCTGCAGGACCTGTTCGTGGCCCTCGCCTATCTCGGCGTCGGCCTCTCGATCCTGGGCTTCGTGTTCGGCGCTCCCGTCGGCACGCTGGTGGCGACCTCCGGCGTGGTCGCCGTCATTCTCGGCCTCGCCTTGCAGAACACGCTCGGCGACGTCTTCTCCGGCATCGCGCTGACCTTGGGGCGCTCCCATGCCATCGGCGACTGGATCGTGCTCAGCGACGGCACCGAAGGGCGCGTGGTCGAGACCAATTGGCGCGCCACCAATCTGGTCACCGGCGCCCATAACCTCGTGGTGCTGCCCAACAGCCTGCTGGCCAAGCTCAGCCTGACCAATCTCAGCCGCCCCGACGAGACCCACTGGATCAGCCAGAGCGTGCGGATCGCCGCGAGCCAGGGCCCGCAGGACAGCATCGAGACCCTCCGGGCCGTGTTGCGGAGCTGCGAGGAGATCCTCCGGGATCCCGCGCCGATCGTGGCGCTCAAATCGGTCGACGCGCTGGCGGTCGAGGCCGAGCTGCAATTCTGCGTGGCCAGTCCGGCACGGCGCACCCCGGCGCGCAATGAAGTGCTCGAGCGGCTCTACCAGGCCTATGGGACGAGTGGCCTCGCTTTCGCGCCGGCCGTGGCTTTCATCCAGCCCGCGCCAACACCCAGTCGAAGCTATCCTTCCACAGCTGCTCCGGGATCTCCTGTGACAGGATTCCGACCAGGTCCGAGAGCTTGACGCTGCGCAGTTTCTCGCGCCAGGCCTCGTCCGCCTCCCACATGATGCGCGCCACGGCGCAGGGCGCACTCTCGCAATAGCCCTTGGGGCGGCAGGGGTTGTTGGCGCGGATATTGGTGCACACGAAGGTGCGCGCCGGCCCTTCCACCGCCTCGACGATCTCGAGGAAGGTCAGCTCGGCCGGGGGCCGGGCCAGCCGGTAGCCGCCGGAGGGGCCGAGCGTGGTGTCGACCAGCCCGGCCTGCGACAAATGCTGCAGCGCCTTGGAGAGATACTCCTTCGGCACGCCGTGGAACTCGGCCAGCGCCTTGGTCGAGAGGTAGCGCCCGGCCGGCAGGCCGGCGAGGATCGCACAGCAATGCAGCGCCCATTCGACTTGGCTTTTCAGGATCATGCGGGTCGTTCCAGTGCGGCAGCACGCGCCGATAATTATGGATATACGGTATCCCTATTGGGAAGGGCTGTAAATGTGGGGCTTCCCGGGTGCGCGGACGTCCCGTCCGCTCTTCCTCTCCGCACGCATGACGGTTCCAAGATGCGGACGAGACGTCCGCGCACCCGGAAAGATCTCGCTCCAAAAATCTCCCCCTTCCCGTCATCTTGCGCTATCAAGCGGCCAAACCCTGCCTCGGAGATTGCCCCCTTGACCGCTGCTGCCCCCATCGCCCGCGCTTTGCTGTCCGTTTCGGACAAATCAGGCCTGATCGACTTCGCCAAAGGCCTCGCTGCCCATGGCGTCGAGCTGGTCTCGACCGGCGGCACGCGCAAGGCGCTGGAGGAGGCCGGCCTGGCCGTCAAGGACGTCTCCGACCTCACCGGCTTTCCGGAGATGATGGATGGCCGCGTCAAGACGCTGCATCCCAAGGTGCATGGCGGCCTGCTCGCCATCCGCGGCAATGAAGAGCATCGCGCCGCCATGGCCGCCCACGGCATCGGCCCGATCGACCTTCTCGTCGTCAATCTCTACCCCTTCGAGGCGACGCTCGCCCGCGGCGGCAGCTTCGAGGACCTGATCGAGAACATCGACATCGGCGGCCCCGCCATGATCCGCGCCGCCGCCAAGAACCATGACGACGTCACCGTCATCGTCGACGTCGCCGACTATGACGACGTGCTGGCCGAGATCGCCGAGAACGAGGGGGCGACCAGCCTCGCCTTCCGCCGCCGCATGGCCGCCAAGGCCTATGCCCGCACCGGCGCCTATGATGCCGCCATCTCCAACTGGTTTGCCGCCACCTTGGAGGAGGATACGCCGACCTTCCGCGCCTTCGGCGGCACGCTGGCCGAGGCGTTGCGCTATGGCGAGAACCCGCATCAGAGCGCGGCCTTCTACCTCACCCCCGAAAAGCGCCCGGGCGTGGCGACCGCCCGCCAGCTCCAGGGCAAGGCGCTCTCCTACAACAATCTCAACGACACCGACGCCGCCTTCGAATGCGTGGCCGAGTTCGACCCGGCCAAGTCGGCGGCCGTGGTGATCGTCAAGCACGCCAATCCCTGCGGCGTCGCGCAGGCGCCGACGCTGCTGGAAGCCTATGAGAAGGCCTTTGCCTGCGACCCCGTCTCGGCCTTCGGCGGCATCATCGCGGTGAACCGCACGCTCGATGCCGATACCGCGCGGAAAATCGTCGAGATCTTCACCGAGGTGATCGTCGCCCCCGACGCCAGCGAGGAAGCCATCGCCATCATCTCGGCCAAGAAGAACCTGCGCCTGCTCGTCACCGGCGCCCTGCCCGATCCGCGTGCCGAAGGCCTTACCGCCAAGACGCTGGCCGGCGGCCTGCTCGTGCAGTCGCGCGACAATGCCGTGGTCGACGACATGACCCTGAAGGTGGTGACCAAGCGTGCGCCCACGCCCGGGGAAATGGCCGACCTCGCCGTCGCCTTCCGCATCGCCAAGCATGTGAAGTCCAATGCCATCGTCTATGTGAAGGACGGCGCCAGCGTCGGCATCGGCGCCGGCCAGATGAGCCGCGTCGATTCGGCCCGCATCGCCGCCGCCAAGGCTGCCGATGCCGCCAAGCTGGCCGGCCTGCCGGATACGTTGACCAAGGGCTCGGTGGTGGCGTCCGACGCCTTCTTCCCCTTCGCCGACGGGTTGGAAGCCGCGGTCGCGGCCGGCGCCACCGCCGTGATCCAGCCCGGCGGCTCGCAGCGCGATGCCGAGGTGATCGCCGCCGCCGACGCGGCCGGCCTTGCCATGGTGTTCACCGGCACGCGCCACTTCCGGCATTGAGGCCGGCCCGGCTGCGCAAGCCCGATCAGCCTTCCCTGCGACATGGGGAAGGCCGTTTACCCGCCACGCGTCGCGGCGAGATGCGACGCGCCGGCCGGCTTTCGTGCCGGCACGTCTCCGCGCCTGTTCCCCCAGGTATAGCTGCCCGGCCCCGCAATGACGCATCCAGGCTGTCGTAGTGCCCTGGCCTGACCGAAGCTTCAACCTTTCTGTCCACAGCATATAGCTGTAGATGATCGCGCAGTTGAACTGTCGACAGGCCCGGTGATAGTTTCGCTCTGAAATCCATAAGCTTGTAGCTGGCTTTTGGTTTTCATTGGGGTACGGGGGAGACTTGGAGTGCGGGGAATCGTTGGAATGAAGCCGTTTTTTGTGCGCGCAGTGGTTGCCGCCGGCCTGGCGCTGGCGACGGTCGCCCCCTCTGTGGCCGAGGAGGCCGCCCGCGTGGTGCATCAGGGCAGCGTGCAGACCAGCGTTCCGGCTGGGGTCACGGTGATCGTCAAGAAGATCACCGTGGGCGAGGACGCCACGGTGGTCAGCCTCGTCGCCTCTTTCGACAGCCGCCAGACCAACCGCGTCAATCTCAACGACGTCAACGCCTTCCTCGAGATCGGCAACAACCAGAAGCTCAGCCTGCGCCAGCCCGAGGACAATCCCTATCTGATCATCCAGAACGGCCAGAGCATGGATGGGGAACTGGTCTTTCCCGGCCGTATTCCGGCCGATGCCGGCGAGGTGCGACTGGTCTTCAACGACGGCAATGCGGGCGATGATCTCAACGCCCCCGGCCTGACGCTCAAGATCCCGGTCAAGGCGCAATGAGGCGCCTCGGCGCCGCCATGGCGCTGCTGGCCCTGGTTCTTCCGGCGTTGCCGGCCTCGGCCCTCATCATCGAGCATCGCCGCGAGCCGATCGGCGGGCAGCCGACCGGGTTTCGCCCCAGCGACATCGGCACGAGCCGCTGGCAGCCCTATACCCTGCCACCCACCCGCTTTGCGCCGCAGACCCCGGCAAGCCGGCTGGGCCCGGCCGGCGGGACGACTAGGCTGCGCCTCAAAGAGGTGCCGGCCAAGCTGCGCAGCCGCACGCAGGCGCTGCTCGAGCAGTTCGGCGCCCGCGAGAGCGAAGGCAGGATCCTGATCAGCCTGCCGGGTGACGTGCTGTTCGATTTCGACAGGGCCGACATCCGTGCCGATGCCAGGCCGGTGCTGGCGCGGCTCACCGAAGTGCTCAAAGCCTTCCCCAAGGCGCCGGTGGCGATCGGTGGCCATACCGACGCCAAGGGCGAGGACGACTACAATCTCGCTCTGTCCGAGCGCCGCGCGGCCTCGGTGAAGGCCTATCTCGCCCGCAGCAAGATCAGCCCCGGCCGCCTGACCATCGAGGGCTATGGCGAAACCCGCCCCGTCGCCCCCAACCAGAAGGCCGACGGCGCCGACGATCCCGAAGGCCGCCAGCGCAACCGCCGGGTTGAGTTCGAGATCGGCAGGCCGCCGGAATGATCGAGGCCCTTCCCATCATGATCATCCAGCAAGAGGCGACACCATGGCGTTGATCCCCTGCCCGGCCTGTACCCAGCGTGTTTCCGAGCAGGCCCTGGCTTGCCCGTCCTGCGGGCATCCGATCGCCGCCGCCGGCGAGGGCAAGCAGACGGCCATCCGCGTGCTGGGCGGCGTCGCCGGCACCTATGTCTCGGCCAACGCCCTGGTGCAGCTCGTGCTCGGCGCAGTCTTCTGCATCAGCGTGGCCGCGGTGATCATGACGCTGATCATCGTCAGCGGCTGAGCCGCGGCGCCTCTCAGACCGCCACCTTGGTGCAGATCTCGACCAGGCAGCCATTGTTGTCGCGCACATAAGCGACGATCTGGCCCCAGGGCTTCTGCGCCGGCGGCGATACCGCCTGCGCCCCCGCGAACAGGGCCTTCTTGTAGGCGATCTCGACATCGTCGACCACCAGCGCGATCTCGGTGCCCGCCGGCGGCGCATCCGGCCGGTTGGGCTGGAAGCTGCCGACCATGTCGGTAACGAAGCTCTCATCGGCAAAGCACAACGCCGTCTCGCCGGTGACAAGCTCGGCGAACTGCCCCTCGGCAATGAAGCGCGTCTCCAGCCCGAAGGCCTGCTTGTAGAAGGCCGACGTCTCCACGACATCGCGAACGTAATGAACGACGTAACCGAGCTTCATGACAATGTTCCCTGTTTGTTCGCATAAGCGATAAAACAAAGAGCTGGTTTTGTCGAGTCCGAGAAACGGGATTTTGGGGTGAGTCGAGAGGCGCTTCCCCATCCCTTGATACGGTTCACTGAAACGTCTTCGAATTTGCGCGACCTTTGTCATTGCCGGGCTTCGGCCCGGCAATCCATCTCTCCAGCCGGTTTCCGCGTGCGACTTCTGGATAGCCGGGCCGAAGCCCGGCTATGACAAATCGGAGCGTTTCCGCTTCAAACAGCCTTGCTCCCTCACCCCTGGCCTTTCACAGCGGCTTGTAGGCGATCGCCTCGATCTCGATCTTGATGTCGATCATCAGCCGCGCCTCCAGTGTGGTGCGCGCCGGCGGGTTGGCGGGGAAATAGCTGCCATAGACCTTGTTGAAGGCGCCGAAATCGCGGGCGTCGGCCAGGATCACCGTGGTCTTGACCACATCCTCCAGCCCCGCCCCGGCCAGCGCCAGGGCCTTGGCCAGGTTGTCCATCACCTGGCGGGTCTGCGCCTCGATGCCGCCCGGCACCACCGAGCCGTCCGCCAGGGTCGGCACCTGGCCGGAAACATGGATGCTGTCACCCGCCCGCACGGCCGGGGACAGGGGGACATGGGAGGTGCCGAAATGCTGCTTGGTCATGGATATCCCGATAGGTTGTGCCAATGGCTTGCATCATTGCTTCGCTTCGCGCGCAATGACACGAGTCCTACTTCACCGCCCCCAGGGCGAGGCCGCGCATCAAATAGCGCTGCAACCAGGTGAACAGGATCGCGATCGGGATGGTCGCCGCCAGGGCGGCGGCCATCACATAGTTCCATTCCACCGTGTAGCGCCCGGCCACCAGATTCACCACCTGCAAAGGCAGCGTATAGGCCTCCTGCTTGCGCAGCATGGTGAGGGCGATGACATATTCGTTCCAGGCATTGATGAAGGTGAAGATCGCCGTCACCGCCATGGCGGGCAGCGCCAGCGGCAGGAACACCTTGACCAACGTGGCGAAGGGGCTGGCGCCCTCGATCCAGGCCGCCTCCTCCAGATCCTTGGGAATGGTGGAGAAATAGCTCTGCAGCATCCACACCGCGAAGGCGAGGTTGAAGGCGATGTAGATGAAGGTGACGCCGCTCAGGCTGTCGATTAGCTGGAAGCCGAGGCGGTTGCCGAGTTCCACCAGAAGCCGGAACAGGCCGAAGACCAGCACGATCGGCGACAGCATCTGCGAGATCAAGAGGAACTGCCGGAATGCCCCGCGCGCGGCAAAGCGATAGCGGCTGAGCGCATAGGCGGCGGGAATGGCGACGAGCACCGTCAGCACGGTGGTGACCAGCGACACGATCAGCGAATTGGCGAGTGCCGGCCCGAAAGCCGTCTCGGTATACATGGTGACGAAATTGCCCCAGACCGGCCGGCTCGGCCACCAGGAGGAAGACAGCATCTCCTCCGTCGGCTTGAGCGCCGTCACCAGCATCACCGCGAAGGGAAACAGCGTGAGGACGATCAGCGGCGCCAGCAGGATCCAGTAGAGCACGGAGCGCTTGAGCTTGCTCATGCCTGTTCCTCCTCGCGCATGGCCAGCCGCACATAGATGACGGCGAAGACCAGCAGCAGCGCGAACATGATGATCGACACCGCCGCCGCCTCGCCAAACTTACCCAGGCGGAAGGCGAGCTTGTAGAGATAGGTCACCAGGATGTCGGTGGAATTGGCCGGGCCGCCCTGCGTGGTCACCCAGATGATCGGGAAGGAATTGAACACGTTGATGGTGTTCATCACCAAGGCGATGTTGATGAAGGGCTTCAGCAGGGGCAGCGTGATGTGGGTGAATTGCTGCCAGCGGCTCGCGCCCTCCACCGCACCGGCATCGTAGAGATCGTCGGGCACCGAGGAGAGGCCGCCCAGGAAGATCGTCACCGTGAAGGGAATCGAGACCAGGATGCCGATCAGGATCTGCATCGGAAAGGCGGTGGTGGCGTCCGCCAGCCATTCGATATTGCTGCTGATCAGGCCCAGGCCCCGCAGCCCGGAATTGAGCATGCCGCTCTCGCCGTTGAGCGCCCAGCGCCAGACCACCGCCGTCATGGCGAGCGACACCGCCCAGGGCAGCATGATGATGACGCGGGCAAGGCTCCGCCCGTAGAAATCGTCGTTGAGGATGAGGGCGATCGGCACCGAGACGATCAGCGTGCCGGCCACCACGCCCACCGTCCAGACCAGGGTGCGCCACAGCGCGGCGATGAAATCGGGATCGGCGAACAGGGCCTGGAAGTTGGCGAGGCCGGCAAACTCCCGAAGCTGGCCGAAACGGTTGACGTCATGCAGCGAGATCTGGCCGATCTGATAGAGCGGCCAGAAGATGATGAAGGCCGCCATCAGGAAGCTGGGCAGGATCAGAAGATAGGGTGTCGCACGCCCCATGCGGTGGGTGTCTCCTGGTCGGATGGTTTTCCGGCTACGGTGGGGCGGGTAAGCGGCACCGCGTCGCCCCTTCATGCGAGACGCCGTGCCTGCTGGCAAGTGCATGATGGCAAAGTTCCCCTCTCCCTGAATGGAGAGGGGTTGTGGGTGAGGATTACAGCCCCACCGTCATCCCGTTACTTCTTGGCGAGGATGCCGTTGACCTTGGCAGCCGCTTCCTTGAGCGTCGGCTCGATCTCGCCCTTGCCCAGATAGATGGTCTGGATCGCATTGGAGGTGGTCTGGGCGATGTCTTCCCAGCCCGGGATCACCGGCGCGAAGATGGCGCCGGGCAGGAGGGAAGCGAACACCTTCTTGTCCGGATCGTCGGCGAAATAGGGATCCTGGGCCTCCTTGGCATTCACCGGCAGGAAGCCTTCGTTCTTGTCGAAGGCGGTGCGCTGCTCGGTGGTGAACAGGAAGGCGAGGAATTTGAAGGCCTCGTCCTTCACCTTGGAATTCTCGAACAGCACGATCGAATCGGTCACGCCATAGGTGAAGGGTTTGCCGTCAGGCCCGAGCGGAATCGGCGCCACGCCATATTTCAGGTTGGGCGCTTCCTTCTTGATCTGGCCGGAGAGGAAAGGCGCGGTGATCACGGTCGCGACCTTGCCCTGCTTGAACAGGTTCTGCACGTCCTCGCGAGCATAGGAGGTCACGCCCGGCTCGGTAAAGCCACCATCGATGAAGCCCTTGTAGAGCTTGGCCGCATCGATCGCCGCCTGGCTGTCGAGGCCGGACTTGCCGTCCTTGACGATCGCCCCGCCATTGGCCCACAGCCCATAGTAGAAATAGACGTCCGTCTCGATTTCCTTGCCCTGCAGGCCGAAGGGGGCCACGTCCGGCGAGGACGCCTTGATCTTGGCGGCGGCGGCCTGGAAATCAGCCCAGGTCTTGGGGAACTCGGTCACGCCGGCTTTGGTGAAGACGTCCTTGTTGTAGTACATGGCGCGGGCGGAGGCGGCGATCGGCAGGCCGTAGGTCTTGCCGTCCATCACCGAGGGCGACAGGAAGGTCTCGATGAAGCTGCCCTTGAATTCGGGCGTAATGTAGCTGTCGAGCGGAGCGACCACGCCCTGGGAGACATAATCGAGCAGCCAGCGCGTGCCGATGATCGAGAGGTCGGCATTGGTGCCGGCCGAGATGTCGGTGGTCAGCTTCTGCTGGAGATTGTCCCACGGCACCACTTCGATCTCGATCTTGGTGTCGGGATTGGCTTTCTGGAACGCCTCCGCGGCTTCCTTGAAATAAGGGCCGGTGTCCTTCGAATATTCGGCGATGGTCACGCGCACCGTGCCAGCCTGCGCCACCGAAGCGCAAGCCAGGAGACTGGCGCCTGCGAGCAGCATCGCCATCCGTCCGATCATTGTCATGAAACGTCCCCGTCCTTGTCATTGCTGCGGTCGTTGCCGCGCCCCCGCGCGCCTCGCCGCTAGAGGGCGCTAATGTTCCCCGTAATCGAAAACCGCGCAAGCAGATTTGACCAACCGGCCTATGGCCGGCGCGGTTTTGTCAGTCCCATCGCATTACCCCCAATCTTCGCCGGCGGGAGGCGCCATGCGGCTTTGCCTTCGCGCCAGCGCCATGCATAGATGGCGCCCGCTTTCCTTCGCAAAGAACCATCCGTTCCCACGAGTCTTCCGATGTCCGATCCTGCCAACCTCCCCGATCCCTTCGGCCTTTCGGGACGCCACGTCCTGGTCACCGGCGCCGGCGGCGGCATCGGGCGGGCGATGATCGACGCCTTCCTGCGGGCCGGCGCCACGGTCTCGGGCGCCGACAGGGATGCGGCCCTGCTGGAAAGCCTGCCCCTGCAGCACCGGCTCGTCTTCGATCTCACCGACGCCAAGGCCTGCGCCGATGCCGTTGCCCAACTGGCGGCCCAGGGCACCACCCCCGACATCCTGGTCAACAATGCCGGCTTCACCCGCGCCGAGACGCTGGATGACGTGGACGACGCGGTCTGGGACAGCGAGCTTGCCATCAACCTCACCGGCGCCTTCCATGTCACCCGGCCCGTGATGGCGGCGATGGCGGCGCGCGGCAGCGGTTCGGTCGTCTTCGTCGCCTCGGTCAACGGGCTCGGCCATTATGGCAACCCGGCCTATTCGGCCGCCAAGGCCGGGCTGATCGCCTATGCCAAGTCGATCGCGGTGGAGGCTGGCCGCGACGGCATCCGCGCCAATGTCGTCTGCCCCGGCTCGGTGCGCACGCCGGCCTGGGACCATCGCCTTGCCAAGGATCCGACGATCCTCGAAGATGTCGTCTCCCACTACCCGCTCGGCCGGATGGTGCGCCCCGAAGACGTCGCCAATGCCGCCGTCTTCCTGGCCTCCCCGCTCGCCGCCGGCGTGACGGGGGCGGTCCTGCCGGTCGATGGCGGCCTGACCGCCGGCAATCTGCGCTTCGTGCGCGACATCATCGAAAGGAGGTCGTGACATGGCGGGCCTGCAGGTCAAGGCGCTGCAAAAGCGATATGGCTCGGCCGTGATCCTCAAGGGCATCGACCTCGATGTCCGCGACGGCGAATTCGTGGTGCTGGTCGGTCCCTCCGGCTGCGGCAAGTCCACGCTGCTGCGCATGATCGCAGGCCTCGACGAGATCTCGGACGGCGAATTGTGGATCGGCTCCAAGCTCGCCAACAAGCTGTCGCCGCAGCAGCGCAACATCTCCATGGTGTTCCAGAGCTACGCCCTGTTCCCGCACATGACCACGCGCGCCAATATCGGCTTCGGCCCGCGCATGCGCGGCGAGAGCGCCCAGTCGATCGAGCCGCGCGTGAAAAAGGCGGCGAGCGTGCTCAACCTGCACGACTATCTCGACCGCTATCCCCGCCAGCTCTCCGGCGGCCAGCGCCAGCGCGTCGCCATGGGCCGTACCATCGTGCGCCAGCCCGAGCTCTTCCTGTTCGACGAACCGCTCTCCAATCTCGACGCCAAGCTGCGCGTGCAGATGCGTACCGAGATCAAGGCGCTGCACCAGGACCTGAAGACCACCATCGTCTACGTCACGCATGACCAGATCGAGGCCATGACCATGGCCGATCGCATCGTGGTGATGAATGCCGGCCATATCGAGCAGGTCGGCACGCCGCTCGAGCTCTATGATCGGCCGGCCAACCGCTTCGTGGCGAGCTTCCTCGGCTCGCCCTCGATGGGCTTCATTCCCGGTACGGCCGAGAAAGGCGATGGCGCGCCGCGTCTGCGTACCAGGAACGGCCTCTTGCTGCCGATGGGTGACAGCACCGCCGCTTCCGGGCAGGCGGTCGAGATCGGCATCCGCCCCGAGCATTTCATCGTCGGCGATGCGCAGACCGGCTTTCCCTTCGTGGTCGGCGTGGTCGAGCCCACCGGCGCGGAGACCCATCTGTTCGGCACCATCGACGGCACCGAGATGCGCGCGGTGTTTCGCGAACGCCTGTCGCCCCAGCCGGGCGAGACGCTCTACCTTGATGTCAACAGGGCCAATGTCCACGTCTTCGACCCGCAGAGCGGTGCGAGGCTGTAGCTGGAATCCATGCCCTTCGACACCAATCCCTTCCCCGACGATCCCGAACGCCACGCCCTGTGGGAGATGCTGGTCCGCCGCGACATCGACGCCTATCTCGAGGCGGACTGGCCGGCGGTGGCGGATGATTTCCTCGCCGAGACCTTCTTCGGCCTCAGCGGCCTCAAATCCGCCAATCCGGACGAATGGCGCATGATCTTCCCGCGCCTCGACGATTACCGCGACCGCTGGCTGAGCCAGGCCCGGCTCTCGGCGGCCACCGCCTATGCCGAGCCCCGCCGCGAGGCGCTCTATCGCATCACCACGCTCCAGGACATCGACATCAACGGCGACCGGGCAGTGGCCCACAAAAAGTTCGACGGCACCATCGCCAAAGCCGACAGCAGCATCGATACCATCAACTGGCAGACCCTCTATCTGTGCAACCGGGTCGACGGACGCTGGAAGATCGCCGGCTTCGTCGGTTACTTGCCCAATCCGATGGGGATCGCAAGCTGAGCGCTGCCAGCCGATATCCGGCAACTCGGCAACTGCCAATCATGGTTGCTGGGTGTAGCTTCTCGGGAATCGCAGGCGTCCCTGCTCATAGGCGCTAACTTTGCCGATGAGGTGCGGGCCCTTTACCGTCCCCTGGAGGGGGAGGGTCGACACGCAGTGTCGGGGTGGGGTGGCTCCCTCGCGGAGATTACGCTCATTTTGACAAAACCTGCTTAATTTCACCCCACCCCGGCCTTACAGGCCGCCCCTCCCCCTCCAGGGGAGGGTAAGAAATCGGCGCGTTCTCAACTTAAGTTAGCGCCTATGGGCAGGGATGCCTGCGGTCTCAGAAAAAGGCAGTGCCAAGTAGATTGGCACGAGCAGGATCTCGCGGCACGGGAGGTGCACTCTGCGCCTCCCGTGCCGCGTCCCTACAACTCGCCCTTCTTCAGGCTGGCGGCAATGAAATCGGCCTGCCGGATGGCGAGCGCCACGATGGTCAGTGTGGGATTCTCGGCGCCGCCGCTGGTGAACTGGCTGCCATCCGAGACGAACAGGTTCTTGATGTCGTGCGTCTGGCCGTGCTTGTTGACCACGCCGTCGGAGGCCTTGGCACTCATGCGGTTGGTGCCGAGATTGTGGGTTGAAGGATAGGGCGGCGTCGGGAAGGTCCTGACGGCACCGACCGCCTCATAGATTGCCTGTCCCTGCCGATAGGCATGGTTGCGCATGGCAGTATCGTTCTCGTGGTCGTCGAAATGCACATTGGCGACCGGCATGCCCGCCTTGTCCTTGACGGAGGAATGCAGGGTGATGCGGTTGGCCTCGCTCGGCATGTCCTCGCCGACGATCCACATGCCGGCCATGTGGTCGTAGCTGTCGAGCGCCGAGGTGAAGGAACGCCCCCAGGCGCCGGGATCGAGAAACGCCGCCATGAAGGGCAGCCCGAGCGAGAGCGTCTCCAACTCATAGCCGCCGGCAAAGCCACGCTTGGGATCGTGGCGCGCCTCGTCCCTGACGATGCCGGCCATGGTGGTACCGCGATACATGTGCACCGGCTTTTCGAAAATGCCGTAGACCGAGCCGGTGGTGTGGCGCATGTAGTTGCGGCCGACCTGGCCCGAGCTGTTGGCGAGGCCGTCCGGGAACAGGTTCGAAGCCGAGTTGAGCAGCAAGCGCGGGCTCTCGATGGAATTGCCGGCAACCGCGACGACACGCGCCTTCTGGCGCTGGGTCTTGCCGTCCTTGTCGAGATAGACCACGCTGGTGACCTTGCCCTTCGCATCATGCTCGATCTTGACGGCCTGGCTGTTCGGCCGGACCTCGAGATTGCCGGTCTCCTCGCCCTTGGGGATCTCGGCGTAGAGGGTCGACCATTTCGCGCCGGATTTGCAGCCCTGGAAGCAGAAGCCGATCTGCTGGCAGGAGCCGCGCCCGTCGCGCGGCTGGCTGTTGATCGCCATGCGGCCGGTATGCACTTCCTTGTAGCCGAGCTTCTTGGCGCCGGCCTCCAGCACCTTGTAGTTGTTGTTGCCGGGCAGGCCGGGAATGTTGTTGGTGCGCGTCACCCCCATCTTGTCCTCGGCCTTGGCGTAATAAGGCTCGAGTTCGGCCAGGGTGATCGGCCAGTCCAGGAGATTGGCGCCCGGCAGGCTGCCATAGGTGGAGCGGATCTTGAACTCGTGCTCCTGGAAGCGCAGCGAGGCACCGGCCCAATGCACGCTGGAGCCGCCGACCGCCTTGACGATCCAGGCCGGCAGATTGGGGAAGTCCTTGTGCACGCGCCAGCTTCCGGAGGTGGTGCGCATGTCCTTCCAGGCAAGCTGGCCGAAGCTCTCCCACTCGTCGTTGACGAAATCCTCGATCTCGTAGCGGCCGCCCGCTTCGAGGATCACGACCTTCACGCCCTTGAGGGCCAGTTCGGTGCCCAGCGTGCCGCCGCCAGCGCCGGAGCCGACGATCACCACGACGGAATCGTCGTTCAGATCAAAAGGAGCTGCCATGGTTCCGTCTCCTCCAAGGCGTCCTGCGCAAAGACGGTCTCGTCTCAGGTCGCAAGGACGCGTCGAACCAAAGAATGAGAGAAAAAATGCGTTCTGGTTGAAACGCGCTTTGCTCAGGGAATGGGTGCCGCCGGCGGAAAACCCGTCCGGAGGAAATGAGGGCTGGAAATCGGTCTCTACCGGCCGGGATCAGAGCCACTCGATGTCGGAAAAGCCGCGGTTGATATAGCCGCCCTTGTCGGCGGAGGAGCCCTCATAGCCAAAGAGGGGCCAGACCTCCTTCTGGTTGTAGAGACTGACCACCAGGCCCGAGCGCACCGCGCCGAAGAAGGGCGAGGCCTCGACCTTGCGCAGGATCGCCAGCCTCTCCTCTTCCCAGCCGAGGTCGGCATAGCGCTTGCCGCCCGCCGCCGCGGCCAGCCCGTCCAGCGTGGTCACGCCATCCTCGAACAGGGCCTTGCTGGCCGCATCCTTGCCGGCCTTGGCATCGAAATCCTTGACGGCGATGGCGTAATAGCGATCGGGCAGCCGATCGTGGGGATAGATGTCGCGTGACATCCGGATCAGCGTTTCCAGCGTCTCCGGCTTCAGCGCGGTAGCGTCCAGCGCCCAGGCCTCCCGCGGGCAGTAAAGCGCCCCGCCGGCGACCACCAGCGCAACGCCGGTCGCAGCCGAGACGATAAAACCGCGACGGGACAGTTCACCTGCCTGCCTGGCTTTCTTCATGTTGTCCTCCCTGCTTGTTGCGCCGGGGCTGCCATCGGCGCCCCGGTCTGCCGTTCTTGTCATGCCGGGCGGCCGCGCGCAGGCGGCCGGCGGGCTATTTGTAGCGCCCGCCCCGCTGCAGGACCTCGATCTTGTAGCCATCCGGATCCTGGATGAAGAAGAAGCGCGCGGCCCCCGAACCATCCGGGAAGGAGAGGCTCTTCAGATCGCCGGGCGCGAGGCCGAGGGCCGAGACCTTTGCATGAACAGCCTCGAGGTCCGGCACGGAGATCGCCAGGTGGCCATAGCCATCCCCGAGCTGATAGGGCTCGGTACGGCCCTTGTTGACCGTCAGTTCCAGCTCGAAGCCGGTCTCGTCGCTGAGATAGATCAGGGTGAAGCTCTCGAAGGCGAAGCGGCCGGCGATATCAAGCCCAAAGGCCTTCCGGTAGAAATCGACCGAACGCTCCTCGTCGAGAACGCGGATCATGCTGTGAATCATGCCCATGGCAACTGGCCTCTATTTTTGAACGCTGAGTGACTTGAGATAGGCGATGATCCGCGCCCGTTTGGCGGGATCGGCCTGGCGATAGGGCATGGTCGAACCCGGCCGGAAGGCCTGGGCATTGGTGATCCACTTCTCGAGATTGTCGGCATCCCAGGTGAAGCCGGCATTGGCGAGGGCAGCCGAATATTTGTAGCCCGGATAGGTTCCTGCCTTGCGGCCGACGAGACCGGCCAGGTTCGGCCCCTGGCGCGGGCCTGCCGCGGGATCGACGACATGGCAGGTGCCACAGCTGGTGACGAACTGCTTCTGGGCGGCTACGAGATCATCGTCCGCCTGGGCGGTGGAGATGCTGAACAGCAACGCTCCCGCCACGACGGCAAGCGCCTTGCCCATCCCTCCCTGCGTCCCACCCATCATGACCGCCTGCTTCGTTTGCGACTATGGCCAGGAGGTTAGGTGCCGGCTTCAGGCACCGGGTAGTAATATTGCATTACACGTCGAGAATTCGGAAAATAGGCCGGGTTTCAGCCGAGGCAGCTAGGAAGCTGGCGGAACCGAGAGCAATGGCTGCCGGCCTTGGATTCGTTCGAGAATAAGCGCTTGTTCTCGAATGCCTATTCCGCGGCGACGAGGTCGAAGGCGGCAGGCCGGCGCGAGGTGGCCGGCCGCAGTTCGGCGACGTATTTCAGGCAGCAGCAGCGCAGGAGCGAGGTGAAGTTGCGGACGTCGCCGTGCAGGTCCAGCACCTCGTCATGCAGGCGGGTGACGAAACGGCCGAGCGACATGCCCTGGTCGACGGCAAGCTGCTCCAGAATGTCCCAATAGACGGCTTCGAGGCGAATCGAGGTGGCATGACCGCCGATACGCACCGAACGCGTATGCGTCTCATAGGTCTCCGGCGGCTGGGAGGCGAACAGATGGCACATGGCTTTCCCCCGATCGGCGCGTCCCTGCGCTTCCTGCCGGTTGCGGCACGTCGCGAAACGCTTTGCTTTCTTTGACTCTTTCCAAAGAGAGCGGCTCTGTCAATCGGCGAACTTCACACCAAGGCGTTACCGGTACCGGGGTGCTATTTCGCACCCGCCCGCCGGACCCTGAGCTCGTTGCCGGCCCTGGCATCGAGGCCGATCATGTCGAGGATGGCGATAAAGGCGATCAGTCCGATCACCGCAAAGGCGATCTGGAAATCGACCAGCGGCAGCGAGCCATTCGTACCCGGAAACCACAGCTCCGCCAGCCTTAGCGCCGCTGCGGCCACGCCGACACCGAGGCCCATCGACATCTGCTGGGCGACGTTGAACAGAGTGTTCGCCCCGCTCATCCGCGCTTCCGGCACCTCGGCGAAGGCGATGGTGTTGAGCGCGGTGAATTGCATCGAGCGCGTCAGGCCGCTGGCGAACAGCAAGGCGCAGATCAGCGGGAAGGGCGTCGCCGGCGTCAGCAGCGCATAGGAAGAGATCAGCACGGCGTTGAGGAGGCCATTGCCGAGCAGCACCTGGCGGAAGGTAAAGCGCCGCAGCACCGGCGTGGTGAAGGGCTTCATCACGATATTGCCGGCGAACACCCACAACACCAGCAGGCCGGCCTGATAGGCGTCGAGCCCGAAGGCGAGCTGGAACATCAGCGGCGCCAGGAAGGGCACGGCGCCGATGGCGACGCGGAATATCGAGCCGCCCCAGATGGTGATGGAGAAGCTGCGGATGCGCAGGGCCCAGGGATCGACCAAGGGATGCGCGGCGCGCCGCGCATGGAGAACCGCCGCCAACGTGACCATGGCGCTCGCCGCCAGCCAGATCGCCGCCAGCGCCATGGAGCCATCCTGCCGCGAGATCAGGTCCAGGCCATACATCAGGCCGAAGCAGGCGGCGCCGATCAGGACGAAGCCAGTCCAGTCGAACGGCTTGGCGCCATCCGGCTTGCCGGCGGGAATCAGCTTCATGGTGAGGATGAAGCCGACGATACCGAGCGGCACGTTGAGGAAGAAGATCCAGTGCCAGGTCGCATAGGTGGCGAGGAAGCCGCCGATCGGCGGGCCGAGCACCGGGGCCGCCAGGCCGGGCCAGGTGATGGTGGCGATCGCCCGCATCAAATCCTGCTTGGCCGTGTTGCGCAGCACGATCAGCCGGCCGACCGGCACCATCAAGGCGCCGCCGACGCCCTGCAGGATGCGCGCCGCCGTGAAGACCGGCAGGCTGGTGCTGAGGCCGCACAGGATGGAAGCGAGCGTGAAGATCACGATCGCCCAGCCGAACACCGCGCGCGGGCCGTATTTGTCGGCGACCCAGCCGCTGGCCGGGATCAGCACGGCCAAAGTGAGCAGATAGGCGGAGATGCCGATATTGAGGTCGATCGGCTGCACGCCGAAGGAATCGGCCATCTGCGGCAGGGCGCTGACCACCACCGTGCCGTCCAGCATCTCCATGAAATAGGCGCCGGCGACGAGGAAGGCCAGGATGGAACTACTCGCCGGCTTGGATGTCATGAAGGTCGGTTCCGAAGACGAAGGCGGCTGGTATTATCCGCCGCGCCATTGGTCGGACCATAGAAAAAGAAGACGGAGCTGGAAAGAGAAAGCTTGAGGGCGAACTTAAAGGGAAACGATCATTTCCAAATTCACCCTCGCCCATAGGCCCTGACGAAAAAGGCCACCGTCATGCCGACCGCAATCGCCAGCGTGGCAAAGCGTACGGCGCCGGATGGCAGCCGCCGGCCGGCCTGGGCGCCGAGATAGCCACCGGCGAGCGCCCCGCCTCCCACGATCAGTGTCTGCGGCCAATGCACGGCACCGGCCAGCGCAAAGCAGAGCACAGCGGCGGTGTTGGCCGCCGTCACCATCAGCGTGCGTGACGGGTTCAGCGCCTTGAAATCGGCACCATCGAGCAGGCTCCAGGCCGCGATCATCATCAGCCCCACGGCACCGCCGAAATAGCCGCCATAAAGACCGAGCAGGACCTGGATCGCCAGCACCACAAGGGGCCCGGCCGCCAGGCGCGCCCGCAGCGCGGCGCCGAGCCGCGGCCCGGCTGCCAGCATGAGGGTGGCAACCAGCAGCAGCCAGGGCAGCAGCTGGTCGAACATGGTCGTCGGCGTCCACAGCAGGAGGAGTGCGCCCGCAAGGCCGCCCGCCAGCGTGACGGCGAGCATCCAACCGGCCGGCGCGCCGCAGATCGGATCGAAGCCGCTGCGATAGACATAGGCACTGGCCGCGCCGCCGGGATAAAGCGCCACCGTGCTCGAAGCATTCGCCGCAACCGAAGGCACACCGGCGGCAATCAGGGCCGGCAGCGTCACGAAGGAGCCGCCACCCGCCATGGCGTTCATCGCACCAGCAAGCAGACCGGCACCGGCAAGCAGGAAAAGATCGGACATACGGGCTTCCTGACATTCGGCAACCCGGTTGACAATCGGGAAGATCCGATCCTTTCCTTCGGATAAAACGAAGGAAGAGCCCATGCGTTTCGATCTCACCGATTTGCGCCTATTCGACGCCGTGGTGCGGGCGGGCAGCATTTCCGGCGGGGCCGAGCGCATGCATATGGCGCTTGCCTCCGCCAGCGCCCGGGTGAGCGGCATGGAGGCCGCGCTCGGTACTGCTCTGTTCAACCGCAGCCGCCGCGGCGTCGAGCCGACTGCGGCCGGGCTGGCACTGCTGCACCACGCCCGCGCCATCACCGCGCAGGTCGAGCAGATGCGGGGCGAATTGCTGTCCTTCTCCTCCGGCCTCAAGGGCGAGATCCGCATGCTCTCCAACACCGCGGGGCTGGTCGAGCTGGTGCCGGCGGCCTTGCGCGTCTTCCTGGCTAGCCACCCCGGCGTCGACATCGACATCGAGGAAAGGACCAGCGCCGAAATCGTCGAGGCTGTCAGCGCCGGCACGGCCGAATTCGGCGTGATCGCCGCCACCGCCGATCTGGCGGAACTGGAAACCCGCGCGCTCGGCGTCGATCGCCTGGTGGCCGTAACGGCGAGGAGCAGCGCCCTCGCGGCCCGGCCGGAGATCGGTTTTTCGGAACTGATCGGCGAACCCTTCGTCGGCCTGGCCGGCGGCGCCCTCACCGACCATCTCGCCCGCCAGGCCGCGCGCCTCGGACGGCGCATCGCCTATCGCGTCAGGCTGCGCAGCTTCGATGCCGTCGCCCGCCTGGTCGAGGCCGGCATCGGCGTCGGCGTATTGCCGCAGGCTGCCGTCGAGCGCTATGGCAGCCCGCATTTGGTCGCGCTGCGCCTGAGCGACGGCTGGGCCGACCGGCACCTGGTCGTTTGCGCCAAATCCCTCGCCGGCCTGTCGATGCACAGCCGCCTGCTCATCGACGAACTCCAGCGGCAGGGGATGGCGACGCACGGGCCTGGCGACGAGACAAAATATACCGGATATCTGCCCCACAATCCCTGACGGGCCCGGCTTCCCCAAGCGTGGCGTCAGGCAAACACCATCTCGACCGAGCCGAGGTCGCCGAAATCGGCGGCGAAAGCCTGGCCGACGACCGCCTGCAGGATCAGCGGCCCGCCCCCGATGGCGATGAGGTTGCCCGGCGGCACCTGCCGGCCACGACGCGCAAGGTAGAGTGAAAGGCTGGCAATCGCCTGCCTGACCTCGCGCATCACCTGCTCGCCCCGGCTGCGGCCGACCACCGCCCCATTCATACTGGCGACGACCTCCAGGCCTCCGAGATCGGCCAGTTGGCGGTCGAACACGGGCCTGCCCTTGGCGGAGGCTACGTGCAGGCCGAAATCGGCCGTGGCCGTCCAGGAGTTGAGCGGCACGGCCCCCCTTACCCGACGGCCGAGGATCGTGATCATCGGCACGCAACCAATGATGGCTTCCTCGATCAGCGAGAGCGTGACCGGGCGGTGCGGATCGGGATAGGAATCCCCCAGCAGCAGGCCGAGACTCCATTCCGCCCCCAGCACGCCCGGCGGCAGGCGGAAAGGACTATGGCTGGACATCATGCTTGCACCGGGCAGCGGCCCGAATACAGGACCGTCGCATTGCAGGATGCGCCGGGTGGCCGGGATCGTCGCCGTCGCGTAGTAGCCGACGCTATTGTCGTCCAGGGCAGCGAATGCAGCATCCTGGACGTCTTCCGCCATCTGTTCCGATGAAATCAGGTGAAGCGGAAGATCGCCGATGGTGC
The DNA here is from genome assembly GCF_040797145.1 of Labrys neptuniae. NCBI lineage: Bacteria > Pseudomonadati > Pseudomonadota > Alphaproteobacteria > Hyphomicrobiales > Xanthobacteraceae > Labrys > Labrys neptuniae. The sequence continues at coordinate 32,528 of NZ_JBFNQD010000018.1, read as the reverse complement.
CGCCGGAACGATTGAAAGCCAGCGCCTCACCGAGTTCGGCAATCGACGCCTTCATTCTCATCCTCGATCGGTTCGAAGCCCAGCCCAGCGCGCCATTATACCGTCGCCCGATGCAGGCCTTCAAATCAGGAGATCGTCCTATTTCGGCTGGGGTGCATAAGGGACGTATAAAGGAAATGGCTGCCGGCAAGACGACCGGCGTCTCCAGCGCCCAGCGCCTTGTTCCGCGCGAAACGCCTGTCCGGCCCCGGCTCTGCTTCATGCCTGTGGGCGAAGAGTTCAACCCGTCGCGATCGTTCACGCCGTGCCACCCGCCAGGGCCCGATCACGCCCAGCGGCATATGCCATTGCGTAAACTTAATGTGAGGCGGCACGGCGAATGAAAAACAACCGCGACTGGGGGAAAGAGGCAGGCTTTACCGGGTATTTCAGGCATTCCTGCCTCGCCTGAAGCGCGAAGCGGGATGGTGGAGCTGATGAGATTCGAACTCACGACCTCTGCAGTGCGATTGCAGCGCTCTCCCAACTGAGCTACAGCCCCGGCTGCCCGGAAGCGTCGCCATTTAGTGTTCGTGCCTCCCTCCTGTCAAGCGGACTTGGCATATATCCAGGTCCGCTGGCTGAAGATGGCCGAGCCTCAATGGCGCAGTGCCCTTCCCGGGACCGTGGGTGTCCCCGTCCGCGGTTCCAGGAAGGGTGGAAACCGAGCGGAATTTGGAAATCCTTAACCGAATTCTGAGTCTTGGCGAGGCATGGTGGCCCGGAACGGGCTGGGTGCCGATCAAGTTTGGTTTTGCCGTATCGATGGATGTGTTCTCTAGGATTCTCAGTCTGGCGATTGCCTGGGCCTTCGAAATGGTCTTCGGTTATCCGCGCTGGCTCTATGCGCGGATCGGCCATCCCGTTACCTGGATGGGCGCCCTCATCGGCTGGCTCGACCGGCGCCTGAATTTCGCGGAGGATGCCCCCTCCACCCGCCGGGGCGCCGGCATCGTCACCACCGGCGTCCTCGTGCTGGTTGCCGGGGTCGGCGGCTATGTCGTCGAGCGGCTCTGCCTTTCCCTCACCTATGGCTTCATTCCGCTCGGTCTGATCGCTTCTTCGCTGATCGCTTCGAAGAGCCTGGGCGATCATGTCGAGGACGTCGCGCATGGGCTGGAAGTCGGCGGCCTCGCCGGCGGCCGCAAGGCGGTCTCGATGATCGTCGGGCGCAATCCCGAAACCCTGGACGAGCCCGGTGTCTGCCGCGCCGCGATCGAGAGCCTGGCCGAGAACTTCTCCGACGGCGTGGTGGCGCCGGTGTTCTGGTATGCCCTGTTCGGCCTGCCCGGTATTGCCGTCTACAAGATCATCAACACGGCCGATTCGATGATCGGCCACCGCACCCCGCGCCACGAGGCCTTCGGCTGGGCCGCGGCGCGCCTCGACGACTGGCTGAACCTCATCCCCGCCCGTCTGACGGCCCTGGTCATCAGCGCCGCCGCCTTCATCAGCCATCGCCGCGGGCGGGCCGCCCTCGCCGCCGTCAGGCGCGATGCCGGCAAGCACCGTTCCCCCAATGCCGGCTGGCCCGAGGCGGCCATGGCCGGCGCGCTCGACCTGCGCCTCGCCGGTCCGCGCATCTATGGCGAGACCCTGGTCGAGGACGCCTATATGGGCAATGGCCGGGCTGATGCCGGCGCGGCCGATATCCGCCGCGCCCTCGACCTCTACCATATGGCCTGCGTGATCCTGTCGGCCGTGATCGGGCTGCTGACCTTCTACCTGATCTACAAGCAATATCAGTGAGGGAATTCGGGGTGCACGGCCATCCGGAAGCTCCTCCGCCCTACAGCCCGATGATCCGCCCGATCGCCGCCATGTCGAGATGGCGGACGAGATGGGCTGCAAAGGTGTCCAGCGTCTCCTCCACCACGGCGTCATAGGCCAGGTTGCTGCCCTGTCCGCCGAGACGAGCGAGCCAGGCCGCACGCTGGCGGTCGTCGCCGAACAGGCCATGCACATAGCAGCCGGCTATGCGGCCGTCGGCCGAACTCGCTCCATCGAGACTGCCGTCATCGAAACGCAGCAACGGGCGAGCGAGCGCGGGCCCCTCGGTGACGCCGACATGCATCTCATAGCCGGAGAAGGGCTCCTCGTCCGCGCAGCTCTGCCCGCTCGCCGCCACCAGCCGCTTGTCGCCGCCGAGGCGGGTGACGACATCGAGCAGGCCGAGGCCCTCGACCTCGCCCGGCGGCCCCTCGATGCCGTCGGGATCGGCGATAACAGTGCCGAGCATCTGATAGCCGCCGCACAGGCCGAGGACATGGCCGCCGCGCCGGACATGGGCCGCTATGTCGATGTCCCAGCCCTCGGTGCGCAGGAAGGCGAGGTCGGCGATGGTCGCCTTCGAGCCGGGCAGGATGACGAGATCGGCCACCGGCAGGGGACGGCCGGGCTTCACCATCACGAGATCGACCTCGGCCTCCTGGGCCAGCGGATCGAGATCGTCGAAATTGGAGATGCGCGGCATCATCGGCACCGCGATGGTGAGCTTGGCACCGGCACGGCGCGAACCATAGGAGCCGAGCGCCAGCGCATCCTCCGCCGGCAGCCGCCCGGCCTGCGGAAAATGCGGCACCAGGCCGAGAGCCGGCCAGCCCGAGCGCTCGGCGATGAAGGCCATGCCGTCGGCGAACAGGCTGGCATCGCCGCGCATCTTGTTGACGATGAAGCCCTTGATCAAGGCGGCGTCCTCGGGGTCGATGGCTGCCTTGGTGCCGAGGATCTGCGCGATCACGCCGCCGCGGTCGATGTCGCCGGCCAGCAGCACGGGGGCGTCCACCGCACGGGCAAAGCCCATATTGGCGATATCGCCGGCGCGCAGATTGACCTCCGAGGCCGAGCCGGCCCCCTCGACGAGCACGAGATCGGCTTCGGCTCTGAGACGCTCGAAACTGTCGAGCACGTCGGCCATCAGTGCGGGCTTGAGCGCCTGGTAGTCTCGTGCCCTAGCCGAGCCGCGCATGCGGCCCTGCACGATGATCTGGGCCCCGATCTCCGATTGCGGCTTCAAGAGCACCGGGTTCATGTGCACGCTGAGCGCAACCCGCGCCGCCCGGGCCTGCAGCGCCTGTGCCCGGCCGATCTCGCCGCCATCCTCGGTAACCGCAGCATTGTTCGACATGTTCTGCGGCTTGAAGGGGCGTACTCTCAAGCCCTGGTGGGCGAAATGGCGGCACAGCCCCGCCACCAGCAGCGACTTGCCGACATCCGAGCCCGTGCCCTGGATCATGAGGATTTTGGCGGTCATCGATGTCACGAGCTCCTGCGCAGCCGTCCCAGGGGAATGAAGTCCGGCGACGTCGGCGTGCAGGGCCTGCGTTCCCAATCGCCATACCAGGCTTCCACCTCGAGGCCCACTTCCTTCAGCGCCTGTTCCAGCTCGGACCGCGGGGCAAAGGCGATGCGCGAATGGGACGAGAGCACCCGCCCATCGCCAAGGAGGCGATAATGGGTGCCATAGGTCACGATGTCAGTGGCGGGGTCATGCGAAACATCGTTCCAGGCCTCGACCGCTCCGAAACGCGGATGCTCGATCCGCCGGCTCGATTGCTCCGGCGTCCATTCCCGCCACTCGGCCACGGCCGGGTTGCGGCTGTCGAAGATGAAACGCCCCCCGGGCTCCAGATGCGCAGCGATCGTGCGCAGAGCGGCGATGCGATCCTCCGGCGTGAGGAAGACCTGGAAGGCATGGCCGGTCATCACGATGAGCTCGAAACGGCGGCCCAACCGCACGGTGCGGCCGTCGCCCTGCACGAAGGTCACCCTGTCGCCGCCCTGGCGGCGGCGGGCGATATCGAGCATGGCAGCGGCTGGATCGACGCCGAAGACGGTGCAATCCGGCTCGAGCGCCACTTCCGCCGCAAGATCGCCCGTGCCGCAGCCGAGATCGAGCACGGAGGCACAGCCCGCCGCCAAAGACCGGCAGCAGGCGCGATCGGCGCTCCACTCGTTCTCGACATCATAGAAGCTGGCGATGTCCGGATCTTCATAGAGCCGGTCGGGGCGGGCATTGTCGTGGTTCACGGGCTTGTCGGTCCTGCTCGCTCGTTCGAAGAATTGCCTGCCTATCACCCCTATCGGGCGCCGCAAAGCCTGCCGATTCGCTGCGCTCGAAGCGACATCTGTGCCCGGCTGAACAGGCTTTCAGGCCAAACACGCATATGGACATGGATTTGCCACGCACAGGCTTATGATGGGTGGGTACTGGAATCACCCGGCTGGGCGGCCTATCCTGCCGCCGATCGAGATGTTTGGATGATGGCATGGCTGATCCTGAGGCAGGCATGAGCGAGGAAGCGGCACGCGACGCGCGTGCCTTCGAGACGCTCGTGCTGCGTGCGAGGCTGGCCCAGTTCTGGGAACGGGCCTGGCCGCGCCTGGCCGTGCCGCTGGGCATTATCGGCCTCTTCGTGGCCCTGAGCTGGTTCGATCTGTTCGCCGTCCTGTCCGGCCTGCCGCGTCTCATTCTCTTTCTGATCCTTCTTGGCGGGCTCCTCGCCTCGCTCTGGCCGCTCGCCCGGCTGCGCTTCCCCAGCCGGGATGCCGCGCTGCAGCGTATTGACCAGGCCATCGGCCTGCCGCATCGCCCGGCCACCGCCCGGCAGGACCGGCTGGTGCAGGGCGGCGGCGACCCGCTCGCCGAAGCGCTGTGGCGCCGGCACCTGCGCCTCGCTTTGGAGGCAAGCCGCCGGGTGCGCCTCGGCCTGCCTTCGCCGGGCCTGCCGCAGCTCGATCGCTATGGCCTGCGCATCGGCGCCATCCTGGCCCTGTTCGTCGGATTCTTCTATGCCGGGGCCGAACGCCTGCCGCGCCTCCTCGATGCCCTCGCCTCCCCCCGGCACGACATCGCCGCCCTGTTCTCGGGCCGGGATGGCGAGCTGTCAGGCATGCGCATGGATGCCTGGGTGACGCCGCCGCCCTATACGCGCCGCGCGCCCCAGGTGCTCTCGCAGGCCAATCAGGGCGCGCCGATCCCGGTGCCGCAGGGCTCCGTCCTGGTCGTGCGCCTTGCCGGCGACAAGGGTGCCGAGATCGAGGCGCAGGCCGGCACCGAGGACGTGCCCGCCACGGCGGCGGATCAGGACGCCACGGTCGTCGAAAAGCGCCTCAAACTGGTGGCCGACACCGGCATCGACATTCGCCACGGCGATGGCAGCCAGACGCACTTTGCCTTCACCGTCATCCCCGACCGGCCGCCCACCATCGCCTTCGAAGGGCCGGTGAAGCCGGACGGCAAGGGCGGCATGATCTTCAGCTACAAGATCGACGACGACTACGGCGCCACCACGGTGGAAAGCCAGGGCACGCTGCTCACCGACGGCCATGCCCTCTACCAGCCGCCGAAGATCGCCCTCTCCGCGCCCGCCGGCCATGCCCGTTCCGGTACGGTGACGGCGACGCGCAATCTTTCGGCCGATCCACTGGCGGGAGCGACCGTCAAGATGACGCTGGTGGTTCGGGACGATGCCGGCAATGAAGGCCGCAGCGATCCGCAGGATGTCACCCTGCCCCAGCGCGACTTCCAAAACCCGCTGGCCCGCGCCCTGGTGGAGCAGCGCCTCAACCTGGCCGTCGATGCCAACCGAGCCCGCGAGGTCAAATACGCGCTGGAAGCGCTGATGATCGCCCCGGAGGACTTCACCAAGGATGCCGGCCTCTATCTCGGCCTGCGCACCGTGCGTGACCGGATCGATCGCGCCAATTCCGATGACGCCTATCGCGATGCCGCCGACTATCTGTGGCAGATCGCGCTCGCCATCGAGGAGGGCGATGGCAGCATCGCCGAGCGCCGGCTCCGGGCCGCGCGCGAAAAGCTGAAGGAAGCACTGGAACGCGGCGCCTCGCCGGAGGAGATCGAGAAGCTCACCCAGGAATTGCGCCAGGCCCTCAACGACTTCCTGCAGGACTATGCCAAGCGCCAGCAGCAGGCCCTCAAGAACAATCAGAGGCCTGGCGACAAGCCCGTCCGCAACATCACGCCCGAGGAGCTGAACAAGCTGCTCGACCAGCTCGAGAATTCGGCCAAGAACGGCAAGAAGGACGATGCCCAGAAGCTGCTCTCGCAGCTCGACGACATCCTCAACAGCCTGGCCAATCCCGAGGACAGCGTCGGCCAGGGCGATCCCACGATGCAGCAGATGCAGCAATCGCTCAACGACATGGGCAAGATGATCCTGCGCCAGCAACGCCTGCGCGATCAGACCTATCGCCAGAACCAGCCTTTCGGGCAGGGACAGGAGGGTCAAGGGCAAGAGGGCCAGGGGCAGGAAGGCCAGGGACAAGACGGCCAAGGTCCGGGCGATCAGGGGCTGGGGGACCAGGGCTTGGGCGACCAAGGTCAAGGTGGACAGGGACCTCCCGGCCAGGGGCAGCAAGGTCAGAACGGACAAGGACAGGGTGGCTCCGGCCAAGGCAGCCCAGATCAAGGTGGTCAGGGTCAGGGCGAAGCTTCGCCCTCGCTCGACCAGTTGAAGGAGCGCCAGCAGGCACTGCGCCAGCAATTGGAGAAGATGCAGAAGAATCTGCGCGATAGCGGCGCGGAGACCCCGGGTGCCCTGGGCGAAGCCGGGCAGGCCATGCGCGACGCCGAAAACCAGCTTGGCGAGCAGGATGGCGAAAATGCCGTCAATTCGCAGGGACGGGCCATCGAAGCCCTGCGCAAGGCGGCCAAGGGGCTTGCCGAGCAGATGGCGCAAGCCCGCAAGAACGGCAAGGGACCGCAACAGGGCAACAACCGGGGCGGCAAGGATCCTCTCGGCCGGCAACTGCCCGATGGCCCCGATTTCAATGCCGACGGCTCGACCGAGGCGTCTCCTTCCAGGCGCGCCGGCGAAGTGCTGAACGAATTGCGCCGCCGCCTCGCCGATCCCAACCGGCCGAAGGCGGAGACGGACTATCTGGAGCGCCTGCTCAACAAGCAGTGAGCATCGGCGGTTCCAATGACGCCAGGATCGAGAAGGAATCATCCATGTCCGCGACGTCTCTGCGCGCCACCGGCTCATGCTTGTGCGGTGGCGTGCGCTACGAGATCCATGGCACGCTGACACCCGTCAGTGCCTGCCATTGTTCGCAATGTGCCAAGACCAGCGGAAATTTCGTCGCCACCACCGACTGCGCGGCCGCCGATCTCACACTGACGGCCGAGGATACGCTGCGCTGGTATCGCTCATCCGAACGGGCCGAGCGCGGCTTCTGCGCCACCTGCGGCGGCAATTTGTTCTGGCGCGCCCTGGGCGATGACCGCATCTCGATCACCGCCGGCACGCTCGACCGGCCGACCGGGCTCGCCACGCGGCGGCACATCTTCGTCGCCTCGAAATCCGACTATTACGACATCGCCGACGGCGTGGCCCAGTTTGACGTCCGCTGATCCCCCGCTTCAGCCAGGTCGCCGGCATAGGCTTCATTCCGGAATGGCAAGCCCCTGAGGCTATCCAGCCCGGCCCAGCTTGACGACATGCATCCGGCAGCGCAGCGCAAAGCCGATGCTCTTATAGAGGCGAATGGCGACCGCATTGCCGGCATAGGCATGGAGATAGGGCGTATCGCCTCCTGCACAGATTTCGCCGGCGACGAAGAGCGAGAGCAGGCGCGCCAGGCCCCGGCCGCGAAAATCGGCATGCGAGCACACCCCGCTGAGTTCGATATGGCCGGGCTGGCGCATGCGCTGGCCGGCCATGGCCGCCAGCCTGCCGTCGATGCGCACACCCCAGAAGTCACCGAGGCTCAACGCCTTCAGTGTGAACGGACCTGGGTTGGTCGCAGTCGCCAGGGCAAGCATCTCGGGGGCATCGGCCAGGGTGAGCTGTCGCACACGGATATCCTCCACGCGCGGAAAGGTCGTCTCAGCGACCATCTGGACGGCGGCGGCGCGGGAAAGCTCGCTCCAACCAGGAGGGATTGCGACAGCATCGGCCTGAGCGAGCACGACGCTGTCGCCATCCGGCACCAGATCGGCCAACGCCTGCAGGCTTCCGGCGTCGTCCGATGCGGTAGCGGCAAACGGCACGATCGCGGCCGGATAGCGGCGGGCGTGCCGGTTTCCTTCCGCCAAGGTCGCATGCGCACTGGAAAGGGCCGTCCAGACCGGACGATCGAGACAATGGCTCATGGCTTGTTCCTTTCCGGCAGGACGGCCCGTTGATCCAGCCGGGCGACGGCAAGACGGTCCTCGATTGCGGAGAGCTGTTCGAGCAAGGGCCCCGTCAGGTCGCCGCACAGATCGGCGACGGCAGCCTCGATCAAAGGCCAGGCCTGCTGCCTGGTCGTGTCGACGAGGCGATGGCCTTCTCCCGTCAGCGTGACCAGACGCCGCCTCTGATCGTCCGGCGCCGGGCCGGCCTCGACCAGCCCGAGCGCCTCGAGCTGGGCGAGACTGCGCGTCGCGCCCGGCTGCGTGATGCCGACTGCCTGCGCCAATTCACCAACGCCGAGTGGCCCCTCCCGGGCGAGCGCTGCCAGGAAGGGATATTGGCTGGCCGGCACTCTGTCGTCGAACACTTCGAGGAAGCGCTGCGTATCTGCCTGCAGCCGCTCGCCGAGTCGCTTCAACCGCGTGCCGAGGGTGAGATAACCAAACTCCCGAACGACATCCACCATGCCTGCCTCCTAGATATATAACAAGTTATATAATGCGTTATATATTGAAGCAAGCCTTCGTTCCGAAGGCGCGATCAACGGCCCGAGCCCCTTTCTCCGGCGCCCGAAGCTCTCCAGCACCACCAGCGGCTTGCCAATGCCGGCCGATGATGGGACACACGGCCTGTCACAATGGAACCGGCCGCGTCATGAACCCATCCTCCGAAACGGTCGCAAGAAGCGCCACTGCCACCCCGGCGCTGCGCTACTGGCTCGCCGGCGCCGGCCTGATCGCCCTTGCGGCGCTGATTCTCTACGCCATGGGCCGCAATCCGATCTGCACCTGCGGCACGGTAAAACTATGGGTCGGCGATCCCAACACGGCCGACAATTCCCAGCACATCGCCGACTGGTACACGCTTTCGCACATCATTCACGGCTTCCTGTTCTGCGGCCTGTTCTGGCTGGTGGCGCGCGATCGCCCGCTCGGCTTCCGGGCCCTCCTGGCCCTGGTGGTCGAGGCGGGCTGGGAGATCCTGGAAAACAGCCCGCTGATCATCAACCGCTATCGCGAGGGTACCATCGCGCTGGGTTATGAGGGCGACAGCATCCTGAACTCGGTGAGCGATATCCTGTTCATGCTGGTGGGCTTCCTTATCGCCTCGCGCCTGCCCGTCTGGGTCACTGTGGCGCTTGCCATCTTCTTCGAGCTTCTGGCCCTCTACGCCATCCGCGACAACCTCACCCTCAACGTCCTCATGCTGGTCTATCCCATCGCCGGCATCAAGACCTGGCAAAGCGGGTTGTAAGGTCCCGGTCCAGTTGACAAATCGGCCCCGCCTTCGCCAAGTCTTCGCCCTTGCGAAGGGAGCCGACTGCCTTGGCCAGATCATATCGCATCCTCTTCCTCAGCGTCTCCGCCGGGGCCGGCCATATGCGGGCCGCCGAGGCCCTGAAGGAAGCCACGCTCCTGCTGGCGCCCGAGGCCGAGGCGCAGCATCTGGACGTGATGGACTATGTGCCCTCGACCTTCCGCAAGATCTATACGGACTATTACATCAAACTCGTCACCAAGCATCCGGCCCTGTGGGGCATGCTTTACCAGGCGAGCTCGGAAGCAGCGCCGGACGCCGTCTCCCAGAAATTGCGGCGCGCGGTCGAACGCCTCTCGACCCGGCCTCTGCGCAGCGCCATCGACGAATTCGCTCCCGATGCCATCGTCTGCACGCATTTCCTGCCGGCCGAACTCCTGATGCGCGAGATCGGCAAGGGGCGCATCAGTGTGCCAGTCTTCGTGCAGATCACCGATTTCGACCTCCATCGCATGTGGGTGATCCCGCGCATGGCCGGTTTCTTCGCCGGCAATGAGGAGGTCGCCTTCCGCCTCACCGCCCATGGCATCGAGGCCGGGCAGATCCATGTCACCGGCATTCCGATCATGCCGGCCTTCGCGCAGGAGCACGACCGCACCGCCTGCGCCGCCGCCTTCGGGCTCGATCCCATGAGGCGCACCTATCTCCTGATGGGGGGTGGCGCGGGGCTCGGCGTCGGGCCGGTGGCCAAGCGCCTCACTGCCGCCGATCCCGAGCTCCAGCTCGTGGTGCTGGCCGGCAAGAACCAGAAAGCGCTGGCGGAACTCCAGGCCCTGGCAGCCAGCCGGCCCGGCCGGCTCTTTCCGCTCGGCTTCACCAATGAGGTGCCGCGCCTGATGGCGGCAGCAGATCTGGTCATCACCAAGCCCGGGGGCCTCTCCACCTCCGAATGCCTGGCCATGGGCGTGCCGATGCTGCTCAGCAGCCCCATTCCGGGCCAGGAGGAACGCAATGCCGATTATCTCATGGAGAATGGCGCCGCCATGAAGGCCATCGACGAGATCGGCCTCGAATATCACGTCGCCCTGCTGAAGGCCGAACCGCAGCGCCTGGAAGCCATGCGCCGCCAGGCCCGCGCCTTGGGCCGCCCGCAGGCCGGACAGGACGCCATGCGCATCGTGCTGGAGGCCCTGGCGTGAGCGTTCCCAACCACGCCCCCGCCGCGCCGCGACGCGGCGGCCTCGCCCAGCCCGTGGCACTCGTCGCCCTGGTGCTCGTGCTCGCCTTCTTCTTCGCCAATGTCGAGATCCAGATCGAGGGCAGCCATGGCTGGGCCACCAGCCTGCCGACCTGGCGCATCGAGCATCACTGGCTGCTCGACATTGTCTGGGGCGGGCGGCCGATGACCGGCTACCATGCCTGGGTGTTTCCCTTCATGGCGATCTTCTTCCACTTTCCCCTGGTGTTCGCCTGGACCTGGTCCTGGCGTCTGGAAGCGCGCGTGATCGCCTGCATCATGATCTTCTGGCTCACCGAGGATTTCCTCTGGTTCGTGCTCAACCCGGCCTTCGGCCTCGCCCGCTTCAGCCCCGAATTCGTGCCCTGGCACATCCACTGGTTCTGGCTGGCGCCGGTGGACTACTGGACGATGTCGACGGCCGGGATCCTGCTGCTGGTCTGGTCCTATCGCGGGCATCAGCGCCCGCTCACTGCCCCGGCGTCAGCCGGCTGAGAGGCTTGGTACTGTCGGGCCAGTCGACGCTCATCGCCAGGGCCCACAGGCAGGCGAGCGGCAAGGCCAGGAACAGAGCCGATTGCTCCGGCCAATGCGGTGTGGCGGCCTGGACGAAGGGCGCCGCCAGCACGATGACGAATCCCACCGCTGTCACCGCCAGCGCCAGCCATTGATAGAGGTTGAGGCCACCGCGCACCGGCGTCTGCGGTTCGCCGCGCAGCCCCTCTTCGGCAAAGCGGGCGATGCCGAGCTGCCAGCAATAGAGGCCGGCGACCAGCCAGGCATCCCCACTCACCACCAGCACGCGCCAGAGCAGCAGCGCCGCGAGAAGATTGGCGAGCATGGAGAACACTGGCGCCGGCTCGATCGGCCGTCCGAGCATGCCCGCAATCAGGCCGACCCGCGACAGGGGATGGCGATAGGTCAGGCCGGCGCCGGGCGGTGCCGAAACGGCCAGCGCCGCGCCATGGCAGCAACCTTGCGCCAGGCAGCGCAGCCGCCCCAGCATCTGGGCGATGCAGAGCCCGATCGCGCAGGCGGCCAGCATCGCACCGTCGATGGCGACTGACACCATCAGCAGGCCGGCCGCCAGGCTGGCTCCGATCAGGCCGCCGAAAAAGCCGAGCGGGCGCGAAAGCTTGCTGCTCGCCTCGACGGCCTGGCCGAAGATTACCGCACCGGCGAGGCCCGCCAGCAGCATCGACGCCATCGGCCCGAGCTGGTGCGGCGGCGCCAGGCTCGCCGTGGCGAGGAAAGCGAGGGCTCCCGCAGCCAGGATATAAAGACCATGCGGAAAGAAGCGCATCGAGCCGAGGCGCAGCGGCCGCCAATCATTGGCCACCCTCTCGGCCAGGCGCAACAGGCCATGCCAGGCCGCCTCGATGTTGAGGCAGAGCAAGGCCAGGACAATGCCGCAAAGAAGATCGGCAAGAGAATGCATGCCGGTCACATGGCAGGCGGCGAGCTGCAGCAGCGCAAGCGGATAGATGAGGGCCGCACCGAAGCGCTCACGCCAGAAGAAGGCGGCCACCACGATCCAGAAGGCATGGAAGGACGGCAACGCCGCGGTGATGCCGTCGCTGCCGCGCTCCAGCTGCAGCCACCAGCCGATGAGATTGTCCGGCGGCACGCCGCGCAGGGGTGCGACGGCCGGCAACAGCGCAAAGACGAGCCCGCCGATCACCGTCCCGCTCCAGCCGGCCAGGACAAAACGGCGCAGCGAGGCGAGATCCGGCACGAGGAAGGGCACGGCCAGCGCGAAGACATAGGTGAAGCTATAGGCAGCCACCAGGCCGGGCCAGAAGGGCAGGTCCCGTTCGAACGGCAGATAGGTATCGAAGGCATCGGCGGCCGGCAGCAGCGCGGCAAAGACGCAATAGACCACGGTCCAGGCGGGGAAGACGGCAAGCGTGGCGCCGAGCCTGCGACGGAGATCGGCCGGCAGTGGCCAATTCTCCGGCAGGCCGATCGCGGGGGCCTGCCGGCGCGCACCCAGGCGCCGATCGGTCGCCCGCGCCTCATAGCCCATAACCAGTGCAAGGGCGGCCGAACCGGTCCAGGGCGTCAGGATGAACAGGCCGGCAAACGAGCCGCCCCAGAGAGAGAGGCCGAGCACGATGAGCGTGAAACCGACATAGGCGGGATGGGCCAGCCAGGCATAGAGCCCGTCCTCGACGCGCCGGCGCGTGGGATAGGCATTCATCGGCAGGCCCTTGCCGCGCAGCATCAATACGAGGATGGCCGCCACCACCAGAACCAGGCCCAGCCCTGCAATGGTGCCGCCGGCCAGCGGCCAGGCTTCGATGGCGATGCCGAGGCGGGCGTCGAGATGCCAGGCCGTCACCAGCAGGAGGACGGGCAGGCCGACGCAGAACAGGGCGCCATAGGCGACAGGGCCGATGCGCTTCATGCCAGGGCGACCTTTTCGAAAATCACGTATCCCTCATCCTCCGAGCCGTCCGAGAAGGCGATCCTGGCCGGCGCCATGTGCTTTTCTTCCTTCAAATTACGGATCATCGCCGGCAGGCCGTAGCGCAGCGGGCCGAGCAGGCGCAGGCGCTGCGATACCGGCTGGGCGATCAGCGTACGGGCCGGTCCGCAGATCAGGGTGCCGCTGGCCGCCCCGGTAAAGGCGAAGGAGCGCGGCAGGTCGAAATGATCGAGACAAGCGGGAACGCCGTCCAGGAACAGCCATTGCCGCGGCTGTTCATGCTCCCAGACGATCCAGACCAGGCTGGTGTGGCGGCCGGTGAAGCGGCCCCAATGCAGGGTACGGATCGGCCAACGCGTCGGCCACAGGTCGATGGCGAGCGTTTCGAAATAGCCAAGGCCGGTCGCTTCGCTTTCACCGGCCCTGGTGATGCGCACCTCAGCCAATGGCATGCGCGCCTGCCAGTGCAAGGCGCCGGCCGGTTCGTCATGAAGCACCACATCCGGCGTGGCCGCCCCGCAGGAATGCCAGGCGAGGGCGATATCGCCGCATCGGGCCGTGATCGCTCTCCCATGGGTCATCGGCGCCGCACGCAACCACTGGCGAAGCTCTCTCGTGCCGCAGGGGCGGATCGTGGCAAGGCTGGCATAATGCAACGCCAACAGGCCCAGGCGCAGGGTTGCGGAATAGAAAATCACCACCGTCCCATCGTCGAGGATGGCATCGCCATAATGCTTGTCGAGGCGAAGGCGGCCCAAAGGCAGGTCCGGATGGGAGGAGCTTGGTCGATCCTTGTTAGAAGAAAGCCTCCCCGTCGACAAGAAGAGGACGGAACAATCCTGTCGGCGTCGCCGATCTTCGGGCCGGATGCTTAATGGGCGATGGAAATACCGTAACTCTGCGTCGTCCAGCCGAAAGCGCAAATAGACTGGGATGCTTGCGTACTGGTGTCTGCTTGGCGTGGACGAAACAGCGAAAATCGGCTTCCTAGCAGGATACTGGTTTCAGGGTTGCATGATGATTCGCCGTTCGCTGTCCTTTGCATTGCTTTCCGTTTTACTTGCCGCCTCGCCCGCCCTTGCCCGAGACGCCGGCATCTGTCGCGGCTTCAATCTCGAGGATGATCCGCTCGGCGTCGATCTCTACGAAGTCACCGCGCCGGGCCGGACCTATTTCGTCAAGGGCGCCTCTTCGGACGGCGAGGATTGCCCCTCGACCTCGCCCGAATGCCAGGCCCGCAGCTTCCTGATCGCCGGCGACCGCGTGGTGGTGAACCGCACCGCCGGCGGCTTTGCCTGCGCGAGCTATCTCAACCGCAAGGGATCGGACGTGGCGCTCTGGCTGCCGCTCTCGGCCCTGCGCAAGAGCAATGCCCAGCCCGATTGGGAAGGCAATTGGCGCAACGCCAAGGGCAACGCCATCCTCGAGATCAAGGAGATCAAGGGCGGCGATATCTCGGTGAACGGCTCGGCTTCCTACAACAATGGCCAGAGCGTCAATACCGGCGAATTCAACGTCTTCGGCGAGGCGCGGGAATCGACGCTCACCTTCGCCTATGACGGCGAGAAGCAGGGTCGCATCGAGGACGCCCGCAGCGGTGACGGCACCTGCACCGTGCGCATGGCGCAGCTCGGCCCCTATATCGCGGTGGTCGACAACAATGCCTGCGGCGGGTTGAACGTCACCTTTACAGGCCTTTATTTCAGGCAATGATCAGAGAAAAAGACATGTTCCGTTCCAGTCTGGGCGCCGTATTGCTGCTCGCCGCCGCCACCGGTTCCGCCTTCGCCGCCAACGGCGTCTGCCGCGGCTTCAATTTCCAGAACGATCTTTCCGCCATCAGCCTCTACGAAGTCGCCGAGAGCGGGCGTACCTTCTTCATCAAGGGCCCGACCAGCCAGCGCGAAAGCTGCCCGTCCCTCTCGCCGTCCTGCCGGCAGCGTTCCTTCCTGGTCGAGGGCGACAAGGTGGTGGTGAACGAGATCGAGGGCGATTTCGCCTGCGCCAACTATGTCGACCGCAAGGGCACCGACATTGCGAGCTGGCTGCCCCTGTCGTCCCTGTCGCGGGTCCAGGTCCAGCCGCGCTGGGACGGGCGCTGGAGCACCTATGACGGGCGCTCGGTCATCACCATCAAGACTGGCCAGGGCGGGCGCATGTTCGTGCGCGGCAACGCCACCTACGATACCGGCTCCTATGTCAACACCGGCGAGTTCGAGGTCGAGGGTGACGCCAACGAGCGCGACTTCGCCTTCGGCTATTATGGCGGCCAGCAGATGGGCTACGAGGAGGCCAATGCCGGCCCCCGGCGCTGCGCGGCGCGCATGGTCCAGCTCGGCCCCTATATCGCAGTGATCGACAACGACGCCTGCGGCGGGCAGAACGTGCGCTTCACGGGGCTTTATTCGCGGCAATAGTTTGGAGCGCGGACATCCTGTCCGCTCTTCTTCCCACCCGCTCCGCGCGCGGAAAGAAGAATAAGTCTATCTGAGGGGCGAGCAGACATGGCTGATAAGAAACGCCCCTTACAGCCCGAAGCAGAGTGGCATTCCCGAGGCTATCTTCCGCATTGGGAAGCCGGCGAGAATCCGCAAAGCATCACCTTCCGTCTTGCAGATTCTCTGCCGGTCGAATTGCTTCAACGTTGGACGCAGGAGTCAGAAAGCTCGGAACGCTCTCCGAACTCCACCGATCGACGACGGCGCTACGAAGAGGCGCTGGACAAGGGCCATGGCGAAGCTCTTCTAGTCCATCCCGATGCAGGTGCTACCGTACAGAGCGCCCTGCTCCATTTCGACGGAGTGCGATATCGCCTCCATGCCTGGAGTGTCATGCCAAACCACGTGCATGTCCTGAGCACACCGATCGACGGACATGCGCTGTCCGCAATCGTACACTCCTGGAAGTCTTTCACGGCACTCCAAATCAATCGAGCCCTGGGACGACAGGGAACGCTTTGGTTCCCCGAATATTTTGATCGGCGGATCAGGGACGAGAAACATTTTGAGACCGTTCGTTACTACATCGAACAGAATGCGGTGGCGGCCGGCTTATGCGCGCGAGCGCAAGACTGGGCCTTTTCAAGTGCAGCGCACACGCGTCTCCGATGACGCGTGTGGCTTCGAAGAGCGGACAGGATGTCCGCGCTCCGATCTGCCTACCCCCGCATCCTCAACCCCTTGGGATCGAACAGCGGTTCGGGCGCTATCCTGGCCGGGCGGCGCTCGCCGATGATCTCGATCTCGTAGGGCGCGGTGGCGTCGAAGGCCGCCGCCTCGACATAGCCGAGCGCCACCGAGGCCTTGGCGTGATGGGCATAGCCGCCCGAGGTGACCCAGCCCACCACCTTGCCATCCCGCCAGATCGGTTCGTCGCCGATGACGTCGGCATCGAGGGCATCGACCACGAAGGTGGCGAGGCGGCGCCTGGGGCCTTCGTCGCGGGCGCGCAGCAAGGCATCGCGTCCGATGAATTCGCTCTTCTGGGTCGAGACGAAGCGCTCCAGCCCGGCCTCCCAGGGCGTATAGATCGGCCGGTATTCGCGCGACCAGGAACCGAAGCTCTTTTCCAGGCGCAGCGCGTTGAGGGCGCGGCCGCCGAAGAGCCTGATGCCGAGGCCGGCGCCTTCCTTCATCAGCAGATCGAACAGCGCGCGCTGGTGCTCGGACTTGACCCAGATCTCATAGCCGAGATCGCCCGTATAGGTGACGCGCCCGATCAGGGCGGGAACGGTGCCGACATTGAAGCGGCCGACCGCCATGAAGGGGAAGGTCTCCTTCGACAGGTCGGCATCGACGAGACGGGCAAGGAGTTCGCGCGATTTCGGACCGGCGACCTGGAGGCCGACGAGGTCGAGGCCATGGGCGCGCAGGGTAACGCCGGCCTCGGGCAGATGGGCCTGGAACCAGCGCATGTGATACTGCTCGGCAAGCCCCGAGCCGAAGATCATGAAGCGGTCATCCGCCTCGCGGGCCAAGGTGAAGTCGCCGATCAGCATGCCGTTTTCGTTCAGCATGGGCGTGAGCACCATGCGCCCCCTGGCCGGCAGGCGATTCGGCAGGATGGTGTCGAGCCAGGCTTCCGCCCCCTTGCCGCTGATCTCGTATTTGGCGAAGTTCGAGATCTCCAGGAGGCCGACGCCCTCGCGCACCGCGGCACATTCGGCGGCGACATGCGGGAAATCGTTGGCGCGGCGGAACGAGAACTCGTCCCTGGCCTCTGCCTTGGACGGCGCGAACCAGAGCGCGTGCTCCAATCCGTTCATGTCGCCGAACACGGCATTGCGGCTCTCCAGCCGGTCATAGACAGGCGTGGTGCGGAAGGGACGAGCCGCCGGCAGTTCCTCGTTGGGAAAGCGGATGCGGAAGCGCCGGGCATAGTTCTCGCGCACCTTGGCGTTGGTGTGGGAGAGCGTGGTCCAGTCGCCATAGCGGGCGACATCCATGCCCCAGACGTCGAAGCCGGGATCGCCATGCACCATCCAGTTGGACAGTGCGAGGCCGACGCCGCCGCCCTGGGAGAAGCCGGCCATGACGCCGCAGGCAACCCAGTAATTGCGCAGGCCCCTGATCGGGCCGACCAGCGGGTTTCCGTCGGGCGCGAAGGTGAAGGGGCCGTTGATGACCCGGCGGATGCCGGCATTCTCGAAGGCAGGGAAATGGCGGAAGCCGACTTCCAGCGAAGGGGCGATGCGGTCGAGATCGGGGTCGAGCAGATTCTGGCCGAAATCCCAGGGCGTCACCTTCTCCGACCAGGGCACGCAGGCCTGCTCATAGGTACCCAGCAGCATGCCGCCGCGCTCCTGGCGCATATAGATCTCGCCCTCGAAATCGAGCGCGGTGATCACCTCCTTGCCGGTGGAGGCGTTGATCTCGGCGACCTCGGGCATGTCCTCGGTGAGGAAATACATGTGCTCCATGGCGAGCACGGGCAGCTCCAGCCCGACCATGCGGCCGCATTCGCGTGCCCACAGGCCGCCGCAGTTCACCACATGCTCGGCATGGATGGAGCCCTGCTCGGTGACGACGTCCCAGCTGCCGTCCTCGCGCTGGGCCATGTCGACGACGCGGTTGCGCAGCACGATCTCGGCGCCGAGGATCTTGGCCGACTTGGCATAGGCATGGGTGGTGCCATAGGGGTCGAGATGCCCCTCCAGCGGATCGTACATCGCGCCGGCGAACTGCTTTTCGTCGATCAGCGGCATCAGCTTCTTGGCTTCGGCGGCCGAGATGATCTCGGTATGCATGCCCAGATACCGGCCCTTGGCATGGGCCATCTTCAGCCAGTCCATGCGTTCCTTGGTGCCGGCCAGCATGACGCCACCTGTGAGATGCAGGCCGCAGGACTGGCCCGAGAGTTCCTCGATCTCCCGATAGAGCTCCACGGTATATTGCTGCAGCTTGGCAACGTTGGGATCGCCGTTGAGCGTGTGGAAGCCGCCCGCCGCGTGCCAGGTCGAGCCCGCCGTCAGCTCCGCGCGCTCGATCAGGGTGATATCCGTCCAGCCGGCCTTGGCGAGATGGTAGAGCACCGAGCAACCGACGACGCCACCGCCGATGACGAGGACACGGGTGTGGGATTTCATGGGCGGGAAGTCCTCTTTCCGGGTGCGCGGACGTCTCGTCCGCTCTTGGAGCCGTTACGTATGCGGGACAGGCAGAGCGGACGAGACGTCCGCGCACCCGGATTAGAAATCCGTGGGCGCGCCGCCCTCTTCCTTGCGCTTCGCCACGAAGGCGGCCAGTTCCTCGCGGATGGCCGGATCCATCGGCGGTTCCTCATAGGCAGCGAGGCGCTCCTTGTAGAGCCGGTTGGCGCGGTCGTACCCGGTAGGCGATCCCGCCTCCTGCCAGGTCTCGTAATTGCGCCAGTCCGAGATCATCGGGGCGAAGAAGGCGTTGCGGTAGCGTGCCTGGGTATGGGCGCAACCGAAGAAATGCCCGCCTGGCCCGACTTCGCGCACCGCCTCCAGCGCCAGCTCGTCGTCATCGACCTGGAACGGCATCAGGAAATGCGTGATCATGTCGAGGAGATCGGCGTCGATCACCATCTTCTCGAAGCTCGCATGCAGGCCCCCCTCCATCCAGCCGGCGCCATGCATCAGCAGGTTGACCCCGCCCATCACCGCGCCCCACAGCGAGAACACGCTCTCATAGGCGGCCTGCACGTCGATGGTGTTGGCGGCGCAGGTGTTGGAGGAACGATAGGGCAGTCCGTAGCGGCGGGCGAGCTGCCCGCCGACCAGTGCCGCCTTCATCTGCTCGGGCGTGCCGAAGGCGGGCGCGCCGGTCTTCATGTCGACATTGGAGGTGAAGCCGCCATAGGCGAAGGGTGAGCCCGGCCGCACCGACTGGGCCAGCACCAGCCCGGCCAGCGCCTCGGCATTCTGCTGGGCCACGGCACCGGCGATCGTCACCGGGGCCATGGCACCCGCCAGGGTGAAGGGCGTGAGCACGGTGACCTGGTTGCGGCGCGCCATCTGGATCACGCCCTCCATCATCGGCGTATCCAGGCGCAGCGGCGAGGAGGAGTTGATGATGGTGAAGAGCGAGGGCTCGCGCTCCAATGTCTCCTGGTCGATACCGCGAGCGATGCGCGCCATCTCGATGGCGTCGAGATTGCGCTCGCGGCCCAGCGAATAGGCATGGATGGGCTTGTCCGACAAGGTCAGCATATCCCAGAGCGCATCGAGATGGCGCACGGAGGCATGGATATCGGCCGGCTCGACCGGATAGCCGCCCCACAGATGGATGCTGTCGAGCGTGTGCCCGAGCCGGATGAGGTTCTGATAATCCTTGCGGTTGCCGGGCCGGCGGCCGCCCTCGCGGTCGGCCACGTTGGGGGCGCTCGCCACCGAGCAGAAGGCAAGATGGTCGCCGCCGAGCACGACATTGCGGGCCGGATTGCGCGCATGCAGCGTGAAGCTCTGCGGCGCCAGGCCGATTTTCGATTCGACCAGCCCGCGCGGAAAACGCACCCTGTCGGAATTGGGGTCGACCTCGGCGCCTTCGGTCTTGAGAATGGCCTTGGCCTCCGCATGCAGCACGTCGAGGCCGATCTCCTCCAGGATCTGCAGCGAGGCGAGATGGATGGCCTCGAGCTGGTCCTCCGAGACGGCGTTGACCGCCGGAAACGGCCGCCGGGGCTGGGGCCGCGAAGTCGGGGCAGCGCTGCCGGCACGCTGGCGCTCCTCCCGGCCGCGGCGGCGCGGCCGCTCCGAGGTTTCGAGCGAAAGTTCCATCGGGCTTTGCATGGCAGGCTGATCCTTTTGTCCGATCAGCCTAGCGCGCGCTCCGACGCATCGCCACGGCGAAACGGCGCTATCATTTTTTTGGATCGGGCCATCGAATAAAGGCGCACACGGCGCGCGGGGAGCAGAGATAGAGTTGGTGGGCCGACATGTCCGGGGGGCGGGTCTTCGGACCCGGCCTTACCTGGTCGGTTCGGTGTTCCATGCCGGACTGAAGACCGGCACCCCAATTTCTCGAGATTCCCATGTCCCGCTACCAGCTCTCCCATCTGCCACGCATCACCGGAGGGCCGGGCGCCCGGGACCTCGCCGGGGAGCTTACAGCCGCCAGGCTCGGCAAGGGCGCGCAGGTACTGCTGGTCGCCGATCCCGGCCTGAAGGCGACCGGCCTGATCGACGACGTCGAGGCCTCGCTGCGCAAGGCGGGGCTCGGCGTCTCAGTCTTCTCCGAGTTCGGCGGCGATCCCACCATCGCCTCAGCCGATGCCGCGGCCGCACAGGCGCGGCGGACCAAGGCGAAGGCGGTGGTGTCACTGGGCGGGGGCTCCGCGCTCGACCTCGGCAAGGTAGTGGCGGCGGTTGCGACCACCGCCGCCACGGCCCGGCGATCCGCCGAGGCCTATGAATTGTGCAAGCGCCCCTTCCCGCGCAAGCGCTTGGTTTCGCTGGTCATTCCCACCACCTCCGGCACCGGCTCGGAATGCACCCGCACCGCCATCCTCACCCGCTCGGACAAGGCCAAGGTCTGGCTCTGGGGCGAGGAGCTCAAGCCGGACGAGGTGATCCTCGATCCGGAAACCACACTCTCCTTGCCGCCGGTGCTGACGGCCTGGACCGGCATCGACGCCCTCGTCCACGCGCTGGAGGCCACCACCAACGGCAACGCCACGCCGGCCAACAATGTCTATGCGCATGAGGCCATCCGCCTCGCCGTCGGCAATCTGCCTGACGCCGTCGGCAAGGGCAGCGATCTCGCCGCCCGCGAGGGGCTGCAGCGCGCCGCCGCGCTCGCCGGCATCGCCATCGATAATTGCGGTACCGCCGTCGCCCACAATATCGGCCATGCACTGGGCTCGCTGCGCCCGGTACAGCATGGCCGCTCGGTGGCGCTCGGCATGATCGCCACCCTCGACTGGAACATCGAGGGCGATGACGGGCGCTTCGCCGCCGCGGCGCGGGCGATGGGGCTGACATCGTCAGCCGACCTGCCCGCCGCCTTCGAGAAGCTAGTGCGCGCCATCGGCATCAAGGTCTCGCTTGCCGACGAATTCGCAGGCATCACCGCCACGCGCCTCGCCGAGCAGATGGCCCGGCCCGAGAATGCCGCGATGCGCGTTTCCAACCGCCGTACGATCGAGGAGGCCGATCTGATCCGCTTCGCCGAACGCGTGCTGACGCAGGCCTGATCCTGGGACCGCCGGCATCTTGCCGGCTCTCCCTTTCCCCACGCTTTTCGTTTCCAAGAGCCGGCAGGATGCCGGCGGTCCCAGGAAGTATCATGCTCACCACCCCCTTCACTCGCTCCGACTGGGAAGCCAAGGCCGCAGCCCTCAAGCCGGAAGGCCGTGCCTTCATCGGCGGCCGCTACGTTCCCGCTCTTTCCGGCAAGACCTTCACCAAGACCTCGCCGATCGATGGCCGGGTGATCGCCGAGGTCGCCGATTGCGGCGCCGAGGACATCGAGGCAGCGGTAAAAGCAGCCCGCACCGCCTTCGAGGACGGGCGTTGGCGCTTGAAGCCTCCAGCCGAGAAGAAGCGCATCCTCCTGCGCTTCGCCGAGCTTGTCCGGGCCGATCTCGAGCATCTCGCCTTGCTCGAAACCCTCGATGTCGGCAAGGTCATCGGCAATTCACTCGCGGTCGACGTGCCCTTCTGCGCCGATTGCATCCAGTATTACGCCGAGTTCGCCGACAAGAGCTTCGACGAGGTCGCGCCAACCGGGCCCAACGATCTCGCCATCGTCAGGCGCGAGCCGCTCGGGGTGATCGGCGCCATCGTGCCCTGGAACTATCCGCTGATCATCACCGCCTGGAAGATCGGTCCGGCCCTGGTGGCCGGCAATTGCGTGGTGCTGAAGCCGGCAGAGCAGTCGCCGCTCTCGGCGCTGCGCCTCGGCGAACTCGCCCGGCAGGCCGGCCTGCCCGACGGCGTGCTCAATGTCGTGCCCGGTTTCGGCGAGAAGGCCGGCAAGCCCCTCGCCTTGCATCAAGACGTCGACATGATCTCCTTCACCGGCTCCACCGAGGTCGGCAAGCTGATGCTGCGCTATGCCGGCGAAAGCAACATGAAGCGCGTGGCGCTCGAATGCGGCGGCAAGAGCCCGCATGTGGTGCTCGCCGATGCCGATCTCGACGCCGCCGCTTCCGGCATCGCCTGGGGCATCTATTACAATCAGGGCGAGACCTGCCATGCCGGCTCGCGCGTGATCGCCCATGCCTCGATCAAGGACGAACTGGTCCGCAAGATCGGCAAGGTCGCGGCGCAGCAGATCCCCCTCGGCCATCCGCTCGATCCCGCCGCCCAGATGGGTGCCCTGGTCGAGAAGGGCCATATGGAGCGCGTGCTCTCCTATATCGACATCGGCACGAGGGAAGGCGCCACGATTGCCCATGGCGGCAGCCGGGTGATGGCGGAGACCGGCGGCTATTATGTCGAGGCCACCATCCTCGACGGCGTCGAGCCGCAGCA
Organism: Labrys neptuniae; assembly: GCF_040797145.1. Lineage (NCBI taxonomy): Bacteria > Pseudomonadati > Pseudomonadota > Alphaproteobacteria > Hyphomicrobiales > Xanthobacteraceae > Labrys > Labrys neptuniae. The sequence continues at coordinate 9,492 of NZ_JBFNQD010000018.1, read as the reverse complement.
CCGCGTGGCGCGCGAGGAAATCTTCGGCCCGGTCGTGGTCGTCAGCACCTTCACAGACGAAAACGAGGCGCTGCGCATGGCCAATGATTCCATCTACGGCCTCGCAGCGGCGGTATGGACCGGCAACATGAACGCCGCGCATCGCTTCACCTCGGGCATCCGCGCCGGCACGGTGTGGGTGAACTGCTTCGACCGTTCCTCGCTCGCCACGCCCTTCGGCGGTTTCCGGCAATCGGGCTTCGGCCGTGACCGTTCTCCGCACGCCATCGAGAAGTACATGGACTTCAAGACCGTGTGGACGGCGTATTCCTAACTCCGGGTGCGCGGACGTCCCGTCCGCATCTTGGAAACGCAGCACTCGATATTGAGGAAGAGGCGGACGGGACGTCCGCGCACCCGGAGAAGAACATGAAAATCACCGGCATCGAGATCACCCATCACCGCCTGCCCCTCGACCCGCCCTTCCATGCGAGCTGGGATTCCAAGCCACGCACCGCCTTCGACGCCACCATCGTCAGGGTCACCACCGACGAGGGCCTCACCGGCTACGGCTCGGGCGACACCATGACCGGCTTCGAGGGCCATGAGCGCTTCTTCATCGGCCAGGATCCGATGGCGATCGAACGCCATTACCGCATCCTCTCCAACATCCAATTCCATTACGGCCGCTGCTGGCCGCTGGACCTGGCGTTGTGGGACCTCGCCGGCAAGATCACCGGGCAGCCGGTGTGGAAGCTGCTCGGCGGCCTCTCCAACAAGGTGGCCGCCTATGCCTCCTCGGGCACGCTGAGGAAGCCCGAGGAACTCGCCGACGCGGCCGAGGCCTATCTCGGCCACGGCTTCAAGGCCTTGAAGATCCGCTTCCATCGCGGCGACTGGCGGGCCGACATCAAGGCGCTGGAGGCCGTGCGGGCCCGTATCGGCAACCGGCTCGACCTCATGGTCGATTGCAACCAGGGCTGGCGGATGTCCTGGGACGCCTATGCGCCCTGGACGCTCAAGGACGCAATCCCCGTCGCCCGCGAACTCGAACGGCTTGGCGTCTACTGGATGGAGGAGCCGCTGCACCGCTCCGACCGGGAAGGCATGCGGCGCCTGCGCGAAATGGTCGACATCCGCATCGCCGGCGGCGAGATGACGCGCGAGCTCTACGAGTTCCGCGACCTGATCCGCGACGGTTGCCTGGACGTGCTGCAGCCCGATGCCGCCCTGGTCGGCGGCATCACGGGCCTGCGCCGCATCGCCGCGATGGCGGCCGAGAACAACCTGACCTTCACGCCGCATACCTGGACCAATGGCATGGGCGTCGCCGCCAACTGCCACCTCACCGCCGGGCTCGCCGACGCGCCCTTCATCGAGTTCCCCTACGACCCGCCGGAATGGAGCCTGCCGCGCCGCGACTTCATGATGGCCGAGCCCCTGGCGGTCGACGGCGAGGGCATGATCACGCTGAGTGAGGCGCCCGGCATGGGCTACGCGCTGGACGAGACGATGCTGGCGAAGACGCGGGTCGGCTGAGGCTTTCGCCGAAAACGGCCCTTGATTCCGCCGGGTAGCGCTGCCCCTCACCTGTATCCTCTCCCCGCAAGAGCGGGGCGAGGAGGGCATCGGCGTCGGGCTTCATGCGGAAATCGACTTACCTCGCCCAACCGTTGAGCGAGACGCAGTGCGGCAAGGAGATACACAACATTTGCGTCCCCTCGCCCCGCTCTTGCGGGGAGAGGATAGAGGTGAGGGGCTACGCCACCGACCAAACAGCTCCTGTTGCCGCGTGCCCCCGCCCCTAGCGCCCCCGGTGCCGCGACAGTACCAGCGTGGCTCGCGCCCTGATGCCGGGGAAGCGGGTGTTCACCCCGCTCCAGCGCCAGAACAGCCGGTTGCCGCGCCGCCAGGCCGTCACCGTGCCGCCGTCGATGCAGGTACCGCGGCCATAGCGGATATGTTCGCGATAGCGCACGATGGCACCGTGCTGGCTGCGCCGGATCAGCACCCCGCCGCAATGCAGGCTGGGATAGTCGATGCGGGCGTTGCCATGGCCGTCGAAGACGAGATGGATGCGCCAGCGGCTGGGCGGCGCGCCACGCTCGCTCTGCACGCCGGTGCCGACCCAGGCAAGATGGCGCTTGGCCGGCGGCGCGGCGGCGACAGCCGGGACCGTCGCGGCGGCAAACAGGAGAAGGAGGACAAGGCGGAGCATGGACTTCATCATCCTTGCCTAGCCAGCCCCTTCAACCTTGGCAAGGCGGTGTCGACGCGGCCCGCAAAAGGATAGGCTCGCCCCACAATAGCGGGGAAAACCCATCATGGCCGATGCTGACGATTTCAGACGGATCGCCCTGTCCCTGGGTGGTACCAGCGAGGCGCCGCATTTCGAGCGTACCGCCTTCAGGGCCGTGCGCATCTACGCCACCCTCGCTCCCGACGGCCTCGGCGCCAATCTCCTCTTCACGCCGGAAGAGCGGGAATTCAAATGCCTGCTCGCCCCGGATGTCTTCCGCCCTGTTGCCAATGCCTGGGGTCGGCAGGGCTGGACCACGCTTACTCTCTCAGCCGCCAGCGAAGCGGAATTGCAGGAGGCGCTGGCGATGGCGTGGCGGCACGGTGCAGCCAAGAAGAAGAAAGGCTGATAGCAGCTTCCCTGCGGCTCCATCGCCGCTCAGGCCGTCCGCAGCCGCGCCGCGCGCGCCTCCCACCAGACCAGGCCGAGGCTGGCGGCGACGATCAGGGTCGCGCCGGCGAAGACATGGGGCTTGGGCACATCCTGCCAGAGGAGATAGCCATAGATGAAGGCCCAGACCAGGCCGGTATATTCCACCGGCGCCAGCGCCGAGGCCGGTGCGTAGCGATAGCCCTCATAGAGCAGGTACTGGGCGATGCCGGAGACGAGGCCGAGGCCAAGCATCAGGCCCCAGCCCATGGCATCCGGCGTCTTCCAGATGAAGGGCAGCGCCGCCCCGCACACCAGCACGAACAGGCCCGACGTGGCGATCATCTGGTTGGCCGTGCTCTCGGAGCGGTTGATCAGGCGGATCAGTACCGTGCCCCAGGCCCAGCAGAAGGCGGCGAACAGCACCATCGCGGCCGGCAGGAAGTCAGGCCGGCCCGAGGGATCGGCCGCGACGATCACGCCAAAAAAACCGGCGATCACAGCAAGCCACCGGGCAATATTGACCTTTTCCTTCAGGATCAGGATGGAGAGCACCACCGCCATCACCGGTGCGCCGAAATACATGGTGGTGAGATCGGCCAGGCCCAGATAGCGCGAGGCATTGTAGAAGCTGAGCCAGGCCATCAGCAAAAGCAGGCCACGCGAGGTCAGCGCCCATTTGTTGCGGCTCTGCCAGATCGGCGGCTGGCCCTGGCGCCAGGCGATCGCCATGCCCACGACCAGGATGACGACCGAGCGCAGGAACAGGATCTGCGGCACCTCATAGCTCGCCACCAGCCATTTGACGGCGGCATCCTGGATGGCGAACAGGCAATAGCCAACCGAGGCCAGCGCGATGCCGGTCAGAGGGCGTGAATCGGGGGGAGTAAGGGGGGGCATGGAGGGGTACGCGAGGCAGCAACGCAGAGCTGATAGAGGGGCTATAGCACCGTCCCCGGCTCGAGGCGAGCGAGAGCCCTGTGCTCAGATGTCGCGATTCGGTGGAATCCCCCCGGTAAGGCCCCAGACGGTTCGCTTAAACATCTTCCGGATTTGTACGATCCTTGTCATTGCCGGGCCCGACCCGGCAATCCAGCATCTTGCGGTCGGGGCTTGAAGATAGCCCGGTCAAGCCCGGCTATGACACATCGAAGCGTTTTTCCCTTCAATGAACCGCATTGCGCCAAAACCAGCGGGTGTCGCCGTTCGCGAACCGAAACGTCGTGAGCCGCAGACGCCTCTCCTCCTGTGGCACTAACCTCCATGCGTCATCATGCCCCTCGTCCAGGTCGCGCGTAGAACATTGAGTTCAGCCGAACCGGATGATGTAAGAGGATGCGATTTTCTCCCGATCGCCACGATCAACAGGGCTCGACATCATGGACAGGCGCTGGCTGCCGCTGAATGCTTTGCGAGCCTTCGAGGCGGTGGGGCGGCAAGGCAGTTTCACCGGTGCGGCCCAGAGCCTGCTGGTCTCCCAAAGCGCCGTCAGCCGCCATGTCATCGGCCTGGAAGACTTCCTCGGCGTGCCCCTGTTCGACCGCAAGCCGCCGCAGCCGGCACTCACCGAGGCCGGCAGGCGCCTCCTGCCCGTGGTCGAGAAGGCCTTCGAGCGCATCGACACCACGCTGGAGGAGATCATGCGCGAACGCGGCGAGCCGCAACGCTCCCTCAGGGTGCTGCTGCCGACGACCTTCGCCCAGCGCCTCGCCGTGCCGATCCTGCGCCATTTCCGGGCCGAATTCCCCGATCTCAGGCTCGACATCGATTCCCGCCCAGTGCCTGGCGCTGCCGAGCGGGAAGCCGACGTCGCCGTGATCTACACCCCGCCGCGGGTAGCACCGCAGGTACTCGACCTGCTCTGGATGGTGAAGCTGACCATCCTGTGCCATCCCGACGTCGCCGCGCGGGGCGACAAGACCGACATCGCCGGCTTCCTCGCCGCCAACGACCTCCTGCATGTCAAGCTCGACAGCCGCCCTCCCGCCTTCCTATGGCAGAACTTCGCCCGAGCCGCGCATGTCGCGCCGGGATCGCTCGATCGCGGCCTCGTCTTCGATACCGCCCAGCTCGCTGTGCAATATGCCCTATCGGGCGAAGGCCTGGCGCTGGTCGATCCCGTGCTGTTCGAGGACGAGATCCGGGCTGGCCGCCTGGTGCGGCCCTACGATATCCATGTCGACGACGGCTATGGCTACTACCTCTCCATCCACCCCGACGACCTCGATCGCCCGGAGATCGCCCTGTTCCGCTCCTGGCTGATCCGCCGTTTCTCGCGCCCGCCCTTCCTTCCGGAAAGCGCGGCGCCGGCCGTCTGAGCTGCCTTCTCCAACACCTCTTCTCCGCTTCCACCTCTCTCCTGCCACGAGTTCGCTGCCTTGCGTTCCCCCTACGCTTCCATCGCCGCCCTGCTGGTTGCCGTCGCCGGCGTATTGGCCGGCAATGGCGTTCTCACCACTCTTTTGCCGGTGCGCGCCGAGCTCGAACATTTCCCGGCGCTGGCCATAAGCCTGATGGGCTCGGCCTATTTCGGCGGCATGCTCGCCGGCGCCTTCCTGACGCCGCGCCTGGTGCAGCGCTTCGGCCATATCAAGGCCTTCGGCCTGTCGTCGATCTGCGGGGCGGTGATGATCCTGGTCGCCGGCACCCTGGTCGAGCCGCATGCCTGGGTGGTCATCGGCTTCCTGCGCGGCTTCTTCCTGGCCGGCATCTACGCCATCGTCGAAAGCTATCTGCAGGGCAAGGCGGAGAACCGCATCCGCGGGCGCCTGCTCGGCCTCTATTCCATCACCCAATATGGCGGCTGGGCGATCGGCAACCAGTTCATGCGGCTGGGCGATCCGGCTGCCTTCACCATTTTCGGCATCGCTGCGGCCGTGGTCATCGTCTGCCTCGCTCCGCTGCTGCTGATCGAGGATGGCCCACCGCCCAAAGGCACACGCCGGGCCGGCATGCGTCTTCTCTGGCTCCTGCGCACCACGCCGGTCGGCTTCGTCTGCGCCACGCTGATCGGCTTCGCCAATGGCCCCTTCTGGTCACTCACTCCTGTCTACGCCACCAAGCTCGGCATGGACGGGGTACAGACCGGCACGCTGATCTCGGCCATTACCCTGGGCTCGGCCGCCTTCCAGTTCCCGGTCGGCCGGCTCTCCGACGCCTTCGACCGGCGCAAGGTGCTGATCGGCCTCACCGCCCTGACCGCCCTGGTCGAGATCGGCATCTACTGGTCCGGCAAGCTCCTGGTCGGCTGGCCCTTCGTGATCACCGGCTTCGTGCTGGGAGGCATCATCTCCACGCAATATTACGCAAGCTCGGCCTATACCAACGACATCACCGGCCGCGAGAATGCCGTCGGCGTCGCCTCCGCCTTGCTGTTCCTCTATTGCATCGGCGCCGTGCTCGGCCCGATCACGGCCTATTATGTGATGCACTGGCTCGGCGATCCCGGCCTCTATCTCCACAATGCCGGTATTCACGCCGCCATGGCGGTGTTCATCCTGCTCAGGGTGCTGAGGAGCCCGGGACGGGACAAGGCTGACACGACAACGATCTGATCGGTCTCTCACAAAGATCTCCTTCTCCCCTTGCGGGAGAAGGTGCCGGCAGGCGGATGAGGGGTCTCATGATCCTATGCCGGTGTATCGGCTCGCCTCATCCGGCGCTTCGCGCCACCTCTAGAGCATGTCCTGCGATCGATGAATCGATTGTGATGTGACAGGTGGCTTGTGAGCTGATTCAACATCTGCCTTGTGGGAGAGGTTGATGATGGGAAGAGCCCTGAGCGGAGATCTACGGTCACGGGTCCTGAAGGCCTCGGCAGAAGGCATGTCGGCGCGTCGGGCTGCAGCGCGGTTCGGTGTCGGCGTTTCGAGTGCGATCCGCTGGATAGCACGAGCGAAGGTAGGCGAGTTGGCGCCTCGGCGGCCTGGCCGTAGCCGCTCCTCCAGCCTCGATGTGCATGAAGCCTTCATCGTCGGGCTGATCGAGGAACGTAAGGACATCACGCTCAACGAGATGGTGCGGCGGCTGGAGACCGAGCAATCGGTCGGGATCAGCCGCAGTGCCCTGAGCGCCTGGCTTCGTGGCCATGGCTGGACGTTCAAAAAAAGTCCGCACATGCACTGGAGCAGGATCGGCCCGACATCCTGAAACGCCGCCAGGCTTGGTTCGACGGTCAACTCGATCTCGATCCGGCAAGGCTCGTGTTCATCGATGAGACGGGGCTGTCGACGAAGATGGCGCGCTTGCGTGGAAGAGCGCCCCGTGGTGAGCGTTGCCGGGCGGGCGTTCCCCACGGTCATTGGAAAACGACCACTTTCACCGGCGCCCTGCGGTTGACCGGGATGACCGCGCCCTTCGTCTATGACGGCGCCATGAACGGCAACGTATTCCTTGCCTATGTCGAGCAGGTCCTGGTCCTGACCCTTGAGCCCGGCGACGTTGTCGTGATGGACAACCTGCCGGCCCACAAGACCGCCGGCGTGCGTAATGCGATCGAGACGGCAGGTGCGAGCCTGCTCTATCTGCCGCCCTACAGCCCCGACTTCAACCCAATTGAAAATGCGTTCTCCAAACTCAAGGCGCTGCTACGGGCAAAGGCCGAAAGGACCATCGATGCCCTATGGGAGGCAGTCGGCTCGATCATCCACCTCTTCAGCCCAGCCGAATGCGCGAACTACTTCCAGGCAGCGGGCTATGAACCAACTTAAACAAGATACGCTCTAGTCAACTCAAGAGAGTTAACGACACCCGCAAGGCGAGAAGGCTTGTCGCACCCCCACTTTGCCATCCCTACCAATGCGCCGCCACCGCCGCGCAGCCGATCAAGCCGGGCGTGGGATGGGTGATCAGGCGGATTGGGATCTCGCGCAGGAATTTCTCCAGCGGACTCTTGGCCTCGAAGGCGGCGCGGAAGGCGGCCTCGTCCATCAGCGGCGAGAGCTTCTGCACCACGCCGCCATAGAGGAAGACGCCGCCCTTGGCCGCGAACATCAGGCCAACATCGCCGGAAAAGCGGGCGAGATAGTCGAAGAACAGATGCGTGGCTTCCACCGCCACCGGATCGGCCCCCGCCACAGCCGCCGTGCCGATCTCGGCGGCGCTGCGCTCGGCGGGATGGCCGGCCAGGGTGGCGAGCGCGGTATCGATGCGCTGCAGGCCCGGGCCCGACAATACATGCTCGCCCGAAACGCGGCCGATCTTGCCGCGGATGAGTTCATGCGCCTTGGCCCAGTTCCCGGATGGCGCGCCGATCTCGGCATGCCCGCCCTCGGACGGCACCGCGATCCAGCGCGAGCCGCCGCGCACCAGGGCGCCGACGCCCAGCCCCGTTCCCGGTCCGAGCACCGCCATATTGCCACCGGCCACGGCGGTGGAGACGCTGCCGATCACCGTGGTGTCGGCCTGCGCCAGATGCGGCAAGGCATGGGCGACGGCCTCGAAATCATTGATCACGTCGAGGCGGGCAAAGCGCAGCTCCGCCGCCAGGGTCGGCGGATTGAATAGCCAGCTCTGCCGGTTGGTCGGCCCGACCATCTCGCCCGCCACCGGCCCGGCTATGGCGACGACCCCGGCATTGGGTCGTTCGCCGACATCGGCGATATAGGCTTCGATCGCCTCCCGGAAGGTCGGAAACCGCTTGTTCTCGTAATGCCGCTCGCTGCGATAATCGGTGCGGCCCTGAACGACGAGGGCAAACCGGCTGTTGGTGCCGCCGATGTCGCCCAGCAAGGTCAGGTCTGTCATGAGAATCCGTCTTCTTGGTTGTTGCCTATGGCGTTTTACGACTTGATCGGGGCAGCAAGATGTAGCGCCTGCCTTCCTCGCGTCAAAGCCCTTTGAAGGATCAAGCCCGGATCAATCCGGCCGCCCTTCGTGCTGGCGCCAGGCCGGCCCGATCACCGGATGGGCCTGCAGGGTCTTGTACAAGGTCCGGAAAGCCGGCAAGGCCCGCGCCTGTTCATGCCAGCCGGCGATCATGGCGGCATAGACGTCGACGATGGTGACGATATCGCCGAGCAGGAAAGGCCCGACCATCTCATTGGCGAGCAGGGTGAAGATACGGTCGGAATCCCGCTTGGCCGCTTCGGCGACCGCGGCCTTCGCCGCCTCGCTGCCATCGGCCGTGAAGCGATCGGAATAATAGGTCCTCAAGGCCGCCGGATAGGCGTTGGTCGCCAGGAACATCAGCCAGCGCAGCGAGATGGCGCGCGCCGTCGAGCCCGCGGCCGGCAGCAGGCCGGCACCGGCGGAGGCTTCGTCGATGGTGAGCAGGATCGCCGCCGTTTCGGTCAGCACCGTGCCGCTGGGCAGAATCACCGCCGGGACCTGCGCGGCGGGGTTGACAGCAAGGAAATCGGGGGCCTGCTGCTCGCCCTTGTCGGTATCGATCAGGATGCGCTCGGGCGTGATCCCCGCCCAGGCAAAGGCGACGTCGACCACCAGGGAACCGGTGCCGGGACACCAATAGTGCCGCCATTGCCGCATCGCGTCCTCCTCCCGAGCCTTATACTTGCCGTTGTATTGTTAGGCTGGATTCGCCGTCATTGCGAGTTCCGCCAATTCGCGGGATTGGCGGAGCTCGCAATGGCAGCCCCATGATCGGCACATATGAGACGCGACGGAGTGCCAGGCCTCGTTCAGAACCCCTTGATGATTTCCTCGACCATTTTCTTGGCATCGCCGAAGAGCATCATGGTGTTGTCCTTGAAGAAGAGTTCGTTCTCGACGCCGGCATAGCCCGAGCCCATGCCGCGCTTGATGAAGAGGACGGTCTTGGCCTTCTCGACATCGAGGATGGGCATGCCGAAGATGGGCGAGGCCGGGTCGGTCTTGGCGGCGGGGTT
>NZ_JBFNQD010000017.1:0-111738 GCF_040797145.1 Labrys neptuniae | reverse complement strand
GATATATGAGCCCTGTCGAGTTCGAGGAGAAAGCTATGTTAGCTTAACCTGGTGTCCGAAAAACCGGCAGCAGGCCAAGGTTCGCTCTCTTTGGCGGCGTTGAATTCTCCAACTGCATCTGCAGGCTGGTGATTGACCTCTGCGGAAGGCTTGGGATTGTTGGCCAAAATGCGACGCACCAAACCGACAATTTCGGCTTTCGGTTCGGCATTGAATTCGCGTTGCATCATGGCTTTGAGCAACTCGAATGTGCGGCTCACGGCTTCGAGGTTGTTATTACGTCCGTAGGCCTCGATCAGAACCCGAAACGTCTCTTCGCGCTCCGGTTCCAGCATCAGCATGCGTTCGCCGATTTCTTCGATTTCGTTCTTCTGCGCCCGAGCAAAGCGCGTCATTTCCATGAGAACATCGTCACCCAGGGACAAGACCCTCTGACGGAAACGCTCGCGCTCGCCGCGGAACCATTGCGACAGTTCATTGCCACCGGTATCGAGCGTGGCGAGGAGATCCCCCTTCACGAGATGGATTGCGGCGACGCGCTCTGCCAACACCTTTGAGTTGCGCCACCTCGCGATCTCCGCCAGGTCGCTGCGATCAGCAGCCGGTCCGACTACGAGATTGGCGCCTTGTGCTTGGAAAATGGGCTCGTCCTGAGGCCAGGAACGATTGATCCGTGCCAGTAACTGCCGAAGGTTGGTGGATGCCTTTCCCTCGGGCGCATCCTCCCATAGGAGGGTTGCAATGGCCTGTCGGCTCATGCGCTTTCCGCTGGAAAGCAGCAACATCGCAATGAGAATGTATCCCTTGGCGGGAAACACGCCTTCCATTGGCTTGGCCATATGCGGCACGCCCGACAAATGCAGAACTATGTCGCTTTCGGGCTTCATCCGATCCTCCTTGCGCTAGGAGGCTGGACTCGCGTCCCATCGATGCCGTTGTTTCCCGCCCAAAATGGAGTGCCACCCATAATAAAACTCGCGCGCATGAATGAGAACGCTCGCGCCAAATCCAGTATTTGACTTCCACATCCCTAACTGTTCGCCACGCGCCGCGAAGTCAACAAGTCAAAGCCAATTCCGAAACGGGTTTCACGCTCGTGTCACGGATGAGTAGTGTCGCCTAGGGTGAAGATTGAACTTCCATAACACAGGCAATCCTCACTAGCCGGTTTCAGTGTAGCTCCTGTGGCGTTTGGTTGCTTCGTCCTTCGTGCAGGACAGTGGCAAGAGGGAGAACCGGGATGCGGTTGAGAACACTCTCTTGATCTTTCGGCAGTGCGTGGGGAGGAAGAGCGCTGCTCTCCCTCCCCAGCAAGCATGAACTGGGGTCTCCCCGAAATTCTCTTCGCTGCGCTCAGACAATCTCGCCGCCGATAGGGGCGGCGCCCTGCGGGCGGGTGATACCCCTCCCCAGTTCAAGCTTGCCCCCCACCCACACGCTGTTCCGCACGAGCTCGGGAAGCAGGCGGGCACCTGCTTCGCCGATCCAGGGAAGGGCAGCAAGATGGGCAAGTTGAGCAAGGTGGAGATGACGGCATACGCTGAGGCGGAAGCCTTGTTGCGACAGGATGTGCTGAGCGAGGACGAGACTTTGTCCTGGAGAATTGGCATCCGGGTGCGGAGAACAATGTCGCGGCCGCTGGCGCGTTCTTCACGCCGATGGATCTGGCGGCTGATTTTGCCCTTGAGCCAGGGCAGGGCCGGGTGATCGATCTATGCGCCGGGATCGGCGGCCTTTCCTATTGGGTTCAGCAGCGTGCCAAATGGCGGGGCGGGGTGGAACTGACCTGCGTCGAGATCAATCCGCGTTTCGTTGAGATCGGCCGCAAACTCTTGCCGGAAGCACGCTGGATCTGCGCCGATGTGCTCGACTGGTGGCAATGGTGGAAGGACGAGCTTGAGGGAGCCATGTTCGACTGGGCGATTGCCAATCCGCCCTTCGGCAAGGTGGCGACATCGGGCGGTCGCCGTGGCTTTAAATCCTTCGAGTTCGCGGTGATCGAGATTGCCTCTCAGATTGCGGACAACGGCGTATTCCTCCTGCCGCAAAACTCGACATCGTTCCGCTATTCCGGGCGTCCCTGCTTCGAGCGGCTGACCTCAGGGGCAGGCGTCGAGTTTGAGCAGCGAACGGGCCTGTTCATGGACTGCGGTATTGGCATCGACACCAGCATCTATCGCGATCAATGGCGCGGCGTCGCGCCCTTGTGCGAGATCGTCACCGTGGAATTCGCCGAGTGGCGGGAACGCCGCCGGGTGCGGGCTTTGGCTGATGGAAGCGGGCAGCTTGTCTTGCTTTAAGGAAAAAGCTCGGTGTTCAGAGACAGCCGAATGTAAATCGAATGTTCTCTGATCACTGACGTTTGTCCTGATTTGCACCGAGAGAGCCGCGATCGAGGCAAAACCTGAAAAGCAGGAAATAGTGCTGCCGAGAACTACGATCATTTTTGAAGATGATCTTTACACCAGCCTGCAATTGCCTGAGAATCCGAGTCAGCGTAGCGATCGGGTCCACAAAGCTGCGCATATAAAAAAATGTCACTCACTTCGACATCAACGCAAAAAAGAAAGTGACTGAACATGCTCGAAGAAGACACAAGTCTGGTCGACCTGACGGTTGACATCGTCTCGGCCTATGTTGCCAACAACCAGGTCGCCACCGCTTCCCTTGCGGATCTGATCCGCGCCGTGCATGGAAGCCTGACCAACCTGAACAATCCCAGGCCGGTCGAGGCGGATATTCCCCTCAAACCCGCCGTTCCGATCAAGAAATCCATCACCCCAGATTATCTGATCAGTCTGGAAGACGGGCGCAAACTCAAATCGCTGACCCGGTATCTTCGAACGGCTCATGGCCTGACGCCAGAGCAGTATCGGGAGAAGTGGGGGCTGCCTTCGGACTATCCCATGGTCGCGCCGAACTATTCGGCCACCCGATCGCGTTTGGCCAAGGAACTCGGGCTCGGCCAACAAGGCCGGAAGGCCAACAGTGCACCGCCGCCGCCCCCTCCCGCGCCAAGCAAGGGCAGAAGGAAGAAGGCAGCGTAGCGGTTTCGACGCCAGACATGTCGATTTGCGAAGGGCTGGATGATCGAGATCAAGGTTCTCCAGCCTCGTTTCCGGCAGGTCTGGCGTATGAGGCAAAACCGTAATGCGCAAGTCATTGCACGCCATGGCCCTGCGCCATGAACTTCGTGCTTTCCTTCCTCCATCGGAGGCATCTGATGGCAGGTCGATCCATTCTCGGGAGCGACCTGATGGCAGAAGAAACCAAGACAGGGCCGATACCTTCGGCCCCGTCCAACGACAATTCCGATCCCGCCGGCTCCAGCCATGCCGGCGAGGACAGCGGTCCCGCCAAGCTGGATCGCATCGTGCTCGATATCGCCCGTTCGATCGGCCGGCAGCTGGCCCGGGAAGCGTTCGAGAAGCACCGGGCGGCCAACGACAATCGGCCCGGTCGCCGAGAGGAAAAGGGCAGGGGGAAGAAGGATGATCCCCCACTAGGAAAGAGAGAGGTTGATCCACCATGACCCGTGTCGCGCTCTATGCCCGCTATTCCTCCGACAGCCAGCGGGACGCCTCCATCGAGGATCAGTTCCGCCTGTGCCGTGAGCAGGCGACGCGCGAAGGCTGGAACGTGACCGGGACCTATCAGGATGCGGCTATCTCAGGTTCCAGCACCATCTTGCGGCATGGCATCCAGCAATTGGTGCGTGACGCCCAGCGCGGCCAGTTCGAGATCGTGCTCGCCGAGGCGCTCGACCGCATCAGCCGCGACCAGGCCGATGTCGCCACCTTGTTCAAGCATCTCAAATTCGCTGGCGTCACCATCGTCACCTTGGCCGAGGGTGAGATCAGCGAGCTCCATGTCGGCCTCAAGGGCACCATGAATGCCCTGTTCCTGAAAGACCTGGCCCTCAAAACCCATCGTGGTCTGCGGGGCAGGGTGGAGAAGGGCAAGGCCGGGGGAGGCCTGTGTTACGGCTATCGGGTGATGAAGAAGCTCGATGCCGAGGGCGAGCCCATCAGGGGCGATCGCGAGATCGTGCCGGAGGAAGCCAAAATCATCCGTCGCATTTTCCAGGAATTCGCCACCGGCAAGGGCCCGAAGGCGATTGCCGTCGATCTCAACAAGGAAGGCATTCCAGGCCCGCTCGGCCGCCATTGGGGCGATACCAGTGTGCGGGGCCATGTGATCCGGGGCACCGGCATCATCAACAATGAGCTCTATACCGGTGTGCTGGTCTGGAACCGCCTGCGCTTCATCAAGGATCCGACTAGCGGCAAGCGCGTGTCGCGGATTAATCCGCCCGCCAAATGGATCCGCACCGAGGTGCCGCATCTGAGGATCGTCGATGACGAGCTCTGGCAGGCCGTGAAGGACAGGCAGAAGGTCATCGCCAGCAAGTTCGAGGCGGTGACCATCGGTATCCGCGATGCCAGGGCAAGAAGGTTGCACACTATGAAGCGACCCGTCTCCCTTCTTTCCGGCCTGCTCACCTGCGGCTGCTGCGGCGGACGCTATGGCCTGTTCACGAAAGAGCGTTTTGGCTGCCTCAACCACCAGCGCCGGGGTATCTGCGACAATAGTCGCACGATCACCCGCGAGAAGATCGAGGAACGTGTTCTCTCAGGTTTGAAGGAAAGGCTGGTCTCGGCCGATGCCGTGGCCGAGGCGGTCAAGGCCTATACTCATGAGACCAACCGGCTCAACCAGGAACGTCGCGCCCAGAGCGAGCAGGATCGCAAGGCTCTCGACAAGATCGAACGTGCCATCGCCGGCATCATGGCGGCGATCGAGGATGGACTCTATCAGCCTTCCATGAAGGCAAGGATGGAAGACCTGGAACGCCAGAAGGCCGACATCACCCAGCGTCTGGCGCAGGCACCGGCCGACGTGCCCGACCTGCATCCCAACATCGCCAATCTCTATCGCAAGCGCGTTGAGCACTTCACGCAAGCGCTCGCCGATGACGAGGGCGGAAGACAGGCCGCCGAGGCTCTGCGCTCTTTGATCGGTCAGATCGTGCTCACGCCCGGTGAGAAGCGCGGCGAGATCCATGCCGAGTTACGCGGCGAGCTGTTTGGCATTCTCGAATTCGTCAATCCTGAACGAAATCAAAGGGTTGGCGATATTATGATGAAAGCCGTTGCGGGCCCCCGCAACCAACGTTCTCGAATAAGCCCTGTCGCTAACCGCGCAGGGCTTTTTTGCGTTTCTGACCACGGCGGCGGAAACTGGACCCTCTGCGAGGCCCCGTCCGCTGTCATCCTCTCGGATGCCACCGGCGAGGCGATGCGGGTTGGCGACACCCACTCACCCCGGTTTGAAAGCCGACGGTGCTTGATGCCGTCTATTCCCCGTTGCGCAGATTTTCGATCCGGATCGGCGACAATCTCACATCTGACATCACTACGCGCGTGCCCTCTCCGGTCGGGGATTGCGCCCCGAGACCGATGCGGACCGGCCTTTGCCGGATGCCTGGTAGGGTGAAGACGCGCAGGAAGTGCCAATACCGTCCGTTTTCGGAGAAGTGGGCAGCGACGATTTTCCCGTCGCAATAAAGGCGAAGCCAGACATGGTCCCCATGATAGCTCGGGCCATCGGCGTCATCCGACGTTCCTCGGGTCACGACGCTGACGATCGTCGGCTTGCGGTTGGCGGAATATTCAAAGGCAACCTTCGCCCAGTTTTCCTCGTCGCATTGGATGAAGAGTGCACCAGCGTCATAGGGCGAGGCAAAGTCGACGGAAATTCTGGCAGAAAGAGAGAAGGCCTCGTGGGCGACCTCTTGTGTCAAGCGGATGACATTCGACAGGCGCGAGCCGTCCGACGGGTTGAAGAACCAATCCGTTTTGCCATCGGCAATAAGCTCGACAGTATCGTGACTGATCTCGGTGCGGCCATGCTGGCTGCCTTCCAGAAGCAGTGTCTCGAGCTTCATGTGTTTGTTCCTTCATTCTTCATCTGAGAACTGTCTGGTTGATCCAGAATCAGCCGCTCCATCAGGATTTTCAGGTCCCGAGCGACGGCATAGCTGTTGTCCTGATGCTGGCGCCTGCAGAAGAGCTCGCAGCTCCACCAGCCCGTATATCCGGTGGCCTTAACTGCATCGACCCAGCTTTTTAGATCGAGAGTGCCGCTTCCTGTGGGGACATCGCGCAAAGCGGCTTCATTCGGGATGCCGCCCAGATAGGGCAGGGAATCGCATAGATGCACGCCGTAGATGAGATTCTTGTCCAGCCGGGCGATCCGATCAGGGGTGTCGCCTGCGGTATAGGCATGCCAGAAATCGACGACCAGGCGAACGTTGTCACGCCCGCATCTGTCGATGACGCGCAACTGCGCGTCCATGCTGTTCAGCGGGGTCCAGGATAGAGCCTCGAGATAGACGATGAGCCCATGGTCTGCGGCAATATCGGCGACAGCACCGAGGTTCGCGGCGGTCAGGGTCGTCTGTTCCTCTTCGGGCAAGTCGATGAGACCCCGGTAGAGCTGCGGATAGCACCTGGCCGCTCCAGGCTCGAAAGCGCGTAGATCCAGAGGACCGGTAATCGCCTCGATCCCTCTCGCTCCCGCAGAGACCGCCAATTGACAGAGTTCTTCTGCCTCGCGCAGCATGTCGCCCCGACGCTTGCCCTGTCGTTCCAGATCGATCAGGAAGCCGATGCCGGGCACGCAGAGATCCGCGAGACGGTCGCGCAGATCGGTTTTGCTGAAGCCGGCGTCGAGAAAGGCGGCAATCTTGGCTCCGGAGCTTTCGAGGCCATCGAAGCCGAGGCTGCGTGCGATATCGATGTCGATGGCCAGCGTATTCCACCGCGAAGCCATCGAATGAAAGATCAACTGATTGGGTTTGGTTTCCATGTCTTGGAGGTCTCGGCTGTTGCAGGTGTGGGGGGGACGCCTTCACATGGTGATGGTGCGGCGTTTTCTGTCCGACGCCGCAAGCGCTTCGACCGTTCGCAGGGCCATGATGCAATCCTCGCCGCGGCATAACCACGGCGTGGGCTTGTGGATCGATGCGACAAAGCCTTCGACGGTGGTGCAATGGGCGTCCCGGTCTCTAACGGGGATCAGCTCGTTGCGTGCACCAAGGCGCCGCACCAGCGTGCCCGATGCTTTGCCGTTAAGGGTGCCGTGGGCGATCAACGCGCCCTGATCGCCGGCGAGCATGACCATGCTATCGAACTCGGCCGTGGTGACGCTCTCATAAGCCTGGAAAACGACATCACCGGCTAGGCGCATCGCATAGGCCATCTGCTGCCGGCGGCCGTCGCCGGGCGTTGTCGGCAGGGCAGAAACCTCGATTGGGTCCCGGCCCGTCAGGAAGCGGGCGAGATCGACGTCCTGCACGGACATGTCGAGAAGCAGGTCGGCGGGTTCTTCCAATGCCTCGCTTCTGCGGTTCGGCGACTGAGACGGTGCGCCGCGCATGATCAGGAGCGAGCGCAAGGCACCGATCTCGCCCTCGATCACCAGTCTGCCCATGGTTTGATGGATGTTGGAGGCACGTAGCGGTTGGTTCATGGCGAGGGCCACGCCCGAATGCGCGCAGCGCTCGACGAGAGCCCGCACAACGCGGCTCGTATCGGCAAGCGGGCCGTCGCACAGAACGTGCTTACCGGCTGCCGCTGCGGCCGAAACATAGTGTCCTCGTCGGCTACGGGCCGCACTGACATAGACGAAGCTCACTGCCGGATCGCTCAGCGCCTGCTGCGCCTCGGTCGACGTTCTCGGAATGCCCAGGTCTTCCGAGAAGGACTTGGCATAATCGTTGTTCCGGCTGACGACCCACAATGGTTCATGGCCAACCGAGCGGATTGCCGAAACCATATGTTCGGTGGCGATCGTGCCGGTTCCCATCACAGACCAGCCCGCTATTTGCATTGAATTCACAGCCAGAACCTCTTTCAGCCCGCGGTCAGGAGAGAGTGGCGGGGTTCAGGCCGGACCACAATTTCGCAGGCCGTTGAAGTCATTCTCACTATGACGTAGAATCTGCGTCAGGTCGCGTCAGATTGGGAGAGCAAGTGGTGGAACATCTGGGCAGGGATGGCGGCGCTCTTGCAGCCAATCTGAGGACATTGTGCGACCGGCACGGGTCCGTGGCAGCCGTCTGCCGCAAGATCAATGTTAACCGGCAGCAATTCAATAAATATCTGTCGGGTGCGCATGTTCCTTCCGCCACCAATTTGCGCATCATCGCCAATTATTTCGGCCTGAGCGTAGCGATACTTTTCACGGATCCGGATGAATTCCGCACGCTTGTCGATGGAAACTTTTTCCATGCCATGGCCACGGCTCGCCAGCTGCCGGAGTTCTCCCGCTTCGTCTCCAGCATGATCGTCGAAAACAATGCCGATCATAACGATATTGTCGGTGTTTATGATCGCTATCAGTTTTCTTCGATCTATAAGGGCTTCGTCCTTAAATCCGCCTTCTGTATCTATAGAAACAAGGAATTTCTTCAACATTATTATGTGGAGAGGTTTCCGAGCTTCGACGATCCGTCCAAGATCGAATATGTCTTCAAATATTACGGTTTCTGCTTCCCAGTTGCCGACCGTCTGTTCACCGCCGATTTCGAAGGCATTCAGTCCAATGAAATGACGTTCGGCGTCTACGCCCAGGTGAAACGCAACTCGAAGAAGTTCATGTTCGGCATTGCGAGCGGCGTTGCGGCGAATGTCTTTCGCCAGCCTTATTCGACCAAGGTTGCGCTGCATTATCGCGGGCCCGGCCTGCTGCGCCGCGAGCATCTGAAGGCCCTTACCGTCATGGATCGCAATGATCCGGCGATTCCGCGTGAGGCGCTTCAATATCTCGGCGATGGATCGGACATGATCCAGATGAGTTGAAGTTGCCTATCGCCGTTCGACGCTCAGGGGTGGAGTTCGATGGCGAGCCAGATGCTGTCTGTCTCGGCGTAATAGCGATGCCACGGATAGGTCCATTGATTAGGGCCGGTGACGCGGCAGAACGGATCGTGCGAATAGCCGATCGGCATCACGACGTCCTCGTAGATCGTCGACGGATCACGCTCCTTGAATTTCTGCATACGGCCGATGCCGTGGATCTGCGTGTGGGTCTCGAGAAAGGGATGCTCGTTGTGGATGAAGCAGTCCGTATCGCCCGGTGACCACCACAGGTTCAGCTTCAAGGTGAAATCCTGTGCGACCTGTGCGGCCGCTAACTCGTTGGTGAAGACGCGGGGATCGACGGTTACGCGGCCGACCTCATCCTGTGCCGAGATGAAGAGCGGCGTGTCGCGCGGAAAACTGCGAATGCGGTTGCCGAGCCAGTCCCAGCCACGGAACATGCAGCCGCCCAGATTTGTCGGCCTGACCACCTTGATGAGAACAGCGCGGTTGGCCGACCGGATGCAGCCGCCCTTGAGCCAGGTCGACTTCCAGGCCGGCACGATGGCAGGGTGATCGTCCCCTGTCACCATGGCAGAAGGGCTGATATTGACGACGACGGCGTCCGAGACTTCGTAGTCGGCCACATTCTCCACCAGCTTGGCGATGATGAAATCATCGGCAAAGGCCAGGTCTCTCGTCTGGTTCTGCATGGCGCAGTCTCTCCTCGTCCATGACGTCTTGCCTTGCAGAAAGCCACACCGCGCGCGTGCACAAAATTGCGCGCATCGATTTTATTCGACGCATTATGAAGCAAACAGAGGTGCTTGTTGCGAAGGGAGAGGGCACGATCGAGGTACTTTTCGGCGGGGGCCGCCGCCATTGCTGGCGGGCAAGACAGGTGCCCGTCCTGGCAATGACGAGAGGGACCCCAGCCGCCATCACCATAAGCGAGCGACGCAAAGCGAACCCAGCTACGCGTCATCCTGCGTCAGTGAATCGTTGCCTGCGAACTTGTAAGCATTGCTGCTCCGCCAAAGAATAAGCCATCGTTGGAGGGCAGGGTGTTTGCAGACAACCCTCCAGCTCGAAATCACAACGAGCAGTGAGGGATGGTCCAATGAAGTTGACGGGCGGGCAGGTTGTTGCCAGGGCGCTGAAGGAGTATGGCGTAAGCTATGTGGCCGGTGTGCCCGGCCATGGTATCTGGTCCTTGTTCGACGCCTTTCTGGAGGAAGGTTCGCAGCTTCCCTTCATCCAGGTCATGCATGAGCAGAGTGCCGTCCACATGGCCGACGGTTATTTCCGGGCCAGCGGTCGCCCGATGGCATGCTCGACCTCGGTCGGCCCAGGTGCCGCCAACACCATCATCGGCCTGGCGACGGCCTATTGCGACTCCACCTCGCTGTTCTATGTCTCGGGTTCGCCGCAGACCTATATGCATGGTCATGGCACCATGCAGGAATTGGAGCGCCAGCAGGACAACGCCTTTGCCCGCATCACCGAGCAGGTCACCAAGCGCGCCTGGCAGGCCCATTCCGTTCAGGTGCTGCCGAGCATCATGCACCGCGCCTTCAATGCCATGCTGACCGGCCGGCCCGGTCCTGTCCATGTCGAAGTGCCGATGGACGTGCAGGTCGAAGCGGCCGAGGTGACCATCCATCCCTTGGACAAGCGCCTGCCGATCGGCATCGCCTATCCCGACCCCAAAGCGATCGAGGCTGCCGTCAAGCTGCTATTGACGGCCGAGCGGCCGGTGATCGTCGCCGGTGGCGGCGCCATTACCGCCAATGCGTCGGCTGAATTGACGCGCTTGGCCGAAAAGCTTGGCGCGGCCGTTTCCATCACCTGGAACGGCAAGGGCGCCATTTCGGAAGACCACGCTCTGTTCATCGGCGCCGTTGGCCAGACCGGCACGACCTGCGGCAACGCGATCACGGCCTCCGCCGACGTCGTCGTCTCCGTCGGCTGCCGCTTCACCGACTGGTCGGCCTCCTCCTATGCCAAGGGCGTGTCTTTTTCGATCCCGTCGGCAAAGCTGATCCATATCGATCTCGATCCGCGCGAGATCGGCAAGAATTACGAGACAGAAGTCGGGATCGTCGCCGATGCCAGGGTCACGCTCGAGGCGCTCCTGTCGCTGATCTCCGAGGCCGAGTCGTCCAGGATGCTGGCGCGCCGCGAAACATTCCTGGCCGATGTGCAGAAGGCCAAGGCCGACTGGGAGGCGCAGGTTGCTCCGCGCATCAACAGCCGCGAAACCCCCTTTACCTCCCAGCGTCCGCTGGCCGCCTTGCGCAAGGTTCTCGATCGCAACGGCGTCGTCGTGGTCGGTTCGGGTAATACGCAGGGCTCGGTCAAGCAGAGCTTCCCGGTCTATGAACCGCGCACGCATCTGACATCCGGATCGTATTCGCCGATGGGTTGGGCGGTACCGGCCGCACTCGGCGCCAAGCTCGCCTGTCCCGACCGCCAGGTCGTGGCGATCGTCGGCGATGGCGATTTCATGATGTCCCTGCCGGAAATGGGGACGGCGGTGATGAACGGTATCAACACTGTCTTCCTCGTGCTCAACAACAGTGGCTACATGTCGATCCGCGGCGGACAACGGAAATTCATGGGCCGCCATGTCGCCTCTGAATTCAATCACCATTCCGGCAATGGCGAGCCTTATTCCGCGGATATCGCCGCCTCGGCCCGCGCTTTCGGCCTGCAGGCCTGGAAGGTCGAGAAGGACGAAGATCTGGAAAGCAGCCTGAAGGCGGCGCTGGAATGCGGCGGACCGGCCCTGGTCGAGGTCATCGTGTCGCGCGATGCGGCGGGGCCCTTTGCCACGGGCTGGTGGGATTTTCCCTCGCCGGCCTATTACGAGAAAGAACAGGCCGCCTATGCCGAGATGCGTGCCCGTGAACAGCATCTCTAGATGACCCGGGGGGCGTAGCACCCCCGATTCCATCCTCTCTCATCCCTTTGCAGTGCGGAACGCCTCGTTTCCGCAAACCAAGGTTCATTGCCATGATACGGCACATCAAAACGGCGCAAGCCACCGTCGCCGGAGAGACCGACGGCGGCATCACAGAGGCCGTGCAGGCACTGCTTGCCCAGGTGGAAGCCGGCGGCGACGCGGCCGTCCGCGACCTTTCCATCCGGTTCGACAAGTTCGACCGAGTCTCCTACCGCCTTACCAAGACGGAAATCGACAGCTGCATCAATGCGCTGAGCCGGCGCGAACGCGAGGATCTCGATTTCGCGCAGGACCAGATCCGCACCTTTGCGCAGGCCCAGAAAGATGCCCTGAAGGACCTGGAAGTCGAGACGCTTCCGGGGGTTGTTCTCGGTCATCGCAACATACCGATCGAGAATGTCGGCTGTTATGTCCCGGGCGGCAAATATCCGCTGCTGGCCTCGGCGCATATGACGGTGCTGACTGCACGGGTTGCCGGCTGCGAACGGATCGTCACGTGTGCCCCTCCGTTCCAGGGCAAGATCTCCGCCAAGATCGTGGCAGCGCAGGCGCTGGCCGGCGCGGACGAAATCTACTGCCTCGGCGGCGTTCAGGCCATTGCGGCGATGGCCTATGGTACGGAGACGATCGACCGGGTCGATATGCTGGCCGGGCCCGGCAATGCCTATGTCGCCGAGGCAAAACGCCTGTTGTTCGGCAAGGTCGGGATCGACCTCTTCGCCGGTCCCACCGAGACCCTGGTCATCGCCGATGACAGTGTCGACGGCGAACTGGTGGCGACCGATCTCCTGGGCCAGGCCGAGCACGGCGTCAATTCGCCGGCTGTTCTGATCACCAATTCCGAAAATCTGGCGCGGGATACGCTGGCCGAGATCGAGCGCCTGCTGAAGATCCTGCCGACGGCGGCAATTGCCGCAAAGGCTTGGGAAGATTTCGGCGAGATCATCCTGTGCGACACGCTCGAGGAGATGGTCGCGCAGGCCGATTTCGTGGCGTCCGAACATGTCCAGGTCATGACCCGCGACTCCGAATACTTCCTGAACAATATGAAGAATTATGGTGCGCTGTTCCTCGGTGCCCGGACCAACGTTGCCTTCGGCGACAAGGTCATCGGCACCAATCACACGCTGCCGACCAACAAGGCCGCTCGCTATACAGGGGGCCTATGGGTTGGCAAGTTCCTGAAGACTTGCACCTATCAACGCATCGAAACCGATGAGGCGTCCGCTCTGATCGGCGCCTATGGCTCACGGCTGTGCCTGATGGAAGGTTTTGCCGGCCATGCCGAGCAGGCCAACATCCGTGTCCGCCGCTATGGCGGGCGCAACGTGCCTTACGCGGCCGCGGTCGAGCCGGCCGACATCTAGCCGAAGGCGGATCCGACAGACGCAGAAGCCAGCGGATCTGCCGACTTGTCTCGACTTTAAAAATGAAAAAAGGGGAACTGACATGAAATGGACCACGCTTCTCGCTGCTTCGATTTTGCTCATACCGGCCGCCGCCATGGCGCAGAGTAAGGGCACCGTCGAGGGCATTCATCATTGGGTGTCCGAGAGCGAGGTGAAGGCCCTCAAGGTCATCACCGACAAGCTCGCCTCCAAGGGATATCAGTGGCAGGACAGTGCTGTGGGAGGTCTGTCCGGGGCCAATGCCCTGCAGGCGCTTCGTACGCGCCTGGCCGCAGGCAATCCGCCGGCGACCATGCAGTTTCTCGGATATGAGGGGCTCGATTGGGCCAAGGAGGGCGTGCTCCGCTCGCTTAACGACCTCTATACCAAGAATGGCTGGGACAAGGCGCTCGCCCCTCAATTGCTGGCCTTCGTGAAGAGCGGAGACGACTATATTTCGCTGCCGATCAATATGCATCGCCAGAACTGGGTCTGGGCGAACAAGGCTGTCTTCGACAAGGCCGGCATCTCCGAACCCAAGAGCTGGGACGAACTGATCGGTTCCGGGGACAAGCTCAAGAAAGCGGGCGTGATACCGCTCGCCATCGGCGATGAGCCTTGGCAGATTCTCGAGGTGTTCGAAGCCATTCTCGTCGATGTCAACGGCCCCGATTTCTATAAGAAGGCCGTTATCGATCTCGATGAGGGAGCTCTTTCCAGCGACAAGATGGTCGACGCCTTCGATAAACTGCGCAAGGTTCGTGGGCTCGTCGATGACGGCTTTACCGGTCGGGACTGGGCCGTCGCTACCGGTATGGTCGCCAGCGGCAAGGCCGCGATGCAGGTCATGGGCGATTGGGCCAAGGGCGAGTTTCTGGCCAAGGGTATGAAGCCCGGCGTCGATTTCCTTTGCTTTCCGACACCGACCGCCACCCCAAACTACAAGTTCGTCATCGACGCGTTCGGTCTCTTCAAGATAAACGACGCCAAGACAACCGAAGGGCAGGACGCTTGGGCAGAGTCCATCATGGATCCCGAAGTTCAAAAGAACTTTAACAAAATCAAAGGTTCCATCCCGGCACGGTCTGATGTGTCGGTTGATGACTTCGATGCTTGCGCCCAGCGCAGCTTCGCCGATCGCAAAGCCTCCGTCGAGAACGGCACCATGCTCGGCGGTCTAACCGAAGGATTTGCCGCACAGCCTCAGTTCACTGGTGTTTTCAGTGACGTCGTCAGCAAGTTTTTCGTCTCCGACATGTCATCGAAAGATGCCGTCCAGGCGCTCGTGTCCGGGATCAACAACGCGCGCTAACGCCAATCAATCCGCCGACAGCGGGCCTGTTGGCGGTTGTCAAATTGGCGTATTCGCGGGAACAGCGGGAGCGCGGACTTATGCGCAGCACGATTTCGTTGAAAGACCGATTTACTTTATGGCTCCCTAGGTTGGTACTTTCTCCCAGCCTGGTCGTCGTTTTCGTCGGGGTTTATCTCTTTATTGTGTGGACGGGCTGGATCTCTCTCTCCTCGTCCCAGATGGTCCCCCGATATGACTTTGTCGGCCTTGAGCAATATCTGCGCCTTTGGTCTACCCCGCGTTGGGAAACCGCGGTCGCCAATCTGTTCATCTTCACCATCTTGTTCCTGGCCATCACGATCGCTATCGGCCTGCTGATCGCCATCCTGCTCGATCAGAGTATCCGCGCCGAAGGGGTCTTGCGCGCCGTCTATCTCTATCCGATGGCACTGTCCTTCATCGTGACGGGGACGGCCTGGAAATGGATCCTCAATCCGGATCTGGGAATTCAGAAGGTCGTCAACGGGTTGGGTTGGACCAGCTTTGTCTTCGACTGGATCACGCGGCCCGAATACGCAATCTACTGCGTGGTTATCGCCGCTGTCTGGCAGTCGACCGGCTTTGCGATGGCGATCTTCCTCGCCGGCCTTCGCGGCATCGACAATTCGATCATCAAGGCCGCACAGATCGAAGGCGCAAGCCTGCCACGCACCTATGTGAGCATCATCATCCCGATGCTGCGGCCGGCCTTTCTGAGCGTGATCGTTCTGCTCAGCTACATCTCGATCAAGAGCTTCGACCTCGTGCTGGCTCTGACCAATGGCGGACCTGGAAGCGCGACGGAAATGCCGTCGACCTTCATGTTCTCGGCCACGTTTCGCCGCAACCAGATGGGCGTGGGCGCCGCCAGTGCCATGATGATGCTGATGACGGTCGCCGCCATCATCGTCCCTTACCTCTATTCGGAATTAAGGGAGAACCGCAATGAGCACTGAGGTTGCGGCAATGAGCACTGAAGCTGCATCGGCGCGCCGCTCGCACAGGCTTGGACGGCTGTTCATCTACGGATCCCTGCTGGCACTCGCGACCTTTTATCTGATGCCGCTGTGGGTCATGATCGTGACATCATTGAAGTCGCTGGACGAAATCTATGCCGGCTCCTTCATCGGTCCACCGCAGGTGCTGACCTTCGAGGCCTGGCAGAAGGCTTGGGGGCAGGCATGCATAGGCACAGCCTGCAACGGGCTACGCCCCTATTTCGTAAACTCACTGCTGATGGTGATCCCGGCGGTGGTCCTCTCGACGGGCATCGGGGCCATCAACGGCTATATCCTGACCAAATGGCGCTTCCGAGGATCGAATTTCGTCTTCGGCATGTTGCTGTTCGGCTGCTTCCTGCCGTTCCAGGCTGTCATCCTGCCCATGGCGCAGGTGCTCGGCAAATTGGGGTTGTCGGGCAGCATTCCAGGATTGGTTCTGGTCCATACCGTCTATGGCATCAGCTTCACGACCCTGTTCTTCCGGAATTATTTCATCACCATCCCGGATGAACTGACGCGAGCGGCGCAGATCGACGGCGCTGGCTTCTTCCGCATCTTCTTTTCAGTGATGCTGCCGACGGCGCTTCCCATCATGGTGGTGTCCTGTATCTGGCAGTTCACTCAGATCTGGAACGATTTCCTGTTCGGCGTGTCCTTCACCGCTGGGCAATCCTCCCCCATCACGGTGGCACTCAACAACATCGTCAACGTGACCATGGGGCGCAAGCAATACAATGTCGACATGGCCGCCGCCATGATCGCCGCCCTGCCAACCCTGATCGTCTATGTCGCCGCCGGACGCTTTTTCGTCCGCGGCTTGACCGCCGGCGCCGTGAAAGGCTGAGCCCATGTCCACGCTTGAAATCGACCGTGTCCGCAAGTCCTACAGCAACCTCGCCGTCCTGAAGGAGGTCTCGATCTCCATCGACACCGGAGACTTTCTCGTGCTGCTCGGTCCGTCCGGCTGCGGCAAGTCCACGCTCCTGAACATGATCGCGGGACTCGAAACCATCACGGGCGGCGAGATCCGGATCGCCGGGAAGGTCGTCAACGATCTCTCCCCCAAAGATCGCGACATCGCCATGGTGTTCCAGTCTTACGCGCTCTATCCGACGATGTCGGTGCGGCAGAACATCGAGTTCGGCATGAAGATCCGCGGCGTGGCGCCGGCCGAACGTGAGACCGCGGTCAAGGCTGCGGCCGATATGCTGCAGATCACCCATCTCCTCGAGCGCAAGCCCTCGCAGCTTTCCGGCGGCCAGCGCCAGCGCGTCGCCATGGGGCGCGCCATCGTGCGCCAGCCCAAGCTGTTCTTGTTTGACGAGCCGCTCTCCAATCTCGATGCCAAGCTGCGCGTCGACATGCGCACGGAGATCAAGCGCCTCCACGCGCGGCTCGGCACGACGATCGTCTATGTCACCCACGACCAGATCGAGGCCATGACCCTGGCGACCCGCGTGGCGGTCATGAAGGATGGCGTGGTGCAGCATCTCGACGAACCGCAGGCGGTCTATGACCGTCCGGCCAATGTCTATGTGGCGCGCTTCGTCGGGTCACCCGCCATGAACATCATTCCAGCCGTGCTCGAGATCCAGGGGGCGACTGCGAACGTCGTCTTCGAGATTGCCAACCGGCCGGCTGCCCGCATCTCGGGTATTGCCATCTCGGAAGAGGCGGCCCGGAAATATGGCGGCCGAAGAGTCCTTGTCGGCATCCGCCCGGAGAACTTTGCCGCCGCCGACGAGGCACGTGCGAACCTTGTGATCGATGTCGACGTCGTGGAACCAACCGGACCGGACACGCTGGTGGTGTTCCAGCTCGGCGGCGCCGAGGTCACCGCCCGCCTGCCACCGAAGCAGGCGTTCCCCGGACGCGAAGCCCATCTCAGCGTCGATACCTCACGCGTCGTCCTATTCGACGCCGATACCGAAACCCGCATCGACTGAGGCCGGCTTTCATGACAATTGCGGCAGATATCGTCATCGTTGGTTCGGGCATCGGAGGAGCATCGCTGGCTCACAGCCTCGCGCCCTCCGGCCTCCGTATCGTCATTCTCGAAAGAGGGGACTATCTCAAGGACGCGCCGCAGGCGCGCGACGACATCGCGATTTTCCAGCAGGGTTACTATCGCTCATCGGAGGAATGGCTGGCTACGGATGGTCAGAGCTTCCTGCCAGGCAATTATTACTATGTCGGCGGCAATTCGAAGTTCTTCGGCGCGGTGATGTATCGCTATCGCCGCCAGGACTTCGCGCCGCGAGCGCATATGGGTGGCGCTTCGCCGGGCTGGCCCATCGCCTACGAAGACCTGGCGCCGTGGTATGACCGGGCCGAAGCGCTCTTCCGGGTGCGAGGCTCCGCCGAGCAGGATCCGACGGAGCCCCGGCATGCGCATGCCTATGGCTATCCACCGGTTCCAGACGAGCCGGCGATCGCAGTCATTCGCCGGCGGCTGGAAGGCGCAGGTGTGCATCCTTCTGCGCTTCCTCTTGCGATCGATCTCGATGCCTGGCTGGAGCGGGCGCGGACGGGCTGGGATGCCTTTCCCAATACCGGGCTGGGCAAGATCGACGCCGAGGTAGGCCCTCTGGCGAGCGCGCTAGCCCATCCCAGTGTCAGCCTGGTGACGGGCGCCAACGTCTCGCGCCTGGAGACGGACGAAAGGGGTCGCAAGGTCGTGGCTGCGGTCTATGTGAAGGATGGTGTCGAGCAGCGCCTTTCGGCCGGATCGTTCGCCATTGCTGCCGGCGCCGTGCAATCGGCGGCGCTGCTGTTACGTTCTGCCAACCAGGCGCATCCGAACGGGCTTGCCAATGGCTCGGACCAGCTCGGGCGCAACTTCATGAACCACAATACCACGGCGATGCTCGCCATCGATCCGTTCAAGCCGAATGACTGCGTCTATCAGAAGACCATCGCCTTCAATGATTTCTACAACGAGGACAATGAGTACGGTTTCCCGCTCGGCAACGTCCAGCTGCTCGGTCGCATCACCGGCAATATTCTGAAGGCCAATTTCCCGGGGCCGGCGCCGGGTTGGTTCACCAAGCTCCTCGCGCGTTATGCCTATGGCTGGTTCCTGACGAGCGAGGATCTTCCCAATCCCGAAAGCCGCGTCACGGTGCGTGACGGACGCATCGTCATGCATTGGGTGCGTTCGAACATGCCCGCTCACGAGGCACTGATCGCCAAGACCCGGGCGGTCATGCGCAAGGCGGGATTTCCGATCGTTCTCAGCCACACATTCGGCCGTAAGACGACGTCACACCAATGCGGTACGGCGCGCCTCGGCGACGATCCGCACACCTCCGTCGTCGATCCGGATTGCCGCAGCCATGATGTGAATAATCTTTACATTACAGATGCTTCCGTCCTGCCGACTTCGGCTGCCGTCAACCCTGCCTTGACCATTGCCGCACTGGCGCTCAAGGCGGGGGCATCCATTCTCGACAGACGCGATAGGATAGCTTGACATGGGATCGGCTCGCTTCGGCATCCTGGCATCTCAGTCGGCGGATGTCCGGACGTTCGACTATATCGTCGTCGGCGGCGGCTCCACCGGCTGCGTCGTCGCCTCCCGCCTGTCGGAAGACCCGGATGTGGACATCCTGCTTCTGGAAGAAGGGCCGCGCGACCGCAACCCCTACATCCATATTCCCGGTGCCTATTACAAGACGGCGCAAGGCTCGTTGCTCAAGCGGATCGCCTGGGAGCCGACATCGGAGCAGGGACAGCCGCAAAACCCGACCATGGTGCAGGCACGGGTGCTGGGCGGCGGCAGTTCCGTCAATGCCATGATCTATATCCGGGGTGTTCCGGGCGATTATGAGCAGTGGGCTGCCATGGGTGCGACGGGCTGGGGCTATGCCGACGTGCTGCCCTATTTCAAGCGCGCCGAGGACAACAACCGGTTCTGCAACCAGGTGCACGGTGTGGGTGGCCCGCTCGGTGTCTCCGACATCGACCATATCCATCCGCTGACGCGCGCCTGGCTCCAGGCTTGCCAGCAGGCGGGGCTCCCCTATAATCCCGACTTCAATTCGGGCGATCCGACGGGATGCGGATTTTATCAGATCACTGCCCGCAACGGACGGCGCAGTTCTGCCGCCACCGCCTATATCGGGCCCGCCCGCCGGCGTCGCAACCTTCAGATCCGGACGGAAACGGCCGTGACGCGCGTGATCATCGAGAGAGGCCGCGCGGTCGGTGTCGAATGCATCCAGGGCGCCACCCGATGCGTCTACAAGGCACGCCGGGAGGTCATCCTCTCAAGCGGTGCGATAGCCACGCCCAAGCTTCTGATGCTGTCGGGCATCGGTCCGGCCGCGCAGCTCTCGCGCCATGGCATCCACATTCATGCCGACCTGACGGGCGTTGGCCAAAATCTCCAGGACCACATCGAGATTTCGCTGATTTATCAGCTCAACGGTCCGCACAGCTATGACAAATACAAAAAACTGCACTGGAAGGCCCTGGCGGGCTTGAACTATGCCCTGTTCCGCCATGGACCGGCCGCTTCCAACCTCATTGAAGGCGGCGCCTTCTGGTGGGGCGACAAGAGCCAGGCGACGCCGGACATCCAATATTTCATGGTCGTCGGCGCCGGCATCGAGGAAGGCGTCGACGCGGTGCCCGGCGGCAATGGCTGCACCGTCAATCTCGGTCAGATCCGGCCTCGCTCGAGAGGGGAGGTGACGCTCGCCAGCGCCGATTTCGCCGACAACCCGCGGGTCACGCCGCGTTATTTCTCCGATCCCTATGATCTCGACGCCCTCACGGATGGGACGATGGCCGCTCTCGACATCATGTCACAACCGGCCATCGCGAAGTATCTGGCGGCCAGGCACACGCCGTCACGCCAATTGACGGCGCGGGCCGATATCAGAGCCTTCTGCCAGCAAGAGGCCCATGCGGCGCTCCATCCTGCGGGAACCTGCCGTATGGGCGGGGATGAAATGGCTGTCGTCGACCCGCAACTGCGGGTCCGAGGAATCGAGGGATTGCGGGTCGCCGACGCTTCAATCATGCCGACCTTGATATCCGGCAATCCGAATGCGGTTTGCATCATGATCGGCGAGCGCGCCGCTGATATTTTGCGCGATCAGCAGTAGACGTCGTCGCTGGGCCAGGCTCAGGATTGAGCGCTGATGGCACCCCAGCCCAAGTGCTAGCTTCCTACGATTCGGGAGGCGAAGGTGTCGCTCAAGATTGAAGGCCGGGAAGCTCAGCAAGAAAAGGTGTTCTTTGTCGAAATCGGCTGAAGCTTAATCGCCTCAATCGTAGTTTATCGAGCGAAATCGTGATTACTACCGCTGTGGCGTACTTGCGGCGTAAGAATTGGTTGCGGTTCCCGCAACCAATTCTGCCATAAATCAATAATCGTCCTGATCTGACCGTCAGGACGGTTTTTGCGTTTGCGCCGAAGCTGCCGTTGAATCCTTGAAAGCATCGTCAAAGCCCTGAAGTGGACACAGAGTACTCGAGCCAACGATAGTGCCTTATTCGGCGGCAATCGCTGCGTGCGAGCCTATTCGCTCGCCCGCGGAAGTCTGCGAATGGAAGTCAATCGCAGTCGGCTTGATCCGGAACCACGCAGCATAGAGCGCTGGGAGGAACAGCAAAATGAGCACCGTGCCCGCCGCCGTGCCGCCGATCAGCGTGAAGGCCATTGATCCCCAGAAGACGGAATGCGTGAGGGGAATGAACGCCAGCACGGCTGCGAGTGCGGTTAGGATCACTGGTCTTGTGCGCTGCACCGTGGCCTCGATAACAGCGTGATAATCGTCGAGGCCAGCTGCCCGGTTCTCTTTGATCTGCTCGGTCAGGATCAGCGTGTTGCGCATCAGGATGCCCGCCAGCCCTATCAGCCCCAGGATCGCATTGAATCCAAAAGGTTGATTGAACGCCAGCAACATAGGCACGACACCTACAAGCCCGAGCGGTGCGGTCAACAACACCATGGCCATCATCGAGAAGGATCGCACCTGCAGCATGATGACAATCAACGTGGCGGCGATCATGACCGGGAAGACCCTGCCCAAGGCAACATTGGCCTTGGCAGCTTCCTCGATCGATCCGCCCATCTCGATGCGGTAGCCCGCCGGGAGTGACGCGATCAGCGGTTGAAGGGCCGACATGATGTGCTTGGATACCTCCGGAGGCTGGGTCGCCTCATTGATGTCGCAACGGATCGTAATGAGAGGCGTACGGTCGCGGCGTTTCAGGATCGGCTCTTCCAGACGGATTTCAGAGTGTCCGATCTGGCCAAGCGGAATCTGCCGGCCGTCCCGGCTCATCAATGAGAAATCCTGAAGGCGTGTCGGATCCAGGCGCTCGCCGCCGGAGCTACGCGCCACAATAGGGACATTGCGTATATCCTCGCGAACCTGGGTAACGGGGATGCCGGTGAGGAGGAACTGCAACTGCTGGCTCACCTCCGCCGGCGAGAGACCAATGAGGTTCAGACGATCCTGATCGGGAACAAAGCGAAGCACGGGCGTGCGATTGCCCCAGTCACGGTTAGCCTGCCTGACGTCCGGCACACTGCGCATGATATCGAGAGCCTTTTGGGAGATCCCGTACAGTTGCGCAGGATCGGGGCCCATCACCCGGAACTCGACCGGGAAAGGCGTATAGGGCCCGAACACGAGTTGAGTGACACGCGCATAGGCTTCGGGAGCAAGTCCTTGTGCCAGAGCCGCTCGGAGCCGATGCTTCAAAGCTTCACGCGCTTCAGCGTCTGGCGTCAGGACGACGATCTTTGCAAAGGCTGGGTCGGGCAGTTCGGGCGCCATCGCAAAGAAGAAGCGCGGCGCGCCTTGCCCGACATAGCTTGTGACGATCTTGGCCTCGGGCTGGCGGTCCAGCCACTTCTCCAACTTTTTGACCGTGGCCGTCGTCGTCTCGATGCTCGTGCCTTCGGGCAGGCGTACCTCCACCAGCACTTCGGGACGATCGGATGTCGGGAAGAATTGCTGTTTGATGGCCCCCATGCCGACAACCGAGAGAGCGAAGGCAATACCAACGATGGCGCTGGTGACGAATTTGTGGCGCACGGCAAATGTGATGAGGTGCCGCAAGCGCCGATAGTTCGGCGTATCGTAGATCGCGTGATGTCCGCCTTCGATCGGCTTGAACGCCGGAAGCATCTTGACGCCCAGATAAGGGGTGAAGACGACGGCGATGATCCACGAGACAATAAGGGCGAACCCAACAACCCAGAAGATGTTGCCGGCGTATTCCCCCGCCGTGGATCGGGCAAATCCCACCGGCAGGAAACCAGCGATGGTCACCAGTGTCCCGGAGAGCATGGGTGCAGCAGTGTGGCTCCAGGCATAAGCCGCCGCCTTGATGCGATCCATGCCCTCTTCCATTTTCACCACCATGACTTCGATGGCGATGATCGCGTCGTCCACCAGCAGGCCAAGTGCAAGGATCAGTGCGCCCAAGGTGATGCGGTCGAAGAACCGGCCGGTTTCCAGCATGATAAGGAAGACAACAGCAAGCGTGAGCGGCACGGCAGCCGCCACGACGATGCCAACGCGCCAGCCGAGGCTGAGCAGGCTCACCAGCAGCACCACGCCGAGGGCCATCGCGAACTTCAGCATGAATTCGTCAACTGCCGAGGAGATGTTGACAGCCTGGTCGGTAACCTTTTCAAGCGTCAGCCCAAGCGGCATCGCCTGGGCGATTGCTGCGGACTTCGCCTCGAGCGCCTTGCCGAGCTCTAGTCCGTTCCATCCCTCCTGCATGACTGCGGAGAGCATGATGGTGGGTTCGCCCTGACGTCGGATAATGTAGGTGGGTGGGTCTTCGTATCCGCGGCGGACGTCGGCGATGTCGGAAAGCTTCAACGTTCGCCCTGCAGCAACGATCGGTGTATCGGCAATCGTCTTGACGCTGTCGTAGGCCCCATTGACCCTAATGAAAACCTGCGGACCCTGGGTATCGATGGAGCCCGCTGGAGTGACAGTGTTCTGTCGCTGCAAGGCAGTGACGATATCTTGGGCCGATACACCCAGAGTTGCCAGTTTGGGATAGGAGAACTCGACAAATATCTGCTCGGGGCGCTCACCAATGATGTTGATCTTCTTCACGCCGGGAACATGCAGGAGTTCCTGGCGGATGGTCTCGGCCTGCCTGGCCAGTTCGCGCATCGGAAGGCCTTTGGCCTTGAGCGCATAAAGGGCGAAACTCACGTCCGAATATTCGTCGTTGACGAACGGGCCGAGGGCGCCGGGCGGCAGATTGCGAGCCTCGTCTCCCAACTTCTTGCGGGCCTGATAGAATTCCTCCTGCACGATGGACGGAGGTGTGCTGTCCTTCAGTGTTACCGTCATATAGGCATAGCCGGGCCGCGTCGTCGTCTCGACACGGTCGTACCAGGTCAATTCCTGAAGCCGCTTCTCCAGCGGTTCGGCGACGAGGTCCTGCATCTCGCGCGCCGTGGCGCCGGGCCATGCGGTCGTGACGGTCAGTGTCTTGATGGTGAAATTGGGATCCTCCGCCCGTCCGAGCATGACGAAGGCATATGCGCCCGCAGCCACCAGCAGGAGAATGAAGAACAGGGTAACAGCCCGTTCACGCACTGCGATCGCGGAAAGATTGAACGACATCACCGGCTCCCGCTCTCAGACACGGTCTTGACGCGTGCGCCTTCCTGGAGGAGATGAGCCCCGAGGGAGACAACGGAGTCTCCTTCGTTCAGCCCGGAGATCACGGCCGTTTCGCTGCTCATGCGAACAAGGTGTATAGGGCGGAAATGCACAGTCGAGGTGGCTGGATCGAGTATCCAGACGCCGGTCTTGCTGCCGTCATCAAGCACGGCTCCAAGAGGAATCTGGCGCTGCGGCTGGTCCGCTTGGCTTGCGACTCGAATGGTAACTGTTGCGCCGAGCGGAGCTGTCGCGGCTTTGCCATCGAGCACATAGCGAGCCTCGTAAGTGCGGGTCTGCGGATCGGCAGAATCCGACAACTGGCGCAGATGCGCCGTGTAGGGATGTTCGTCGCTTCCAAAAAGAGTCGCCTCGGCTACAGAACCGATCGTAGGCCGCATCGTCTCGGGAAGGGCCACCACTGCTTCGCGAGGCCCGGCCACGGCAAGCCGAACGACAGGCTGGCCCGCGGAGACAACTTGACCTGGCTCTCCGAGTGTCTCGACGACCGTTCCATCTGCATCTGCGACCAGGACGGAATAGGTCGCCTCGTTTTCTGCAACCTTGGCATCCGCCTCGGCCGCGGCAACTTGTGCCTGGGCGGTATCGAGGGCCGCCTTGGCCTGGTCATAACGTTGCGGGGTCGCTGCCAGTCCGCTCTTCACCAATGTTGCATATCGCTTCTCGTCTGCGCTCGCCTGAACCAAGGCAGCCCGTGCTGCGGCAACAGCGTTGCGCTTTGCCGTCACTGCGAGGCGAAGATCCGTTTCGTCGATCCGCATCAACGGTTGGCCGCCCTTCACCTGTTCACCCGTATTAACCAGGCGTTCCAGGATTTTGCCGGGAACGCGAAAGCCGAGATTGCTCTGCACCCTGGCCCCGATGAGGCCGGTGAAGCTGCGCTCGTTTTCGACCGCGTTGCCTGCCCGTATCACTCTGACCAAAGGCGGTTCCTGTCTGGGGTCGCTTTCAGCCGAAGCTTCGTGGGGCCGCGCCAAAAGCACAACGAACCCGGCCACGCCCAATGCTGCGACCAGTGCACCTGCCCCAACCAGAACGGGCTTCAGTTTCATGTCCGTGGCCTCTTTGAAAGATAGATTGCGTTCGACCTCTATATCTGATATAGATTACGAATGCAATCTAAATACGAGGATCAGTGATGCGGGTAAGTCGCGTTCAGGCCGAGGAAAACCGCCAAGCCGTGATCAATGTGTCGGGCCGCCTTTTTCGCGAGCACGGCTTTGACGGCATCGGGCTCAAGGACTTGATGAAGGGAGCTGGCCTGACCCAGGGCGCCTTTTACAAGCAGTTTAC
Organism: Labrys neptuniae; assembly: GCF_040797145.1. Taxonomy (NCBI): domain Bacteria; kingdom Pseudomonadati; phylum Pseudomonadota; class Alphaproteobacteria; order Hyphomicrobiales; family Xanthobacteraceae; genus Labrys; species Labrys neptuniae. Next base: position 86,219 of record NZ_JBFNQD010000017.1, on the reverse strand, counting down.
GTCGAAGGAGGATCTGGCGGCGCAGGCCTCCAAACGAGCGATGGAAAGCGCTGGGCAAAGATGGGCCGCCGCAGTTGCGGCAAATCCTGACGATCCGCTTGGCGCAGTGCTGGGCTTCTATCTCAGCATGGAGCACAGCCAGGAGAAGATGGACGGCTGTCCGATTGCGGCGCTGGGCTCTGATGCAGCAAGACAGGGCACAAGCGTGAAGGACTCGTTCGAAGCCGGAATTAAGACGCATCTTGAGGCGCTCGGCAGCATGCTTCCCGGGCCGGACGGCGAGCCAACGAACGGCAAGGCAATGGCCATTCTTTCGACAATGCTTGGCGCATTGACGCTATCGCGCGTGGTGAACGACCCTGAGCTTGCGCAGAGTTTTCTGACTTCGGCTGCGCATCATATCCGTGAGACCGTCGCAACCTGAACTTGTGAGAACGTGTGGAATGTTGTCCCCTTGATGGGTGGTTATCGCGTTGAATCTTAGACCCTCTGATGTGCTTCGGGATGCCCCTTCCGATTAAGCGGAGGGGGCCGGGGATGACGGGCGTGGAGACGAGAGCGCGGATCCGTTTTGAGCATTTTCAAAACGGCAAGGGGATCAAGCGTATCGCCCGGGAGCTCGGGATCGCACGCGATACGGTGCGCAAGGTGTTGCGTTCTGGCGCGACGTCATTCAGCTACAAACGAGAGGTGCAGCCGCAGCGCAAGCTTGGACTCTGGGTCGATGTGCTGAGAGGCATATTGGAAGCCGAGGCGAAGCTTCCGCGCCGTGAACGCCGCTCGACGATCCGGCTTTTCGAAGAACTGCGTGGCCGGGGTTATGAAGGCGCGCATGACAGCATCCATCGCTTTACAAAAGCCTGGCGGCTCGAACATGCGTCGACGCCAACGTCCGTTTAAGAAAGCCCGGCATCACGAGCCGTCAGTCGGCTTCCGGCCCCGAAGCGATCGGCCGCAGCCGCTCTCAGCTCAGATGCTGGATTTTCGATTGGCGGATGTTCCCAACGTCTGGGGAGGGACGGCACAGACTTATCCTCCCGGAATTGCCTTCGAAAGAAATAGACACTCCGTGTGCCTGTGAGCGCGCCGCCAGATCCTCGATCATCTCGGTTGCCATAGCCGCAGGTGCGCGAACAGGCACGATGCGCTCATGATAGTTCCGGGCTTCCAGCTTCTCGCCGCCGATCACGATGGGTTGGAGATCGATCGACCGGAGACGGGCGTTGGCGTCGAAACGGCATGTCGCGACGACGCTTTTCCAAACCTCCGGCGCGCTCCAGACCACCTCGCCTTCATTGAGGTGGAAGAGAAAATTGCCGAGCCCATAGAAGATCGGCGCACCCCGATGGATTTCGACGGGCTGCAGGACCGGAGCGCCGTGGCTGACGAACACGCCGGCACCCGCATCAACGCAGGCGCGGGCAAACGCCTGGACCCATTCCGGGACCTCGCGCCAACTCGGCTCCCAGTGATGATGATGGAGGTAGGCTATGACGAAGGCACCCTCTGCGGCCGCCTTGTGGATCGCCGACAAATGGATCGCCAGGCTGGCCGTGTCTACCACGATCCTGCGCTTGTTTTCGTTCGCCCTGCGAAAGATCGTGCCATAGAAATCGATGTCGTCGGCGGAGTGCAGCTGAGGTGGATCGTGGGGTTGGGCATAGTTGCTCCGTTCCATGGAACTGCTCTGGAACGCCTCCTGAATGCCGCTCAGTGTTTCAAAGCGCGGCGGGTCCACCTCGAATATTCTTGAAACCTCAAGTCCGTTGACACCGGGGCGTGCCGGTCGTTGGTCCGTTGCGTCAGCGGCATACATCGTCGCCGGCCCAGGCCCTGCATCCATTGCCACGAGTGCCACCGACCTCTTGCCGAAGGTCTTGAGGCCGGGCTGCCGCGCTTGCGACAAATCGGTGCCGATGCCGGCATGAAGGAAGTCCCTGGCCACAACCTCTTCGAGGGTGGACAGAATGCCGGGCGGGCCAAGGTCGAAGGCATGGTTGTTCGAAAGCGCCAGGGCATTGAAGCCGATGTCCTTCAAGGCGTCCAGGACCGTGGGCTCCGAACAACCAAAGTAGTTTCCCTTCATCGGCCATCCGCCATGACGACCGAACACCGTGGTCTCGAAGTTCGTGAAGGCGATGTCGGCCCGCTGGATCAACGACTTGATCGCCGCAAATCCTTCGTCGGCAACCTGGCGAACATCATGATGAATCAGGGATTGCCCGGTGAGGACGAGCGTGAACGGCGAAGACATGATGGAGTTCCTTGGAAATGAATTCAGAAAATGGGGCAGGCCGGCCGGCGGAAGGGGGAGCAATCACTTTCCGGTCTGCGGAGAAATATCGATGCCGAACCATTTCAGGCTGATCCTGCCAAGCGACCCGTCCTTGGTGCTTGCCTCAATGGCTCCGTTGAAGGCCTGCGCGAGATCGGCGTCCTCCTTGCGAAGGCCGATCCCGACACCAGGACCCCAGGTGCCCCCGGAAAGCTGGGGCCCAAAGAAGTCGACGGCCTTTCCTTCCGGCGTTTCCAGGAACTGCTTCCAGACGAGATAGTCTCCCAAACCGCCGTCGATGCGCTCGGACGTGAGATCGAGCTTCAGATTTTCCTGGCTGTCATAGCTGCGCACCTGCGCGATATCGCCGAAGAGTTCCCGGACGACGGCCTCGGAATTCGAGGATCGAAGCACGCCGAGCGTCTTGCCCGTCAGGCTTTCCCTCAGCTTGTCGATGAGCGCCTTCTTTTTCGCGTCTATGTCCGTTAGATCAAGCTTGGCCTTGGTATCGCCGGGCGGCAGACCAAGGTCGCGGCGCATGACGATCTGGTTTGGCCCCACCGCATAGGGAACGGAGAAAGCGATCGATTTCTTGCGCTTTTCCGTGATCGACATGCCGGCGATGATCGCATCGTATTTCTTGACCAGAAGGCCGGGGATGATGCCGTCCCAATCCTGGGCGACGAAGGTGCATTGCAGTTTCATGCGGGCGCAGAGTTCATTGCCCACATCGATGTCGAACCCGACAAGCGCACCGTTCGTGTCAATATAGTCCCAGGGCGGCGAAGCGCCTTCCGAAGCGATGGTGACCGCCTTGCTTTCCTCGGCACGGACAACGCTGCTGGCGAGCAGGGTTGCCAGAACGGCCAAAGCCAGATGTCGTTTCATGGTATTCCCCTTCTTCTTGGTTCGGTTCTTGATTATTCGCCGAGGTGTATTCGCTGCAGGTTCTCGCGGAGGCCGCAGGCGGCGCCCGTTTCGTCCGTGTCCCAGGCGGATGCGAGGTCCTGCAGCGTGATGCGCTCGGCACCCGCGGCGCCGAGCAGGATCGCCTCATCCCCGAGCTCGGCTTCGGGAATATCGGTGACGTCCGCGCGAAGGTGCTCGAGATGGACAGGGGGGATGACGGGAGCACGCCGTCCCCTGACCAGCACTGCGGCCTCGGCGCCGGGATGTCGCGGCACCCCGTGTCCCCAGCCGATGCCCAGCACCGCAAGGCGCATGGCTCCATGGTATCCTGGCAGGTCCGGCGGCGCGCCCATGCTGTGGTCGCTCGTCTTGAGGGCGACGATGCGGGCTTTGATCGCCGACAGGGCAGGACGAATTGGCAACGCTCGGCGACCCGCACAGGCGCCGGTCAGTCCGAAAAGGAGAGCGCCGGGATCGACCGCATCCATGTCGAATTCGGGATGGCGAAGCAGGCTTTCGCTGCTCGACACCATGACCTTAGCGGGACGCTGGCCTGTCGCCTCGAGCCCCTCGAGAAGAGGTGTGAGGCGCGCAACCTGCTCTTGCGCCGAGGCGCCAGCCTGGCCGAATTCGCTGAGATGGGCATAAAGACCCTCGACCACGATATTGGCCTGCGACGTGCACAGATCGATCAGGCGCCGAAGGCCCGAGGGAGCCACGCCTGCGCGCCAGAAACCCAGATCCACCTTCACGAAAATCTTCAGGGGCACGCCGGTCGACAGCCAACCACGCAGATCCTCCTCACCGGAAATCGAAATCGTCAGATCGAGCTCCCGGACAAGCTCGATGGCATCCGGGCCAATGCCCGGATACATCAGGATAGGCTTTCGCGGCGCCGCCTTTCGTACCGCCAGGGCATCGGCGATCGACACGACGCCGAAGGCATCGACGCCTGCTGCGGACAGGAGGCAGGCCACCTCTTCCGCCCCGCATCCATAGGCATCCTGCTTGAGACAGGCGATGATTTTCGTGTTCGGTCCGATCGCCGCCCGGATGGCGCGGTAGTTGGAGGCAATCGCCGACAGATCGATCTCGCGCCAGGCGGTCTCGCCGAGCTGAAGCGGACTTTGGTGAGACCTATTGTTCATGGGCCACCTGCGCGAGGGCGACCCGGCTTGGTTCGGACTTGGCCCGCGGTTCACCGTTCAATCGCGTTTCCAGCAGGTGGAAAGCACCGGTCAGCACGAATGTCAGGCCAAGATAGAGCAAGCCGGCGGCGATGAAGATCTCGTAGGGCGCGAAGGTCTCTGCAACCAGCTTTCGCGACAGCCCTGTGATTTCGAGGAGGGTTACCGTGCTGGCGAGCGAAGTCGCCTTTACCAGGCTGATGATTTCATTGGCGTAGGAGGGAAGCACGCTTCGGAAGGCGATCGGAAAGATGATCCGGCGCTTGATCTGCAAGGGCGACATGCCGATCGCTTGTGCCGCCTCGATCATGCCAGTGGCTACGGCCTGGATCCCGCCGCGAAAGATCTCCGTCGTGTAGGCGGCGCCATTGAGCGAGAAGGCAAGCAGGCAGCACCAGAAAGGATCGCGCAGCAGAACCCACAGGACGCTCGTGCGGATGAGGCCGATCTGGCCGAGGCCGTAATAGACGATGAAGAGTTGGACGAGCAGCGGCGTGCCACGAAAGACATAGGTGTAGGCAAGTACCGGCAGCGACAGCCAGCGCCGCGACGACGCGCGCATGAAGGCCAGGGGCACCGAGAGGATGAGGCCTGCCAGGAGCGACGCGAATGTCAGGAGAAGCGTCAGCGGAATGCCGCCGGCGAGCGTGACAGTGCTGGTGAGGAGGAGTGCGATATCCATGGTGGAACGCCTCACCGCCCGGAAACGGCGAAACGCCGTTCGAGCAGGTTGAAGATCACCAGTGCGAGGCTGGTGAGCGTGAGATAAAGGGCGGAAGCGGCCAGATAGAAGGTCAGCGGAGCCCGCAACGAGCCCGCGCCGATGGCGGCGACCCGCATGATATCCGTCAGCCCGACGATCGAGATCAGCGAGGTCTCCTTCACCAGGGAGATCCATTGGTTCGCAAGCGCCGGCAGGGCGATGCGCAGCATCTGCGGCAGGGTGACGAGCAGCCAGGTCTGCCAGGGATGCAACCCGAGCGAGCGGGCTGCCTCGATCTGTCCCTGCGGTATGCTGAGCACAGCGCCTCGGAAAATCTCCGCCGTGTAGGCGCCGAAGACGACGGTGAGGGAAACGACGCCCGCCAGGAACGCATTGACCTCGACATAGCGGCCGAAGAAGGCGCTGATGGCGACCGTGCCCCCGAAATAGATCAACAGGATGATGATCAGTTCGGGCACGCCGCGGATGATGGTGGTGTAGAAGCCGATGGCGAGGCTCACGGCCTTCCACCGAGACAGGCGCCCGGCTGCGGCGAGCAAACCGAGCGCCATGCCGAGCACGCCGCTGACAAGCGCCAGCATTACGGTCGTCTTCAGCCCGTTGGCGAATTGCACGGCAAATCCGTCCATGCGCGAAACCCCTTTATCGATGGGAGGCAAGAAAGCTGCGAAGCCGGCTGGAAGCAGGTGTGGCGAAGAATTCCGACGGGGGGCGTTCTTCCTCGATCCGCCCCTGGTGCATGAAGGCGACCCGTGTTGAAATCTCTCTTGCGAAAGCGAGCTCGTGAGTGACGATCACCATCATGCGTCCTTCCTTCGCCAACGCCGTCATGACGCGAAGGACCTCGCCGACCAGCTCCGGATCGAGCGCCGAGGTCGGCTCATCGAAGAGCAATATGCTCGGCTCCATGGCGAGCGCGCGAGCGATCGCGACGCGTTGCTGCTGGCCGCCGGAGAGATGGCGGGGATAGGCATCCGCCTTGTCGGAAAGTCCGACCTTGGCGAGGTAATGATGCCCGCGATCGGCGGCCGCATCGCACTGGATCCCTTTGACGAGGACGGGACCTTCCGTGACATTCTCAAGCGCTGTCTTGTGGGGCCAGAGATTGAAGTTCTGAAACACCATGCCCATCGAGGCCCGAATGCGCCGGACCTGCCGATGGTCGGTGACGCAGGGGTGGCCGCCCTGCCGCGATGCAGCTCGGATCGCCAGCTTCTCGCCGTCGACCCAGATATCGCCCCGGTCGGGAACCGTCAGGAGATTGAGGCAGCGCAGAAGCGTGCTCTTGCCCGAGCCGCTGCTACCAAGGATCGAGAGAATTTCGCCGGGTCGAACGTCGAGATCAACACCACGGAGGACAGCGTGGCCGCCCAGCCGTTTTTCGATCCGCTCCGCACGGATGCCGTGCTGGATAGCCTGATGAAACATGGGACTGCTCCGCATCAGGCACTCCGCGCCGGAGCAGGCTGCTTGGTGTCGATACGGGCAATGGGGACTGTTGGACGCGGCGAGGCCTTTGCTGCGCGCATGGGAGCGGCACCACCCTTTCGATGTGTGTTGTCGATGCATGGGGCGCTTTTTTGTTCCGATGGCGCCGAGTGCCTTCCGAACCGCGTCCTGACCCCAGAATTGCCTGCGCGCTCGCCGAGATCAATTTATAAGCCGAATTATTTTTCGATAAGCTCAGCTAATATGGCTTGCTGTCATCATAACGAGAATAGCCAATTGTAGGTCGTAATGGGCGGTCGATCTGGCGTGATCGGTATGATGATATAAGTTGAGCTTTATCCCGAAGGCGACAATCGGAAGCCTACGAAAGTCTCATTATGGTGGAAATCTCAAAGACGGGCGTCACGCTCCGCCAACTTCAGATCCTGCGCGAGGTTGTCAGATCGGGCTCGGAGCGCAGCGCCGCCAAGGCACTCGAAATCACCCAGCCTGCTGTCAGCCAGCAAGTTCGGATCCTGGAGAGCCTGCTCGGCGTGCAATTATTCGTGCGCGACAAAGGGCGGCTTGTTCCGACTGCCCATACGATGGCCCTTTTTCGCGATACCGACGCTACCTTCGTCCAGATCGAAAGGGTCGCTAAAACGGTTGCATCCTTGAAGGGCGTTGATAGCGACACGATCAGCATCGCGGCACCGCATATCTTCACGCTTCGTCTGCTTCCCGAGGCTTTCCGCAAGCTGCGCTCACGCCAGTCGATGGCGGGAATGGTGCTCAAATCGGGCACCTACCCTGAGGTGGCCGAGCATGTTCTGAAGGGACGGGCCGACCTTGGAATTGCTCGGCTGCCTTTGGACGGGAACGTCTTCGACTGGTGCCCGGCAACGACTGCGACCAATGTCTATATTTGCCCCCGCGGTCACCGGTTCACCCACAAGGACATCATCAGGCCTGAAGATCTCGTGGGGGAGCCGCTCGCGGATGTCGAACCAGGGATGCAGTCCCATCTCATGAATGAGAACGCCATGCGATATATGGGGGCGGAACCGCATCTGGCGATACAGGTCGACGTCATAGGCCAGGAGGTGAGTTTTGTTGCCGCAGGTCTTGCTATCTCGAGCAGCAATACCTTTGCCGCCAGCCAGTTCGCGTCCTTCCCGGTCGAAGTCCGCCCCTTCGAGCCGAGTGCCCTCTATCACTATGTCATATTCTGGCAAAAGGGGCGGAGACTCGGAACGCTGCTCCAAGACGCGATTAAGGTGCTGGTGGAGTGCGCGCAGGCCGATGTTGAGAATTGTGTTTAGTCCCGCCATCTGATGGAGCGGCGTGCACACGCTCGCAAATTTGGTTCGGCCGGGTCAAATCGCCCGTGCGCGGGAGATGCGTGCAAAGGAGCTTATGGCGGCTGGCAAATTCCTTCGCCGCCGGATGCGCAAGCTCGGACTTTCTGGTGATGCGATCGTTGATGAAGGCGCACATCGACGATGCGATCGGGAAAGCGCTTGCGTGTGAGATCTGCATTCCCTCGCCTTCAGAGGCGGAGCGGCGGCGCTAATACAAGGCGAATCCGTTGAAATTCGAGAGCGGTCAACCTGCTCTCATGTTCGGCACATCCTGTTCCAACTGACACAGTCGGTGTGCGTCCTTGATGTCTGAGCGTGCCGAGCGGATATTGACATAATTGCCCCAGCGTCCGGGCGGCTTTCACATCGTAACCGCTGTCAGCGAATTCCGGCGCGGAAGACGCCCTTTGGGAGCGTGCACAAGTCAATTGCGCAACATCTCTCCGCGATGGTCGAGGAGAAAGCTGTTAATCAATATGTCTGCGTGCTCGCTGGACAGCCCGGAATTTGCACAGCGGGTCTGGATGGGACAATGTCGCCGCTCGCCGAGTAGGAATACTCGTCCGTCGAGGCAACGACTCTGAAGTCGATGCCGGACCGCTGATTTCCTACAATGAGCCAGCCGAGGTCGAAGCGCACATCACCAATGCAAACCGAGGGTGCTGGTGCAGCCTATGCCGTGTCGCCGATGGGCCGCAGGGCAAGCGCGCAAATCGCGGAAAATATGGCCATGAGAGCCATATAGGCTGCAATTGGAACTGTGGTGCCGGCATATTCCGCAAGCAGCATTGTCGCAATGAGCGGTGAAAGGCCGCCACCGAGGATCGGACCGATCTGCTGCACAAGGGAAAGACCACTGTAGCGGATACGAGCAGGAAACAGCTCGGAAAAGAATGCGCCCTGGGCCCCAAATACCGAGCCATGTCCGATAGCCAGGCCAAGAGCGATGGCCAGCCAGATCATGGTTGTGCTGGCGTTGTCGAGCATGGTGAAGAAGACGAAGGCCAGGGCAGCCTGAAACAAAAGGCCGGCTATGTAGACAGTGCGGCGGCCTACGCGATCGGAAAGTGCGCCGAACAGGGGTAGCGTCAGGCATTCGAGGGCACATCCTACGAGTACGCCATTGAGGATGGTTTGGCGAGGAAGGCCGAGCGTATTGACGCAATAGGTGATGGCGAACACGGCATAGATATTGAACAGGCCACTTTCGGCGATTTTGGCGCCGATGCCGAGGATTACATTGAAACGATGGTCGCGAACGGCCTCTACGACAGGGAGGGCGGCCGTCTCCCCCTGCTCCTGGATTCTCTTGAAAGCGGGCGTTTCGGAGATCTGAAAGCGGATGAAGAGGCCGAGGCCGACCAGGACGATGCTGAACAGGAACGGCAGGCGCCAGCCCCAGGAAAGGAAGCTTTCCTCGCTCATCTGCGTCGAGAGGACGCCGAGCAAGGCAATGGGAATCAGGAAGCCTGCGGGGACGCCGATATGGACCAGCGAACTGTAGAATCCGCGGCGCTCGGGCGGGGCATGTTCGACGGTCATGACCATGCCGCCCCCATACTCACCGCCGATCCCGATCCCCTGGGCCAGGCGCAGGACGAGTAGACTGATTGGAGCCCATATCCCGATGGTCTCGTAAGACGGGACCAGGCCGATCAGGAAAGTGCCGGCGCCCATGATGATCATCGTCAACAGGAGCGCCGTCTTGCGGCCGATGCGATCGCCGAAATGACCGAACAGGATGCCGCCGATCGGGCGCGCGCAATAACCGACGAAGAAGGTGGCAAAAGCCGCCAGCGTTCCAACCAAGGCGTTGTCGCTTGGGAAGAATATCTTGTTGAAGACAAGGGCGGTTGCGGTCGCGTAGAGCGTAAAATCGTAATACTCGATCGTATTGCCTACCGCGCTGGCCAGCGCGACCTTGCGCATGTCTCTCGCCTTGGTTGCGTGCGAAAAGGCCGCTTGGCCCTCGGCTCGAGAATAGTTCGTCGGGAGTGGTGTCGTCATTGCTTCCTCGCCATTGGTTTTTATTGTTTTGGCCGCGTCGGAGACCATCCCCCGATAAGGAGCCAGTCACGCGTGCGGCCGGCCGCTGTGACAAAAGGGCGATTTCTCGGACCCGAATTGCGCACGGGAGCATCCCGGACCTGCAGCACGCGGTGGCATGGTGCAGATCCGGGACGGCCTTTCAAACGGACGCTCTTCTAATCTCGCGGTCGGAAAGCGGGCGCTACGCGCAGCGCCCGCCTTTGTTTAGGCTTCCTCGTAGCGAAGGACGTTCTGGAGCTCGCGCTTGATGTTCTCGAACTGAGTCGGCGTGGTTGCTGGCATCGGCATGCGCGGCAAGCCGGCCTCCGTGCCTTGCAAGGCGATTGAGGTCTTGATGTTGGCGGGCAGGTTGTCGGCGTAGATCGCGTTCCAGAAGCGCAGGAGCGCCTCGTGGATCTCGCGGGCACGGTTGTGCTCGCCGCGCTGGACGGCATTCCAGAGCGCGATGCATACACCGGGAACAGCGGCCGGATTGGCGGCGATCGTGCCATGACAGCCGAGCGCGAACGAAGGATAGAGCAGGGCGTCCACCGCGGTGTAGACCTTGCAGCCATCGGGGACGCCGATCATCAGGTCGGCCATCGCCTTGAGGTCCCCTGCGCTCTGCTTGACGGCTTGGACGCCCGGCAACTCCTTCATGAGGCGGATGAGCAGCGACGGACTCAGATAGTTCCACGGCACCACGTTGTAGATGATGACAGGCACATCCGTTGCCGAAGTCAGGGTCTTGAAATGCTCGAAGGTGGCGTTGTCATCCGGCTTGAAGACATAATGGACGGGTGTCACCTGCAGGCCCTGGATCGACAGGTGCGAAATGGCCTGGGCGCGGCGGACGGCCTCGCGGGTGGAATTGGCGATGATGCCGGCCAGGACCGGGATCTTTCCGTCGACTTCTTCCACCGTGATTTCCATCAGGCGGACGAATTCCTCGAAGGTGAGCGTATGGCCTTCACCGGAGCTGCCGCCGACGCAGACGCCATGGACCTTCTTCTTCAGATTGAATTTCACGATGTTGCGAAAAGCGGCTTCATCGATGTCACCGGATTTCGTGAAGGGGGTGACGATGGGAGGAATGATCCCCGTGACTTTGTCGAGATTCATAAGGTGAGTTCCTGTTTGACCAGAGGTTGGCCGTCGAACGGCCGATGCATCAGGGCGCACGCCAGGGATCGCTCCAGATGGAGGCGCCATGAAATTCGATTCAGTTGGGTGTTCGGGCAGGGCGCTTGCGCTGCCCGAAGTTTCACAGACTTGTGGCGAGCGCCTCCATCCAGATCGCGACAGCCGCCGCGCCACCATCCTGGGTTCCACGGGCTCGCTCGCCCAAATAGCTGGCACGCCCGAGCTTGGCCGTCATGTCCGCGGTCTTGCGGGCTCCGTCATTCGCCGCCCTGGCCGCCTCTCGCCAGACCTGCGCCGGCGAGACGCTGTCCCCAAGTGACTGGACCGTCTGGAGGGCGGGATAGAGAGCATCCAACATGGTCCGATCGCCCTGCCTTGCTCCGCCGATCTCGCTGATTGCGGCAATTGCAATCGCCAGGGCTTCTCGGAAATCATCGGGAGAGAATCGATTGGCCTGCGCCAGATGGCGGCCGGCCCGCGTCAGAGCAATCGCGTAGAAGGGGCCGGAACTTCCGGCGATGGCGCGGCGCAAGGTGTTGCCGATAGCGACCATCGCGTTGGCCGGATTGATCCAGGCGCCTTCCGGCAGTGCACGAATGGCTTGTGCGCCACGGACCATGCTTGCGCCCAGGTCGCCGTCGCCGGCCTTGCTGTCGAGATCCGTCAGGTGGGCTTCCTCCGCCTCGAGTGCATCGGCGACGGCCAAGCCGAGGCGACGCAGCTCTCGTGGGTCGAAGTGACCTGCCTCGCCCAAGGGAGCCTCTGCATCCGTGGAGGCGGGAGCGGCAATCAGATGAGGAAAACCCGTCGTCTCGCCACCGCGTGGCCACGCCGTGGCAGCGGTGGTGGCATCCAGCCGCTCGACGTCGCCCGGGCGCATGTCGAGAAGCGAGATCGAGCAGCCCGGCATTTCTATGGCCGTGAGGAAATTGCCGGACCAGGCTCTTTCTATGCCGATGCCCCGAGACTGCAAAGTGGCGAGGGCTCGTCGGGTCATGATGGCCAGTTCCATGGGCGGCGTTGCGCCGAGGCCGTTGACAAGCAGGGCTACCCGAGCCCCTGCCTCGAGTGCCATGTCGCGGACGAGCTGATTGACGATACGATCGGTGATGGCGTCGGCAGGCAGCAATCCGACGCGCTCGACGCCCTTTTCGCCGTGGATGCCGAGGCCGAGTTCGATCTCGTCCTCGCCCAGCGTAAAGCCGGCTTTGCCGGCGGCAGGAACGATGCATGATCCGAGCGCAACGCCCATCGTGCCGATGCGGGAGGCCGCCGACCGGGCGATATCGGCGACTTCCGCCAGGCCCTTGCCTTCGGCGGCGGCAGCGCCTGCGATCTTGTGGACCAGGACTGTGCCGGCGATGCCACGGCGGCGTTCACGGGCGACGATGCCAGATAGGGCAACATCGTCGGCGACCACGACAAGCTCCGTCGGGATGCCCTCGATGGCAGCAAGCTCGCCGGCAAGGCCGAAGTTCAGGCGGTCGCCGGTGTAGTTCTTCACGATAAGAAGGGCGCCGGCGGGGCCGGCCGTGGCGCGGATCGCAGCGAGGACCGCGTCGACGCTCGGGGAAGTGAAAACCTCGCCCGTCACCGCCGCCGTCAGCATGCCGGGCCCGACATAGCCGGCATGGGCTGGTTCATGCCCCGCACCCCCTCCCGATATCAGGGCCACCGGTCGACCGGCCGAAGCCGGCAGATCGGCGCGGATCACGACATTCTCACTGTCCAGCAGGGCAAGGCCCGGTGAGAGGGCGACGATGCCTTCCAACATCTCCCTGACGACATCGGCCGGTCTGTTGATGAGCTTCTTCAAGATCGTTTCTCCTCGCTATTGGTCTTGAAGGAACCGCGCCAGCCTTTGTGCCCCCTCCTCGATGAGGGCAGGATCGACGGCAAAGCAGACTCGCAGGAAGGATTCTCCACCCGGACCGAAAGCGGATCCGGGAGCAACCCCGACACTCGCTTCCTTCAGGATCCGGCGTGCCATGTCGTAGCCGCTGTTCATCCCATGGACGGCAAAAAAGAAGTAAAATGTTCCTTCGGGCCAGAAGACGCGAACATTGGGAAGCTTATCGAGGATGGAGCAGATGATTTCCCGTCCCCTGGCCGATCGTTCGACCAAAGATTTGATGAAGTCATCCCCATCATCGAGGGCCGCGATGGCGGCATGCTGGCTGAAGGTCGAGACGCTGGTGGTGTTGTACTGGCTCAGATTGTCGAAAATCGTCGTCATGCCTTCTGGATAGACCAGCCAGCCAATCCGCCAGCCCGTCATGCACCAGTTCTTCGAAAAGGTATTGGTGACGATCAACCGATCGCTCGGCTCGGTGATCTGCAGGAAGGACGGAGCCAATCCGTCGCCATAGGTGAAATGGGCATAGACCTCGTCGGAAACGATCCAGAGACCTCTGTCCCGCGCGAAATCACGGACAGCCAGCATCTGTTCGCGGGGCATAATCCAACCCGTCGGGTTGGAGGGGGAATTAATGGCGATTGCACGGGTCTTCGACGTTACCGCAGCGAAGAGATCGTCGAGCTCCAGTTTGAAGCCACCCCCTTCCACGGTGCGATAGGGCACCGGAACAACTTTTCCCCCCAGAATGCCGATGATCTCGATCAGGTTTGGCCAGGCTGGAACCGGAACGACCACCTCGTCACCCGGGCTCAAAATGGCCTGCATCGCCTGCATGATGGCCTGGACACCGCCGGCGGTGACGCTGAAGCGCCCCGCGCCGACATCGATCCCGAAGTGACGCTTGTGATAGCGATCGAGCGCTTCACGCAGCGCAGGCACGCCTGTTGAATAGGTGTATCGCGTGTGACCGGCGGCAAGGGCCGCAACAGCGGCTTCCCGGACAAACGCCGGCGTCGGAAGATCACCCTCACCAATCCACAGCTTGATGACGTTGGGATCCTCACGCGCGAGATCGGCGATATCGCAGATCTGGTTGAGCTCGATCCTGCTAATCCGTGTTGGGGTGCCCGATGCCGGCCATTCGGCCGCCCGATAGTTCATAACGTCTCTCCTTGAGCAGCGCTTGGATACAGCTGCGCATTGCGCCCAGCTCGGTGCCGCGAGGCAGCCGGGGCCAATTTCAAAATCCTTTGTGGGTGCAGTGCGTCGATCGTCGCGACCTTGGCGCTCGATCTTCACGGCTTCGCTGTATCGTCGGCGCCCTCCCACCCAGCGCGTGGTTTAATTTGTAATTCCGCATTGCGGAATATGATTTGAGTTCATCTTCACTTAAATAAATATATTATGATCAGTCAACATACGTATTGAATTTTGTTTCATTTTATGTGGTTATCAGGTTGCAAACATATAATATTCCGCAATGCGGAACAAATGGAGCGGGAGCTGGAAATGAAGAAACTCGCCTTGATCGCGGCGGTCGCCATGTTGGCCGTAACAAGTCAGGCATCGGCGGCAGATGATCCCAAAGGCGCGATCGGGGCGATCCTCGAAGCAAAGAAAATCGTCATCATGAACGATCTGTCGGCGGCGCCCTGGCAGTTTCGTGACGCGAATGGGAATGCCGCCGGCTTCTCGATCGACCTTGACCGCATGATCGCCGCCAAGCTCGGCGTCGACCTGCAACTGAGAAACGTCGAGTGGGCGGGCTTGATCCCCGGTTTGCTGACGCGCAAATCAGACATTCTGGCGACCAGCATGACGGTGACGCCGAAGCGGGCCGAGCAGATTCTTTTCACCAAGGAGAGTTGGTATTCCACGGGGGTCGTCGCGATCGTACGGCCCGAGGCTGAAAATGTGTCCTGGGAGGATCTCAATCAGTCGGGCAAGAGGATCGCGGTCAAGGCCGGCACGAGTGCGGTCGACATCGCCAAGCAGTTCTTCGCCAAGGCCGAAATTCAAAGCTATCCCAACGACACCGACACGTATCAGGCTCTGAAGACCAACCGTGTCGATGCAGCGCTCAACGATCTCGCCGTATTAGGGGTCGTTCGTAAAGAGTATGGCTTCGTCTCCTCCAAAACGCCGCGCGAACTGATCAGCCAGGATAACTGGGCCTTTGCGGTTCGCCCGAAGGATGTCGCCACTCAGCAATATCTGGATGCCTTCCTGTCGGAGATTAAAAAGGACGGACGGCTCGAGGCACTGCGCGCTTATTGGGTCGATAGCGAGGCCTGGAAGAAGGACTTCCTGGAGAAGAACAGCAGCGTGTCCGAGGAGAGAAAGAAGCTCGTCGATAAACTCGGGATCGGCGCCTATGTGCCGGAAAGCGGCAGCGGCAACCGCATGACTCTCCAATAGGGCTCATCGTCGATCGGGAGCCCGTTAGCACGCAGGACGGGCGCCTGTCGCCGCTTTTCGATCAAGGAGGGAGAAAGCCGCCATGGCGTTTTTTGAGGCGCATGATGTCAATCTGCATTTCAAGAGCTTCCACGCACTGCGTGGCATCTCCGTCTCATTCGAGAAGTCTGATGTGCTGGTCATCTGCGGTCCATCGGGCTCAGGCAAGAGCACGTTCATTCGCGCCATCAACAAGTTGGCTGGACCGCTGTCGTCGGGCCGTTTCCTGCTGGAGGGCCAGGATCTTGGGAGCATGCCACGCCGCGATCTCTATCGCAGGGTCGGCATGGTGTTCCAGCGCTTCAACCTGTTTCAGCATCTGACCGTCCTGGACAATATCGCCCTGCCGCAGAGGCGCGTTCTTCGGCGCTCCCGCAAGGATGCCATCGAACGTGCCATGGGGCTCCTGAAGCGTGTCGGCCTGAGCGACAAGGCCGCTCGCTACCCCGCTCAACTGTCGGGTGGCCAGCAACAACGTGTCGCCATCTGCCGCGCGCTCGCGATGGAGCCCGAGTTGTTGCTGTTCGATGAGCCTACCTCCGCACTCGATCCGGAAATGGTCGGCGAAGTACTGCAGGTCATGAAAGACCTAGCAGCAGCGGGGATGACCATGGTCGTTGTGACCCACGAGATGGGGTTCGCCAAGGAACTCGCCACCGAGATCGCCTTTCTCGATGGCGGCCAGATGGTTGAGAAGGCTCCGCCCTCGGCGTTCTTCAGCCAGCCCAGGCGGGAACGGACCCGCATGTTCCTCGACCAAATCCTTCGTCACTAGGCCGGGTGAACATGATCTCCAATGCATACGACCTATTCTGGCAGTACCGCGATGTTTATCTGACCGGCATTCGCAACGCTCTTTTGGCTGCCGCATTCGGATTGGTGCTGGCGCTGGCAATAGGGGTGTTGGCCGGTATCGCCCGCTACAGCTCGTGCGGCCTGCTTCGGGGCGTGGTTGCCGTCTATGTCTCGCTGGTGCGCAACACGCCGCTGCTCGTGCAGGTCTATTTCATCTACTTCGGCTTGCCTGCAATTGGCATAACCCTGTCTGCTTTTTCTACCGGTGTTCTTGCCCTGACGTTCAATTCGGGCGCCTACATTGCCGAAATGGTGCGTGGGGGGCTGAACGCCATTCCCAGAGGCCAAACGGAGGCCGCGCTCGCGCTTGGACTGCGCCGGCGCATAGTGCTGTACCGGGTCCTCCTGCCGCAGGCCGCGCCGACGATCCTGCCGGCGATCACCGGCCAATTCGTGCAATTGGTCAAGGACACCTCCCTGCTCTTCACGATCGCCGTTCTTGAAATCACGAAAGCGGCCGACGACGTCGGCAACGACAGCTATCAGTTCCTGCCGGCCTATCTCGTGAGCTGCGTGATCTATATCGCCCTGTGCGTCGTGCTGAACCTCCTGTCGGACGTCTACGAAAGCCGCGCCGGCTTCTCCAAGCACAAACGGGCATAACTCATGAGCAATATCCTTTCCGTTGCGCTCGATGCGTTTCAGCTCATTCTGACGGGATTGCCGATCGTTCTGTTCCTGGCATTCGCCGCCTTTTTCCCCGCACTCGGCCTTGGCATCGTCGGAGGGCTCCTTGCCTCCTCCCCTCTCGCGATCGTGCGGTTTTTGATCGGCGTCTATGTCTACCTGTTCCGCAGCACGCCGTTCCTGATGTTCATTTTTCTGGTTTACTACGGGCTACCGGAATTCGGCCTCGATATTGGCCCTGTCACGACCGCCATTATCGCTCTTTCGTTGTCTCACGGTGCCTACATGACAGAGATCGTCCGAGGCGGCTTGCTGGGATTGGACAAAGGCCAGAACGAAGCGTCGGTGGCTCTCGGGTTCAGTCTATTCCAGCGCCTGCGGGACATTACGCTGCCGCAGGCGCTGATGGCGATCATCCCCTCGCTCCTTGGCCAGATTATCCTGATCATCAAGGACACCTCGCTGGTCTCCGTCGTAGGGATCAGCGAGATTGCAAGGCTCGCCAAAGAGGTGGTCATCCGCACCAACCAGCCCTTCATCGTTTTTACCATTCTGGCTCTCACCTACTTCGTCGTCTGCTTCTCCCTGGAGTTCGTTGCACGCAAGTTGGAAGAAAAGGTAAGACGGATCACATCAGGGCATTAAAAGTGAGATAAAGACATGGATGTGCACGCAATATTCCAGGAAGCTCTCAGCCCCGAAACTTCAACGGCTTCGGAAAGCCGGGATGCGGGTGCCAAGTCGCTGCGCAAGATGGCTCTCGTCCTCGACGCCTTTTCCCGCAGTCGGCCGAGTATGACCATTGCTGACCTTTCGGAAGCCACCGGTCTGCCCAAGACCACGATCCACCGTATCGTCACCTCGCTCCGGGAGGTCGGTTTGCTCGATCAGGACGGGCGGCGCCAGGGATACCGGCTCGGCCTGAAGATGTTCCATTATGGCAGCAGTGTCCTGGCCAGCCTCGATACGCCCACGCGTGCCCATCCTCACATCGCCAAGCTTCAGCAACTGACCGGCGAGATCATTCACTTCCATATTTTCGACGGGCATCAGATGGTCTGCGTCGAGCGAGAACAGATGATCGCCTCGAGCATGACGACGCTGCAGGCCGCGCCGACCTATTGCACCAGCGTGGGCAAGGCGTTTCTGGCGTTTCAAGACGAAAGTCTCGTCAGGAAGATCGCCGGGGAGGGGCTGCACGGCTACACGGTTCGCACAATCACGCATCTCGACGATCTCCTGTCGGAATTGGCGCGCATCCGGGTGCAGGGCTTCGCCATCGACAACGAAGAAATCGAGGTGGGGGTGCGCTGCATCGGTGCCCCTGTTCGTGACTCCTCGGGCAGGGTGTTCGCGGCGGTCAGCGTCTCCGGTCCGGTCGATCGCATGCCGGATGGCCGTCTAGCAGGGTTGGCACCGGTGGTTATCCAAACTGCGAATGAGATTTCCCAAGCGCTTGCCGAGTAGCCCTGTGGAGGCGGCTAAGTAATATTCTGGGATCTCAACATTGGCAGGCCATTCCACTCGTCGGCGGTGACAGATCAGGCGTTGGCGAGAAGCGCCTCTACGAGCAATGGATCGCGAAGCGGCGAGGATGGGTATGATGCGCAGAAGTTGAAAGAGCATTTTGACTCTTGGATGAGTTCCCGCAGCACGCCGCCGTTGTAGAATTCCTGACTTCCACGGCGCACAACGACCTTGGTTTTCACCAGTCGCTGTGCATAGGCCCAGTCAACTCAGCTGTGATGTGGGTGGTTCTAAGTCGCAGTATGTCGAGGGAAATCGCGTTTTCGGGCGCTGTGGCATGTCGCAGCGTCGGACTTGATTGCGGGCCCCCGCAACCAAGTTTGAAGATGAAGACCTCGCTCAAGCAATGGCTTGGCGAGGTCTCGTGTTCTCAGGCCCATTGCCCCACAAGCAAAATCCATCAGTTACAATCGCAGGTTCAAATCAGGGGTGTCGTTTCCGTAACCCGTTGCCGAAGGCCAGGGACGTGTCGGGGCGGACGCGGCTTCGGGCCGGCCGAGACCGTTTGCGGGCAGGCCGAGTGGCAGTTTCTGCTCTGGCCCCGATCGTTATCGCAACCTATGATTGTTGTTAATTCCATCCCATCGCAAAACGATATATTTTCCTTGCATGGTGCTGCGACAAGCGGGACGTCTCCGGCTTAGGGCCGCTGTCGGATCGCATCGGTTTCTGCACCGGACCCGGACGCCAATCAACGATAAGATTTGCGAGGAGACGAGCGATGTGCGCAACGACGCCGGACCACATCATGCAGCTTGGCATGGGCTTCTGGGCCTCCAAGGCGATGCTCAGCGCCGTCGAACTCGGTGTCTTCACCGAGCTCGCAGCCGGCCCGGCCAACCTGCCGGCCCTGCAGGCCAGGCTGAAGCTGCATCCCCGCGCGGCCCGCGACTTTCTCGATACGCTGGTGGCCCTGAAGCTGCTCGAACGCGAGGACGGCATCTACCGCAATGCCCCCGATACGGACCTCTTCCTCGACAAGGCCAAGCCATCCTATGTCGGCGGCATCCTCGAAATGGCCAATGCCCGGCTCTACGGTTTCTGGGGTTCGCTCACCGAAGCCCTGCAGACGGGGGAAATGCAGAACGAAGGCAAGCACAGCGAGGACTTCTTCGCCGCGATCTATGCGGAGCCGGAACGGCTGCGCGGCTTTCTCAAGGCGATGAGCGGCATCAGCGCTGGAGCGGCGCAAGCGATCGCGGCCAAGTTCGACTGGTCGAAATACACGACTTTCGCCGATGTGGGTGCGGCGCAAGGTATGGTGCCGGTGGTGGTCGCGCGGGCTCATCCGCATCTCAAGGCGATCGGCTTCGACCTGCCTGCCGTGCAGCCGATCTTCGAGGAGTTTGTCGCCCAGCAAGGCCTCGCCGACCGGATCCGCTTTCAGGCCGGTAGTTTCTTCGACGACCCGATGCCGACCGCGGACGTGATCGTGATGGGACATATCCTGCACGACTGGGATCTCACCGAGAAGAAAATGCTGTTGGAAAAGGCCTTCGCCGCACTGCCGGAAGGCGGGGCTGTGATCGCCTATGACGCCGTCATCGACGATGAGCGCCGCGAGAACGCCTTCGGCCTGCTGATGAGCCTCAACATGCTGATCGAAACCCGCGGAGGCTTCGACTACACCGGCGCGGACTGCCAGGCCTGGATGCACGACGCCGGTTTCGTCTCCACGCGCGTCGAGCGGCTGTTGGGGCCAGATTCGATGGTGATCGGCTTCAAGTCCGGATGATACCAGCGGCTTTCAGCTCTGATCTGCCATGGTTCTTCCTCGGCATTCGGCCTCGCCAGGAAAGACGGAGGCATGTTGAGGGACGGCCTTCAGCGCAGGTCGTTCTTGCCCTTGGACTCGGCTTGGTCAGGCCCGACGCGCGGCAGCGGGCGGTCCTTGTCGGCGATGGCAACCATGATCTCATCGGCTTGTGGGGTCGGACACGCATACCTCCATTTCGGGTAAGGCGCACTACGGCAATCGCTCCGCTCCGATCAGGCGAATAGGCTACTAAGGCGGCACAATAGCACTCCTCTTCGATGACAGTGCGCTAGGGTCGGTCATGCCGCTGAAGCGCCCTGCGGATAAACCGTCTCGCGGCTGTCAGATCCCGATGCTCCGTTTGCGACACAGCCGCTCGGAGCGACCGGCATGATTGCATCGTTGATCGATAACAGCGTTCAGAGCCGCCGCGCTTCGGCGTCACATCGACGTTTCCGCATACCGCGCGGAGCAGGAGAGCTCCTCTCAGCTGCGTTCCCGGTAGCCGCTCAGCTCGATTCATCGAGCCGCAATGGTCGTAGATCTTGGAGCATCGGCCTGCCGAACGAGCGGCGAGTGACGATCAAGCATTCCGATGCCGAAGTGCGTCCACGATGACTTTGAATGCGGGCAGGTTTTGGCGCCGGCTTGGATAATAAATGTAGTAGCCCGCAAATTTGGGCGACCATTCGTCCAGCAACAAGACAAGATCTCCAGAGGCGACATGGAACTCGACAAGGTCCTCTGGCAAAAAGGCGACGCCCAAGCCACTCAAGGCCGCATCGATCATCGCATAGGACGTGCTGAAGGTGAGCTGGCCATCCACTCTGACACGCAAATCCTGTCCGTCTCTTCCAAACTCCCAGGCATACAGACCGCCGGCCGTGGCTTGGCGCATGTTGATGCAATTATGCCGGATCAGGTCTTGGGGATGCGCCGGCGGGGTATGCGCCTCGAGGTAGAGGGGCGAGGCGACGGCGACCATGCGCCAGTCCGGCCCGATACGGATGGCAATCATGTCCTTCTCAACGCTTTCTCCAAGCCGGATACCGGCGTCGAAGCCGTCCTCGATGATGTTGCGAAGACCATTGTCGACGCTGAACTCGAGCTTGATATCGGGATAGGACGCCAGAACAGGCCGGAGTTTCGGCCACACCAGTGAATTCAAAGCATGGTCCGACAACGTTATGCGGATCTTGCCAGCCGGCTTGTCACGGAATTCCATGAGCGCCGCGATCTCAGTCTCGATCTTCCCTGGCGATATCCCGTACGCCCGCCACGATGGCACGGGCGGGCACCATCTCGAGCAGCGCGTCGATGACGAGCGTGCCTAGCTGGCCGGCTGCGCCGGTCACGAAAAGCTTCGGCGTCGTGGGCATGGGTCGTTCTCCTTGTGGTTCATATCTGGCACAAGGTAATTAAGTGAGACCGATGCCGTCGTGAAGGAGGCAGAATTTTGGGACAGGGTGAGACAGAAGTAACCGTGCCGGCACCCGATGCAACACCGAGCGGATTGGTATTGGCACGCCGGCCCGACGGGTCACTCGACTCCCAATGCCCGGTGCGGGATGTTCTGGACCGTATCGGCGACAAATGGTCGACGCTGATCCTGGCCACTCTCGCGGCAGGCCCGCACCGATTCAGCGCCTTCCTGCGGGCGATTCCGGACATATCCAAGCGGATGCTGACGCAGACCCTTCGCGATTTGGAACGTGACGGCCTGGTCGCACGCACGGTGTTCCCCACCAGGCCGCCAAGCGTCGAGTACCGGCTGACGCCCCTTGGCGCCACAATTCTTGAACCGTTGGCATCCCTCGTCCAATGGGCCAATCGAAGCCATGCCGCGATCAAGGTCGCCCGTATGGCGTTCGATGCGGCTGGTTGAAACGGCCCGTTTGTCCAACTTCGTTTTCGGAAGGGATTGGAAACAATCTCAACAACAAGAAGCGCCCGCGAAGGGCAACTGAGAGGCCGGAAGGGGAATGGCGGATTTTGAGAACGGTAGTTGGGAAAGCGGCCGTTCGCCGAGATATTTGTGGGTCGGCGATTCGTGGGACTACAGGAAGACAGAACAAATATAGAATCCCTTGATCGTTCGGGATACTCAGGCAAGTATGCCGGTTGCGATTATGGGGGTATCATGACGAACAGGGTTCATATCGACGCGCCTGCTGGCGTGGTCGAGATCGAAGGCGAGAAGGATTTCGTTGAAGGGCTTCTTGGAAAGCTATTCCCTCTGATTGAGGAAGTGGGATTCGGAAGTCGTCCGCGAAGCACGGTCAGCACTGATCCAATCGCTGATCCGGTAAGCGATGTCGCTGATGAAGTATCAGCCGATGCGACAGAGACATCCAAGAAGCGTGTCCGCAAATCGGTTAAACAGCCACCTGCTGGTCAATCATGTCCGGCTCGAATCCAAATTCTGAAAGAAGAAGGGTTCTTCAAGGAACATCGCTCTCCAGCGGATATCGTAGAAGCTCTTAAGACCAAAGGTTGGACGCACAATCTCAATCAAGTTGGCGCTGCCACGAGCCAAATGTTCAGCAAGGGCATCATCCAGCGGACAAAGGTTGGAAAAGGACCTTGGCAGTACTTCTGGGATCGTGGGTGACATTTGACCCTACCAACTCTCAAAGATGCCCTCAGCGCCATTCCTGCTGGGTTGCGCAATCCATTGATCGAGGAGTTTGAGCAAGCCCTCGACGAATATCGCGCGGCAGACTGGGAAAAGGTTGGCCTCAAAGCAGGAAAGTTCTGCGAGGTAGCGTATTGTATATGTGCAGGTCATGCGACCGGAACCCATGCCACAAGCCCGTCGAAGCCGGGCAATTTCCCGCAGGCATGTCGCGATCTAGAGCAGTACAACGGTACTAAAGGACGCTCGCTTTGTATGCAGGTGCCGAAGGCATTAGCGGCGTTGTATGAGCTTCGTAATAATAGAGCGATTGGCCATGTCTCTGCTGAGATTAGCCCTAACCACATGGACGCGGAGTTTTTCCTGCGTGGCATGAAGTGGGTAATGGGCGAACTGGTTCGTAATTATTCGCAACTCCCGCTGGCAGATTCACATGCTGTTGTCGAAGCGGTCACCGCTAGAACTTTTCACATTGTTTGGTCGAGCGGCAACGTTCGGCGCGTGCTCGAACCGGCGAAAACGTCGGGTCAGAAGGTACTGATCCTGCTCTATGCTGAAAGCAAACCCGTCTCGGTGGCGCAGCTACAAGCGTGGGTCGAGTATAAGAACGGAACCGACTTCAAACGCAAGGTGCTGAAGGATCTGCATAAGAAAGCCTTGGTTCATTTTGACGAGAAAGCGGCCACTGTCCAGATATTGCCGACCGGACAGGCGCATGTGGAGAAGTCTGGCCTGCTAGTTACGAAGTGACCACAGGCAAGGCAACTCGGGGGCGCGTGGCCAGCAAGGTCGGGATAGTGCCGAAGCGGAGTCATTAGAGGGCTGCCGTCATCGCCGGCAACGGGATGCCCGCATGGCAGGTTTCAGGGTCACGCTGAACAAGGCGGAACGACCAGGATGGGGCGCATTGCGGACAGTCAAATACGGACCCAGAAGCGGACTGGCGGCGCCGGCGCTGACTGTTCGAAAAGCCGACATCATGGACGCCTGTGGGCAGTCCATGATCATTCTGTCCATGGGCTAGCGGCTAGCGCCGGAATGTCAGGTGAATGGTGCCGCTCTCTGCCGTTTCCGACTCCGCCGTGTAGCCAAGCTCGAAGCCACGCAGATCGTCCCAAAGGCGGATGCCGCGTCCGAGCAGGATCGGGACGATGGCGACGTGGAGGCGGTCGACGAGCCCCGCCTTGAGGAAATCACGGACGGTGCTGGCGCCGCCGCCAACCCGCACGTCCTTTCCACCTGCGACGGCAACGGCTTGCCGGAGCGCCTCGGCTGGCGTGGCGTCGAGGAAATGGAATGTCGTGCCGCCGGCCATTTCGATCGAGGGCCGTTTCCTGTGGGTCAGGACGAAGACCGGGACACGGAACGGTGGCTCGTCACCCCACCACCCCTTCCAGTTCGGGTCATCGGGGAAGCTGTGCAGCCCGAACATGCCGGCGCCCATGATCTCCGCACCTATATTGTCGAAATAGGCCCTGGCGTATCTGTCGTCGACGCCGGTCGTGCCTTCACCGCTGGTGTCCTTGAATACGCGCTCACGCATCGTCCTTGTCGCGATATAGGCGCCGACGAGGCGCATCCAGTCGGCGCCCATCGGCTGCTCGGGCGTCTGGTCCGTCGTTGTCGCGAAACCGTCGAGCGAGAGGTTGAAATCGACACGAACTGCCACCGGGGCCTCCTTGGTGTGGTTGCATGCTCGCCCTGTGCGAGCCAAATACTAAGGCAAGTGCCTTTATGTTTGAACTGCAACACTAAGGCAAGTGCCTTTTTGTCGTTGACCGGAGTCCGCGACCGCTTTACGGATGCACATGCCCTACCATTCGACCCCCCTCGACCTTGCCTTTCATGCTCTCAGCGATCCGACCCGCCGCGCGGTGGTGTCGCGGCTTGCCGAGGGCGAGGTGCCGGTCAGCGTCCTGGCCGAGCCGTTCGACATGGCGCTGCCCTCGTTCGCCCAGCATCTCAGGGTGCTGGAGGATTGCGGGCTGATCGCCAGCGAAAAGCGCGGGCGCAGCCGCTGGTGCCGGCTGGTGCGGCCGCGTTTCGACGAGGCGGCGAACTGGATGGAAGCGGAGCGCCGGCGCTGGGCCGAACGGCTGGATCGACTGGAAGCCTATCTGGACAAGACGGAAGAGGACGAGGAAAGACATGGCAAGCCAGTTTGAGACCTGGTCGCTTGACCGCGAGATCGTGCTGGTCAAGCTCTTGAACCACCCGCGCGCCAAGGTCTTTGCCGCTTGGATGGATCCCAAGGCACTCGCCCAATGGTTCGGCCCGACCGCCCTCAACATCGAGAGCCACGAAGCCGATATCCGCGAGGGCGGGGTCTGGCGTTTCGATATGGTTGGCATGTTCGAAGGCAAGGAGCAGCGCTTCCCCAACCTCATGCGTTTCCTGGAAATCGTGCCGAACGAGCGGATCGTGATGGACCATGGCACGCCCGACCCGCACGACCCCAACCGTTTCCGCGTCACGGTGACCTTCGACGAGCAGGCCGATGGCAAGACGGTGCTGACCATGCGCCAGCTCCACCCCAGCCGCGAACGGCGCCAGGCGGTCATCGGCTTCGGCGCGGTGGAATACGGACTGCAGACGCTGGATGGCCTCGCCGCCTGGCTGGACGGGCGAGCAAAAGCTGAGGCCGACTAGTCGGGCAGCGGCCTTCAGGGGCTGCGTCGAAGGCGTCGAATGGCTGAGACGGGGAACTGGCCGCGGACATCGCCCGCCGCGGCACGCTGCTCCAGAGCCTGAATGTCCGTCCGGTGCTCGATGCCAAGGGCTCCGAAACCGGCATGTTCGAGGTACCGGCCGGCGGCCGCCGCTATCAGGCGCTTGCACTGCTCGTGAAGCAAAAGCGCCTGGCCAAGACCACGCCTGTACCCTGTGTCGTGCGCGAGCCCTCGATTTCGATCCTCGCCGAGGACGACAGCCCGGCTGAGAACACCCAGCGCGTGGCGCTCCATCCCCTCGACCAATTCCGCGCCTTCCCCGACCTGCGCACCAAGGGCCTGAGCGAGGAGGCCATCGCCGCCGCCTTCTTCACCACGGCCCAGGTGGTGAAGCAGCGCCTGCGGCTTGCGGCGGTACGCCGATACGCTCGAGCTTGGGAGCAAGAGCGCGGCGCGATCATGGCGCAGGCGTTCATTCCGCTGTGTTTTGCAGAGGGCGACGCCCACCAGTTCGACTGGGGCCACGAGGCCGTCCTGATCAACAACGCCACGGTGACGGTGAAGGTAGCAAATGTGAGGCTGTGCCACAGCCGGGCCAGGACGGGGATTTTTGGCGTTTTATGATGTCGGAGGTCGGCGATGCCGGTGGCAAACGATTTAGCTGCCTCCTTGCGTATAATACACATTCGTCACCGAAAGCAGGGTTCGCGCTTTGGGCTGTCTGAAAGGCGGCGCCGACCCGTTCCGGTATTCGCCCGCCTGCCGTCCTTATGCTCGCAGTACAGTATTTGGAAAATGATGAGTCCAGATTCTGGATTCTGCTCTCTCCAAGATGACAGCCTCACGGCTGGTCGCCATGAGCAATGCGCCGGAAACTTAAGTAACTCATTGTTATATCTTGTATATTCATAGTTTTTCGAGAATTTCCCGTTGTTGGCACACATCTTGCGGAGTCACTCGCAAGGTCCCTCATGCTGTTGCGGAGAACACAATTGGCGCTGCCTATCCCACCACTCGAACTGCTGATGCGGTTCGGCATCGACATCATTGCCGTGCTTTTGTTGATCTTCGGCATGTACTACCGCCGTCGCTACGATAAGGAATTCGCAACGACGGCGGTGATGTTCAACGTTGCGACATTTTCGGTCCTCATCATCCTGTCTTCGGTCGAATTCGGTGTCGCTGCCGGTTTTGGCCTCTTTGCAATCCTGGCCTTGTTCCGGCTGCGGTCGGAGCAGTTCGACAAGGTCGAAATCAGCTATTTCTTTGCCTCCATCGCCATCGCGCTGGTCTGCTCAGTAACGGGTACGATGCTCGGGCTGGTCGCCACGGTGGTGGTGTTTCTGCTGCTCAGCGCATTCATTCTCGATCATCCCCGCTTCCTGCAAGCCGTCAGTGGCGTGAAGATCGTACTCGACGAGATCGACCATCGCGCCCTTACCGATGAGCCGGCGATGCGCACTGACCTTGGCAAACGCCTGGGAGTTGAGGTGATCTACTATGAAATCAAGGCATTCGACTATGTGAACGAAACCGCCTTGATCAACGTCTTCTTCCGCAACAAGTGACGCCCTGACAGCGGCGCCGAGACATGCAGTGCCCGGTCGTCCCGTGCGCTCACGACAATGAGAACTGGAGAGGCTATGCCATGTTCACCAGAGAAAGAGGCTTTCCGATGGGAGGCAGCATTGGCCAAGATGCCGCGGCCCAGGCTGATATACAGCCCTTGTTCAGTTTTCCGGCGCCTCGCACCATTGTTCCTCGCTGGCTGGTTGAACCCTATCGGCCGATTGGGCTCGAGCAACTCGACGCAAAGGCCGATATGCTGGACCGGCGTGACAACAAATATGTGGTGCGTGCCGATATGCTCCACCAGGCGATCGGTGAGCTGATCCAGCAATTCGATATTCTGGAGATCGACGGCAAGCGCAATTTCACATACGATACCTGTTATTTCGACGATGCGGAACGCTCCGCCTATTTTGATCACCACAAGGGGCGGCGTATCCGCTGCAAGGTCCGGATGCGCAAATATGTCGATGCAGATCTTTGCTTTGTCGAAGTCAAGCTCAAGCATATGCGCGGGATGACGATCAAGGAGCGGCTTCAGTGTCCGGTGGAAATGTACGGGACGATGGACGATGAGGCACGTCAGTTCGTCGCCTCCAGTTATCGCGACCTTTACCGGCGCGAGTTCACGCGTGAACTGCAACCCACGCTCGCGATGCGTTATCAGCGCGTGACGCTCGTGGCCAAGCGGGGTGGCGAGCGTGTAACGATCGATACCGGAATTGTGTTTGCGGGCACCTCGGGATCACAAACCATCGACGGCGATCTGATCCTAGTGGAAGTCAAGTCGGGCAACGCCAACGGCATTGCCGACAAGATCCTGCGGCGGCTGCACCAGCATCCTACCAACACCTGTTCGAAATATTGCGTGGCGATGGCGGCATTGAATGAAGTCTCCAAGTCCAACAAGTTCTTGGGCGCCTTGCGCAGGCTCGGCGTGGTTCCGACCTCGAGCGGCGCATGGCTGGCGAAGCCGTCGCAGCCTGTCAAGACAGCCTCGCTCGAACATCGGCATCCGGCAACCTGTTGAGAGGAAGGCCGTTGGCTGGTTGCAAAAGCAGGGCCACCACGGCCCGGCTGTTATTGGAATGGACATCTACGTATCATGCTGAGCTATATCGAGTGCTGGACAAGAGCGGATAATCCAGACCCGATGCCGATGCAGCCTGTCCGATAGGGCAACGGGAATCTGCGGAGGGCACACCTTGTCAAGCAAGCGCATATTGATCGTCGACGATGAAGACAGCATTCGTTTTGGGGTGCATGCCTTTCTGGAATCGCAGGGATACCGCGTTTTCGAAGCCGACAGCTGCCAGAAGGCGAAGGAACTGTTTCTGGCGTCCACACCGGACGCCGCGGTTATCGATTACCGGTTACACGATGGCACCGCCCTCGATCTGTTGCGCGCATTCAAGCAGGTCGACCCCAGTGTTCCCCTCATCGTGCTGACGGCCTATGGCACCATTGAACTGGCGGTTGAGGCGGTCAAGGAAGGCGCCGAGCAATTCCTGACCAAGCCTATCGAACTGCCCGTGCTGCATGCCATCCTGAAGCGCTTGTTCGCCAATCAGCGGCTTCAGCGTCAGCAGCGCGCCGTCGCCACCCGTGAAAGCCGCGAACGTGTCGATCCGTTTGCCGGCCAGAGCGCGGCGATCGAAAAACTGGCGGCTCAAGCGATCAAGATATGTGGTACATCGAGCCCAGTCCTCATTCTGGGAGAGACAGGCAGCGGCAAGAGCCAGCTTGCAAAATGGCTGCATCGCAATGGCCCGCGCGCCGAAGAGCCGTTCGTCGACCTCAACTGCGCGGGACTGTCCCATGACTTTCTCGAAGCCGAGTTATTCGGGCACGAAAAGGGCGCCTTCACCGGGGCCGTAGTCGCCAAGTGCGGGTTGCTGGAAGTCGCCGATGGCGGAACCGTGTTCCTCGACGAGATCGGCGACATGGATATGCGCGTGCAATCCAAATTGCTGAAGGCACTGGAAGAAAAGCGTTTTCGCCGCCTGGGCGCAGTTCGCGAGCGCGAGATCGACATTGCACTCATTGCAGCCACCCACAAGGATCTGGCCGAGGAAGTCGGGAAAGGCACTTTTCGCAGCGATCTCTATTTTCGGATCAGCGCGATTCCGCTTCTGGTTCCTGCCCTGCGCGATCGGATAGAGGATATTCCCGTGCTTGCCAGCACGTTGTTAGCCCAAATTCCGGCCAGCCGTGGTCGCCAGCTGGACCTATCCGACGAGGCGATGGGAACTCTCTGCAGCTATGCGTGGCCTGGGAACATACGCGAACTGCGAAATGTGCTCGAGCGTGCGACATTGCTGTGCGAACACGACCGCATCATGCCGCATGACCTGCGCTTCAACCTCATGCCCGGTGGGACCTTGGCCAGCCCCGATACCAACCTCACGCTCGAAGAGGTCGAACGGCAACATATCGAACGCGTCCTGGCGGAAGAGGAGGGCAGGGTGGCGCAGGCGGCGCTACGCCTTGCCGTCCCACGCAGCACGCTGTACCTGAAAATCAAGAGCTACGGCATCAAGACGTCGTAAAAGGCCTGTTACCGGCCGCCATTCCGCAGCTTGGACCTGGATATTGGCGTCCTTCTGCGGTCGCAGGGGCGATATGTTCAAGGTCAAGATTTACGCCAGCATCACCATCATCGTTACGCTCGGCTTGCTGGTGCTGCTGCACGTCTACCGCAATCTGGACAGTGTCGCCGGCTATTTGGCGACGCTCGACAGCGTCAGCGTGCCGTTCAGTATCGCCGCGCTGGAGATGGAGAAGAATGCCGAGGAATATACGAACGGGGTGTTGCGCTATGTCCGGGACCCCCAGCCCAAAGTCAAAGCCGAGATAGCACGGGACGAAGAGGACTTTACCGGACGCCATGCCATCTACATGCAACTCGCTACGAGCGATCGGGCACGCGGATTGGGGCGCGAGGTCCGTGCACAGCAAGAGAGGCTCGTCGCTGCCGGTGTAGAACTGATGGACGAGCGCGACCGGCTCGACGCGATATTCGGGGACACGACGGCCCTGCTGGAGGAAATCGACACTCTGATCGACGCCCAACACGAAGGGGCGGCACCGGATGGCCGGCCCGACAGGAACGACAGGTTGCTAGCCCTCACCAACATCGAGGCCGAAACCGCTGAAATTGGTTTCTGGCTGACCATGTTCAAGTACCGGACGGCCGATCCGGAACGCCAGTATCTGGTTAAGAAGGTTGGCGAGCAGCACAATGCCCTGGCCCGGTATCGCGAATTGATCTCGGTGGACCGGGACCGGCAACTCCACGAAGGATTGCGCGGGCGGCATCTAAAGGTATTTGCCAACACCAGGGCGCTGATCGCCGGCGAGACCCGGATCAGCGCGGATGCGCAACGGTTCGCCCAACTCGCCGAACAAATAGACGATATTTTTGACGATCAGATCCAGCCGATGCTGACAAGCAATCTGTCGGAGCCCCAGGACAAGGCGGACACCGCCATCGAACATGTGAAGGCGACGCTCCGATACCTCATCCCTGCCTATTTCCTGGTGGCGCTGGCCGTTGGAATATGGCTCGCCCTCGCGACCAATCGACCCCTGAAGAGGCTTGCCGACGGCACCAAAGCGATCAGGGCGGGCGATCTCGATCATCGTATCGACATCCGTGGCCGCGACGAATTCGGCAGGCTTGCCGAACAATTCAATCTCATGACCGAACGGTTGCAGG
The DNA here is from genome assembly GCF_040797145.1 of Labrys neptuniae. Classification (NCBI taxonomy): domain Bacteria; kingdom Pseudomonadati; phylum Pseudomonadota; class Alphaproteobacteria; order Hyphomicrobiales; family Xanthobacteraceae; genus Labrys; species Labrys neptuniae. The sequence continues at coordinate 55,493 of NZ_JBFNQD010000017.1, read as the reverse complement.
AGACCACGGTTTCGCGGGATCTGCTGGAGGCGAATGAGCGAGAGTTGCAGCAGAGCGTGGGAGACCTGCGCCAGGAGATTGCCGACCGTAAGCAAGCCGAACGGGAACGGGAAGCGTTGCAGGCGAAACTGCGGCGCAGCGAAACTCTGGCGACTATGGGGCAGTTGGTGGCCGGCGTCGCGCATGAGGTGCGCAATCCCCTGTTCGGGATTTCCTCCACCCTTGATGCGATCGAAGCGAATGCAAAACTCGGCCAGATCAATCCGCGCTTCAGCGGCGTGCTGCGTCGCGAGGTGAACCGGCTGAACAAACTAATGTCCGCCTTGCTCGAATATGGCCGCACATCACCGGATGATCGCGCGGTTGAATCGGTGGCCAAGGGACTCGTGGAGGCCCTCCGCTCCTGCCGGGCGGCTGCCGAGGCCGTGGGTGTCACTCTCGTCAATCGGGTATCGGAAGACGCCCTGGTCATGATGAATTACGACCGCCTGGTGCAGGTGCACGTCAATCTGATCGAAAATGCGCTGCAGCATGCGCCTAGGGGATCGGAGGTGATCGTCACCACGCGGGCGACGGTGGATGAAGGGGGAAGCCGATGGATCGAGTATTGCGTCGCCGATTCAGGCCCCGGGCTTGCGGCCGAGGATTTGCCGCATCTGTTCGATCCTTTCTTTACGCGACGACGCGGAGGTACTGGGCTCGGACTCGCCATCGTTCGGCGGATCGTTGACGAGCATCACGGCGTCGTCGAGCCCGGCGACAATCCAAAGGGCGGCACTGTCATGATCGTACGCCTGCCGGCGGCAGTGTCGAAAGATTGAGATGCCGCCGCCTATCGCCGGCCACGGCCGTTCGCCAGCGGTGGCCGGTTTCGCTGCCCAAGGTCTCGGGAGCGATGCCGCCCGAGACGCGGCTGTCGCGTTCGCCCGGCGTCGAGGACATTGATCGCCGAACGGTCCATTGCAGATCCTGAATGCTGTTCTCTTTTTTGACCGGACCTTTACGCGCAACGGTTTTCATCTATGACCGCTATGTGACAATTCTACAGCCGGATTCGATGCATGCTCAGCTGGTTCAAGAAGCTCCTGCCGCGTGAGGACAAGTTCTTTCACCTGTTCGAGCGCCATTCGAAGACGGTCGTCGGCGCAGCAGAGGCGATGAAGGCGATGCTGGCGGGCGAGGGCGATATCGAAAAGCACTGCAGCCGCATCGTAGAGCTCGAAGACGAGGCAGACGAGATCACCCGCGAGGTGCTGCTTGCAACCCGCCGCAGCTTCATAACGCCGTTCGATCGCGGCGACATCAAGGATCTGATCCAGTCCATGGATGATGCGATCGACATGCTCAACAAGACGGTGAAGACCATTCGGCGCTTCGAACAGCACGTATTCGAGCCTGGCATGCGGGAAATGGGTGTGCTGATCGCCGAGGCTGCGCATCTGGTCGCCGAAGCGATACCGCTGCTCACGCAGATCGGGCCGAATTCGGCAAGGCTCAGCGCCCTCGCCGAAGAGGTCACGCGGGTCGAGGACAAATCGGACGAGCTCTACGAAGAGGGCCTGAAGAACCTTTTCCGCATCAACGGCACCAGCAATGCCATGGCCTATCTCATCGGCAGCGAAATCTATGGCGAACTGGAGAAGGTCGTCGACCGCTTCGAAGACGTCGCCAACGAGATCAGCGGCATCGTCATCGAGAACGTCTGATGGAAACAGCTCTCGCCCTGCCGCTCCTGGTCGGTCTCATCACCGTCGGGCTCATTTTCGATTTTCTCAACGGCCTGCACGATGCGGCCAATTCGATCGCCACCATCGTTTCGACGCGCGTGCTCAGACCGCATTATGCCGTGTTCTGGGCGGCATTCTTCAATTTCATCGCCTTCCTTTTCTTCGGCCTGCACGTGGCCGAGACGCTTGGTACCGGCATCATCGATCCCGGCATCGTGACGCCGGCGGTGATCTTTGCCGCTCTCATGGGCGCGATTGTGTGGAACGTGCTCACTTGGCTGCTCGGCATTCCGTCGAGTTCCTCGCACGCACTCGTTGGTGGGCTTGTGGGGGCAGGTCTCGCCAAGACGGGCGGAAGTGCCGTCGTGCTCTCAGGCCTTGCGAAAACGGTCTCGGCGATCTTCCTGTCGCCGGCGATCGGCTTTTTTCTCGCTTTGGTGCTGATTCTGGCGGTGTCCTGGATCTTCGTTCGGCAAACGCCTTTCGCCGTCGACCGTACCTTCCGTATTCTGCAATTCGTCTCCGCTTCGCTCTATTCGCTGGGGCACGGTGGCAATGATGCGCAGAAGACGATGGGCATCATCGCGGTGCTGCTGTTTTCACAAGGCTATCTCGGTTCGAGTTTCTACGTGCCGTTCTGGGTCGTATTGTCCTGCCAGGCGGCAATGGCCCTCGGTACGCTCGCCGGCGGCTGGCGGATCGTGCATACGATGGGATCGAAGATCACGCGGCTCAATCCGATGCAGGGTTTCTGCGCGGAAACCGGCGGTGCTTTGACCCTTTTCGGTGCGACCTGGCTGGGCATTCCGGTCTCGACCACGCATACGATCACGGGTGCCATTGTCGGTGTTGGCGCGGCTCGTCGTGTCTCGGCCGTTCGATGGGGGCTGGCCAGCAATATTGTCGTCGCCTGGGTCGTGACGCTTCCCGCCGCGGCGATCATTTCGGCTCTGGTCTACTTCCTGGCGGCGATGTTTGGCTAAGCGATCCATGGACCCGAGCCAGATAGGGCAGCGCGCCCAGATCCGCTACCCCGGCCGCGATGCCGCCGGCAGCGACCAGGGGGTCGGTGCGCACAAGGATGGCGGCTTCGTCACCGTGCTGCTGCAGGATACGACGTCGGGCCTGCGTATTCGCACCGAAGAAGGCGTCTGGATCGATGCCCCGCCCGTACCCGGCACCTTCGTCATCAACAGCGGCGAGCTCCTGGAAATGGCGACGAACGGCTTCGTGCGCGCCGACGTTCACGATGTCGTCACGCCGCCGCGCGGCACGGAACGCTTTTCGGTCGCCTTCTTCCTCGGTGCCCGCTATCACGCCAGGATACCGGTTATCCCGTTGCCGGACCAGCTTCGGGGCAGCGAGCGGGGCGTAACGGTCGATCCACTCAATCCGATCTTCAGAGAGGTGGGCATCAACCATCTCAAGAGCCGCCTGCGTTCCCATCCGGATGTTGCCGCCAAACATCATCCGGACCTGCTTCACCTCCTGGAAAAGGCGGGAACTGCATAGCCCGCCGGCCTTTCGTGTGAGACTCCCCTCGGCTCTCCTGCACGGTACCCATGATCGGCGGGAGCCTGAGGCCGATAACAGGGGCCGCCTGGCCGACTCATCGCCGGTGGGCTGCCGTCGGCTTATAGTGACGCGGCCGGACGGATGGCCTTCATCGCGACAAGTGGCGTGGCGCGACTATCGCACCGCTACGCTGCGTGAGAAATTGGGTGGTCGCCCACGGCTGCCCGCCGGCCATCCCGCGGCACGCTTTCGTCATGGGAATTGATCCACCAAGTCTTCTGTCGCCAAAGCGGCGTCTCCTTCAAAGGCGTTTTAAAGTACGGATATCCGCCAGCGGAGTGCCGTCATTGCTTCGATTGATGCGGCAGCAAAGAAGTCGCAGGTCACGCCGGACATGCAAGGTGCCGAGGTGGACCGTGATCGCCTCGCCCGGATCGAGGTTCGCGAAGTAGGTGATGTCGCGTCGCGCAACGTTGCAGATCCGTGTTGGCGGCGGCGTGAGGGCCCACTCCGTCCTGTCGGCGAAGGCCAGAAAGCTCGTGAAATACAGAAAGCCGGCTCCGTTGAAATCTTGGCTCGGGCACGGCGTGAACTCCAAGCACTCGAAGGTTATCCGAGGGTCATGGTCGGGCATGCGCGGCGCAAGTTGGGGCGGCGTCACGGCAGCAAATGGGGGCAGGCCTGCAACCTCAATGCGGGCAATCGAATGGTTGGAGGCCCCCGCCTTTCGATGCACGAAGACCGAGGTCAGGATGACCGAGCCGATGGAAGCGCCATCGATCGCCAGTTCATGGCAGCTGCGCATCTGCGTGCGCGAGATCCGCGACAGCGCGCTGCGGATATGCAGGACATCATTCTCCCGAGCCTTTTCGAAGGCCGCCTCGCAGACTTCCACCGAACGAAAGGCGGCATAGACGGGTGCACCGGCTGCGTCCCTGAAGTCGGGTACCGGCCGGCCGGCCATCTGCGCCAGCATCAGCCAGTGCCGATGCCCCAGTTCCTTGAGCAGCCAGGTCTCCGACAGGCCGTTGAAGGCCAGATGCGGCATGCCGAGGAGCACCGGGCCAAGGCCGGCCTGCGCCTTTTGCGGTTCGTGCGCGAGCGGTCGGTCGATCAGAATCGGAGCGTTCATGGGGAAGTGCCTTCAGACGGCCATTCGGGCAGGCGTCGAGCCCATCTCGTTCGCCCGTAGCGCCGCGAGATGATCGACTACGAAGTCGGCGTCCCGGCCGACGCTCAGGAAGCGCCCTGAACCCCAGGTCCAGAGCCAGGGCATGCCGATCACGTAAAGGCCTTGCACATCCGTCACGCCGCGCCGGTGCGCGGGATAGCCGGTCTCGTCGAGGAAGGGCAGGTCCACCCACGACCAATCCGAACGGAAGCCGGTGCTCCATATGATGCCGGTAATGTCGGCGGCTTCCACGTCGAGGCTGCGTACCGGCTCGCCGGGTTGCCAGACGGGGCTGTAGTGCGCCCCTTCCGGCGCGATGATGCCCTTCTCGGCGATGTGTCGGTCGATCAGCGCGCAGATGCCGTTATAGACCGCATCGGCGGCATCGAGGTTGCGGGCGAGGTCGTCGGCGAGTGTCAACCGCCCGTTCTCGATGCCGGTGAGACGGCCATGCAGGACCATGCCTTCGTTCGCAAAGCGGCGCAGGTCGATGTCGCGGCCGCCGCCTCGTCCGGTGAGGTAATGGTTGGCATTGCCTCGGACTTTCTCTCCGAGCGGATGGTCTTCGACCGTCATCTCGTACTGGCCGAGGTCATCGAGCCAGTCCACTGCATCGCGCCCGCGATAGAAGCGAGGGCAGCGCGGTGCACTGCCGACGACGAGATGCACGGTGCGGCCCGCCAGATGGAGATCCTCCGCGATCTGACAACCTGATTGGCCGGAACCGATGACCAGGATCTTGCCGGACGGCAACTGGTCGGGGTTCTTGTAGGCAGAGGAATGAATCTGGACGATACCCTTGGGGGCGCCGGCGGCCATGGCCGGGATTTTGGGAATGTGGTAGGCGCTGACGGCGAGGATGACGGCGTCCGCGGTGACATGGCCCTCGCTCGTCTCGACCAGGAACCCTTCGTCTCTCCGGGCCACGCGCGTGACGGCGACGCCTTCCCGGACCGGCACACCGGTCCGCCGTGCAAAGGCCTCGACATAGGCGACGATCTCTTCGCGCGGCATGAAACCGTGCGGCTCTGAACCAGCATAGGGAAAGTCCGGCAGCTGGCATTGCCAGTTCGGGGTCACCAGACAGAAGGCATCCCAGCGCTGGCTGCGCCAGGTGTGGGCAATGCGGTTCTTCTCGAAGACGACATGGTCGATGCCATGCCGCTTGAGATGATAGCTCGCAGACAGGCCAGCCTGCCCGCCGCCGATCACGACGACGCTGTGATGGGTGGGAAGAGGGGCACGCATGGGCAGCTCCTTCATTCGATAAAGGTGATGCAGGTGACGAAGGGGGCGGGGTTGTCGGCGAAGCGGCGGGCGCGGACCTCGATGTCGTGCAACTGCCCGAGCGCCCGCGCGCAGGGCACGCCGTATCGGGCTTCCACACGGCCGCTGGCGATGTTGAGGGCGGTGCGGCTGCGTTCGAGAAAGTCGGTGAGCGGATAGGAGCCACCTGGCGCGAAATAGTCCTTGATGACGAGGGAGGGGGAGTAGCAACTCACCTCCTCGCCATCAGGCCAGCGTATGACAAAGCGCATCTCAGGCATGCTGGCGGGCTCCAAGGGTTCGATAGACGGGTAGGTGGGCGCGTGCGGTATCGGCCCAGTTGTGCCGCGCGGCGATCGCCAGGCCACGCTGGACCAGCCTTTCGCGTTGAGGTGAACGCATGGCCGCGACCATCGCGTCCGCGATCGAGCCCGTTGACAGGGGATCGCACCAGACAACATCGTCATCGGCGAGGTAGTCGGTGAAGGGCGCGATGTGCGAGGCGATGACCGGGATCCCGCATGCCATGGCCTCGATGACGGCAAGGCCGAATCCTTCCTTGAGGGAGGGAAAAGCCAGGGCCGAGGAGATCCTGTAGAGGGCAGCCATCTCCGCCTGGGGTATCGGTCCCGCCAGCACGACGGAGCCTGGCAGCAGGCGGGACTGGCCGAGGGCCAACCTGAATTCGGCCTGATAGGCGGCATGGTCGAGAACCGAGGCACCGCCCGCCAGCACGAGCTGGGAACCCGGCAAGACGGTCTGTGCCTGGCTGAATGCCTGCAGGACGCGGAGTGTGTTCTTGCGTTCCTCCACCCCGCCGACGCTCAGGAAGACGGGGCCTCGTCCAAGTCCGAGGCGACGCACCAGGCCTGATTCCGAGCCGTCCCTCTCAGGCTGGAAGAAGGCGGCATTGACGCCATTGCCGACCATTGTCGCGGCGATCCCCATGTCGCGGTCGAGCTTGCGGCGCCAATGCTCGCTGACGACGAAATGGCGGTCTGCGCCATGGATGGAGCGGGCCTGCAGCGCTGCGACGCGGGGATCCTCGAACCTGTCGACATGGTGCACGGTGCGGGCGAAAGAGTTGATCAGACGTTCCTTGCGCAGCGTCGCCAAGGCGTTGCCCGAAATGCCGTCATGCGCATGGAACACATCGAAGTGTCGGTGAGCATGGTCGCTGAAATAACGCAGATAGTCGGCAATGCGTGTTTCCACCATTCCGAAGGTATCCCCCTCGAAGGGGGAGGCGGGGACACAGGCGGTTTCGCACTGCGCCTTCCGGAAGAAGCCCGCTGCCCTCGCGTCCGGCGCATGTACGACCGCCTCATGACCGAGGGCCGTCAGGGCTTCTCCCAGAGCCAGGGCATGCACGACTCCTCCGCGCGGATTGGTCGAGTGGGTGAGGATCGCGATGCGGAGCGGACCAGGGATGCTCACGCCGCAGCCTCCTGTCGTGGCAGGCCGAGCAGCGGATGGGCTGCATGGTTGCGGATGACTTCGCGGCGACCCTCCAGCGAGATAGCAACTTCGCGAGAGCCGTCGAAACATCCGACTGCAGCTGCAGCAATGTCGCGCTCGGCGAAGCGGTCGACGACGGCTTGCGCATCCGCCGGCCTGGTGGCGATCAGATAGCCGAAGCTCGGAAAGGTGGTAAGCCAACGCTCCATCGGGACATCGGGCGGCATGGGGACCGCGCCGAGATCGATATCGATGCCCACACCCGAACATTCGGCCAGCATGATCGTGGTACCCACGATGCCGCCCTGGCTGATGTCCTTGGCCGCATGGGCAAGACCGGCTTCTGCGAGGGCTGGCAGGATTTCAAGGTCAGTTCGTAGCCGAGCGGGCGGCGCATCCGTCGCCGCTTCCCAGTTGGAGAAGGGCTCGCGATAGCGTCCCCTCAAGTCGATGGCGACAATGAGCATGTCGCCCAGCCGCGCACCGAAGCTCGTCAGGAGCTTGTCGGCGCGTCCGAGTATGGCGACGGAAAGTTGCCCGCGGTCCGTCCTCACATTGGTATGGCCGCCGACGATCGGCACGCCATAGGCCCGCGCCGCTGCCCTCAGACCAGCCAGGACCGGAGCCGCGCCTTCCTCTCCGTCGGCCCACACGGCATCGACCACGGCGATAGGGCGTCCCCCCATGGCAGCCACGTCGGAGACGTTGACCATCACCCCACACCAGCCGGCGAACCAGGGGTCGCGCGCGACGAATTCGTTCATGAAACCTTCTATGGCGAAGAGGAGATGGCCGTCTTCGGCAGCTATGACGGCACAATCGTCGCCGACGGGGACGGGCATGTCGGCAGAGAGGCCAAGGCTGGCCGCCACCGCGGCGATATCCTGCTTGCCGTTGATCCCCTTGTTGTCGCGAAGGGATGCTGCAAGCTCGGCGAGATCGATCGTCATCGCAACCTCCTCAAGCAGCCTTGCGGGCAAGGGCGCGAAAGCCCTGCTCGGCGTTTTCGAAGGGGCGATAGTGATCGAGGTCGGCCATCATCAGATGATGCCGGCGACCCAGGAGTTCGATCTCCTCGATGCTGCGCCAATGCAGCCGGCGAAAGAACAGCACATTCTGCTCCTGCACACGGGCAAGAAAGCGCCGGCACCCTCTCGCATGGGCTGATGAGACCGCGAGGCGGATGAGAGAGGCACCAAGGGCACCGACCTTGCGATAGTCGGCAGCGACGGCAAGGCGTGAGCCCCACCAGACACCGTCCGTCTCCTCGTGGATGCGGACCGTGCCGACGACCCGGTCGGCGGTGACTGCCAGCATCGAGAGTGCCACGATGGGAATGGCACATGCGTCGACGGCGTCGGTGTCATCCTCCTCGAACAGGCCCTGTTCCTCGCAAAAGACGGCGCGCCGCAGCGCCTTGGCCCCCACACGTTCCCAGTCCTGCGTGGCGAACTTGACCTGGAACTCGCTTGCGACGAACGGCTTGAATGGCTCGAAGATCATTTCGCCAATCCCTTCTCATAGGCGGAGAGCGCCGAGCAGGCGCCACAGCGCCCGCAGCCGGCCTTGATGTCGGCGGCCTTCAGGCCGGCCTTCACGAGCATCGCCGACAGGGGGGCGAGGATGGCGTGCATGAAGGCGGGCGGCGGCGTGGGGTGGCTTTCGAGCGGGGTGCCGGAAATCGGCACGAAGGGCACCACGAAAGGATAGACGCCGATCGCCACCAGCTTCTCGCAGGTCGAGAGGACAGCCTCCGGCGTGTCGCCGAGCCCGGCCAGGATATAGGTCGAGACCTGGCCACGGCCGAAGACAGGCACGGCGGCGGCGAAGGACGACATGTATTTATCGATCGATACCTGCGCCTTGCCGGGCATGATGCGTGCGCGGACTTCCGGGGTGACCGCTTCAAGATGCATGCCGAGCGCGTCGACACCCGCTTCGCGCAGCCGGGCGAGCCAGGCGTCGTCCTCCGGTGGTTCGCACTGGGCCTGTATCGCGAGGTCGACGGCAGCCTTGATCGCTCGCGCGCTGTCGGCGAGGACTGCAGCACCGCGGTCCTCACCGCGCGGAGTGCCCGTCGTCATTACCATATGCCTGACACCGTCGAGTTCGACGGCTGCCTTCGCCACTTCCGCCAGCTGGGCCGGCGTCTTATGCGCGATGGTGCGACCGGCGGCGAGGGACTGGCCGATGGCGCAGAATTGGCAGGTCTTGGTGCGGCTCTGATAGCGAATGCAGGTCTGCAGCACGGTCGCAGCCAGCACATCTCGGCCGTGGAGTACCGCGATCTTGGAATAGGGGATACCGTCGGCCGTGGTCAGGTCATAGAAGCGCGGCCGCAGCGGGAAGGTGACCTGCCCGACAGGCCGACCCTCCCGGCTGATGCGGCTTCGGCCCAAGGCATCGGGCTTTTCCACGAGATAAGGGCTTTCGAAGGCCGGAGCGGTGTGGACGGGTACCATCACGGTCATGCCGTCGATGGTCATGGCCTTGTGGTCGGATGGTCCGGCGCCGCCCCTGCGGCTTTCATGTCCGGCCTTCGGGTCAACCAGCCGCGCTCCGAAGGACTGCAATTCGTTGATCAGCTGCGTCGCCGGCAGGGTTGCTCGGTTCTCCATCGGACAGGCTCCTCGGATCGGGTTGTTCGGCAAGGGGGGCGGCGAATTCGAGGGGGCTGGCGGCGCGGCCGTCGAGCACCAGGTGCAGGAGCTCGGGGCGCGCATAGTGGCCGACCGAGTCCATCATTCGCTTGCGCTTGAGGATCAGGCTCATGTCGAGGTCGGCCAGGAGAATGCCCTCGCCCTCGGTAAGGGGCGGCACGACATGCCGGCCCTCGGGCGAGACGATCGCCGTCATGCAGCCGCCGGTGAGGCCGCGCTGCAGGCCCTCGTCCGGCGTGATCGAGGCGATCTGGGCCTGCGTCAGCCAGCCGGTGGCATTGACGACGAAGCAGCCGCTTTCAAGCGCGTGGTGGCGGATGGTGACTTCGATCTGCTCGGCGAAGATCGGTCCCACCAGCGAGCCGGGAAACTGCGCGATATGGATTTCCTCATGCTGGGCCATCAGGGCGTAGCGGGCGAGGGGATTGTAATGTTCCCAGCAGGCGAGAGCGCCGATGCGCCCGGCAGCAGTGTCGACCACCGCCAGGCCCGATCCGTCGCCTTGGCCCCAGATCATGCGCTCGTGGAAGGTCGGCGTGATCTTGCGCCGCTTGAGGCGCAGCGTGCCGTCGGCATCGAAGACGAGCTGGGTGTTGTAGAGCGAGCCGTGATCGCGCTCGTTGATGCCGAGGACCACGACGACGCCGTGCTGCCGGGCAGAGGCCGCCACGGCGTCGGTGGCCGGGCTGGGGACGGTGACGGCGTGCTCATAGAGGCGCAAATGCTCCTTGCCGGTGAGCACAGGGGGGAGCACGAAGGAGAAATAGGGATACCAGGGCACGAAGGTCTCGGGAAATACCACGAGTTCCGCGCCCTTGCCGGCCGCCTCCGCGATGGCGTTCAGTACCTTCGCGATGGTGCCCTCACGCGAGGCGAGGTCAGGCGCGATCTGCACGGCAGCCGCCCTTATCGATGTCTTTGCGGTCATTCCTGATCCTCCGCTCGATTGGTCGGGCGGCGGGGCGGGCCCGCCGGCGCGGTGCCTCACAACGTCCAGGTATCGAGGATGAAGGCGTTGTCCTTGCGGTGGAGCAGGATGAGGTCGAGCACGTCGAGTGGGCTGATCGGCTGGATGCCAGGAATGAGGGAGGGTTCGCCATGGCCATAGAGGGCCTGCAGGGCAAAGCGGCAGGCATAGGCCTTGCCGCCCTCGGCCAGGAACTTCTCGATCTGGTTGTTGAAGTTGAGATGCCCCGGAAAAGCCTCGTCCCCGAGCTTGGGAAAGCCACGCTGGACGCCCAGCGTCACGCCGGGCCCATAGAGGAGGACGGAGGTATCGAAGCCCTTGCGCTTGAGGCGCGTGGCCTGCAGCAGGTTGACGAAGCCGATGGAGCCTTCGAAGGCCACGGTGTGGAAGGTCACGAGGGCCTTCTCGCCCGGTCCGGCTTTGACGTCTTCGAAAAGCTTCTGCTCGTAGTCGACGAAATAATCGCCCTTCTGGTGCGCGGGCTTGGTGACGGCTGGCATGCTGAACTCCTCTATGGGCAGGACGCGCCCCTCGGCGGTCGCTCTCCCTCCAACGCAATCATCGTGCCAACATTGAAACAGTCAATTATTTGCAGAAAGGCAATAAAATGCATTCAATTTTCCTATCAATTTTCTCTTGATATGGCTGAATGAAGCTGAAATCTGTGCGTGTATTCGGTTCAAAATGCCTCAGATTCCAACATGAGCCTTTCCTGCTAAGATGCAGTCAATTTTTTCTAAATTGACAGATGACAGGTAAGAAGGCCTTCAATATACAGTCAATTTGTCAGGCGACTGGAGACTTGCATGAAGGATTGGCGACCCGACCTGGTTCGCGGCGACGGCCCGCTCTATCTTGCGATTGCCGACGCCATCGCGCAGGACATCGCACAGGGAACCCTCGCGGTGGGCGCGCGGCTCCCGCCGCAGCGCAAGCTCGCCGCAGCATTGGATATTGACTTTACCACCGTAGCGCGCGGCTATGTCGAGGCAGGCAAACGCGGGCTGATCGAGTCGATCGTCGGGCGCGGAAGCTTCGTGCGCAGCAATGCCACCCTGCGGGACGATGGCGATCCGCGGCGCCAGCAGCTTGCCGATTTCTCGATGAACATGCCGCCCGAGCCCGACGATCCCGAACTCGTCGCCCGCATGCAGGATGGCTTCGTCAGCGTCGCCCGGGATCTGTTGCCGTTGCTGCGCTATCAGGGGTTCGGGGGCGCGCCGATGGACAAGGATGCGGCGTCCGCCTGGCTCGGCCGTCGTGCCCTGGTACCTGCCCAAGAGCGAATCTTCGTCACGCCAGGTGCACATCCCGCCCTCGTCGGCATCTTCAGCCTGCTCGCGAGAACGGGAGATACGGTACTGTCCGAGGCGATCACCTATCCTGGCGTGCGCTCCATCACCGCACAGCTTGGCCTCAATCTCGTCGGCCTCGAAACCGATGGAGACGGCATCCTGCCCGAGGCTCTCGAGGAGGCCGTACAGCGTCATCGCCCCAAGGCGCTCTATCTCAATCCGACATTGCAGAATCCCACGACGATTACCATTCCCGAAAGGCGGCGTTCCGAGATTTGCGCGGTGGCGCGCCGGCATCGGCTGCCGATCGTCGAAGACGATGCCTATGGCTTCATTCCAACCCACGGGCCGCCGCCCTTGGCCGCGATTGCGCCGGACATCTGCTGGCACATAGCGGGACTGGCCAAATGCATCGGTGCAGGTCTGCGCCTTGCTTATGTGGTGGCGCCCGATGCGCGCGCCGGCTGGTCCTTCAGCGCGGTGCTGCGAGCCCTCTCCGTCATGGCCTCGCCGGTGACGGTCGCCGTGGCTACGCGCTGGATCGAGGACGGCACGGCCGACACTATCCTGCGCTTCATCCGCGCGGAAGCCGCCGCTCGCGAGAGGCTGGCATCGCAATTCTTCGAACCGGGCACTTATCTCTCCGATCCCCTGAGCTTCAACATCTGGTTGCCGCTGGGCAATGGCTGGACGCGATCGGCTTTTGCCAGCTATGTCCGCCGCACCGGTATCGGCGTGGTCGTGAGCGATGTCTTCACCGTCGCAGGTGAGCCAAGCGAGATCGTGCGCGTCGGTCTGGGCGGACCGATAGGCCGCGAGCGGTTGCGCGCTGGATTGGAGTTCATGGCTCACGCGCTCGAGGGATCGCCGCAAACTGCCGCAGCTTTCTTCTAGCATTCCATCCAATGGAGAAATGCCGTCGATTTGGCTGACCGATTGGCTTTCGACTGCGACAGTTGCAGTTTTGGGGCACGCTGCGAATAGCGCCGTCTACATTCCGGTGTACGTGCTGGGAATTGTCCAGGCGCTATACGAGATCGAGATAATGATGGGGGAGGCGCATTGCCATCATATCCTTACGTCGTACCACATTGGTCGGGTAACGGCTGTCCAGATTGCTGGTGTCGATATCTGCGCAGACGAGCGAAGTGCCGGGCCCCGCATTCGCTTCGCGTCGGGGGAATTCGAATGTGTCGGGACCAAATACGCCACTTCTGCCGGGGAAGCCGTTGAGTTCATCGGCAATGTTGGCAAAGGCGAAGAAGACATTGTTCTCACCGGCCCGCACCCGGAAATGATGCCAGTGGCTGGGGTCTGCCCCTGTCGGGATCGGATAGCTCTGACGTATCGCCGAACCAGGGTGACCGGCGTAGAAGCGCTCCCGCATTGCAGCTGGACATGCGATCAGATCACAGCCGCGCAGTGACAGAATGCGCGCTGCCTCGGGGAACATCGCGTCATGGCCGATCAGGAGGCCCAGCCGTCCCAGCCGCGTGTCAAAGACCCGCCAGTCCTCCCCTGGCGTTGCCCAGCCATGGTCCTCGGATGTCAGATGGATCTGGCGATAGCTGCCGATGAGCCCTTCGGGACCGGCGAGCACCGCCGCATTGTGGATGCGCCCGCCTGCCCTCTCTGCCATACCCGCTACGATGTAGATGTTCTCCCGTGCCGCTATCGAGAGCAGACGCTCCACGGCAGGCCCGGAGACGCTCTCGGCGAGGCCGTGCCCCAGTCCGGTGATCGAGCGCTCGGGAAAAACGATGAGGTCTGCATCGCGATCGTGCCTGGCGGCGACGACCATCGCCTCGATGCGTGCCAGATTATCTCCCACATCGTCGGAGGGAGCGAATTGCGCGACTGCAACACGGGATTTGCGGCCAGGCGGGAGAGGACGATGGCCATAGAGGCCGAAGAAATCCAGCGGGTTCCAGGCATAGGTGGTGGTTGGCAGTTCCTTGTAGAATTCGGGTCGGCGCTGTTCGAGCACTTTCCGCCCCAGCACGTCGTGGTCGCGCGCCAGTTCGAGGTCGATCGTTGCGTAGGCAATGCCGTCGCCCGCATCGATGATTGCGGCTATCGAGCCGTCAGGCCCGATCACGCAACTCCCTCCACTGAACTGGACGGTGCGCTCCAGTCCCCAGCGGTTCGACTCGATCAGATAGCATCCGTTCTCGAAGGCGCGGCTGATCCAGTAAGGTGCAGGCGTGCGCTCGGCCAGCCAGTTGGAGACGTGACAGATGACGTCGGCTCCCTTCAGTGCGACGATGCGCGCGGTCTCGATGAAATGGATATCCATGCAGATCAGGAGTGCGATGCGTCCGATCGGCGTTTCGAAGACCTGGTGCCCGAGATCGCCGGGCGCGGACCATTTGGGTTCCGCGATGTAGGGATGCGTCTTGCGGTGCTTGCCGATCACACCGTCCGGTCCGATCAGCACCGCAGCGTTGTAGTAGAGCCCGTTCGAAGGTTCGATTTCGGGCATGCCGATCACGATGTAGCAGTCATGGGCCTGGGCGATGGCCTCGAAACGCGCGGTGGTGGCGCCGGGAATGGTTTCGACGAAGGGGGCGACCTCGGCCCGGTCGAACCAGCAATATCCGGTAGTCCCCATTTCCGGCGTGACGATCAGGCGGGCCCCTGCCTCGGCCGCCTCGGTCGCCAGGGCAATCAGGCCAGCGATATTGCGCTCCTTCTCGAACATCGTCGGCTCGAACTGGACGGTGGCAACCTTGTGGAGGATGGGCATCTGGCACCTTCGGGCAGGACTATGGCGTCCGGCGCGCGGATACGCGCCGCGCAACCGGTTGGGATCTGGCAGGATGGGGAGGGCGTCAGCCCAGGAAGGACTTCTTGATGGAAGCGCCCAGCGTATATTTGGGATCGACCATGTTGCCGAGACGAACGCGCCCAGCCTGGGTCAGCAGCATATAGGCATCGATGTCTTCGAAGCCGTAGTCGGTCGCCATCCAGCGAACCAGCTCGCGATAGGCGATGCGCGCGGCATCTTCCATTGGCCGCGAGGAGCCGATGGTCATGATGAAATCCCGGGTCTCGAGGCGCGGCCACTTGATGGTCCAGTTCTTGATCAGGTCGACCTGCACGGTGGTGACGGTCGGATGCTCGATCGCGACACCGCAGAGCTCGCCATCACCTTGCGCGGCGTGGCAGTCGCCGAGATAGAGAAGGGCGCCTTTTGTGTTGACGGGCAGATAGATCACCGCATCTACGCCGACATCGGGCAGATCCATGTTGCCACCGTAATAATCGGGTTGCAGGGCCGATATCGCCTCGATCTCCGGTGATGTGCCGATCGTGCCGATGAAAGGTTCATAGGGCAGGGTGATCTTGTCGTTCCACTTCGTGCCCGTCTCGGCATCGATGTGGAGTTTCTTGACGCGCTCGGGCAGGGGCGGGTTGAGCAGCGCGGTGTCGGCCGTCCCCACCAGCCCGCCGAATTCGGGCATGATCAGCGTCGTACCGCATGGCTGGGGACCTCGCGGCACGATGCTCTTGATGTAGACGGCGAGCGTATCGCCCTTTTCCGCGCCATTCACGAAGATCGGCCCATTCTGCGGATTCAGATAGGGAAAATTGAGGATCTGCGTGGGTTTGTCGGTCTCATGCCGGATACGTCCCTCGAAGGCGTCGTGTGTCTCCGCGGAAATGACGGCGCCGGGATCAACCGAGAGCACGGGATCGACATAGGGACCGTAGACGTAATGGTATTTGCCCTGGTCGGCTTCGGTGATGGTGTGGGACGCTCCCGTCTTGCCTTTGGCGACGCCCTTGCGCGCCATGATGGATTGGTCGAGCCACGGCGTCTGGGTCGATGACATAGTCTTCTCCTTTTCGAGGTGTGGATCACACGGCGAGATGGCGGCGCATGGCCTCGCCGTCCGCGAGGGATTCCCGATCGAGCGCCGCGACGATGCGGCCCTTGTCCATGACGTAGCAGCGCTGTGCCATGGCCCGGATCATGTCGATGTTCTGCTCGACCAGGACGATGGTGACGCCGGTCGCCCGGTTGAGCTCGACCATGATGCTGGCGATGTCCTGGACGATGTTGGGCTGGATGCCCTCGGAGGGTTCGTCCAGGAGGATCAGGGAAGGTTCCGCTATCAGCACGCGGCCGATGGCCAATTGCTGTTGCTGCCCTCCCGACATGGTACCTGCACGCTGGCTCCAGCGCTCGCGCAGGATCGGGAAATAGTCGAGCGCGCGCCCGCTGCCGGCGTTGGCTGGTTTGCGCATCGCACCCACCGCCATGTTCTCGGCGACCGTCAGGCGGGGAAAGACATCCCGCCCTTGGGGCACATAGCCGATGCCCAGTCGCGCTCTTTTGTGGGCAGGCAGATCGTTGATGGGCGTACCGCGATAGATGATCGAGCCGTCCATGACGGGGACCAGGCCGATCAGGCTCTTCATCAGCGTGGACTTGCCCACGCCGTTGCGGCCGATGACGGCGACGATCTCGCCCTCGTGCACTTCGAGATCGAGGCCCTGCAGGACGGGCTTGCCGCCATAGCCGGCACGAAGTCCGAGAGTGGAGAGCAGGACTTCCTTACGCATGAGCTTGTCCCAGATAGATGGCCGCCACTCGCTCGTCTGCGACAATCGCGTCGATCGAACCCTGGGCAAAGACCTGCCCCAGATGGAGAACGGTGACCTTGTGGGCGACCTGGCGGACGAAAGCCATGTCGTGTTCGACTGCCAGAACGGTCATGCCGTCGGCATTCAGGCGCTTGACCATCTCGCCGGTGGCGTGGGTCTCCTCCGGCGACATGCCTGCCGTCGGTTCGTCCAGGAGCAGGAGCCGGGGCTTGAGACTGATGGCCATGCCGATCTCCAGCCATTGCTTCTGGCCGTGGCTGAGATTGCCGGCGGCCTGGGCCGCCTCCGAGCCGAGATTAAGGAATTCCAGGAGGCGGTCGATCTCACCGGCCAGGGCGGACGGATCGAAATGATGCTGCATGGCGATCTGGAGATTCTGGCGGACACTTAGTGCCTTGAAGATGCCGGGCACCTGGAATTTCACACTCATGCCGCGGCGGATCCGCTGGAACGGCTTGAGGGTCGTGATGTCCTCTCCCGCCAGCAATATGTGTCCATCGCTCGGGACATGCTCGCCGAGGATCAAGCGGAACAATGTGCTCTTGCCGGCACCGTTCGGGCCGATCAGGCAATGCACCTCGCCGGTTTCCAGGCGAAGGTCGACATTGTTGGTGACGTGCAGGCCACCGAAATGCTTGTTGAGGGCCCGCGTTTCGAGCATCGGCATCAGGCTCCTCCTTCCTTGCGTCCGCGCAGGAGGCGCCCCAGCAGATCGGCGCCGGACAGGACGAGACCTCGCGGTGCGATCAGGACAGTGAGAACGAGCAGCAAGCCCATGACGACCAGGGCGTACTGGCTGCCGTAGATCGTGAGAGTCTGGAATGCCGACAGCACGACCAGAGTGCCCACGAGAGTGGCGGTCAGATCGGAGCGTCCGCCGACGGCTACCCAGATCACGGGCAGTGCAGCCGCCGTCATGCCCATGCTGGATGGCGTGATGTACTGACCCCAACTGGTATAGAGGACGCCGGAGAGCCCTGCGAGACCCGCCCCTATCACAAAGGCGCCCAGCTGATACTTGCGGATGTCGTAGCCGAGCATTTCCGCCCGTTCGGGGTTCTCCCGGATCGCGACGAGCACGTTGCCAAAGCGCGAATTCACCAGGATGCGCAGGCCCAGATAGGTCACGACGAGCAGGCCAAGCACGACATAATAGAGGCCGATGTCGGGAAACAGCACGATATTGCCGCCAGGCCAGGGAATGGTCAGAGCAGGCATGTTGCTCATGCCGTTGAAGCCGTTGAGGCGAGCCTTGCCGATGTGCCATTCCGGGCCGGCCGTCTGTGCCATGAAGCGCTCGAGCACCAACGTCACCGAAAGCGTGACGATGCCCAGGAAGACCCCTGTAATGCGGCCGAAATAGAGGAAATAGCCAAGCAAGGCAGCAAAGAAGGCCGCGAGGGCGACTGCCAGTACGACCGCAATCAGGGTAAAGCCGTAGTTCGCCCCGAAATTGATGGTGAGAATGCCATAACTGTAGCCGGCTATGCCGAAGAAGGCCGTCTGTCCGAAGCTCAGGGCACCGCCATAGCCCCAGATGAGGCTGAGGCCGAGGGCCATGAAGGCCCAGGTGAAGAAATAGACCGTGTTACCGACCGTGTAGCCATCGCTGAAGGCCGGGTAGGCGCATGCCGCGGCCAACACCATGAGGAAGCCGATCCAGAATGACGGACCCCTTCCCATCGTCTGTGGACCTTCGAGGCAGCCCAGGAAACGCAGGAGACTGTTCATATGCCCGTCTCCCGGTCTCAGGCTCGTTCGCGCAGGATGAAGCCGGAAATGCCCTTGGGCAGAACCCGGATCACGATGATGACGGCGATCAGCAACCCGATTTGCCCGAAGAGCTGGCCCTGCCAGGAGGTCATGCCCGACTTGACGATGGCAAGGATGGCCGCGGCCGGAGCCGTTCCAAGAAAGACGTCAGCGCCGCCGGCAACTACCGTGACGAAGGCCTCCATGATGAAGGTCGTGCCCATGGTCGGCACCAGCGTCATCGTCGGCGCATAGAGCCCGCCGGCCAGTCCGGCCAGGCCTGCTCCCAAAGCGAACGTCAGGCTGTAGACCAGACGCGTATCGATACCGAGAGCGGCGGCCATGTGCGGTACCTGGATCGTGGCCCGGGCCATCACCCCGAAACGTGTCCAGTTGAACAGGGCATAGAGGCCGACAAGCACCCCGATCGCCATGAAAAAGAGCACGACGCGATAGAGCGAATAGGAATAGCCCGCCATCTGAAAGCTGCCGAGAGGCGTCCCGACTCCCATCATCGTCGACCCAAGCACGATCAGCGTGCCTTGCGTGGCGATCAGGCTCAGGCCCCACGTCGCGACGATGGTGTCGAGCGGCCGGTGGTAGAGATGGCGGATGATGACGATTTCCACCAAAGCTCCCACGGCCGCCGACACCAGGGTACCCACGCAGATGGCCAAGGGAAGGGGAAGCCCCGCATGAGCCGCGGAAACCGTGACATAGGCGCCGCACATGATGAATTCGCCGTGGGCGAGATTGATCACGCCCATCATGCCGAAGATGACGGCGAGGCCGCAGGCGGAGAGAACCAGGAAGGCGAATGCGTCGCCGAACTGGTAGAGCGAGGAAAAGACAAATGTGCCGACATCCATCGGGAGGAACAACCCTGATTTCGAGATCCAGGCCGCCTGCAAGGCGGGCGAGGGACCTGGAATGGGCGCCGCTGCGGGAGCGGCGCTTCTTCCAGGCCAGACAGTTGCTGCCTTGCTTCAAGATTTCGGAGGGGGATTGGACGGGGTGTACTGCGCCTGCGGATCGTTCTTGGTGAGATCACAGCCGGCATCGCCCAGCCAGTAGGGCTTGATGTCCTGCCAAACCTTGGGGAAGGTGATGGAATGGTCCGCCCCGACCTTCGCCAGATAGATCGTGTGGGACATGTGCTGGCTCTTGGGGTCGAGGCACACCTTGCCCTCCGGCGCATCCATGCACACGTCCCCCTGCGCAATGATCTTGCGCAAGTCGTCACGCTTGGTGGAGCCGTTGGCCCGTTCAACCATCTGCTTGTAGAGATAGACCGCCAGGTAGGAGTTTTCGGCCTCCTGGTTCACATAGGGCTCGCTCGGGAACTTCGCCTTGAATTTGGCGACGAAATCCTTGCTCGAAGGCGAGTCGATCTCCTCGATGTAGTTGGTGGTGACATACATGTCCTTCAGGCTCGGCGGCTTGAAGCGCTTGTGCTCATAGCCTTGGCCGACATTCACCGAGGACGCCATCGGCAAGCCGACATTCGCTGCCGCAGCCTGCTCGTAGTAGGAGGCCTGGGCCGTGCCGACCAGAAGTGTCACCACGAAATCGGGCTTGACCTTCTGGATGTTCTGGATCGACTGCGAGAACTGCGAGACGCCGAGCGGGATGAACTCCTCGCCGACCATCTCGCCGCCATTCTCCTTGACGATGTTGCGCACCCATTCGGCGGAGATCTGTCCGAAATTGTAGTCGGCGGCGAGGGTGTAGACCTTCTTGCCGTACTTCTCCATCATCCAGGGGATGAGTGTGGAGAACTGCTGCTCGGGGACCGCCCCGGTAACGATCATATGGGCGTCGCAAACCCCGCCTTCATACTGGTTGTTGTAGAAGGCGAATCCGTCCAGTTGGTCGACGATCGGCCGATAGGCTTCGCGGGAAGCCGACGAGAAGCCGGCAAAGACAGCGTCGACCTTGTCTCGCTGCAGCACCCGGCGCATGAATTCCTGGTAGCGGGTGTTGTCGGACTGCGTATCGTAAACGACCAGTTCCAGCGGGCGCCCCGCGATGCCGCCCTTGGCGTTGATCTCGTCGGTGGCCAGTTGGATCGCGTGAACCTTGCCGATGGTAGCGACGGCGAAGTCGCCTGATTGATCTTCCAGTACGCCGAGCTTTATCGGGTCGGCTGCGAGCGCTTGGGACATGCCGAGCAAAAGTGTTCCTGTGAGGGTTGCGGCTCGCAGCCCCCTTTTGGTCTTCCCAGTCATGTGAGTTCTCCTCTGTCGACGCTTATTTTGTCTCGGCACGCCGGCCGGAGGGCCCTTCGCGCACCGTTATTTTGGGCGTTGCCGCCCATCTGCCGAGGAACTCCTCGCAGTATTCTTCCAGGCTGACCCGCAAACGCATGCTTTCGCGCCGCAGCCGGTTGTAGGCTTCATCGTCATCGATGCCGGTCTGTGTCGTTAGCGTCAGCACGGCCTTGATCACCGAGCGGCGGCCACGCCGTCGTCGCTCCATGTCGTCGAGGCGGTTCTGCATATCATTGCGCAGCAGGAACTGATTCACGCCCAGGAACAGTGCGGTATAGATGGCTGCGCTGTGCACCGGCTTGCGCAGGAAGGCGGTCGCACCGAGATTGACAAGACGCTTGAGCCGGCTCGGTGCCTCCACGCCCACCAGCCCGATGACTGGCACTGGTGGCAGGCGTGGATCACCCTCGGTCTCCAGGGGAAGAGTGCCGTCCAGATCGCCGTCCACGAAGAGGATATCCCGCTCCTGCTTCAAGCTTATCATGTCGAAGTCGACGCGGCCATCGGCGACGATGAGGAACTCGCTGGTCACTCCCAATTTCGCGAGCGTTGTTTCGAGAGCTTCGACAGCGGTGCGGTTGGCGGTAACGATCAGGGCCCTGCTGCCGTTGAAGTTCTGGAGGAGGCGAGCAACCATCACTTTGCGATCCTCAAATTTGGCGTGTGGGAGACAACGGCATATCGTGGCGAGGACTGAACGAGGTAGGGGTCGGGCTGAATGGGGCCGGCCTCCTCGACGATCACATCAAAGCGCGCCTTCCGGTTCGAGCGGCCGATGCGTGGCGTGAGCCAGGCATGGAATGTCTGAGGATCGATCCAGACTTCGCCTTGCGGTGCTGTAAACCTCTGGCGAGCGACGGCGTTCTTGACGGCGTACACCTCGTCCGTACCTGCCGCCGACAATGCGCGTGCCAGCAACTGCACGGCGATATAGGAGGCCTCGGCATCGGCCGATGTGGCCGGGCCATTTGGGAAGGACCGCTCATAGGCCTTGGTGAATGCCTTGTTCGCTGGAGTCTCCAGTGAGGAGAAATAGACAGACGAACTCAGATGACCATCGACCATTTCTTGGCCTATCTCCTCCAGTTCCGGTTCGGAGAGCGTGCAGCTGGCGATGGGGATCTGCGCGGCCTGATCGATGCCGCGGGCTTGGCAAGCTGATCGAAACGCACGGAAGAACGCATAGGCGCTCTCACCGATGAGGTTGTTGAACACGAAATCGGGACGGGCCGAGAGGATCGCGTCGACGACCTGGCCGAATTCGGTGTCGCCGATGGCGACATAGCGTTCCGCCAGAACTCTGCCGCCCTGTGCCGTCATGGCCTCGCGAAAGATGCGGTTGTTTTCCCAGGCCCAGATGTAGTTCGATCCGACGCAGAAGGCGTTCGAGCCGATATTGGCCAGCATGTA
This sequence comes from Labrys neptuniae, assembly GCF_040797145.1. Taxonomy (NCBI): domain Bacteria; kingdom Pseudomonadati; phylum Pseudomonadota; class Alphaproteobacteria; order Hyphomicrobiales; family Xanthobacteraceae; genus Labrys; species Labrys neptuniae. Next base: position 33,391 of record NZ_JBFNQD010000017.1, on the reverse strand, counting down.
GCGTACGAGCGGAAGCACGTGCTGGTTGGGTGAAGCGCCCGTATAGATGACATTGTTCGAGGTCTCGAACCCCTCATAGTGTGAGGGATACCACAGCAGGGCATCGTATTTTTCAAAACAAGGGATCACTTCCTTGCGGCTCGATGACGTATAGCACCCGATCACATGACGTATGCCGTCGCTGGTCATTTGCCGGCTATGCTCGGCATAGCGTGCCAGGTCACCTCCGGGGTTCACCACGACAGGCTCGAGCCGGAGATCCGGAAAGGACCGGGAGATCTCCTCGAAGGCCAGCAAGGCGCCGTTCAGCATGGAGCGCGCGACCACGCTATAGGAGCCGGTCGTCGAGAACATTACTCCGATGCGATGCCTTGTTGCCGACATAAGCCCATTCCAAAACAAAAAACGCCCAGCGGCTGGTCTGCCGTGGGCGTCCGTGCCACCAACCATACGCGTGCAGAGCGCACTCGCCTGTTGGAAATGTAATCAGATGTGGCGCGTAAATAGGCAGCTCTGCCCAGCGCTCTAAAATTAGGCTCCTCCAGATTTGATCATTTGTCAAGTCGTTAAATGTCGGCGTGGCTTCTTATCTGCCGGATTGGTTCCGGCACTTGCCGCCCGATCTGCCGGCGGCGATGAGCCGCTCGGGATCGGAACGCCAGACAAAGGGCTGGGACGGCTGGCTATGCTCGCTGATGAAGTGCTTGATGGCGACGTGGAGAGAGGCGGCGGATTGGAAGGCGTCGTTCTTCAGGCAGTAGCGGCGCGACTTGGTGACGAGGTCATCGACCTTGTTCGGTCGCGAATATACAGTAATTGCCACGGATTTTTATGAATAAAACCGATGTGCGACTTTATGCGTTGCAGGAACCGGGCCTAAAAATAATATATTATATCGGCGTTTAGGAAATTCTGATGGATTCTTCGATTAATAAGTCATGTAAAACAAATAGTTAAAGAAAAATGGTGATTCGAAGAAAGGTCATTTTTCTCTAACGTGCAAGAAAAAGGAAGCGCCTGCGATTACAGGTTCAAATCCGAGTACCCATGCCGCGCAACCAATTGCGGAAGTAAACTTCCTGTGCGGCATATGACGGAGCGGACTTCTTCACACCTCAAACAACCGTCCCGGACTCATGATGCCCTTGGGGTCAAAGAGACGCTTAACGCCTTCCGTCAGGGCTTTCTCCTCAGGTGCCAGGCCTTTGAGGTAGGAGCCAAGCTTGGCGCGGCCAATCCCGTGCTCGGCGCTGATCGAGCCTGCGAATTCAGGCAGGGCGGCGTAGACCACCTGCTCGCACTGCTTGAGAAAAGCTGGCTTGTCGCCCTCTGCCATGTGAGGCGGCGGGAGCACATTGTAGTGGAGGTTGCCATCGCCGACATGTCCATAGGCTACGGGAATGGCGTTGGGCTCGGCCTGCGCCAGCGCAGCATCCGTTTTGGCGAGGAAGGCGGCGATGTCCGAAATCGGCACCGAGACATCTGTGCGCAGATGACGGCCGCGGCGGGCCTGCCCCTCCACCAGGTCCTCGCGGATGCGCCAGAGCGCACCGGCCTGCGCGCTGTTGGCAGCAACCGTGCCGTCGAGGACATGGCCTGCTTCCATCGCGCTCTCGAGAAAGCGTTGCATCAGGGCAGAGAGGTCGACCAGGCCGCTGGCCGAGGCCTCCATCAGCACATAGTGCGAGGATCTGGTTTCCAGGGGATGGCGCAAATCCGGCGTTGCCTCCTGCGCGAGTTCCACGCCGACATGGCCGATGAGCTCGAACGCCGAGAGCAGGTCGCTGAGGTCTCGCCGGGCAAGTCCGTAGAGCGCGACGGCAGCTGCGGGGTTCTCCACCGCGAGGAAGGCCGTCTCCACTTGCGTCGGTTTGGGGAAGAGGCGCAGGCTCACCGCCGTGACGATGCCGAGTGTGCCTTCCGAACCGATGAGAAGCTGCTTGAGGTCGTAGCCTGTGTTGTTCTTGTGCAGCTTCCTCAGGCCGTTCCAGATCTGCCCGTCCGGCAGCACGGCCTCGATGCCGAGCACGAGATTGCGCGTCATGCCATAGCGCAGCACATTGAGGCCGCCGGCATTGGTGGCGACGTTGCCGCCGATCTGACAACTTCCCTGGGCGCCGAGCGCCAGGGGGAAGAGGCGCTCATGCTCGGAGGCGACGTCATGGAGATTGGCGAGGATGCAGCCTGCCTCCACTGTCATCGAGAAGTTGGCCGGGTCGATTTCGCGGATATGGTTCAGCCGTTCCAGGCTGACGACCACTTCTGTGCCGTCAGCCGAAGGCACCCCACCTGCGACAAGCCCGGTATGGCCGCCCTGGGGTACGACGGGAATGGCGGCGGCGGCGCATAGACGCACAATCTGCGCAACCTCCTCGACGGTGCGTGGGCGCAGGATAGCGCGAGCCCGTCCCTTCGCATCGCGCGGCCAGTCGGTGAGATAGCGCTCGGCCTGGTCGGGATCGGTGACAGGATCGAAAATGGCCAGATGGTCATCGATGGGGGGCATGGCTGGTTCGCCTGGGAGAGGGGGTGTCAGGTGGTCTACGTCGCGCTGCGCATAGTCGCCATCGCGTTTGGGATTTCCGGTGGTTCCACGCCGTTGCGGTTCGACCGATGCCGGCAGGGCGGCAGGCAGGACAAGGGTATCGAGCTGCGTGAGGAAGGTTCATCCGGGCCAGCGCCAAGGCAACGAGTTCTCAAATGCATGTATAGCCCCCATCGGCGTTGATGATTGAGCCCGTCAGCAAGCTCGATGCATCCGAGGCCAGGAACTGAACGACGGAGGCTATTTCATAAGGTTGCCCCAATCGCCCGGCAGGCGTCATGTCGAGCCAGCGCGACACCAAGCCAGGCTGGTTCTCGAGACCATGCAGGAGCGGCGTCTCGATATAGGTGGGTGCGACCGCATTCACCCGCACGCCGCGCTTGGCCCATTCGACCGCCAATGATTTTGTCAGGTGGTGCACGCCTGCCTTCGAGGCATTGTAGTGACACTGCGGCTGCGGGATGTTGACGATCTGGGCGGACATCGAGCCGATATTGATGATTGAGCCCGTCCCGGCCTCCAGCATCCGCCGGCCGAACCCGCGGCAGGTGCGAAACACGCCTGTCAGGTTGACGGCAATGACCTGGTCCCATTCCGCGTCGGTCATGTCCTCGGCGGGCGTGTTGGTCACGATCCCCGCGTTGCAGACCAATATGTCAAGCGGGGGCAAGGCGCTCGCCAATGCGTCGATCGACGCGCTGTCGGTGACATCCAGAACCTCCGCCCGTGCTTTGTGGCCCCTGGAGCTCAGATCGAGTGCGGTGGCTTGTGCCCGCTCGCGCTTGATGTCGGTGCAGATCACTTCGGCTCCGGTCGCCGCGAGCGCCTCGGCGATAGCGGCTCCGATCCCTTGTCCTGCGCCGGTGACCAGCGCAAGCTTGCCCATCAGATCGTACTTCGCCCTATAGTCCATTCGTTCCTCCATCGGCTTGGCAGGCAGGGTGACGGCTTGCTGCCATCAGCGTGCGAGGCAGCAGGGCAGCGCGGTTCGACATGGCTACAACCCGCAGACTCGCAGCACGGGTTTCCTCCGAACGGCAGCCCTGACATTCAGCAAAGAGGGCGTGACGGCCCTCGTTCACGCTGGGAGTTTCCAAGGGCCCGGGGTGTCGGACAGTCTGGCTCGCCCGCAGCTCAAAGCAGTCCTCGCCCTGCCAGATTGCGCATGAGCGAACGCGTGCCGAAGGTCCATGGTGCCGCTTCGTCGGAGTAGACGACAGTGTTTTGCAGCGTGCCCAGAAGCGGCGTCGAGATTACCACGACATCGCCCTTTGCGTGCGTGAAGCCCGAACCCTTTTCTGCGCGGTCCTGCGTGGGCGCGAACATGGTCCCCAGAAACAGCATGAAGCCGTCCGGATATTGGTGGGACTTGTTCAATGTCTGCGAGACCAGACTGGCGGGCTTGCGGCTGATTTCCGCCATGTTCGAATGTGCCGACATGCGGAAGCCGTCTGTTCCCGCAACCGACATGGTCAGGGTCGCAGTCTCGATATCGGCGAGCGTAAAGTTGTCGTCGAACAGCCGGATGAATGGACCGATGGCGCAGGAGGCGTTGTTGTCCTTGGCTTTGCCGAGAAGGAGGGCAGACCGTCCCTCGACGTCGCGCAGGTTCACGTCATTGCCGAGCGTCGCGCCGCGGATAGTGCCCTTGCTGTCGACGGCCAGCACTATTTCGGGTTCGGGGTTGTTCCAGCTCGAGATCCGGTTCACCCCGATCTGTGCGCCCGGGCCCACGGCCGACATTGGCTGTGACTTGGTGAAGACTTCGGCGTCCGGGCCTATGCCCACCTCGAGATATTGCGACCACAGCCCTTCGGCGATCAGCGCGGCCTTTACCTCCGCGGCCTTCGCCGAACCCGCCTCGATGTTCGACAGGCTCCCGCCGATTGCCGCTCCTATCCGCCGGCGCAGTTCGTCCGCGCGGCCCGGATCGCCGGACGTACGCTCATCGATCACGCGCTCCACCATGCTTTGCGCGAAGGTCACCCCGCAGGCCTTCAGGGCCTGGAAGTCGGCCGGGGCGAGGAGGCAAGGGCGGTTCGAATGATAGCCCATCTCGGCCGGATCGAGGACCAGGTCCTGCGGCACTCCGATCGCCTCGCCGGTGAGAGCATCGAAGCGACCCGCAGGATCGGTATCAAGAAAATCGGCCATGGAGACCACGCTCTCGGTCACATCGATGAGGGTACCGTCGCGCAGTATGACGATCGAAGGGCCCTTGCCTGGCCGCCATACGCGGCCAACGAGTTTCCCGGCTTCGGGCGAAGTGGGCAGCATTGAATGTTCCCTCGTTATATCTAGCAAAACTACATATAGCGGAGGACATTGGTCAAGCGCTTTGAGAGGGGTGCCCGGGGCTCTTCCCTTCCTTCGGCTATTCCGGTAAATAAATTTAATCTAATATAATCAATTATTTGTATAAAACCGCTGTTTCTGCTCTTCGCCATTTTGGCAGCCTCTCCTCCAAGATTTCTCTTGCCAATATGTAGTGATGCTATATCACTCTGGGCACGGGCAGCGATAGCTCACAGCGGGAGGTGGCGAAGATACGTCATGACAAACCAGACCCCCTACGACCTGATTTCCCAGATGGATGGCATGCTCTTCATTGAAGGTGCGTTCCGAAAAGGCGGGGGCGGGCGTCTTCCCGTCGAGAACCCGGCGACAGGCGAGATCATCGGCCAGATCGCCGCGGCAACGAAAGCCGAGGTCGAGGAAGCCGTCCTCGCCGCACGCCGTGCTTTCCGTCCCTGGGCGAGGCAGCTGCCCAAGGTGCGCGCGGCCGCGCTTCATCGGCTTGGGGATGCGATCGCAGCCGATGCTCTGGCGATGGCAAGGATCATGACGGCCGAGCAGGGAAAGCCCGTCAACGAGGCAAAAGGCGAGATCCTCAAGCTCGCCGAGGCCTGTCATTTCTATGCCGAGGAAGCCACCCGCGTTCATGGCGAGATCATCCCGAACGAGCAGCCTGGATTCCAGAGCCTCGTCGTACGCGAGCCGATCGGCGTGGTTGGCGCCATCACTCCGTGGAACTATCCGGCCGAGCTCGTGGGCTGGAAGCTTTGCGCGAGCTTGGCGTCGGGCTGTACGATCGTCATCAAGCCCGCCGAGATTACGCCGTTCACCGCGCTCGCCATTGCCGCCAAATGCGCCGAGGCGGGAATCCCGGCAGGGGTGGTCAATGTGCTGACGGGCAAGGGGTCGCAGGTCGGACAGGCGCTGGTGGAGCACCCTCAGGTCGACAAGATCGCCTTCACCGGATCGAGTGCGGTTGGCCTGCATATCCAGCAAAGCTGCCCGCAGGTGAAGCGCCTGTCCCTGGAACTCGGCGGCAATTGTCCGATGGTCGTGACGGCAAGCGCCGATGTCGCGGCAGCGGTCAAGGGCGCGGCGCGGCGCAGCTTCCGAAACTGCGGCCAGATCTGCATCGCGATCAACCGCATCTATGTCCACCGCTCCGTCTATGAGGACTTCCTCACGGGACTGGGCAGGGCGGCCGAGGCGCTCAGCGTCCACAATGGGCTCGAACGGCCCGACGCCGATCTGGGGGCGATGGCTTCGGGCGAGCCGCTGGCCAAGACGCGGGCACATCTGGACGACGCACTGGCCAGGGGCGCACGACTGGTCGCGGGCGGCAAGGCGCCCGAGGGCGCCGACTATGCCAAGGGGCATTTCTTCCGTCCGTCCGTGGTGGCCGACTGCACGCACCAGATGCTGGTGATGACCGAGGAGACCTTCGGCCCGCTGGTCGGTGTTGCCGTTTACGACGAGCTGTCCGAGGCGATCGCCTTGGCCAATGACACGCCCTACGGATTGGCTTCCTATGTCTATGCACGCGACCTGACCGAGATCCAGACCCTGTCTGCGGGCCTGGATTACGGCAATGTAGCGATCAACAATGTCGATGCCGGGATCATGAACGCACCCTATGGGGGACGTAAGCAGAGCGGTGTCGGTTATGAACATGGTCGCGAGGGGCTGCTTGAATACTTCAATTTCAAGCATGTCCGGCTGCATCACGGTGTGGGGGCTTGAGCGATGCAGGCGCTGTTGGGAATCGACATCGGCACCTCCGGGTGCAAGGCGTTGTTGATTGCGGCCGATGGCGCCGTCATCGCGGCGCAAACCGAGACTTATCCGCTATCGCAACCGCATCCGGGATGGTCGGAACAGGATCCTGAACTCTGGGTCGAAGGCGCGCGCAAGGCGGTTGCCGGCGCGCTGGCCAAGGCGCCAGAGATCGAGATCTCGTGCATCGGCCTTTCCGGCCAGATGCACGGGCTCACGCCGCTGGACGAGGGACATCGGGTGCTGCGGCCGGCAATCCTCTGGAATGACCAGCGCAACGGCGCCGAATGCGCTGCGATCACCGAGGCGGCTGGGGGGCTCGAAGGAGTACTGGCCGCCACGAACAACCGGATGCTGGTCGGCTATACCGGGGGCAAGATCCTGTGGATGCGCAATCACGAGCCGGAGCTGTTCGCGCGCATGAAGGTGATGCTCAATCCCAAGGATTATCTGCGTCTGCGGCTGACGGGGGAGGTCGCGTCGGAGGTCTCGGATGCTTCCGGCACGGGGCTCTTCGATGTGCGGCGGCGCCAGTGGGCCAAGGGCTTGATCGAGGTGGCTGGGATCGATCCGGCCCTGCTACCGCCGGTCTTTGAATCGCAGGTGATCACCGGGCGGGTCTCGGCCATCGGTGCCGATCTGTTCGGGTTGCCCGAAGGCATACCGGTCGCCGGTGGCGGGGGCGATGCCGTCATTCAGACGATCGGGTCCGGCGTGATTGCCCCCGGCGAATTGCAGTCGACGATCGGAACGGCCGGCATTCTTGCCGCGGCACTCGACTCGCCGCAGGACAACCCGGACGGCAGGTTGCAGGTATTCTGCAATGTTGCGCCGGACAAATGGCATTGCATGGGCGTTTCGCTGAACGCCGGCGGGGCGATGGGCTGGTTTCGCGAGACGCTGTGGGCTGGGTCAGACGGTACGCTGACCCCCTTTGATCAGATTGTGGCGGAGGCGGCACAGAGTCCCGCCGGCGGGCGCGGCCTGCTGTTCCTGCCCTATCTCAACGGAGAACGCTGCCCGCATCCCGATCCGGGGGCAAGAGGTGCCTTTGTCGGGCTGACCGCTCGGCATAGGCGTGGCGATCTTGCGCGTGCTGTGATGGAAGGCGTTGTCCACGCTTTTGCCGATATGCACGCGCTGATGAAGCCGATGGGCATCGACGGGCAAATTGTGAAGGCATCGGGAGGCGGTGCGCGCTCGCCACTCTGGCGTCAGATTCAGGCCGACATGTTCGGCTGCGATGTGGTGACGACCGACGGTGCAGCCGAGGGGGCCGCCTTCGGAGCGGCGCTTGTCGCGGGCCTGGCGATTGGCGTGTGGCCCGACGTGGCAAGTGCGGCGCGCAGCTGCCGTGACCTGACGCGGGAACGCCCAGACCCGGGCACCGCCCAGGTCTATGCCCGCGCCCACCGCGCCTATCGCAACCTGTATCCAGCATTGAGCGAAACCTTCGGTGCGCTCGGCGAAGCCATTTTTGACCAGTAGCCGTAGGAACTCGCGACATGCCGATTTACGCCGCATTCATTTTCGATCTCGATGGCACTTTGATCGACAGTGCGCCCGACATAGCCGCGGCCCTCAGCAAAGGCTTTGCCGCCAATGGCTGGCCGGAACTCGATCCGCGCTATGTGGAGCAATTCATCGGCAACGGACCGAGGCGCCTGATCCTCGATATCCTTGAGGACAAGGGCATCGCCTATGACGAGGAGGCGGTCGAGCGGGCGTTCGAAGGATATCTGCAGGCCTATCTCGACGATCCCGCAGGCAGGACGCAGTTTTTCTCACATGTCCCGGAGGATCTGGCGGCCTTGCGCCAGGCGGGCGCGCGGCTTGGCATCTGCACCAACAAGAACCACGCAGTGACCGGCAAGGTCCTGGAGCAGCTTGGCTTGGCGGACCTCTTCGATGCGGCGATTGGTGCGGATGCGGTGCCTGCTTCCAAGCCGGATCCGGGTCATCTCATGGCTGTCGCCGAAGCGATGGCGCTCGAGCCCGGTAGCTGGGCCTATGTCGGCGACACGAATGTCGATCGCGCGACGGCTGAGGCGGCGGGTGTGCCATTCTACGTTGTTCCGTGGGGAGCTGGCGCCTCGGTCGACGTTCCTGTCGGTCATCGGTTGACCCGCCTGGCCGATCTGTTGCAGCACGATCCAAGACCCACCGCCGCCGAATAGCGGCAAGGAGAGTGCCAGATGACCGTCAGCCTGCTGCAACGTATCCTACAAGAACGCGAGGAGATGCATCCGGCTGAGCGGCGGGTCGCCGCCTTCGTCAGCGCCTCACCCTCGGAGGTGCTGCACATGAGCATGGCGCGCTTGTCCGAGACCTGCTCGGTGAGCGACCCGACGATCATGCGGTTTTGCCGCCGCTTCGGATTCGATGGCTATCAGGAGTTCAAGCTGCATTTGGCGCAGAGCCTCGTGCCCTCGGCGCCTTTCGCCTACGAACAGATCATTCCCGATGACAGCATCGACAACATCGTGCGCAAAACCTGCCGGAACTCGCTGAACGCGATCCAGAGACTGGCCGAGGATCTGGTGCCCGAACAGGTCGCGGAAGCCGCGCGTGTGCTTCAGGCAGCAAGCTGGATCGGGATCTATGCAGCCGGAATTTCGGAGGTGAATGCGCTCGACGCCGAGCACAAGTTCCAACGTCTCGGGCTGCGGTGCCAGGCCCTCCTGGGCAGGCAGCGTCAATGGATGCATGCCGAACGGGCCAAGCCCGGCGAAGTCGCGCTGATCTTCTCGCAATCGGGACATACCAAGCAGATGGTCGAAGTCGCCATCGCTGCGCGGGCACGCGGCGCACGCGTGGTCTCGATCGCCGCCGGCGAGAGCCCGCTGGCACGGGTTACGGATGCCATGGTCGCCGTCCTGCCCTACGACCGGACTGAACTGATGACGCCGCTGGCATCGCGTCTCAACCACCATCTGGTCACCAACATGCTGGTGACCGCCATTGCCATTTCGAGCGGCAGCCAGTTCCCCGACCAACTGCCTGCGCTCGACAATTGGCTGACAGACAAGATTTGAAACCCTGAAGAGGCGCGGCGGAGCCTTGCGCCAGTGGAGGAAGAATGAGCGCGCAGAACGAAGCCAAGAAGGTCGCGGGCCGACGCGTGATCCAGGAATTCGTGCGCGACGGCATGAAGCTGGGCCTGGGATCGGGCACGACGTCGCATTTCTTCGTGCGCGAGCTTGGCAAGCATGTTGCCGCAGGAATGAAACTGACCTGCACAACGACGTCCCGTTCGACGATCGACGTCGCGCGTGGGGTGGGGATCGAGATCACCGATCCCAACGATATCGGCGAACTCGATCTGACCATCGATGGGCCGGACGAAATCGATCGCAAGTTCAATATGATCAAAGGCGGCGGCGCTTGCCTGCTGTGGGAAAAAATTATCGCCCATGCCTCCAGGCAAATGATCTGCATCTGCGACGAGACCAAGATCGTCGATTGTCTCGGAGGCTTTCCTCTGCCGGTGGAGGTGGTGCAGTTCGCCTGGAAGCAGACCGAGCGCATGGTGGCGCGCCTGCTTGCCGATCACGGGATTAAAGACGTCAGGATTGAGCGTCGCGTACGGGACGGGCAGCCCGTCGTGACGGACAGCGGCAACTTCATTCTCGATTGCCGTTGCGGTCCGATCATAGCCGATCCCGCACCATTGGAGCTCGAGTTGAACCGCATACCCGGCGTGGTCGAGAACGGTCTTTTCACCCGCGAGGCAGTGGGAATGGTCGTGGGATGTTTCGATGGAACATCCTACGTGAAGATGCGGTGATCTAGTAAAACTCCGCGAAGAGAAAGGATCGGTGTTATCCGCTCCTTTCCGAAGAGAAGCCAAAAATATTCTCATCCTATTGTAATAAAATAGGAAAATCAAAAAACCTCAAAATTGCATAGTGCAAGTTGCGCGGCAGCCATCACGGCACGCTGCGCGACCAGTTGACAGTTGAACTGAATATCTAGTAATACTACATACGCCTAAAAAACAGCATCAGGGAGAGCGAAATGGAGATCCGAGGGGGAATTAGCCGGCGTAACGTGCTTGCGGGCGGAGCGGCGATCGGGCTGGGGATGATGACGGGGCAGGGCGCATTCGCCGCGCAAAGCCGCCTGTCGATCCCCTATTCGAACAAGAGCCTCGACTACTACTTCTTCGTGATCCAGGAAGAAGCGGTGAAGCGCGCCGTCAAGGAAAGCTCCGGTGAGTTCCAGGCGACCAACGCGAATTTCGACAACACCCGGCAGCTCGAGCAATGGCAGAGCTTGCTGCTTTCACGCCCGTCGGCGATCATCTCCGATCCGATCGACAGCCAGGCCATCGTCTCCGCCATCCGGCGCTACAACCAGCAATCGATCCCGGTCGGCATCATCGATACGCCGGCGGATGGCGGGAAAGTTGCCATCACCGTGAGCTTCGACAATTTCCAGGGTGGCGTCATGGCTGCCGAGGAGATCGTCAAGCGCCTGGTCAAGAAACACGGAAGCCCGAAAGGCACGGTGCTGAACTGCTATGGCGCGCTCGCTTCGGTCGCCTGGCGCCTGCGCAAGGAAGGCGTGGACTCGGTCTTTGCGAAATATCCGGAGATCAAATATCTGGCGCGTCCCACCGAGGGGCAGCTCGAGCAGATGCTGTCCGTGACGCTCTCCACGCTTTCCGAGCATCCCGACCTCGACGCCGTGCATGCGCCCTCCGACTCGCCTTCCCGTGGCATCGTCACCGCGCTGCAGCAGAAGGGACGCTGGAAGAAGGTGGGCGAGGACGGCCATGTCATCTTCATCAATATCGACGGCGAGCCGGTCGCGCTCAAATGGATCCAGGAAGGCTATATGGATGCCTGCGTGTCGCAGGATCCGATCGCCTATGGCGAAATCGCGGTCGAGATGATCGTGAAGCATGCCCTGAAGGGCGAGGATGTGCCGCTCGGCACTTATGAGAACAAGAAATATTTCTGGGAGAAGGGCGATCTCGTCGCCGGCAAGACCGGCCCCACCTTGATCATCCCGGCTTTCGTCATCAATGGCGACAACGCCAACGACCGGCGCCACTGGGGAGCGGTTGCCGAAAAGGACTGGGGTATCGCCTACCGATAGTTCCCGAATCTGGTTTTCCGGGGCGCAAATAGCCGCCCCGGCTCACACAATGATCTGGGAGGGGCGATATGACGGCGCATGATTTGCGTGGGTCCACAACTGCGCAAGACGAGATCCTGCGGATCGACAACGTCACGAAGAGCTATGGACCGGTCAGGGCGCTGCGCGGCGTGTCGCTCAGCATCCGCCGCGGTACGATCCATGGCCTTCTTGGCGAGAACGGTGCCGGCAAGTCCACGCTGGTCGGGATCATTTCCGGCCAGCGCTCGCCAACCTCCGGGCAAATCGTCATGGACGGCCGGCCGCTCCACCATGTCGACGTCAAGACGATGGAGCAGGCCGGTGTTTTCCTGGTGACCCAGGAGCCTATGATCATCGACAACCTGACCGCCGCCGAGAATCTGATGCTGGGCATCTGGCCGGTGAAGAACGGCTTTGTCGACTGGAAGGCCCTGCGTCAGGACGCGTTGCGAATACTCGAAGGCTCCGGCATCGACGCCAATGCGCTGGCCGGCCGCCTGGATGCCGTCGCAAGGCGCAAGCTCAATATCCTGCGGGCGATGTTTTCGGGCGGCAAGGTCATCATCCTTGACGAACCGACGGCTGCGCTGACCGTCGCCGACAGGCGCGTGCTTTTCGACTTCATGCGTCGTTTGAAGAGCGATGGCGTCACCTTCATCTTCATCTCCCACTACAATGACGAGATCCTGGAGATCTGCGATGCGGTGTCGGTGCTTCGGGACGGTGGTCTTGCCGGCGGTTCCGAGGACGTCGCCTCCCTCTCCTCCGAGCAACTGACCGAGCTCGTGCTGGGCCGTGGACTGACCCTGTTCCAGCGGGACCGACGCGATCATGCCGGCAAGGCGCCTCACGTGTCGCTGCGCGACGTCAAAGGCCAGTACCTGTCCCTCAAGGCAATGGATATCGCGGCGGGTGAGGTCGTGGGCTTGACCGGCCTGCCGGGGGCGGGGGCGAAAGAACTGGCCCGGGCGATATTCGGTTTGTATCCGGCCAGTGGCACGATCGCCATCGATGGCACGCAGCGCAGGCTGCCCCGAACCCCTCGCGCCGCTCTCGATGCGGGGATCGCCTTTCTGTCGGATGACCGCCGCAGGGACGGTGCCGTCGGAAAAATGTCGATCGGACAGAATATTGCCTTGTCCTCGCTGCCGGCGCGCGCGCGCATGGGCTACATCGATCGCGCCGCCGAAGCCGAGATCATCGACCGCTATTTCAAGGCAATGGATGTCAAGGCACCCAATCCGGACTATGCGGTCGATACACTCAGCGGCGGCAACCAGCAAAAGGTCTGCCTTGGCCGCGTGCTTGCCACCGAGCCGCGTCTGTTGATCGTCGACGAACCCACCCGAGGCATCGATGTGGGCGTCAAGCAGGACGTGCTGCGGATCATCGACGAACTCAGTGCCGCCGGTGTTTCGGTCATCATCGTCTCGACCGACACCGACGAATTGGTACGTGCCGTCGACCGCGTCTGCATCTTCGAGCACGGCCAGATCAAGGAAACCCTCACGGGAGAAGCCATCACCGTCGAACGCCTGCGTTCTTCGGTGCAGGCCTGACGCGTCCGGAGAACAGGAGAGTTTGGTATGAGCAAGGCAACTGTCAATGGTACGGTCACCCCGCCTGCCGCCAAGTTGAACCGTGACGCAATTCTGGGGTGGGTCCTCCACAATATCGTCTGGATCTGGCTCATCGCGCTGGTCGCCATTTTCGGTGCGTTCAACGACTACTTCCTGACCGTCATGAATCTTCAGAACGTGATGGTGCAGGCAACCGTCCTGGGAATGCTCGGGCTTGCGGTGGCCCTGCCGCTTCTGGTGGCGGAGATCGACCTGTCCATTCCCGCCAATGCAGGCTTTTCGGCGGCCGTGGGGGCTCTTGCCTATTCCGATCTCGGAATGCCATGGCTGATCGCCGCGCTGATGGGCCTGGCGGTCGCCACCCTGATCGGTTTTTTCAATGGCATCTGCATCACGCGCCTGAAAATGGTGTCGCTGATCGAGACCTTGTCGATGATGATCATCCTGCAAGGGGCCCTGCTCGCGCTGACACAAGGCAAGACGCTGACCAACATGTCGGACGGGTATGTCTGGATCGGGCAGGCCATGGTGGGCGGCTGGCCAATCATGCCGGTCGTGTTTGTAATGGCGCTGGTCGTGATCGCCGTCGTCCTGCACCGCACGGTGCTGGGGCGTTCGATCTATGCGGTTGGCGGCAATCCTGTCGCCTCGAATTCGGCGGGAATTCGGGTCGGCCGTGTCAAGGTCATCACCTACACGATGTCGGGGTTCCTCGCCGGTCTGGCTGGGTTCTTGCTGGCATCATGGCAGATGGCGATCACCTCGAACCAGGGATCGAGCTATCTGCTCTATGCGATCGCGGCGCCGATCATCGGCGGCGTCAGCGTCTTCGGTGGACGCGGCAATGTGCGTGGTGTTCTGGGCGGCGTCCTGCTGTTGACCGTCATCCAGGTGGGCCTCGCCATCATCAACGTTCCCTCCTTCTATGTGGGCATGATCGGCGGCGTGATGATCTTCATCGCCGTGGCTATCGATGCCTTCCGCGTCCGTTATTTCGGCTGACATTGCGCGATCACGAGCGAGCACCATGACCTTTGTCCCACATGGCAGACGCCTGATCGCAGGCGAAGGGATAGCCGCGGAGGCCACCTTCGAAAACGAGCCTCTTGCGGACACTGGAACGCCAGGCAGGCCGCTTGTTGATGAACGGCTATCCGACCGGGGTCGACGCTACGGACGCGATGGTGCATGGCCGGCCTTATCCGGCCAGCACGAATTTCGGGACCATCTCGGTCGGCGCGATGTCGATCCGCCGCTTTCTCAGACCGGTCTGCCATCAGAATGTCTGGCGCGACATCATGCCGTTGGACCGCGTCTGGAGATCTCGTTCAACAGTTCAACCTTCCTTTGAAGAAACGATACGAGGAAACGCAATGCCTGATCGCGAGCATTCAGATTCGGTGGCTGAAGTGACCCACGGCTCCCAAGGTTCTCTTGATGCCGTCGACAAACAGATCGGTAAAGACGAGTCCCTGGCGATCCTGGAACGCCTGGATCGCATCGAGCGCCATCTTGCGTTTCTTGTGGCCCGTCAGCCCGGCAGTTTTGGCGACACGGATCGCGGTGAGCGAAAATGACTTCCGGTTCGGGAAGCTGACGGCGATAGAGAATGTAGTGGTGGCGGGCCTGGTGCGGGACATACCCGTAAGGCAGCGGCGGCGCTCGAGGCCTTGAAACGGATTGGCCTGGGGCCGGTGGCCAGCGGAGCGGCCGTCGGGAGGCCAGCACAAGCGGATCGATTTTGCCCGCCCTATCGCGGCGTGCCCGCAAGTGGCTTTGCTTTAGGCTGACTGCCTAGGAGGCCTTCTCTCATCAGAATTCCTATTCATATGAATTCGAATGCCCCGGCAATGGCTTGCGAGGTGGGATTCAGGGTCGCGCTCTTCGCGCCGTCGAGGCGAAAGGTGAGGGGGGTGCCGATACAGGGTGGAAAGATCGATATGGAAGCTCGTGCGATCATCCCCCTTTTCCAGATCGCGAAGGCTCGGATTGCAGGCCGGGTTCAGGCGCACACAGAGCGGGATCGCCGAACGATCGAACGCCGGTGCGAAAACATCAACACCCTTTGATGGAAGTGGGGGGACTTCTGGGCCTCAGTCCGGTTTGACAGTATATTCTCGTAAAAATCAGAATAATTTCCATAAATGCTTCATAATTTATTGTAATTCTTCGATTTTTCGAGTCTCAAAAATGATGTGCCAAATTTGCAACATGAAGTTGTAAAAGTTCGCCATAGTGACGATAAATTGCCATATTTTGTTGTCTCGAGACCCAAAGTGCGATCACCTTAAGGAATGGTTCTTTGGAATCTTTTCGGGGGCGCAAAAACGCGCTCACGGTCTCGCAATCGATTGAAGTGCTGCAAAGCGCTTCTAATCAGAAATCGCACTATCTCGGAGGTCATCAAATGACCATAAGGTCTCTTCTCCTCGGCGCATCTGCCGGACTCGCTATAATCGGTGCCGCTCAGGCCGCTGATCTGCCCATGACCAAGGGTGAAGCCGTCGAATATGTGAAGGTCTGCACGGCCTTCGGTCCGGGCTTTTTCTATATTCCCGGCACCGATACCTGCCTGAAGATCGGCGGCGAAATTCGCGCCGATTATCGCGCTTTTGCCGGTAATGGTTTCAGCCGCAACGACGATCGTTCGGCCTTCAACACCCAGGCCCGCATCTGGTTCGATGCCCGTACGGAGACCGACTGGGGTCTGCTGCGTTCCTATTTTCAGATCAATGCCGACTCGCATCCGATCAGCAATCAGGGCCGCGGCGGCATCTATAACGACAACCGTTTCACCATCGACAAGGCCTTCATCCAGTTCGGTGGCCTGACCGCTGGTTACGCCCATTCCTTCTTCGGCTTCTACGACAACGAGTATGGCGACACCATCTGGGCGCCATATTATGCAGAGCAGAACACAGTCAACTTGATCGCCTACACCGCCCAGTTCGGCGGTGGCTTCAGCGCCACGCTGTCGATCGAAGACGGCCGCGATCATCGCGTCGGCGGGACGAGTACGCCGGTTGATATCAACGGGACGCTCTATGGTTACCGTGAAGGTGGTCAGCAGGTTCCCGATGTCGTCGCCCAGTTGCGTTGGGATCAATCCTGGGGCTCCATCGCCGTTCAGGCGGCGGGTCATCAGTCTCGTTCGGGAACGGACTACACGATCACCACCCCCGGCGCTAACCCCGGCGATCCGCCGGTAGTGACACCCGTTAACGTTCGTCGCAGCAACAAGTACGGCTATGCCGTCGGTGCCACCGGCTTGATCAAGATCCCTGCGATCGACAACGGTCACTTCATCGTTGAAGGTCAGTATGCGGATGGTGCGCTCGACTATCTGGGCGCAGGCGCCACTTGGATTGCAAACTCCGATTCCTTCGTGAACAGCCGTGGTCGAATTGACCGTGGCAAGGGCTGGTCGATCACGGCGGAGCTCGGCGGCAACATCACCCCGGTTCTGGGTGCCAACCTCGTCGGTTCTTACATCGATACGCAGTATGACCGCTATCTGGGCAACGGCCAATATGGCCTGAAGGAATACACGATCGTAGGTAACCTGACCTACACGATCGTCAAGGGCCTGACCGTTGCCGGTGAAGTGGCCTGGACCCACGGCAAGTTGGACAATGGCGTCATCGACGATGGCGAATTGAGCGGCCGCAGCAAGTACAATGTCTTGCAGGGCGGTGTTCGCCTCAAGCGGACTTTCTGAGTCTAGTTAGATAGGTTCTGATTGAAGGCCCAATGTAAATTGGGCCTTCTTTGCATCTATACTAGATGAATTCTCCGTGATGAATGGTCGTGTTCATTCATGACGCTACGAGTCATGTGAGTCATTTAATGATCTAAACGTTGATTGAGTTCTGGCGTAACGGAACAATTTGTGTATCAATGGGATTCTGGTTCGCGAGACCAGAAAATCATATCTGACTTCCAAACTTTCCTTTCGAAATGGCCCGGCTTTGTCCGGGCCATTTTTTGTTATGGGAACGCGCAACCGTGAAACATGCGGACTATTGCTCAGTACCGAAATGTGATGGCGCATGTTTGTCATCGTCGATCGGCCTTGGATGTTTGATCCCAGGTTTTGATGGAGCATCCTTTCGCTCGAAACCAGACGGTCCGTCGAGCGATATGGACTGGTCAAGCGAGCTCAAGGGCACTGGCCAAGCGCTAGGGACCGACCAAAAGACCATCGCAAGTGGAAAAAGAGATCCTTGTCGCTGGCCTGCCAGCGGGTCCGAAGGCGTCTGAATTGACGGTATTGTCGGCCTTATCAAGTGCAGTACGGACATACTGCGTCGTCCGCGAAGCGGTGGCCATTTCGCGTCGCGATATAGGTCGTCGATATGTTCAGCTGGGGCGGGAAGGGGGCGATGAAAGGTGCAGCACTCCGGCACTGTTCGCCATAAGGCGCCTGCGTTTTCACCCGATCCGCGAAGCTTATCGCCTGGCCGGGACGATCACAACGCGCCCGAGGATGGAATTGCCTTCGGCATAGGTGTGGGCCTCAGGGGCGGCTGCAAGTGGAAACGTCCTGTCCACGATCACCTTGAGATCCCCCGTTGTTGCCAACTCCAGCATCCTGGAAACTGTGAGGTAGACATCCGGCTTTTCCAATTGCGTTCCCATGAAGACGCCGAAAAGCGATTGGTTCGCCTGTAGTGCTGACCATAGATCAATACTGAGTTGCGAACCGCCGGCGTTCCCCACGAATATCAGACGCCCTTCGGGCCGGAGCGCCGCCAGGGAACCTTGCAGGGTGGCTCCCACCGGGTCCAGGACGAGATCCACGCCACGACCTTGTGTCAGACGCATGACCGTATCGACGACGTCGGCCGAGCGATGATCGATCGCATGATCGAGGCCGAGCTCGACAAGGCGTTCGGCCCTCTCGAGCCCGGAGACCGTTGCAAGCACGGTCGCGCCTGCCAGATGGGCGAGCTGGATGGCGGCAAGCCCGACGCCGCCGGCGCCTGCCTGGACGAGGACAGTTTCGCCACGCTTCAAACCGCCCCGCGCGAAGAGGCAGTGATGAGCGGTCCCGAATGCGATAGGCAGGGCTGCGGCAGCGGCCACATCGAGTCCCTCCGGCACAGGCCAGGTCCGGCTGGCGACAACGGCACGCAGCTCCGCATGCGATCCGGCGAGGTCGAAGCTCGTCACCTTTTGGCCCACCTTGCGATTCTTCACGTCTTCCCCGATCGCGATAATTTCGCCGGCGGCGGCGTAGCCGACGACGAAGGCCGGGTGGGGTGGAGGCGTGGATGCGCGATTGATCAGGTCGCCGCCCTCGATAGCGGCGGCTTCGACGCGGATCAGGACGCCATCGTTTGGACAAACCGGATCGGGCACATCCGCATAGCGAAGGACGTCGGGCGGGCCGGGGTGGTCATAGATGGCTGCTTTCATGGTTCCCTCGCTGCGCCACAGCCCGCTTGGGGGTGGTTGGACGCATCAGCCGCATCGATCCATGCCTCCGCTCGCCGGAGCGAGCATCCGGGCATAGCATTCATCGCTGACGTCACAAGGCTTCCCTGCGAGGTGGAAGTGGCGAGACTCCAGATACGGATCGCTCTGGATTCGAAGCGAAACTCGCCATCCCGGCTCCGGATCAGCCTTTGCTCGGCACAGGCGTTTTGAGCAGTTGCTGCTCCCAGAGGAAGGCAATGCCGCTGCCGGCAGCATGCTGCACCAGCACCTCCGAAAGCTCCGCGGCATGCTCTGTACGGGCCCAGTCGCGCTGCCATTCCGAAGCCACTGCCAGCCAGGTCATCATATTCGCACCGGCCATGATCATGCGCTGGATAGCGACCGCGTGGGCCTCGACCGAAGTGCCGCCGGACGCATCAGTGACAACTGTCACGTCCCAGCCTTCGCCGAGCGCCTGGATCGTCGGCATCGCAACGCAGATCTCGGTCCACAAGCCCGCGATGATCAACTGCTTGCGGCCAGTGGCCTTGACGGCGTCGACTACCTGCCGGTCTTCCCAGGTGTTGATGAACGTCCTGTCGATCACTTCCTGGCCGGGGAAGACGTCGGTGATCTGGGGGAAGATGACACCGCCCCGGTCTGCGATCACACTCGTTAGGATGGTAGGAACGCCAAAGGCCTTGGCTGCCTTGGCCAGAGCCGTCGAATTGTTGACCACCATGTGAGGATCGTGGCTGTTCAGGTTCGCGAGCTGGTACGGCTGGTGGTCGATCAGAACGAGGACTGAATCTTCGGGCCGAAGAAGCGAGTCAAGGCCGTTACGAAAGGTCATTATTGCGTCCTTTGCTGCCGCTTTGTGCGGCATTGGTTTTGCGGGAGACATGCGCCGGCGGGCGATGTTTGCCGGCCGCAATTTGCCGTTCCTCTTCGTGATGCGGTAGTGCCATAGTCCGGCAGGCCGTGTCGCGAAATGAGGAACGCCGAGTTGGACATCGAAGATCTACGGACATTCGTCGCAGTGGCCGATGCAGGGGGCGTATCGGCGGCCGCGCGCCGGCTCGGCGTCTCCAAGTCGATCGTCAGCCGGCGTCTCTTCCGGGTTGAAGCGGAGCTTGGCGTCCAGCTTCTTTCACGAACGACCCGCGGCGCGGCACTCACGGAAGCGGGAACCACGTTCAGAGACCATGCGGCCAGAGCCAGCGCCGAAATCGATACGGCCAGGGAGGCGATCCTCCCCACCGGTGAGTTGCGCGGCGGCCTGAGGGTTGCCATGCCGCTTACTTTCGGCGCCACCCATTTCGCTCCTGTGCTCGCGGAAATGGCGCGCCTGCACCCGAAGCTTCAGATCCATACTTCCTACAGCGATCGCGTCGTCGATCTCATCGCAGAGGGTTTCGATTGCGCGATCCGGGGCGCCTACCTTCAGGACTCCAACCTGATCGCGAAGCGTGTCGGGCCGATCCATGGCAAGCTTGTCGCAAGCCCGGATTATATCGAGATGCATGGATCACCCGAGACTCCGGGCGAGCTCGTCGCCCATCAGGCCCTCATGCAGGGAACCGAGGCCTGGCAGTTCATGGATGGCGACAAGATCGTCACGGTTCAGCCGCAAGGCAGGTTCAAGGCCGACAGCGCCATAGCACTTGCCGCTGCGGCAGCAGCAGGTCTCGGCATCGCCTGGCTCCCCGATTGCATCACATATGAATATGTGGCGTCCGGCGCTCTGGTTCCGATCATGACACGCTATCCGGTACCTCCGGGCGCCGCCTATGTCGTCCGCCCGCCGGGGCAGTATCCCACGCGGAAAGTACGGGTGCTCACGCAGATGCTGATCGAGTATTTCAAACGCAACCCCGATCTTTGGGGCCTTGACGGTTAGGTCCCGATGGTTCGGCCAACCGCTCCTATCGTACGATGTCGAGGGACGTCGCGGTTTCGGTCATTGTCGTGCGCCACGGCATGAGACCTGGCTGCGGATCCCTACTCAATAGAATCAGGATTTTACGAGCGCAGGTTCAAATCGGGGAGCCCCCTGCAACCGGTTGCAATTCGTGAAACCGACTCCGATCGCCGCCTCAACTTCATCAAAAGTGAGTCGGAAACCCTATTCACATCGTCCGGTACCTGCGGATAGCTTTTGACGAAATTGCACGACAATCCCAACCCACGTAGTCTGGCAGGGTTGCGATGCGTCGTCTCACACATGGGGACATCTGTGGAATTGCGTCATTTGCGTTACTTTGTGGCAGTCGCCGAAGAGCTCAGCTTCACAGCAGCAGCCACGCGCCTAGGTGTCTCCCAACCGCCTCTGAGCACACAGATCCAGGACCTGGAATATGAACTGAAGACGCAACTCTTCATCCGCAACAAGCGACGCGTGGAACTGACGGCGGCCGGCGTGGCTTTTCGCAACTATGCTGGGGCCATTCTCGCGCAGGTCGACGAGGCCGTGGAGAAAACCTATGCCATTGGCCGTGGCCAGGTCGGAGAGCTTGACCTTGCTACGACAGGTTCCGTGCTTCTCGGGCCTCTTGCGGGATTGATTGCTCGGTTCCAGGCGGGCATGCCCCATGTCCTCGTGCGTATCCAGGAAATGCCGCCGCTCGAGCAGGAGCTCGCGCTCCATGCCCGCAAGATCGATATCAGCTTTCTGCGCGGACCAACGGGCGATCCCGCCCTTGTGACGGAGCTTGCCTGGCCCGAAAAGGTTGGCCTTGCCTTGCCCCAGTCGCATCCACTGGCGGGCAATGGCGAAATCGCACTTGCCGACTTGCGGGACGAAAAATTCGTGTTCCTGCGCCTGAAAGATTCCCGATTTGCGCGATATCTCAGGGATTGCTGTGTCGAAGCGGGCTTTGCTCCCAATATTTCCCAGCAAGTGGTCGAGTCCCATTCCTTGCTGAGCTTGGTCGCAGCGGGCCTTGGCATTGCGCTTGTGCCGGAGGCGGTACGGGAATTGGCGCGCCCGGGTATCATCTACAGGCGCCTCGTCGAGCCTGCGCCGGTTGCCGATGTCATGATGCTCTATCGTGACGACCGCAGTGCCGCTGTCGATCGCTTCCTGATCGAAACGCGCGACTATTTCCGGCAGTGACGACAGGCCATTACCCGGGTCGGTTCGGCTCCTTGTTCGGCCCTCCGTCCGGCGTGCAAGAGCGGCATCGGGATTCCAGATAACATGCCGATAAATACGTTCGGAGTATAATTCTATCCGAAGGATATATTGGACGTATAAATATTCTCTCGACATAACGCGCCTGCATCTCGGGAAATCAGGGGAGGTCGCAGTGGACTCGATCGCTGGGACGGCGCAGCGCCTGTGGGAACTCGGCGGCCACGAAAACGGTGACGCGGGACGGGGAACGCCTGCGCTCTTGAACGGCGGCTATGAGATCTCAGCTGGCCATGGTTGCGTGCAGGCGGTCCTCCGAGCCGTGTCGATCCTCAAATGCATCGCGCAGGATCCCCATGGCATGACGCTGCGCGAAATTGTTCGAGTCACGAATTTGGCGCCCTCGACCGCCCATCGTCTGCTGACGACGCTGCAAAGTGAGGGTTTCGTGCAGTTCAAGCCGGAAGCATCGCGCTGGCTGGTCGGTCATGGTGCTCATCTGGTCGGCGTCGCCTTTCTTGCGCAATGATGCTGGCCGCCTGCCTGACGTCGCGCGCTGATATGATCGAGGGTTGCGCGGAGCGATACTTCTGCATTCCACGATGTGAAAACACCCGGCCAATCATTGGCTTTTGTGCTCTAACTTGCTGGCAAGCAGTCGCTTCCTTGCACGATGGTGCTTCTGATGCGGTTCGCTCGCGCAAGTTCGGCAAGGCCATTCACAGGCCTTCTGCCCCGAACGGTTGAGGCGGGGCGGGTTTGATCGGGGGAATCCCGCGAGCCGAAGCAAGGGAGGGTGGTGTCATGAAGCTGGACGTCATTGGACTGGGATCATGGGAGCGCCCATGGCGGGCCATCTGATCGAGGGCGGGCACGAGCTTCATCGGGGTACCGGCAGGAAGGTTCCCCAACGCCTGGTCGAGCTGGGCGCTGCTGGCTGTGAGCTGGCCGAGAAGGCCGGCATCGTTTTCATCGTGGCGTCGAGCCGGATCGCCGGTAAGATCGTTGCCGACATGAGTTCGATTTCATCGCTCGCAATCTCGGAAGATGGTCGACTGGTCACCGAGGCTTTCGTGTCGGCTTGCGTCCGGAAAGAAACGCAGCAGCCGCGCGAAAAAATCGACTCCGATGCCTACCGGAGCGGACAAATCCCGCTGCGATCAGATTGTTCGAACAGCCCTGCCTGCCTTCAGAGTTTCCCGAGTTTCCGACACTTCCCGCCTATCGGCTTATCCAGACAGTAGGGATCGCGCATGAGCGACGAGATTAAGGACACCAATCCGGCCGAAACCCGAGAGTGGCTCGAGTCGCTTGACGGCGTCATCGAGGTCGAGGGCCCGGACCGAGCCCATTTTCTGCTCGACCAGGTCATGGCAGGCGCCCGCCGACGCGGGACACCGGTGCCCTATTCGGCCAACACGCCCTATCTCAACACCATCCCGGCCGACAAGCAGCCCGCCCATCCCGGTGACCGGGCCATCGAGCACCACATTCGCTCGATCATCCGCTGGAACGCGATGGCGATCGTGCTGCGCGCCAACAAGACATCGTCCGAGCTCGGCGGCCATATCGCCAGCTTCCAGTCGTCGGCGCTGCTCTACGACACCGGCTACATGCATTTCTGGCACGCGCCGACCAAGGATCACGGCGGCGACCTCATCTATGTGCAGGGCCATGTCTCGCCTGGCATCTATGCCCGCTCCTTCGTGGAGGGGCGCCTCAGCGAGGAGCAGCTGCTTGCCTTCCGCCAGGAGGTCGACGGCAAGGGGCTGTCGTCCTATCCCCACCCCTGGCTGATGCCCGACTACTGGCAGTTCCCCACGGTCTCCATGGGGCTGGGGCCGCTGATGGCGATCTATCAGGCGCGCTTCCTGA
This sequence comes from Labrys neptuniae, assembly GCF_040797145.1. NCBI lineage: Bacteria > Pseudomonadati > Pseudomonadota > Alphaproteobacteria > Hyphomicrobiales > Xanthobacteraceae > Labrys > Labrys neptuniae. The sequence continues at coordinate 9,648 of NZ_JBFNQD010000017.1, read as the reverse complement.
AATATCTCCATAATCGCGGCTTTGCCGACACCGCTCCGCGCAAGGTCTGGGCCTTCCTCGGCGACGGCGAGATGGACGAGCCAGAATCGACCGGCGCCATCTCCCTTGCCGCGCGCGAAAAACTCGACAATCTCATCTTCGTCATCAACTGCAACCTGCAGCGCCTCGACGGGCCGGTGCGCGGCAACGGCAAGGTGATCCAAGAGCTGGAGGCCCAGTTCAAGGGCGCCGGCTGGAACGTGATCAAGGTGATCTGGGGCTCGGGCTGGGACGATCTTCTCGCCCGGGATAGCAGTGGCGCCCTGCTCAAGATCATGAGCGAGACGGTCGACGGCGAATATCAGGACTACAAGTCCAAGAATGGCGCCTATGTCCGCGAGCATTTCTTCGGCAAGTCGCCGGAAACCGCCGCCATGGTCAAGGACTGGACGGACGAGCAGATCTGGGCGCTGGTGCGCGGCGGCCACGACCCCCTCAAGGTCTATGCCGCCTACAAGGCCGCCAGCGAGCACAAGGGCCAGCCGACGCTGATCCTGGCCAAGACCGTCAAGGGCTATGGCATGGGCGAGGCGGGTGAAGGCCAGAACATCACCCATCAGCAAAAGAAGATGGGCGAGCATTCCCTCAAGGAGTTCCGCGACCGTTTCGGCCTCACCGAGATCACCGACGAGAAGCTCGCCGAGATCCCCTTCATCCGCTTCGAGGAGGGCAGCAAGGAGCTTGCCTATCTCAGCCAGCGCCGCGCCGCGCTCGGCGGTTCGCTGCCCTCGCGCCGGGCAAAATCGACGGCGCTGGAAGTGCCGCCGCTCTCGGCCTTCGATGCACAGCTCAAATCCACCGAAGGCCGCGAGATCTCGACCACCATGGCCTTCGTGCGCGTGCTCAACACGCTGCTGCGCGACAAGCAGATCGGCAAGCGCGTCGTGCCCATCGTGCCAGACGAGAGCCGCACCTTCGGCATGGAGGGCATGTTCCGGCAATTCGGCATCTTCAGCCAGGTCGGCCAGCTCTACCGGCCCGAGGATGCCAATCAGCTGATGTTCTACAAGGAGGACAAATCGGGCCAGCTCCTGCAGGAGGGCATCAACGAGGCCGGTGCGATGTCGTCGTGGATCGCGGCCGCGACGTCCTATTCGACCTCGGACGCGCCGATGATCCCCTTCTACATCTATTATTCGATGTTCGGCTTCCAGCGCATCGGGGACCTGGCCTGGGCGGCCGGCGACATGCGGGCCCGCGGCTTCCTGGTGGGCGGCACCGCCGGGCGCACCACGCTGAACGGCGAGGGCCTGCAGCATGAGGACGGCCATTCGCACCTGATCTCGGGCACGATCCCCAACTGCCTCTCCTATGATCCGACCTTCGCCTATGAGGTCGCCGTCATCGTCCAGGACGGCTTGCGGCGCATGTATGCCGAGCAGGAAGACGTCTTCTACTACCTCACCGTGATGAACGAGAACTACGAGCACCCGGCCATGCCTGCCGGCGCCGAGGAGGGCATCGTCAAGGGGATGTACCTGTTCAGGCAGGCTCAGAAGCAGACGACCCTGCGCGTCCAGCTCCTGGGCTCGGGCACGATCCTGCGGGAGGTCATCGCCGCGGCCGAGCTGCTTGCCGCCGATTTCGGCGTCGAAGCCGACATCTGGAGCTGCCCGAGCTTCACCGAGCTGCGCCGCGAGGCCGTCGCGGTCGAGCGCTGGAACCTGCTCAATCCCGAGGCAGCGCCGAGGAAGAGCTATGTCGAGACCTGTCTGGGAGGCCGGCAGGGCCCGGTGATCGCCGCCACCGACTATATGCGCCTTTACGCCGACCAGATCCGCACCTGGGTACCGGGCCGCTACCGCGTCCTGGGTACGGACGGCTTCGGCCGCTCGGATTATCGCCGCCGCCTGCGGCATTTCTTCGAGGTCGACCGGCACTGGGTCGCAGTCGCCGCGCTCAAGAGCCTGGCCGAGGAGGGGGCGGTGAAGCCGGCGCTCGTCGCCGAGGCCATCCGCAAATACGGGCTCGATCCGTCCAAGGCCAATCCCGCCACCGTCTGAGCCGGGCGCGCCCCGAGACCTGGCAGCCGCACAGGTGGCCGCCAGATCCCGGGCGCACCGCACGCCACTTTGCCGACCCATCACGCGCATCAGCCCAAACGGGCCAACCGTCTTCAGGAGGAACTCCCGTGCCCACCGAGATCAAAGTTCCAGATATCGGCGACTTCAAGGACGTCCCTGTCATCGAAATCCTCGTCAATGTGGGCGACAAGGTGAATGTCGACGACCCGCTGGTGTCGCTCGAATCCGATAAGGCGACCATGGAGGTTCCCTCGACCGCGGCCGGCATCGTCGAACAGATCCTGGTCAAGCTCGGCGATAAGGTCAGCGAGGGCGCGCCTCTCGTCGTGGTCCAGGCCGGGGAGGGGGGCATGGCCCAGCCGCCGTCCCTCGTGGAACAGCAGGAGCCGACACCCGCTGCCGCGCCTGCGCCAGCAGCGGCGGCTCCGGCGTCCGCTCCCGCGCCGACCCGCGGCGCCATCGCCGATTTCTCCGGCGTGCATGCCAGCCCGTCGGTGCGCCGCCTGGCGCGCGAGCTCTCGGTGGACCTCAACCAGCTCAAGGGCACCGGCGAGAAAGGGCGCATCACCCTCGAGGATGTGCGCGCCTTCCTCAAGGGACCGGCTCCGGCCGCTTCGGCACCGGCTGCGGCGGGTGCGGGCATTCCCGAAATTCCCGCCGTCGATTTCTCCAAGTTCGGCCCGATCGAGACCAAGCCGCTCTCGCGCATCAAGCGGCTCTCCGGCCCCCATCTGCACCGGGCCTGGCTCAACGTGCCTCACGTCACCCACAATGACGAGGCTGACATCACCGACATCGAGGCCTACCGCAAGGAGCTGGATGCCGCAGCCAAGGAGAAGGGCTTCCGCGTCACCCTGCTCGCCTTCCTGATCAAGGCCTCGGTTTCGGCCCTGCGTGCCTTCCCGGAATTCAACGCCTCGCTCTCGCCGGAAAAGGACGCCCTGATCTACAAGAAGTTCTACAATATCGGCATCGCCGTCGACACGCCCGACGGCCTCGTCGTTCCAGTGATCAAGGATGCCGACCGCAAGGGCATCCACGAGATCAGCAGGGAGATGGGCGACATCTCCAAGAAGGCGCGCGACGGCAAGCTCGGTCCCGCCGACATGAGCGGCGGCACCTTCTCGATCTCCTCGCTGGGCGGGATCGGCGGCACCGCCTTCACCCCGATCGTGAATGCGCCCGAGGTGGCCATCCTGGGCGTGGTGCGCTCGAAGATGGCGCCGGTCTGGGATGGCACCGAGTTCAAGCCGCGCCTGATGCTGCCGGTTTCCCTTTCCTATGATCACCGGGTGATCGACGGGGCGCTCGCGGCCCGCTTCGCCCGGCATTTGTGCACCTCGCTCGAGGATGTTCGGCGGCTGATCCTCTGACCGGCCGGATTTCGCAACACTCGGGAGAGACACAATGAGCAATGGAAACCAAGTCCGCGTCCCCGATATCGGCGACTTCAAGGGCGTGCCCGTTATCGAGATCCATGTGAAGCCGGGCGACCAGGTCCAGGCCGACGATCCCCTGGTCTCGCTGGAATCCGACAAGGCGACGATGGAAGTGCCCGCGCCGGCGGCGGGCACGATCGCCGAGGTCACGGTCAAGATCGGCGACAAGGTCAGCGAAGGCGACGTCATCGTGACGATGGCCGGCGCGGCGGCAGCTGCTGCCCCGGCGGCGGCTCCCAGCGAGGCGCCCAAGGCGGCAGCGCCCGCACCCGCCGCCCAACCCGCCAGCGGCGGCAAGGGCGACATCCATGGCGAAGTCGTGGTGCTGGGCGGTGGTCCCGGCGGCTACACGGCCGCATTCCGGGCCGCTGACCTCGGCAAGCAGGTGGTGCTGATCGAGCGCTGGCCGCAGCTCGGCGGCGTCTGCCTGAATGTCGGCTGCATTCCCTCCAAGGCGCTGCTCCATGCCGCAAAGGTGATTTCCGAAAGCCAGGACATGGGAGCCCACGGTGTTACCTTCGCGGCGCCCGAGGTCGACATCGACAAGCTGCGCGGCTGGAAGGACAGCGTGATCAGGAAGCTGACGGGCGGCCTCGGCGGCCTCGCCAAGCAGCGCAAGGTCACCGTCGTCACCGGCACCGGCCGCTTCACCGCGCCCGACCGTATCGAGGTGCAAGGCGAGGACGGTACCAAGTCGGTCAGCTTCGAGCATGCCATCATCGCAGCCGGTTCGGAGCCGGTGGTGCTGCCCTTCATCCCGCAGGACGATCCGCGGGTGATCGATTCCACCGGTGCCCTGGCGCTTGATAACGTTCCCAAGCGCCTGCTCGTCGTCGGCGGCGGCATCATCGGGCTCGAAATGGCCACGGTCTACCAGGCATTGGGATCCAAGGTCACCATCGTCGAACTGATGGACCAGATCATCCCTGGCGCCGACAAGGACATCGTCACGCCGCTGATGAAGCGCGTCTCCAAGCAATTCGAGGCGATCCATCTCAAGGCCAAGGTCACCAAGGTCGAGGCCGGGCCGGACGGGCTGACCGTCTCGTTCGAGGGCGGCAGCGCCCCGGCGACCGATCGCTTCGACAAGATCCTGGTCGCGGTCGGCCGCCGCCCCAACGGGCGCCTGATCGGAGCGGAAAATGCCGGCGTCGCCGTCGACGAACGCGGCTTCATTGCCGTCGACAAGCAGATGCGCACCAACGTCCCGCACATCTTCGCCATCGGCGATGTGGTCGGCCAGCCGATGCTCGCCCACAAGGCCGTGCATGAAGGCAAGGTCGCGGCCGAGAACGCGGCGGGACACAAGGCCTTCTTCGACGCCAAGGTGATCCCCTCGGTGGCCTATACCGACCCCGAGGTCGCCTGGGTCGGCCTGACCGAGAACGAGGCCAAGGCGCGCGGCGTCAAATATGGCAAGGGCGTCTTCCCCTGGGCCGCCTCTGGCCGCGCCCTCTCGCTCGGACGGGACGAGGGCATGACCAAGGTGCTGTTCGAGGAGGGCTCGGAGCGCATCATCGGCTGCGGCATCGTTGGCACCAATGCGGGCGACCTCATTGCCGAGGCGGCGCTCGCCATCGAGATGGGCGCGGATGCGGTCGATATCGGCGCGACGATCCATCCCCATCCAACCCTGTCGGAAACGATCGGGATGGCCGCCGAGGCCTTCGAAGGCACGATTACCGATCTCTACATGCCTAGGAAGCGTTGAGATCATCGCCGTTGAAGCATAGCCGGGCGTCCTGACCCTGTCCTGACGGCCCGGCCCCCGCGCAACAGCCCACCTGCAAGGCGCCCGCTTGGGCGTCGACGGTGGAGTGCGCCCTGAAGACAAGGGCGGGAGCGAGCCGGAAGGCCCTTCCCGTCGAACACATCGAGTTCAATCAATCGGAGGACGTCGTGGACGAGCAACTGGTCAAAGCTGCCCTGGATTACCATCGCTATCCCATTGCTGGAAAAATCACCGTCCTGCCGACCAAGGACATGACGACACAGCGCGATCTCGCTTTGGCTTATTCGCCCGGCGTCGCCGCCGCGTGCCTCGCCATCAAGGACAATCCGCAGGAAGCCTCCAGCCTGACGGCGCGCGCCAATCTGGTGGCCGTCATCTCCAACGGCACGGCCGTGCTCGGCCTCGGCAACATCGGAGCGCTCGCCGGCAAGCCGGTGATGGAGGGCAAGGGCTGCCTGTTCAAGAAGTTCGCCGGTATCGACGTGTTCGACATCGAGATCGACGAAACCGATCCCGACAAGCTGGTCGACATCATTGCCAGCCTCGAACCGACCTTCGGCGGCATCAATCTGGAGGATATCAAGGCGCCTGAATGCTTCATCGTCGAGACGAAGCTGCGCGAGCGCATGGGGATTCCGGTCTTCCATGACGACCAGCATGGCACGGCCATCGTCGCGGCGGCCGCGATCCTCAACGGCCTGGAAGTGGTCGGCAAGAAGATCGAGGAGGCCAGGCTGGTCTGTTCGGGCGCCGGGGCTGCGGCTCTCGCCTGCCTCGATCTGCTCGTCCATCTCGGGCTGCGTAAGGAAAACGTCTTCGTCACCGACAGCAAGGGCGTCGTCTACAAGGGACGCACCGCCTCGATGGACGAGAGCAAGACCCGCTATGCCCGCGAGACGCAGGCACGCACCCTCGCCGACATCGTGGCAGGCGCCGACATCTTCCTCGGCCTCTCGATGGCCGGCGTCCTCAGGCCGGAAATGGTGGCGGGCATGGCCGAGCGGCCGCTCATCCTGGCACTTGCCAATCCCGAGCCCGAAATCCGGCCCGAACTGGCCCGGCAGGTGAGGCCGGACGCCATCGTGGCGACCGGACGGTCGGACTACCCCAACCAGGTCAACAACGTCCTGTGCTTCCCCTTCATTTTCCGGGGCGCGCTGGATGTGGGCGCAAGCACCATCAACGAGGCGATGAAGCTGGCGGCCGTCCGCGCCATCGCCGAACTCGCGCGGGTCGAGCAGTCCGATGTCGTGGCCGCTGCCTATGGCACCCATGATCTCAGCTTCGGTCCGGACTATCTCATTCCCAAGCCGTTCGATCCGCGGCTGATCGTCAAGGTGGCCTCGGCGGTGGCCGAGGCTGCCGTCGCCAGCGGCGTCGCGGCCAGGCCGATCGAGGATTTCGACGCCTATCGGCGTTCCCTCGAACGTTTCGTCTATACCTCAGGCACGGTGATGCAGCCGGTGTTCGCGGCGGCGGTCGAGGCCGGTGCCAAGCGCATCGCCTATGCCGAGGGCGAGGACGATCGGGTGCTGCGCGCAGCCCAGATCGCCCTCGACGAGCGTATCGCCTCGCCCGTCCTGATCGGGCGACCCGATGTCATTGCCCGCCGCGTGCAGGAACTGGGCCTGCGCATCCGGCCCGGCAAGGATGTCGAGGTCGTCGAGGTCGGCGACGATGCAGCCATGGGCGGCACCTCGACAGCAGCGCGGCTGCTGGCCGCAGGCGAGGTCGAGGGCATGCTGTGCGGCATGGCCGGCGCCTATGCCGATCACCTTGCCCCGATCGGCAGGATCGTCGGCCTGCGGGCGGATGCGCATGCCTTCGCCGCCATGGGCCTGCTGCAGTTGCCGCGCCACACGGTGTTCGTCTGCGACCCCTTCATTCATCGCGATCCCTCGGCGGACGAAATCGCCGAGATGACGGTGCTCGCGGCTATGGAACTGCGCCGTTTCGGCCAGGTGCCTCGCGCGGCCTTGTTGTCCCATGCCGATGACGACGGCAGCGACGATCCATCGGTGCGCAAGATGCGTGCTGCGCTCGCGCGCATCCTGGAACTCGCGCCGGAGCTGGAGGTGGAGGGCGGATTGCAAGCCGATACGGCTCTCAGCCGTGCCGCCCTGGCCAGGGTGCGGCCCGGCACGCGGCTGACGGACGCTGCCAACCTCCTGGTCATGCCGAACCGGGATGCGGCCAACATCACCTTCAACGCCTTGAAGGTGATTGCGGGGCAGGGCGTCTCGGTCGGCCCCATCCTGCTGGGCGCGGCCAAGCCCGCCCATATCCTCACGCCGGCGACGACGGTGCGCGGCATCGTGAACATGACCACGCTGGCGGCGGCAGCAGGGTAGGGCGCCGCACGGTCATCGCAGTCGTTCACTCTCTTGATTTTTCAGAGTTTGTGCTGCCCCTCGCCCCGCTCCTTGCGGGGCGAGGGGCAAGGGTGAGGGACGACGCACCCCTTCAAAAACGAAGCCTCCCGTCGCGGGTAGCGGCGGGAGGCCTGGAATTCAGCCGATCCACGAAAGACCAATCAGGGCAGGCGGATCTCGTAAGGCTCGGGGAAGTGGAATTCCTCGAGATTGTTGCCGTCCCCCGCCCGGTCGATGACGAGGAAATCCTGCGGCTCGCCGAGCGGCGTCAGCACGCCATGCCAGAGATTGGCCGGATAGTTCACGCCCTGGCCCGGGCTGGTCAGGAAGACGCGGGGCGTTCCCGGTCGGCCGCCCTCATCCGGCGCGACCACCACCAGGAAGGGGCGCGGTGACAGGGGGAAGAAGGCCTGGCTGCCGAAAGGATGACGTTCCACCATCGTAAGCGTCAAGGGCAGGGCATAGGGCGTGCCCTTGAAGATGTTGATGATGACATGGCCGCCCGGCCCCTTGGCTTCGGCCCGGGCGAGGGCGTGGTAACGCTCGCAGCGCCCGCCATTGATCGGATAATGAGCGGCACCGTCGGTCTCGATCACCTCGCCGAAAGGCGCGAAGGCCTCGCGGGTGAGGGGCTCGACGAGAAGGATGCTCATCGCCGCAATTCTCCGCCGAGCTTCATGTGGCGGTTGACGTCCTTGTAGAGCAAATAACGGAAATTGCTGGGGCCGCCGGCATAGCAGGCCTGCGGGCAGAAGGCGCGCAGCCACATGAAATCGCCGGCCTCGACCTCGACCCAGTCCTGGTTGAGCCGATAGACTGCCTTGCCTTCCAGGACATAGAGCCCGTGCTCCATGACGTGGGTCTCGGCGAACGGAATGACCGCGCCCGGCGCCAGCGTCACGATGGTCACATGCATGTCATGGCGCATGTCCTCGGGATCGACGAAGCGCGTGGTCGCCCAGCGGCCCTCGGTATCCGGCATCGGGCTGGGCGCAATGTCGCGCTCATTGGCAAAGATCGGCTCGGGCTTTGCTATGCCGGCGACGTGCTCGTAGCTCTTGCGGACCCAATGGAAGCGGACGAGCTTGTCGCTCTGGTTGCGCACGCGCCAATCGCTGCCGCAGGGAATATAGGCGTAGCCGCCCGGCGTCATCGTATGGGCCTTGCCGTCGAGCGTAACCGTCAGCTCGCCTTCGACGACGAACAGCACGCCCTGTGCGCCCTCGTCCAGTTCCGGCTTGTCGCTGCCGCCACCCGGGGCGACTTCCACGATGTATTGGGAAAAGGTTTCGGAGAAGCCGGAGAGCGGGCGAGCGATCACCCAGCAACGAGTCTTGTCCCAAAGCGGCAGATAGCTCGTCACGATGTCGCTATAGACACCTTTGGGGATGACGGCATAGGCCTCCGTGAATACGGCACGGCCTGTCAGGAGTTGAGTTTGAGGAGGCAGCCCGCCAGTCGGGGAAAAATACGATCGGACTGTCATTATTCTATCCTTAGACCCGTTAGTTGATATTTATTATACTTCAGAATTTGCGTTACTTGGGAACGATATCTGCCGATGATGCTTTGAACTACGTTCGAAGCATCTTGATCGCGGACGCGTAAACAAGCGCATACCAATGGTTCGTAATCCGAATATCGGGCAAATGCGAGTCGTCCGTTGCAAAATCCCGACGAATTTCACGATATGGAATCTGCAAGATCATGCGAAGTCGAACCCTTTCCCAATGAAGCATTCTGAGTAACCATAATAGAAATCAACAGGCTCGACCCACAGCATCGAGCGTATTCCGGTGTTGGGAGGCTGGGTCGTCGCAGCCGATCGTCTGTCTGCCGGCATATGGGCGTCCATGAAGAGGCGCGACACGCCGGCATCTCTTGCCCACGCAGGGCTGGCACTGGACAGCCGGCCCTGCGGGCCCCGGTCCTGACCCGCCTCGGGTCGGCGACGGACCGATAAACAAGAACGCGTGAAGGAGGAAACCGGCTTGAGTTCCACATCGATCGGCACGGCTGCCCCAGCTTTGCAGCGCCCTGAA
>NZ_JBFNQD010000016.1:0-119959 GCF_040797145.1 Labrys neptuniae | reverse complement strand
CAACGACCCAGGATCGCACGGTCTCTCGCCCGCACCCATCCTGACACAGTCTAACTACACAGGGACCGCCGGCATCTTGCCGGCTCTTGATTGCCCCACGCTCGCTGGATTGGAAGAGGCCGGCAGGATGCCGGCGGTCCCAGGGAAGCTTTCACGCTTGCACTGGAGCTGCCGCGACTTGCGGCGTGTCGTTGATCGGGAAATGCAGCGCTGCCGCCATCAGGCTGGCAAGGGCGGTCGCCCACCACACCAGTGTGTAGGAGCCGGTGAGATCGAAAGTCAGGCCACCCAGCCAGGCGCCGAGAAACGAGCCGATCTGGTGGCTGAGAAAGCAGATGCCGAACAGGGTGCCGAGATGGCGCACGCCGAAGACCTTGGCGACGAGACCGCTGGTGAGGGGAACCGTGCCGAGCCAGGTCAGGCCCATCACGGCCGCAAACAGGGTGACGGAGCTGTCCGATTTCGGCGCCAGGAAGAAGGCGGCGATGGCGACGCCCCGGATCAGATAGAGCCAGCCGAGCACATGCTGCTGCCGGTAGCGCCCGCCGAGCCAGCCGCAGGCCCAGCTTCCCGCCATGTTGAACAGGCCGATCAAGGCGAGGGCCTTGGCCCCGGTGCCCGACGGCATGTGGCAGAGCGAAAGATAGCCCGGCAGATGGGTGGCGATGAAGGCGAGCTGGAAGCCGCAGGTGAAGAAGCCGAGAGTGAGAAGGCAATAGCCGCGATGGCCGAGAGCCTGTTCCAGCGCGGCTTTCAGCGGCAGGGCCGCCTCTTCCTTCTCGGCCGCGGCCAGCCTTGGTCGGCCATCCAGAAACAGGCCGAAAGGCGCCGCGGCCAGCATGACCAGCGCCAAGACGATGAGGGCGGTGGACAGGCCCGAATATTCCGAGACGATCTGGGCCAGGGGAACCATCGCGACCTGTCCGAACGAGCCGCCGGCGCTGGCAATGCCCATGGCCATGCTGCGTTTTTCGGGCGCGGTCTCGCGGCCGACCGCGGTCAGCACAACACCGAAGGCCGTGCAGCTGATGCCGATGCCGACCAGCACGCCGAGACCGAGGACGAGCATGATCCCCGACGGCGCCATGGCGGCAATGCCGAGGCCGAGAGCGAAGGCAGCGGCTCCGAATGCCACCACGGGCGCTGCGCCATAGCGATCGGCCGCAGCCCCCGCAAAAGGTTGTGCTGCTCCCCAGACCAGATTGTGGATGGCGATGGCGAAAGCGATCAGGGTGACGGGAAGTCCCCGGTCAAGCGAGAAGGGCTCGACGAAAAGGCCGAAGGTCTGCCGGATGCCCATGGCCGCGCTCAGGATGACGGCGGCGGACAGAATGAGCAGGGTCTGGCGATTGAATGCGGGCCTGGCTTTGATCGGATCGGACAGCGCCATTTCCATCTCCTCGGGAGAGAGGCGATCGCATTCCTGACGCCGCCGCTTCATCCCGCTTCTTGGGGAATTCGATAGATGGCGGGGACGATTCACCCGAATGGCCGGCCTGTACACTCACTGTACGGTATACTTGACGCATCGGGCGATATGTCCTGCGGCCTTGATTGACGAAGCGGTCCTGCTTGCGCCAAGGGATAAGGGGCAACGACGCGCAAACCGGGTGGGCTGGAGAAGAGCAGGAAGAGTGCCGGACAATTCGAATTCCCGGACGGTGGTCACCGCCCGCCGCATCGAGGCGAACGTACCGCGGTCGTTGCGGCCTTTCCTGGCGCTTGCGGATTTCGAGCCGGCGGCCCGCCGTCATCTGCCGCGCCAGATCTATGGCTATTATGCCGGTGCTGCCGAGACGAATGCCGCGCATGCCGGCAACAGCCGGGCGCTGGCCGCCCTCGGGCTGGTGCCGCGCGTGCTCGTCGATACCAGGGCGCGTTCGACGCGCCATTCCCTGTTCGGCCAAGCCTATGCCCTGCCGGTCGGCATCGCCCCCATGGGGCTGTCGGGCCTCGCCACTTTCGAAGGAGACCTGGCGCTCGCCAGGGCCGCCGCAGCCGAGGATGCCCTGATGGTGGCCAGTGCCACTTCGCTGATCCCCTTGGAGAGGCTGGCCGAGGAGGGTGGGGCGCGCTGGTTCCAGACCTATCTGCCGGGCGAACCCGAACGCATCAGCCGCATGGTGGCACGCGTGGCGGCCGCAGGCTTTGAGACGCTGGTGCTCACCGCCGACGTGCCGGTGGCGGCCAATCGCGAGAACAATGCCCGTACCGGTTTCTCGACGCCCTTGAAACCGAGCCTGCGATTGTTCTGGGACGGCATCACCCATCCGTCCTGGTCGCTGGGGACCTTTGCCCGCACCCTGGCCGGCGGCATGCCGCGCTTCGAGAACATGGATGCCTTTCGCGGCCCGACCCTGCTGTCCCGCAATGCGGTGCGGGATATCGGCGCCCGTGACGGGCTCGACTGGAGCCATCTCGATTTCATCCGGCAGTCATGGCGCGGCAAGCTGGTAGTGAAGGGCATTCTCGCGCCCGAGGACGTCGCGACTGCGCGCGCGAGAGGCGTCGACGGCGTCTGGATCTCCAATCATGGCGGGCGCCAGCTCGATACGGCGGTCGCTCCGATGACGGTCCTGCGCGAGGCCGTTTCGGAGGCTGGCGAGATGGTGGTGCTGATCGATGGCGGCTTCCGCCGGGGCACGGATGTCCTCAAGGCGCTGGCGCTCGGGGCCGATTTCGTCTTCGTCGGGCGTCCTTTCCTGTTTGCCGCCGCCGTCGGCGGGGAGGGCGGCGTCCGCCACGCCTTCGGCCTCCTGCAGGCGGAAATCGCTCGCAACATGGCCATGCTGGGCGTGAGCAGCCTCGACGAATTGCAACCGGTGCATGTGCGGGCGGTAGGCTGATCGCGGCGCATCACCGAAGCCAAAACAAATCGTCAGCTTTCCGAAAACTCTCTTGACCTTCCCATGATGTCAAGCCTTACGCCCTGTTCCCGAAGGCTGGGAGACCAGCGCGAATCGATTGAGAGGCATGGGACGGGCTGATGAACGACCATCACCATCATCACGACCACCACCACGATCATGGCGGGGCGCCGGCCGGCGTGAAGGATCCGGTCTGCGGTATGGATGTCGATCCGGCGACCGCCAAGCATTCCATTCAGCATGAAGGGCACCCCTATTATTTCTGCTCGGCCGGCTGCAAGTCGAAATTCGAGGCGGAGCCGGGACGGTATCTCGGCGGGCGCAAGCCCGCGGTGTCCGCGCCTGAGGGCACGATCTACACCTGCCCGATGCATCCCGAGATCCGGCAGGAAGGACCGGGGTCCTGCCCGATCTGCGGCATGGCGCTCGAGCCGCTGCAGGTCACGGCCGAAGCCGGCCCCAATCCCGAGCTCGCCGAGATGACGCGCCGTTTCTGGGTCAGCCTGGTGTTGACCCTGCCGGTCTTCATCCTGGAGATGGGGGCTCATCTCGTCCCGGCGCTGCATCATCTGGTGCCGCCGGCCCGATCGGCCTGGATCCAGCTCGTCCTGGCCAGCATCGTGGTGCTGTGGGGTGGCTGGCCTTTCTTCGTCCGCGGCTGGCAGTCCGTGCTGCGCCGCAGCCTCAACATGTTCACCCTGATCGCCATGGGCACCGGCATCGCCTGGGTCTACAGCCTGGTGGCGGTGCTCGCGCCCGGCCTGTTCCCCGACGCCTTCCGTGGTGACGACGGCAGCGTGGCCGTCTATTTCGAGGCGGCCGCGGTGATCACCGTGCTGGTGCTGCTCGGCCAGGTGCTCGAACTCAGGGCCCGCGAACATACGTCGGGGGCGATCAGGGCCTTGCTCAACTTGGCTCCGAAGACGGCGACACGCATAAGGGAAGATGGTTCGGAGGAGGAGATCACGCTCGACAAGGTGGCGGTCGGCGACAGCCTGCGCATCCGTCCCGGCGAGAAGGTGCCGGTGGACGGCAGCGTGCTGGAGGGGCGCTCCTCACTCGACGAGGCGCTGGTGACCGGCGAATCCATGCCGGTGGCCAAGGCCGTCGGCGACAGCGTCATCGGCGGTACGCTCAACCAGACCGGCGCTTTGGTGATCCGCGCCGACAAGGTCGAGGGCGACACCATGCTGGCCCAGATCGTCCAGATGGTGTCGCAGGCGCAGCGCTCGCGGGCACCGATCCAGCGTCTGGCCGACCAGGTAGCCGGCTGGTTCGTGCCCCTGGTCATCCTGATCGCGGCGGTGGCCTTCATCGCCTGGGCGATCTTCGGGCCGGAGCCTCGCTTGGCCTATGGCCTGGTCGCCGCAGTTACCGTCCTGATCATCGCCTGCCCTTGTGCTCTCGGCCTGGCGACGCCGATGTCGATCATGGTCGGCGTCGGCAAGGGCGCGGGCCTCGGCGTGCTGGTCCGCAATGCCGAAGCGCTGGAGCGGCTGGAGAAGGTCGACACGCTGGTGGTCGACAAGACGGGCACGCTCACCGAAGGGCGCCCGACGCTTACCGCCATCTGGCCTGTGGAGGGCATGGCCGAAGACGATCTGCTGCGGCCGGCCGCCAGCGTGGAGCGGGCTTCCGAACATCCTTTGGCCCGGGCCGTGGTCGCGGCGGCGGAGGCGAAGGGCCTCGCCTTGTCTGCGGTTGTGGATTTCGACTCCCCCACGGGCAAGGGCGCGCGGGGGACCGTCGAGGGGCGGCTGGTTCTCCTCGGCAATGCGGCCTTCATGGCGCAGGAAGGTGTCGCGGTCGCCCTGGCTGCGGAAGCCGACCGGCTGCGCCAGGACGGGGCGACGGTGATCTTCGCCGCTGTCGACGGTCGCCTGGCCGGCCTGCTCGCCATTGCCGATCCGGTCAAGGAAACCACGCCGGCCGCCCTGGCGGCTTTGCGTGAAGAGGGCATCCATGTCGTGATGGTCACAGGGGACAACCGCGTTACCGCCGAGGCCATCGCCCGCCGGCTCGGCATCGATGCCGTCGAGGCCGAGGTCCTGCCCGAACGCAAGAGCGCGCTGGTCGAGGCCTTCAAGCGCGAGGGCAAGGTGGTGGCCATGGCCGGCGACGGCGTCAACGATGCGCCGGCTTTGGCGGCGGCCGATGTCGGCATCGCCATGGGCGCGGGCACGGATGTGGCGATCGAGAGCGCCGGGGTCACCCTGGTCAAGGGCGATCTCATGGGCATCGTGCGGGCAAGGCGGTTATCGCAGGCCACCATGGCCAATATCCGCCAGAACCTCTTCCTCGCCTTCGTCTACAACGCCGCCGGTGTGCCCGTCGCGGCCGGGGTGCTCTACCCCGTCTTCGGCATCCTGCTGTCGCCCATCATCGCCGCGGCCGCCATGGCGCTCTCCTCCGTCAGCGTCATTGCCAACGCGTTGCGCCTGCGCACGCGCCAGCTTTGAGCAAGGATTATCGGTATGAACAGACGTGAATTTCTGCTCTCCGGCGTCGCCGCCCTGGTGATTTCAAGCCCTGCCGCGGCGCAAATGCAGGATCATTCCAAGCATGGCATGGATATGCCGGGCATGTCGCCAGGGGATGGCAAGACGGCGGTTCCCGCGGCCTCGCCTGTGCTGCCTGAAGGGGCTCCGCTGCGCGACCTGCCACGTCTCGCCAATCGGGCCAGCGGGCCTGGGCGTTTCGAGGCCGATCTCACGGCCAAGCCCGCCATCGCCCGCTTTGCCGGAGGTGTCGAGACGCCCATCCTTGCCTATGACGACGAGACGCCCGGCCCCCTGATCGAAGTGACCGAGGGCGACAAGGTCACCATCCGCTTCGCCAACCATATTCCGGGCGAAGAGACCACTATCCACTGGCACGGCATGCCGGTGCCGGCGGAGCAGGACGGCAATCCCATGGACCCGGTGGCCTCAGGCGCCGATCGGCTCTACGCCTTCGAGCTGCCGGAAGGCAGCGCCGGCAGCTGCTGGTACCATCCCCATCCCCATGGCCGCACGGCCGAGCAGGTCTATCGCGGTCTCGCCGGGGCCCTTATCGTCAAGCCGCGCCAGGATCCGATCCCGGCCGCCTATGGCGATACGCCGCTGTTCTTTACCGATCTGAGGCTGGCGTCCGACGGCTCGATCCCGCCCAACACCATGGCGGACCTGATGAATGGGCGGGTGGGTGACCATGTCCTGGTCAACGGCCAGAAGAAGCCTGTCCTGACGCTGCCCGCCGGCAGCCGGCGCCGCTTCCGCCTGTTCAACGCCAGCAATGGGCGCTTTCTGCGCCTGACCTTCGGCACGGCGCCGATCACGCTGATCGGCAGTGACGGCGGCCTTCTCGAAGCGCCGGTGCCCGGGCTTCGGGTCATCGATCTCGCGCCCGCCGAACGGGCAGAGGTCGTCGTCGCCTTCGACCAGCCGGGGCAAGTGGTGCTGCGGACGGAGGATGTCGATCACGGCTGGATGGGGCCGGGACGTCCCGACACCGCCGCCGATCTGATGACTATCGATGTGACGGC
This sequence comes from Labrys neptuniae, assembly GCF_040797145.1. Taxonomy (NCBI): domain Bacteria; kingdom Pseudomonadati; phylum Pseudomonadota; class Alphaproteobacteria; order Hyphomicrobiales; family Xanthobacteraceae; genus Labrys; species Labrys neptuniae. The sequence goes on along the minus strand of NZ_JBFNQD010000016.1, from coordinate 113,569 downwards.
GGACAGGGCCGAGACGGCTCCGGCCCTGCCGGCGAAGCTGCGCCGCATTGCCGATCTCGGCCCGCCCGTCGCTACGCGCCGCCTCGAATTCACCGAGACCATGTCGATGGGGGAGGGCGGCATGAAGATGGGCTTTCTTATCAACGGCGCCTCCTTCGACATGAACCGGGTCGATGTCGTCGCCAAGGCGGGGCAGACCGAATTGTGGGAGATCGCCAATCTGGCGGACATGGATCACCCCTTCCATCTTCACGGTACGCAGTTCCAGCCGGTGGAGACCGAGCGGGACGGCCGGGTGAGCAAGGCGCCCTATCGCGCCTGGAAGGATACGATCAATGTGGCGCGCGGCGAAACCGTGCGCCTGCTGGTGCGGCAGGAACAGCCGGGCCTGCGCATGTATCATTGCCATATCCTGGAACATGAGCAGCTGGGAATGATGGGCGTTGTCGAGGTACGGGCCTGATCCTATCGCCCGCCTTGGCTGCAAAAGCCTAAGTCTTCTGCATGAGTTCGGGGGGCTTGTAGACGAAAGGGTTTCAGCTAGGATGAATGACTGGCCGCGGGTAAGGAACTCGAGGAACTTACTTTGCGGCCGGTACCGGAAGAAGCGTACACATCAAGAATAGAGCGGTATCATCGTCTGGGGACGTTCGTTGAAACGGACTGTCCCGGCAGGGAGGAGGCCGCCGGCTTGGCGGTGTCGGGTCCGGTTTTCCCCTGATCCACCACCCCCTCGTCTGGAAAGCCTCATCATGCCGATCCACCGCCGTTCACTCCTGGCTGGCCTGTTGCTTGCCGGAATACGGCCGGAGAGAGTCCTGGCTCGGGCCGCCGTGGAGGCGGGCTCGATCCTGGGCGCCAGCGGCGAAAGCACCGCGCAGGCCCGTGGCCGCACCCGTCTGCTCGCGGTCGGCGACCCCGTCTATCTCAACGATCTCCTGGCGACCGGCGAGAGCGCGCGGTTGTCGGCGCAGCTTGGCGAGGCCACCCGCTTGCTGCTGGGCGCCCGCACAAGGGTACGCATCGACAAGTTCCTGATCGACCGGGGCGGCAAGCTGGTGCTCGAGCGCGGCGCCATTCTGTTCGACCGCCCGCATGATCGCCCGTCGGGGGAACTCGGCGTTACGACGCCGTTTGGTCTGATCGCCGCTCGCGGCACCCGGTTCTTCGCCGGGCCGAGCTGGGGCAAGTTCGGCGTCTATGTCGAGGATGGCATCGTCGACGTCGCTACCAGAGGGGGAACGGTGCGGCTCACCCCTGGTTTCGGCACCGAGCTTACCGGCATGCAGGTCCCGCCGGCCAGGCCCGCGGCCTGGAGCCGCCTGCGCATCGGCGAAGCCTGGGCCGCCGTGGTCGGGTCGCGCCACACTTTTGGTGGCGGCGACATCTCGCCTTCGGGTGGTGGTGACATGCCGTCGCCGGGCGGTGCCAGTAAGCCGTCGGATCACACATCGGGCGGCAGTCATCCCGCGCCGAAATAGTTCCGCCGCTTCACTGAAGCGGAGCAGGCCGGCGCGAGTGGTCGCGTGTTGGAGACGATCTGCTGGGCGACCGGCATCGATCATGGCAGCGCGGCGATGGGGCTTTCCGCCTTGTTCAGTGCGCGGTCCGCGCCTCGATGGCCCGGATGACCGCCGCCATGTCGGACGTACCGAGGCCGAGATCCTGTGTCTCGCCATAGAGGGCATGGCAGATGTCGAGCAGGGGCGAGGCAAGCCCAGCGCGGCGGGCGGCGTCGGCGACCAGGCGGTTGTTCTTCAACACATCGGCGATCGAGGCCTGTACCGCAAAATCACCCTCGACCAGTTTTTGCAGTTTGATGCGGGAGACCGGGCTCGCCATCGGGCCGGCATCGAGAATGGCCCGGAACTGCTGCATGTCGAGACCATGCTGCCCGGCAAAATGGGCGGCCTCGGCAAGGCCAGTCACCATGGTGATCAGGAACAGGTTGACGGCGAGTTTCATCGTCAAGGCGCCGGGAACGCTTCCGCAGTCGAAAGCCTGATGGCACATCGTAGCGATCAGGGGACGGATCTCGGCAAGCGCGCCCGCATCACCTGCCAGCATGGCCACGAGCTGTCCGGCTTCGGCCGGCTTGCGGGAGCCGGAAACCGCAGCTTCGACATAGTGGCCGCCGGCGGCGCGGATGTCCTGGTCGAGTCGGCGCGAATCTTCCGGCGAGATCGTGCCCATCTGCACGATGATATGGTCGGCGACCCGGTTTTCGAAATCCATCGAGCCGCGGCCGAGCACCGCATCGATCGCCGCCGTGTTCGCCAGCATCAGGATCACGATGTGCGCCGTGGCGAAGACCTCGCCGGGGCTGACGGCCACCGCGGCACCGGCAGCTTGCAAGCTGGCGTATTTGTCCGGGGAGCGGTTCCAGACCACCAGCGGCGTTCCCGCCTTTACGAGATTGAGCGCCATGGGTTCCCCCATGACGCCGAGACCGATGAAGCCGACAGGCATGATGACGCGTTTCTCGTCCTGAAATCTTCGGGGAAAGGATCCTATCCAGCGGTCCCGCGCCAATCTTGAACGATTGTGCGGGCTCGCAGTACGGGGCCACCCCGGTGCTCTGGGGCGGCGTGGCGGATGGATGAGCGTTGCTGCCTTCCCAGTGCCGGGGGGAAGCTGATTCAGGGCTCGATCCGCTTCCAACCCTGCAGCAGCCGTCGTGTCGCCACCTCGAAGCTGAAATAGTTGCCGCCGCCCGCCGCCTGGTCGTGGCGGCGGTCGATCGGGGCGGACAGGAGGCGGCAGAGCAGGAGCGTGCCAACCCCGCCATGGGCGACGATGGCGATGTCGCCATGGCTGCGATCGGCCGCCAGGATGGCGTCGACGGCGGCGGCGATGCGGTTCTGGGCGTCGATGGCGCGCTCCCAGCCGCGAATGCTGAGCTCCGGATTGGCGAAGAAGGCGTCGGCGGTGGCCTCGAATTCGGGTGACGGCAGGAATCCGGTCGCCGAGCGGTCATTCTCATGCAGGGCCGGCACCACCTGTACGGGCAGACCGAGATGACCGGCCAGGATCTCGCCGCCGTCACGCGCCTTGCGTTCGTCACTGGAGTGGACGGCGGTAATGCGCGTGACGAAACCATGCCGGTTGAAGGCCTCGTGCCGGGCCCGGCCCCTGGCCGAGAGCCGCCATTGCGGCACTGGAATGGCCGGGTCGATCTCGACGTCCGCATGGGTGATGAAATGGGCGATCCTGGTGGCGGTCAAGCGTCGGTCTCCAGCGGTCGCGGCAACGAATTCTCGCGGTTCATCCTGTCCGAAGGGAAGGGCGATTGCCATCCCCTTCGGGCTGATCGCATCAGGCGCGGCCCTGGGGCTCGGGCAGCCGCATCGCCGCCTGGCGCTCGATCATCCAGCCGGGATATTCGCGGGGCAGGGCACTGACGGCATCGAGACGGGCGAGTTCGTCGGCGCTCAGCACCACATCTGTGGCGGCCAGGTTGTCGTCGAGCTGCTCGATGGACTTGGCGCCGATGATCACCGACATCACGAAGGGCCGATGCAGCACGAAGGCCAGCGCGATGCGGGCAACGGACACGTTGTGGGCCTGCGCGATCTCGCGCATCACATCGATGCAGGCGAAGGCTCGGTCCTTGTCGACGGGCGGAAAGTCGAAATTGGTCCGGCGCGCGCCGTCCGGGCCTTTGCCGTCGCGATCGATCTTGCCCGAGAGCAGGCCGCCGGCGAGCGGGCTCCACACCATCAGGCCGAGCTTTTCAGCCTCCAGCAGCGGCACGATCTCGCGTTCGAGGTCACGCCCGGCGACGGTGTAGTAGGCTTGCAGGGTGGAAGGCCGCGTCCAGCCATGCCGGTCGGCGAGGCCGAGGGCCTTCATGATCGTCCAGGCAGACCAGTTGGAGAGGCCGACATAGCGTATGTGCCCCTGCCTTACGAGATCGTCGAGGGCGCGCATGGTCTCCTCGATCGGCGTGAAGCGGTCGAGGCCATGGATCTGGTAGAGATCGATATAGTCGGTGCCGAGGCGTTTCAGGCTGGCCTTGACCGCATCCATGATGTGGCCGCGCGAGGCGCCCCTGTCGTTCGGCCCCGGGCCGACCGTGCCGAGCGCCTTGGTGGCGAGCACGACATCGGAGCGCTTGCGGCCGGAATTGACGATGGCGCGGCCGGTGATCTCCTCCGACAGGCCACCCGAATAGACATCGGCGGTGTCGATGAAATTGATGCCGGCATCGAGGGCGCGGGCGACGATGCCGTCGGCCAGGCTCTGGTCGAGCGTGCCGATCGTGTTCCAGAACTCGTTGCCGCCACCGAAGGTCATGGTGCCCAGGCAAAGCTCGGATACGAAGAGGCCGCTGCTGCCAAGTGTCTTGTAGCGCATGAGATGAAATCCATGAATCAAGGGGATGGAAGCTGCCGCTCTGGCGGCAGGCAAGGGGCGGGAGCCCGGCTCCCGGCCACGCTTCGAAGATAGACCCCTGCCGGCGAGGCCATAAGCCGGCGCCGGCTCCACACGCTGTATAGCTGTGCTATACAGTCGAACCGTATTCCCTTCCAGCGACGCAGAGATGGCACGCAGCGACCCCTTCGACGGCTTGTCCGAATTCCTCGCCATCGTGCGCCGGGGTAGTTTCCGCGCGGCAGCCATCGAACTCGGCGTTACTGCCGGGGCGGTGAGCCAGGCGCTGCAGGGGCTGGAGCGCCGGCTCGGCCTGCCGCTCCTGCACCGCACCACGCGCAGCCTTGCCCTGACCGAGGAGGGCGAGCGCCTCCTGGCCCAGCTCGGGCCTGCAGCCGAGACCATCCTGGGGGCGCTGGACGATCTCGTGCAGTCGCGGGCCAAGCCTTCGGGCACGCTGCGCCTGCTGGTGCATCGCATGGCGCTGGTGCATGTCCTCGAACCGGTGCTGCCGCTGTTTCAGCAACGCTGGCCGGAGGTGCATGTCGACGTGACAGTGGATTCCACCCATGCCGAGCTGGTCGAAGGGGGCTTTGATGCCGGCATTCGTGTCGGCGAGTTCATCGACAAGGACATGATCGCCGTGCGGGTGACGCCGCCCTTTCGCTGGATGGTGATGGCCTCCCCGGCCTATCTCGCCCGGCATGGCCGGCCACAAGCGCCCGAAGACATCGCCCGGCACCAATGCCTGCGTTACCGGCGGCCGGATGTCGGCGATATCTATCGCTGGGAGTTCGAGCGGGACGGCCAGGCGCTCAGTATCGAGCCGCCCGGCGCCATCGTTGCCAATGATCCCTGGCTGCTGCGGACCCTGGCCGTACAAGGCATGGGGCTGCTCTATGGCTCGACCCTGCAAACGGCCGGTGAGCTCGCCCAGGGGCTGTTGGAAACGGTGCTGGAGGAATTTTCGCCGGCCGGCGACAGCCTTTTCGTCTATTTTCCCCGCACCAGCCGGAGCCAGCCCAAGCTGCGCGCCTTCGTAGAAGCCTGCGCCGAGCATCTGCGTCAATCCGGTGTTTCCGGCCTTCCGTAGCATCGGGTTTGGTGCCACAGATGAATGGTCGGACTTTTGAGTCGGCGTTGCATCGCCGCTTTGGGGAACGCGGCAATCCAAGAACGAGCAGGCTCGAGCAAGAGGAACCTGCAAGATTTCAAATACTTGCAGGATTTCTCATTATTGCCCGTCCGCGGAGAACATTGAGAAATCCTGCTTAGGGGAAACGACCATGGGCGAACAGGGACATCCGGCGGAACAGGGCGGCGCGGTCAGCCTGACCGATTTTTACGGGCTGGAAGGCAAGGTCGCGGCCGTGACCGGCGGTGGCAGCGGCATCGGGCTGGCGGCGGCGCAGGCCCTGGCCGCGGCCGGGGCCGAGGTGGTCATTCTCGATCGGGCGCCGGTGGGCGAGGACGTGCTGGCAAGCGTCAGGGGCGCACGCCGCGCCGAAGCGCTCGTCATGGACGTGACCGATGAGGCCGAGGTGACGGCGCGTTTCACTGAGATCGCCGCCCGCCACGGCCATATCGACATCCTCGTCAACAATGCCGGCCTCGCCATCCGCGATGCGGCCGTGGATCTCAGCCTGGAAGCGTGGGACAAGGTGGTGGCCGTCAACATGACCGGCGTCTTCCTGTGCGCGCGCACCGCGGCCCGCCATATGATCGCGGCCGGGCAGGGTGGGGCGATCATCAACACCGCCTCGATCATGGCCCTGTCGGGCGGCGGCGTCTATCCGAACATCTCCTACCAGACCACCAAGGGCGCCATCGTCAATCTCACCCGCGCCCTGGCGGTGGAATGGGCGCCGCATCGCATCCGTGTGAATGCGGTCGCTCCCACCTATGTTCGTACGCCCTTCATCGCGCCCCTGCTGGCCCAGCCCGAACTGATGCAGCGCATCGAGGCGATGACGCCGTTGCGCCGCATCGCCGAGCCGCATGAGGTCTCCCCGGCCATTCTCTTCCTCGCCGGTCCGGGTGCCGCCATGGTGACCGGCCATACGCTTCCGGTGGATGGAGGCTATCTGGCTCAGTAAAGCCGAGGCTCAGACGTTGCGTGATCCTCAGTTTCGTGGAAGTTTGCGCGCGAAGGCGGCGCTTTATCCGCGAAATTAAGAAGAAAATATTGAGGAAACACCAATGAATAGTAGCGCTTCTGCCGAGGCTGGGGATCTGGCGCCTGGTTTGTTGGATCGTGAACGCATCGTGGCGCGGCCGGGGTTCAATCGCTGGCTCGTACCCCCTGCGGCACTGGCCATCCATTTGTGCATCGGCATGGCCTACGGCTTCAGCGTCTTCTGGCTGCCTCTAGGACAGGCACTCGGCATCAGCAAGCCGGTGGCCTGTGCGGTCGATCCCGGTTTCTGGGGTGCTCTCGTCGGTCTGGGGCGGGCCCTGTTCACCACGAGTTGCGACTGGCGTGTCTCCGACCTCACCTTGACCTATACGCTCTTCTTCGTGCTGCTCGGCTCGGCCGCCGCCATCTGGGGCGGCTGGCTGGAGCGCGCCGGGCCGCGCAAGGCCGGTGTCGTGGCCGCCCTGTGCTGGTGCGGCGGACTGCTCATCTCGGCGGTCGGCGTCTATATCCACCAGCTCTGGCTGATCTGGCTGGGCTCGGGCGTGATCGGCGGCATCGGCCTGGGCCTCGGCTACATCTCTCCCGTCTCCACGCTGGTCAAATGGTTCCCGGACCGGCGCGGCATGGCCACCGGCATGGCGATCATGGGCTTCGGCGGCGGTGCGATGATCGGCTCCCCCCTGGCCGATATCCTGATGAATCATTTCAAGAGTGCGGACAGCGTCGGCGTCTGGCAGACCTTCGTGACATTGGCCGTGATCTATTTCGTCTTCATGATGGCGGGCGCCTTCGGCTATCGCGTGCCGCCGGCCGGCTGGCGCCCGGAAGGGTGGACGCCGCCCGAGAGCACCAAGGCGATGATCACCTCGGGCCATGTCCATCTGTCCAATGCCCATAAGACCCCGCAATTCTGGCTGATCTGGGCGGCGCTCTGCCTCAACGTCTCGGCTGGCATCGGCGTGCTCGGCATGGCCTCGCCGATGCTGCAGGAGATCTTTGCCGGCTCGCTGATCGGCAAGCCGGAGATCGCCTTCGGAGCGCTCGATGCGGGGCAGGCCAAATTGGTCGCCACCATCGCCGCGAGCTTCGTCGGCCTGCTCTCTCTGTTCAACATCTTCGGGCGTTTCTTCTGGGCCTCGCTGTCCGACAAGCTCGGCCGCAAGCTTACCTATGCCACCTTCTTCGGCCTCGGTATCGTGCTCTATGCCTCGGCGCCCTGGGCTGCCCATGCCGGGCTGCTGGCGGTGTTCGTCGCCTTCTTCTGCGTGATCGTCTCGATGTATGGCGGCGGCTTTGCCACGGTTCCGGCCTATCTCGCCGACATGTTCGGTACCCAGTTCGTCGGTGCCATCCATGGCCGGTTGCTGACGGCTTGGTCGACGGCGGGGATCGTCGGGCCGGTGGTGATCAATTATATCCGCGACGCCCAGATCGCCGCCGGCGTGCCCCGAGCCCAGGTCTATGACCGCACCATGTATGTGCTCGCCGGCATGCTCGCCGTCGGCTTCGTCATCAATCTCATGATCAAGCCGGTGGCCTCCCGCTGGTTCATGAGCGATGCCGAGGTCGCAGCCCTGCAAAAGCGCGGCGGGACGCAGGAGGGGAAATCCTCAGGCATCGGGCGGGGCGGATTGAACGGCCCGGCTGCCTTGGCCTGGCTGGCCGTCGGCATTCCCATTCTCTGGGGTGTGTGGATCACCTTCTCCAATGCGTTGAAGCTGTTCCACTAGAGCGAAATCCCCCCGTATCGAGAAAGAACGGGACGGAGAACCCAATGCAGTTCACTTAAGCGTTTCGAGGGGCTCGACCTTTGTCATTGCCGGGCTTGACCCGGCAATCCAGCTCCCCGACGGTTCGTCCGTGCGGCTTCTGGGTAGCCGGATCAAGGCCCGGCTATGACGAGACGGGGAACCGGTCTTCTGGTTGATTGCTTGCCCTCCTTAGGAACGGCTTGCCGCAACGCGATCGAGAGCGGCGACCTCGTCTGCCGGCAGGTCGAGCTCTGCCGCTGCGAGGTTGGCGTGCAGATGCGCGACGGAAGACGTGCCTGGAATCAGCAGAATATTGGGCCCGCGGCGATAGAGCCAGGCGAGCGCGACCTGTATGGGCGAGGCACCGAGGCGCCGGGCAACCTCCGACAGGGTCGAGGATTGCAGCGGCGTAAACCCGCCAAGCGGGAAATAGGGCACATAGGCGGTACCTTGGCGGGCGAGATCGTCGATCAGGGCGTCATTGGCCCGGTGGGCGAGATTATAGTGGTTCTGCACGCAGACGATCGGGCAGATGCGGCGTCCTTCGGCGATCTGCGTCGCGGTGACGTTGCTCAGTCCGACATGCCGGATGAGGCCCTGCTCCCGAAGCTCGGCCAGGACGGTGAGCGGCGCCTCGATCGATCCCTCGGCCGGCCCGTGAACGTCGAACATGACGCGAAGATTGACGACGTCGAGGACATCAAGCCCGAGATTGCGCAGATTGTCGTGCACCGCCTGGGTGAGGGCCTCCTGCGAAAAGGCGGGAAGCCATGACGCGTCCTCGCCACGCCGGGCGCCCACCTTGGTGACGATGACGAGATCGTCGGCGTAGGGGTGCAGGGCCTCGCGGATCAGCCGGTTGGTGATGTGCGGGCCGTAGAAGTCGCTGGTATCGATATGGTTCACGCCGGATGCGACGGCTTCGCGTAGCACGGCCAGGGCCGCGTCCGGATCCTTGGGTGGACCGAACACGCCGGGACCGGCAAGCTGCATGGCGCCATAGCCGAGGCGCTTCACGGCACGGTCGCCGAGGTTGAAATTGGCGGACTGCTTGGTTGAGGTCATGGTCGATCTCCTGTTCGTCCGGTGTAGCTAGGGCCTGTCAATTGGCGCGACAATCGGCCATAATCCGGACAGTTTGTTCGGAGTTACGAACAGTGAAAATCGATCTCAACGATCTCCATGCCTTTATGGCCGTCGCCCGGGCTGGGGGCTTCCGTGACGGCGCTCGTGCGAGCGGAGCCAGCCCGTCGGGCCTGAGCGAGGCGGTGAGCCGGCTGGAGACGAGGCTCGGCGTCAGGCTGCTGAACCGTACGACGCGCAGCGTCGCCGCCACCGAGGCGGGCGAGCGCCTGTTTGAGCGGCTTGGCCCGGTCATGAGCGAGATGGAGGCGGCGCTGGATGTCGTCAACGGTTTTCGCGACAGACCGGCGGGGACCCTCAGGCTCAATGTGCCCGTCAGCGCCGCCCGGCTGGTGCTGCCGGCGATCGTGCCCGGTTTCCTTGCCGCCTTTCCCGATATCCGGCTGGAGGTGATTGCCGAGGACAGCTTCGTCGATGTGCTGGCGGCGGGCTGCGATGCCGGCATCCGCTACGACGAGCGGCTGGAACAGGACATGATAGCCGTGCCCATCGGGCCGCGCATGCAGCGCTTTGCTGCTGGAGCGGCGCCCGCCTATCTCGATCGGCGGGGGCGGCCCGAGCACCCGCGCGATCTGCTTCACCATGCCTGCCTGCATGGCCGTTTCTCATCCGGGGCAATGCCGGCCTGGGAGTTCGAGCGCGACGGCGAGATCGTGACCGTCGACGCCACCGGGCCGCTCCTGGTGAGCGTCGGTACGGCGACGGATCTGGCGGTTGAGGCGGCAATTGCCGGCACGGGTATCATTTTTCTGTTCGAGGATTGGCTGCGCCCGTATTTTCAGAGCGGGGCTCTCGAACCTGTCCTTGAACCCTGGTGGCAACGCTTCTCCGGCCCTTTTCTATATTATCCCGGGCGACGTCTCGTTCCCGCACCGCTGCGGGCATTCATCGATTTCATCAAGACGTCCGGGCCACGCTCCCTGGCGGGCGCCGAGGACAGGCCTCTCCGGTGAGGGGAGTTGAGCAACGGCATCAGGCCCTCGCGGCAAAGGCGTCCAGTTTATCGAGCAGGGCGGCCAGTTCCTCGGCGCTCGGCTGGAAGGACTTCATGCCCATGCTGATGAGAATGCCATAGGAGGCGAACAGCACCAGGGTCGAGTCGATGCTGCCGGCCTTGTCATCCTTGCCCGCTCGCTCGACCAATGTGCTGAACATGGTGGCCAGCACGCCGGCCGCTTCCGGGATTTCGGCAGCAGTCACCAGGAACGCCGGCGACACACCGCCTTCCTCCAGAGCGACGCGACGGGCGAGCTGAGCCAGGGCCGAGGCGAAATTCACGGTCGCATCAGCGGTCTCGTCGATTTCCATCATCAGCGTTTCCATATCCTGACGCATGGCCGCGACGATCAAAGCCGTCTTGGTCGGGAAATGATGCAGCACGCCGCCCTTGCTGACGCCGGCCTCTGCCGCCACCAGATCGATGGTGAGGTTGTGAACGCCGATGCGTTCGATCACCGCGATGGTGGCGGTCAGGATTTGCCCGATGGTTTCCATGCTGCGCCGCTGCAACTTTCGCGCGCGCAGGGTCTGGGGTGGGGGAGCAGACTGGGGCATAATTCCTGAAAGGGTCTCCGCTTAATAAAAAACCGTCTGGACGGTTTTGTTTTTAGTTGATATGGGAACGCTCGACAAGTGAAATGATCGTTCCCGACCGGGTGTCCCGGGAGGGAACCATGGCCTCTGGACGCCGCGGAGCGGGTGAGGACGATGCAGCAGTTGCAGGACCTCAGGCCTTCCCGTCGAAGCGGCTTCCTCGAACGACATTCGCATGAATCAGCGAGGACGACGATGACCTCAAACCTCGGCAATCCTGCGTGGCCGCGCCGCGCCGTACGGCTGCAGCGCGCCGTCCTGCTTGGAAGCCTGATCGCGATGACCTTGCCTGCCGCTGCCTGGAGCGGAGGGGCGCCGGCGCGGGTCGGCGTCGTGACCGCGCGGGTTGCCGACTACCGGCCGAGCGTCAGCCTGACCGGCGACGTGGAGGCCCAGGTGCAGAGCGACATATCCTTCCGCGTGAGCGGGCGCATCGTCGAAAGGCTGGTGGATGTCGGCGATCACGTCACGCCAGACCAGGTGCTGGCACGCGTCGACGGGCAGGAGCAACGCATCGCCCTCGATACCGCCAACGCCGCGCTCGCTTCAGCCCAGGCGCAGCTCCAGCAGAGCCAGGCTGCGTATCAGCGCCAGAAGACGCTGATCACCTCGAATGCCACCTCGCAAAGCAGCCTCGACGCCGCGCAGGAGAATCTCAGCGTCGCCCAGGCTTCCGTGGCGGCCGCGACGGCACAGGTCGAGCAGGCCAAGGAACAGCTCGGCTATGCGGATCTGCGCGCCGGTGTCGCCGGCACGGTGACGACACGCAATGCCGAGGCGGGGCAGGTCGTCCAGGCCGGCCAGACCGTGGTCAGCATCGCTCAGGACGGACCGCGCGACGCGGTCTTCGACGTCTACGAGGCCCTGATCGACAAGCCGCCGGGTTCACCGGAGATCGGTATCACGCTGGTGGCTGATCCCAGCGTGAAGACGACCGGCCATGTGCGGGAGATCTCGCCCATCGTCGATGCCCGCAAGGGCACGATCCGGGTGAAGATCGGCCTCAAGGAGACGCCACCGGCCATGTCGCTCGGCACGGCCGTGCGCGGCGAGGCCAGCCTTGCTGCCCAGAAGCGTTTCGTGCTGCCGTCCTCGGCTCTGTTCGAGTGGCAGGGCAAACCGGCTGTCTGGACCGTCGCTGCCGACACCCATGCGGTCGAACCGCGGGTTGTCACGCTCGATCGTTACACCACGCAGGACATCGTGCTGTCGGCCGGACTCGAAGATGGCGAGAGCGTCGTCGTGCGCGGCGGCCAATTGCTGCGGCCCGGCCAGGTCGTCGAAGTCGTCATCGAAACTGTCGAGGAGCAGGCGCGATGAGCTTTTCCCGTCTCATGCCGATGGCCTCGGCGGCCCTAGTGGCCCTGGCCGGGGGTGCCCTGATACTGGCTGGCGACGCCTTGGCGCAGGACCGCATCGCCCGGCCGGTGTTGACCCTCACGGTGCGCAGCATCGACACGGCCAGCTTCGGCCCCTTCGTCGGTAGCGTCGACGCCCGCTACCAGACCGATCTCGGCTTCCAGGTCGGCGGGCGTATCATCGCCCGCGAAGTGAATGTCGGCGACAGGGTCAAACAGGGTGACAGGCTGGCGGCCGTCGATGCCACGCTGCTGCGCCTCGCCGTGCAGTCGGCCGAGGCCGATCTCGCCAATGCCAAGGCCCAGCTCGCCAATGCCGTGCTGACCGAAAACCGCAGCCGCGCCTTGGTGGTCACCGAGACGGCCTCGCGGGCCCAGGTCGACACGGCCGTGGCCGCGCGGGAGACGGCGGACGCCAAGGTCTCCCAGGCCGAGGCCTCGCTGCGGCAGGCCCGCAACGTGCTCAGCTATGCCGAGCTCGTCGCTCCCTATGACGGCGTGATCACCGCCGTGAATTCCGACGTCGGCAAGGTGGTGTCGGCCGGTGACATCATCGTCACCCTGGCTCGGCCCGACGTGCGCGAGGCCGTGGTCGACGTGCCGGATTATCTGGCCGACGAACTCAAGGCCTATCCCCGCTTCGACGTCGTTCTGGCCGGCGAGCCCAGCATCCGCACCACAGCCACGCTGCGCCAGCTCGCGCCTGCCTCCGATGCGGTGACGCGCACGCGCCGGGCCCGCCTGGCCCTGCAGGATCCACCCAATGGCTTCCGGCTCGGCTCGACCATTTCCGTGTCCGCCACGCGAAAGGTCGCGCCCCATGTCGACGTTCCCGTCTCGGCCTTGGCCGGACCGAGCGACAAGCCGTCCGTCTGGGTGGTGGATGCGGCCAAGGCCGTGGTCGTGGCCCGGCCGGTGACCCTGGTCTCCACCAAGGCCGGCTATGCCGTGGTTGATGGCCTCAAGGACGGGGACATCGTGGTGGAAGCCGGGGTTGGCAGCCTGCAACCCGGCCAGGCCGTCGATCTCCAGCGCAGCCAGACTCTCGAGGAACAGAAATGAGCGGCTTCAACCTGTCGGACTGGGCGCTCAAGCACCGCTCCTTCATCTGGTATCTGATGATCGCCTCGGTGATCGCCGGCGCTCTCTCCTATGTGAGGCTCGGCCGCGAGGAGGATCCGTCCTTCGACATCAAGACCATGGTCGTCCAGGTGAACTGGCCGGGCGCCACGCTCGACGAGACCCTCAACCAGGTCACCGACCGGGTCGAGAAGGAGCTCCAGCAGATCGGCGCGCTCGACTATACGCGCAGCTATACGCGGCCGGGCACGGCCACCATCATGGTCAACCTCAAGGACACCACCAACGGCCGGGCCCTGAGCGATGCCTTCTACCAGGTGCGCAAGCATGTGAACGACATCTGGTACACCCTGCCGAGCGGTGTGCAGGGGCCCTTCTTCAATGACGAGTTCGGCGACGTCTACGGCAATGTCTATGCCTTCACGGCCGACGGCATCGATTTCCGCCAGCTGCGCGACTATGTCGAGGAAGTACGCAATCGTGCGCTCGCCGTACCCAATGCCGGCAAGACCCAGATCCTCGGCGCCCAGGACGAGGTGATCTATCTCGATTTCGACACGGCGCGCCTTGCCAGCCTCGGGCTCGACCGCCAGGCGGTGATCGCCTCGCTGCAGGCGCAGAACTCCGTCTCGGCCGCCGGCGTGATCCAGGCCGGGCGAGATCGCGTCAGCGTGCGGGTCGATGGCGGCTTCAAGTCGGAACAGGACCTCAGGGCGATCAATCTGCGCGTCAATGACCGCTTCTTCCGGCTGAGTGATGTCGCCACCATCACGCGCGGCTATGTCGATCCGCCGACTTCGCTCTTCCGTTTCGACGGCAAGCCCGCCATCGGCCTGGCGGTCGCCATGGCGCCGAACGGCAACGTTCTCCAGTTCGGCGAGGACCTGAAGGAGGCCATGACCGAAGTCACCGGCACCCTGCCGATCGGCGTCGGCGTGCATCTGGTCTCCGACCAGCCGGCGGTGGTCGAGGAGGCGATCTCCGGCTTCACCCGCGCCCTGATGGAGGCGGTGATCATCGTGATGGCGGTGAGCTTCGTCAGCCTCGGCCTGCGTGCCGGGCTGGTGGTGGCGATCTCCATCCCGCTTGTGCTGGCCATCGTCTTCCTGGTGATGGAATATACCGGCATCTCCCTGCAGCGCATCTCGCTGGGTGCGCTGATCATCGCCCTCGGCCTCCTGGTCGACGACGCGATGATCACGGTGGAGATGATGATCAGCCGGCTGGAGGCCGGCGACAGCCTGGGCAAGGCGGCGACCTTCGCCTACACCTCGACGGCCTTTCCGATGCTGACGGGCACGCTGGTGACGGTGGCCGGCTTCATCCCGATCGGCCTCAATTCGAGTTCGGCGGGCCAATATACTTTCACCCTGTTCGTGGTGATCGCGGTCGCCCTGCTGGTATCCTGGATCGTCGCGGTGCTTTTCGCGCCCCTGCTGGGCGTGACCGTGCTGCCTGCGACCATGAAGAAGCATGACGAAAAGCCGAGCCGGCTGGCTTCCGCCTTCAAGAGCACGCTGCTCGCCGCCATGCGCTGGCGCTGGGCGACCATTGCCGTCTGCCTTGGCCTGCTCGCTGCCTCCGTGGTGGCCATGGGCCATGTCCAGCAGCAATTCTTCCCTTCGTCCGATCGGCCGGAACTGCTGGTCGACATGACGCTGCCGCAGAACAGCGCCATCGGTGAGACCAAGGTGCAGATGGACCGTTTCGAGCAGGCGTTCGTCGGGGATGACGACGTGGTGCGCTGGAGCTCCTATATCGGGCAGGGCGCCGTGCGCTTCTACTTGCCGCTCGACCAGCAGCTCTCCAACCCCTTCTTCGGCCAGGCCGTGGTGGTCACCAAGGATATCGAGGCCCGCAACCGCGTGCAGAAGAAGCTGGAGGCGCTGGCCCGCGACAAGTTCGTCGGCATCGACGTGCTCGTCCATCCGCTCGAGCTGGGTCCGCCGGTCGGCCGCCCCGTGCAGTATCGCGTCAGCGGCGCCGATCTCCAGAAGGTGCGCGAGCAGGCGATCAAGCTTGCCGGCATCATCGCTGCCGACCCCAATCTGGGCACGATCACCTTCGACTGGAACGAGCCGGCGCGCGTGCTCAAGGTCGAGGTCGACCAGAACAAGGCGCGCCTGCTCGGCGTCACCTCGCAGGATATCGCCTCCATCCTCGATGGCACGCTGGCGGGAACCGCCTTCACCCAGGTGCGTGACAACATCTATCTGGTCAACGTGGTCGGCCGTGCCACTGCGGATCAGCGCAACTCCGTGGAGACGCTGGAGAACCTGCAGATCCCGCTCTCGGGCGGGACAGTGGTGCCGCTGCGCGCGGTGGCGAATATCGGCTACGGCATGGAGCAGCCGATCGTCTGGCGTCGCTCGCGCCTGCCCACCATCACGGTGCAGGCCGCGCTGGTCGGCAATGTCCAGCCGGCGACGGTGGTCGACAGGCTGGCACCGAAGGTGGCCGAATTCAAGGCCGGGCTGCCCGACCACTACAAGCTCGAAGTGGGTGGGGCGGTGGAGGAATCCGCCAAGGGCCAGGGGCCGATCATCGCCATCGTGCCGATCATGCTCCTGACCATGGTGACCATCCTGATGGTGCAGCTCCAGAGCTTCCAGAAGCTGTTCCTGGTGATCAGCGTGGCGCCGCTCGGCCTGATCGGCGTGGTGCTCGGCCTCCTGCCCTTCAATCAGCCCATGGGCTTCGTCGCCATCCTCGGCATTCTCTCGCTGATCGGCATCATCATCCGCAACTCCGTGATCCTGGTGAAGCAGATCGAGGATCATGAGGAGGCGGGCATGGATCGCTGGACCGCCGTGGTGGACGCGACCGTCCACCGCATGCGTCCGATCATGCTGACGGCGGCCGCCGCCAGCCTCGGCATGATCCCGATCGCCCGCGAGGTGTTCTGGGGCCCGATGGCCTATGCCATGATCGGCGGCATCCTGGTGGCAACCGTGCTGACGCTGCTGTTCCTGCCGGCCCTCTATGTGGCCTGGTACCGGATCAAGGAGCCGAAGACACCGGCTGCCGCCTGACGAGCGCCTCCAGATCGTCCCAGGCATAGACGAGGTTGTGCGAGCGCCAGAGCGGGCCCGGATCGGTGTAGGATCCGGCCTGCCTGCCGCCTTGCGCCTCGTAGAAGGCAATCGCGGGTCCATTGCCGGCGACGACGCCGATGGCAGCGCTCCGGCGGCCCTGTTCGACCAGCCGCGCCGCCATCGTTTCGAGCAGGGCCCGCCCGATACCCCGGCGCTTGTGCTGTGGATCGACATAGAGATGCTTGATCTCGCTGCGCCCGTCGAAGATCGCCTGCGAGGGCGTGCCGGCCGCGGCAAAGCCGACCAGCCCGGCCCCGCTTTCGGCCAGCAGCACGATCTGGTCGGCGGCAGGGGAGGACAGCCGCTTGTGCCAGCTTGCGAAGCGATGCTCCTCGTCCAGTGCGACGAAGGCCTTGGAAGGCGCCAGCGCATGATAGGTGTGGCGCCAGACCGCGACATGCAGGTCGGCCACCGCCTTGGCGTCGTCGAGACGGGCAGATCGGATGTTGACTGCGCTCATTCCATCGCTCCCAAAGCTGGCAGTTACCCGTTCCGGAAACACTCTTGGGGCATGAAACGCGGCTCAAGCGCCGACGTTCCAAGACCATACGCTGCAAACGCTTAGGCCAGCATCATTGCTGGCCGGTCCCGCCATGTAGATGGCCGGCGTGGATGAGCCGAGACCCTGATGATGGCAGGACCCGCGCTCCCTACTGAAACACGCATGGGGTCCCGATGGAAGGGTGCTGCTGGGCGCCGCATCCGTCCGGATGACGAGGATGCGGGAGCAGGAAACGGCGGCTCCTAGAGCAAAACGCGTTCAGGCGTGAACGCTTGTTTGCTCTAACTCCTTGTTCCGACGCGTCTTTGCGATTCTGGATGATTCCACCAAATCGCAAAACGCTTTAGAGTCTCGCCTGCGTGCTGCGCGGCGTGGCGAGCAGCAGGTGGGTTTCGGAAGCAGTAACGCCCTGGATCAGGCGGATGCGGCGCAGGACAGCGTCGAGATCGCTGAGATTAAGGGTGGCGAACTCCACCACGATGTCCCAGCGGCCATTGGTGGTGTGCACTGCGCTGACCTCGGGAAAGCCGCCGAGGACGTCGATGACCCGGTCCGCGGCCCGTCCTTCCACCTCGATCATCACGATGCCGCGCACCGGCATGGCGATCGCGTCGGCCTTGAGGATCACGGTGTAGCCGATGATGTCGCCCTGGGCTTCCATGCGCTCGATGCGTGCCCGCACCGTGGCGCGCGACAGGCCTAGCTCGCCGGCGAGATCGGAAATGCTGCGCCGGCCATTGTGGCGCAGCAGGGTGAGGAGCTGGCGGTCGATGTCATCCATGCGTTTGCCGAACTGATCATAAGTTTATAGCAATTCGATAAGGGATATTGAGCTCTTTGCCAAATTGCATCGTTCATACCGCCAAGCCTGGGCGATAGACTGCCGCCGGATTTCAAGAGGCTCGCATGACTTCGAAACATTGTATCTTGCTGGGTGTGCCGCTGCAGGAAGGCACGGGACGGCTTGGCTGCGATATGGGCCCCGGCGGCTTCCGGGCCGCAGGCCTGGCTGGCGCCTTGCAGGAACTCGGCCACAGCGTCGAGGATCGCGGCAACCTTGCTCCCGCACCCCAGCGCCCGCTCGGTCACCCCAACCAGGCCATAAAGCATCTGCCTGAAGTGGTGGCCTGGACCGAAGCCCTCGCCGAGGCTTCCTATCGTCTCGGTGCCGAGGGCATGCCGATCATCCTCGGCGGCGATCATGGCCTGGCTGCCGGCACGCTCAGTGGTTTCAGCCGGCGAGCCGCCGAAACGGGCCGGCCCTTCTTCGTGCTCTGGCTCGATGCCCATCCCGATTTTCACACGCTGGACTCGACGGTAAGTGGCAATCTGCATGGCTGCCCGGTGGCCTATGCCACCGGCCGGCCCGGCTTCGAGGGCTATTTCCCGCCGCTGGCCGCGCCAGTGAATCCCGAGAACATCTGCATGATCGGCATTCGCAGCGTCGATCCGGCCGAGCGCACGGCCCTGACCGCCGCAGGCGTCACCGTGCATGACATGCGCGCCATCGACGAGCATGGCGTCGGCCCGCTGCTGCAGGCCTTTCTCAAGCGCGTGGCGGAGGCGAACGGCGTGCTGCATGTCAGCCTCGACGTCGACTTCCTCGATCCCGGCATTGCGCCGGGCGTCGGCACCACGGTGCCGGGCGGTGCGACCTTCCGCGAGGCGCATCTGATCATGGAGATGCTGCATGACAGCGGCCTCGCCACCAGCCTCGATCTCGTCGAGCTCAACCCCTTCCTCGACGAGCGCGGCCGCACGGCCCTGCTCATGGTCGATCTCGTTGCCAGCCTGATGGGGCGGCGGGTGATGGATCGGCCGACGCGCGCGGGCACGGCCTAAACGGCCTAAACGGCCTAACCTGTCATTGCATCTGGGAAGCCAGACCTGCAATCGTGGCGTTGGGAAGAGGGATCTGCCGCCGCCATGTCAGCGCAGCGGCGGATGATCGGAGGAGGCGGCATGCCACAGAGCGTTCGTGACACCAGGGCCATGATTGCGGGCATGACGCCGCGCCTCAAGGAAGGGGCCTTCGTCTTCTGCACCACAACCTCGCCGGCCGTGATCGAGGCTGCTGCCGGGCAGGCGCTGTCCTTCTTCCGGGAAGAGGAAGGCGTCACCTTGATCCTGCCGGTGGAGGTTGCCGCCACCTTCGGCTTCGATACCGCCCTGGCGATGAAGCGCATCAAGTTGGAGGTCTTCTCCGCGCTAGACGGCGTCGGGCTGACGGCCGCCGTGGCGTCCGCCCTGGCGGCGGTTGGGATTCCCTGCAACATGGTCGCGGCCTTTCACCACGACCACGCCTTCGTTCCCGCCGGGATGGCCGAGCGCGCCGTCGCCGTCCTCGAGGCCGCACAGCGGCAGGCTGCAAGCTGAGGCGCCAGCTTATGCGCCGCCCAGGCGTTCAGTCCCGAACGCGCCTTGCTCTGTTGGCATAGGGCAGCACGAACATATAGAGGCCGCTGAACAGCAGCAGGAAGAGCGGCAGCAGGGGCGCATAGACCACCAAGGCCGGTGGTTCACCCAGTGCCATGGCAACGAAATTGGCAATCACGGTCACCGTGAAGGCGATGGACAGCCAGCGATGGGTCTGCCGGATCAGGGCGTTGAAGTTCAATGCAGCCTCCCTTGTGAGTATCGAGTCGTTATGCCGCAGTGGGGCCGGAGCTTAATTCAGCTCCGCCACGACCTTTTCCAGATTGGCGAGGAATTGCTGCCATCCGGCCTTGGCGCCGCCATAGGCCTGCCGCTGGGTCGGCCGGAAGCCTGCCTGCTCCATGCGCAGATGCGTGCCGGTGCTGCTGGGCGTGAGCGTGAAGGTCACCACGCTCTTCAGATCGTAGGCGGGATCCTCATGGCTGAAATTCCAGCTATAGGACAAGGTCCGGTGCGGCTCGACGGTGAGGACCTCGCAGTCGAGCACGCCGCCCCATTCGCCGCGCAGATTGAAGCGGTGGCCGACCACCGGATCGAAATCGTTCTTCATCAGCCACTCCTCGATCAGATGAGGCTGGGTGAGGGCGCGCCAGAGCTTTTCGGGCGGATGCCGAATCTCGCGTTCGACGATGACGGTACGGGTTTCGCTCTCGCTGTTGGTCATTGGTCCATCCTGTTCAGCAAATCTTCGAGATCGTCGAACCGGGCTTCCCAGAATTGCGTCATCTGGCTTGCCCAGTCGATCAGAGGGCCGAGGGCGCCGAGTTGTGCGCAATAATGGGTCTGCCGGCCCTCATGGCGGTCGCGGACCAGCCCGGCCTGTTTCAGCATGGCCAGATGCTTCGAGACAGCCGGCTGCGAGACCCGGGCATGGGTCGTGAGAGCCCCGACCGTCTGCTCTCCCTTGCGGCACAGGCGCTCGAAGATCGCTCGCCGGGTCGGATCGGCAAGCGTTCTGAACAGGAGGTCGGGGGAGAGCGGCGTCAAAATCAATAACTCCTCAGTTATGGATTTGATCCATAGCTCAGTAGTTATGAATTTGTCAACTCTGCAGCAAAGGGCGCAGCCGTCATCAGTCCGCGACATGGCTCTAACGGGGTCACACAGGGCATTATCCGGAAAAGCGGATCGGCTTTTCGCGAAGCAGATGCGGTCAAAACGGCGAGGAAGCGGGGAGTGCAGATTGCCGCTGCCGCCGGAGATGTCGCCCGGCGGTGCGCTATCCCGGCGCCGCAAGCGTCAGGAGCAGGGCCACTTCTCCTGCAGGGCCGTGGTGGCGAGGACCACGAAGGGCTCCTTGAGCCGGTCTGGATGGGCGTCGAGGAAGGCAGAGACGACGGTTGCCGTCTGCGCGACCGAGACGTCGACCGGCTTGCAGATACGGCTGTTCGACGTCAGCAGGCGGCCCATCGAGGCAAGATCCTCGATCTCGATCGCGCAGCCCAGGGAAGGAAGTACGAGTTCACTCGGTGTCGGCCCGGTATTGGCCGCCAGGCTGCGGCAGGCGGCGCGATAATAGTCGCCGCTGTTCGGCAGGGTTTCGGCGGCCACAGGCAAGCAGAGGCCGGTCAAGCAAAGGGCCGAAAGCAGGAATTTTCTCACCATGGGGAAATCCTCGATGTGCCAGCTTGTCCTGGCAAACTGGCATTTGCGGGGCGGCATGGTCAATCCGAACCCACCGCGCGGTATGGTCAGGCCCGGCGCGTACCGTGGCAACTGCCGGCGCTGGGACACTCTTCACGGTGCGAAGATCGCAGAGATCATTCGTGAATTCCATAGTAAAACAATACAAAACGAATTCCTCCGATCGTATAGACTTGTGTTCTCCGACCACGCACGCAAGTGCGCTTGTCCGCTGGGGAAGCCATGTTCATTTCAAGCACCAAACGATTTCTCGCCTTTTTGGTCGTGGCGACGCCTATGTTTGCGCCGATGGCGAGCCATGCCAGCGATATCGAGCTGCAGCCGCAGCAGTTGCGGGAAGATCTTGCCTTCCTGAAGGAGCGTTGGGCACCGCTCGACAAGAGTTTCAGCGAAGAGCAGCGTCAGGCCTTCAACCGCCGGATCGAGGAAATCGCGGCTGCGGCTGACAAGCTCACGCCGGAAGATTTTGCCCTGGACGTCATGGGAGCTGTCGCACTTGCCGGCAATGGGCACACTAACGCTAATGTCGCTGCCTATCTCGGCGCTGACCTGCCAGTCCGCGCCTGGTGGTTCGCCGACGGGCTGTTCGTCGTCAAGACCCATCCGGCCTATGCCCATCTGCTCGGTGCCCGCATCGACAGGATCGGTGCGCTGCCGGCGGAGCAAGCCTTGCAGCAGGTCGAGCCTTACCTGGCCGGCGTGCGCCAGCGCAGGCGCTTCCTTGCTCCAGGCTACCTGGTCAATCCACGGATCCTGAAGAAGATCGGTGCGGCGGATAGCGCCTCCGCCATCCCCTTCACGGTGCGGTTGGCGGATGGCAGCACGCAAACGCCGCGCCTCGAACCCGTCGCGGCGGATCCGGGTGACGAGCGCAGATCCGGACTGAATCGGGGCTATTCCGTCCTGATCCCGGATCCGAGGGATCTGCCGGAGCGCTGGCCGCATATTCTCGATGGCAAGGGCGATCCTTCGCCGCTCTACAGCAAGCGTGGCGACGTCAAGGCCTTCATGATGACGCCTTCAAACAACACGCTCTATATCCGCAACGATACCGTCGCGAGCATCGACGATACGCCGCTCGTCCAGAAGCTCTCCGCCATCGTCAGGGACGAGATCCTCGCGCACAAACCCAAGCATGTCATCGTCGACCTGCGCCTGAACAATGGCGGCGATTTCTTCAATACGATCCTGTTCGCCCAGGCCCTGCCACGTCTCCTGCCCGAGGATGGGCATATATTCGTGCTGGTGAGCCGGGCGACCTTTTCCGCCGGCATCGTCACCGCTGCCATGATCAAGGGGGCCGGAGGCGACAAGGTGGTGTTCATCGGCGAGCCCATGGGCGATGCAGGCCAGTTCTGGGCTGAGGGCCGGAAGATGACGCTGCCCCATTCGAAGATCGCGGTGCGGTACAGCGACCAGTTCGAGGATTACGAGAAGGGGTGCACGGATACGCGCAATTGCTATTGGGCGACGGTGGCGTTCGGTCCGCGCGGCATCTCGCTGGCGCCCGACATTGCCGTCGACGTCACTTTTGCCGACTATGCCGCCGGGCGCGATCCCGTGCTCGCCAAGGCGCTCGAGCTCGCACGATGAGCCCTGGCGGTTTTCGGGCGATTGGCCGCGTCGGAGCGAGAAGCGGATCGGTAACAAGGCGGGCTCGGTTGTCGTAGGATGGAGGAGAGGCCAAGCCACCATCCTGCGAGGAGACCTGCCCATGCCGACACGCCGCGATTTCCTGGGCCTGGTCCTGCTGGGAGGTGCGAGCTTCGCCTTCGCGCAAGCGGCCGCGGCGGGGCCTGCTCGCCTCACGCTCAGCGAGGCGGAATGGCGCCGGCGTCTGACGCCAGCCCGGTTTGCCATTCTGCGGGGAGCCGGCACCGAACCGGCCTTCACCAGTTCTTTGCTGCATGAGCAGCGGGCGGGGCGCTTCACCTGCGCGGGCTGTGGCACGGCCCTGTTCTCCTCCCGGACCAAATATGACAGCGGCACAGGCTGGCCGAGCTACTGGGCGCCGATCGGTCGGTCGGTGCGCACCAGCCGGGACACCAGCCTCGGCATGACCAGGACCGCGGTTGCCTGCGCCCGCTGCGAGGGGCATCTCGGCCATGTCTTCGACGATGGTCCGAAGCCGACGGGGCTGCGCTACTGCATCAATGGGCTGGCTTTGGCTTTCTTGCCGGGCACGGCTTGATAAATTGCTTTTGAAAAGAAACGGGCCGTATTTTGTTCGTGAATTGTTCTTGTTTCTAGCGCGCACCAAGGTATGATCGCGCATTCCTTCCTTTCGGAGAGATTGCGCAATGCCTACCTTCAGCCGCGCTGGCCTCGCCCTGATAGCGCTGATTGCCCTGCAAACCGGGCCCGTCCTGGCCGAGACGACGCCCTGCAAGCCGTTCAAATGGTCGCTGACGCGCGAACAGGGCTGGTTCCAGGCTTCGCCGCCCGCACTGGCTTCGGGCGCTGCGCTGGCCAAGGTGGACGGGGCCGCCGACCTGCAGCTCAGCCCGGTGGCGGATCTCAAATTTCCCGTCACGACCGGGCGCAAGCCGGCGACGGGCACCTATGGGGCGTTGCTGACCCTGCCGCCGATCGAAAAGGCAGGCCTCTATCAGGTCACGCTTTCGGATGAGGGCTGGATCGATGTCGTCCAGGCCGGGGCCACGGTGAAATATTCGGCGGCGACCGGCCAGAAAGCCTGCACGGGCCTGCGCAAGAGCGTGCGCTTCAATCTGGCACCGGGCCCGGTTTCGTTGCAGATCAGCGGCGTGAAGGCACAGACCATCAAGCTCGCCGTGGCGCCGGCCGAGTAGCTGCCGGGGGGCGCTGCCCATCCCGTATGGTCGCCCGCTGGACCGGACAGGTCCGGTCGAATGCCGACCGTGCCTCGAGGATGGCGGCGCGGTTGGCGAAGGCCCATTGGCCGAGGGCGTTCACCGGCATGCGCAGCGAATGGCCAAGTTCGGTGAGCTCATAGTCGACGCGCGGCGGAATGCTGGGCGTCACGCTGCGGCTGATGAGGCCGTCGCGTTCCAGCCCTCGCAGCGTGAGCGTCAGCATGCGCTGCGAGATGCCGTCGATCCGGCGCTTGATCTCGCTGAAACGCAAAGGCCCCTGGCTCAGTGCCATCACGATCAGGATGCTCCATTTGTCACCGATACGGGACAGGATCTCGGTGACCGGCCGGCAGCTCTCGGTCAGGTTGTCCTTGTCCTCGTTCAGGCCGGTTACACCCATGTCACCTACGGCCATGAATGTGCCTCCTTGTGCCTCACATGCCTGTACCATATTTAGCCTCAGTTACGTTTTGTAACCAGAAAATTTCAACCTGGAGAACTCCGGGACGCTTCGTTCCCGGTGAGGCGCGACACCTATGGAACTCGGCCTGTACACCTTCGCGGAAACCACCGCGGATCCCGCCACCGGCACCGTCATCAGTGCTCAGGAGCGCATTGCCAATCTGATGGAGGAGGTCGAGCTTGCCGACCAGATCGGCCTCGACGTCTTCGGCATCGGCGAGCATCACCGTCCCGACTTCGCCGCTTCCACCCCCGCCGTACTGCTGGCGGCGGCGGCCATGCGCACCAAGCGCATCCGCCTCACCAGCGCCGTCACTGTGCTCAGCTCGGACGATCCGGTGCGCGTGTTCCAGGAATTCTCGACCGTGGACCTTCTGTCGGGCGGGCGGGCCGAGATCCTGGCGGGGCGGGGCTCCTTCATCGAGTCCTTCCCGCTGTTCGGCTACGACCTCAAGGATTACGACAGCCTGTTCGCCGAGAAGCTGGACCTGCTCTTGAAGATCCGCGAGCAGACCACGCTGAGCTGGCAGGGCGAGCATCGTGCGTCGCTCGACCGCCAGAGCATCTATCCGCGTCCGGTCCAGCAGCCTTTGCCGGTCTGGGTCGGCGTTGGCGGCAATCCCCAATCGGTGATCCGCGCCGGCACGCTCGGTCTGCCGATGGCGCTTGCCATCATCGGCGGGGAGCCGGCGCGTTTCAAGCCGCTGGTCGATCTCTATCGCGAGGCGGCGCGCCGGGCTGGGCATGATCCGGCCAGGTTGCCGGTCAGCATCAATTCGCATGGCTATATCGGCGAGGACGGCGACAGGGCGGCGGACGAGATCTTCCCCTATTATGTCGATGTCATGGGCCGCATCGGCCGCGAACGCGGCTGGTCGCCGCTGAGCCGGGCGCAGTTCGAAGCCTCGCGCGCCCCGCAAGGGTCCGATTTCGTCGGCGATCCCAGTGCCGTGATCGACAAGATCCTGGCCGAGCATGAATTGTTCCGGCACCAGCGCTTCCTGATCAAGTTCTCCATGGGCAGTATTCCCCATGCCAAGATGATGAAATCGATCGAGCTCTTCGGCACCGTGGTTGCCCCGGCTGTCCGGAAGGCGCTGGCTCCCGTACCGGCATGAGGCGGCATGAAGCAACACTTTTGCCTGAAAATAGACAAAAGTGTTGCTTTGCTGGCAATGGCGCCTAAGCTGAGCCTGCACAAGTGGGAAAGGCGCAGCCATGACACGTCGCTATCTGATCGGCCTCGACTATGGCACGGAATCGGCGCGTGGCGTGCTCGTCGATGTCGAGAGCGGCAAGCAGGTCGCCAGCCACGCGGTGCCCTATCGCCATGGCGTGATGACCCGCCTGCCCGAGGGACCGGCCTTGCCGCCGCTCTGGGCGCTCCAGAACGCCGACGATTATATCGAGGCGGCCCAGGCCATCCTGTCGGCCCTCGGCCGGGACAGGCAAGTCGAAGGCATCGGCCTCGGCTTCACCGCCAGTTCGCCGCTGCCGGCCACGGCGGAGGGCGTGCCGCTCTCGCGCCTCCACCCGCAGGAGCCGCACGCCTATGTGAAATTGTGGAAGCATGGTGCCGCCCAGGCCCAGGCCGAGGCCATCAATGCGCGGGGCGGGGCCTTCCTCGATAATTTCGGCGGCAAGCTCTCGGCCGAGTGGCTGCTGGCCAAGGCGGCGCAACTGGCGCAGGAGGCGCCGCGACTGTGGCAGGAGACGGGGCGTTTCATCGAGGCGGGTGACTGGCTCGTCTGGCAATTGACCGGGCGTGAGACACGCAGCCTCGGCTTTGCCGCCTACAAGGCGCAATATGCCGATGGGGCGGGCTATCCCGATGGCATCGTCGAGGGTCTGGCCGACCGCCTGAGGCCGCCCCGGCGCGCCGGCAGCTCGGCGGGGGGCCTGTCGGCCGCCTGGCGTGAGCGTACCGGCATTCGCGGGCAGGCGGCCGTTGCCGTGGCGGTGATCGATTCCCATGTCGTGCTGCCGGCGGTCGGCGGCGTCAGCGATGGCTGCCTCGTCGGAGCTCTCGGCACCTCCGCCGTCTATCTGATGCTCGGCCGCGAATTCCGGCCCTTGCCCCAGGGCATCGAGGGCGTGGCCTTCGATGGGTCGATGCGTGACCTATGGTGCTATGAATCGGGCCAGGCCGGCTTTGGCGATACGCTCGCCTGGTTCGTCAAGACCTTCCCGCGCGCTGGGGATGCGGCTGAAAATTTCAGGCTCTACAATGAAGAGGCGGCTGGTCTTGCACCGGGCGCCAACCATCTCCTGGCACTCGACTGGTGGAGCGGCAACCGCGTGCCTCTGGCCGATTCCGGCCTGAGCGGCCTGCTCCTCGGCTTGACCACGGGCACGACGGCGGCTGGCATCTACAGGGCTCTGCTGGAGTCGCTCGCCTATGGTGCGCGCAGCATCCAGGATCTCTTCATCGCCGGAGGCTTTCCCATCGACCGCCTGATCCTGTCGAGCGGCCTTGCCCGTAACAATCCCCTGCTGGTGCAGATCATGGCCGATGTCTTCGCGCGCGCGGTCGAGGTGCCCGAAATCGACAATCCCACCGCGGTGGGTGCCGCCATCCATGGCGCCATCGCGGCCGGGGTCGTCGCCGATTATCCCGATGGCGGCGCGAGGTTCGGCGCCCGGGCGTTCAGGACCTATCGGCCGGACGCCCGGGCCGCATCCGTCTATGCCGATCTCTATCGCAGCTACGCCGCCCTGGCAGGTGATGCTTCGCTGCGAACGGCCATGCATGCGCTCAACCGGATCGGTAATATCCAACAGCTCCCTTAGCGGCGGCGCCGTTATGCCTGAAAACAGGCAAAATATATTTGCAATCATTCAGCGATGATGCATTAATCCGCTTCCTGCGATGGAAAGGCCATCGTCGAGAAGAGAGCGCCAAGCTCCATTCAAAAATCTGGGAGGATTTCATGTCAGCGCTCCGCCTGAGCCGCATCTTCACGTCCACTGCCCTCGCCACCACGGCCGCCCTCGGCTTTGCCGTGTTTTCGTCCCTCGCCGTGGCCGACAAGGCCCAGGCGGCAGGCGAAGTGATCGTCGGCCTGGTCACCAAGACCGAGGTCAATCCCTATTTCGTCAAGCTGCGCCAGGCCGCCGAGGCCGAAGCCAAGAAGAAGGGCCTCAAGCTGATCGCCCGCTTCGGCAAGTTCGACGGCGACAATGAAGGCCAGGTCGCGGCGATCGAGGACCTGATCTCTGCCGGCGCCAAGGGCATCCTGGTGACGCCCAACAATTCGACCGGCATGCTCGGCATCATCAAGAAGGCACGCGACTCCGGCATCCTGGTGATCGCGCTCGACACGGCGACCGATCCGGCCGATGCGGTCGACGCTACCTACGCCACCGACAATTTCGAGGCCGGCGTCAAGCAGGGCACCTATGCCAAGAAGGCCATGGGCGACAAGAAGCCGGTGCTCGCCATGCTCGACGGCACGCCGGGTGGCACGGTCGATACCTTCCGCCACAACGGCTACCTGCAGGGCTTCGGCATCAAGGAGGGCGACCCGGTCATCGCCGGCTCCGCCATCACCAATGGCGCGCAGGACAAGGGCCAGACCGGCATGGAGAACCTCCTGTCGAAGAATGGCGACATCAATGTCGTCTACACCATCAACGAGCCGGCCGCGGCCGGCGGCTATGCGGCACTGAAATCCTTCGGCAAGGCCAAGGCGGTGATGCTGACCTCGATCGACGGCAGCTGCCAGGGCGTGAAGGACGTCAAGTCCGGCAAGGTCGCCGCCACTGTGATGCAGTTCCCCTACAAGATGGCAGTCGCCGGCGTCGATGCGGTTGCCGAATATGCCAAGACCGGCAAGAAGCCGACCGGCTTCATCAACACCGGCTCGGAGCTGATCACCGACAAGCCGATGGCGGGTCTCGACTCCAAGGACACCGCCTGGGGCCTCAAGAATTGCTGGGGCGGCGAATAAGCCTGACCAGCATTTCCTCCAGATTGGGCGGGCCGGTTTCCTGACCGGCCCGTCAGCCATATCGTCGAGGACTGCATGAGCACGACCACGGTTCCCGCACCTGAAGAGAAGCGCAGCCTGCTGGCACGCATCTTCGCGGTGCCTTCGGCAGGGCCCTTCCTGGTATTGGCGCTGTTCTGCGTCATCTTCGCCAGCATCAACGAGCGTTTCCTTGCCCTGCAGAACATCTCGCTGATCCTGCAGCAGACCGTGGTGGTCGGCACGCTGGCGATCGGCCAGACCCTGATCATCCTGACCGCGGGCATCGACCTCGCCGTCGGGGCGATCTGCGTGCTCGGCACCATCATCGCCGGCAAGATGGCGGCGCTCGGCTATGATCCCGTGCTGTCCATGGGCGTGGCGATCGTGCTCTGCACCCTGTCGGGCACCGTGGCCGGCGGCCTGATCAGCGGGCTGAAGCTGCCGCCCTTCATCGTCACGCTCGGCACGCTCGGCATCATCACGGCTGCCCTGCGCCTGATCTCCGCCGGCGGTGCCTTTCCGGTCGATGACGAATTCCTGAGCTGGACCGGCAATGGCGAACTCATCGGCGGCTTCGTGGTCACCTATGGCGTCCTCGCCATGCTGCTGCTCTATGCCTTGGTCTGGTATCTGCTGAACCAGACCAAATGGGGCCGTCACGTCTATGCCATCGGCAACAATCCCGAGGCGGCGCGGCTGGTCGGCATTCCCGTCAGGCGGCATCTGCTTTCGGTCTACGTGCTCGCCGGCCTGCTCTATGGCATCGCCGCCTGGCTGGCGCTCGGCCGCATTCCCAATGCCGATCCCAATTCGCTGCAGACGGCCAATCTCGACTCGATCACCGCCGTGGTGATCGGCGGTACCTCGCTGTTCGGCGGCCGCGGCGGCCTCGTCGGCACGCTGATCGGCGCGCTGATCGTGGGCGTGCTGCGCAACGGTCTGACGCTCGCCGGCATCGATCCGCTCTGGCAGGACTTGATCACGGGCATCTTGGTGATCGTGGCGGTGGCCTTCGACCAGCTTTCGCGCGGGAGGCGCTGATGACCGCATCCGCTTCTTCCGAGGTCATCCTCGAGGCCCGCAACGTCATCAAGCGCTATGGCCATGTCACGGCGTTGGACGGGGTGGATTTCGAGCTGCGCAAAGGTGAGATTCTCGCTGTCGTCGGCGACAACGGCGCCGGCAAGAGCTCCCTGATCAAGGCACTGACCGGAGCCCTCAAGCCGGACAGCGGCGAAATCCTGCTCGATGGCCAGCCCGTGCATTTCAAGGGGCCGCTCGATGCCCGCCATCGCGGCATCGAGACGGTCTACCAGGATCTTGCGGTGGCACCCGCCCTCGACATTTCCTCGAACCTCTTCCTCGGGCGCGAATTGCGCATGCCCGGCGTGCTCGGC
The DNA here is from genome assembly GCF_040797145.1 of Labrys neptuniae. NCBI lineage: Bacteria > Pseudomonadati > Pseudomonadota > Alphaproteobacteria > Hyphomicrobiales > Xanthobacteraceae > Labrys > Labrys neptuniae. The sequence continues at coordinate 83,792 of NZ_JBFNQD010000016.1, read as the reverse complement.
AGCGTGTTCCGTCGCCTGGACAAGGCGCGCATGCGCGAGGAAGCGCGCAAGGCCATGGCGGAACTGAAATTCCGGCTGCCGTCGATCCACAATGCGGTGGAGGCCCTCTCGGGCGGCCAGCGCCAGGGCGTGGCGGTGGCGAGAGCCGCCCTGTTCGCCAAGAAGCTGGCGATCATGGACGAGCCGACGGCGGCGCTCGGCGTGCGCGAGACCGGCCAGGTGCTGGAACTGATCCGCACCATCCGTGACCGTGGTCTGCCCGTCGTGCTGATCAGCCACAACATGCCCAATGTGTTCGAGCTCGCCGACCGTATCCACATCATGCGACTGGGCCGCCGGGCCGCCGTGGTAAGTCCCAAGACCCATTCGATGGCCGACGTGGTGGCCATCATGACCGGCGCGGCCAAGGTCGAGGATTTCGAAAAGCGCGGTCAGGGGTGATGCCATCAAAGAGGTGCTTCCGGATCGTACGTCGTGGTCGGAACTTGTCGCCTGTCTTGGCCTGAGACGGGGCGGAGCAAGGAACGATTTGTCTTCTCCACTGCGCGGTTATCCGCTGCACACATCTCAGTATTGCCAGTACAAGGCGCCGGCATCCGTCCCCGAAGTTGGGAACGGATGCCGGCGCCTTTTCTTACCAACGTGGCATGTGTGCCGGCGTGGATGAAACTATTGGATAAGCTGCCCGTCGAGCGTTGCCGCCCCGCCCAGTCAGCGCCGACGTCCCCATACCAAGGTATGGTCTTCACACACCAAGGCACGGTTGACCCCGCTTTGGGGCAATGACAGAAGGGCTCTGTATCCGCGGTGCCCGACACCTTGGATAACACCCGAACAATCAGCTGTGGAAGCACATGGACAACGATCGCAGTAGCCGTCCGGCTTCGGCTCCCAGCCGTCGCCGGAGGGGTGCGCCATCGATCTGGAACGCCGGCGGTCTCGCGCGCCGGGCTATGACCGGCCGGCCTTAAGTCCGCGCCGTCTTGCCTCGCGGGTCTGGCCAAAGGCGGCCCGACGAGGTGAAACATGAACAACGTCATTCCGTTCCGCGGCCGTGTCACGGCCGTCACGCCGCCTGTTCGCGGCGTCGTCATCCTTGCCTTCCCGGCCAAGGCCCGTACAACCACGCCCGGCGCATCGCTCACGCCATCGGATGCCTCTTTCCGGTCTGATCGGATGGAACGACAACCCGGCACGATCCGCGGTTGTCTCCGGGCAGCCTGGCACCTGAACCCGGACACGGGTCGGCTCGAATGCCGCTGGCGCCTGTCCGACGCCGGTGAAGAGACGGACGCTTTCTACCCTCCTTGTTCGAAATGCGCCGGAACGGCCGTCGGCTCGCGCTGAGTGTCTCTCGGTGCGGGCCCTGCAAGAGCTCGCCTTTTTCCCAGCATCCTGCCTTTTCCGACCTTGCCCTCCACGAGGTTCGCCATGGTTTTCCTGCCCCATGACCGTTCCGGTCAGCGCTCCGTCGCGGCTTTCGCCCGCGGGCGCCTCCTGCCCAATCTTTACGATCTGATTGCCTGCGGGCTGGTGATCGCGCTCATTGCTCTGGTGCTGCATGGCGCTGCCGCGATGCGGACACCGCTCGACGCCCTCTCAGGGGCCCCGGTCTCGCTCGATCCGGCCCGCCTGCCGGAATATGCGCTGCGCACCACGCTGCGCATGTTTGCCGCCATCATCGCCTCGCTGGTCTTTACCTTCGTGGTGGCCACGCTCGCGGCCAAGAGCCGGCGGGCTGAGCTGATCATCATCCCGGCCCTCGACATCCTGCAGTCGGTTCCGGTGCTCGGCTTCCTGACCTTCACCGTCACCTTCTTCATGGGCCTGTTTCCCGGCAGCCAGCTCGGAGCGGAATGCGCCTCGATCTTCGCGATCTTCACCAGCCAGGCCTGGAACATGGCCTTTTCCTTCTACCAGTCCCTGCGCACGGTGCCTGGAGACCTGGACGAGGTCAGCCGCGGCTTCAGACTGTCCGGCTGGCAGCGCTTCTGGCGCCTGGAGGCGCCGTTCGCGGCGCCGGGCCTGATCTGGAACACCATGATGTCCATGTCCGGCGGCTGGTTCTTCGTGGTCGCCTCCGAGGCGATCACGGTGGGCAATACCACCGTGCAGCTTCCCGGCATCGGCTCCTTCCTGGCGCTCGCCATCGACCAGAAGAACTTCGTCGCAGTCGGCTGGGCCGTGGCGGCGATGGGCATCCTGATCGTGCTCTACGATCAGCTCCTGTTCCGGCCGGTGGTCGCCTGGGCCGACAAGTTCCGCGTCGAGCAGACGGCCAGCCAGCAAAGGCCGCGCTCCTGGGTCTACGACCTCATCCGCCATACCAGGCTGATGAAGCGGCTGATCGCGCCGCTGGCCTGGATCTGGCAGCGCCTGATGCTGGTGCGTATCGGACGATCGGGCAAGGCATCCTTTCGGCCCGGACGGGCGACCTCGCCTTTGATCGATCGCCTCTGGCTTGGCTTGGTGCTCGCTGTCACGGCCTGGGGGATCTTCGTGGCGATCGCCTATATGCGCCAGAGCCTGTCCTGGAGCGACGCGTTCGAAGCGCTGGGCGGCGGCCTCGCGACGCTATTGCGCGTCATCGTCCTCATCGCGGTGGCAAGCCTGATCTGGGTGCCGATCGGCGTGCTGATCGGCCTGCGCCCGGCCCTGGCCGAGCGGGTTCAGCCCCTGGCCCAGTTTCTGGCCGCCTTCCCGGCGAACGTGCTGTTTCCCTTTGCCGTCATCGCCATCGTCGCGACGGGGGCAAGTCCCGACATCTGGCTGTCGCCCCTGATGGTGCTGGGGACGCAGTGGTACATCCTGTTCAACGTCATTGCCGGTGCCAGCGCCTTTCCCACCGATCTCAAGGAAGCGGCTTCGATCTACCAGATCCGGTCCTGGACCTGGTGGCGCCGGGTGATCCTGCCGGGGATCTTTCCCTATTACGTGACCGGTGCCCTCACGGCTTCGGGCGGCTCCTGGAACGCCAGCATCGTCGCCGAACTCGTGAGCTGGGGAAATACCAGGCTCGAGGCCCACGGCCTCGGCTCCTACATCGCCAGGGCGACGGAGGCGGGAGACTTTCCGCGCGTCGTGCTCGGCATCGCCGTGATGTCGCTCTTCGTCACCTTGTTCAACCGCCTGCTGTGGCGCCCGCTCTATGTGTTCGCGGAACGCCGCCTGCGCCTCGACTGATCGCCCGGAGATCTCGCCATGAACGCTCCCGTCACCATGAATGCCCCCGTCACCATCAAGGATGCCCCGCTGGTGTCCGTCCTCGGCGTGCGCCAGACCTATGATAAGGGCGGGTCGAGCCCGCTGGTCGTGCTCGACAGGGTCGATCTCACGCTGCGGGCCGGCGAAATCGTCGGCCTGCTCGGCCGCTCCGGCTCCGGCAAGTCGACTCTGCTCCGCGCGATCGCCGGCCTGATCCGGCCCAGCGAAGGCAGTGTCTCCTTCCAGGGCGAGCCCGTCAGCGGCACCCGCAGCGGCATTTCGCTGGTGTTCCAGAGCTTTGCCCTGTTTCCCTGGCTTACCGTGCAGCAGAATGTCGAGCTCGGGCTCGAGGCGCAGGGTGTCCTGCCGGCAGAACGCCGCAAGCGGGCCCTGGCCGCGATCGACCTCATCGGGCTCGACGGCTATGAGAACGCCTATCCCAAGGAACTGTCGGGCGGCATGCGCCAGCGCGTCGGCCTGGCCCGCGCTCTGGTGGTGCATCCCAAGCTCCTCTTGATGGATGAACCCTTCTCGGCCCTCGACGTGCTCACCGCCGAGACCCTGCGCACGGACCTGCTCGATCTGTGGTGCGAAGGCCGCATGCCGATCGAGGCGATCCTGATGGTCACCCACAATATCGAGGAGGCGGTGCTGATGTGCGACCGCATCCTGATCTTCGGCTCCAATCCGGGCCGGGTGATCGGAGAAGTCCGCGTCGACCTGCCACAGCCGCGCAACCGGCTCGATCCTGCCTTCCGGGCCCTGGTGGAGGACATCTACGCCCGCATGACCGCACGTCCTGGTTCGGCGCCGGCGCGGGACGGCCTCTTCCCCGGCACGGGCATCGCCATGGTGCTGCCCAAGGTTTCCTCCAACGAACTCGCCGGCCTGATCGAGGCGGTGGCGGCGGCTCCCTATCACGGCAAGGCCGACCTGCCGCCCTTGGCTGCCGGCCTGCATCTCGAGATCGACGAACTCTTCCCGGTAGCCGAGACCTTGCAGCTGCTGCGTTTTGCCGAGCTGGAGGGCGGCGACATCCGCCTTACCGCGGCGGGGAAGCGCTTCGCCGAAAGTGAGGTGGACGAGCGCAAACGCCAGTTTGCACAGCAATTGGCGACCTATGTGCCGCTGGCGGCCCATATTCGCCGCATCCTCGACGAAAGGCCGAGCCATCAGGCGCCGGCCCGCCGCTTTCGCGACGAGCTGGAGGACCACATGTCGGAGGACTATGCGGCCGGTACCGTACGGTCCGTGATCAGCCTCGCCCGCTACGCCGAATATTTCGCCTATGACGAGGCGGCGGATCTCTTCACGCTGGAGAACCCGAGCTGAACGCCTCGAGCGCTTGGTGATCGTCGATATCGTGGTCGTGCTCCCGCCACCAGCGCCGGCGGGAGCCTTGCCATCCTTCATGGCGAAGGCAGGTGAAACATGCTCCGGGACAATCAAGAACTCGCGCGGACCATCATCGCGCTGCAGAAGGCGGGCGGCTGGGTCGAAAACAGGGCATCGTTGCTCGCCATCGGCCTCGTCCTGTCGGGCGCCGACGGCCTGTCCTGGCTCACGCGCCGCCTTTTCCTTCGCAGGCAATTGCTGCCGCCGGAGACGCAAGGCTTGCTTCGCATGGCCGCAGGCCTCAACAAGGTGGGCGTGGTGCTGTTGCGCCGACATCTGCGGCGGTATTCCCGCCATCGCGCCTGAGGGACGCGCTCGCAGGCCTGGCGTGGATGGCGGCAAGGATGTGGGACAGCCCTTCCATGACGGGGAACGCAGTTGGTGAAACGCGAACGCCTGGGATCGACCATCGACCTGCCGCTGCTGTGGCTCGCCATGGCCGGGCTGGCCTTGCTCATTTTCGTGGCGGACACCGTCACCGATCTGGAAATCGCCGTCGCCGTGCTGCATGTCGTCGTGGTGCTGATCTCGGTGTGGACGGGGCGACCGCGGATCGTACTGATCGTCGGATTGGCCTGCAGCCTCCTGACCGTGCTCAGCTTCTTCATGACGGTGAGGGGCGATACCGAGGCGGGTATCGCCAACAGCTCCCTCAGCCTGGTGGCTATCGGCGCGACCACCTATCTTGCCATCCGGATCGAGCTTGCCGATCTCGCCGTGCGCCGTGCCGAGGCCGACCTTGCCCGTATCTCGCGCATCACCATGCTGGGCGAGCTCACCGCCTCCATTGCTCATGAGGTCAGTCAGCCCCTGGCCGCCATCGGTGCCAGCAGCAATGCCGCGCTGCGCTGGCTTTCCGCCTCGCCGCCCAATCAGGACGAGGCTCGGCATGCCCTCAATCGGATCGTGGAAGCCGCCGAACGGGCTGGCGAAGTGGTGGAGCGGGTGCGCCGCCTGGTGCGCCGCGCCCCGCCCTCGCGCGAACCCGTCGACATGGTCGAAGTGATCGACGAGACACTGGCCCTGATGCGGGGCAAGCTGCGTGCGAATGCCATCCTGCTGCGGACCGAATTGCTGCATGGCCTGCTGCCGGTGATGGGCGATCGGGTTCAATTGCAGCAGGTCCTGCTCAACCTCGTCGCCAATGCCGTCGAGGCGGCGGTGGAAACGAAACAGGGAAACCGGGAGATAACGGTCAACACCTCAGCCGACGACAGGGAGGTCACCATTGCCGTCACCGATACCGGCCCTGGCCTGTCGCCACAGGCGATAGAGCATGTCTTCGATCCCTTTTTTACCACCAAGGAGGACGGTATGGGCATTGGATTGGCCATCAGCCGTTCCATCGTCGAGGCGCATGGCGGGAGTATAGAGGCCCGGGCCGCTATGCCGCATGGCAGCATTTTTCGCTTCACGCTGCCGCTGGCGCGAGAGCGCGGACGCAAGGATTAGACCCATGTCGGAAGAAATCGCGACCGTCTATGTGGTGGATGACGATCCCATGGTCAGGGATGGGCTGGACAGCTTGCTGAGATCGGTCGGCTATCGCGTCCGCTGCTTCGCCTCGCCCCGCGAGTTCATGCAGTATCGGCGCTCGGAGGGAGCGTCCTGCCTGGTGCTCGACGTGCGCATGCCGGGACAGAGCGGGCTCGACTTCCAGACCGAACTGGCCGGCGCAGGAGATGCCATTCCGATCGTCTTCCTCACCGGCCATGGCGACGTGCCGATGTCGGTGCGGGCCATCAAGGCCGGAGCCATGGAATTCCTGCTCAAACCCTTCCGCGAGCAGGATCTTCTCGATGCCGTGGCGGCGTGCCTGGAAAAAAGCCGCGCGGAGAGTGTCGAGACGGCCCTGGGGGAGGATCTGCGCAACCGCTACGCCGCCCTGTCACCGCGCCAGCAGGAGGTGATGGCGCTGGTGGTGCAGGGGCTTCTCAACAAACAGACGGCCGCCGAACTGGAACTGAGCGAGATCACCGTGAAGATCCATCGCGGCCAGGTCATGCGCAAGATGCAGGCCAATACGCTGGCCGATCTCATCCGCATGGCGGACCGCCTCGGGCTGCCCGCCAAGCCGGCAGGGCGGGGATAGCGACGGCGATGTCGCCAAAGCGCTTGACGGGCCTTGCGGCTCAGCCCCATATCCGGGCCGAGATGATTGCTGAAAAACCCGCCCTCACCATTCTGCTCTGCTCGCCTCGCGGTTTCTGCGCCGGGGTCGTCAGGGCGATCGACGCCGTCGAGCAGGCCTTGAAGATCTATGGCCCGCCGGTCTATGTGCGCCATGAGATCGTGCACAACAAATATGTGGTCGAGAATCTCAAGTCGAAGGGCGCGATCTTCGTCGAGGAGCTCGACGAGGTGCCCGAGACGCGTGCGCCGGTGATCTTTTCGGCCCATGGCGTTGCCAAATCGGTGCCGTCAGCCGCCGCAAGCCGCAATCTGTTTGCCATCGACGCAACCTGCCCGCTGGTGACCAAGGTGCATCGTGAGGCCGAGATCCACCACAAGCGCGGGCGCGAGATCGTGCTGGTCGGGCATCGGGGTCATCCCGAGGTCATCGGCACGATGGGGCAGCTGCCGGACGGCGCCGTCAGCCTGATCGAGACGGTTGCCGATGTCGCCGCTTTCACGCCGTCCAATCCGGATGCGCTTGCCTATGTGACGCAGACCACGTTGTCGGTCGACGATACGCGCGACATCGTTGAGGCGCTGAAGGTCCGTTTCCCCTCGATCGTCGGGCCCCACAAGGAAGACATCTGCTACGCCACCACCAATCGCCAGGAAGCGGTCAAGGCGGTGGCGCCGCGGGTGGAGGCCTTCATCGTGGTCGGTGCGCCGAACTCCTCCAATTCGCAGCGCCTGCGCGAAGTGGCCGAGCGCTCGGGCTGCCTCATCTCGGAACTGGTGCAGCGCGCCTCCGATATCGACTGGAACCGGTTCGGTGCATTGAAGTCCCTGGGTGTCGCGGCCGGCGCCTCTGCGCCGGAAATCCTGGTCGAGGAAATCCTCGACGCCTTTGCGGAGCGCTATGCCATCACCGTGGAGACGGTCTCGACCGCCGATGAAAGCGTGTTCTTCCCGCTGCCCAAGGATCTGAGGGAGAACGACATGCGCAAAATTGCAGAAGATGTTGCCCGCTGATGGCTGTTTACACCGAAGTCAATGACGAGGATCTCGCCTGTTTCGTCGCCGAATACGATATCGGTGGGGTACTGGCCTGCAAGGGCATCGCCGAGGGCGTCGAGAACACCAATTACATCCTGCGCACCGAAAAGGGCGCCTATATCCTCACCCTCTATGAAAAGCGGGTGAGGCGGGACGACCTGCCCTTCTTCATGGCCCTGATGGAGCATCTTTCCGCAAGCGGCGTGACCTGCCCGACCCCGATCCGGCGGCGGAACGGCAAGGTGCTGGGGGAACTCGCCGGACGGCCTGCCGCCCTGATCAGCTTCCTGGAAGGCGTCTGGATCAAGAAACCGAATGTCGAGCATTGCGGTGCCGTCGGCCGCGCGCTCGCCGCCATGCACAATGCCACGCTGGGCTTTCCGATGGAGCGGCCCAACGCCTTGTCTCTCGCCGGCTGGGAGACGCTCTACAGTCAGGCGGATGGCCGGGCCGACAGCGTGCAGGCCGGGCTCGATGCCGCCATCGCCGAGGAACTCGCCTTTCATCGCGCCCATTGGCCGCAAGGCTTGCCGACGGGCGTCATCCACGCCGACCTCTTCCCCGACAATGTCTTCTTCCTGAACGGGCGGCTTTCGGGCCTGATCGATTTCTATTTCGCCTGCACCGACATTCTCGCCTATGACGTCGCGATCTGCCTGAATGCCTGGTGCTTCGAGCCCGACCACGCCTACAACGCGACCAAGGGCAGGGCGCTCCTGGCAGGCTATCGCGCCGTCAGGCCGCTCTCGGACGCCGAGATGGCAGCCATGCCGGTGCTCGCCCGGGGCTCGGCGCTGCGCTTCATGCTGACGCGCCTGGTCGACTGGCTCAACGTGCCGCCCGGCGCCCTGGTGAAGCCGAAGGATCCGCTGGAATATTGGAAGAAGCTGCGCTTCCACCAGCGCGTCGCCAGCCCGGCCGAATACGGGTTCGACCTATGACGACCAAGAAGGTGACGCTCTATACCGATGGTGCCTGCTCGGGCAATCCGGGCCCCGGCGGCTGGGGCGCCATCTTGATGTTCGGCGAGCACCGCAAGACGATGTGCGGCGGCGCCCTGGAGACCACCAACAACCGTATGGAGCTGCAGGCGGCGATCGAGGGGCTGGAAGCTTTGACGCGCGGCTGTGCTGTCGACCTGCATACGGACAGCCAATATGTCAAGAACGGCATCACCGGCTGGATCCATGGCTGGAAGCGCAATGGCTGGCGCACCGCCGACAAGAAGCCGGTGAAGAACGAGGACCTTTGGCGCCGCCTCGACGCGGCGCTGGAGCGCCACGACGTCGAGTTCCACTGGGTAAAGGGCCATGCCGGCCACCCGCTCAACGAGGAGGCCGACCGGCTGGCGCGCGAGGGCATGGCGCCCTATCAGCAGGAAAAGCGGGACAGGGCGGCGACGCTGTCTTAAGGCCAATGCTGTCGCAAAATCCAGCAACGCCGCGATTTACTTACTCAATGAGCTCGAAGCCGCCTTCTCCTTCATAGGGGTTAATACCCGAGAAGAACCACTGGGCTAGATCATCCAAGCTTGTGCAGGCTTTCTCGTAATAGTCTTGCGTATAGGGTTTCGGAAAGTTCGGATGATTGACCCAGCTGCGGACGAACGACTGAGTATACCAGAACCCTTCTGCCATCCATCGATCAAAGGCCTGTGTGCTTTGATGCTCGTTGCAGCATGCCTGCATTGCTGAAACCAGACGGCCGAACGCTTGCCGGTCCCAATACAAATCGCTGCGCAGCTGTAGCAGAAAAGACCCTTCGCCAGCTTCGAATTCGTGCTGCAATGTTTGAAGATAGCCTTCCGACACGTGAACTCCGTGGACCGACCAAGCCCAGCGATGACTTTTGTGTCTGACCCGGCGTCGTCGCCGAAGCCAGAAATTTTGCGCCCACGCTTATCCCATCGAGACTAGTTTTGGTACGCCAGTGACGTCGCAATGGACCGTGAAAAAGTCGACACCTTGATCCTGGGTCTCCTCATCCGCATTGAAGACCAAATCCGTGGCACCACCATCGTAGTGGACGATTTCCGATAAAGAGAGAGTTCCCATCTCGCTTGGCTCGACCTCCATCCCCTCCGCCAGTAAACGCCTTGCTGCAGGCAATGCATTGTCGAGCCGGACCAACGCGTGATCGAGACCTGGCAACATGGTCTGGAGATGTTTCTCGCTTACGGCATGGACGGCCAGGAAGATCTCCTGATCGTGATACAGGAAACGTCCTTCGTAATTGAAGAGAGGAGCATAGGGCCCATCAGATGCCTCGAGCGAACCTGCCACCCTACTCGTTCCGTTGCCGGTTGCCTTGCCGGGATGAAGGTAGGCGAAAATGCGGTCGAGATCGCCAGGGCTGCGTTGCACTGCGTGGGTAGGCAACAGATAGGAACGAATCTGATGAAATCCGCGCCAGGTGGCCGAAACGGACCGTCCATCCTGCGATTGAAGAGTGAAAACCTCACCCTCGAAATGGGCGTCGATGACAGTGAAGGTTTGCGGCAAAGGCACCGTTTCCAAACCGCCACCCCTCCCGGGGTACCAGCCCAGATAGATTCCTGCGTCTCCGTTCTCGCGTGACAGGACGACGATGGCTGCTTCCTTGGCCCATAGCCTCAGGAGCGAAGCCGATGCCCGTAACCGCTCCTCAGCAGATTTGTCGCCTTTGACAGTTTGCTGGATGAGAGTGCAGAGCTGAGCGTGGGTCATAAATACCTGCATTTATAAGGAGGTTATCAAAGAATGCTCCGACATCGCGCATTGATGGTTGTGGCTCGAACTCTGAACGAGGCCGAGGGATAAGACTTGACCAAGAGGAAAAGCTGTTGCGCATAAGGGGAAACGAGAATTCCCCTTTCCTACCAGCGTTGGCCGTCGTGAAATCTCGATTTTGACGACGCCCGTATTTTGGGACTACAGGCCGACTGGCCCAGTTCCATCCTCCGATGAAACTGGGAAGACCAGCCCTCCTAATCAGAGCGCCTTGAGCAGCGTGTCGGCGCCGGAAATGTCGAGCTTGCCGCCATCGTCGAGGTTGAGGACCTTCACGACGCCATCTTCCACCAGCATGGCATAGCGCTGCGAGCGCACGCCCAGGCCCGCTGCGACGCGATCGAGCTCCATGCCGATCGCCTTGGCGAAATCGCCGCTGCCATCGGCGAGGAATTCGATCTTGCCCAGGCCGCCCGTGGCCTTGGCCCAGGCCTGCATGACGAAGGCGTCGTTGACGGCCGTCACGGCCACCGTGTCCACGCCCTTGGCCTTGAAGGCATCGTAATGTTCCAGATAGCCCGGCAGATGGTTGCGGTGGCAGGTGGGGGTGAAGGCGCCGGGAACGGCGAACAGCACCACCTTCTTGCCGCCGAAGACGTCGGCCGTGCTCTTGGGTTCGGGCATGTCCTGCGTCACCGCGCGGAACGTCACATCGGGGAGTTTGTCGCCGGGCTTGATCGTCACTGATATCTCCATTGGTGACGCCATGGCGAACGCTGCCCTGTCACCCCTTGCGCCTGTGCGCGATCGGGATGGCCGGTCAGTAGCCATGACGAGAGTCTACGGCAACCGATATAGGCTTTCGACGCCGGCCTCGCCAGTCGAGAGCGTGAAGCGCAGTTCGTTTCCGGCGAGGGTCGCGCCTTTGGGCAGTCCCTCGAGCGGCAGCACGAAGCGCTGGGGATTGGCCTTGTCCGCCTTGTCGGCCGGTTCCGGCATCGGCAGGTACCATTTCATCGGCCCTTCGACGAACAGCGCGGAGGCGGAGGGGGTGCTGACATCGATGGTCAGGCGAGCCGGATTGGTCGCGGTGTCCAGGCGGATCTGCTTGATGGCGAGGGGAGCCGTGGCGCCGATCTCTTGCGATACCGGTACTTTCTTCAGGGCCTGTGCGATCTCGGCGCTGCCTTCCCCTCCCGTCACCGCGCCCGGGGAGAGGACGACGTCGGCGCTGCCCTTGGCCGGGACGCAGATCGTCTTGCAGGCGGCATAGTCGAGGCCGAGTGCCAGCTTGACGGGCTTGGACGGATCGATCGCGCTGATCTTGAGGGGCAGCACGACCTGATCGTGATAGACGGCCGACGATGCGCCCTCCTGGTCGTAGCGGCTCGGCGCCGGCCAGAGCACCGTCACTTCGCGCAGATTCTCCGACTTGGACCAGTCGAAAGTCGGGGGAATGCCGGCATCGCCCGGATTGCGCCAATAGGTCTTCCAGCCCGGCGCGAGCTGGATCTCCAGGCCTGCCAGGCCTTCCGGATGTGCCTGGCCGGCAAGCAGCTGGATGACGGCGTGCGGGTCCGCCTGATTTGGATCGGACTGGCTGGGGGAGCCGGCCAGGGCCGGCAGGGCACACAAGGCGAGGCACCCGGCGAGTATGGCAAGGACAGGACGGCTGGACATTCGGATAGCTTGCGGCTCCAAACAAGGGTCTCGGCAGACGGATAACTGCGAATGGTCAATAGCGCCATGCACGAAGGCGTGACACTCTTGTGAAGCCTACCGCCGGCGCTTCGCCAAGGTTGGCCAAATTTATGCCTTAACAAAGCCGATACGATGCGGCACGATCATGTCCATGACAGGGTACATTCCATTTGGCAGCGATTCATCCGGCGGTTTCCTGGACGGCAAGATGCTCGTGGCTACGCCGTCCATGCAGGATGAGCGCTTCGCGCGCACGGTGATCTATATCTGTGCGCATTCGTCCGACGGTGCCATGGGCATCGTGGTCAACCAGCCGGCCAAGAATATCCGCTTTCCCGACCTCCTCAAGCAGCTCGGCGTCATTGACGGCGTCTCGGACATGCGTCAACCGAGGGGCGCGCCGATCCGCATCGTCAATGGCGGCCCGGTCGAATCCGGCAGGGGATTCGTGCTCCATACCAACGATGTCTTCATCGACAATTCGACCATGCCGATCGAAGACAATATCTGCCTGACCGCGACGCTCGACATTCTGCGCAGCATCGCCATCGGCGAGGGGCCGGAACAGGCCTTGTTGGCGCTGGGCTATGCTGGCTGGGGTGCCGGGCAGCTCGAACGCGAGATCCAGGCCAATGGCTGGCTGCATTGCGATGCCGATCCGGGGCTGCTGTTCGACGACCAGGTCGACACCAAATATACGCGGGCGCTGCGCAAGCTCGGCATCGAGCCCGGCCTGTTCTCGCGGGATGCGGGGCACGCGTAGGCGAGGAGCGCGGACATCCTGTCCGCTCTTGATCCTCAATCGGTTCCACTAAATCTGTGATTGCCGAACGTCTTTGGTCGTGCCTCACAACTCGACTTCATTACTTCCCCTTATGCACGCTGCACTCGAATGAGGCCAGTCCTCGGCCCGGGCACACAAACCGGCGCTTACCGCATTGGTCTCGATGTAGTAAAGCGCGCGTTGAAAGTGGCCCTCATCTCTGATCCGACGATCAAAATATTCAGGAAACCACAGCATTCCCTGCCGCCCTAAGGCGCGATTGATCTGAAGTGCCGTAAAAGATTTCCACGAGTGAATGATGGCCGATAGCGCATGCGGTACAAGCGGTGTGGCGAGTACATGAACGTGGTTGGGCATGATGCTCCAGGCGTGGAGACGATATCGTACCCCATCGAAATGAAGCAGAGCTGCTTGCACGATCGAGCCGGCATCGGGCTGCGCGAGCAAAGCTTCCCCATGGCCCTTGTCAAGCGCTTCCTCATAGCGCCGGCGCTGCTCGGTTGAATCGAGTTCGGGGTCGGACTCCTTCAGATCCCGCGCCCAACGGCTCAGCAGCTCGCTAGGCAGGGAATCCGCGAGACGGAAGGTGATGCTTTGTGGATGCTCGCCAGCTTCCCAATGCGGGAGATATCCTCGGGAATGCCACTCCACTTGTGGCCGCAGCGGGTGTTTCTTCTCCACCATGGCGGTTCCCTCGAAACGTCCTGCAAGGGGCAGGTTTCAAGAGCGGACAGGATGTCCGCGCTCCAGGTCACGCCCGCAGCCGCACCGGGCCGGCGATCAGCCTGCGGGCTTCCTCCGCCGTGACGGGATCGCCGAAGGCCTCGCCCTGGGCGAACTGGCAGCCGAGCTCACCGAGTTCGGCGGCATCGCTATCGGCCTCGGCACCGTCGGCGATGATCTCCATGCCGAGGTCGCCCGCCATGGCGATGATCGAGCGCAGGATCACCGGCCGGCCGCGCTCGCCTTCCTTGACGAAGCTCGGATCGATCTTGAGCATGTCGAAGGGGAAGCGTTGGAGGTAGGACAGGCTGGAATAGCCGGTGCCGAAGCCATCCATGGCCAGGCCCACCCCGAGATCGCTGAGCTGGGCCAGAATCTGCGCGGCATATTCGGGATTTTCCATCACCAGGCTCTCGGAGACCTCGAGCTTGAGCGAACCGCGCTCGATGCCGGCCCGCGCCATCACCGCCTTGATGTCCTGGACGAGGTCCTGGCGCAGCAATTGCCGGCTGGAGATGTTGACCATGCCGAACAAGGGCGGCTCGACCTCGACGAGGCGCTGCCAGATCGACAGCTGGCGGGCGGTGCGGTCGAGCACGAACAGGCCGACATCGACGATCAGCCCCGTCTCCTCGGCCATGGCGTTGAATTCGCCCGGCGGCAAGCGGCCGAGCTTGGGATGCTCCCAGCGCACGATCGCCTCGAAGCCGGCAATGGTGCGATCCTGCAGGCGCACCACCGGCTGGAACAGCACCTTGAGCTCGTCGCGTTCGATCGCCCTTCTGAGGTCGGCCTCCAGGGAGGAGCGGTCCGGCCGCTCGACCCGCATGGCCGACCGGAAGATCTCGATGCGATCGCCGCCGATCTTCTTGGCGTTGTACATGGCGATCTCGGCGTCCTTGATCAGTTCGTCCGCCTTGACCGGGGCCTGGGGATCGTACATCGCCACGCCGACCGAGGCGGTGAGGAAGATCTCGCGGTCGGCCACGGCGATGGGCGCGCGCAGCGAGCGACGGATCGACTCGGCGAAGGCCGAGATCCGCTCCGGATCGGGTTCCGACATGAGAAGCACGCCGAACTGATCGCCGAAGATGCGACAGACGCTGTCGCGGGGCTTCATCAGGCGCGAGAGGCGGCGCGACACTGTCAGCAGGATCGAATCGCCGACGGAATGGCCGACGGCGTCGTTGACCTGCTTGTAGCGGTCGAGATCGAGGATCAGTACCGTCGGCTTGGTGGTGCCGTCCTGCTTGGCCTGGACCAACGCCGCTTCCAGCCGATCGGTGAACAGCTCCCGGTTGGGCAAGCCGGTCAGATTGTCCCTGACGGCATCGTGCAGCAGGCGCTCCTCGGCCGTCTTCTGTTCGGTGACATCGGAGACGGTGCCGACGCAGCGTACCACTTCGCCGTCCGAGCCCACCACGGGCCGGGCCTTGAGGTTGAGCCACATATAATGGCCGTCGGCGGCCCGGATGCGGAAATCCAGGCTGACGCGGCCGCGGCGCTGGTCGATCACCGCGTCGAGAGCAGTACGGAAGCGGTCGCGGTCGAAAATATGGACGAGCTCGAGCCATTCGGCGGCAGGCCCGTCGAGGGCGCCGGGGGCAACGCCGAGCAGCTGGTCGGCCTCGGGGCTGACATAGATGCGATCGGCCGGCACGTCCCAGTCCCAGACCACGTCGCCGGAGCCGGTGAGGGCGAGGGCCTTGCGTTCGGTATCGGTCATCAGGCCGGGCGCGAAGGCACTGCCGGCAAAGGCGTGTTGCATAACCGTGAAGCCGATCAGCATCACCACCAGCACCAGGCCGCCGGTGAGGGCCGGCTGCACCAGGTCGTTGGTAAGATGGCCCATGATGGTCAATCCCGCCGCCGCCACCCAGCCGAGCAGCAACGTCCAGGTGGGTATCAGCATCACGGCCCGGTCATAGCCGTAGAAGGCCAGCAACAGGATGATCAAGAGGCCGACCACGGCCAGCGTGGCGATGGAGATGCGGGCGACACCGGCGGCGACGGGGGCGTTGATCACCGCCAGGCCGACGAGGGCGGCAAGGGCGGTGAGCCAGAGCGCCGAGACCACGGAATAGCGCACATGCCAGCGGTTGAGATTGAGATAGGCGAATAGGAAGACCAGGAGCGTCGCCGAGAACACCGCTTCCGCGCCCGCGCGCCACACCCTGTCTCCATCCGGGGGAATGGCGAGGAATTTGTGCAGGAAGCCGAAATCGATGGCGAGATAGGCCAGCACCGCCCAGGCCAGCGCCGCGGCGGCTGGAAACATCGCCGTGCCCTTCACCACGAAGGCGATGGTGAGAAACAAAGCGAGCAGGCCGGCAATGCCGAGCACGATGCCCTTGTAGAGGGTGAGCGAGTTGACCTTGTCCTTGTAGGCGTCGGGATCCCACAGGAAGAGCTGGGGCAGCTTGGAGGTGCGCAATTCGGCCACGAAGGTCACGCGCGAGCCCGGATCGAGCGTCACCCGGAAGACATCGGCGTCGTCATCCTCCTGCCGCTCGGGCTGGAAGCCCTGGCTGGGCGTGATTTCCGCGATGCGGGAGGCACCGAGATCCGGCCAGACCAGGCCGGAACCGACCAGGCGGAAATGCGGTGCCACCACGATGCGGTCGATCTGCTCGTCGGTGGTGTTGGCGAGGGCGAACACGATCCAGTGCGGATTGGTTCCCGGCTGCTTCGAACGCACTTCGATGCGGCGCACGATGCCGTCGGCGCCCGGGGCGGTCTGGATCTGGATGCGGTCGCCCTGGCTGGAATAGCTTTCGACAGCGGGCAGGAGATCGATCGCATCGACCTCGCCGTTGACGTCCACCGGCTCCAGGGCATGCGCAACGCCGCCGACCATTGCCATGACGAGCATCATGACCATGGAGGCTGCGACGACGCGAATGAACTGCAACATACGATCTCCAGCCAGGCTTCCCGGCGCCCCCTTGCGACGGTCCTGGTTCATCTCACTTCGAAGGGCCTGCCCACCTGCCACTCAATTGTGTCGAGAAGCAGTAGCCAGCAATGCGAAAATGGGCAAGCTGCCCCGGGCGGATTCCTGTTGGCGGAATGGAGATTGAGTGCCCGCAGCTCCGTCCAGCGTCATCATCGTGCAGGTCCAGCCGATGTAGGCAGGGTGTTACCGGCGATTTCGCCGTGACCTCATTTTTGACGTTCAAAGCTGGCAAGGCTGAGATTGCTGCAGGGCCAGACTCTGAGTAGGCTTGCATAAACCGTTCCTTCATCCGAGGGGGCAATAAGAACAACCAACCTTCCCCAAGGGCACCGATCAAAGGATTCCTATGACGCGCATTCGCAAAGCTGTATTTCCCGTCGCCGGCCTCGGCACGCGCTTTCTGCCTGCCACGAAGTCGGTGCCCAAGGAGATGCTCACCGTGGTGGACAAGCCCGTCATCCAGCACGTGGTGGATGAAGCCCGCGAAGCCGGCATCGAGCACTTCATCTTCGTGACCGGCCGCAACAAGGGCGTGATCGAGGATCATTTCGATATCGCCTATGAACTCGACGCCACGCTCAAGGAGCGCGGCAAGATGGAAGCCTATGAGGAATTGCAGCGTTCGCTGCCGGCAGCGGGCCAGACCAGCTTCACGCGCCAGCAGGCCCCGCTCGGCCTCGGCCATGCCGTCTGGTGCGCGCGGGAGATCGTCGGGCGCGAGCCTTTCGCCCTGCTGCTGCCCGACATGCTGCATCACGGCAAGGGCAAGGGGTGCCTTGCGGAGATGGTGGATGCCTATGACAAGGTCGGCGGCAACCACATCGCCGTGTTCGAGGCGCCGGAAGACCAGACCCATCAATATGGCATCGTCGGCAAGGGCGAAAGCGTCGGCGGCAATGCCTTCGAGATCACCCAGATGGTCGAAAAGCCCAAGAAGGGCACGGCGCCCTCCAATCTGGCGGTCTCCGGCCGCTACATCCTGCAGCCGGAGATCTTCGATCTCCTGGAAAAGCAGGAACGCGGCGCGGGCGGCGAGATCCAGCTCACCGATTCCATGCTCAAGCTCGCCCAGGGGCAGAAATTCTACGGCTCGGTGTTCAAGGGCCGCATCTACGACACCGGCATGAAGATCGGCTTCCTGACCGCCAATGTCGCCTATGCGCTGGAACGCGAGGGCCTCGGTGACGAACTGAGGGCCGAGTTGAAGGCCCTGCTGGGCTGACAAGGTTCTGGATGAAATGGCCCGGGAAACCGGGCCATTTTTCTGGGCGCGGACATGGCAATGCGCCTTCGGGCTGCGACGTTCGGGCTCAACCGGGAAACTCGTAGACCACGTCGGAAAAGCGTCCGGTCGGGAAGACATAGAAGAGCCGGAGCTCGGCGTCGCCTTCGTTGCGCAGCGCGTGCCAGGCATTGCCGGGAATGAAGATAGCCGCTCCCTTGCCGACGGGGCTTTCCGCGCCATCGACCGTGAGCACGCCGCTGCCTTCCAGGATGAGATAGAGCTCCGCTTCGGCATGGCGGTGCGGCGGATTGGTGCCGCCGGGCGGCAGGACGGCGATTCCAGCACTGAGGCTGTCGGTCGGCGTGATCTCAGCGCTGATCAAGGTGTGCCAGGCCACGCTCCCCTTGGCGGGATCCTCCCAGGCTTCCCGTGGCCGCTCCTCTGCCCGGGTGATGACAAGTTGAGTTTCCCCGATCATGGTGCCCTCCGCGCGGTGATGCCGTGAATTTACGTTCCTGCCCTCCGGGAGCGCCTGGTGAAGCCAACGCTTCTCACCCTGGAAAGCCTCAACGGATCTCGTCGCTGGAGAGAATGGCGTAGAGCAGATGGTCGCGCCAGGCGCCGGCGATGCACAGATAGGAGCGGGCATAGCCCTCTCGGATGAAGCCGACACGCTCCAGGAGCCGGATCGAGGGGCCGTTCTCCGGCAGGCAGGCGGCTTCCACCCGGCGCAGGCGCAGCGTGCCGAAGGCATAGGGCAGCAAAGCCCGCACGGCGTCGCTCATCAGGCCCTGGCCGGCATGCGCCTGACCCATCCAATAGCCGAGCGAACCGGTCTGCGCCACGCCGCGGCGGATCTGGCCGAGCGTGAGGCCGCCGACCAGCGCGCCGTTATCGGAGCGGAAGACGAAGAAGGGATAGGCGGCGTCCGCCCTCGCATCCTGGCCATAGCGCTTGATCCGGGCCCGAAAGGCCGGGCGTGTCAGATCATTGGGTGGCCAGGTCGGCTCCCAGGGGCGCAGGAATTCCCGGCTTGCGCCGCGCAGGGCGGCCCAGGCCTCGAAATCGCGCATTTCCGGGGCGCGCAGCTCGACCTTCTCACCACGGACCGGCGGTACGACGTCGGCGAAGGAGAAGGGGCGCAGGAAGGACATTCACCGCCTCATGCCGCCAGATAGGTGCGGATCTTGTCGAGACGGGGCAGTTTTTTGACCGGTCCGAGGGCGGCCAGGGTCGGCGGCGAAGCCAGCACGGCCTCGCCGGCCTGGCGCACGTCCTCGGCGGTGACCGCATCGATCTTGGCAATCAATTCGGCCGGCGGCAGGGGGCGGCCCCAGATCAGCATGTGGCGCGCCATCTGCTCGGCACGCATGGCCGAGGATTCGAGCGCCATCAGAAGGCCGGCCTTCATCTGCGCCTTGGCGCGGGCGATTTCGGCCTCGGTGGGGGACGAGGCGGCGGCAGCCACGGTATCCAGGATCACCGGGACGAGATCGTGCAGCTCGTCGGCGCCGGCACCGGCGGATATGCCGAAAATGCCGGTATCGGCATAGCCCCACTGAAAGGCATAGACTGAATAGCACAGGCCGCGTTTTTCGCGCACCTCCTGGAACAGGCGTGAGGACATGCCGCCGCCGACCAGATTGGTGAAGATGCCGAGAGCCGGGCTGAGGGCATCCTTGTAGGAGCGGCCGGCAAAGCCGATCAGCACATTGGCCTGCTCGTGATCGGTCTCCATCACGTCTTCGCCGCCACGATAGACGGCCGAAGCCGGTTCGGGGCCACTGCCTTCGGGCAGATGGGCGAACAGGCGGCCTGCCTCTTCGACGACGCGATCATGCTCGACGGCCCCGGCGGCGGCAACCACCATGCGTCCGGCCCGGTAATGGGTGTCGAGATAGGTCTGGATCGCCTTGCGGTCGAACGACATCACCGTCTCGGGCGTGCCGAGAATGGGGCGGCCGAGGGGCTGATGCGGAAAGGCGGCCTGGTTGAACATGTCGAAGACCAGATCGTCCGGCGTGTCCTCTACGGCGCTGATCTCCTGCAGGATGACATTCTTTTCCCGCGTCAGTTCATCGGCATCGAAGACAGACTGGGTGAGGATGTCGGCCAGGATGTCGAAGCCGAGGCCGACATCTTCCTTCAGCACGCGCGCATAATAGGCGGTCTGCTCGCCCGATGTCGCGGCATTGAGTTCACCGCCGGCGCTTTCGATCTCCTCGGCGATGCGCTTGGCGTCACGGGTCCGCGTGCCCTTGAACGCCATATGCTCGAGCAGATGGGCGAGGCCGTGCTCCTTCTCGCCTTCCGAGCGGGCGCCGGCACCCGCGAAGACACCGAGCGAAGCGGTCTCGAGATGGCTCATCGCATCGGTGACGACGGTCAGCCCGGAAGGGAGGCGGGTAACCTCGACGCTCATGCCGCAGCACCCTGGGCCGCGCGGGAATGCTTGCGGACAAAGGCCTCCAGGACCCCGAGGTCATTGGGCAGGACGGTAAAGCGCTCGGGCCGCTCATAGAGATCGGCCAGGGCATCCGGCAATTTGGGTTCGATGCCGGAGGCATCCTTGACCGCAGCGGGGAACTTGGCGGGATGAGCCGTGCCGAGCACGACCATCGGCACGCGGCGATCGGGTTCGGCCTTCCACGCCGCCATCACGCCGACGGCCGTGTGGGGGTCCAGGAGATAGCCGGCATTGCGCCAGATCATGCCGATCGTCTTGGCGACTTCCTTCTCGTCGGCGCGCTCGGCGTCGAACTCCGACCGAATGGCCTCATAGGCGCCCTCGTCGATCTCGAAGGCACCGGATTGGGCGAGATTGCCCATCAGGCGGCGGATCTGGCCGGCATCGCGGCGATAGGCGTCGAAGAGCAGGCGTTCGAAATTGGAGGAGACCTGGATGTCCATCGAGGGAGAAGACGTCTCCTTCACGCCGCGCGCCTCATAGACGCCGGTCGCGATGGTGCGCGCCAGGATGTCATTGACATTGGTGGCGATCAGGAGCCGCTCGATCGGCAGGCCCATGCGCTTGGCGACATAGCCGGCGAAAATGTCGCCGAAATTGCCCGTGGGCACCGAGAACGACACTTTGCGATGCGGCGCGCCCAGGGCCACCGCGGCGGTGAAGTAATAAACGATCTGGGCGACGATACGAGCCCAGTTGATGGAGTTGACGCCCGACAGGCCGATCTCGTCGCGGAATTCGAGATGGTTGAACATCGCCTTCAGCTGCGCCTGGCAATCGTCGAAATTGCCCTCCAGCGCCACGGCATGCACGTTGGGGGCGTCCACCGTGGTCATTTGCCGGCGCTGCACCTCGGAGACGCGGCCATGGGGATAGAGGATGACGATATCGACCTGTTCGAGGCCACGGAAGGCCTCGATGGCGGCACTGCCGGTATCGCCCGAGGTGGCGCCGACGATGGTGGCGCGCTTGTTGCGCGCCTTCAGGGCATGATCCATCAGCCGGGCGAGCAACTGCATCGCCACGTCCTTGAAGGCAAGGGTGGGGCCGTGGAACAGCTCCTGCACGAACAGATTGTCGCCGATCTGCACCAGCGGCACGACGGCCGGATGGCCGAAGCCGGCATAGGCCTCCTGGATCATGTGGCGCAGGGGCGCCGGCTCGATCTCGTCGCCGACGAAGGGCGCGATCACCGCCTCGGCCACCTGCCAATAGGATTTACCCGCAAACGAGGCGATCTGGGCGTGGGACAGAACCGGCCAATGCTGCGGCACATAGAGGCCGCCGTCGCGGGCAAGGCCGGCGAGGAGGGCATCGCAAAAGCCGAGGACGGGAGCTTCGCCCCGCGTGGAGACATAGTGCACGGTTCTATCCTTTCGGTGCCGGAAGCGCCGCCAATGCCGGCCGCGCCGTCCCGGAACACAGTCTTCATCCTGTAATCCGCCCGGGCCCGACGGGCAAGGCGCGTATCGCCGCCTCCCATGCAGTTTCCCGTTGATCGGACCACAGGCCCGATCAACGGGAAACTGCAAGATATCAAATATTTGCAGAATTTCCCGGCGAGACCCGTTCGCGGCCCTCGCCGGGAAATTCTGCTTGCCCAGCGGCGCCGTCCTTATCCCGCCGGTTTGCGCCTCAGGCGCAGGACGAAGGCGATGTAGACCCCAACCAGACCGAGGGCGAGACCGAACCAGGTCAGCGCATATTGCAGGTGGTTGTTGGGGAAGGTGAGAATGGTTTCTCCGCCCTCGGGCAGGCCGCCGGGGGCGCTGGCATCGGCATCGATGAAGAAGGGCGCGACCCGCGTCAGCCCCTCGGCCTTGGCAATGCCGGCGATGTCGCGCGTGAACCAGTTGCCGGTGGCAGGATCGTCTGCCGGCGTGAAGAGATTGCGGTCTTCCGTCCAGCGGGCGAGGCCGGTGATGGTGACGGGACCGGCGATCTGCCCGGCCTGGCGGCTGGCGGGATCCTTGGCGTTCTCGGGCACGAAGCCGCGATTGACCAGGATGGTGGAACCGTCGGGACGGATGAGCGGTGTCAGCACCCAGTAGCCCACGCCGCGAAACTGCCCTTTGGCATCGGGCAGGTTGGTGAAGGAGCGGATCTCCTTGGCATGGTCGAAGGTTCCCGAGACCTGCCAATGCCGGTATTCGAGGCCATCCCGCGTCAGGCGCGGCCAATCGGCTTCGGGGGGCGGAGCAACGGGAGCCGCGGTGGTGCGGTCGGCAATCTCCTTGAGCAGGCCGAACTTCCATTGCAGACGTTCGAGCTGCCAGATACCGAGCCCGACCAGGAAGGCGCCCATCACCAGCATCGAGATCGTCAGCGCCACCAGCGAGCGCGGACGCGAGGAGACTACGGCCGTCGTCATTCTTCCAGCCGGCCTTCGGCCGCCCTGTTGGTATATTGCAGGGCGACCAGCACGCCCTTCATCCAGCGCAGCAGGCCGAGGCAGACGGCGAGGGAGAGCGGCAGCCACAGGACGATGTGGACCCAGACCGGAGGCGAGAAGGTGAATTCGACATAGACTGCCGCACCCAGCAGGATGAAGCCGGCGACCAGGATGACCAGCACGGCCGGCCCGTCGCCCGAATCGGCAAAGCTGTAGTCCAGGTCGCAGGCGCTGCATTTCGGCTTGAGGCTGATGAAGCCATCGAAGAGCTTGCCCTGGCCGCAACGCGGGCATCTGCCGCGCGAGCCGGTCTGGAAGGGCGAAAGCGGCGCATAATGGTGATCTTGCGGCATCTCGGGCCTCAAAAAGGAAACGGCCGGGTGATCCCGGCCGCCTCGTTGATCGTATGAAGGCGGCTCAGCCGTGCACGCCGCCGGGACCGTAACCCCAGATGTAGATGCAGGCGAACAGGAACAGCCAGACCACGTCGACGAAGTGCCAGTACCAGGCGGCGAATTCGAAGCCGAGGTGATGGCGCTGGGTGAACTGGCCCAGATTGGCGCGCAGCAGGCAGACCGCCAGGAAGATGGTGCCGACGATCACATGGAAGCCGTGGAAGCCCGTCGCCATGAAGAAGGTCGAGCCATAGATGTGGCCCGAGAAGGAGAACGGCGCGTGGGCATACTCGTAGGCCTGGCACAGCGTGAAGATCAGGCCAAGGACGACCGTGAGGATCAGGCCGTTCTTCAGGCCCTTCTGGTCGCCCTCGAGCAGGGCGTGATGGGCCCAGGTCACCGTGGTGCCGGAGGTGAGCAGGATCAGCGTGTTCAGGAGCGGCAAATGCCAGGGATCGAGGGTCTCGATGCCCTTGGGCGGCCAGACGCCTCCCGTCAGGGTGGTACGAGCGACCTCGGCGGCATCGCCCGGGAAGAGGGCGACGTCGAAATAGGCCCAGAACCAGGCGACGAAGAACATCACTTCCGACGCGATGAACAGCATCATGCCGTAGCGGTGATGCAGCTGCACCACCGGGGTGTGATCGCCCTCGGAAGCTTCCTTGATGACGTCCCACCACCACATCAGCATGGTGTAGAGCACGCCGATCAGGCCGACGCCGAACACCAGCGGGCCGTAGGAATATTTGTGCATCCAGGTGATCAGGCCGATGGCCAGGATGAAAGCCGCCATCGAGCCGACGAACGGCCACGGGCTCGGATTGACGAGGTGGTAATCATGGTTCTTGGTCTGAGCCATGGCTTTCTCCAGATGCCGGTCGCCCGGGAACTTATAACTGCGGTTTGCTCGACGTGTCGGTTTTCGGTTCGGCCGCCGCGAGCGGAGTCACGGGAGGCTTGGCCGGATAGTAGGTATAGGAAAGCGTGATCGTGTGCACGCCGGCAAGATAGTCGACCTTGTCGATCGCGGGATCGACGAAGAAGACCACCGGCAATTCCTGGCTCTCGCCCGGCCCCAGCTTCTGGTTGGTGAAGCAGAAGCACTGGATTTTCGAGAAATACGCACCGGTTTCCTGCGGCGTCACATTATAGGCGGCCGCGGCATAGGTGGTTTCCTGGGAGAGGTTGGTGATCTTGTAATAGACCGTCTTCACCTCGCCGGCCTTGACCGTCACCGAGCGCTGCTCGGGCTCGAACTTCCAGGGCAGGGCCGGGTTGATGTTCGAATCGAAGCGCACCTCGAAGCTGCGGTCGAGGACTTGGCCCGGGGCGGCCTCGGCAACGCGCGTGGTTCCCGCGAAACCGGTGACCTGGCAGAACAGCGTATAGAGCGGCACGGCGGCATAGGCCGCACCGACCATCGATGCCACGAACGCGATGCAGGACACCGCGATCACGCCATTGCCGACCTTGGGGCGCGAAGAGGAGGGCTTGTCGGGCGTTCCAGCCATTCTAGAACCCCTTGTCGAGCACGCCGGGGCCCTTGACGAAGCTCACGGCATAGACGAGCAGCACGAAGGCGATGAGGGCGGCGGCGATCGCGATGGAACGCCAGTGCAGCTTACGCGCCTGGTCGGCTGGCAGCCTGGCGACCCAGCTGTCCTTGGGCGGGCGCTGATAGGCGAGGGGACGGAACAGGATGATCAGCAGCAGGATGATCAGGGCCGGTCCGATGAACCAAAGATGATGCGCCATCATGCCAGGACCCTCATCACCAGCGCCTCGCCGAGCAGGCAGGCGAACAACACGAACAGATAGAGGATCGAGTAGCCGAACATGCGCTTGGCCGGTCCCATGTCGCCGGGCTTGCGCCAGATGTCGATGGCAAGCCAGAGCATGCCGAGCCCACCCAGGCCCGCAACCACGCCATAGCTCCAATGCGCATAGCCGAGCAGCCAGGGCAGCATGCCGATCGGAGCCAGCAGCACGGTGTAGATCAGGATCTGGCGGCGGGTCTCGTGGTCTCCCGCGACCACGGGCAGCATCGGCACGCCGGCCTTTTCGTAGTCGCCCGACTTAAACAGCGCCAGCGCCCAGAAATGGGGCGGCGTCCACATGAAGATCAGGGCGAAGAGCACGAGGCTTTCCACGGTTACCGTGCCGGTCACCGCCGCATAGGCGACGACCGGGGGCAGGGCGCCCGCCGCACCGCCGATCACGATGTTCTGCACCGTCCAGCGCTTCAGCCACATCGTGTAAACAACGACATAGAAGAAGATGGTGAAGGCGAGCAGGCCCGCGGCGAGGAAGTTGGTGAAGACGCCCAGCGCCAGCACCGATAGGCCGGACAGGATGATGCCGAAGGCGAGCGCCTCGCCCGGGCTGACCCGGCCGGCCGGAACCGGACGGTTGCGCGTACGCGACATCACGGCATCGATGTCGGCGTCGTACCACATGTTGAGGGCGCCCGAGGCGCCGGCGCCGACCGCGATGGCGATCAGGGCGGCGAGGCCGATGACCGGATGGATCGGGCCGGGCGCCACGACCATGCCGGTGAGGGCGGTGAACACCACGAGCGACATCACGCGCGGCTTGAGCAAGGCCAGGAAGTCGCCAACCGACGCGATGCTGATCACGGGAACAGCATCGTCAGCCTCGCCTTGGATGGGCATGCCGATATCGGTCAAAGAACGTTCCTTTTCGTCGAGCCGGCCAGACAGGAGATGCTTGGTCTGAGAGCATTTGGCCGGAGGCCCTTGCGGGCCGGTTTTCTTCTCGAGCCTTCGGGGAAAGGCTCGAGAAGAAAACCTGTTTGCTGGAGGCGGGAGGGCGGCCGTCGAAACGGCCGCCCTCCCGAAAGCTCATGCGTTCGAGGGGCTCAGCGGATGCGGGGCAGTGTCTCGAACTGGTGGAAGGGCGGCGGCGAGGACAGCGTCCATTCCAGGGTGGTGGCGCCTTCGCCCCAGGGATTGGCGGCCGCCTGCTCCTTGCGGACGAAGACCGCATAGAAGTTGATGGCCAGGAACCAGATCACGCCGCCGAAGAAGATGAAGGCACCGAGCGAGGAGACCAGGTTCCAGCCTGCGAAGGCCGGGTTGTAGTCGACGAGGTGGCGGGGCATGCCGGCGAGGCCGAGGAAGTGCTGCGGCATGAACAGCATGTTGGCGCCGACGAAGGCGATCCAGAAATGCACCTGGCCCATCCAGTCGGGGATGACGTAGCCGAACATTTTCGGGAACCAGTAGTACCAGCCCGCGAAGATGGAGAAGACCGCGCCCAGCGACAGCAC
Source organism: Labrys neptuniae (assembly GCF_040797145.1). Lineage (NCBI taxonomy): Bacteria > Pseudomonadati > Pseudomonadota > Alphaproteobacteria > Hyphomicrobiales > Xanthobacteraceae > Labrys > Labrys neptuniae. The sequence continues at coordinate 57,385 of NZ_JBFNQD010000016.1, read as the reverse complement.
GTAGTGGAAATGCGCCACCACGTAATAGGTGTTGTGCAGCGAGCGGTCGACACCGGCATTGGCCAGCATCACGCCGGTGACGCCGCCGACGGTGAACAGGAAGATGAAGCCCGTCGCCCACACCATGGGCGCCTTGAAGTCGATGGAGCCGCCCCACATCGTGGCGATCCAGGAGAAGATCTTCACGCCGGTCGGCACCGCGATCACCATGGTGGCGAACACGAAATAGGCCTGGGTGTCGACGTCGAGGCCGACGGTGTACATGTGGTGGGCCCACACGACGAAGCCGACGACGCCGATGGCGACCATGGCATAGGCCATGCCGAGATAGCCGAAGATGGGCTTGCGCGAGAAGGTCGAGATGATGTGGCTGACGATGCCGAAGCCCGGCAGGATCATGATGTAGACTTCGGGGTGACCGAAGAACCAGAACAGATGCATCCACAGGATCGGGTCGCCGCCATTGGCCGGATCGAAGAAGGCGGTGCCGAAGTTACGATCCGTCAGCAGCATGGTGATGGCGCCGGCGAGGACGGGCAGCGACAGCAGCAGCAGGAAGGCGGTAACCAGCACGCCCCAGGCGAACAGCGGCATCTTGTGCAGCGTCATGCCGGGTGCGCGCATGTTGAAGATGGTGGTGATGAAGTTGATGGCGCCCAGGATCGAGGAAGCGCCGGCCAGATGCAGCGACAGGATGGCGAAATCCATCGCCGGTCCGGGCGTGCCCTTGATCGAGGACATCGGCGGATAGGCCGTCCAGCCCGTGCCGACACCGAGGTCGTCGGCGCCGGGGCCGCCGGGCACGAACATCGAGATGATCAGAAGGCCGAAGGCCGGGATCAGCAGCCAGAACGAGATGTTGTTCATGCGCGGGAAGGCCATGTCCGGTGCGCCGATCATCAGCGGCACGAACCAGTTGCCGAAGCCGCCGATCATCGCGGGCATGACCATGAAGAAGATCATGATCAGGCCGTGCGCGGTCACGAACGCATTGAACGTGTAGGGGTTGGTGAAGAATTGCTGGCCCGGGAACATCAGTTCCGCGCGCATCGCCACCGACAGCAGGCCGCCGATGATACCCGCGACGAGCGCGAAGATCAGGTAGAGCGTGCCGATGTCCTTGTGGTTGGTCGAATAGACATAACGGCGCCAGCCGGTCGGATGATCATGCGCGTCATGGGCATGCGGATCTTGGGCATGATCCCCATGCGCCGATGCGTTGTGGGCAGTGGCCATCACATTCAATCCTTTAGTCGAGCCGTCAGGCCATTACTTTACTACGACGGAGGTCGCGGCTGCGACCTTGTCCAGGGCGGCGCCGTTCATTGCAGTCTTCTTGCTGGCCACCCACTTCTGGAACTCTTCCTCGCTCACCACGCGGAAGGCGATTGGCATGAAGGCATGGTCGCGGCCGCACAGGCGCGAGCACTGGCCGTAATACATGCCTTCGCGGGTGGCCTTGAACCAGGTCTGGTTCAGGCGGCCGGGAATGGCGTCGATCTTGATGCCGAAGGAGTTCACCGAGAAGGAGTGAATCACGTCGTTGGAGGTGACCTGCACCACCACCGTCTTGTTCACGGGCACGACGACCTCGTTGTCGACCTTGAGCAGGCGCAGCGGATCGCTCATGGGCAGGTCGCGCACCATGGTGGAGGAGAAGGAAATGTCGCCATTGTCGGGATATTCGTAATCCCAGTACCACTGGCTGCCGGTCGCCTTGATGGTCAGGTCGGCCTTCGGAATCACTTCCTCCATGTAGAGGAGCTTGAACGAGGGCAGGGCGATGCACACCAGCACCAGAATCGGCAGCACCGTCCATGCCACTTCCAGGATGGTGTTGTGCGTGACCTTGGAGGGGACCGGATTGGCCTTCTTGTTGAAGCGGACGATCACGTAGAGCAGCAGGACCATCACGAAGAGGGTGATCGGTACGATGAACCACATCACATAGGTATGGAACCAGTTGATATATTCCATGACCGGCGTGGCGGGTTCCTGCAGGCCCATCTGCCAGGGCTGCGGCTCGCCGAGGCCGCCCTTGGCGGCCTCTTCGGCACCGGCCGTGCCGATCATGAGGCCCCACAGCAGCGATGACAGTGCCACCCCGCCCATTTTCTTCCTAGCCTGGAAAGCCATCCGCCTTCTCTCCAATTCCCCGCCGACACGACGCAGCCGATACGGCACGTGGTACGCCTCTTGGCTCGTTACCGGTCGGGAGCGCCAATCGCGCAAAACTCTCTGGCGCGCAGATTTCACGGATTGGAACTCATGTAAAGCACACGGTCACTCAAAAACCACAATCCACAGCGCATCGCAATGGTTCGACGTCCACGGTTTGTGCGGCAATTGGGCGCGAAAGCGCCATGATGTGCCGTCAACCTGGGTGGAACACCGTTGCGGCGCCGTGCTTGACAGTCAGGGCCTGTCTGCTACCCGTCGCGACTGAAATCCAAACCGGGCCTGCGGGCCCTGATTCGGCGAGGATGTAACTTGTTGGCACACATGCTGAAACATGCTCTTGCGACCACGCTGCGGCGGGTAGCCGGCCTTTCCTTCGCGGGCCTGCTGGCCGGTGCCGTGCTTGGCGGTCCTGCCGCGGCGCAGCAGACCGATCAGCTCGGCGTGCTGCGCTCGACCCACGACAATTGGCAGGTGCGCTGCGATACCCCGCCGGGAGCCCAGCAGGAACAATGCGCGCTGGTGCAGGCCGTCACCGCATCCGATCGCCCCAATGTGGCCCTCTCGGTGCTGGTGCTGCGCACCGCGGACCAGAAGAGCCGCCTGCTGCGGGTGATCGCGCCGCTCGGCGTGCTCCTGCCGTCCGGCCTTGGCCTCAAGATCGACGGCAAGGATGTCGGCCGCGCCGCCTTCGTGCGCTGCCTGCCGACGGGGTGCCTGGCCGACGTGGTGCTCGACGATTCCCAGATCGGCATGCTGCGTACCGGTAAGGAAGCCACCTTCATCATCTTCCAGACACCGGAAGAGGGCATCGGCATTCCGCTGACCCTGAAGGGCTTTGGCGAAGGTTTCGACAAGCTGAAATGAGGCATTGGAGGGTCGATCTCCGAATCGACCTTTCGTGGATCTCGACGGTGCCGGGTCGATCCGGAGATTGACCCTCCAAGGGGCCTTACACTGTCGCCCGATCCAGAATCGGCCGCAGGTTCAGGCCGGCAGGGAGGGCGCCGTAGCAGCCACGCATGCCGCCAGCGAGGCGGCCGGCGATGAAGGCCTCGGCCATCGGTGCAGGGCCGTGGCGGAGCAGGAGCGAGGCTTCCAGCGCCAAAGCGAGATCTTCCACCAGACGGCGGGCCAGGCCTTCCTGCAAGCCGCCGGCACGCATGGATTTCTGGATGGCTGCGACGAAGGCATCGTAGCGCGGATCCAAACCCCGTGCTGCCTCCAATTCGCTGCGCAATGCCTCGACGGTCGCGGGCTCCTTGGCGAGCGCCCGCAGCACGTCGAGCGCGTTGACATTGCCGGAGCCCTCCCAGATCGCGTTGACAGGCGCCTCGCGATAGAAACGGGCGAGCGGTCCCTCCTCGACGAAGCCGTTGCCGCCGAGACATTCCAGTGCCTCGTAGCTGAGATTGGGCAGGCGCTTGGTCACCCAGAATTTGGCGATGGCTGCCCCGATCCGCGCAAAGGCAGCTTCCTCAGGCGTATCGGCATCGAAGGCCCGGGCGACTCGCATGACCAGCATGGTGGCCGCTTCCGCCTCGACCACCAGGTCGGCGAGGACGGGCTGCATCAGGGGCTGCTCGATCAGGAGCTTGCCGAAAGCCCGGCGGTGGGCGGCGTGGTGTACGGCCTGTACCGCGCATTGGCGCATCATGCCGGCACAGACCAGGGCCGCGTCGAGCCGGGTCTGGTTGACCATGGCCATGATGGTGGCGACGCCGCGTCCTTCCTCGCCGACGCGCCAGGCCAGGGCACCGGCATAGTCGATCTCGGCCGAAGCGTTGGAGCGATTGCCGAGCTTGTCCTTGAGGCGCTGGATGAAGATGGGATTGCGGGTGCCGTCCGGCCGCCAGCGCGGCACGAAAAAGCAACTGAGCCCGCCGGGGGCCTGCGCCAGGGTGAGGAAGCCATCCGACATCGGGGCCGAACAGAACCATTTGTGCCCGGTGAGTTCGTAAAAGTCTTCACCGAGGGGGGCTGCGCGGGTGGTGTTGGCCCGGACATCGGAGCCACCCTGCTTTTCCGTCATCGCCATGCCGATGGTCGCCGCTCCCTTGTCGGCTACCGGCCGGGCCGAGCCGTCATAGGCATTGGCTCGGATGAGTGGGCCCCATTGTGCAAAGAGAGTCGGCGCCTGGCGCAATAAGGCCAGGCTGGCGCCGGTCATGGTGATCGGGCAGCACACGCCGGGTTCGATCTGGGTCAGCATATATTCCAGGACGGCATGGGCGACGAAGCCGCCGGAACGCCCCGAGGCCGGCAGGGAATGGATGCCGGCCTCCAGGCCGCGTGCCATCAGGGCATGATAGGCGGGGTGGAACTCGACATGATCGATGCGCTGGCCGAAGCGGTCGAAACTATGCAGTTCGGGCGTGTGGCGGCCGGCGGCCTCGCCGAGCGCGATCGCTTCGGCGCTGCCGATCGAGGCCCCGAAGGCGCTCGCGGCGTCCCGTGCCCAGCTGGCGCCTTCGCGCTCCAGGGCAGCCTGCAGCCCGGGGTCGCTGTCGAACAGGTTGTAGTCCAGCAAAGGCGGGACCTGGTTGGTCACCTGATGGGTCGGCAGGTCGGCGATCGGCTCTTGCGCAATCATGGCGTGGCTTCCTGACTGCGGGCCAAACTATCGCGTGGGAGCACCTCTGGCGAGGGGGGAAGGGAGGGCAGGGGTTTTCCGCCGCAGGATATCGGCCTATATCGATGCCCTTCGCCCACCATGGGCAACGGGGCGTGCGGATCGTCCGGCCTTCTTCCGAATGCCGCAACGAGGTCCGCATTCCCAGGAATTGGACTGAAAATGCGCCATCCCCAAGCCGACGACGATGCCGCGCCCGCCGAGGTGTCGGTGCAGCCGGCCGCCCTGTCGACGACGGCGAAATTCGTGACCGGCTCGATCATGCGCCATGTCGTGGTGATGACCACGACGGGTTCGATCGGGCTGATGTCCGTCTTCGCCGTCGACCTCATCAACCTGTGGTACATCGCCCATCTCGGCGACACCGCGGCGACGGCCGCGGTTGGCTACGGCGCGGCGGTGCTCTTCCTGGCGACCTCGATCTGCATCGGCGTGATGATCTCGGCGGGTGCTCTGTGCTCACGCGCATTGGGGGCCCGCAATCGCGAGCTGGCGCGACGCTACGGGGCTTCCATCCTGGTGTGGATGATCCTGATCAACGCGCTGGTGGCGGCAGTTGCCTTTCCGCTGATTCCCTGGCTGCTTACGCAGCTGGGCGCGACCGGCCGCACGCTGGAGCTGGCGACCATCTTCCTGCAGATCAGTGTGCCGAGCGGCGTGCTCATGGGCAGCGGCATGGCGCTTTCCGGCGTGCTTCGTGCCGTCGGGGATGCCAGGCGCTCGATGTATGTCACGCTGTCGGGGGCGATCGCCGCTGCGATCCTCGATCCGATCTTCATCCTGTGGTTCGGCCTCGGTGTCGAGGGGGCGGCGATCGTCATCGTGATCTCGCGGCTGGTTACCGTTGGAGTTGGCTGGTATGGCGCTTCCCGCGTGCATGATCTGGTGGGCCGGCTGTCGCTGCGCGAGGCGCTCGCCGATACCGGGCCGATCATGGCGATCGCGGGGCCGGCCATGCTCGCCAATCTCGCGACCCCCGTGGCCAATGGCTACATGACGGCGGTGCTGGCCCCCTTCGGCGACGGCGCCGTGGCGGGCAATGCCGTGATGGGGCGCCTGATCGCCTTCTGCTTCGGGGGCATCTTCTCGCTCTCAGGCGTCGTAGGACCGATTCTCGGGCAGAACTACGGTGCCGGTCGACTCGACCGCGTGCGCCGTGCCCTGACCGATGCCTTCACCTTCACCACGATCTATGCGCTGGTCGTGTGGGCGGTGCTGGCGGCCGCGCACCAGCTGGTGATCCGCCTGTTCAACATCGTCGATCCGCAGGCTGCCCAGCTCATCACCTTTTTCTGCCTGTTCGCGGCGGGATCGTGGGTCTTCCACGGGCTGCTCTTCGTTGCCAACGCTTCCTTCAACAATCTCGGCTTTCCGATTGCCGCAACCCTGTCCAATTGGGGCAAGGCCACGCTCGGTACCATTCCCTTTGCCATGGTTGGCGCAAAATATTGGGGAGCGGAGGGGGCATTGGCCGGACAGGGGCTTGGCGCCGTGATCTTCGGCGTGTTTGGTGTATGGTGGGCTTACCGCTCGCTGCGGTGGCTTAAGGTCCCTGGACAGACCTAGAGCAAAGCGCGTTTGGACCGAAACGCTCATTTGCTCTAACTCTTTGGTTCGACGCGTCTTTGCGATTCTGGGCGTAACCGCCAAATCGCAAAACGCTTTAGGGCCGCGGCGGCGGTGGCATGGGAAGCGGCATGAACACACTTTTCGATCTATTGAACACCGCGCAGAACGGGCAGGCGATCGACAATCTGGCCCGCCATTTCGAGCTCAGCCAGAAGCAGGCTTTGGCGGCGGCCGAGGCGCTGATGCCGGCCTTTTCGCTCGGCCTGAAGCGAGAGGTGGAGAAGGCGAAGACGGCTTCCGAACCGCCGGATTTCTTCGGCTTGTCGGGAGTGCCGCAGGTCGACAGCTTCCAGGATGCGGCCCTGGCCTTCACACAGCAGGCGACCCAGCAGGGCCAGCGCGTGATGGCAGCCCTGTTCGGCACGTCCGAGATGACGAAGGCTCTGTCCCAGCTCGCAGCCTTGCAGAGCGGCGTCGCCGCCCCGGTGATCGCCGCGATGCTGCCGTCGGTGGCGTCCATCCTGGTCAGCGGCCTGGCGCGGGCAGGGGCGCCGGCGCCCAGCAATCCGTGGGGCGACATGGTCGAAGCCATGATGCGGGCTTTCCAGCCGTCTCAGCCCAAGCCGGCTCCCTGGTTCGACAACAGCGCATTGGCAGCGTTATGGGCGCCGTTCCTGATGCCGAGCCCGGCCCCGGTTCCCAGAAATGACGCGGCGGCGGTAATGGATCAGATGCTCGAAGCGGGAAGCCGGATCCAGAAAGCGCAGGCTGATGCGATGCAGTCGCTCCTGGAGAGCTGGTTCGGCAAGAAGTAGCCCACGAAAAAGCCCGCTTCAGGCGAAGCGGGCTGAGGTGCGGAAGTCACGCTTCCGGGGCGTTCTGCCGCAGGGGAAGCGGCCAGAAGTCGTGCCGGTCGGGCATCAGGCGTGCAGACCGACGAAATTGTCATGCTTGGCGGCCTTGGCCGAGCAGCGCCAGTCCATTTGCGCCGCGACGAGCTGGGCCGACGGATCGCGCCAGAGCGGCTGCGACAGGGCGCCTTCGACGTCGGTCGGCGTCAGGCCGAGATCGCGCAGCATCGCTGCATCCGCAGCGGCCAACTGGTTGATTTCCCGGCGGTTGTGAAGCGCGACGGCGAGACTGGCGATCTTGCCGAATACAGCGCGCACCATCTCGGTGAGGGTCGAGACGAGAGAGGAAGACTGGCTGTTGACGACGACGCTGTTCATCGGATTCTCCATCGGGCGGCCGGTGATGCAGCACTCCCGGATGGAACGCTCCACTCATCACCAATACTGAACGGTAACACTATGAAACATCGGCATTGATCAATCCAACGAATGTTTCTAATGTTCAGCATAAGCGATTGTTATCGTGCTCTTTGATGGCGCGTGGAGGCACGCACCTCAGGCAATAGCGAGGCGAGGGTAGCCATGGCAGTGCTGTTGGATATCGATCAGCTCAGGACCTTCATTGCCATCGCCGAAACGGGCAGCTTCACCCGCGCCGCGGACATCGTCTTCAAGACCCAATCCGCCGTCTCCATGCAGATGAAGAGGCTGGAGGAGCGCATCGGCAAACCGATCTTCGAGCGGGACGGTCGCGCCTCCAGGCTGACGGAAGACGGGGACAAGCTGCTCGACTATGCTAGGCGCATCGTCAAGCTCAACATGGACGCGGTCTGCGCCTTCTCCCAGAACGAGCTGACCGGGCGCGTGCGCATCGGCATTCCCGACGATTACGCCGACCGCTACCTGCCCGAGATCATGGCGCGCTTCTCGCAGGCCAACCCCAGGGTCGAGGTGACCATCGTCTGCGAACCGACGCCCATGCTGATCGAACGTATCAATACCAATGATCTCGACCTCGCCATCATCACCCATGTCGAGCACAAGGGAGCAGCCGAATTCGTGCGGCACGAGCGCCTGCTCTGGGTGACCTCGAGCCGGCATCAGGTCCATACCGAGACACCGCTGCCGCTTGCGCTCGGCCGTCCGAGCTGCGGCTGGCGGCAGGCGGCACAGGAGAAGCTCGAAACCATCAATCGCAGCTATCGCGTACTTTATTCGAGCTGGAATTCGACCGCGGTCGGCGCCATGGTCCTTGCCGGCCTGGCGGTCTCGGTGCTGCCCGAGAGCGCGTTGAAGCCGGGCATGCGTGTCCTTGGTCCCACCGACGGCTTCCCGCCGCTGCCCTCCTGCAAGATCGGGCTGGTGCGCAATTGGCGCGAGCAGACTTCGCTGACCGATGCGCTCGCCAGCCTGATCATCCAGAGCCTCGACAATCTGGCGCAGAACGAAGCGGCGGAATAAAGCTGCCGGTTTGGATGAGGCGAGGAGCCGTCGATCCGACAGCCGCTTTCCCAGATCCCCGGTGTGCTCAAGCCGCGCTTTTCAGCGGGCTCGGCGAGCCCTGGTTCGCCAGGACCAGGGCCGAGGCGGGATTGAGGCTGTCCACCATCGTGGTTGGGATCAGGATGGTGGCGCCCCGCTCCTTGGTCGTTTCGTAGATGATGTTCATGGCCCTGAGCTGCAAGGCGGCCGGATGGCTGGCATAGGTCTCGGCCGCCTCCACGAATTTGCTGGCGACTTCGGCTTCCGCCGAGCCGAGGATGACGCGTGCCTCTCTTTCCCGCTCGGCCTGGGCCTGGCGTGACATCGCATCCTGCAGGGCCACGGGGATGGCGACGTCGCGGATCTCCACCGACATCACGGTGATTCCCCATTCGGCGGTCTTGCAGCCGATGACGTCGCGCAGGCGCTCGTCGGCCGCCTTGCGATCGGACAACAGGGAGGACAGCATCGAGGCGCCGATCATTTCGCGTAGCGAGGTCTGGGCGACGCGATCGATCGCCTCTCGGTAATGGGTGATCGCCAGCGCCGCTTTCTCGGCATCATGCACATGCCAGAAGATGATGGCATCGACATTGACGGGCACGGTGTCGCGGGTCAGGGCCTGCTCGGCGTTGAAGGCGGTGGTCTGGATGCGTTCGTCGATCACGGCGACGACATTGTCGATGACCGGAATGATCGCGAACAGGCCGGGTCCGTAGACGCCCTGCAGATTGCCGGCGCGCAGCACCACGAATTTCTGCCAGGTGTTGGCCATCTTGAGCGAAGCCGCAACGACGAGGGCGAGCAGGAACAGGACACCGGCAAGCCAGTACTGACCGAGATAGGCCGAGCCTGCGCCGGCGAGGGCGAGAATGCTCGTGGCGAACAGGGTGATGGGGTTCATGGCGATACTCCCGGAGCGGGCGTGGAGGCGTCATCGCCTCCTGGCGCCAGTTCCTGGTTCCGCCGCATCCTGCGGGTCCTGGTGATCCCGTCGGGAGCAAAGCACTACGGCGGAGCAATCCCGAGCATGGCGGGCCGGGGCCGCAGTCCCAACCTGCATATGGCCATCGCCGCCGCGCAGTTAAAGAGGAGTGCCGGCAGCGCCCGGAACCCGGCTGGGCTCAGGGATGCGTCATCAGCTGGTTGGTGAGCAGGCGCCGGTAGAGCAAAGCGAGCACCACGGCGAAAAAGCCGTCGAACAGGGCGAACCACAGGAAGCCGCCGCCGCAGAAGAGCCAGATCAAGGCCATCCACAGGCGGCCGCCGATGCCGATCACATTGGGCATCCGAGCAATCAAGGGTTGGTACCAGCCGGGGATATAGAGCACGGTGACGAGCAGGAGCGTAGCGCCCCAGCCACGCTCCCAACCCACCGGAATGGCGTCCGGCAGGCCGGCCATCTGCGAAACCCAGCCGGGGCAGAAAATGCAGGCGAGCCCGATCAGCACATGCACGGCCATGTTGAAGCCGAGCACGAGCCGGTAGCTGCGCAGGGCCCTGGCGGCCTGCGCCATGGTCCATCCGAGGGTGAGGGTCTGATCGGTCATGGCGGGGTTCTCCCGGTCAGAAGGTGAGCAGATAGGAAAGTAGATCCGATTTGGCGGATGCCGGCAGATCCGTGCCGTAGAGATGGCCATCCTTGCCGTTGCCGGTCTGGGTGGTGTCGAAGCAAAAGCCGGTTGCCGGCGGCGGGCCCTTGGGATCGCAGGGCGGCGAGAGGAAGCCGCCATTGACGCCATCGATCACGTCGCTGCCGCGCAGATAGGCTGCTGGCCGCTGGGCAGGCGGGGCGAGCAGATCCTTCAGCGTGGGAACGGCACCATTGTGCAGATAGGGGCCGCGCAGCCACAGGCCATCGAGCGGGAGATTGGCGTAGCCGTCGGTCTTTTCGAAGGATCTGAAGGCATAGGGTGTACCGGCGAACAGTTCCGTGAGCTGCCTTTGCCGGAAGGCCGGCGTGTAGCTGTCGAGGCGCGCTCTGTCGGTGCCGAGCCGCGCGATGGGATCGACCTTGCCGATCGCGTCGCCCTGGAACTGATAGCCCGCCGGATCCTGCTCGCCATGGCAGGAGCTGCAGGCGCTCCTGTAGACGGTGCGGCCCCGCTCGACGGCTCCGGCATCGGGCCGGTTGGGAGAGGCCGGCGGCTTGAGCGTGAGCAGCCAGTCGGCAACGCGCTTGATGGCGGCATGATCGACCGTCTCGGGGGTGACGCCGGCACCGAGCGCAGCCGAAAGATTGCGTTCGGCCAGCGAGGTGTTGTTGCCGTCCCAATGCAGATGCATGCCCTCGCGCGGCCCCTGCTCGAAGACCGCGGGGAAGTCGGCGGCGCCGATCACCTCGGCCGGCGTCAGCGTCGCGGCGGGAATCTTCATCTGCACCGCCTTGTAGGGATTGAAGGTGTCGACCCGGCCCGGACCCCAGTCGGGCTGGCGCGCGAGCAGCGATTCGAGCCGGGCATGCCGCGCGATCAGGCCTTCGCGCAGGGGGGGCAGCACGAGGTAGCGCCAGGCGACTTTCTCGACCACGCCGAAGCGATGGCCGGCGGCTTCGGCCGCGGGAATCAGCGTGTCCGGCGCCATACGCTCGTCGGCGGCCGTCGACAGGACGAAGCGTACGAAACGTTCGAACTGCAGATTGTTGGAGGGCATTGCCGGTACGGTGGTGCGGGGCCCGTTCGCGCTCAGGCGATAGGTGCCGGTGTGGCAGACGGCACAGTTGAGCCAGACCATGTCGACGCCGCGCACCGTCCGGCGCGAGACCCCGATGGGCAGGTCGCGCTGTCGTCCCAGGCTGTCCTTTTCATAGAGGAAGCCGAAGGCGCTGTAGTCGTCGCGTTGTTCGAAGGCATCCGGGAACAGCCTGGGCAGGGCCTGCCAGACCCGGTAGGGAATGCCGCTTTCCGTCTCCGAGCCGATCGAGCCATATTTGAAATGCTCGATCACGTCGCCATAGCGCGGTGTGTCGTTGCGCGTGAAGAGGATGGCCGCCGTCAGGGCGAGATAGACAGCCGCCACCAGGGCGGCGATGAGCACGAGCCGCACCGGCCGCCATCTATGGCGGCGTTGCGCCAGTTGGCGCTCGACTTCGGTGACGAAATAGGGTTCCGGCATCGTGCTTTTCCTTGAATGTGGTCGAGCGGCAGCCTCCGATCGGCTCATGAAACGGGGTGAGGGGGTGTGCGTTTTCGTGTGGCTCTGGGGGGATTGGCCACCGCGCGAGCAGGGCTCGAACCGGATGGATCCGCGCCGGGAATGACCAGGTCGGGCTTCGTCGCATAGATCGAGTAGAGGGCGGCCAGCATGGCGTCGCGGTCGGGAAAGCGCTGCTCCTCGTAGCAACCCAACGGGTTCTTGGCCGCGTTGACCAGGCATTTGTTGCAATAGGTGCAGGGATTGGCCGGGAGATCGTGCCCAGCCTGCCATTGCCGGGGCAGATCGTTGTTGGCGATGAGGGAGCGGGCAATCGCTACGCCGTCGCACTGGCCCGAGGCCAGCGCCTGACGGACCACCGATGCTGTCTGGAAACCGCCGGTGACCAGCACCGGGATGGTGAGGGCCTGCTTGAACTGGCGGGCTTCCTCCAGGCTGATGCCCTCGATGCCATGGCCCTTCTTCATGCGGAACCAGAGCCAGCGGAAGATCGGCCGCAGGGCCGGGTAGCGGAACAGCAGAAAATTGCGCAGGCCGTAGAGACCGGAGGCGATCATGGCGTCGTAGACCACGGCCAGGGTCTCCAGCGAAAGGTCGCCCGGCGGATTGAGGGGATGGGGGAAGAGCGAGCCGGTGGAGACGTGAATGGCGTCGACCCCTGCTGCCTGGCAGTAGCGCGCCACCTCGATGGTCTCGTCGATGGTGTTGCCCTTCTTTTCCCAGGGAATGACGTTGTTGCGATCGACCGCGGAGAGCTTGACCTGCAGGTGGAAATCCGGGCCGACATGGCAGCGGATCGAGCGGATGACCTCCAGGAGGAAGCGCGCCCGGTTGGGCAGGGAGCCGCCATAGTGGTCGGTGCGGTCATTGATGCCGGAGGAGAGGAACTGGGTGAAGAGATAGCCGTTGGCTGCGTGCAGTTCGACGCCGTCGCAGCCCGCCTCGCGGGCTCGCCAAGCCGCACGTCCGAATTTCTCGACCAGGATGCCGATCTCGCCCGGCGTCATCGCCTGGGTCGGAAAGCCGTGCAGGGTCTCGCGCGCATTGGTGGGGCTGGCCACCGGGCGATGCTGGTTGGTGACGCCAGGCACGTCCATCTGCCGGCCCGAATGGCTGAGCTGCATGATGAAGCGGCAGTCATGGGCGTGGACCGCCTCGGCAATCCGGGCCCACAGCGGAATGAAGGCGTCGCGATGGTTGGTGGCGTAATTGGCCGCGATCCGCCCCTCGATCGCCATCGGCACGAAGGAGGTGATGATGGCGCCGACACCGCCCCGAGCGAACTTGCTCTCCCAGTTGAGGCGGGTCTGGGTAGGCGAGCCGTCTTCATTGTCCCAGCGTCCGGAAATACTGGAGCGTAAGATGCGGTTCTTGACCGTGAGATTGCGGAAACGGAGCGGCGTGAAGATTGGATCCTCGCCGATTGACTCGGATGGTCTCATGGCTCGTCGTCCTGCATGCGGGCTGCCGTCCAGATCCCGGCGAGCAGCCGGAACACGAAGCCGGAGGCCGGGCAGGCGCTCCAGGAGGCGGATTGGAAGGCGGTGGCGGGATCGAGCGTGCGCCCGGCGGCATGGGCGAGCTTGAACCTCACCAGGGCGCCGGGTTCCAGCGAGCCACCGGGGATATCGGCCACGCCCTTGGCCTGGCGCAACACCGAGTTGGGTGCGGCGAGCGAGGCGATCGCCGCCGCCCTGCCGTCGAGGGCGAAGCGGCGGCCGGGATCGTCGTGATGGCCGCGCAGCCGGTCGAGGCTCGCGACCAGATTGTGCACGGCGATGCCGACGGCATGGATGGCAACCGGATCGCGCCCGACCGCGCCGGCCAGGATGTTCCTGTCGGCCTGCAGGGTGCCGAACAGCGCCTGCTGCAGCCAGAGCAAGGGATTGGCGGTGCGGGCGGCGGCATCGAAGCGCACGGCCGCGTCCCACAGGCGTTGGGCTTCCGCTTCCTGCGGCGTGAAGGCCGGGTCGAATTGGCGGGCGATCACGGCCTGCAGCGCCGGCCCGACCTGTTCGCGCGGGCCGGTGCCCCTGACATAGGCGACCAGCGGGTGCTTGCCGGACAGTTCGGGCAGGGCCGCGTCGTGCAATCGGGCGGCGAGGGCGGCCTGGGCCGCGCGGCGCTCTCCGTCATGGCGCGCCCGCATGGTCGGAAACGGGATGCCGTCGATGGCAAATATCCGTGCCAGCCGGCCGGCCAGCATCCGGTTGAACAAGGGTCCGGCCTTGCCGAAGGCGCGGTCGAGACGGGGATCGCGGTCGATCGCAGCGATGGTGGCGGCGTCCTCGACTTCGAGGAGATCGATCAGCAAGGGGATGCGGATGCGCCGGGCCATCTCACCTGCTCGCCTCGGTCCAGGGGAAGAAGACATTGCGGGTGACGGCGAAAGCCGGCGCGAGTTCGGGGAGATGGCGCTCCAGCACGCTACGCAGCGAATTGTCCTGGACCCAGCGGAAACCGGCCGGCGTATAGATCTCCGGGCGAAAATCCTCGGTGAAGAAGCGATCGCTCTTGAAGCGACGCGAGGCCATCAGGATGAAGATGCGGAAAACGGTGTCGGAAAAGCCGAATCCCGGTGGGGAGCCGTTCGAAGCGTTGCTTTCCGCCAAGGTACCGACCAGGAGATCGACCTGCTCGACCGAGCCGTAGACATCGCTGAGTTCCTGGCGCCAGCGAGGGTCGTTGGTGAGTTCCTCGAAGCTGCGCGGTGCCGGCGCGCCGATCAGGCGGCGGAATTCGCAATAGCGCGGCACACCTCGTTCACGGTCGCGCAAGATGTCGACGGCCGCCAGGTCGATGAACAGATGATCGTCCACACGCTTGTCGAGCCGGCGGAGTGCATTGGGGTAGTTATGGAGCACCAGCGCGCCGGGATGGGCGGTGGCGAGGGAATAGAACACATTGAGGAAGCCGGCCTTTTGGTAGACGGCGCGTGTCTTGTCGGCGAAGACATCGGCGAGCCCGCATTCGAACAGGGCGTCGTCGTCTTCGTGCCGGCGAAAGGAAAAATCGTCCGGCAGCAGCGAATGCAGCCGGTAGGAGGCGGCGAACTCCTCGGTCATGGCATAGGGCACGCCGCCATGGTCCTTGGGCGAACCCGGAATGCCCGAGAGGATCTCACCGTCACCGATGCGGCCATGGCTGTTCTTGAAGGTCTCGCCGAGCAGCCCGAAATAATTGCCGCGCATGGCAAAACGGCCCGCTGGCGAATTCATCAGCGCCGGCGTCCATTCGACGGTATGGATCTTGGCGAGCAAAGCCGCGTTGACCAGCCGTGCTTTCTGGAACAGCCATTCGCCGGTTTCTCCGGGATGGTCGATGCGCAGACGGTCGACGATGGCGTTGTGCTCGCGTGCGAACAGGGTATGCAGGGCGGAAAGGCCGACCCACCAATTGCCGTTGACCCCTGCAAGCTCCAATCCCTGCTGTTTGGCCTTGGTATCGACAGGCAGGTGACCCTCTTCGTCGAGATGGATCTTGCCGTCGGGGCGAACGGCATTCGTTGCCGGGTCGGTGCGGATCTGAAGCTGGCGCTCGAGGCAGGAGCCATAGATCTGCGAGGCGTCCCACCAATGGCTTTCGACATTGGTGTAGGTGGGCGGCCGTCCCGGCTGGTCGGCCGATGGGACATCCGACCTGGTGCGCCTTACTTTCATCGAAGGCGTTGGCCAGCCATCGCCCTCCGGTACGGGAAAATGATGGGGATTTTCCTGGAGATTGGGCCCATGGCTCAGCCAGTCATGCACCATGAACTGGATCCAGGCCGCCGCCAGCACGTTCAGATGCGGGACCGGCGCAAAAGCCTCCCGCGCAAGCAATCTGGAGCTGACCAGGCGTGGATTGGGCTCATACAGGGTTGGTGCCACCTCGCCATAGGTCTTGTCCAGCGGGACGTTGCGGCCAAAACGCGTACCGGCCCGCCCCATCCAGGGCTGGGCGAGATCGTTGTAGCTGCCGTCGGGCGTGCGGAAATGCTGGATGTCGAAACCGTTGGCGAGGGCGGGTTGCGCCGGTGCGGTTTCCGTATCGAACAGGTTGTTCCGCCGCAGGATGCCACGAAGCCCGAGAAGGATGGCATCGCTCAAAGGGAAGGGCCAGAGATACCATATCTTCAGGCGGCTGGTCACACGTGCCAGCAATATCAGCGTGTTATCGACGATTGCGCTCATCGCTGCCTCCCCTGCGGTCGCAATGATGAGTAGGAAGCGTTGGCTTGTCGACTTCGAAATCCTGATCGACAGAACCGGAATCACGGTATTGTCACGGTATTTGATGCAATGAATTCTTCAGAATCGAGAGTATGGTGGGTTATTATACCTCGAAGGCGGGGGCCTTCGGGAAAGCGCATTTGTTTTGTCTGATTTTTTGTGAATTTACATTGACGTTGAGGTAGGGGGCTATCGCTTGCGCTGTTCGAGAGGCCGTCGCGGTTTCAGGCGGCGCGCGGGCGCTGATGCCGAAGGATTGTGCGCTCGATCGTTTCGGGGCGCGTCTGCATTTCGATGACGAGCAGGGCCGCCCCGAGCAGCAGTCCGGTGCGCAGATCGGACTGGGCCGACGCGATGGAGAGGTTGCGCGTGGCCAGTGGCAGCGAGCGCTGATAGACCAGCTCGCGGATGCCCGACATCAAATCCTCACCGGCCAGGGCGAGCGTACCGCCGATCACGATCACGCTGGGATTGAGCACGCTGACGACGTCCGAGGTCACTTCGCCGAGCACGCGGCCGGCTTCGCGTACCAGCCGCACGGCTTCCGGCTCGCCTGCCTGGGTCAGCGCGATGATGTCGCGGGCGGCCGAGGCCTCGATGCCATGGCCCCTCAGATCGCGCGCGATGGCCCAGCCGGCGGCCCGTGCCTCGACACAGCCGAGCTTGCCGCAGCGGCAGAGCGGGGCGGGAGCGTGGGTGAGCTGAATATGGCCGATATCGCCGGCCGCACCCTGGGCGCCGCGATAGAGCCGGCCGTCGGTGATGATGCCGCTGCCAATGCCGGTTCCTGCCTTGATGTAGAGGAACTGGCCGACATCGGGCCAGAAACGGCGATATTCGGCCAGGGTCATCAGGTTGACGTCGTTCTCCACCACGACCGGCGCGTCGAAATGCCGGTGCATCCAGCCCCGGATGTCGAAATCGTCCCAGCCCGTCATGACGGAAGGACCCACCACGCGGCCGCCCTCATGGTCGACCGGCGCCGGCAGGCCGAGACCGATCCCGAGAACCTCGTCGCTGTCGCGTCCGATCTGCGCCAGCAGTACCTGGAATTGCTCGACGATCCAGCCCAGGACCGGTACCGGGCCGCGGCGAATGTCGACGCTTCCCACCGCTTCGGCCAGGATGCGCGGTTCGAGATCGGTGACGGCTAGGCGCACATGGCTCTCGCCGATATCGGCGCACAGCGTCACACCGAAGGCGGTGTTCAGCCGGATGAGGCGCGCCGGCCGCCCGCCGCTCGGCATTGCATCCGGTGCCTCCTCGATCAGCCCGGCGGCGAACAGGGCGGCGAGGCGTTCGGTCACGGTGGATCGCGACAGGCCCGAGGCCTCGATCAGGGCGGACCGCGAACGCGCTTTTCCGGCGGCGATCAGCCAGAGGATTGCGCCGGCTCCGGCCGCCGAGCCCGCTTCCTGCCCCGACCTGATACTGTCTTTCACCGCCACTCCTCGCTGCCGGCCCTGTTTCCTGCGGCCGGCAAGCTTATGACTAGAATCAGTCATAAGCCAGAGCTGGAGCGCCAAGCTGAAAAGGAAGGCGTGGGATTTGGAGTGTCAGCCTCCTGCTGACATATCTGTCGACGGATACGGTGATGTCTGGATGTCAGCCCCGCTCCATCAAGCGATGGAGCTATGAAGCTGGCGCTCCAATCTCCGTTCAAGTCAAAGCGCCTGGTCAGCGGCGACCGGTCAGCATCAGGAGATTGCCGGCCAGCACGACCGCCAGGCCTGTTATGGCGAGCGCGCTCCAGACATAGCCCTCGAAGATCGTCGAAATGGCCAGGGCGACCACCGGGAACAGCACGGTGGAATAGCCGGCCCGGCTGGCGCCGATGCGCGACAGCAGGGTGAGGTAGGCCGCAAAGGCCAGGACCGAAGAGAGCAGGGCCGACCAGAGCAGCGCGCCGAGATAGGGCAGGTTGGGCTCGATGATGAAGGCCTGCCCGCGCGCGAGGCTGAAGGCGAACAGGAAAAGCGAGCCGTAGACCATGCCCCAGGTGGTGGCGGAGGTAAGGGAAATGGCGCGGTTCTTCAGGCTGAGAGTCAGCATGTTGCCGAAGCAGAAGCTGAGGGTGCCGACCACGCACAGGATGAGGCCGGTAAGGGCGGCGCTCGAAAGATGGTCGCCGGCAAGCTGCGGCACGAACATCAGGCCGACTCCGGCAAAACCCATCAAGGCGGCGGCAACCGAGCGCAGGCTGGGTTTCTGGCCGAAAATCAGGGCGCTCAGCACGATGTTGAACACCGAAGCCAATGAAAAGACCACGGCGAGCAGGCCGGAGGGCGTCGACAGGCCGCCATAGTAGAAGCACAGGAAATTGGTGGAAAAGAGCAGCAGGCCGAGCCCGGCGAAGCTGAGATGGTCCTTCCAGGCAAAGGATAGCGGAGCGCCCGACAGCACGACCCAGCCCAGCATCATCACCGCGGCGAGCAGGAAGCGCCACAGCAGCGACACTTCCGGCGCGACCACGCCGAGCTGCATGTGCAGCGCGATCCAGGACGTGCCCCAAACGAAAACGACCCCGGCATAGAGGCCGAGATCGGTAGCTCCGAGAGGCGCTGCCTCGCTCGGTCCTGCCTTCAAAGTCGTGCTGGTCATGCCTTGGATTATCGGGGGATTTGCCGGGCCGGTCCAATCAAGCTCGCGAATGGAAATCATCGCGCCGGTTGATGGTTGCGCGGGATGGATGCTTCAATCCGTCCGTGATCATCGCGCTCCGAACAAGCCCCCTCCCTGGCGATGGGAGCTGCGCGGCATGGATTCTTCGTTTCGCTCGATTGACAAAACTCAGTAAGAATTTTTTACTTATATGAATATTTTTTTCTAATAGGTGAAGTATCGAATAGGATTTCCGTTAACTGATAGGAGAAATGTGTATGTCGAGGCGTGATACGTATCCAATCCGCATATTTCTGACTGTCGTGGCCGTTACTTTCCTGTTTTCTTCGGCGCCACCAGCGAGAGCGTTTGAAGACACCGGCAAATACCAGCCGATCAGCGAAACCGAGGCCGAAAGGACGATCACGCTGACGGGGCGCGACCTCACCTACCAGCAGGTTGTCGAGATCGCCCGCAACGGCGCCAGGGTCGAGCTCAGCCCCGAAGCGCGACAGCGCTCGGCCGATGCCTATGGCCTTCTGCTGCAGGGCGCCGCCGAGAACGTCACGATCTATTGGTTCAATCGCGGCGCCGGGGATCAGCGGGAGACGGTGATCTTCTCCGGTGATCCGACCACCCCGGAGAACACCAAGCTTTTGAAGGACCAGCAGCTCGCGCGGTTCAAGGACGGTGTCAGGGACGGTTATGGGCCGGAGATCCGGGAAGAGGCCCTGGTGCGTGCCATCATGGCCATTCGCGCCAATACGATGTCATACGAGGCCGCCAGTCCGCCCCTGACGCAGATCCTCGTCGACATGCTGAACAAGCGCGTCACGCCCGTCGTGCAGTCGCGCGGCACGCTCGGCGAGGGCGATCTGAACACCCTGGGCAATATCGGCGCCGCGATGGTCGGGGAGGGGGATGCCTATTACCGCGGCGTCCGGATGCCCGCCTCCCAGGCTCTCGCCCAGGCCGGCATCAAGCCCCTCGAACCTTTTGCCGCGGATGAAGCAGCATTGATCAGCACGAATGCCTATGCGCAGGCACAGGCGGTTCTGCTGCTCGAGGACTCCCGCAGGCTGCTGGAATGGACCGATCTCGTCTATGCGATGGACCTGCTTGGCATGAATTCCAGCGTCACGCCGATTGCCGCTCCGGTCCAGTCGATGCGCCCTTATGGCTGGCTCACCTGGAACGCCGCCCGCATCATGGACATGATCAGGGGCAGCTATCTGTTCGACGAGGACGCCACCCGTATCATCCAGGATCCGGAGAGCATGCGGGCCTCGAGCCAGCGGCAGGGCTCGGCCTGGCAGGCCTGGGCGGATCTCAGGGATTCCGTCAGCCTTTCCATCAATTCATCGGATCACAACCCGGCGACCATACCGGCGCTCACCCCGGAAAGTTCCTGGGAACTGAGCACGCCGCAATTCATGAAGTACCACGTCAAGGGCGGCAAACTCAGCGGCGGCAAGTCGGGCTACATCTTCTCCAACGCGAACTGGGATCCCTACCCGCTCGCCAATCAGGTCGAAGCGTTCACCCTCGCCCTGACGAATATGGGCGTGGTGATCGCCCAGCGGATCGAACGGTTCAAGAACCCGTTCTTCACCGTGGTCAAGCCGGCCGATGTCCTGAACGCCGAAACGCGGAAGAACGCGCCGACATTCGGTGGTTACCTGCCGACCGACCTGTGGCAGGAGCTTGCCGAGATGGCCACGCCCGTCACGCCGGCCGGCCAGGCCATCGTCTCGACGGTCGAAGACCTCCAGGCGCAGACCAGGATCAAGACCGAACGTGCCCGCAAGGCCGTCGACCTCTCCTTCGAACTGCTCGCGCATGACCTGCTGACAGCGAGTTACTGGATGGAGATCCGCAAGATCCAGAATCCATCCCGCAATTTCGGCAAGGCATCTTCCGAAGCGCTCGCGGCGCTGCGTCAGGTCGTGCCGTGGCAGCAATCCGCACAGGATCGTCCGAAACGCCCGATCGGCATGGTGGTCTATGATTTCATGCAGGCCAACCCGGCATCGAAATTCTATGCCGGCGGACCGAAGCCACCGGAAGGCCGGCCATTGCCGAAGGCGGGGCCGCAATAGCCGACAGGCGACGGGTGCCGCTCCGCGGCGGCACTCGCTGTATCAGATCGCGAACAGCCTGACCTGTCATTCCCTTCCCATCGCCTTTGGCGGTGCCTGGAATGACGGCACTTCCGTTTGCATAGAGGTCAAATTGCGTAACCTGGTGGCAATTCGCGGCGCTGCGAATCACGGTCCTGGCGAAGGGCGGTGTTTTGCCCGGCTGGTTCAGTAAGCCTTCTCGTCGAAGATCGGATCGATCTTGCCGCCCCATTCGCCGTGATAGCGGGCCAGCATCTCGTCGGCGGCGGTCACCCCGCTTTCGACGACGTCGTCAAGGCCGTCGAGGAAGTGCTCTTCGTTGCGGCCTTCCCAATCCTCGATATTGCGGGCCTTGAGGCCCTGGCGCGCAATGGCGAGGGCGCGCAGGGCGATGTCGCGCACGCTTTCATTGCGGAACGGCGTTTTCAGGGCCTGCCGGCTGACGCTGTCGCGCAGGGCCTGGCGCTCGGCCTCGCTCCAGTCCTTGACCAGGTCCCAGGCCGCGTCGAGCGTGTCGTCGTTGTAGAGCAGGCCGACCCAGAAGGCCGAGAGTGCGGCAAGCTTGCCGGTTGGCCCGGCATCGGCGCCGCGCATTTCCAGATAGCGCTTCAGCCGCACTTCCGGGAACAGCGTGCCGAGATGGTTGGCCCAGTCCGACATGGTGGCGCGGACGCCCGGCAGTTGTGGCAGGGTGCCGGCCAGGAGGTCGCGGAACGAGGCGCCGGCCACGTCATGATAGACGTCGCCGCGCTTGACGAAATAAAGCGGCACGTCGAGGGCATAGTCGACATAGCGCTCGAAGCCCATGCCGTCCTCGAAGGCGAAGGGCAGCATGCCGGTGCGGTCGAGATCGGTGTGGCGCCACACTTCCGAGCGCAGCGACAGGAAGCCGTTGGGCCTGCCCTGCAGGAAGGGTGAATTGGCAAAGATGGCGGTGGCGATCGGCTGCAAGGCGAGCGAGACGCGCAGCTTCTTGACCATGTCGGCTTCGGAGGAGAAGTCGAGATTCACCTGCACCGTCGAGGTCCGGTACATCATGTCGAGACCCATCACGCCGACCTTGGGCATGTAGTTCGTCATGATCTCGTAGCGGCGCTTGGGCATGCGCGGTGTCTCTTCCCGCGTCCATACCGGCGACATGCCGAGGCCCAGGAAGCGGATGCCGAGCGGGCCGCCGATCTCGCGCACCTGGGCGAGATGGGCGTGGATTTCCGAACAGGTCTGATGGATCGAGTTCAGGGGCGCGCCGGAGAGTTCGAACTGGCCGCCGGGTTCCAGTGAAATGGCACCGCCGCCGGTGATGTCGAGCATGCCGATGATATGCTCGCCTTCCATGATCGGTTCCCAGCCGAGCATGGCCTGCAGGCCCTCGAGCAGCGCACGGATACCTTTGGGGCCTTCATAGGGAACCGGCTGGTGCGTGCCGGCCCGGAAGGGAAACTTCTCGTGTTCCGTACCGATGCGGAACTGGGACGGAGGTTTAACGCCCTTTTCGATCCAGGCGACGAGTTCGTCGCGCGAGCCAATGGGAGTTGAATCGATTACGTCGCGGGCCATGCGGGCAGAACCTTACAAAACGGCCCGGACCATAGACAGTGCCATCCGGGAAAACAATCAGGCGCCGACACAAGATCGCGTCAAAAGTGTGAGGGGAAAAGGAGAAGGCAAGTCCCGCCCCTCCTGCCGCGGCCGGTGCCATGTCTCAGCGCCAGTCTCCACGAGCGGCCTGCACCAGAGCAAGGGCCGCCACCGCCGCCGTGTCGGCGCGCAGGATGCGGGGGCCGAGCGAGAGGCGGGTATGGGACGATATCCGGCCGATCGCACTGCGCTCGATATCGTCGAAGCCGCCTTCCGGGCCGATCAGCACGGCCAGCGGCCCCCTGGGAACGCTGGCGAGCGCCTCGAGCGGGCTGGCGATCGCGGCGCTCTCGTCGCAGAAGATCAGGTGCACGCCGGGATCCCAGACCTCGGCAAGGCGCATGAGGTTCTGTTCAGGCCTGATCTCGGGCACGGAAATCACGCCGCATTGCTCGGCCGCCTCGATGGCGTTCGCCCGCATGCGCTCGAGATTGACCCGGGAGACCTGGGTGCGACGCGTGATCACCGGCTCGATGGTGCCGACGCCCATCTCCACCGCCTTCTGCACCATGTAGTCGAGCCTTGCATGCTTGAGCGGCGCGAACAGCCAGCGCAGCGTCGGCATCGGGGTCTGGGGCCGGGTCTGTTCCTCGACTTCCAGGCCGATGCGCTTGCCTTCATGGGCGACCGCGGCAGCGAATTCGCCGTCCGCGCCGTTGAAGACCAGGATGCGGGCGCCCGCCTTCAGGCGCAGGACATTGCCCAGATAGTTCTGCTGCGTCTTGTCGAGCGCGACGGGCTGTCCTTCGCCGAGCGGCGCATCGACGAAAAGCCGGACGGAAAGAAAATCATAGGCGGCCATGTACCGGGTCTTTTTTCTCTAGAGCAAAGCGCGTCCGCGCATGAACGCTCGTTTGCTGCAATTCTTTGTTTCGAAGCGTCTTTGCGGTTACTGCCATCACGTTCGAATTACAAAACACACCACAAAAACAGGGGGCGGACGTGCCATCAAGCTGCCCCGAACTTGCGAGATCAATAGTTCCTCTGTATCGAGAGTGTCACCACCAATCTTGCGGATGTCCTCATGTTGCGTCTCGTTTCGATTTCCCTCGTCGCCGGCACCTTGCTGGCTGCAGCGCCCGTCGCAGCGCAGGAGTCGGCTCCGATCGGCAATCAGTTCTGCAACAAGGACCTGCAGCCGATGATCGATCGCCGGACGAAGATCGCGACCGCTTTGCAGGCGATCAACAAGCGCGGGCGGCCCAAGACCTTCGAGCAGGCCAAGAAGACATTCAACGAGTTCTGCGGCAGCCTCTCCTCCTATATCGAGAATGACAAGAAGATGTTGGACTACATGCAGTCCAACAAGGAATTCTGCTCGATCACGGACGAGAACATCAAGCAGATCACGGCCGACCTGACCCAGACTCAGAAGACCAAGGCCAAGATCTGCTCCCATCCGCCGCGCCAGCAGGCCGCTCCGCAGCCCGGTCGTGGCGGCGGGGGGGGGCCCGCTGCGCCCAAGCCGCCCGTCAATCTGCGCCTGCAGTAAGGGGAGAGCGCCGGCATGGGGCCGCTTCCCGCCGAGGCTGGTCCAACCGGGCTGGCGAACAAGGTGGCCGACGCCCCTACCGGCAACTGGGTCGACCGCTATGCGCCGGCTGCTTGGCGGCCTTTTCTGCGCCTGTCGCGCGCCGATCGTCCGATTGGCGGCTGGCTCCTGATGTGGCCCTGCTGGTGGTCGGCGGCACTTGCAGCCCTCCACCACGGCACCGTTGCCCAGACGCTCTGGCATCTTGCCCTGTTCCTGATCGGCGCCTTCATCATGCGCGGTGCCGGCTGCACGCTCAACGACCTCGTGGATCGCGACATCGATGACAAGGTCGAGCGTACGCGTTCGCGGCCGATCCCGTCCGGGCAGGTCACCGCCCTTGCTGCCGCGGCCTGGCTGGCAGCCCAGGCCCTGGCCGGCCTTGGCATCTTGCTGCAGTTCAACCTTTTCGCCGTGCTGCTGGGCATTTCCTCACTGGCGGTGGTGGCTGTCTATCCCTTCATGAAGCGGATCACCTCCTGGCCGCAGGCCGTTCTCGGTCTTGCCTTTTCCTGGGGTGCGCTGATGGGCTGGGCGGGCGCTGCGGCAGGGCTGGCTCTGCCGGCGCTGTTGCTGTTCGCCGGATCGGTGCTGTGGGTGATCGCCTATGACACCATCTATGCCTGCCAGGACAAGGAGGACGATGCGATCGTCGGCGTACGCTCGACGGCGCTGCTGTTCGGCGACAAGGCCCGCGGTGCGGTCGGTGTCTTCTACGCCGGCGCCGTGGTGCTGATCGGGCTGGCCCTGGCAGCCAACGGCGCCGGCCTGCTGTCCTATCTCGGCCTCATCGGTTTTGCGTTTCATCTCGCCCAGCAGGTCGTGCGCTTCGATCATCGCGACGGTGCGCTGTGCCTGAACCTGTTTCGCTCCAACCGCGATGCCGGTGCCATCCTGTTTGCCGGCCTGATGGCGGATTGCCTCTGGAACTGGCTCTGAAGCGGCCGTCAAGCCATCATCGCCGGCAGGGCCGCAGCCAGGGCATCGACCGTCACGCGCACCTTCCGCGGCAGATGCGGCGTTTCCAGCCATAGCGCATAGGCATCGTAGAGATAGTCCGGCTGATCCGGCAGGAGCTTGACCAGTATCCCGGCCTCGAGGCGCTCGCGGACCAGCCAGGAGGGCAGCCAGGCCAACCCCATGCCGGCCGCCGCCATGTCGGCGATGGCGGCGAGATCGTCCAGCCGCAACCGGCCGTTCGGCGTGAATTCCCGCGGCTGTCCCTGCGCCGCCGGGAAAAGCCAGGGACGGATCCGGCCTGAGCGGCGATAGATCACGCAGGCATGACCGGCGAGGTCCTCGACCTGTAGGGGCGTGCCATGATCGGTGAGGTAGGAGGGGGCGGCACACAGGATCATGCGCTGGCGCGCGACACGGCGCGCGATGATACCGGCCCTGTCGTCGAGCATGCCGGTGCGGATCGCCAGATCGCAACCGTTCTCGGCAAGGTCGATGATGGGATCGCCCAGCGACAGATCGAATTCGAGGGCAGGATGCCGTTGCGCGAGTTCCAGCAGGACCGGCATGACGCAGTGGCGGCCGAACAGGGCTGGCATGGCCACCCGCAATCTGCCCCGCGGTTCGGACAACTGGTCCGCCGCGAGAGCGTCCGCGGCCTCGGCCTCCGCGAGCACGATGCGGCAACGCTCGTAATAGGCCCGGCCGAACTCCGTCAGGCTCTGACGGCGGGTGGTTCGGTTGAGCAGGCGGACGCCGAGGCGCTCTTCCAGGAAGCGGACATGCTTGCCCACCATCGGCCCCGACAGATCGAGGGCGGCCGCCGCCGCGGCGAAGGAGCCGAGATCGACGGCCCTGACGAAGACGGCCATGCTTTCGAGGCGATCCATTATTCAAAACCAGTGGTTTCTTCTGCTCTGCCAGAACCATCATTTATCGCGGAAACTCGCTGACGCATAGCTTATTCAGTTCAATTGATTAGGAGTTGCGTCGATGTCTCGCGTCATTCGCTTCCATCGGCATGGCGGCCCGGAGGTCCTGCTCATCGAGGAGGCAGAGCTTCCTTTGCCGGGTCGGGGCGAGATCCGTATCCAGGTCAAGGCACTGGGGCTCAACCGGGCGGAAGCCTTGCTGCGCAAGGGCAGCTATATCGAGACGCCGGGCCTGCCGTCGGGACTTGGCCTGGAGGCAGCGGGCGTGGTCGAAAGCATGGGTGCCGGTGTCGACGGTTTCTCGCTCGGCGATGCCGTCAGCATCATACCGCCGCAATCGATGGTACGCTGGCCGGCCTATGGCGAGTTGGCAACCTTTCCTGCCGACCTCCTCGTCAAGCATCCGTCGTCACTCGGCTGGGTCGATGCCGCAGCGCTCTGGATGCCATATCTCACCGCCTATGGGGCCTTGATCGACATTGCCGGGCTCCGGCCGGGGGAGTTCGTGGCGATCACGGCTGCCTCGAGCAGCGTGGGGCTGGCGGCGATCCAGATCGCCAACCATGTCGGCGCCCGGCCGATTGCGATCACGCGGACTTCCGCCAAACGGCAAGCCTTGCTGGCTCAGGGGGCCGGCGACGTCCTTGCGGCCGAGGAGGAAGATCTCGAAGCGCGCCTGAAGGCGATCGCCGGGCCGCAAGGGGTGAGGGTGATGTTCGATGCGATCGGCGGTCCGCTCTTCGTACCGCTCACGGCCGCCATGGCGCGCGGCGGCATGCTGATCGAATATGGCGGCCTGAGCAACGAACCGACGCCTTTTCCGCTGTTCACGGTGTTGAGCAAGAGCCTGACGCTGCGTGGCTATCTCGTCCACGAGATCACGGGCGATCCCGCGCGCCTGGAAGCTGCCAAGGGCTTCATCCTCGATGGGGTGCAGAAAGGTGCGCTTCGCCCCGTGATCGCCAGGACCTTCGCCTTCGACGAGATCGTCGAGGCTCATCGCTTCCTGGAGAGCAACCTGCAGCTCGGCAAGGTCGTGGTGACATTGTGAGCGATTTGCCCCGGTTCCGGTCGGAACGT
The DNA here is from genome assembly GCF_040797145.1 of Labrys neptuniae. Lineage (NCBI taxonomy): Bacteria > Pseudomonadati > Pseudomonadota > Alphaproteobacteria > Hyphomicrobiales > Xanthobacteraceae > Labrys > Labrys neptuniae. The sequence goes on along the minus strand of NZ_JBFNQD010000016.1, from coordinate 30,450 downwards.
GGTTCTGTCCGGAACCGGGATGCTGATTTCCGAAGTGTTCAGTGCTCCTGCAGCTGTTCGGCGAAGCGGATCAGATTGCCGTGGCAATCCGTGATCGAGAATTCGCGCGTCCCCCAGGGTTTGGCCTCGAGATGACCCTTGCGGTGCACGATGTTGAGCGCGTTGAAATGCTCGTAGAGTGTCGCGATGCCGGTAACTTCCAGCCAGCAACTGGTCGCCTGCGGTACCCGGCGGTTGCCTGTCAGCCAGAAGCTGAGGCGCACGCCGTCTCGATGCAGGAGCAGGAAGGAAATGTCGCTGTGCAGCACCTCGAAGCCGAGCTTCTGGTAGAACTGCGTGGTCTCCTCGAAGCTGAGCGAGGCAAGGGTTGGGATGGCGCCGGTGAGGCGTGCGGTCACGGCCTGGTTCATGAGGTCGCCACCTTTTCCAGGATGCCACGCCAGGCTGCCTGTTGAACGGCAGTGGCACCATCGTCGGCGTGCAGCCGCGCGGCCTCGCCGCCCGAGGCAAGGTGCAGCACCAGGCTCGGCCTGTCGCCGGGCTCGACGCTGCCGCCCGACAAGGGCTTCTCGTTGAGGTGCCAGTCGAAGCCGGGGTCGAGCACGTTCAGCCAGGGTCCCATCCTGACGATCCTCACCAGCGGCCCGCGATGGCTCTGCTTAACGCCGTGATTGGCGACTTCCAGCCTGACCGGAACAGCTTCGGCGGCTACGGCCTCCAGCACGGTCTGCAGGTCGACGGGCTTGCCGGCCGGGGCGGCATCGGCTGCTGCCGCGGCAGGCCGGGAGAAGGAGATGGGCTGCACGTCTTCAGGCCAGGCAAGGTCGGCCAGGAGACGCTCGAAAGCGGCATGATCGGCCCTGTCACGGGCGTAGATCTTCCAGAGCGCGCCGCCTGCCGCATCGAACAACTGGATGCTGCGCAACGGCCCCTTGGGGTTGGCATCCTCCACATAGAAGGCATGCGCAACCGTTGATGGTATTAAGGTAAGGTCAAATCCTGCGCCGGTGAAACGAATCTCGCCATCGGATTCGACGCCAGCAGGAAAGGTCACATCCTTTTCGTGCACGGCCGACTCGTTGCGGATGAGTGACATGACGGTACCCAGGTGCGGCAAGGCAGCGCAGAGCGCGTCGATCCGGACGGCCAGGCGTTTCACACCTTCGTCGATCCGGGTCTCCAGCAGGGCGGCTTCCGAAACCCCCAATTGCGCCGCGGCATCGCGAATGCGCAATCCGGACTGACTTTCCCGGAGAGACTGCCACCGTTGTTTTAACTCGCTCATTTCCCTTCTTTCCTTCGGTTCTGATCGGCGCAAAATAGAAAAATTCAAAACTGGATGTCAGAAGGAATTATGCAGTTTAGAATAAAGAAAAACTGCGCAAATTATGCTAATAAAATCAAGCATTAATTCCTTGACACGTCCTGTTTGCTGCCGCAAATCGCTCAAAATTGTATGAAACGGCGTCTGCTTCTACAAGATAAATTATCTGCAGCGCAGTTTTGAATAATTATACGTTGCGGAGCCGAGATGGTCAGGTCGAATTACATGCGCAGTCGCAGCCTTGCGACAGTAGCTGCTCTTGCCTTGCTGGCGGGAAGCGTGACGCTGGCGCGCGCTCAGCAGGCTCCTGCCGGCCAGGCTGCCGCGGCCGAAGAGCCGGTGGTGCTCGATACCGTAACGGTAACGGCGACCAAGACTTCGGAGAAGCTGATCGACACGCTGGGTGGTGTCAGCCAGATCACCCAGGCGGAGATCGACCGGGCCCAGCCCGCTTCGGTTTCGGATCTGTTGAAGACGGTGCCGGGTGTCGCCACGCAGGTGAGCTCGAACGATCCCATGCAGTCGATCAACATTCGCGGCATGCAGGACTTCGGCCGCGTCAATGTCTTGGTCGATGGGGCGCGGCAGGACTATCAGATCACCGGCCACAATGCGCAGGGCAGCTTCTATCTCGAGCCTGAGTTCATCAACAATATCGACATCGTGCGCGGCCCGATCTCCAATCTCTATGGCTCAGGCGCCATCGGCGGCGTGGCCTCCTTCACCACCCGCGGCATCGATTCCATCCTCACCCCCGACCAGAATTGGGGCGTGGAGCAGAAGGTCGGCGTGTCCTCCAATGGTCTTGGCGCCTTCACCTCGACCTCGGCAGGCATGCGCTTCGGCACGGTCGCCGACATCTATGGCCAGTTCATCTATCGCGGCGCCGGCGATTATCGTGACGGCAACAACGATCGCGTCACCTATACCGGCAAGAACAATTTCGGCGGCCTGCTGAAGTTCAACTATCATCCGGGCGACGGCCAGACCGTCAGCCTGAGCGCGATGAGTCAGAAGTTCGACTTCGACAACAACAATACCAGCCGCGGCAATTCACGCTGGCGCAATGACGTGGTCACCTCGACCTTCACGGCCGGCTACAAGTTCGAAAGCCCCGACAACCCGCTGATCAATTTCAACGCCAAGGTCTATTATTCGGAAACCGAGAACGAGAAGACGATCATCGTTCCCGGGACCTATGCTAGCCTGGGCGTGCAGGCAGGCGATAAGCTCTCCGACAAGGTCGGGACGTTCGGCTTCGACGTCTACAATACGTCGCGCTTCTCGACGGGAGCCTTCGACCATGCCCTGACCTACGGTGTCGACGCAGCCTTCGATCGGGTCGAGACGCGGGACGGTGCCGGTGGCTTTGTTACAGCCTTCACTCCGTCGGGCACGAGGCGTCTTCTCGGCGCGTATGTCCAGGACGAGGTCCGCTACGGCGACTGGCTCCGTGTGGTCGGGGGCCTGCGCTACGATCACTACCAGCTCGAAGGCGGCAAATACGAGTCCGACGGCAGCCATCTGTCGCCCAAGATCACCATCGGCGTGACGCCGATCAAGGGCATCGAACTCTACGGTACCTACGCGGAAGGCTATCGCTCGCCGTCGATCAGCGAAACGCTCATGGACGGTATCCATCCCATCCCGTCCTTCCCCATCAAGCCCAACCCGAACCTGCGACCGGAAGTCGGCCACACCTTCGAGATCGGCGTGAACACGAAATATGACAATGTCTTCCGGGATGGCGATACGTTCCGAGCCAAGCTGAACGGCTTCGTCAACAATGTCGACGACTACATCGATATCGTTGCCGGGGCTCCCTATGTGCCGGGCTTCCCGGGCATTCCTGCCTTTGTCTGCAACGTTCCCAATCCAAATCCGCAGATCTGCTTTCCCACCCAGCAATATCAGAATATCGCTAAGGCACGCCTGATGGGCGTCGAGCTCGAAGCGGCCTATGACTGGGGCGGCGGCTTCGTGTCGGTCGCAGGATCGCATACCAACGGCAAGAACCGTGTAACCGACCAACCATTGAATTCGGTAGCGCCCAACAAGGTCAGCGGCACATTGGGTCTGCGCTTTCTGGATGACCGCCTGACAATCGGTTCGCGCGTCACCCTGGTCGGAGCGACGTCCCGCAAGGTGACCGAGCCAACCGGCGGCTATGGCCTGGTCGACGTCTTTGCCAGCTACAGATACAGCGACAATGTCAGCGCCAGCCTGGCGGTCGATAACATCTTCGACCGCCGTTACAAGGCGTTCCTCAATTCCGATTACTCCACCGGCCTGGCGGCGAAGTTCGCGCTCACCGTCAAGCTCGCAGGCAAGTGAGGGGGCGGTGATGGGAAATTCCGAACTCAATCGTCGTGGTGTCCTAGGTGGAGCCCTGGCCGGTGCGTTCGCCTTGCTGGCCCTTCCGTCCGTCGCGCGCGCCGAAGGCATCCAGCGCGTGGTCTGTGCCGGCGCGGATGTTACCGAGATCGTGGCCAGGCTGGCCGGCGTCTCGGTCATCCAGGGCGTCGATTCCACGTCCAAGGCCCCGGCCGAGGTGACCAAGCTGCCATCCATCGGCTATCTCAGGCAGATCTCGGTGGAAGGCATCCTCTCCCTCAAACCGGACCTCCTGATCGCCAATCGCGATCTGGGACCGCCGACGGCGGTGGAGCAGTTGCGCAGCACGGGACTGCGCATCGAGATCGTTTCCTTCCCCCTGAACGGGGAGGGTATGGCGGCCAAGATCAAGCATGTCGGCGCCTTGCTCGGCCGCGAGAAGGATGCCGAGGCGCTGGCTGCGACGGTAAGTGCCACCATGGTTGATGTCGCCAAGCGCCTTGACGGCATCACCAGTCATCCCAAGATCGGCTTCATCCGCTCCATCGACGGCGGCACGCCGATGGCGGGCGGCAAGATGGGGCTGGTCGATGCCACTTACGCCCTGGCCGGCGGCGCCAATGCCTTCGGCGATTTCCCCTTGTTCAAGCCGGTGTCGCGCGAGGTGCTCGCTGCCACGCCGCCGGATTTCGTCTTGGCCGACAGCGCGGTCGTTGCCAATACGGGCGGGGCGACGGCCTTTCTCGAGCAATTGGGACTGACATCGGCCTTTGCCGGCAAGCCCGACCGGCTGGTCGAGACCGACCTTTCCACGCTGTTCAGTTTCGGACCGTCGGCGGCCACGCAGATCCAGTCGCTGGCGCGGCGCCTGCATCCGGATCGGTTCTCGGGGTAGGATGATGAGTCTGGTGCAAGTCACACCGCGAAGCCTTGCCCAAGGCCTCTCGCCGCACCGGCGGGAGGCTTTGGTGCAGGCTGGCCTCGCGCTGCTGCTGGCGGCGGTCCTGGCCATGGGCCTCAGCTTCGGCGGCGTGCGCATTCCGGTCTCGACCTGGTTCTCGACGGCGACGGGTAGCTGGGATCTCTATTCGGGTATCCTGGTCAACATTCGCCTGCCGCGCGTGTTGCTGGGCATGCTGGTCGGAGCCGGCCTTGCCATGTCCGGGGCCGGTATGCAGGCCCTGTTCCGCAACCCCCTGGCCGATCCCGGGCTGACGGGGGCGGCGTCCGGCGGCATCCTCGCCGTGGTCGCCGGTATCGTCTTGCTGGAGCATGTCGGTGGCACCGGCGGCCTCGGCAGCTATGCGCTGCCCGCCGCGGCAGCGGCGGCCTGTGGCCTGTCCACGGTGATCACCTATCGCATCGCGCGCGATCGTGACGGCCATGTCAGCATCGCCAATCTCCTGCTGGCGGGCATCGGCATCAACGCTTTGGCCATGGCCCTGATCGGCCTGTTCATCACCATCGCCGACGACGCCCAGCTCCGCTCGATCCAGTTCTGGATGATGGGTTCGCTTTCGGGTGCCAACTGGATCGCCGTGCTGGCGGCGGGCGTGGCGCTCGCAATTGCGGCCGTGCTGCTCGCACAACAGGCGCGTGGGCTCGACGCCTTCACGCTCGGCGAAAGCGAGGCCTTTCTTTCGGGCGTCGACACCGTCCATCTCAAGCGCATGGTGATCGCGGCGACAGCCCTGGCGATCGGCGCGGCCGTTGCCTTTACCGGCCTGATCGGTTTCGTCGGCCTGATCGCACCCCATTGCGTGCGCCTGCTGGGCGGGCAACGCTACCGCTTCGTACTGCCGGCCTCGGCCCTGCTGGGAGCTGCACTGGTGGTAGCGGCCGATACGGTGGCCCGGGTCGCGATCACGCCGGCTGAGCTGCCGATCGGTCTCGTCACCAGCCTGATCGGCGGGCCGGTCTTCATCGCCATTCTGAAGAAGGCCCAGCGCGCATGAGCCTTCAATTCGGCAATCTTCAAGTCCGCGATCTCCAAGTCCGCGATCTCAAGGTCGAGCGCAATGGCCGACCGGTGCTGCACGACATCTCGTTCGCAGCCGTATCAGGCCGCGTTCTCATCGTGATGGGGCCGAACGGTGCCGGCAAGACGACCTTGCTCGCCGCGATCGGCGGAGCCATCAAACCGGCCAGCGGCGGGGTCGACTTCGGCGGGGTCCCGCTCACGGGCCTGCGCCCGGCTGCGATGGCGGCCCAGCGTGCCTATATGGCGCAGCATTTCGATTGTCCCTTTGCCTACAGCGTCGAGGACATCGTGGCCCTGGGCCGGCTTTGCCATGCCGGTACGCCGCGCGCCGCGCGGGACAAGGCAGCGATTGCGGCAGCACTTGCCAGCGCCGATCTCGCAGCCCTGGCCCGCCGACCCGTTACCATGCTCTCGGGCGGCGAACGCCAGCGCGTGGCCTTCGCCAAGGCCGCGGCGCAGATCTTCGACCGCAGCCAGGCAGGCGAGCCGCATCTCGTCATCCTGGACGAGCCGGTGTCCAGCCTCGATCCCGAACACCAGCACCGCCTGCTCGGCCAGGCCCGGCAACTGGCCAAGCAGGGCGCGACCGTGGTGGTCACCCTGCACGACCTGACGCTGGCCTCGATCTATGGCGACGATGCGCTGGTGCTCGATCGCGGCAGCATTGCGGCGCAGGGCGCCATGGCTGAAACCCTTACCCCTTCCCTCATCGAGCGTGTCTTCAAGGTGCGTGTGGGTACCGCCATCCAGGATGGCGGCCCCAGCATCATGCACGCCGTTCCACAGGACCAAGCCGCATGACGAAATTGTCCCGCTTCGCTGCCGTACTGGCACCCGCGACGATGCTTTTCCTGGCACCCCTGCCGGCCCTGGCTGCCGATGTGTCGATCGACCTCAACAAGCTCGAGACCCAGAACGGTAATTGCCGGCTGACCATGGTGCTGGTGAACGGACGCGCGGAAGCGGCGCAGAGCCTGCGTGCCGATCTGGTGATGTTTGGAGCGGACGGCGTGGTCGCCAAGCGGCTGGCCGTCGATCTCGCCCCAATCCCGGCCAACAAGACCATCGTCAAGGCTTTCGACGTCGCCGGGCTCGCCTGCGAGGGCATCGGCAGCATCCTGCTCAACGACGTGCCGAGCTGCCAGTTCGCCAATGGCAAGGCAGGGGCTCCTTCCTGCCTCGAGGCGGTCAGTGTCAGTTCGAAGGCCGGACCCAAATTTTTCAAGTGAGGCCGAATTCTTCAATTGAGGCTTGGTTCAAACAGGCGTCGAAACAAAGAGTGAGAGCGAGAGTGCCATGACCGAAACCGCCACGCATTTTTCCTTCGTGAATATGCTGCTCAACGCCGATCCGGTGGTGAAGGCCGTCATGCTGATCCTTGTGATCTCCTCGGTCTTGTCCTGGGGCCTGAGCTTCGAGACGGTGAGGCGGCAGGCGAAGCTGCGTCGGCTGCTGAAAGCCGCAACGGTCAAGGGCCTCGGCGCGGCGCCGGCCGTGGGGCAGGCCTTGCATGCGCAGGGCGAGCAATCGGCCGGGCTCGCCGTGCCCGGCGAAACCGGCGGCGAATATCGGGCCCGGATCGAGCGGGCCATGCGCGAGGCTGCCGGCGGGCTGGTCGGCGCCAGCGATGCCGGTCTGTCGATCCTCGCCACCATTGCCGCCGTGACGCCCTTCATCGGGCTGTTCGGCACGGTGTGGGGCGTGATGAACTCCTTCTCCGCCATTGCCGGCGCCAACGACACCTCGCTGGCCACCGTTGCTCCGGGCATTGCCGAAGCGCTGTTCACCACGGCGCTCGGCCTGGTTGCGGCCATTCCCGCTCTGATCGCCTATAATCGATTGTCGCAGGGCATGGCCGGCCTCGGCCGCTTGTTCGAGCAGGTCCTGCGCCGCGAAGCGGAAACCATGGCGGCCCGCCGCGGAACGTCCGCCAAGGCCATTGGCTTCAGGGAGGCGGCAGAATGAGCTTCTCCCTCCACGAGCCCGAAGGCGGCGAAGCGTCTGGCTATGGGTCTTGGGCGCCCAAGGCCGTTTCAGACATCAATGTGACGCCCTTCGTCGACGTGATGCTGGTGCTGCTCATCGTCTTCATGGTGACGGCGCCCATGCTGGCGGCCGGCGTCAAGGTCGATCTGCCCAAGGCGAGCGGCGTGGCGGCGATGTCGCCCACCAAGGAGCCGCTGGTGGTTTCCATCAAGGCGGATGGCTCGCTCTATATCGGCCAGGACGCCCGCAGCGGCGAGGCTTTCGACGCCGATATCCGCGCCCGTCTCGCCGCCGATCCCAAGGTGATGGCCCATATCCGCGCCGACGCCAGCGTGCCTTATGAAAAGGTGCTGGATCTGATGGCCGATCTCAGCCGCAACGGCGTGAGCCAACTTGCCTTCATCGGCAAGGCCGACAAGGCGGCTGCCCAGCCATGACGTCGGCCGACATCTTCAGGGATTGGCGGGTCGGCATGATCGCGGGAGCGGCGCTCCTGCATCTGACGGCGTTCGCCGGTGCCTGGGTGATGGTGCCGCATGACGGCGTGGAAACGCGCTTGAATCGCCCGATCGAGGCATCGCTGATGCCAGCGCCTTCGAATGATGCCGTAAACGAGGTAAGTTCGCCGCTGTCGCAGGAGGTCGTCTCGCCGGTAGCCGAGAGCGAGGCGCTGACCGAGGATACCGTCACCGAGATATCGCCCGATGCGGTCGCCGCCGAGCCCGCGGCGCCTCACGAGCAAAGCGCGGAATCCCCGCCCGTACAGGTGGCCGAAGAGGCTCTCCCGACGCCTGTCGAGCCTGACAGGATGGCAGCGCTGGTGCCTGACGTCGTCACCACAACGTCGACGCAGCCCAGCGCGACCGTTGCAACTGTTCCCGACACTGTGCGGAGCGAGACGGTGACGGAGCCGAAAAAGCCGATGATCGAGAAGCCCATTCCGGAAAAGCCCAAGAAAAAGGTTGAGAAGCCTAAAGAGCAACCCTTGAAGACGAAGGCGGTCGAAACGCCGGTCAAGGATAAGCCGGAGGTCAAGCGATTGGCCAAGCTCGATACGACCACGCAGACTCGTCATGCGCAGAAAGGCGGAGAGGGGGCGATGTCGGACATCGGTGTCGCCGACAGTGCCCGAACCAGTGGTGCTGCGGTGAAAAAATACAATGCCATTCTTGTCGCGGCCGTGAATAGTCGCGTGAGGGCCATGGGCGGAATCGCGTGCCAAGGTGGCAGGCGTGCCAATGTTGGCTTCAATGTCTCCGCATCGGGTAGCGTTGGCAGCGTACGTCTCAGCAGCCCGTCGGGGGACTCTGCACTGGACAGAGCCGCGCTGGCGGCCGTCCGCGGAATATCGCCGCCGCCTCCACCGGGAGGCGCCGTTTCGCGCATCGTCCCCGTTCAATGTCCAAGATCCTAACAACGAAAGGAACCACCCATGTTCATCGCCATGAACCGCTTCCAGGTGAAGAAGGAATCCACCGCGGATTTCGAGACCGTCTGGCGCGATCGTGAAGTGCATATCGACAAGCTGCCCGGCTTCGTCTCCTTCCACCTGCTGCGCGGTCCAGAGCGGGAGGACCATGTCCTGTATTCCTCGCATGTGGTCTGGCGGTCCAAGGCCGATTTCGAGGCCTGGACCCAGTCGGAGGCTTTCCGCCTGTCGCATCGCAATGCCGGCAAGGGCCCGGCGCTGACGCTCGGCCACCCCGTCTTCGAGGGCTTCGAAGTCCTGCAGACGCTGGATGCGCCGACCGAGAGCAAGGCAGCCTAAACATTCAGCATTTCCCCTCGTCGTGAGGGGAATGACGGGCGGGTTTCGGCCTCGTCCTCCCGGGAGAAGGCGACCTCCAGCTTCCGGGTGGACCATGGCAGGGACCCGCCCGTTTTCTATGCAAAGATAGAGACGTTGGGGCTGGCGTCCTTGCGAATAGATGCTCACCTCTCGGGGCGGACCGGGGATTGGAGGGTCGATCTCCCGATCGACCATCTTCGCCCTCTCTCACGCACGACGTTTCCAAGATGGTCGATCGGGAGATCGACCCTCCAATCCCACGCGATTCCTCTCACAGCACCGTCCGCTTGAGGATCTCCGCCGTCTCGGCGTTGGCGGGGTAGAAACATTCCAGCGCCAGCTCCGACAGGGTGATGTCGACGGGCGTGCCGAACACGGTGGTGGTGGAGAAGAAGCACATCAGGCCCTGCGGTGTCCTGAGCTCGAAGGGCACGACGATGCCGCCGAGATCGGCGCGGGGCTTGCTGCGCGAAGCCGGAACCGGATAGGCGGAAAGTTCCTCGAGGAGACGAGCGAGGATCTCGTCGCCGCTGACGGCGATCTGCTGGCGCAGGCGCTCGAGCAGATGATCGCGCCATTCGGGCAGATTGGCGGTGTGGGGCGCGAGACCGCCGGGATGCAGGCCGAGGCGCAGCACATTGACCGGCGGCTCCAGCAGGCTCTTGTCGGCAACTCCGACCAACAGGGGTGCGATCGCCTTGTTGGCGGCGACCAGCGTCCAATGGCGGTCGACCGCAAGGGCGGGGTAGGGCTCATGCCCGCCGATCACCAGGTCGATCGCCTCGCGGGCCGGGGCGAGGGCCGGATCATCCAGCCCGCGCTCTTGATAGACCGGTGCGTAACCGGCCGCGAGCAGCAGGGCATTGCGCTCGCGCAGCGGCACTTCCAGCCTCTCGGCCAGATGCAGCACCATCTCGCGGCTTGGCTTGGAACGGCCGCTTTCCATGAAGCTGAGGTGGCGCTGGGAGATTTCCGCTTCCAGCGCGAAATCGAGCTGGCTCATGCGGCGATGCTGGCGCCAGGCGCGCAGATGGTCGCCGACTCCCCGGGGGGCCCTCGCCTGCGGCGAGCCGCCCGGTCGGCGGGCGGCCTGGATGCTGCCACGGGAGCTCATGCCGCTGCCGGGACCTGGTCGAGGAAGCCATTCACTTCGCGCAGCCGCCCCTGGTCGAGCCGGGCGAAGTCGGTGCCTTTGATCGGCCCATCGGCGCCTTCCGGACCGAGCTGCCAGGAGAAGCGGATCTGATCGCCATGGCCGTCCGCCTCGCCGATCAGGGAGAAGCGAAAATCGGGGAAGCGCTGCTGCACGGCTGCGATCAGGCCATCGATCTCGTCATGACCCTGGCCGCGCATCAGCGGGTCGACATAGAGGGCGTCATGCGTCCAGGAGGCATCCAGCAGGGCGCGCCGCCGAGCGGGATCGGTCTCGTTCCAGGTGGCGATATAGATACGGGCAATGGTGGCGGGATCGGTCATCGACATGTTCCTATTGGCAGGCCTGATTGCTTCAGGCCCGCTCAGCATGGCCGGGAGAAGGGGGCGTCTCAATTACGCGCCAGGTAATCAAGGCGGTCTTCCTGGACGAATCTTTCCGAAGGCACATTATCGTCGTTGTCGACATGTCCTGGCCTTCCGGTCGCGCCTGTTTACAAGGTTACAGGAAACACGGAGTGTCAGCCTCCGGCTGACATCTTGCTTCCTTTCTTCAAGATGTCAGCCGGAGGCTGACACTCCAAATCCGCTTTCATGAAAACCGCAAGCGGCGACAGGGATGTTTCGGTCTGCAGGCCGCAATTTCGTGAGCGGAGAACACTGTGTCCCTCGATCCACCGCCCGCCGGCCTTGTCAGCGAACGTCTTCTGCTCAGGTCCTTCACACCCGATGACGCCGACGAGATCTTTGCCTGCATCACGCCGAGCCTGACGCGTTTCATGGCATGGGAGCCTTTGCCGTCACGCGAGGCCTTTGCCTCTATCTGGCGCAATTGGGAGACCTTGGCCGAGGTGGGCAGTGATCACATTTTCGTCGTCCGCCGGCGGGATGGACTGTTTCTCGGCCTGGCAGGGCTGCATCGGGCCGCGAGCAAGACGCCGGAACTCGGTATCTGGATCCGGGAAGACGAACATGGGCGCGGCTATGGCCGTGAGGCTGTCGCTGCGATTGCCGACTGGGCGTCCGAGGACCCGGCCGTGCGATATTTCGAATATCCCGTCGCAGAGGCGAATCTGGCAAGCCGCCGGATTGCCGAGGGCCTGGGTGGAATCCCGGCGGCCGAGCGGCGTGACAGGAAATATACCGCCGTGATTTATCACGTGCCGCGGCGACGCAGCTGACACGCCTTGCGTGGCCAACCGCTCAGAACCCATGGTTCTCGCTTGCACGTACTGGCCGGCTCGCCTAAATCCGAGCCATGATCGAGAAGGATGGGGCAGGGCGTATGGCCCGGGGGTTGAGTGCGGGCGAGGCGTTGCCTCTGCTGATCGAGGCTGTGAGGGAAGCGGGTGAGATCGGGCTCGGCTTTGCTCGCGAAGGGGCCCGTGTCTTCGACAAGGCCGACAAATCGCCGGTCACCGAGGCAGATCTTGCCATCGATGCCCATCTGGCCAAGCAGCTGCGCCACGTCTCCAGCGCGGTCGGCTGGCTGTCGGAGGAAACTGCCGACACCGCCGAGCGCCTGGACAGGCAACAGGTCTGGGTGGTCGATCCCATCGACGGCACGCGCGGCTTCATTGCCGGCAATGGTGAATGGGTGATCTCCGCCGCCCTGGTCGAGGCCGGGCGTCCGCTGGCGGGCGTGCTCTTGCGTCCCAGCAATGGCGATCTCTATACGGGCGGTCGCGGCCTGGGCGCCTTCAAGAACGGCGTTGCGCTCAACGCCAGCCAAGGGGCTCTCGCTGCCATTCGCACACTGGCGGGCCCCAAGCCGATGTTCGATCTGGCCCAGCGCGCCTTGCCGCGGGTCGAGCGGGCCTCGTCGATGTCGTCCTTGGCTCTGCGCATCGCCATGGTGGCGGAGGGTAGCGTCGACGGCGCTTTCGCTTCGGGATCCTCGCATGATTGGGACATTGCCGCAGCCGATATCATTCTCAGCGAGGCCGGCGGGCTTCTCACTACCGTGGCCGGCAGGGACATCGTCTATAACCGCCCCGACCCCGTGCACCGGCCGCTCGTGATGGCTGGGCGGGAGCGTCAGGGCGCCCTGGTTGCCCTGTTCGAGGGGATGAACTGAGTTTTAGAGAAAAATGACTTTTCCCTGAATTGTCATTTTGATCTAACTATTTGTTTTAACGCGTTTTCTTGATCTAAGAGTCTGTCAGATTTTCCGGAAAACGCTATAGGAGCATGGGATGAGCGAACCTCAGAAACAATTGCTGCATCTGGTCTTCGGCGGCGAGCTGAGCTCGATCGAAGGCGTGGAGTTCAAGGACCTTCAGGGCCTCGACATCGTCGGCATCTACCCCAACTATGCCAGCGCCCAGGCGGCCTGGAAGGCCAAGGCCCAGGCGAGCGTCGACAATGCCCAGATGCGCTATTTCATCGTGCATCTGCATCGCCTGCTCGATCCGACGACCGACACGACCAAGCGCTGATAACCATGGTCGATGATAGGCCCCTGGAATGATCAAGAATATCGGCCGATCCCGCTTCGTGCAGAAGGCCATCGGCGAGGGCCTCGCCGCATGGCTGAAGCTCGTGCACGGCACCAGCCGCTTTGCCGACAGTCCGGCCGATCTCTACGGGCCCATTCGCGACCAATATCCCTATATCGTGGCGATGTGGCACGGGCAGCATTTCCTGGTGCCCTTCATGCGCCGCGAGGGGCATGAGTTCCGCATCCTGATCTCGCGCCATGGCGACGGCGAGATCAACGCGGTTGCGGTGACGCGTCTGGGGCTCGGCCTGGTGCGCGGCTCGGGTGGCAGGCCCCAGCGCCAGCACCACAAGGGCGGTCCCGCGGCCCTGCGCGAGCTGGTGGCCACCCTGAAGGACGGCCAGTCGGTGGGCGTGACGGCGGACGTGCCGCGCACCGGCGGCGTGGCCGGGCTCGGCATCGTCACGCTTGCGCGCCTGTCGGGACGGCCGATCGTGCCGGTCGCCGTGGCGACCTCGAACATGATCCAGCTCTCGACCTGGGACAAGGCCGTGATCAACATGCCGTTTTCGCGCGGCGCCTTCGTGGTCGGTGATCTCGTGCATGTGCCCGAGGATGCCGACAAGGCGCTGATGGAGGCGAAGCGCCTGGAGGTCGAGAACGCCCTCGATGCGGCGCATCGCACCGCCTATGCCATGGTCGGGCGAACCTTCGTGAAGGCAGGTACGTGAGCACAGCGCTTCCCCTCAGCCTCAGGGCCTACCGGCTGGCGACCAGCTGCTTTCGTCCTTTCGCCGGCCTGTTGCTGGACAAGCGCCAGCGCCGCGGCAAGGAAGATGCCTCGCGCCGGTCCGAACGCCTTGGCATTGCCGGCCGGCCTCGGCCCGAGGGGCGGCTGGCCTGGCTGCATGGTGCCAGTGTCGGGGAAGCCATTACCCTGTTGCCGCTGGCTGCGCGCCTGGCGGCGGAGGGCTATCGTATCCTGATGACGACCGGCACCGTCACCTCGGCGGCCCTGATGGCGGAGCGCCTGCCGCCCGGGGCGATCCATCAGTTCGTGCCGCTCGATATTCCCGCCTATGTCAGGCGTTTCCTCGAGCACTGGCGGCCTGATCTCGTCTGTTTCCTGGAATCGGAACTCTGGCCGGGGATGATCGCCGAGATCAAGGCGGCGGGCATTCCCCTGGCGCTGGTCAATGGGCGGATGTCGCCGCGTTCCTTCGCGCGCTGGTGCCGCGTGCCGCGCACCAGCGCCGCGCTGCTGGGGCGCTTCGACCTCATTGCCGCACAGAGCGAGGATGACGGACGGCGCTTTGCCTCGCTGGGGGCGCCGCGCGTCGTCGTCACAGGCAATCTGAAATTCGACGCACCGCTGCCGCCCGCCGATCCCGGCGTGCTCGAAGGTTTGCGGCAGGCGGTGGCGGGTCGCCCGCTCTGGCTCGCGGCGGTGACGCATGAGGGGGAGGAGGCTCTGGCGGGCGAGGTGCATGCCGCACAGAAGGGCCGTTTCCCCGGCCTGTTGACGTTGATCGTGCCGCGCCATCCCGAACGTGGCGAGGCGATCGCCGCAGCCTTGCGGGAAAAGGGATTGAACGTCGCCCTTCGCTCGCGGGGCCCTGCCCTGGAAGTGCGGCACGATGTCTATGTCGCAGACACGGTCGGGGAAATGGGCGTGTTCTATCGCCTAGCCCGCATCGTCTTCATGGGCAAGTCGCTGCTCGGCAAGGGCGGGCAGAATCCGATCGAACCGGTCAAGCTCGGCGCAGCCGTGCTGCATGGGCCCCATGTCCAGAACTTCGTCGAGGCTTATGGCGCGCTCGATGGCATGGGGGGGGCCGTGGTCGTGCACGGCTCGGCTGAGCTGTCCGGTGCCGTTGCGCGGCTGCTGGCCGAGCCGGCTGAGGTCGAGCGCGTCGCAGCCGGCGGCGCCAAGGCAATCGCGACGCTGACCGGGGCGCTGGAGCGGACGCTCATTGCCCTGCTACCGCTCGGGGCGGGGCGGCCATGAGCATGCGCATGAGCCTGAAGGCGCCGGCCTTCTGGTACCGGCCGCGGGGCTGGCTGGCCCGCCTGCTCATGCCGCTGTCCCGTTTCTATGGCGGAAAGGTCGCGGCGCGCATGCGCCAGCCAGGCAGCCGGGCCGGCGTTCCCGTGGTCTGCATCGGCAATTTCACGCTTGGCGGCGCCGGCAAGACGCCGCTGGCGCTGGCGGTTGCCGATATCCTGATCGCGGCGGGCCAGCGCCCGGCCTTCCTCACCCGTGGCTATGGCGGCAGCGAGAAGGGGCCGCTGGTGGTCAAGCCCGACGCTGCCGCCGACAAGGTTGGCGACGAGGCTCTGCTGCTGGCGCGCAAGGCCCTGACGGTGAAGTCGATCGACCGGCCGGCCGGTGCGGCGCTGGCCATCGAGCAGGGGGCCAGCATCATCATCATGGATGATGGCTTCCAGAACCCCTCTCTCACCAAGGATTGCTCGATCATCGCCGTCGATGGCGAGACGGGCATCGGCAACGGCCTG
Source organism: Labrys neptuniae (assembly GCF_040797145.1). Taxonomy (NCBI): domain Bacteria; kingdom Pseudomonadati; phylum Pseudomonadota; class Alphaproteobacteria; order Hyphomicrobiales; family Xanthobacteraceae; genus Labrys; species Labrys neptuniae. The sequence goes on along the minus strand of NZ_JBFNQD010000016.1, from coordinate 14,927 downwards.
GCCTTTCCGGCCGGCCCCTTGCGGGCCGATATCCATGACCAGATCGGCTTTGCTTCGGCGGTAGTGGTGATCGGGCCCGGCGATGCGGGAACGGCCGTCTATGATTTCGCCCGCGGCTCGAGTGTCGCCGTCTTCCGGGCCCGCATCGGCCTCGATCCGCAAGCCCCGTCTCTGCGCGGCAAGCGGGTGCTGGCCTTTGCCGGCATCGGTCGTCCCGAGAAGTTCTTCAAGACCCTGGCCGATATGGGGGCCATCATCGCCGCGACGGAGGTCTTCGCCGACCACCATGCCTTCAGTGAGGAGGAGGCGGCCAGGATCGCGGCGCGGGCACAGGCCGCCAAGCTCGTTCCGGTGACGACGACCAAGGATATGACCCGCCTCACAGGAGGCCCTGCGCGCATCGGCCTCGCCTCGATCAGCCAGACCGTGCCGATCCAGCTTTCCTTCGACGACGAGGAAGCGATGCACGATTTCCTAGTGAAGCGCTTCCGCCTGGCGGGGTGAAGACGCCTTGGAGCACGGACATCCTGTCCGCTCTTGCTTGACTGCAAGCGCGCTGTTTCCAAGAGCGGACGAGACGTCCGCGCACCCGGATTGTCAGATCTCGCCGAGCCCTTTCAGCCGCTCCAGCACGGCCTCGCGGCTGGCATAGGCTTCCTGGCGGTCGACGTTCCAATAGCGCAACTCATCGATCGGGATATGCGTGCCGGTCACGGCGCAGCGCACGTAATTGCCCGGCTTGAGGATGCGGAAATCGGAATCGAGGTACTGGACCTGTGCTTCGCCGGGCAAAGTCATGCGGCTTTCGTGACGGTTCATGGAGGCGCTGGCCTATGTGTTGCTGATCTTGTCGAAACTATAACAGAGCCAATTCTAATCGTCGAACAGGCTCGGTTGCGGACCGGCCTGTCCGCTCTTCGGCTTGGCTTTCGCCACGCCTGGGGCCGGCGGGGGCGCACCCTTGCCCACGATGAAATGGCCATCGACGAATTGCAGGTCGAGGCTCGCTGCGGCCTGGGCTGCCGCGACATTGCGTATGGGGCTGCCTTGCTCGTCGCGCACCAGGGCAAAGCCGCGCTGCAGCACGCCCTGGTAGGAATAGGCTTCCAAGAGCACGGCGAAGCGGTCGAGCCTTTCGCGCTGGGCCGATGTGCGCGCGGCCGCGGCCTGCAGCAGGCGGCCGGCGAGGCTCGACAGGCGCTCGCGCCCGGCCTCGCTGCGGCGGGACAGCAAGAGCGGGGTGAGCTGGCCGGCTCGGCCGGCAAAGGCCTCGCGCTTGCGGGCGAGGGCGATGCGCGCCGAAGCCTCCAGGCGTTCGGCGATGGCGTGGAAGCGGTCGCGGCTGCGGTCGAGCCGGTTGGCGGGGCTCTGCGTCAGCAGCCGGCGGGTGAGGGCATCGTAGCGCTGGTGGTGGCGGCGGGTGTTGAGCGTGAGCGCGTGCACCAGGCGGCCGGCGGCAAGGTCGAGTTTCTGGCGCGGAGTCGCGAGCAGGGCCTCGCCACTGGGCAGGGCCCGGCCGAGATTGCGCAGGTCCTGGCGCCGGCGCTCGATCATGCGTAGCGCATGGCCGGTGAGGCGGGCGCCGAGATCGTGCAGATTGGCGAAGAGGTCGGCCCTGACCGGGACGGCCATTTCGGCGGCACCGGTCGGCGTCGGGGCCCGGCGGTCGGCGACATGGTCGATCAGCGTCCAGTCGGTCTCATGGCCGACCGCCGAGATCAGCGGGATCGAGCACGCCGCGGCGGCGCGCACCACGACTTCCTCGTTGAACGACCACAGATCCTCCAGGCTGCCGCCGCCGCGCGCCACGATCAGCACGTCCGGGCGCGGGATCGGGCCGCCGGCCGGCAGGGCATCGAAACCGGCGATGGCATTGGCGATCTCGGCGGCCGATGTCTCGCCCTGCACCCGCACCGGCCAGACGATGACCCGGCGCGGAAAGCGGTCGATGATGCGATGCAGGATGTCGCGGATCACGGCGCCGGTCGGCGAGGTGACCACGCCGATTACCCGCGGCAGGAAGGGCAGGGGACGCTTGCGGCCCTCGTCGAACAGGCCTTCGGCCGCGAGCTTGCGGCGGCGCTCCTCCAGGAGCGCCATCAGCGCACCGAGGCCGGCCGGTTCGAGCCGGTCGATGATGATCTGGTAGGAGGACTTGCCGGGGAAGGTGGTCAGCCGGCCATGGGCGATCACCTCCATGCCCTCCTCGGGGCGCTGGCGCAGCCGGGCGAGATTGCCCTTCCAGATCACCGCATCGATCTTGGCGCCTTCGTCCTTGAGGGCGAAATAGGCGTGTCCCGACGCCACCGGGCCGCGATAGCCGGAGATCTCGCCCCGCACGCGCACATAGCCGAAGGCATCCTCCACGGTGCGCTTGAGGGCGCCGGAGAGCTCGGAGACGGACCATTGAGGGGCGTTGGAGGGCTGAGAATCAGGAGAATTGTCGGGCATGGCGGCCATCTTACATGGAGTGCGGACATCTTGTCCGCTCTTCACTCTGAACGCTGGCGGTTCAAGAGCGGACATCGCGACATAAGCATGTCGCTGGGATGTCCGCGCTCCAAGGAAATGCCGGCGGGTACTATCCCGCGGCCCCGAATCCGGCCTAGAATTGTATGAACAATCAAAACAACAGGCGGAGGCAACGATGAAGGCGGTGCGGCTCGATGCGGTGGGAGAGCTTTTTCTGAAGGAGGTGGAAAGGCCGAAGCCTGGGCCGGGCGACCTGCTGGTGCGGGTCGAGGCCTCCGGCATTTGCGGCACGGACCGCCATCTGCTCAAGGGCGAGTTTCCCTCCAAGCCGCCGGTGACCCTGGGCCACGAATTCTGCGGCATCATCGAGGAAGTCGGCCCCGGCGTGCAGGGTTTTCGCACCGGCAAGCGGGTGACCGGCGATCCCAACATCGTGTGCGGGCGCTGCGTGCACTGCCAGAACGGGCGGATCAATCTGTGCCGCAATCTCACCGCCATCGGCATTCACCGCGACGGCGGCCTGGCCGACTATGTGATCGTGCCGCAGCAGCAGGCCTATGAACTGCCGCTGTCCCTGAAGGCCAGCCATGGCGCCTTCTGCGAGCCGATTGCCTGCTGCCTGCACGGCATCGACATCGCCGACATCCAGCCGGGCTCCTCGGTGATCGTGCTCGGCGGCGGGGTGATCGGGCTGATCACGGTGCAACTGGCCAGGCTTGCCGGCGCGTCACGCGTGGTGCTGTCCACGCGCCAGGCGGTGAAGCGCGAGCTGGCCGAGCGCGTGGGCGCCACCGCCAGCATCGATCCCACCCGGGGCGATTTCATCGCCAACGTGACCGGCCCCGACGGCCTGCTACCCGGCGGAGCCGACGTGGTGATCGAATGCGCCGGCGTGGCCGAAACGGTGGAGCAATCCTTCCGGCTCGCCCGTCCCGGCGGCACCGTGGTGATCCTCGGCGTGATGGCGCAGGGCGAGAAGGTGGCGGTCGAGCCCTTCGATATCCTGTTCCGGGAGCTGAAGGTGTTCGGCTCCTTCATCAACCCCTTCACCCATCGGCGGGCGGCCGAGCTGGTGGCCAGCGGAGCCCTCAAGCTCGACGAGCTGATCTCGCGCGAGGTCAGGCTGGAGGAGGTGCCCGCCATCATTGCCAGGCCGGCCGGGCCGGGCGAGGTCAAGATCCTCTTCGTGCCCTGACAAGCCGCCGGACCGTAAACGTTTCGTGAACAAAAAGCTGGCGCGGGGCTGGCGACTCGGCCGGGAAGACCTATCTTGCAGGGCATGAAGGCTGGGAGCGTGCTCCCAGCCGCCCCGTATTCTGGCGAGATTGCATGCCCCGTAAACCGCCTTCCCTCGACAAGACGCAGGCCCGGCGCATCTGGCTGAGGGCCCAGCGCCTCGACAGCCTGGCTCCCTTCGGCGACGGGCCGCAGGCGACTCCTGCGGCGACCGCGCATCTGGGCTATGTGCAGATCGACACCATCAACGTGATCGAGCGCAGCCACCATCACATCTTGTGGACGCGCATTCCCGACTATCGCCGCGACCATCTCGTCCAGGCGCAAAGCGCCGACAAGTCGGTGTTCGAATATTGGACGCATGCGCTGTCCTATATTCCCACCCAGGACCTGCGCTACTTCCTGCCCGACATGAAGGCCTATCTCGACCGGCCCAATGGCTGGTTCGAGAGCGTGTCGAAGGCCGATCTGCGCAAGGTCCTCAGCCTGATCCGCAAGGGTGGGGCTCTCTCCATCCGCGACATCGACGACGACGTGCTGGTGGAGAAGACCCATCCCTGGGCCAGCCGCAAGCCTTCGAAGAAGGCGCTGCAGCTGGCCTTCTATACCGGCGTGCTGACCATCAGCGCCCGCGTGGGCATGCTCAAGACCTATGAGCTGATGGAGCGCCATTTCGGCTGGGCTGAGCAGCGGGACCTCAAGCCCAAGCCGGCCACCGAGCGCCAGCGGCTCGACTACATCATCGACCGGGCGCTGCGCGCGCAGGGGCTGATCAGCCTCGATTCCATCTGCCATCTCGATGCCGGCCGCAAGGGTGCGGTGCGCGAGCGCCTCGAAAGCCGGGTGCGGCGCAAAGACCTGGTGGCCGTGGAGGTCGAGGGGGCCGGCAAGACCGAGCATTGGGCCAGCCCCGAAACGCTCGACGCCGTCGCCGCGGCGCCGCCGGCCGAGCTCGTGCATATCCTCTCGCCCTTCGACCCCCTGGTGATCCAGCGCAAGCGGTTGAAACTCTTCTTCGACTATGATCACCGCTTCGAGGCCTATGTGCCGAAGGAAAAACGGGTTTTCGGCTATTTCGCTCTGCCGGTGCTGGTGGGCGAAGAGGTGGTAGCGGCCATCGATCTCAAGACGGACCGCGCCGCCGGCAAGGTGCTGATCCAGCAATGGAACTGGGTGGGCGAGGGCGATGCCGCCGCCCACAAGCCCGCGATCGAGGAAGCGCTGGGACGGTTCGAGGCCTTCCAGCTGGCGGAGTGATGCCGGCACGTTATCGATGCTGATGGGCAGCATCCACTGTTGCCTAAAAGACATGTCATCCCGGGCGGGGTCGAAGACCCCGGGAAGGGGATCCAGGAGTTACAGGACGAAACTCATAGCCCCTGGATCCCCTTCCCACGGCCTTCGGCCGCGCCGGGGATGACGGGAGCACTTGTTTTCCAATTCTGGTCAGATCAACGAGTACTCGGACCGGATGCTCGTTCGTTCTGGTTTGCCGTGCCCTTTCACGGGCACGGCGTTACTGGTCGGCTATTTTGCGTCGGCGCGCAGCTTGTCGTTGCCGCGGTTCCCGTCGGGGATCTTGTGGTCGGGATCGAGGGTGGCCTGCACCACCTTCTTGCCGGGCTCCACGATGACGGTGGTCGAGGCTTGCCTGATCCAGCTTTCGGCGGGCAGACGATAGTCGCGATGGCTGCCGTCGGCGAAGTCGACCCGCAAGGTCACCGGCATGACCAGCTTGTCGTGGCTGCCGACGGTGATGGCCGTGCCCTTGGGCGCCTTGTCCTTGTTGTCCTTGTCCTTGTCGTCGGTCGCCGGCCCGATCTTGTCGATGGCGAGGTCGAGCGTCCAATTGTGGTCGTACCAGCCGCGCCACCACCAGGAGAGGTCCTCGCCGGTGCTGCTTTCCATCGCCCGGAAGAAATCGTCCGGCTTGGGATGCTTGAAGGCCCAGGCCGCGGTGAACTGGCGGAAGGCCGCGTCGAAGCGCTCCGGCCCGAGGATCTGCTCGCGCAGCAGCACGAGGCCGAGCGCGGATTTGAAATAGGTCACCGGGTGGCGGTATTTCTCGATCACGGTGTCGGCCCGCGAGAGGATCGGCGGCGCGTCGCGGTCCTTCAATACCTCGATGATCTCGTCGACGGGATTGCCACCGCTCGGCGCATATTCGACATCGCGTTTGGGCGCATATTCGCCATGGTTGAAATCGTCCGACTCATAGACGTCGATGAAGGTGTTGAAGCCTTCGTCCATCCAGGCGTCGCGCCGCTCGTCGAAACCGACGACCATCGGAAACCAGGTGTGGCCGATCTCATGGGCGGTAACCCAGAACAGGTCCTTGGTCTTGTCGCCAATGCCGTCGAAAAGCAGGCCGGGATATTCCATGCCGGCGAGATCGTCGGGGCCGGCGATATTGACAGCGACCGGCCAGGGATAGGGATACCAGCGGGCCGAAAAGCGTTCGACCGCGTCCTTGAGATATTCGGTCGAACGGCCCCAGCGCTCGCTGCCCTGGCTTTCAGCCGGGTAGAAGGACATGGCGAGCGCCGACTTGCCGCCCGGTAGGTTGATGCGCGCCGCGTCCCAGGCAAAGGCGACCGAGGCTGCGAAAACCACGTCGCGGCTGTTCTGCATGCGATAGTGCCAGGTCAGCGTGCCGTCCTTCTTCGGGCGTGACTTGGGATCATCGATTTCCGGGACGCTGCGGATGGTCACGGTCTTGTCGCTGGCGCGGGCCTTCTTGAGCCGACTTTGCTGCTCGGATGTCAGCACCTCCTGCGGGTTTGCCAATTCACCCGAGCCCGCCACCAGCATGGTGCTCGGTGCCGTTACCCAATAGTCGAAATTGCCATAGTCGAGATAAAACTCCTGGGCTAGGTAGGGCAGCGTGTCCCAGCCGCGGATGTCGTCATAGACGGCCATGCGCGGATACCATTGCGCGATCTCGTAGACGGGCCCGGCCTTGGCCTTGCCCCAGCCCATGCGCCCGCCCCATTCGCCGGGAATGGCGAAGTGATAGCGGATGTGGAGCTTGACCTGCCCGCCCTTGGCGGCCAGCGGCATCGGCAGGGCGATGCGCAGGCGTGTGTCGCTGACGGTATAGGAAACGGGTGCTGCCTTGCCGCCGCCGATCGCGACGCTGTCGAGCACGAAGCCGTCCGTGGTGCCCTCGCGCGCCTTGCCGTTGGCGTAACCGCTGCGGCTGTCGGTCTTGTAGATGTTCTGGTCGAGTTGCAGCCAGAGCTCGGTCAGCCGGTCGGGGCTGTTGTTGGTATAGGTGATGACCTCATCGCCGCTGATGGCAGGCTGATCAGGCTGGAGCGTGGCATGGATCTGATAATCGGCCTTGTTCTGCCAATATTGAGGACCGGGCAGGCCATCGGCCGAGCGATAGGCGTTGACGGCCTGCGCCGGCGGGCGCGGCGCAAAGGTTTCCCGAGGCTGATACTGTGCCAGGGCCGGCGTCGCAGCCAGACAAAGGAATGCAATCGGAAAAAGATGCGCGGGCCGCCGCCTATGATGCAAGAATCGTTGGTATATTTCTGCCGTATTCATGGAAATACCTGCTGTCGATGGACTGTCCCCTCCATCCCAATCGGATATCCCCGCTCACTTCTTAGAGCATGAACGCTGTCCTCGCCATGATTTGTACGACCGATGCAACAAATTGATGCCGGAGGCGGGACGACTGCCCGGTCCCGGCATCTTGCCGGGTGTCGTCGACATGAATAGGATGGATGCGTCGATCGGATGTTACATGTGCGACGTCCCGGCACAGGGAGGCGCGGCGTGAGCGAAGCGGGGACAAGGAAGCCGGCCCGATCCGAAAAGCAGGCGCCGCGGTTGTCCGTCGGCTTCATCCTGGCGCGTCACTTCACCCTGAACGCCTTTGCCAATTTCGTCGACGTGCTGCGCCTGGCGGCTGACGAAGGCGACCGCAGCCGGCCGATCCGCTTCGAATGGAGCGTGCTGTCCGACACCATGAGCCCGATCGCCTCCAGCAGCGGCGTGGTGGTCGCCCCCACCGAGCGGCTGGGGGACCCCGGCAAGTTCGACTATATCGTGGTGGTGGGCGGGTTGATCGACGAGGTCCCGAAACTCAGCCCCGCCTATTCGCGCTATCTCCAGCGGGCGGCGGCGGCCAGGGTGCCGCTCGTCGGCGTGTGCACCGGCGCCTTCATCCTGCACCATGCCGGGCTGATGGAGGGCTATCGCTGCTGCGTGAGCTGGTTCCACCACACCGATTTCCTGGAGCAGTTCGACGGTCTCCAGCCGGTGTCCGACCAGATCTTCATCGTCGATCGCGACCGCCTCACCTGTCCGGGTGGTGCCAGCGCGGCCCATCTGGCGGCCTTTCTGGTCGAGCGGCATCTGGGCAAGGCTGCCGCGACCAAGAGCCTGCACATCATGATGATCAACGGGGCGGAGGTCGGCGAGGCGCCGCAGCCGAGCCCGACGCTCGATTTCAACACCTCCGATCCCTTCGTCAGGAAGGCGCTGCTCCTGGTGCAGCAAAGCCTGGATGCGCCGCTCTCCGTCGGCCAGATCGCCCGGCATCTGGGCATCACCAAGCGCCGGCTCGAGCGCCATTTCGAGAGCGCGCTCGCCACCTCGCCGCGCGCGGCCTTCATGGAGATGCGGCTGTCGCTCGCCCGGCATATGGTCGAGACCTCCAACAAATCCTTCGCCAAGATCGCCATGGAGTGCGGCTTCTCGGATTCCGCCCATTTCAGCCGGCGGTTCCGTCAGCGCTTCACGACGACGCCGAGCGAATTCCGCCAGGAATGGCAAATTAATTCGGGGACAGTTTACTAATTTAACGCGACCGGTCATGATCGGCGCATGGCTCGTATCGCCCGCCTGGTCGTTCCCGGTTTCGCCCATCATGTCACGCAGCGGGGCAATCGCCGCGAGCGCGTGTTCTTCTGCAACGAGGATTACCGGGCCTATCTCGATCTCCTGAAGATCTATGCCCCGAAATCGGGCACGCGGCTGATCGCCTGGTGCCTGATGCCCAATCACGTTCATCTGCTCGCCATTCCCACCGAACCGGACGGGCTCAGGGCCATGCTGGGCGAGACGCATCGGCGCTACACCGCGCGCATCAACACGCGCCAGCAATGGACCGGGCATCTGTGGCAGGGACGCTTCGGTTCCGTGGTCATGGACGAGACGCATCTGGCCCATGCGGTCCGCTATGTCTGCCTCAACCCCGTCCGCGCGCGCCTGGTCGAGCGGGCGCGGGACTGGCCGTGGTCGAGCGCGCGGGTCCATCTCGACGGCCGCGACGACGGGCTGACCGATCTCGGCCCCGTGCGCGAACGTTTCCCCGATATCGCCGGCCTCCTGCAGGCCAGGGAGGACGAGAGGGCGGCGAACGTCCTGCGTCTGGCGGAGACGTCGGGCCGGCCGCTCGGCGGCGGCGCCTGGATCGAACAGCTGGAGGCCGTGACCGGCCGTGTCCTCAGGCCGCAGAAGCGGGGCAGGAAGAGCAAGCTGGACGAAGGGGACCGGTCGACATCGCGGTGAAATGAACGGAAAATCGGGGACAGTTTACTAATGACGTAGCTTCGCTTGATCCGTACGTGGACTCACCGTTGAAATTAGTAAACTGTCCCTGAATTAATCTCCTCGCTCATGGCACCAGGTCAGTGTCCTTGACCGATTCCATCACCACGAAGGTCGAGGTGTTGGCGACATGGGGCAGGCTCGAGATGCGTTCGCCCAGCACTTGGCGATAGCGGCGGATATTGGCGGTGCGCACCTTGAGGAGATAGTCGTAGGAGCTTGCGATCATATGGCATTCCTCGACTTCCGGGATCTTGAACACCGCCGCGTTGAAGGCCTTCAGCGCGGCCTCGCGCGTGTCCGAAAGCTTCACTTCCGTATAGGCGATATGGTCGAGGCCCATCTTGCTGGAGTCGAGAATGGCGCGGAAGCCGCGGATGTAACCCTCGTCGACAAGGCGCTTCAGCCGCTGATGGCACGGTGTCTTGGAAAGCCCAATCTTTTCAGACAGTTCGGTGATGGAGATGCGGCCGTTTTCGACCAGCGCATCGATGATCTTGCGGTCGTACCCATCCAGATTTCCTGTTTCTGTATTTTTTGCCATCCGAAAATCCTACGAAAATCAAAAACAAAAGATTTAATACCTATAAATGCACATATCGTTGGTAAAAAAGCAACATCGCGCCGTGCTATCTGATCGTCGAAACGTCAAAGCGTTTTGCCTGAGGTATCATCGCCAATCCGGGCCAATGGCACCTGACGTTTTCAAGAGCGAGACCGCCATGACGACATCTGCCGCACTCAGCCAAAATCCCCAGCCTGCCGCCAGGCCCTTCGCCGATTTTGCGCCGCCGATCCGGCCGCAGACGCCGCTGCGCCAGGCCATCACGGCGGCCTATCGCCGTTCCGAGGAGGAATGCGTGGCGGCGCTCCTGGAGCAGGCCAGCCTGCCGGCGGGTGTCAGGGAGGCGATCAGCGCCACCGGCCGCAAGCTGATCGAGGCGCTGCGTTCCAAGCGCCGGGGCGGCGGTGTCGAGGCGCTGGTGCATGAATATTCGCTCTCCAGCCAGGAAGGCGTGGCGCTGATGTGCCTCGCCGAGGCCCTGCTGCGCATCCCCGACATGGCCACGCGAGACGCCCTGATCCGTGACAAGATCGCCGATGGCGATTGGCGCTCCCATGTCGGCGGCGGGCGCTCGCTCTTCGTCAACGCCGCGACCTGGGGCCTGGTGGTTACAGGCAAACTCTCGAACACCGTCAATGACCGCGGCCTGTCGGCGGCGCTGACCCGGCTGATCGCCCGTTGCGGCGAGCCGGTGATCCGCCGCGGCGTCGACATGGCGATGCGCATGATGGGCGAGCAGTTCGTCACCGGCGAGACCATCGCGGAAGCGCTGAAACGCGCCCGGCCGCTGGAGGAGAGAGGCTTTCGCTATTCTTACGACATGCTGGGCGAGGCGGCGACCACCGCTGCCGATGCGACGCGCTACTACAAGGACTACGAGACCGCCATCCACGCCATCGGCCGCGCTTCGGCCGGCCGCGGCATCTATGACGGGCCCGGCATCTCCATCAAGCTCTCGGCGCTGCATCCGCGCTATGTGCGCGCCCAGGCCGAGCGGGTGATGGCGGAATTGCTGCCCAAGGTGAAGGCGCTGGCCGCCATCGCTAAGCAATACGACATCGGCCTCAACATCGACGCCGAGGAGGCCGACCGGCTCGAACTCTCGCTCGACCTCCTGGAGAGCCTGTGCGAGGACCCCGATCTCAAGGGCTGGGACGGCATCGGCTTCGTGGTCCAGGCCTATGGCAAGCGTTGCCCGTTCGTGCTCGATTTCATCATCGACCTGGCGCGCCGCACCGGGCACCGCATCATGGTGCGCCTGGTCAAGGGCGCCTATTGGGATGCCGAGATCAAGCGGGCGCAGGTCGACGGCCTGCCCGACTTTCCGGTCTTCACCCGCAAGGTGCACACCGACGTTTCCTATATCGCCTGCGCGCGCAAGCTGCTGGAGGCCACCGACGCCGTCTTCCCGCAATTTGCCACGCACAATGCCCAGTCGCTCGCCACCATCTATCATCTGGCCGGTTCCGACTTCAAAACCGGCCAATACGAGTTCCAGTGCCTGCACGGCATGGGCGAGCCGCTCTATGACGAGGTGGTCGGGGCGCACAAGCTGCGCCGGCCGGCCCGCATTTATGCGCCTGTCGGCACGCATGAGACGCTGCTTGCCTATCTCGTGCGCCGTCTCCTGGAGAACGGGGCGAATTCCTCTTTCGTCAATCGCATCGGCGACCCCAATGTTTCGGTCGACGAACTGATCGCCGATCCGGCCGAGGTGATCAGCGCGATGGCGGTGGTTGGGGCGCGCCACGACCAGATTTCCCTGCCCGCCCAGCTCTATGACGAGCGTGCCAATTCCGCCGGGCTCGACCTTTCCAACGAGACGACGCTTGCCGAGATCGGCGCAATCCTCAAGGAGAGCGCCGGCCGGGCCTGGACGTCCGTGCCGCAGGTTGCTGGCGCTCGCAGTGCCGGAGAAAGCCGGCCCGTGCTCAATCCCGGCGACCATGAGGATGTCGTCGGTGAGGTGACCGAGGCCACCGAGGCCGATGTCGCCACGGCGATGGCGAACGCGCAAAAGGCGATGCAGGGCTGGTCCCGCTGGACACCGGGCGAGCGCGCGACCGCATTGGAGCGCGCCGCCGACATCATGCAGAGCGAGATGCCGGTGCTGCTCGGCCTGATCATGCGCGAGGCGGGCAAGTCGATGCCGAACGCCATCGCCGAGGTGCGCGAGGCCATCGACTTCCTGCGCTATTACGCCGACCAGGCCCGCCTTACGCTGGGCGTCGCCCATAAGCCGCTCGGGCCGGTCGTCTGCATCAGCCCGTGGAATTTCCCGCTGGCGATCTTCTCCGGCCAGGTTGCCGCCGCTTTGGTGGCGGGCAATGCCGTGCTCGCCAAGCCGGCGGAGGAAACGCCATTGATCGCCGCCCAGGCCGTGCGCATCCTGCACGAGGCCGGTGTCCCGGCCGATGCCCTGCAGCTCCTGCCGGGCGACGGCCGGGTCGGCGCGGCACTCGTCGCCGCGCCGGAGACCTCTGGCGTGATGTTCACCGGCTCGACCGAGGTGGCGCGCCTGATCCAGGCCCAGCTCGCCACGCGCCTCGGCTCCCATGGCAAGCCGATCCCGCTGATCGCCGAGACCGGCGGCCAGAACGCCATGATCGTCGATTCATCGGCCCTGGCCGAGCAGGTGGTCGCGGATGTGATCGCCTCTGCCTTCGACAGCGCCGGGCAGCGCTGTTCGGCCCTGCGCGTGCTCTGCCTGCAGGAGGATGTCGCCGACCGCACCCTCACCATGCTCAAGGGCGCGCTGAAGGAGCTCAGCATCGGTTCAACCGACAGCCTGAAGGTCGATATCGGCCCCGTCATCACCGCCGAGGCCAAGGCCACCATCGAGGGCCATGTCGAGGCCATGCGCGGCCGCGGCCGCAAGGTGGAGCAGGTGGCGCTGGGCGAAGCGACGCAGGCCGGCACCTTCGTGGCGCCCACCATCATCGAGATCAACGAGCTGGCCGATCTCTCGCGCGAGGTCTTCGGGCCGGTACTGCATGTGGTGCGCTACAAGCGCGACGATCTGGAACGCCTGATCGATGCGATCAACGCGACCGGCTACGGCCTGACCTTCGGCCTGCACACCCGCCTCGACGAGACCATTGCCCATGTCACCAGCCTGGTGAAAACAGGCAATGTCTACATCAACCGCAACACCATCGGCGCGGTCGTCGGCGTGCAGCCCTTCGGCGGGCGCGGCCTGTCGGGCACCGGTCCCAAGGCGGGCGGGCCCCTCTATCTCGGGCGTCTGGTCGACACCCCGCCAATCCCCCCGCGGCACAGCTCGGTCCATACCGATCCGGTGCTGACCGACTTCGCCAAATGGCTGGGACAGCGCGGCATGAACAATCTGGCCCAAGATGCGCGCGAAATCGGCGGCGACTCCGCCCTCGGCCTGGAGATCGAGCTGACCGGCCCCGTCGGCGAGCGCAACCTCTATGCCCTGCATCCCCGGGGCCAGATCCTGCTGGTGCCGCAAACCGAGATCGGCCTGCACCGGCAGCTCACCGCGGCGCTCGCCACCGGCAACAGCGTGGTCATCGACGCCACCTCCGGCCTGCAGCCCGTGCTCAAGACCCTGCCGGCCAGCGTGGCGGCGCGGGTGAGCTGGAGCAAGGACTGGAAGAAATCGGGACCGTTCGCCGGTGCCCTGGTCGAGGGCAGCGCGGAGCAGATCCAGGAAGCGAGCAAGGCCATCGCCGCCTTGCCGGGGCCGCTCGTCCTGGTGCAAGCGGCCTCCTCGCAGGAACTTGCGGCGAAGGCGGACGCCTATTGCCTCAACTGGCTCCTGGAGGAAGTTTCCACCTCGATCAACACCACGGCCGCCGGCGGCAATGCCAGCCTGATGACGATTGGGTAGGGGACAGGCAGATGCTCGCCTTACCGTGCCCGAATGAACATCGCCTTGTTCCCCCGGAAACCTCTATCCCCAGCCGAGCTTGAAACTTCGCTCCATGGCGATTGTCTTGTCGCCGCGCGCCGATATCTTGGCGCCTGCGCCGATCCCATGAATCGGCAGCAGTGGAGACGACAATGACGGATGGACGGCGGGCTGTGGCGAATACCGGGAAAGGCCGGACTTTCCTTGCGGCATCTTTGGCGAGCGCGTTGATGCTGGGCGCCCCGGCGGCCATGGCTGCGGCGATGGGCATGGGGGACGAGCCGCCCTCCACCAGCAGCGAGGTCAAGGGCGTGGCATTCCGCCTTCTGACCACCCTGCCGCGTGCCCCCCGGGCGGTGGAAGGAGCAGACGAGTGCAGCCAGCTGGTTGTCAAGCCTGCCTCTGAAGCCGGCCGTGTCGTGGCGGAGCGCGGCTGGGCCGTGACGGGCGAGGCCAAGCTGGGGACCTCCCTGCGCGCCGTCAGCTTCGCCGGTGGGTTCGAGCCGGGCACCAGCGGTACCTGCTTGGTCAATGACGGCAATGTCGGTGTCTTCGACGGCGGCAAGCTGGTTGCCCTGCTCTATGCCGAAAAAGGCTCCAAGCAGTCGCTGGGCCGCGTTCAGGCTCTCGAAGGGGGCGGGGTGCGTGTCATCGACGGCGATTATCTCGCCACACCGATCGGCGATATCCGCTCGATCGACGACTACAAGTTCGAGTTCAACCCCGTGGCGGCCAGTGACGGCGTTTGCGGCGGCCGTGCCAAGGTGCCCAACATCAACAACATGCCGATCGACAAGGCGCGCGCCGCGCTGAAGGCGAATGGCTGGGAGCCGGTGCCTTCGAGCGAGCAGGATCGCACCGACAGCCGCGTCGCCGAACTCGTCAAGCTCGGCGTGATCGAGGCGGAAGCCTGCTCGGGCACCGGCCTCGGCTATTGCAGCTACAATTATCGCGGCGAGGCGGGCACCCTGTCGGTCACCACGGCGGGTGACAACGACTACCCCTCGGTGTCGGACTATGACGTGAAGTGCAATTGAGGCTTCGGCCGGCGCAAGCGGGCTTGAACTCACGCGACCATTGTCATAGCCGGGCTTGACCCACGGCTGTCCGGTTAAGTTTCAGTTCCATTGCAGCGCCATCTGAGGTGACGGAGGAGGCGGTGGCGGCGGACCTGTGATGAGTTTGTCGATACGGCGTCGATGCATGAGATTG